>NZ_CP043042.1:2400000-3600000 GCF_008122265.1 Marinobacter fonticola
AGACTGACCGAAACCGAAATCAGTCGTCTGTTTGACCGCTTCATAAGTCAGGGTGCCTGAACGGGAAACGATTCCCACACGCCCTTTCTTATGGATGTGGCCGGGCATGATACCGATCTTGCACTCGTCCGGAGTAATGACGCCCGGACAGTTCGGACCAATCATGCGTACGCCCTTGACATCCACGTACTCCTTGGCGTAGAGCATATCGATCGTGGGGATACCTTCGGTAATACAGACAATCAGCTCGATACCGGCATCCGCAGCTTCGACGATGGCATCCTTACAAAACGGCGCTGGAACGTAGATGACTGTCGCGGTAGCGCCGGTCGACTCGACGGCTTCACGCACAGTATTGAACACGGGCAAGCCGAGGTGTTCGGTACCGCCCTTGCCGGGGCTCACGCCGCCGACCATTTGGGTGCCGTATTCGATGGCCTGCTCAGAGTGGAAAGTGCCCTGGGCACCGGTGAAACCCTGGCAGATCACTTTGGTGTCTTTGTTAATCAGGACGCTCATTACTTACCTCCCGCGGCTTTAACGACTTGCTGTGCAGCATCAGTCAGACTGGTGGCCGCGATGATGTTCAGGCCGCTGTCTGCCAGCACTTTGGAACCCAGTTCGGCATTGTTGCCTTCCAGGCGTACCACGACAGGCACTTTGACGCCGACTTCCTTAACGGCACCGATGATGCCTTCGGCAATCATGTCGCAACGAACGATACCACCGAAGATGTTCACCAGAACCGCCTGAACGGCACTGTCGGACAGAATAATCTTGAAAGCCTCGGTCACGCGTTCTTTAGTCGCACCGCCACCGACATCGAGGAAGTTGGCCGGCTGGCCACCATTGAGCTTGACGATGTCCATGGTGCCCATCGCCAGGCCGGCGCCGTTGACCATACAACCGATGTTGCCGTCGAGCGCCACATAGTTCAGCTCCCACTTGGCGGCATCGGCTTCACGCTGATCTTCTTGCGACGGGTCGTGCATCTCACGAATTTGCGACTGACGGTAGAGGGCGTTGCCGTCGACGTTAATCTTGGCATCCAGACAGTGGAGGTTGCCCTGCTCGGTGATCACGAGCGGGTTGATTTCCAGCAGCGCCAGATCCTTGTCTTCGAATAGCTTCGCCAGTCCCAGGAAGATCTTGGTGAACTGTTTGATCTGGTCACCTTTCAGGCCCAGCTTGAAGGCCAGCTCACGCGCCTGGTAAGGCTGCGCACCTACGAGGGGATTGATTTCCGCCTTGAGGATCTTTTCCGGGGTTTCCTCGGCGACCTTTTCAATCTCGACGCCGCCTTCGGTCGATGCCATGAACACGATCCGACGGGTCCCGCGATCGACGACCGCACCCAAGTACAACTCCTGGTCGATGTCGGTCAGGTCTTCAACCAAGATCTTGCTGACCGGCTGACCCTTCTCGTCCGTCTGGTAGGTCACCAGGTTGCGACCCAGCCAGTACTCGGCAAACTCGCGAATCTCGTCTTTGCTGCTGACGAGCTTGACGCCACCAGCCTTACCACGGCCACCGGCGTGAACCTGAGCCTTGACGACCCAGCGGTCGCCGCCGATCTCAGCAGCTGCAGCAACAGCATCCTGCGGCGTATCGCAGGCGATGCCCTTGGAAACCGGCAGGCCGTATTCAGCGAATAGCTGCTTGCCCTGATATTCGTGCAAATTCATAGCGTTATCCCACTCTTATATGGAGGAAAACCATTCTGGAGCAACCGAAGCCGCTTCTCGCAGCGCCTGTCGTTACCCCCCTGGGAATGTGAACCCGCGTACCGCGAATTCTGGACCGGCGCATCGGAATCATCAGGATACACCCGGACGACGCAATCGAGCCCGGCTCCTTGTGCCACCGCAAATACGGTGGCGCGAAGCTCTCATCGATTGATCACTTGCACCGCGCCGAGAGAGCGTCCTGCTGAAACCACAGGCGCCACGTTGCGCCCCTCTCCGTCTGTGCGAGCCAAGCCGGGTTGCCCCGGCCACCCGTTATTATTTTTTCTTGCGCTTGTTGGCGACGTGGATGGCGCCGCTTCCTGCTGCAAGAGCTGCCTCGTGGACCGACTCCGAAAGTGTCGGATGCGCGAAGCAAGTCAGTGCCAGATCTTCTGCACTGGCACCGAATTCCATGGCAATCACGCCTTGGGCGACAATCTCGGAGGCCTGCGGGCCGGTGACATGGAAACCAAGAATGCGGTCGGTCTTTTCATCGGCAATGATCTTGACCAGCCCCATGGCCGCGTTAGCCGCCATCGCACGGCCATTAGCCGCGAACGGGAAGGTGCCTACCTTGTACGCTTCACCTTCGGCCTTGAGCTGCTCTTCAGTCTTGCCGACCCAAGCCACTTCCGGATGGGTGTAGATAACGTTGGGAATAGCGTCGTAGTTGACTTGCGGCTTATGGCCGGCAATGCGCTCGACGACCATGATGCCTTCCTCGGACGCCTTATGCGCCAGCATCGGACCCCGGACCACGTCACCGATAGCCCAAACGCCCGGTGCATCGGTCTGGCAATAGTCATCGACAAAGATAAAGCCGCGCTCGTCGAGGTTAACGCCACTGTCCGCTGCCAGCAGGTTATCGGTATTAGGACGACGACCAACGCAGACGATCAGCTTGTCGAACTTCTGTTCCTGTTCGCCCTTGCCGTCTTCGTAGGTGACGTTAACCAGATTGCGCTTGACTGAAGTTCCGGTGACACGGGCTTTCAGCTTGATATCGAGCCCCTGTTTCTTGAACTGCTTCAAAGCATCCTTGGCGCACTGCTGGTCTACGGCTGGCAGGAATGTGTCCAGCGCTTCCAGCATGGTCACTTCGGACCCCAGGCGAGCCCACACGCTACCGAGTTCGAGACCGATGATACCGGCCCCGATCACACCCAGCCGCTTGGGTACTTCTTCAAACTCGAGCGCACCCTCAGAGTCGACGATGAAGCCCTCGGTCAGCGGTGCCGGGGGAATCTCAATGGGGTTCGAGCCAGTCGCGATGATAATGTTGTCGGCTTCGTAGTTCTTGGTCTTGCCATCGTTGTCTGTCACTTCGACCTGACGGTTAGCCAGAACACGGCCGCGCCCGTGAATCGGGGCCACGCCGTTAGCCTTGAAAAGCTGCGCGATACCGCCGGTCAGTTGCTTAACGATGCTTTCCTTACGCTCCATCATCTTGCCGATATTCATGGAGGCGTCCTTCACCTCAATGCCCTGCTCGGCAAAGTGATGGTTGGCATCTTCGTACTTGTGGGAAATCTCCAGCAGTGCCTTGGACGGGATACAGCCCACATTCAGACAGGTGCCACCGAGCACCTGCTGCTTTCCATCCTCCGAGGTCCAATTCTCGACACACGCAACTTTCAAACCCAGTTGTGCGCCTTTGATGGCAGCTACGTAGCCGCCAGGGCCCGCACCGATGACGATAACGTCGTACTTATCAGACATGACTTATCCTGTTCCTAAAATGTGTTGATGGACCCGATCAGACATCCAGCAGGATGCGCGCCGGATCTTCAATCATTTCCTTGATCGCGACGAGGAACTGCACTGCTTCCTTGCCGTCGATCATGCGGTGATCGTATGAGAGTGCGAGATACATCATCGGCTGGATTTCTACCTGGCCGTTGACCGCCATCGGACGTTCCTGGATTTTGTGCATGCCCAAAATCGCAGTTTGCGGCGGGTTCAGGATCGGCGTGGAGATCAGCGAACCAAAAATACCGCCGTTGGTGATGGTGAAAGTACCACCGGTCATCTCCTCGATGCCCAGTTTACCGCCCTTCGCCTTGGTGCCGTACTCAACGATTTTCTTCTCGATGTCCGCCAGGCCCAGACCATCGACGTCGCGCACTACCGGAACCACCAAACCGCGGTCGGTCGACACGGCAACGCCGATATCCTGATAACCGTGATAGACCATATCGTTGCCGTCGATGGAGGCGTTAACGGCCGGGAAACGCTTCAATGCTTCGGTAGCGGCCTTGGCGAAGAAGGACATAAAGCCCAGCTTAATACCGTGACGCTTCTCGAAGCTCTCCTTGTACTGCTTGCGCAGATCCATCACCGGCTTCATGTTGACCTCGTTGAAGGTCGTTAGCATGGCCGCACTTTGCTGGGCGTTCACCAAACGTTTGGCGATACTTGCACGCAGGCGCGTCATCGGTACGCGCTTTTCGGCACGTTCGCCCGGACTAATATCGGATGTCGGGACCTCAGCTTTGGGAGGCGCTGCAGAAACAGAAGGTGCCTCAGCGGCTTTGCTGCCTGACTCGACATGCTTTTGCACGTCTTCCTTGGTTACACGACCGTCTTTGCCCGTTCCCTGAACGGAATTGGGATCGACATCGTTTTCCTCAGCCAGTTTTCTCGCCGCCGGACTCAGGATCGCTTCGCCACCGGCAGCAGCCTCCTTCTTGGGTTCGGCAGGCTTCTCGTCAGAGCCGGAAGATGCCTCTTCCTTTTTTTCTGTCTTGTCTTCGGACTTTTCCGACGAAGCGCCACCGGAGGCGCCTTCTTTGAACCTACCGACAACCTCTCCGCTTTCGACGGTATCGCCCTCATCCTTGACGATTTCCTCGATAACCCCGTCTGCAGGAGCAACAACTTCAAGGACAACTTTGTCGGTTTCGATATCGACAATCAGCTCGTCACGCTCACAGGCTTCGCCCGGCTTCTTATGCCAGGTCGCTACAGTGCCTTCGGCAACGGATTCTGGAAATACGGGAGCTTTAATTTCAGTTGACATCTCGGATCCTTAAATTCGGTAAGTCGTCAGACTTCAAACGCGTCGTTGACCAGTTTCTTCTGCTCTTCAATATGCACCGAAAGGTGTCCACAGGCGGGGGCTGCGGAGGCAGCGCGCCCGGCATACTGCAGGTACAGCTTCGGATTATGGCGATGAAGCGCCTGGCGCATATGATGCTGGCTCGAATACCACGCTCCCTGGTTCATAGGCTCTTCCTGACACCAGACCGCCTGCGTCAACTTGCCATAGGGCTTGAGCACTTCATCCAGATCGTCCGCCGGGAACGGATACAGCTGCTCCAGTCGAACGATAACGACATCGTCCCGTTCATCGGTCTTTTTCTTCTCCAGCAGGTCAAAATAAACCTTACCGCTACAGAGAATCAGGCGACGCGCTTTTTTGGCATCGGGTGGCTCCTTCTCCGGCAAAACCGTCTGGAAGGTACCGTGGGTCAAGTCGTCTAACCCGGATGTCGCTTCCTTGTGACGCAAGAGGCTCTTCGGTGTGATGGCTACCAGCGGCTTACGAAGTGGTCGCTTAACCTGGCGGCGCAGCATGTGGAAGACCTGGGACGGCGTCGTCGGCACGCAAACCTGGATATTGTGCTCGGCGCACATCTGCAGGAAGCGCTCGATACGGGCGGAGCTATGCTCCGGGCCCTGCCCCTCGTAACCATGAGGAAGCAACAGCGTCAAACCGCAAAGACGGCCCCACTTGTGCTCACCACTGGTGAGGAACTGATCGATAACGACCTGGGCGCCGTTGGCAAAGTCCCCGAACTGAGCTTCCCAGACAATTAACGCGTCCGGTGTGGTTGTCGAATAGCCATATTCGAAGGCCATGGCCGCTTCTTCGGAAAGCAGCGAATCGTAGAGATCGAATCGAGGCTGGTTCTCGGAGATATCCTTTAGCGGGATATGGGTCGTACCGTCCTTTTGGTTATGCAACACCGCATGACGATGGGAGAAGGTACCGCGCCCGACATCCTGACCCGTAAGGCGGATAGGATGTCCTTCGTTGATCAGTGTCGCGTAGGCCATGACTTCGCCGTAGCCCCAGTTGATCGGTAGCGCGCCCTGGGTCATCTTCTTTCGGTCGTCAACGATCTTGGACACCTGACGCTGAACGGCGAAACCCTCGGGGAGCTGGCCCATCTTTTTGCCCAAGCGCTGCAGCGTACGTAACGCAACGCTGGTCTTACACTTAGCGGTCCACTCATGCCCCAGGTACGGGTGCCAGTCTACATAAAGCTCCTTATTGGGCTCCTTGACCAGCGCTTTAACAACATGATCGCCCTTATCGAGGGCATCACGATACTCCAGCTCCATCGACTTAACGTCGTCTTCGCCAATCACGCCGGCTTCAACGAGCTGCTGGGCATAGAGGTCGCGCGTGGTCTTGCGCTTACGGATCTTTTCGTACATGACAGGCTGGGTGGCGGACGGCTCGTCAGCCTCGTTATGGCCGCGACGGCGATAACAGACCAAATCGATAACCACATCGCGCTTAAACTCGTTGCGATAGTCCATGGCCATCTGCGTGGCGAACATCACCGCTTCGGGATCGTCACCGTTGACATGCAGGATCGGCGCCTGAACCATCTTGGCGACGTCGGTGCAATACTCGGTGGAGCGCGCATCTTCTTGCTTACTGGTGGTGAAACCAACCTGGTTGTTGATAACGATATGGATCGTGCCACCCACGCCATAGCCCCGAGTCTGGGACATCTGGAAGGTTTCCATGACCACGCCCTGGCCGGCGAAAGCCGCATCGCCATGCATGATGATCGGCACAACCTGAGTACCGTTCTCGTCGTTGCGACGGGTCTGGCGCGCACGGACGGAACCTTCTACTACTGGTGAAACGATTTCCAGGTGTGATGGGTTAAAGGCCAGCGCCAGGTGCACTTCTCCGCCTTCGGTCATCACGTTGGAGGAGAAGCCCTGGTGGTATTTCACATCCCCGGAACCGGCGTCAGCCAGCTTCTTGCCTTCGAACTCGTCGAAAAGCTCACGCGGATTCTTACCCAGGGTGTTCACCAGCACGTTCAAACGGCCGCGATGAGCCATACCGATAACAATTTCTTTCGCACCGTAGCCACCCGCACGCTGAATCAATTCGTCGACGCACGGAATCAGGCTCTCGGCCCCTTCCAGACCAAAGCGCTTGACGCCGGGATAACGTGAACCGAGGTACTTTTCCAGACCTTCAGCGGCCGTAAGGCGCTCGAAAATGTGGCGGCGGGTCTTGGCTTCATATTCGGGACGGGACCGCGCGGGCTCCATACGCTGCTGGAACCAGCGTTTGATGCGGGTATCCACGACATGCATGTACTCCGCGCCGATACTGTTGCAGTAGGTCTGCTTCAGGCCATCGACAATATCGCGTAGCTTCATGGTTTCGGCGCCGAAGCTGAGAGAGCCGGTCTGGAACTCCAGATCCAGATCCGCTTCACTCAGTTCGTGGAAACCAATATTCAGGTCTTCAACTTCCGGCCTCGCCCACACACCGAGCGGATCGAGACTGGCCTGCTGGTGGCCGCGGAAACGAAACGCGTTAATGAGCTGAAGAACCCGGATTTGTTTGCGATCGGCATCGGATGTTGCTGACGCAGGGACGCCACCGGCGGCTAGTCGGCGCTGGTTGCGAGAAATATGCTCAAACTGTTCGCGGATGGCGGTGTGGGAAACATCCCTGCCCGGAGAACCGTCGACACGGGGCAGTTTGTCGAAATAATTTCGCCACTCCTCGGGAATAGCGTTGGGGTCGCTCAGGTAGGTTTCGAAAAGCTCTTCAACATAGGCCAGATTCCCACCTTGAAGATGGGAGGTCTGCCATAACTGCTCCATGATGCTTTCATGCATTTTGAATAGCTCACCTCGGACTGGTGCGGGGAGCAACCCTGGATGGCAGGGGGGATAAACGACAGTCACCCAAAAAACTAACCGATGACTGCTGCCACCACAGAGATCGCACGGATGTTTTCCGTTCCCCGGTGGTTAAACTCAGCAAAGCCGTATCGCGAACATTTTGTGTCCACGAAACGGCTTCCGTAGTTTGCCTTCCTTACTCGCCGTTGAGTATTAGCCAATGGTTTAAGTGCTCGATAGCCTAAACCCATTGGCAAAGGAAGACTGGATTCATCAGAACAGTGTAGCTTTTATGCCACTCTTTGCAGATTAAGTGGCTCGCTGCAGCAATAGGTTCCGAATATGACCGATAGCCTTGGTCGGATTCAACCCTTTTGGACAAACGCTGACGCAGTTCATGATGCCACGGCAGCGGAATACGCTGAACGGGTCATCAAGGTCAGATAAGCGCTCGTCCTGCGCCTGGTCCCGGCTATCCGCCAGGAACCGGTACGCCTGAAGCAGGCCGGCCGGGCCGACAAACTTCTCGGGGTTCCACCAGAACGACGGGCAAGAAGTAGAGCAGCACGCACAAAGAATACACTCATACAGGCCGTCCAGCTTCTCCCTGTCCTCTGGAGACTGCAGGCGCTCGATGGCCGGCTCCGGATCGTAGTTGATCAGGTATGGCTGCACTTTCTCGTACTGCTGATAGAACAAGCTCATATCGACCACCAGGTCCCGGATTACGGGTAGCCCCGGAAGCGGACGGATAACCAGCTTGTCCTTCTTGACCACCTCCGAGAGCGGCGTGATACAGCCAAGGCCGTTCTTGCCGTTCATGTTGAGGCCATCGGAACCGCAAACACCTTCGCGGCAGGAGCGACGATAAGCCAGTGACGGGTCCTTCTCTTTAAGAAGAGCCAGCACATCCAGCACCATCAAATCCCTACCTTCAGGAACATCCAGATCAATATCCTGCATGTAAGGCGCGTTGTCAGTTTCGGGATTGTACCGATATACGCTTACCAACATTCTTGCGTCACCCCCTAGTAGGTCCGAATCTTCGGTTCGAACGTGTCCACCGTCTTCGGCGCGAAGTTAACATCGCGCTTACCCACCCGCTTCTCCAACGGGAAGTAAATAGAGTGCTTCAGCCAATTCTCATCGTCACGCTCGGTAAAGTCGTTGCGCGCATGCGCTCCACGACTCTCTTTGCGCTCAATGGCTGAAACCGCAGTGGCGTAGGCGACCTCATAAAGGTTGTCCAGCTCCAGGGCTTCGATACGCGCTGTATTGAACGCATTGCTGCGATCTTCAAGCTTGGTCTTGCGAACACGCTCGCCAAGCTCATCCAGCTTCCCAAGCCCTTTTTCCATGCTTTCGCCGTCCCGGAATACGCCGAAGTACAGCTGCATGCAGTTTTGCAGGTCCTTACGGACCTCAGCAACACTCTCGCCCTCGGTCGCAGCGTTCAGGCGATCGATACGCGCCATGGCGCGCTTGATATCTTCTTCGGAAGCCTCCATGGCCTCCTCGCCTTCCCGCAGCAGCTTCTCGATGTGCAGGCCAGCCGCACGACCGAAAACCACCAGATCCAACAGCGAGTTGCCACCCAGGCGATTGGCGCCGTGGACCGAGACGCAAGCCGCTTCACCACAGGCAAATAGCCCTTCGATGAACACATCTTTGCCATTCTCATCCTGGGTGATGGCCTGCCCACCGACGTTCGTCGGAATGCCGCCCATCATGTAGTGGCAGGTCGGCACAACAGGAACCGGCTCTTTGACCGGATCGACGTGAGCGAACGTTCGCGACAGCTCACAGATACCCGGCAGGCGCAGGTTCAACGTTTCTTCACCCAAGTGATCCAGCTTCAGCAGCACGTGATCCTTGTCCGGACCACAACCGCGGCCCTCCAGGATCTCGATAACCATTGAGCGCGCGACAACGTCACGGCCAGCAAGGTCTTTGGCATTGGGTGCATAACGCTCCATAAAGCGCTCGCCCTCGGCGTTAATCAGATAGCCGCCCTCGCCCCGACAGCCTTCAGTCACCAGCGTGCCGGCACCATGAATACCGGTCGGGTGGAACTGCCACATCTCCATGTCCTGGACGGGGTAGCCGGCGCGCAACGCCATCCCGATACCATCGCCGGTATTGATAAGGGCGTTGGTTGTGGAAGCATAAATGCGACCCGCACCGCCTGTCGCCAGAACGGTAGCCTTCGACTTGATATAGGCCACTTCGCCGGTTTCAATCTCGATAGCGATGACGCCGACTACCTGATTCTGACCGTTTTTAACCAGATCGATGGCGTACCATTCATTCAGGAAGGTCGTACCGCCTTTGAGGTTGGCCTGGTAGAGGGTATGCAGCAACGCGTGACCGGTACGGTCGGCTGCAGCACAGGTGCGGGCAGCCTGACCACCTTTACCGTAATCCTTGGACTGGCCACCGAACGGTCGCTGATAGATGCGGCCTTGCTCGGTACGGGAGAACGGAAGCCCCATGTGCTCCAATTCAAACACCGCCTGAGGCCCCACCGAGCACATATACTCGATAGCGTCCTGATCACCGATATAATCGGAACCCTTGACGGTGTCGTACATATGCCAGCGCCAGTCGTCATCGGGATCGGCACTCGCAATCGCACAGGTTATACCGCCCTGGGCGGATACGGTGTGTGAACGGGTCGGGAATACCTTCGTGATACAGGCCGTGTTAACGCCGGACTCCGTCAACTGAAGCGCAGCGCGCATGCCAGCGCCACCACCGCCGATGACGATTGCGTCGTAGGAAATGGTCTTGATATTAGACATGGATTAAAGCCCCCAGAGAATCTGTACACCCCAAACGGTATAAACGAACATCACCACACCACAGAACGCCTGCACCAGAAAACGCGGCGCCGTAGCCTTGATGTAATCCGTTGTTACAGTCCAGAGCCCGACCCATGCATGAGCGCCGATGGACAGGAGCGCCATCAGACTGAAAATTCGGAACCAGGATTGGTTGAACAGACCCGCCCAGCTGGCGTAGTCAACATCAGTAAAGAGAAGAAACCCCAACAGGAATAGCGTGTAGAGAGCAAGCACATAAGCCGTGACACGCTGTATCAACCAGTCGAAGACCCCACTACGCCCAAGGTTGGTTACGCTTCTTACCATACCCAAACCCCCGCGAGAACGATCAAAATAACTGAAATGACGATGGTAGCCTTGGCCGCCAGTCGGCCTGTATGCAGCTCTTCGCCGTAGCCCATGTCCATCAGCAGATGCTTAATACCTGCCACCAAGTGAAAAATAAGGGCCGCTAGGATGCCCCAGACAATTAGCTTCGCCAGGAAGCTGTCCAGCAGGTTGCTTACCGCATTGAAGCCACTCTCTCCTGAAAGAGACAACTGCAGGCCGTAGAGAAGGAAAGCAATACCCGCAAAGATAATGATTCCGCTGATACGGTGCAGGATCGAGGTGATCGCCGGCAATGGGAAATGAAACTTGCTGAGATCGAGATTTACTGGTCGTTTGCTATTCACAGCTCTCTCACACTCTTTTTGCCCAGCCGAAAAGCGTTGCCGGGCGGATGGTTGGTGTAGTTGACGTTCTTCTTAGATCCGAACATGGAGGAAGGACACATCACTGGCGAAACGCCGTCGTTGGCGTTCCGGCTTGATGAGCCCTCGATTCCGGGCTACGGATTATAAGGAGTGCCCCCGTGAATTACAAACCGGCAATCGACCGAAATCCTACGTCGAGCCGGCAGTTAGCGCCAATCGGCGTCATAGTCTCGGTTAATAATTAGGAACCTAACAGCGAATTTTAGACCAAGGTCTAATCCCTATGTTTCGCCTCAAAATGTCGACGCCAGCTAAAAGAATTCATAGCTCCAAAGTCTAAAACGCCACTCGAACCACTATACATAACTTGGAATTCCAGCTTCATCCATTGACAAAAAAAGCCAACTCCCTATATTTTGCCGCCACGCTTCAAAACTGTGTGTCGGTCCAACGCCGGGCAAAAACACTTGAATTGAGGCGGCGTAAACAGACAATTAGCTTAGGCCAAGCGACGCAAAATTCGGCGAAAAAACCCAGCTTATAGATAATAAATAAGCACTTTTAGCCGAACTTCGATGATGCAAAGCCAAGCGAAATAGAGTGTGCACAGTCTCGAATCACCGGTTTTGCGGAATAATAACGCAAACACGCCTGACTGCCTCGCGCAGCCATGGACTACCTGCCCCATAGGTATTCCGACCGTGACCTGACGGGGCGATATTGCAATAATATGCGTTTTCGATAGAGCAACCCGGCGGCAGGCGATTTCTTTGCCCTGCTGCAGCAACGCGTGCGGGCGTCCGGGGGCCCTTTCTTACGCTGGAAATGCTGATTATAGGAGAGCACCATGACCGACAAGAAAGCGACGCTTTCGGTGGGTGATAAGTCACTAGAGCTGCCCGTATATGCCGGCACTGAAGGTCCAGACGTAATCGACGTCAGAAATCTCGTCCAGGAAGGCGTCTTTACCTACGACCCGGGCTTCGTATCGACCGCAGCCTGCGAATCCAAGATCACCTACATTGACGGCGCCAACGGTGTTCTTCTTCACCGCGGCTATCCGATCGAGCAGCTGGCCGATAAATCCGATTATCTGGAAGTGTGTTACCTGCTATTGCACGGCGAACTCCCCTCCCCAGAAGAAAACGCACGCTTCCGCGACACCGTTAAACACCACACCATGATTCACGACCAGATGCGCAACTTCTTCCACGGCTTCCGCCGTGACGCGCATCCGATGGCCATCATGTGCGGGGTGGTGGGCGCTCTTTCAGCTTTCTACCACGACCAGATGGACGTCACCAACGAAGAGCAGCGCGAGATTACCGCGCATCGCCTGGTGGCCAAGATGCCAACGATTGCCGCATGGTGTTATAAGTACGCCAATGGCCAGCCGTTCATCTACCCGCGTAACGACCTGGATTACGCCGAGAACTTTCTCCAGATGATGTTCGGCAACCCCTGCGAGGATTACGAGGTCAATCCGGTCCTGGCGAAGGCCATGGACAAGGTCTTTATCCTGCATGCTGACCACGAGCAAAACGCATCGACCTCTACCGTACGGCTGGCCGGCTCTACCGGCGCCAACCCTTATGCCTGCATCGCCTCTGGCATTGCTGCTTTGTGGGGACCGGCGCACGGGGGCGCGAACGAGGCGGTGCTGGACATGCTGGCCGAGATTGGCGACGAAGCCAACATCGAAAAATTCGTGTCCAAAGCCAAAGACAAGAACGATCCATTCCGCCTTATGGGCTTCGGTCACCGGGTATACAAGAACTTCGACCCGCGCGCCAAAGTGATGCGCGAAACCTGTCACGAAGTCCTGTCCGAGCTTGGCCTGGAAAACGATCCGCTGCTGCGCATCGCCCAGCGTCTCGAGAAGATTGCTCTGGAAGACGACTATTTTGTTGAGCGTAAGCTCTATCCGAATGTCGACTTTTACTCCGGCATCATTCTCAAGGCGATCGGCATCCCGACCTCGATGTTCACCGTCATCTTTGCCATGTCCCGGACCATTGGCTGGTTCTCCCACTGGAACGAGATGGTTAGCGGCAACTACCGTATCGGACGTCCGCGCCAGCTTTACACCGGCGCCAGCAAGCGCGACTATCCTACAAAGTAAGCGCCTTGTTGGATTCGCCAGAAAGGGGCTGCACGATGTGCGGCCCCTTTTTTGTTTGAGGCTGTTCGTTTAAGGCTGTTCGTTTTTAAGTGCCGTTCTCGGTGCTTGGGTACCCGCAAGCTCATCCCGGGGCCCAAACCTAAAACCCAACTGCAATTGGAGGAAACCCACCCATGTCAGCGAACGTGACGTTTATCGGGCTTGGCGTAATGGGCTACCCGATGGCGGGCCACTTGGCTCGGGCCGGCCACAAAGTAACCGTTTTCAATCGCACAGTTTCGAAAGCCCGGGATTGGGTCCAGGATTATGGCGGCCACGCGCGCGACACCATTGCCGAGGCCGTGACAGACGCCGATTTCGTGATGACCTGCGTCGGGGCCGATCCTGACCTGAGAGAGGTCTACCTCAGTGCCACCGGCATTATCGACAACGCCCCTGCCAATGCCATCCTGATCGATCACACGACAGTATCGGCGGAGGTCACTGTCGAAATCGCTCGGGCCGCACTTGATCGAGGTCAAGGCTTCATGGATGCGCCGGTGTCCGGCGGCCAGAAAGGGGCCGAAGACGGCAAACTGACGATTATGTGCGGCGCATCCCAGGACGCTTTCGACCGCGCAAGACCCCTGCTCGATACCTATGGCAAGGCGGTGACGCTCATGGGTGAGCCGGGCAAGGGCCAACTGACCAAAATGGTGAACCAGATTGCTGTTGCCGGGTTGGTTCAGGGTCTATCGGAATGCCTGTACTTCGCGGAGCAGTCCGGTCTTGACCAAAAACTAGTGATCGATGTCATTTCCCAAGGCGCGGCCCAATCCTGGCAAATGGAAAACCGGTCCCCGACCATGATAGCGGGCAAATACGACCATGGTTTCGCGGTCAACTGGATGCGCAAAGACCTGAATATCTGCCTGACAGAAGCCCGGCAGCGAGGCATCACGCTGCCGGTAACGGCATTGGTGGATCAGTTCTATGCCGATGTACAGGCGATGGGAGGCGAGCGCTGGGATACGTCCAGCCTGTTGGCACGGCTGCGAAAATTGGGCAACCTGCAGTAAGCCGCTTATGCACGCGGGTGATACCAAACAGAAAAGGCCCCACGGTCGCCCGTGAGGCCTTTTCTTCAACGGTGTTTTCGATAGCCCCGTCAGGCTTTCTTGTCTTTCACCTGCCACTTACCGGCGGTGTAGAAGGCACTCCAGCCTGTGGCCTTACCGTCCTTCTCACTCATAACGTACTGTTCTTTGGTTTTGCGACTATAGCGGATCACCGCGGGGTTGCCCTCGGGATCCTGCTCGGGCGCATCCATCAGGAAGCCGTACTTGGGATCAATCTCCTCCCGGTGCGGCTTGATCTCTTTCACCAACGGCGCCCGGGTCTCCCGATTCTTGGGGAATTTACTGGCAGCCAAGAACAGGCCGGAAGCCCCGTCGCGCAGCACGTAAGTGTCATCCACCTTCTCGCACTTGAGCTCGGGCATCGGCACCGGATCCATCTTAGGCGGAGCGGGCTCGCCGCTACGCAGTAGTTTGCGGGTGTTTTTGCATTCCGTGTTGGTGCAGCCGAAGTATTTGCCGAAACGCCCCGTCTTGAGCTGCATCTCGGAACCGCACTTGTCGCACTCCAGCGTCGGCCCGTCGTAGCCCTTTATACGGAAGGAGCCTTCTTCCACCTCGTAACCTGAACAATCCGGGTTATTGCCGCAGACATGAAGCTTGCGCGTCTCGTCGACCAGATAACTGTCCATCGCCGTGCCACACTTGGGGCAACGGCGCTTCTTACGCAGCAGCCAGCTCTCGCCCTCACCTTCCACATCATCTTCGGCGCTGACGACTTCATCGCCGGAGACCAGATTGATCGTTGTCTTGCAACGCTCCTTAGGCGGCAGCTGGTAACCGGAACAGCCAAGGAATACCCCCGTGCTGGCCACGCGAATCTGCATCGGGCGGGCGCACGTGGGACAGGGAATATCAGTCTCCGTCGGGGTATTACCGCGCATGCCACCGTGGTCAGAGTCGGACCCTGCGGCATCGAGCTGCTGTTTAAAGCGCTCATAGAAGCCATTCAACACCCGCTTCCAGTCGATGTCACCGGCGGCAATTTCGTCCAGCTCTTCCTCGAGGCGGGCCGTGAAGTCGTAATCCATCAAATTCGAGAAGGATTCGGACAGTCGATCCGTGACGATGTCACCCATTTTCTCAGCGTAGAAACGGCGATTCTGTAAACGCACGTATCCCCGATCCTGAATGGTCGAGATAATCGACGCATACGTAGACGGCCGGCCAATGCCTCGCTTTTCCAGTTCCTTCACCAGGCTCGCTTCCGTGTAGCGCGGTGACGGTTTGGTGAAATGCTGGGTCGGGTCCAGCTTGGCCAGATCGAGTTTTTCGTTGACCTTGATGTCCGGCAGCGCCACGTCTTCGTCTTTTTTCGAGGACTGGGGCGCCGCTTTAAGGAAACCGTCGAAACGAATGATGCGCCCGCGGGTACGCAGCTCGTAGCCTCCAGCTTCAACGGCAATGGAGGTACTGGTGAATTCGGCGTCCGCCATTTGGCAGGCGATGAACTGCCGCCAAATCAAGTCGTAAAGCCTTTCTGCGTCCTTTTCCAAACCACTAATGTCGGTGGGCCGCCGCTTGACGTCGGTCGGGCGAATCGCCTCGTGAGCCTCCTGAGCACCCTCTTTGCTACCGTAGACGCGGGGGTTCTCCGGTAAATACTTGCCGCCAAATTGGTTGTCGACGTAGTCGCGCACGTTGGCCACCGCTTCCTGGCTCAGGTTGGTGGAGTCGGTACGCATGTAGGTGATGAAGCCGGCTTCGTATAGACGCTGGGCTAACATCATGGTTTTCTTGACGCTGAAACCCATCCGGTTGCTGGCCGCTTGCTGCAGCGTGGATGTGATAAACGGCGCACTGGGACGCGAACGCGTGGGCTTATCCTCGCGCTTGGCGACCCGGAATTCGGAGGCCTTGAGCTTGTCGACATGCGCTTTGGTTTCAGATTCACTGGTGGGCCGGAACGCCTTGTCACCGTCGCGAGTCACTTCAAAGCGCACCGGAGACTTCTCGTCCTTGGGTGCTAAATTGGCATGTACTTGCCAATACTCTTCCGGCACGAACGTGCGGATTTCCCGCTCTCGCTCGGCGATGAGACGTACCGCAACCGACTGTACGCGGCCTGCGGAGAGCCCGCGCGCCAATTTGCTCCAGAGCAACGGCGAAACCATATAACCGACTACCCGGTCGAGGAAGCGCCGCGCCTGCTGGGCATTTACCCGGTCGCGGTCAAGCTGGCCGGGCTCTTTGAAAGCCTCCTGGATGGCGCGCTTGGTGATCTCGTTAAACACCACCCGGCGATACTTGCCAGCGTCGCCGCCGATGGTTTCCTGCAAGTGCCAGGCAATGGCCTCCCCTTCTCTGTCCAAGTCCGTTGCGAGGTAAACGTGGTCAGCGGATTTAGCCAGTCGCTTGAGTTCGTTAACCACCTTTTCCTTGCCCGGAAGTACCTGGTAATGCGCATCCCAGTCTCTATCGGGATCAACCCCCATACGGGCAACAAGTTGTTCCCGGGCCTTGCGCTTCTTGTACTCGGCCTTCTCTTCGGGGTCCATCTTCCGGGTTTGGGCCGCCTGCTTGGCGCGGTCCTTGGGATCAGATTGGGTACCACTGCCGCTGACTGGCAAATCGCGGATATGCCCGACACTGGACTTCACCACATAGTCGGGGCCCAGGTACTTGTTGATGGTTTTCGCTTTTGCCGGTGACTCGACAATGACGAGATTCTTACCCATAGCGGAATTGGTTTCCTCACATGCTCCCTTCAAAGCAGGGAGCCTCAAAATCAGGTTTAGAGAGACACTGAGCAGATGTCAAAACCTGAGCAGTCAGCACGACAGCTCTTCAGTGCAACTCATTATTGGCTAAAAATCAGGCTGCTAGCGCATTTACACTCGCAGCTTTATAGGTGCTCTGTTTTACAGGGTCAAGATGAACAGCACAACCCATCTTTGGGCCGAGCTTTCGATAGTCAACCATCAATCTGAACCCACTCGCAAAAAAAAGCCCGGCGATTGCCGGGCTTCCGTCAGTCACGCTTGCGAGATCACACCCGCTCCCAGACGGTGGCGATGCCCTGACCCAGGCCGATACACATGGTGGAAACACCCAATGTGCCGCCCTTGGCCTGCATCACGTGCAGCAGGGTGGTGGAAATGCGCGCTCCAGAGCAACCCAGCGGGTGCCCCAGGGCAATCGCCCCACCGTTCAGGTTCACTTTCTCGTCCATGACGTTCAGCAGCTTGAGGTCCTTGAGGACCGGCAGCGACTGGCCGGCGAAGGCTTCGTTCAGTTCCCAGAAATCGATATCCTCGATGTTCAGGCCTGCACGCTTGAGCGCCTTCTTGGTGGCAGGGACCGGACCGTAGCCCATAATCGCGGGATCACAGCCGGCTACGGCCATGCTGCGAATACGCGCGATAGGTTTCAGACCCAACGCTTCGGCCCGTTCGGCAGACATCAGCACCATGGCTGAAGCACCATCGGTCAGCTGTGAGGACGTGCCCGCAGTCACGGTACCGTTTTTCGGATCGAAAGCAGGACGCAGCTGACCCAGGGACTCGGCGGTCGTCTCAGGACGAATAGTTTCGTCGGCCTCGATCAGCTTAACGAACCCGTTCTCATCGTGTCCCTGAATGGGCACGATTTCGTTCTTGAAGCGACCCTCGAGCGTAGCTTCATGCGCCAGACGGTGAGAGCGGGCACCGAACTCGTCCTGCTGTTCACGGGTGATGCCGTGCATCTTGGCCAGCATTTCCGCGGTCAGGCCCATCATGTTGGAGGCCTTGGCGGAATACTTGGACGCCGCCGGGTTATGGTCGAAGCCCGAAGTCATCGGCACGTGGCCCATATGCTCAACGCCGCCGACCATGAAGACATCGCCGTTGTTGGTCATGATGGCCTGAGCCGCGGTGTGGATCGCCGACATGGCGGAGCCACACAGGCGGTTGACGGTCTGAGCCGCGGATTCGTGCGGCAGGCGGGTCAACAGCGAAATCTGACGCGCCACGTTGAAGCCCTGCTCCTGGGTCTGGTTAACACAGCCCCAGATCACGTCTTCAACTTCTTTCGGGTTCAGCTCCGGATTACGCTCGAAAATAGCTTCGATCAGCGCAGCCGACAGGTTTTCCGCACGCACGTTGCGGAAACATCCGTTCTTGGCACGACCCATCGGAGTCCGCACGCAATCGACGACGACAACGTCTCTCGGATTAAGGCTCATAGATCTTTCTCCGTTCGGAAATCTCGTTCAGGGTTAGCCAAAGAACTTTTCGCCATTCTTGGCCATATCACGCAGTTTCTCGGTCGGGTGGTACAACGGACCCAGATCTGCATACTTGTCTGCCAGTTCGACGAACGTGTCGACACCCATGTCGTCGATGTAGCGCAGCGCGCCACCACGGAACGGCGGGAAACCGATACCGTAGATCAGGCCCATGTCGGCATCGGCCGGGGATTCGACGATGTTGTCTTCCAGGCAGCGAACGGTTTCCAGGCAAAGCGGGATCATCATACGGGCGATGATATCTTCTTCACTGAAGTCGTTCTTGGACTGAACCACCGGCTCAAGAAGCTTGTAGGCCTCTTCGTCAACGACCTTCTTCTGCTTGCCCTTGCGGTCCAGCTCGTACTTGTAGAAGCCTTTGTCGTTCTTCTGGCCATAACGGTTGTTGTCGAACATCACGTCGATCGCCGTTGTGCCTTCGTGCTTCATACGATCCGGGAAGCCGTCAGCCATAACTTCACCAGCGTGCTTACCCGTATCCATGCCAACGACGTCCAGCAGATAAGCCGGACCCATCGGCCAGCCAAACTTTTCCATCACCTTGTCGACTTGCTGGAAGTCCGCGCCGTCACGCACCAGACCGATAAAGCCGCCGAAGTACGGGAACAGAACACGGTTGACCAGGAAGCCCGGGCAATCGTTGACCACGATTGGGGTCTTGCCCATGGCCTTGGCGTAAGCAACAGTAGTCGCAATCGCACGATCAGACGTCTTCTCACCACGGATGACCTCAACCAACGGCATCATGTGTACCGGGTTGAAGAAGTGCATGCCGCAGAAGTTCTCGGGACGCTTGAGGTTTTTAGCCAGCAGATCGATGGAGATCGTTGAGGTGTTGGAGGTCAGAATCGCGTCGTCCCGAACCATTTCTTCGGTTTCACGCAGAACCGCATCTTTCACCTTCGGGTTTTCAACCACCGCTTCAACAACCAAGTCTACGTTCTTGAAATCACCGTAGTTCAGGGTGGGAGTAATGCTGTTGAGAACGTCAGCCATCTGGTCGGGCTTCATCTTGCCCTTGTCGACGCGCTTGGCCAGCAGCTTCTTGGCTTCCTTAAGGCCCAGGGCGATACCGTCCTGGTTGATATCCTTCATGATGATCGGAGTGCCTTTCAGTGCAGACTGATACGCCACACCGCCGCCCATGATACCGGCGCCCAACACGGCGGTCAGTTTCACGTCGTTGGCTTCCTTCTCCCACAGCTTGGCCTTTTTCTTCAGCTCCTGATCGTTCAGGAACAGGCCGACCAAGCACGCTGCGACGTTGGTCTTGGCCATTTTGGCGAAGCCCTTGGCCTCAACCTCAAGCGCCTTGTCGCGCGTCAGACTGGCATGCTTCTGCATCACCTTGATAGCTTCGACAGGCGCGGGGTAGTTTTTGCCCGCCTTGCCGGCAACGAAAGCCTTGGAGATCTCGAATGCCATCATGCTTTCCATGGCGTTGAGCTTGATCTTGCCCTGCTTTTCTTCGCGACGAGCTTTGTAATCCAGCTTGCCTTCGTTGCACTGCTTGATCAGATCGACAGCAGCCTCAATCAGCTTGCTCCCTTCCAGGACCGCATCCACGGCGCCTTCTTTGAGCGCCTTGTCCGCCCGGTTCTCAGTACCGCCGGAGATCCATTCGATGGCGTAATCGACACCGATCAGGCGGGACAGCCGCACGGTACCGCCAAAGCCTGGGAAAATACCCAGTTTGACTTCCGGCAAGCCAACCTTCGCCTTGCTATCCATCACCCGGTAGTCGGTCGCCAGACACATCTCAAAACCACCGCCGAGTGCCATGCCGTTAATGGCGGTGACCGTCGGGAACGGCAGATCTTCAATCGTGTTGAATACCTCGTTGGCCTTGAGGTTGTTGGCCACCAGGTCTTCTTCTGAACCGGCAAACAGTTCGGTAAACTCGGTGATATCAGCACCGACAATAAAGCTATCCTTGGAGCTGGTGACAACCAGGCCCTTGATGTCCTTGGATGCTTTCAGCTTGTCGGCGGCGGCCCCCAGCTCTTCAATCGTCAAACGATTGAACTTATTGACTGACTCGCCCTGCAAGTCGAAGTTGAGCTGAGCGATCCCGCCTTCGATCTCTTTAACCGTGATGGCTTTACCTTCGTAAATCATCAACTGATCTCCAGTCTGTGTTTGGAACTGCACCAACGCCCTTACCGGCAAAAGCCAAGGCTCATTCATGCAGAGAGATTTCGGTCACTGCCCGATCATTCGATCCAAAATTCATACAGTCGTTTGAATCGAGTGCCGCACACGATGAAAAAAAACCATGGGTTTGTCAATTTGTTTCTCTCGACTGATCGATGCGCCAAGTCCTACCCACTCGTCATCCATACGCTTTAATAAACAACAATAAATTATTACAAACAAAAGCTTATGAAGGGCTTCTAGCTAATGACATGAACTACGCTTCTTAATACCGCCCAAGCTTTGCGCTTAGCGCACCAAAAGGCCGTGTAAAAGCCTGTCAAAACCGCTTGATTGGTGGGCAAAGTTAATTTAGCCTCACATCCAATCAAGCGACAATAGTCGACGACACTAAACAAGCAAGGCGGTGTCAAAGAGTGTTGCACGCCCCATAAAAACAAAAGCTAACAGACAATTTAGTACGGAGATTTCGCTAATGACTCACTCCGGCATCTGGACTAGGGCGTCGTTTGTGGCGCTGCTTACGTGCGCGTTGTTGCTCTCACCATTTACCTCACGAGCGGCCGAAAACCCACTTCTTTCCAGCCTCCACGATTTTCGGCTCAGCAATTTTGAAGCGCTTAATGCCTACTATAATTTCAGCGTTAACGGCTCCACCGAAACCCTGAATGAAATCGTCGCGGCCATCAATACTTCCAACACCCAGATGAACAGCATCGGCGACCAAAGTTCCGGCTTACTGAACGATGACCAGGTTTCACGGCTAACCCAGGATTTCGATCAATTCAAAGACCTGATGCGGCAGAACATCAACGACGTACGCCAGAACGGCTACCCTGATTTGCGCTTAGTATCCGACATGGCCAACCAGGCTGTGACCCTTAGCAAGACCTCAGCTGAAATGTACGATATTGTCCGCACCGACGAGCAGGTGACGACAGATAAGCGCGTCGAATCCGCTCGTGCGGCGGCCGTTCTGATGGCGCAGATGATGAGCAAGTATTCCGCCCGCTCCACATCGGCTGTGTCGCAAACATTCCAGGGAGCCGACACCGAAGAGCCTTTGGATGAACAGGCCAAGCAATTCGACGCCCTGCTGTCCAGTATTACCGCCGGCAACCCGAGCGACGAACTCCGCGCAGCACTGAGCGGCATCTCGTCCAAATGGGGATTCATTCGCAGCTCTTACGTCAATTACAACGAGAACAACGTGTCGTTTGTTATTGACCGCTATTCGCAGGGTATCCTCGAAGGTTTGGACGAAGCCATTAGTGTCATGACGGACAACACGCCGTCGTCGGCCGCAACCACGGCAGACACCTCCACTAATTGAGAGTGACGGGCCTCGGCCCAAACGCTTCGAGTGAACCGCCACGTACCGGCCGCTTGTTCATTCGCACTCCACTGGCTGCCCAGTCGATTGAATTTTCCAGTTGATTGGGCACGATCAGTGGCCCTCCCGCAGCATCGCGACTTAACACTCGCTTGCCGGAACTCCCCAAGACATAACTTCGCAGTCACGAGCCAATATTGCTCACTCGGTTCATCAGGGACACAACTGTTGCCTGAAGAACAATCAAACTGATACCAGAAGTTTTATAGACAAATGCTCTTCCATAGTGTATTTACACTATATGACTATTAACAATGAGATGTATGCCATTGTCGCAAGAGACTGCCTGTGTCGCAAAGCTCGCATGGTTGACCGTATGATTACCCGTGCCTACGACGATGCCTTGCGGCCGATAGATCTTAGGATTACTCAATTTACGCTACTGGCCGCGATCGGGTATGGCGGACCCAACTCCATCAGTGAACTTGCCGACTGGTTGGCGATGGAGCGCACTACCCTTACACGAAATTTGAAACTTCTGGAGCAGAACGAATTCATCGCCATGGGTGCCGGGAGCCACCACCGTTCCCGCGCTATTAAACTCACCGCCCCCGGCAAAAACAAGCTCGAGCAGGCGTATCCGCTATGGCAGGCGGTGCAAGAAAAGTTTCGTGAGAGCTTAGGGAGCGAGGGATGGTCTCATGCCCATGACACCCTTGCTCAGCTTGCAGACGCTAAATCAATGAAGTGAATATTTAGAAAAATTGCCGGCCCTCCCCTCAAGGGCCTTTTTTAGGAAACTTATAGTGTAGTTACACTACAAAGAAAGGGACATTCCATGCAAAGCAGAACTGATCGAGCAGGTCGCTTTTACCATCTCATACTGACTTACCGCTGGTTGGTCATTTTTCTGGGCATAAGCCTGATCGTTGTCGCGGCTGTTTCGTTGCCAGGCCTGGCTAAAGACACGTCCGCTGGTGCATTCATCGATCCTGAGAATCCCGCGTTGCGCTACCGGGAGAACGTTAAGGAAGTATTCGGCTTAAGCGATCCCATCGTGGTCGCCGTAGCTAACCAAGGTCCAAACGGCATTTTTAATCCGCCGAGCTTGGGCTTGGTGTCGTGGCTGACCGAGAAAATTCAACGTCTTGATAACGTCGATCCTGAACGGGTAATGAGTCTGGCGACTGAATCCAACGTTATCGGCAACGACATGGGTATAGAGGTTCACGAGTTTCTCGACCCAGTACCGACTACCCAAACGGAAGTGGCTTCGGTAAGGGCCGCTGTCGAAAACTTTCCCCTTTACCAAGGCAGCCTCGTTGCTCGCGATGGCCGTGCGACCCTGGTCGTGGTTGAACTGCTGGATGAGGAAAAAGCCCAAGCGACCTACGATGCAATTCTGGAGTTGATTTCGTCAGCCCCCAAAGGCCCGGGTGACGAATTGCTCGTAGCCGGCGAAGGTGCTGTGGCAGGTTATCTTTCCAGCTACATAGACCAGGATGCACAGCGATTAAACCCTTTTGCCGGACTCATCATTACTCTCATTCTGTTCCTTGCCTTTCGTACGGTCCGGGCCGCATTACTACCCAATGCCGTTATCTTGGCGACTGTCGTCATCACATTGGGCCTCATGGCCGCAAGCAATACGCCCTTTTATGTCATCACCAATGGTCTCATTGTCTGCATGATCGGGATCGCGGTGGCCGATTCGATCCATGTATTCAGTCAATACTATGAAGAGCTCCGAAAAGCACCGACCAGCTCTCAGCACGATCTTATCATTCGCACCATGCAAGCCATGACGCGACCCGTGACGTTTACGACCCTTACCACTGCAGCTGGCTTCCTCTCCCTTTACCCGACGACCGATATGCCGCCCATTCAAGCTTTTGGTCTGTTTGGGGCGCTCGCCGTGACAATTGCCTGGGTTTATACCCTATCAGTGCTCCCTGCGATCATGAGCTTTCTGAAACCACGCGCTAGCAAGTCATTCAGAAATACCACCGGAGACGTAGTCAAAAGCCCCAGTTATCGACTCATGGATCGCCTTGGCCGTGCGGTGCTCAATAATCCCAGGGGAATTATCGTATGCGGCCTGATTGTCGCAGCAGTAGGTGCGGTAGGTTTATCGCAAGTTCAGGTTGAGGACCAGCGAATAGCAAATTTCAAGCCCTCTGAGCCGCTGTATCAAGCTGATAAACAGATTAATACGTTAATGGACGGAACCTATCATTTGGATGTCGTGGTTGAGACCCCCGAAGATGAAGGCCTACACGACCCGGCCCGGTTACGCAAAATAGAGAAACTACAGCGCTTCCTTGAGGAGCAGCCGCACGTTAACGGGACCACGTCCATCGTCGACTACATCAAGCAAATCAATCGCGCCGTCAATGAGAACCAAGCCAATGAATTTACCATTCCTGACAACCCTCAGCTGATCGCTCAACTGTTTTTACTGTACGCCACTTCCGGCAGCCCTACCGACTTCGAAGAGGAAATTGACACTGCACATCGCCAGGCGCTGGTTCGTGCCTATCTCGACACAAACACCTTCGCCAACAATCGTCAGCTTGTTCCCGTAGTCCGGGAGTACCTGACCGACCAATTTAACGAACCCGGTCTTACCGCGACCCTTACCGGTCGTGTCAATGTCGACTATCACTGGATTAACGGTGTGGCTGAGAGCCATGCGGGCAGCGTCATCGCATCGGTCCTGGCTGTACTACTGATGGCCTCTGCGGTGTTCAGGTCTGTGACGCTGGGTGTGTTGGCAGTCGTTCCGGTGGCAATGTCCATCCTGCTGATCTACGCCGTTATGGGTTTCATGGGAATCTGGCTCGGCGTCGGCACCTCCATGTTCGCTGCGATTGCTATTGGACTTGGCGTTGACTCCGCTATTCACACCCTTGAGCGCGTGCGTGAACTCGGCAATGACCGAGTGGACAAACCCCTGTCGGTCGCGCTGACCGAACTTTACCCGACCACCGGGCGCGCCCTGTTTTTCAATCTGGCAGCCGTGGGCCTTGGCTTTGGGGTGCTTTGTCTGAGCGATGTACCTCCGTTAGTCCGGTTCGGTGGTTTGGTAGCGTTGGCGGTTAGCGCCTCGTTCATCGCAAGCATCACGCTCTTGCCTGCTCTTGTGCTGCTGGTCAAGCCAGCCTGCATTGTCAGTCCAATTGCGCCGCGCGGCAGACAAAAAAAGGGTGCTGTCACGGCCGCCGTACTGGTGCTTGGGACCGGAATGGTTGCGATTCATGGCATACCTGACGCCAGCGCTGAAGAACTGCCCGAAGGTGCAGAAATTATGAGCTTCGTCGCGGCGCGGCCGGAAGGACAGCAGGTCACACGCAATATGGTGTTCGAATTAACGGACCGGCGGGACCAGACGCGTACGCAGGAGATCAAGGCGTTCAGACGTTATTTCGGCGATGAAAAGCGGACCGCTCTATTTTATACCGCCCCGGCCAATGTCCGTGGTACTGGATTTCTAACCTATGACTATGCAAGCGATGCAAAAGACGACGACCAGTGGCTATATCTTCCCGCCTTACGCAAAGTACGCCGCATTCCGGCTTCCAATCGCGGCGATTATTTTCTCGGTACCGATTTCAGCTACGAGGAGATCAAGAGCGAAAACAAAGTCAGCTTGAAAGACTACGAATTTCGGACGGTGGGCAAGGAAACAATCGATGGAGTTCAGCTATACGTCGTAGAAGGTACAGCGGCGACCGCGGATATCGCCAAAGAGCTTGGCTACAGCAAGGCCGTATGGCGGATCGACCCGGCGATGTGGATCTCCCGCAAGAGCGATTACTGGGATGTCAATGGAAACCATCTGAAGACTATTAAAAATCTACAGATCGAGAAGATAGACGACATCTGGACTGTTTTACAAGTTCGGGCAATTAACCACAAAAGCGGTCACAGTACTCTGATCACGAGCAGTGATGTCGATTACCAAAGCTCAATACCGGCTCGCACCTTCGAAAAACGCGCGCTGGTACGAGGGCAATAAAATGGGAGCATCTATCAACCCAAACCGACTCGCCGCCCTATCACTAATAGGCTGCCTGAGCCAAACAGCGAGTGCCCTGACGCTCCAGGTCATGGGGGATTTCGACGTAGCCGTCGAAACCACGGATGGCGACCTTCAGAAGTCGGAGTTGGTTCTCACGCCACGGATGGATTTCGACTTGCCGGAATCCGTACGGGCCACGGTGATTGCCCGCGGTCGCTTCGACGCCGCTGACGAACTATCTCCAGGCCAACCGCCTCAAAATAGTCGAAGCGAGTGGAATCGCCGCGTCTACTTGGGCGACCACGGGGACCTGGAATTAAGAGAGGCATACATTGACGGGTTCGCGGGCGATGTCTTTGTCCGCTTGGGAAAACAGCAAGTTGTGTGGGGTCAAGCCGATGGCTTAAGAGTTCTGGATGTACTGAACCCCATCGATTATCGCGAGTTTATTCTGCCTGACCTCGATGAGCGACGGATACCCCTTTGGATGCTCAACGCCGAAGCGCCATTATGGGAAGGGACGCTTCAGGTCGTTGCGGTCCCGGATCAAACCTATGATGAACTGCCGCCTTTTGACGGGGCCTTCGGCGTTAGTTCGCGCCTGCTCGTACCGAAAGCCCCTGACGGCGTTCCTGTCACCATAAACGATCCGGATCGTCCCGACAGTCCCTTGCAAGACGCCGACGCGGGTGCTCGCTGGCAAGCTTTTGTCGGGGGCTGGGACGTAAGCCTAAATTATCTCTATCACTATCACGACCAAGCAGTTTACTACCTTAACGAGCGCCCAGGCCGCATCGTGGTCAGCCCAACCTATGAACGTACTCATCTCGCAGGGGCGACATTCTCCAATGCCTTTGGTGACTTTGCCCTGCGCGGCGAAATCGGCTACTCCACAGACCGTTACTGGGTAGCAGACCCTAGTAGCATCGCCAACGGCGTTGCGGAAAGCCCTGAACTGGCTTACGTGATCGGCCTGGACTACAGCGGATTTAGCGACACATTCTTCAGCATACAGGCCTTTCAAAGCTACCTCACCGATCACGCACCGGGCGTCATCCGCGACAGTTTAGAGACACAGCTAACCCTTCGCATCAGACACCTGATTTGGAATCAAGCATTGGGCCTGGAGGCTTTCTTTATACAAAGCGCCAATGACGCTGATGGCTTACTTCAGCTTGAAGCGAACTATCAGTTTAGAAGCGATCTGGTGGGCCGCGTCGGCGCCGATCTGTTCTTTGGCGATAAATCGGGCCTTTTCGGCCAGTTCCAGGAGGCCAATCGTATCAATATCGGTCTGGCCTACTCTTTCTGATTGTTACGACACACCTGATTGTTACGACACACCTGATTGTTACGACATAGCCACAATACAAGGGACGTTTCAAATGAAAATAAAGCGACTGGGAAATAGCATAAGATCGAGCATTGTCGGATCACTATCAGCCGTTATGCCCGCCTACTTTGGTTCGATTGGCGCTAAGGTCTTCTTGACCCCAAGGCGAAACACAAGTACCCAACACTGGAAAACGGCTTACGACAAGGCCACACGCAGAGAAGTTGAAGTGGAAGGTCATCGTGTACCGTTCTGGATACAAGGTTGCGGGCCTCTCGTCTTGCTTGTACATGGTTGGGAGCGTGACCACTTTGCGATGGGGGGATTTGTTCGACCACTACTTGATGGCGGATATACGGTTGCTGCCGTCGATCTGCCAGCTCACGGCGAGGCGGACGGAGCCCGCGCGCCATTACCGCTGCTTGCGAAAGCTATCACAGAAGTCGTATCAACCTTGGACCAACCCTGCAATATTATTGCTCACTCCATCGGTGGCGCCATGACCGTACTCGCGATGGAGGCTCATGGGTTGAAGCCGGACCGCGTGGTCCTTATCAGCACCCCAAGATCGGCCGAAGACTACGCTATTGCACAGGGTAAGCATCAAGGCCTCGGACGGCGGGCGTTGCTTAACATGGTTGAGCAAATATCCCGCGGCCTCGGTGAACCTCTAGAACGCTTCCGCGTTGACAACGCGTTGTTGACTCTCAAAGCGCCTGTACTACTGATTCATGCGGAAGATGACGCGATAGTGTCTCTCCAGGATGCAATTGAAAACGCGAAGGCAGGTACGACCCAAACGTTCTGGATTCCAACTGGGGGACACAATCGCATTCTCGGAAACGAGACGGTCATCGAAAACGCCGTCCAATGGCTGGTATCGCCGATACCTCGACAGGTCATCCCGACACCAGACTTTGCGCTGAGTAGCCATTGAAGTAGCCTCATATAGAGGATTCTAGATCAACTACATTTGAAAAAGAGGTCAACCTTGGGCGTGACGCCAGCTCGTCGCCTGTCAGCGCAAATATAGGACCCAGGCAGGCGGCGAGCGGATGTTAAGAGCAGGGAATGCCTGAGGCAATATGAATAAATTGACACACATCAGCGTTTCATTGGCCGCGCTGGCCTAAATTTATGACTCTTCTATAATTTGTGAATATAGCTCGTGATCTATTAGCGCACGCATTGAGCACCGGAGGATACCGACATGGCAATCTATAAGACGATACTTGCGGCGATCGATCTCACAGAAGAAGCGGACCAGATCATAAACCGAGCCCGGGATCTGTGCGGCATCCACCAGGCAGAGCTTATCCTTATACATGTCGTCGAACCCGTCGGATACGCCTATGGCGGGGATATACCGATGGATCTTACGGAGTTGCAGGACCAGCTCGATAAGTCAGCTCGGGAACAACTTGCCGCTTTCGGCAAGAGCCATAATATTGCGGACAACAATCTGATGGTGACCGTCGGACGGCCGGAATCGGAAATCCATCGTGTCTGCGAAGAGCGCGGGGTCGATTTGGCGGTTGTAGGGAGTCACGGCCGCCATGGCATTCAGTTGTTGCTGGGCTCTACGGCAAATGGCGTACTTCATGGTGCCAAGTGCGACGTGCTCGCGGTGCGTCTTAGCTGACACCTATCGGGCTGACTGAATGGTGCGCGGTGGAAGGTCGATGCCGAACCCAGGCAAGTCGCCACAGAACCGCTGATATGTTTCTCAGACCGATGGCCGGGCGTAAGGTCCGTTGGGCTGGCAAGGACGGGATGCTAGCACTCGCCGTCAGCACCTTCCTCTGCGAGGCGAGACTCCAGCTTTCGCAACTGGGTTTCCAATGAAAAGGTGACGCTGGAGGCCATGGAAAAGAAGTTCAGCAACGCTTTCAAATTACTGTCTCCCTTACAGACGGTATGAATCCGCTGCCAAAGCGCCTGATTCACCAGCTGTAGCCGCTGATTTCGGTCAACCAATCCTTGCAGGTTCCAGTCGGGCTCGCCATGGTTACGTTTAACGAAGTACTGCTGAAGCAGGTAGAGCGAAACGCTGCGGGTGATGAACTCTTCGGCATTCGCGAAGGGCATGTGGTGGATCGCCATCGGACGCAGTTCACCGAGGATCGGACACCGGCTGGTAGCCATAATGAGTCCCAGCAACGAACGCAGGGATTCTTCCAGCGTTGTCTCCTTCTCGTAACGACGGCGTTCATCCTCAACGTTTACCGTCACTTTTTGGTAGGCGTTCTCGTCACGGAACGCCTCAACGACCGGCAAAATATCGACCGCGGCAGGACAATACTCAACGCGATCTTTTTTGAGCGGACAGTTACTGCATTGGCAGTGCGCCAACCTCGTCCATTCCGGACGTTCCAAAACCGGCTCGTTCGGTCGCGAGTCAAGACTGACCCGGAACATGCGGGAATCACTGTTGGCTAGGACAAAGGTATAGGTGACGCTCATTCAGTTGACCTTCACAACGACTGCTGAAACATTGATAAACCGAGGCACGAAAGCGTTCCGCCAAGACTCCATCCACCCAAACTTCATCCACCACCACCTCATCCGCCAAGAGCAATAAGTGTAAAGGAATAGCGCGCTGCAAGGCGTGATGTTTGGTGATATTTTGCAATTTAACGAGACAAAACAGCCGACTGAATCACGTCACTCAACCGGCCATCTCTTCAAGTTCCATCCAGCGCTCAATCTTGGCTTCGAGGGTTTTCTCGATTTCAGCCAGCGCCTCAAGCACGCGGGATATATCTTCGTGCGGACGGCTGTAAAATTCAGGATCCGATACTTGCGCCTGGAGCATTTCAATTTGCCCCTCAAGATCGGCGATTTGGTCGGGCAACTGCTCCAGTTCCAATTTGTGCTTGTAGCTGAGCTTTTGGGCTGGAGTCGTGGGTTTGGCCTCAATTTTTTGGGATTTGGCATCCTTCTTCTCCCGCCGCGCCTCAGGCTCGACGGGAACCTCCGCCGGAAACTGGCCGCCCTGGCGCCGCCAGTCGCTGTAGCCGCCAACGCGTGCGGCTACACTGCCCGACCCATCGAGAAATAACGTATCGGTGACTACGTTGTCGAGAAATTCACGGTCGTGGCTGATTACGATGACCGTTCCGGAAAAATCAACAAGCTGCGATTCAAGCAGCTCCAGCGTTTCAACATCAAGATCGTTGGTCGGTTCGTCCAATACCAGGATGTTGGCTGGCTTGCTAAACAGCTTGGCCAGCATGAGACGCGCTCGCTCCCCACCGGAAAAGACACTGACCGGCGAGCGGGCGCGCTCGGGGGAGAACAGAAAATCCTGCAAATACCCGAGAACGTGCTTTTGCTGGCCATTGATGTCGATAAATTCCCGCCCCTCGGCCAAGTTATCCAGCGCGTTCAGGCGAGGATCGAGCTCGCCCCGGAGCTGATCGAAATAGGCAACCGACCGATTGGTACCGAGGCGAAGCTGGCCCGACACCGGCTCCAACTCTCCCAGCAGCAGGCGCACCAGGGTGGTCTTGCCGGTTCCGTTCTCACCGATAAGACCGATCTTGTCGCCCCGCATCACCGTCAAGTTCAGATTCTCGATGAGGGGTTTGCTTTCGCTGTAACCGAAGCTGGCATCAACGGCCTCCACCACAAGTTTGCCGGATCGCGCGGCATCTTCGATGGCGAAACTGGCGTTTCCGCTGCGCTCGCGACGCTGCCGGCGCTCGTCCCGCATCGCTTTGAGCGCTCGCACACGCCCCATATTGCGGGTCCGGCGCGCCTTGATACCCTGACGAATCCAGGCTTCTTCCTGCTTTAGCCTGCGATCGAACTCGGCGTTGTGGCGCTCTTCTTCTTCAAGCGCCTTTTCTTTCAGCTCCAGGTAGCGGTCATACGTTGCGGCGAAGCTGATCAACTGCCCGCGATCGAGCTCAACGACGCGCGTTGCCAGCCGGCGGATAAACGCCCGGTCGTGACTGACGAACAGCAAAGCACCCGGGAACTGGCGCAGGGCATCTTCCAGCCAGGCGATGGCCGGTACGTCCAAATGGTTAGTGGGCTCATCAAGCAGAAGTATATCCGGCTCGCTGACCAGTGCCTTAGCGAGCAATACGCGACGCTGCCAGCCCCCCGACAACGTATCCAGAGTGCTGTTTGGATCAATCCGGAACTGGGCCAGAATAGCGCTGACTTTTTGATCCAATCGCCAGCCGTCTAGGCTTTCGAGCTTTTCCTGAACGTTCATCAGGCGATTGAGGCTGGCTTCATCGGCCTGTTGCGACAGCGCATGAAAGTCCGCCAGCAATTGACCGGTTTCGGGGAAGGCGTCGGCAACCACCTCGTAGGCAGTACGTCGCTCGTCCGAAGGTAGCATTTGCGGTAGAACTGAAAGCACAGTGCCCTCTTCCAGGCGTACCGTGCCACCATCCGGCACCGTCTCCCCGGTGAGGATTTTGAGCAACGTCGACTTACCTTCGCCGTTACGTCCCAGCAAACAGACGCGCTCTCCGCGCTCGATGATAAGCCCGGCGTTATCCAGCAATGGATGCAAACCGTAGGCGAGCGAAACGCTTTCCAGGGACAGCAGCGGCATTAGTTAGTGATCCTCAACATAGTCAACATCAAAGTAATCCCCCACCCGAAGCTCGCCCAGGGCATCGTGAACCGCATTTACACCGAATACGACGCCATCGGGGGTGCGACGAAAACGGCCAAGCTCCCTCAAGGGCTGCAGGTTATCCGAGCGAACACCCTCGTCAGGATGAACGGTGGTCATGACACAACGGGTGCAGGGTTTGACCAAACGAAAACGCAAGCTTCCCAGCGACAGTGCCGCCCAGCGATCTTCCTCGAACGCCTCACCGCCCGACACCACGATGTTCGGGCGGAACCTGCGCATATCTACCGGCTCACCGATCCGACTTGAAAGCGATTCAAGGGACATCGTATGCGTGATCAGAAAGGGAAAGCCATCGGCGAAACTGACGCGACGCTCGTCATCGACATACGTGTTGTCGACCGGCCGTAACGTGGACTCGGGCATATAGACAAACTGTACGGCTTTACCCAGCCACGCACTCAGTTTTTCTGACGGGCCTGGCTGGGCGGGCTGAGCCTTAACCCAGTCACGCCAGACCAGAACACGGCGCGTCTCGTCGCTGGCAACCACCTTTTCTGGCGCTTCGCCAGGGATACTAATGTGCAACCCTGACGGTGTCAGCGTAGCGTTAACCTGCGCCAGTCGCGGTTGCTCTCGCTGGGTCACGAAGCGGCCTTCGTCATCGACGATCATCCAGCGCCGGTCGCCAGCAGGTCCAAAGGCGTCAAGCGTCATCGCATCAAGGGCGACGCCGTGCAGCGATTTAACCGGGTAAAAGAACAGTTGCTCGATTTTCAACTGCGCCATGAGTGTGCCTCCTTGCAAAACGCTAAGGATATCAGCGGCGATGGCAGGGTGTCAGCGAGAAACGAAAAAGCCCGGCACAATGGCCGGGCTTTTTTTGAATCTGGAGCGGGAAACGAGATTCGAACTCGCGACCCCAACCTTGGCAAGGTTGTGCTCTACCAACTGAGCTATTCCCGCTTTTCGTCATGAGGGCGACCCTCTCAACGGCTGCGTATTTTACGCATTCGGCCGCGACCGTCAACACCTGCCCCGCACTTTTTTCATTCGGCCTTACTTTTATCAACCGCGCCTATCTATCGGTCAAACTGGCTACCAGTCAAACCGGCTATTGGCCATACCGGTTGGCGTCGTTATCCAGGTAGGCCTGCTCCTCTGACGTTGGGTATCTGCCCAGCACCTTGTTCCGATGCGGAAATCGACCAAACTGCGCCACGATGTCCCGATGCGCAACGGCAGACGAGTGAAAGCTCCTAAGCACATCCTTTAGTCGGCCTTGCGCTGTCGCCTCCAGTTGTTCATAGAGCGCCACAGCCTTTTCCTGGTCTTTCAGTCGCTCGGAATGCTGCAGCGGCATGATAAAAAATGCACGTTGAATCAACGGTAAATGGAGATCCAGCCCCCGCTCAAGCCCCTCAAGACAATTTAGGCGCGCCTGCCGGTCGTTGTCGTACGCCATCGCACGACCACGGTGGATATTGCGCGTAAACTGGTCCAACAGAATAAGTTCGGCAAGTGCTCCGCCGGGTTCTTCCCGCCAGGCCTCCAGTCCATTTTCCGAGGCCACCAGCACCAAGGAAAGAAAGCGTCGCCGGATCTCCCAGTCAAAGGCTCGGCTGGATTTGAACCAGCGCTCTCGGTGGAACGAGTCTGGCACGCCGTCCTTATCCAGCGGTCCGAACCAAAAATGTAGAACTTCCTGCCACGCAAACATTCGAATCCCTTTTGACGAGCATCTGAACAAAGGCTTATTCAAAGGCTCTCTTAGTTTACTGTAGTGACACAGCCTGAAGTGCTTTCTGGTAAGACTTCGCTAGTGTGCCGTGCGGTTAATTCGCTGATCCAATGAGCCCCTGAGAGCTTTGAGAGCAAGGCGCGGTGGCGAAGGTTTGGTGGTTCCAAATCGAGCCAGCGCAACGCGGCTATCAAAGCTCTCAGGGGCTCCCGAAGGGCGCGTCGCTGACGACGCCGGGCCGTCGTCAGCGACGCGCAGTAGATCAGTGAATTAACCGCACGGCACGCTAGTATCCAATCTGACATACTTTACGTATAGGTGTTATTAGCGTCAGTTCCGTTACCCCAATCAGGAGTCTTTAGTTTCCATGCAAAATCACCGCGTACTTCTACTGGCCCACGGCAGCAGCGACCCTAGATGGTGCGAGACCTTTGAGAAGCTGGCCGGCCCGAGCCTGCAGGCTATCCCGGGTGCGGCGATTGCCTATATGGAGCTCAGTCAGCCATCCCTCAGCGAAGAGATCGCTCGGGCGGCTCGTGACGGCGTATCCGGTGTCACTGTGCTGCCATTATTTCTCGCCGCAGGCCGACACTTGCGCCAGGATGTCCCGGCTATGCTGGAGAAGCTGTCAACCGAACACGGCATCGATATCGAGCTGGCCGCGCCCATCGGTGAACACCCTTTGTTGGGTGAAGCTATTCAGCATATCGTTGAAGAACGTCTTGATAACGATAACCCTCGCTGAAACTAGGCCAATCCATTGAGGAGGTCACTATGACTCAGCACATCCTGGTCACCGGAGGAACCGGCTTTATAGGCCAGCGGCTCTGCCCGGAGCTGCTGACTAAGGGCTACCGGCTCACGGTACTGAGCCGGCAGAGCGAGGCCGACGTCAAAGCCCGTTGCGGTCGCGTGGAGGCAGTCAACCAACTCAGCGAAATATCCCGGTTGCCGCGTCTCAACGCCGTCATCAACCTCGCCGGCGAAGGTATTGCAGAATCCCGCTGGACCGAAAAACGTAAGCAGGAACTCAGAGACAGCCGCATTGCGTTGACACGCCAACTCATGGAACAGCTTCAGAGCCGCGAGCAACAGCCAGAGGTTATCGTCTCAGGGTCTGCGGTGGGTTACTACGGCAGTCACGGCGGCGAACCATTGAACGAAGATGGACCCGTCAAGGACGAGTTCACTCACCACCTCTGTGCAGACTGGGAGTCCGAAGCGTTGCGAGCCCGCGACTGGGGCGCTCGGGTGGCGTTGTCGCGAACCGGCATTGTGCTCGGCCCTGACGGCGGTGCGCTGGGCAAAATGCTACTGCCTTTCAAACTTGGGCTAGGCGGTCGACTCGGCGATGGCCAGCAGTATATGCCGTGGATACACCGGGAAGACGTGGTAAAGGCCCTTATTTGGATGCTTGAGTCACCGGAAGCCTCGGGCGCCTATAACGTGGTCAGCCCTCACCCGGTGAGAAACGTGGATTTTACGCGCACACTTGGACGCGTTCTGGGACGGCCCACCATCATCCCCCTGCCCGCTTTTGCGTTAAAAGCAGGACTTGGCGAGATGTCGACTCTGCTGTTGGACGGCCAACGTGCGATGCCGGAAAAACTGTATCAGGCAGGATTCGATTTCAAGTACCCCGAGCTTGAAGATGCCCTGCGCGCCATTGTGTAGTGCAACCCGGTTCGGGCTAGCGCAGCGGCCCGCGTTTGGGCGACGGCTCACAGCGTCGAACGCTATGCAGTGCTAACCTGCCGGCTATCTGACTGAATCAGTATCGACGCTGGCCCATGTACAAGAAATCTCTGCTAATCGCTCTAGCCCTTCTCATCGGTGCTTCGCCCTGCTTTGCCGATGGCCGGGCCGCAAAACAGAGCTTCGAAACCTGCAGCATGATTACCAGCGAGTACATCACCGTGCTGCAGTTGGTTCACCAGGGCTTTACAGGGGAACAGTTGTTGAACGCTCTGCCCGGGCTAAGCGAGGGCGGGGCCACACGTGTTCGAGAACTGGCAAAAGTCGCAGATCAAGATGGGCTCGTCGACACGTTTTCGTCAGTCAATGCCGAGTACGCCCGCTGTAGCAAGCAGGTGTTCGAGCAAACTGGCGCGCCCGATCCGGCCACGCGGGAGGGCCACTTCTATTTCTGCGCCGGCGAGAACAAGCTGCGCCACGAGATACTTTTAGCGGCGACGCTCGAAGCCTCGAAAAACGAGGTTCTGACGCAGATTCCGGCAAGCCGCCATCGCATGGCCCGCGCTATATTCGAACTACAGGACAACCAGGGCACGTTAGCCGCGTTCGATGCGATCGGCGACGAGCTGAAGTACTGCCTGAACGGCCAAAGCTGATTTTCCTGAAAATTTTTCAGAAAAGAGTTTGACAGCCTGGGGAGCCTTTCTTAATATACGCGCCACCTCGACGAGGTCAGCGTTTAACGCGCAGCGTCCCCTTCGTCTAGTGGCCTAGGACTCCGCCCTTTCACGGCGGCAACAGGGGTTCGAACCCCCTAGGGGACGCCACTTTTTTCTTTCGCTGTTCTTCTGCAATTACTGCGTTCTCGCTGCTAACCGAGTTTAGACAGCATACGATCCGGAGAAATAAACTCCAGCCCCTGGGCAATCGCCACCCCCTCGCAGGTCAGCTTGCCCTGAGCAACATTCAGTCCAGGTAGAAATCCCGAATCGCTTTCAAGCGCTCCGCGCACCCCTTGATCCGCCAGCTTTACGACGTAGGGTAAAGTCGCGTTCGTTAAGGCCAAGGTAGATGTTCTCGCCACCGCACCGGGCATATTGGCCACGCAGTAATGCACCACACCGTTCACCAAGTATGTGGGATCGTCATGGGTTGTCGGTCGAGACGTTTCGGCACACCCTCCCTGATCAATCGCAACATCCACCAATGCGGCACCTTCCGGCATCACCTTCAGCAGGTCCCGGGTAACGAGCTTGGGTGCTGACGCGCCGGGAATCAGCACCGCGCCGATAACAAGGTCCGCCTCTTCAAGCACCTTCTCCAGAGCATCGGTGGTCGAATAGAGTGTCGTGATTTGCCCACGATACTGGTGATCCAGTTCGCGCAACACCGGCACCGAACGATCTAGCACCGTTACCCGGGCGCCGAGCCCGACAGCAAGCTGGGCGGCATTTCGCCCCACTACACCCCCGCCAATGACCACAACGTTTCCAGGGTGGACGCCAGGCACGCCGGATAGCAAAACCCCACGGCCTCCGCAGACTTTCTCCAAAGCCTGTGCACCTGCCTGGATCGCAAGGCGACCCGCCACCTCAGACATGGGCGCCAACAGGGGCAACTGCCCTTGGCGGTCAGTCACCGTTTCGTAGGCAATACAGGTAGCCCCGGAATCCATGAGTTCGCGGGTCTGTTCAGCGTCTGGCGCCAAATGAAGGAAAGTAAACAGGATATGATGACGCCTGAGCTTGCTGCGCTCCTCGGCCAAAGGCTCCTTGACCTTCACCAGTAGCGTTGCCCCCTCGAATATTGCAGTGGCATTCGGCACGACCTGAGCACCGGCCCGAGCGTACAGTTCGTCCGGAAATCCCGCCCCCTCTCCTGCACCGGCCTGAACCAGGACGTCATGCCCATGGTCAGCCAACTCCCGGACGCCCGCAGGTGTAAGCCCGACCCGATATTCATGATTCTTTATTTCCTTGAGCAAACCGACAGTTGTCATCGCAGCCTCCCGTCCAGTTCTGCGGCGAATTCAGTGGCCGCTGCCCGATTCCATTTGAACTCGGGTACGCCAAGTATAGAAGAATCGCGGGAAGATCAATGGCTCAAGACAACCGTTTAACAAGGCGTTCTCTTAGGGCCGGAAAGAGCCCGTCGGTAGTAAGCTTTTGCAAAATCATACGTTTATTTGCGAATCCGAAAAGGCACCGCAGGAAATCTACTGCTATAGTGGCTAAAAGGCTGATAGAACCTGATTTTTCAGGTGCGATAACAAACAGCCGTCAGGTTGATCCGCATTTTGCTGTTGGATACACGTGTGGGTGTATAGACTGCAGATGGATTGCCTGAGCAAAACTCGACACCCGATTCTTTCTATAACAGGCTCTATGAATCGACAGCATGTCTAAATTGTCGACGCGATTAAGTCAGTTCAAGGCCAGCTCGCCGCTGTCTTTCCGCTTGCTGGCTTACATACTGCTATTTAGCTCGCTATTCACGCTGTTCGCGTCCGCGATCCAGGTTTATACCGATTTCCGCAACGATATTTCGCTCGTGGACGAGCGGATGTCCGTCATCGAAACAAGCTACGCCAGCAGCCTGTCGCGAAGTTTATGGGCGCTGGACCAAAAGCTGCTGCAAGTGCAGATGGAAGGCATCCTCAGCCTGCCGGATATCGTTCACCTGCGCCTGAAGATCTTTCCGGATTCCGAAGTGGTCATGGGCGACGTGCCCCGTGATACCTCGACGATGACCCGTACCTTTGTGCTCAACCACGACGGCGATGAACTCTACAGGCTCGGTGAATTGACCATTACCGCCAGCCTCGCCGATATCTATCAGGATTTACGCCGCAAAGTCCTGGTTATTCTGACCACCCAGTTCTTCAAGACGTTTTTCATATCGGTGTTGATCATCTGGATATTCCAATATTTCGTGACGCGCCACCTTTCGGCCATGGCGAGCTATGCCCGTAGTTTTTCGTTGCGGGATCTGCAGGAACCGCTGGCATTGGATCGTCCCGACACCGACGTCAATCGCCGCGACGAGCTATCCCAGGTGGTAGAAGCATTCAATCAGATGCGCGATCGGTTGAACGACGATATTCGCCGGCAAGAAGAGGATGCGTCGGAAATCCGCAAACTTTCCATGGCTATTGAGCAAAGCCCGTCTTCCGTGCTCATTTGTGATCGCCACTGGCACATCGAGTTTTCCAATCATAAGTTTTCCCAGCTCACCGGCTTTCCGCTTGACGAAATACGCGGTAAACATCCGGGAATGTTGACCAGCGATACGTTCTCACACCGGGAAAACCAGCAACTCTGGCAAAACATCCGGCTACAGGTGCAGCGCGTCGGTGTCTGGCAGGGCGAGATCAACAGCGCCCGTCGCAGCGGCGAACGCTTCTGGGAACAGGTCATCGTGACGCCCATAAAGGACGGAAAAGGCAACCCGACGCACTTCCTGATCCTTGGCGAGGACATCAGCATTCGCAAACGTTACGAGCAGCAGCTCTTGCGTCAAGCCAACTACGACATTCTGACCGGTCTGCCCAACCGCATGCTGGCGCTGGATCGCCTCAAGTTGGCGCTGGCCCAGGCGCGGCGGGAAGAAACGCTGGTCGGCGTCATGTTCCTGGACTTGGACAACTTCAAGCACATTAACGACACCATGGGGCATGAAGCAGGCGATAACCTGCTGATAGAGGCTTCCAGACGCATTTCGAGCTGCCTGCGAGGAACCAGCACCGTGGCCCGCCTGGGTGGAGACGAGTTTCTGGTGATCCTGCCCGGCCTGCGCGAGTCGATTTCAACCGAGCAGGTCGCTGACCGCATCCTGCAAACTTTCGCCCCGCCCTTCCATCTGAACGGCCAGGAGGTGTTCGTCAGTACCAGTATCGGTATCGCGATCTACCCCACAGATTCCGATAACAGCGGCAATCTGCTTCAGCACGCAGATGCAGCGATGTATCAGGCGAAGAACAAGGGCAAAAGCGCCTACGAACGATTCGCCCCGGAAATGAAAGAGGTCTCCCACGAGCGTTTGCAGATCGAGTCGCGGCTGCGCCGGGCGCTCGAACTGAACGAATTCGAGCTCCACTTCCAGCCTATCGTCGAAACCGCGTCCGGTCGCCTGATTGGCGCTGAAGCCCTGATCCGCTGGAACAATCCCACCATGGGACTGGTCATGCCGGACAAGTTTATTCCCCTGGCGGAAGAGACCGGTCTGATCATTCCTATCGGCGAATGGGTTATTCAGCAAGCGTGTGCTGCGGCCAGCCAGTGGCAGGCCTCCACGGGGCTAACACTCAGCATTGCGGTCAACGTCTCGCCCCGCCAATTCCGCGATCCCGGCTTTGTCGATGTGGTACAGCGTGCGATTAACGAACAGCAGCTGGATCCCACCCTGTTAGAGCTCGAAATCACCGAGCGCCTGATTCTCGACAATACCATTGAAACCTCGGATATCCTGCGCCGTCTGGATACCATGGGCGTGCGTTTGTCGGTGGATGATTTCGGTACCGGCTATTCTGCGCTGAGTTACCTGAAAAGCTATCCATTCGACACGCTCAAGGTCGACAAGTCCTTCATTCGCGATGTCATTGTCGAAGATGGCGACGCCGCCCTGGTCAAAGCCATCATCAACATGGCCCACAGCCTCGGCCTTCAGGTCATCGCCGAAGGTGTGGAAGAGGAAGCACAGACCCACTTCCTCAAGGCTCAAGACTGCGACTATGCCCAGGGCTATTTCTACAGCCGGCCAGCCTCCGATGCCGATTTCGTCGAGTGGGTAAGGACCCATCATCGGACTTCCGGTTAACAATAGCTGACTACCACTGGTCCCGTTCCCACCGCACCGGTACACTCGAAATAAAAGGCGGATCAAGGAACGGACGCGAATGTCAGAATCCCTTCTTGTGGTGAACTGCGGCAGTTCATCACTGAAACTGGCGATATATTCCAGAAACGCGGAGCGACAAGCGCAGGTGCTGGCTGAACGGCTGGGCACCTCGGAAGCGTCCGCTAATGTTGAGTATCGTGGGCAACGAGAAACCATTCGGTTGCCGGAAAAAGCCAACCACGAACAGGCGTTGTCCGCCGTCATAAAGCATCTGGAAACGTGCGAAATCCTCACGGGCAAACCGATAGCCGTCGGCCATCGCGTAGTCCATGGCGGCGAAGCCTTTAAGACCGCGACGATTGTCGACGAAGAGGTTATCGACGCTATTGATCGCTGTAGCGAATTGGCGCCCCTGCATAATCCGGTCAACCTCACCGGCATCAAAGCCATGCAGTCGCTGTATCCGCAGACACCCCAGGTTGCAGTGTTCGATACAGCCTTCCACCAGACCCTGCCGGACCACGCCTACCTCTACGCGCTACCTCGCCGTTGCTATCAGGACTGGGGTATCCGACGTTACGGTTTTCACGGCACCAGTCACGCTTATATTCTGCGTGCATTGGCTGAACGGCTGGATAAACCGCGGAGTTCGGTTTCCCTGATTTCCGCTCACTTGGGCAACGGCTGCAGCGTCACCGCTATCGAGGGGGGCGAGAGCAAGGACACCAGCATGGGGCTCACACCGTTGGAAGGCTTGGTTATGGGCACCCGCAGTGGGGACGTTGACCCTGGGCTATTTGACTTCCTGCAACGCAAGGGCCTATCCCAAGACAGCATCTCGCGCATGCTGAATCAGGATAGCGGTCTATTGGGGTTATCCGGCAAAACCAACGATATGCGTTCGCTCGTCGAAGCCGCAGAAAGCGGCAACCAGGCCGCCAAGGAAGCGATAGATGTCTTTTGCTTTCGCTTGGCACGCTATATCGGTGCGATGATGGCGTCGCTCACTCATTTGGATGGACTGGTCTTTACCGGCGGCATCGGCGAGAACAGCCGGCGCGTCAGAGCCCAAACCGTTGGCCACCTTCGTTTGCTCGGCTTCTCCGTCGACGACAACGCCAACGAAAACCACGGCAAGGATAATGGCGGTCGCATCAACGCCGAGGGCGACTACGGCATCTACGTCATCCCGACCGACGAAGAAGGCATGATCGCCACCGAAACATTGGAATCTGTAGATGTACAAGCCGGCACCGGCGAGGATTGACCATGGCGAAGAACCTGTTTATTGCGCCCACCGCACTAGGATCCGGCCTGACATCGGTGTGCCTGGGCCTAGTCAGGGCACTGGATCACGTCGGTGTTCGGGTCGGTTTTTTTAAACCCGTAGCTCAGCTCGTGGACGAAAAGGAAGAGGAAGATCGGTCTATCGCGTTCGTGCGCGCGCGCACCGATCTCAATCCACCCTCGCCAATCAGCCTGAAGCATGCCCAGAATCAGCTTAACCGGGACAAGTCCGAAATGCTGATGGAAGACATCATCGGCAACTACCAGAAAGCGGCCAGCAATGCCGACGTGGTGATCGTCGAGGGGCTGGTGCCCGATCGTAGCGAAGCCTATACCGCCCGCCTGAATGTAGAAATCGCCCGCAATCTGGATGCGCAGGTTATCCTGGTGAGCGCCCCAGGCGAATCCACCCCCAAGGAACTCGACGAGCTGCTGGACTTCTCGGCCCGACTCTACGCAGATCCCGAAGACCCGGATGTTATCGGCGTTATCCTCAATAAGGTAGGACAGCCGCAGCGGCCCGGCTTACTCCTTCCAGACGTGATACCGACGCGCTCCGAATTGCCGGATTACCAAAGTAAGTGCGAGATTTTCACGAAAGAAAGGCTCCGTCTTATAGGTAGCGTACCGTGGCAGCCTGAACTATTAGCGCCGAGAGTATCGGATATCGCCAAGTCCCTTGGCGCCGAGGTGCTGCACGATGGCCAGATCGCACAACGCCGGGTACAGCGTGTCACGGTGTGCGCCCAGACCATTCCCAACATGGTTGAAACCTTGCGCCCCGGCACGTTGGTCGTTACGCCAGGCGACCGGGAAGACATCGTTGTCGCAACGGCTCTGGCCGCCCTCAACGGTGTACCGCTCGCCGGGGTGCTGCTCACTGGCGATATCACACCGGATTCCCGAACCATCGAGGCCTGTCGTGGCGCATTAAGAACGGGCCTGCCAGTCCTGCAAGTGGCTACCAACACGTTGGAGACGGCGTATCAGCTCTCCCGCATTCCATCGGAAGTCCCGGTCGATGACGCAGACCGCATCGAAAAAGTCATGGAAGTGGTCGCAGGAACCCTCGATACCGCCTGGCTCCAGGAATACTTGCGTATCGAACGGGAACGCCGCCTCTCGCCACCGGCCTTTCGTTACATGCTCTCCGAGCGTGCGCGCAAGGCGCAAATGCGCATCGTGCTACCTGAAGGAAACGAGCCTCGCACCATCCAGGCCGCCGCCACTTGCCAGGAGCGGGGACTGGCCCGCTGCGTGTTGATCGGCAAGCCCGACGAAATCGAATCCGTTGCCCGGTCCCAGGGCATTTCATTGCCGGATGAAGTGGAGATCATCGATCCTGAGGACGTTCGCAGCAATTACATAGACCCCATGGTCAAACTGCGAAAACACAAGGGACTTGCCCCGGATATGGCGGAAGCGCAACTGGAGGACAACGTGGTGTTAGCCACGATGATGGTCGCGTTAGGGGAAGTGGACGGCCTGGTCTCCGGTGCAGTACATACCACCGCCAATACGGTGCGACCGGCGCTCCAGCTGATTAAAACCCACGATACGGCCCGCGTGGTGTCCTCGGTTTTCTTCATGTGCCTGCCCGATCAGGTTCTGGTTTATGGCGATTGCGCCATCAACCCCGATCCGGATGCCGAAGCCCTGGCCGACATCGCCATCCAAAGCGCCGACTCCGCCGAACTCTTCGGCGTTACACCGCGCATAGCGATGATCAGCTATAGCACCGGGGAATCCGGCTCCGGAGCAGACGTGGATAAAGTGCGGGAGGCAACACGCATCGCCAGAGAACGACGGCCCGACCTGATGATCGACGGGCCGCTACAATATGACGCCGCAGCCATCGAAAGCGTGGGCAAGAGCAAGGCTCCGGACAGTCCGGTCGCCGGCAAGGCCACCGTTTTCATCTTTCCCGATTTGAATACCGGCAATACGACCTACAAGGCCGTTCAGCGCAGCGCCAACGTCGTGAGCATCGGTCCGATGTTGCAGGGTCTGAGAAAACCGGTGAACGACTTGTCCCGAGGTGCGTTGGTCGAAGACATTGTTTTCACCATAGCCCTGACCGCTGTGCAAGCCCAGCAGTCAGAAGATACGAAGAGCGGGGATCAATCCGAGGGAGAATAGATTAAGCCGATCTCAACTCTGGGTAGCGATTCGCCACCTGTCGGTTAATGATCGGTACACTAGATCAGCGGGACTTCTTGAGCTTCTCCTTTTTCTTCGTTTTTCGCACATGCTGCATCATGCGCCGTTTTTTGGTCTGCTGACGGGGTGTTAGGCGGTTCACCTTTCCCGCGAAGGGGTTCTCGCCAGAGCGAAATTCAAAGCGAATCGGCGCGCCGTGTACATCCAGGACTCGCCGGAAGGTGTTTTCCAGATAGCGTTTGTAAGCCCCTGGCAAAGCGTCGGTCTGATTGCCGTGGACAACGATCACAGGCGGATTGGAGCCGCCCTGATGAGCATACCGCAGCTTGATGCGGCGTCCGTTGACCAGAGGCGGCTGATGCTGGGTCAACGCATCTTCGAGAATAGCGGTCAGGCGGTTGGTGGGCCATTTCTCCATAGCCGATTCGTAGCACTTCTTCACCGAGTCGTACATGACGCCGACACCGGACCCGTGGAGCGCGGAAATGAAATGCTTGTCGGCGAAATCGATGAACTCCAGGCGGCGCGCCAGCTGCTCTTTCACGTGGCCGCGCTGCTCACCATCCATACCATCCCATTTGTTCACCGCGACGACCAGCGAACGTCCCGCATCCAGCACAAAGCCAATCAGGTGAAGATCCTGATCCACTAGGCCTTCCCGGGCGTCAATGACCAGGATCACGACGTGGGCATCTTCGATCGCCTGGAGGGTCTTGATAATGGAAAACTTTTCAATGGTCTCTTTAATGCTCTTGCGCCGCCGCACGCCCGCCGTATCGATCAGGGTGTATTGCTCACCTTGACGCTCGTACGGAATATAGATGCTGTCCCGTGTCGTTCCCGGCATGTCGAAGACAATCACCCGCTCCTCACCGAGCATTCGGTTGACCAGCGTCGACTTGCCCACATTGGGCCGACCGACAATGCCGATACGGACACCCGGATAGCGCTCCGCCACATCCTGCTCGACCTCGCCCGCGGCAGGCAACAGCTCCTCGAGCATCGAACGGATACCCCGGTTATGCGATGCGGCAATCAGATAAACGGATTCAAAACCCAGCTGGTAGAAATCAGCCGCCGCAACGTCCGGGTCCTGGCCATCGGTCTTGTTAACGACCAGGTGGGCAGGTTTTCCGGACCGGCGCAACTGGTCGGCAATCAGCTCGTCGCCCGAGTTCAGGCCGGCACGGCCATCCACCAGAAAGAGCACGATATCGGCCTCTTCGACCGCCATGAGCGACTGGCGAGCCATTTCGGCGTCGATCCCCTCCTCGTCGCCGGTCAGCCCGCCGGTATCGATGACGATAAAGCGCTGGCCCTCGAAATTGCCTTCTCCGTACTTGCGATCCCGGGTAAGACCCGAAAAGTCGGCGACCAGGGCATCCCTGGTTCGGGTCATCTGGTTGAACAGGGTCGACTTGCCAACATTAGGCCGTCCAACCAGGGCAATTACAGGCGTCATAGAACGTTCGTCAGTCAAAGAGTTTGGAATGGGCAGGCTGAGACTAGTCAACGCGCCCGAAATGGTTTTATTCGGCTTCCTTTAGCCGGAAGGCTGCCAGTTCACCGCCGTTGCCGTACATGTAGATTAGATCGTCGTTACGTATCATCGGCACCCGCAACCCTTGCTCATCGATCTGTTCCTGGCCCTGAAGCGAGCCGTCCAACTGCGACAAGATATGCACATAACCTTCGAAATCGCCCGTTAGCAGGTAACCTTCAACCGGCAGCAAGCCCGTGGTCTGGCGCCACTCAAGACTATCTTGCACCCACAACTCCTGGCGATTGAACAAATTATACGCACTGATCACGCCGTTGGAGCCGGAAATATAAACGTTGCCATAGTCCAGCGTCGGCGATTGGAAGCTGGAAGCTTGGCGGCGCCAAATTTCTTGGCCGCTTCTCAGATCGACCGCAGCCACGTGGCCTTGGTAACCGGTCACGTAAACAACGCCATCCCGAACGACAGGGGTTGCGTCTACATCAACCAAACGCTCCAGCTCGGTACGGCCAGCAGGCTCTCCTACAGCGTATTGCCATAGCGGTTGGCCGGTTTCCGACAATAGGGCATAGAGTTGGCCGCTGGCGAACGCGACGAGCGTTACTTCCGGACCGACCCAAGGGGTAGCGTTGCCGCGAAAGCTCAACACGGGAATCACGCCGTCATACTGCCACCGCTTTTCACCGGTTTCGACGTCAAAGGCCAGAGCCTTGCCGTCAATGGTTTGAGCCACGACGACGGAGCCATTGGACTGCGGCGGCGCCAGTATTTCGCTAGGTAACTCCGCCGCCCAGCGCTCGCCTTCGCCGCTCCGTGGTAATGCAATCAGCGCACCTTCCCGCGTGCCCAGATAGAGATTCTCGCTGTCCGCGCCGACGCCTGCGAGAATCTCCCGATCCAGATCCCGTTCCCAATTGTAGTCGCCGGTTTGCGGGTCGAGAGAAACCAGCTCCCCATCTGCAGAGACGGCGAATAACTCGCCTTCGGACAGGACCGGCTGAAGGAACAACAATTGATCGTCATGGCCGTCGCCAACGGCAGTATCCCAAACCTTATCTAGCCAAACCGTGCTTTCAATTTCCGGTAACGGCTTGGGCTGTTCGAAGGTGTCGTTTGAACTGCAACCCACGAGCAGACCACCCAGAGTTGCGCCCAGGGCGAGATGGCGGACCGTGGCCAGACGACGAGAAAGGCGTGCGCCCCAAGGCATCAAGCATCCTCCCCGATTGCCATATCAGCCATCTTCAGCTCAAGAATAGGATTGGGCGCCGGGCCGGATGCTTCGCGGGCCGCCAGATAGGCCTCGCGGGCACCTTCCATGTCGCCCTGGGCTCGCAAGATGTCACCTTCGAGCTCGGAATACAGTGCCTTGAATTCGCCCGGATCCTCCACGGAGCGCAGCGTGTCCAAGGCCGCTTCGGAATCGTCGGTAGCGAACTGGGCCTGGGCCAGGCGCTGGTTGATAACGGTCTTGAGCGAGCCTTCCGGCGCCCGGGCAAGCGCCCACTTATAGCTATCGACCGCAGCCTGCGGATCACTTTTCTCGGTGAATTGATGAGAAGCCAGAATCAATGTGCCATATACGGCGTATGGGCTGTCCTCATGGTCTTCCTGAAGCTGGTTGGCAACAAAACCAATGGTCTTCTCCTGCTCGTCGTTGGCGGGCTGATTCATTGAGCTGAGAAGCTGCTGATACTTCGACGCCGCGAGACTCAGCTGTTCGGCTTGATGCTGCTGCCAAGCCTGCCAGCCAAATACGATAGCCAATGCCGCGCCGATACCGATAAGCAAAGCGGCACCGTTCTTTTTCCACCAATCCTTGATTGCTGCAACTTGTTCTTCTTCGGTACGCAATTCCACGTTCAATTCTCCCGTAAAAACAATAAACGCTTAATTCCCGATCGGACGTTTAGCCCAGCAATTCGGATAAAGTTGTGATCAGATCGGTCTGGTTGACGACCTGCTGCTCGCCTTCGCTGCGCAAGGGCTTGACGCTAACGGTTTTCGACGCGACCTCGTCTTCGCCGATAAGCAGGCCGTAGCGCGCACCGCTGCGGTCCGCCCGTTTCATCTGGCTTCTAAAGCTGCCACCACCGCAATGAGCAACGACGACCTTTTCCGGTAAGGCATCGCGCAGCATCTCCGAAACACGCAGCGCATCGGCCTCACCGGCCTCGCCCATGCCCATCACGTACACGTCGGCATCGTTGCTGACCGACGGCGGTACCACTTCAAGGGTTTCAAGCATCAATACCAGTCGCTCGATACCCATTGCGAAACCGACCGCAGGTGTCGATTTGCCACCCAGCTGCTCAACTAAACCATCGTACCGGCCACCGGCGCAGACCGTGCCTTGGGCCCCGAGGCTCTCGGTCACCCATTCGAAGACAGTCTTGCCGTAGTAATCAAGCCCTCGCACCAGGCGCGCATTGATGGTGTACGCTACCCCGGCAAGGTCGAGACGCTGCTGGAGCCCGACAAAATGGGCTGCAGAGTCATCGTCGAGAAAATCCGCAAGGTTCGGCGCGTCTTTCAAAATGGCCTGGGTTTCCGGCACCTTGGAATCGAGAATGCGCAGCGGGTTGGTTTCCAGACGGCGCCGGCTGTCTTCGTCCAACTGCTCACGAAAGTCGCTCAGGTAATCCACCAGCGCAGACCGGAAGGCCTTACGAGACTCCGAGGTGCCAATGGAATTGATTTCCAGGCGTACATGGTCGCCCAACCCCAGCGCTTCCCAGAGCCGTGCGGTCATGATCAACAGTTCCGCATCGATGTCCGGCCCTTGCATGCCAAAGCATTCGACGCCGATCTGATGGAACTGACGGTAGCGCCCTTTCTGCGGACGCTCGTGGCGGAACATCGGCCCCGCATACCAGAGTTTGCGGGTCTGGTTATACAAGAGACCATGCTCTTCGCCCGCCCGAACGCAGCCCGCGGTGCCTTCGGGACGCAGGGTCAAGCTGTCGCCGTTACGGTCATCGAAAGTATACATTTCCTTCTCGACGATATCGGTCACTTCGCCGATGGAACGCTTGAACAACTCTGTCTGTTCGACGATTGGCATACGGATTTCTTGGTAGCCGTAGCCCCGCAGTACGCGACTCACCGTACGCTCCAGATACTGCCAGACCGGTGTCTGATCCGGCAGGATGTCATTCATCCCTCGAATTGCTTTGATTTTTGCCAAGGTGTTTTTCCAATCGAATACTTGAGGTCAAAACAGCGGGGATCCGGCCGACCAGTTCGGCCTGGCCGGAAACGATCATGCATCAGATCACGCCCGAACCCGACTTATGTCAATCGTGCGTCCGGGCGATAACCGCAGCCTCACGCTCTTTGCGCAGCTCGACGGCCTCCCGGATGAGCCGTTCCAGACTATCCACAAGATTTTCATTGTCGAGCTTCTGGTTCGGTTTGCCATCGATGTAGAGCAGGTTACGCGGGCTGCCACCGGTGAGCCCGAGGTCGGCCTCCTTGGCCTCGCCGGGACCGTTGACGATACATCCAATAATGGCCACGTCCATAGAAGTGTTGACGTCTTCAAGGCGCGCTTCCAGATCGTTCATGGTCTGGATCACGTCGAAGTTCTGACGCGAGCAACTCGGACACGCCACAAAATTGATCCCTCGCGCCCGCAGCCGCAGGCTCTTGAGGATATCGTAACCGACTTTTACTTCCTGCACCGGGTCTGCGGCCAGGGAGACACGGATGGTATCGCCGATACCATCCATGAGCAGCATGCCCAGACCGATGGATGATTTGACCGTACCGGAGCGGAAACCACCCGCTTCAGTGATCCCCAGGTGCAAGGGCTGCTCGATCTGCGAAGCAATCTGGCGATAAGCCGCCACCGTCATGAAAACTTCCGATGCCTTCAGGCTGACCTTGAAATCCTGAAAATCATGCCGGTCGAGGATATCGATATGGCGCATCGCGGACTCGACGAGTGCTTCGGGAGTCGGTTCGCCGTACTTCCTTTGCAGGTCTTTTTCCAGGGAGCCCGCATTGACGCCGATACGGATCGGGATATTGCGATCCTTGGCGGCATCGATTACCGCACGGACGCGATCCTCTCGCCCGATATTGCCCGGGTTGATACGCAAACAATCGACACCGTACTCGGCTACCTTGAGTGCAATTTTGTAATCGAAATGGATGTCCGCAACCAACGGCACAGAAACCCGTGGACGGATCTTGGAGAAGGCTTCTGCCGCATCCATGCTAGGTACCGATACCCGTACGATATCGGCACCGGCCTGTTGCAGCGCTTCGATTTGCGCCACCGTCGCGTCCACGTCGCAGGTTTCGGTATTGGTCATACTCTGGACGGCGATCGGTGCGTCGCCGCCAACCGGAACCGAACCTACGTGGATCTGGCGGGATTTACGTCTCTTGATCGGAGATTCGTGTTTCATAGCGTCCTGGAATCGTGTTCTGGATCAATTTCCCAATGTCAGGGCGACACGGTTGTTGGGCGCGGGATAGCGCGACAGATCGACAGCTTCACCATTAAAACTCAACGTTGCAGCATCCGCAGCGCCAAGCACAATCCGGAAGGGTCCCTGCCCTTCATATTGCAGGCTATCACCGGCACGTTTCAGGGAAGCTATCACAGTCTGCCCTTGCCCGTTTTCGACAGACACCCAGCAATCGCCGGTAAAGTTGCCCGACAACACATCGGTATCGGCCGCTGGCTGGGTGGCTTCGGCTGTCACCGCCGGTTGATCCGCCGATGCGGCATCCGCGGGGGGCTCATCCGTCTCGGCGCCCTCTTGCGCTTCGTCCGTAGGGGCGGGCGAACTAACCAACGGTTCCTGCTCTGGCTCTGCCGGGTCCGACACTGACGTAGGCTCTTGCGGCCCAGATTGCTCTTGCTCTGCGGGCTGCTCTTGCTGTGCGGGCTCGGGCTGCTGGGGTGCTGTATCTACGACCGGCTCATCTTGTTGCTCCGCCGGCACGCTCTGCTCTGGCTCTGCGGGGGCTTCAGGCTCAGGTGATGCCGGAACCTCTTCTGTCGCCTCCTCGCTCAGCGATTCTTGATCAGAACCATTGCCTTCATTACCGCCTTCCTCGGCAACCGGCGTCGCCGTTGCGTCGCCCTCTTGTTCGGGCGTCGAAAGATCGTTGGAAGCCGATTCCGGTTCCTGGACCGATTCATCGGCGGTTTCCATGGCCCCAAAGTCAAAAGGCAACAACTGCCTATCCAGCAACCGCATACCCACCAGGACAAGGGCCACCAGCAGAAGAATAATCATCGTCCAGCGTGCAATACGACGTTTCCGCTGCTTCCGCCGTTCGATATCTTCGAGCGGGTTATCCTTTCTTTCGTCCTCAACCTGCTGGCGCATGGGCTCAAGCTCCCAGTCCAGCTTCTCAATCACTGCCGCCGGATCTAAGCCGACCTGCTCAGCGTACGTCCTGACATACCCCTTCAGGAAAAGCTCGCTTCCGATTTTTTCGTACTGGCCCTCTTCAATAGCCTGGATGATCGATGGACGCAGGTGCTGACTATCCGCTACCTGGGTAACGGACATACCTTTAGCTTCGCGCGCTTTGCGCAATTGATTCCCGACCTCGCCGGCTAGCGCTGGCGCTTCCGGTTGTCTCTGGGCATCATCATTATTCATTCGAAATCAGTGCTCTGTACTGTTTGAGTTGTTCTGATTCTGGATACTGGTTGCGGAGAAGTAAAGCAAGGCTGGCCTCCCGGTGCCTGTCACCGTAAAAATGAGCCAGTTTAAGTCCCGTCAGTAGACTTTCGGGAGAATGGCTTAACTTCGGATCACGCTGAATCATTCCAGCCAAACGCTCATAGTATCGTTGAGCCTCATCATACTCTCCCTGACGGATCAGTGCCGTTGAAAGCGCCAACAGATAGTTGGCGTTACCACGGGTCAGGTCTGCCGCGCGCCGGTAGCTTTTGACGGCAGCCTCGTACTCGCCAAGCTGATCCTGGGTACGGCCGAGGTTGTAAAAAATCGAACCACGATCATTAAAATCGGTATCCTGCGAGGCTCGGCTAAACTGTTCCCGGGCGTCTTCGTACTGCCCCTGGCCATAGAGGAAAGCCCCGTAGAAAAGGCGTCCGCGGGTATAGTCCGGATCGCTATCGACAGCCTTACGGAACGACTGCTCAGCCAGCTCTCCCTCGCCTTCCTGTTGGTAAATCAGGCCCATAGCGGCCAGCGCCCCGGCACTATCTTCATCAAGTTCGAGCGCCCGCTGCAAATGATCCCTAGCCCGTTCGTAGTTACCTTGGCTGACGTAAGCGGTACCGAGTCTCACGTAGTTCTTTACCGCTTTTTGTTGATCCGCCTCCCTGGCAAAAGGGCTGTTGGATGTAGTCACGCACCCGGCAAGTGTCAGCGAGCCGAACAATAATAGCAATCTGACAATCAGGACAGTACGACTTGCGTGGACAGTACGGCTTGACGATTTCACGCTTCACATATCCTTCAACACAGGACGTCATTATGGTGCGACGTTATGCACCTGAATATACCGAGCGCTACGACGCGTACGGTCTTCGAACTGGCCTACGAGCTGCCCGCAAGCTGCATCTATGTCGTCTCCGCGGGTGGTGCGTACGGTGGTGACGTAGCCTGCCTCATTCAGAATTGACTGGAAGCGCCGGGTGGCCATAGCCTTGGGGCGCCGGAAATCGCTCTCCGGAAAGGGGTTGAACGGTATGAGATTGATCTTACAGGGCAGATCTTTGAGCAAGGTTGCAAGCTGATGAGCGTGCTCAAGCTTGTCATTGACGCCGGCAATCACCGTATATTCGATGGTCACCTTACGCTTATCAGGCAGACGCGACATATAACGGCGCGTGGCCGCTAAAAGCTCCACAATCGGGTATTTTTTATTCAACGGCACCAGCTCGTTACGCAGCTCGTCGTTAGGCGCGTGCAACGAGATCGCCAGAGAAACGTCGGACACCTCGCCGAGTTTATCGAGAGCAGGTACGACGCCGGAAGTACTGAGAGTCACCCGACGTTTGGAAATCCCGTACGCCAGATCTTCCATCATCAGATCCATCGCATCGACGACGTTGTCGAAGTTCAGTAACGGCTCTCCCATCCCCATCATGACCACATTGGTGATGGGACGCTCGGCGTTGGGCTCAAACGGCATGAATGCACGGCGCGCGACCCAAACCTGGCCGATGATCTCAGCAGCCGAAAGGTTACGGTTGAAGCCGCGCTTTCCGGTGGAGCAGAAGGTACAGTCAAGGCTGCAGCCGATCTGGGAGGAAACGCAAAGCGTTCCGCGCTGGCCGTCGGGAATCAGCACCGTCTCTACGCTGTTACCGCTGTCCATGCGCATGACCCATTTACGGGTGCCGTCCTTCGACGTCTCGTCGTAAACGACTTCCGGGCCACGCACTTCAGCAACTACTTTAAGTTTCTCGCGCAACGCCTTGCTGACGTTAGTCATTTGATCGAAGTCATCGACACCCCGCTGGTGAATCCATTGCAGGATCTGAGTGGCGCGAAACTTCTTCTCGCCTAGAGACTCGAAAAAAGCCTCCAGCTTGGCCTTTGGCAAGCCCAGAAGGTTGGTTTTTTCGGTCGGCGATGTCATGGCAATAACCTCGATCAGATAACCCGTCGGGACGGGAAGAACACCTCCCCGCCCCTGACGAAATCAACCGCGTGGGCAGATTTCGTTGTCGTTGAAGAAATAGGCGATTTCGCGCTCGGCGGACTCGGCCGAGTCGGAGCCGTGAACAGCGTTTGCGTCGATGGAGGATGCAAAATCAGCACGGATAGTGCCAGCGTCCGCTTCCTTCGGGTTGGTTGCGCCCATTAGGTCACGGTTTTTCTTGATGGCGCCATCGCCTTCAAGAACCTGAACCACGACCGGGCCGGACGTCATGAATGCCACGAGATCCGGGAAAAAAGGCCGCTCTTTGTGCTCAGCATAAAAGCCCTCGGCCTGTTCCTGGGTCAGGTGCATCATTTTCGCAGCCACGATGCTCAGGCCACCTTTTTCGAAGCGGGAGTAGATTTCGCCAACGACATTCTTGGCTACCGCATCCGGCTTAACGATAGAGAGCGTGCGCTCAATAGACATGCTAAATCTCCAGTTGGTTTTAGGAATCTCTGAATAAGTCCATTGGCGCTTCCGGCTTTCTGGGAGCGCCAATGGACTTATTCAGAGGTTCCTCAGGTGAAAAACTAGACGGCGATTATACGCGGGAAGCCGGCCACTGCCTACCTGACACCCGACCTCGAACGACTCAGCTCCCGTAAACGTCCCAGTACGGAGGCTATTTCCGAGGCGGCGAAGTCGATTTCCTCTTCGTTGCTGAATCGCCCCAAGGAGAACCGAAGCGCGCTATGCGCCAGTTCATCGCTGACGCCCAGAGCTCTGAGTACGTAAGATGGCTCCAAGGATGCCGAAGTACACGCCGAGCCGGACGCCACCGCCAGCTCGCGCAGACCAAGCATCAACGACTCACCGTCCACGCCTTCAAAGCTAAGATTGACAATACCGGGAACGGTGAGTTCCGGGTGCCCATTCAGAGAAACACCCTCGATACTCAGTACCGCCGCCAGGAAACGCTCTCTGAGCGCGAACAACCGTTCGCGCTCAATATCCAGCTCGTCGGCCGCGATCCTGAAGGCTTCGCCCATCCCCAAAATCTGATGGGTAGCCAATGTGCCGGAACGCATGCCCCGCTCGTGCCCGCCGCCGTGAATCTGCGCGTCGATTCGGACATTCGGATCGCGACGCACGTAAAGCGCACCGATCCCTTTAGGACCGTATACCTTGTGACCGGAAAGGGAAAGCAGGTCCACCTTGACCCGCGAAAGGTCGATCGGCAGTTTGCCGGCCGCCTGAGCTGCATCGACGTGGAAAAGGATCCCGCGATTACGGAGCATGCTGCCAATGGCCGGAACATCGTTGGTCACGCCCAACTCATTGTTGACCCACATAACGCTGACCAGGCAAGTGTCTTCCGTTAGGGCCTCTTCAACCCGATCGACCGTAATCCGCCCGTTAACATCCGGCGCCAGGTAGGTTACGCGCATACCCTGCGTTTCAAGCCAACTGCAGGTATCCAGCACGGCCTTGTGCTCAATCGCTGAAGTAACGATGTGACCGCCTGGAAACCGTGAAGCCACACCCTTGATCGCCAAGTTATCTGACTCAGTCGCACCGGAGGTCCAAACAATCTCTCTCGGATCCGAGCCGATCAAATCGGCGACTTGACGCCGGGCGCCTTCGACGGTCGCTTCTGCCTGCCAACCGTAACCGTGAGAGCGGGATGCGGGGTTGCCGAACACACCGTCCAGGGTCAAGTGCTCCACCATCCGGTTAGCAACACGGGGGTCGACGGGGGTTGTAGCGGCGTAGTCGAAGTAAACTGGCTTTTTCATAGCACCCTGGAGTAGTCAGGGCCCGGCGGGGCAGGCCCGCACAGGCATGGAATCAGACAGGATCGCCCTGCAATAGGCGCCGGGTATTGATGGCCTCGGCCTGGCGCTGGTTCTGACGATGCGCCACCACCTGGATTTCTCGCTTGCGCATCAGGTCGGCGAGACTGATCTCACTTAAAAACGTATGGATCTGCTCACTGAGATCCGACCAGAGATGGTGGGTCAGACACTTCTCTCCCTGCTGACAGTCACCCTTATTCTGACAGCGTGTCGTATCCAGAGATTCATTAACAGCGTCGACAACCTCGGAAATAAAAACGGTATCGTGAGGCCGACCGAGCTGGTACCCACCACCCGGACCACGCACACTGACAACCAGCTTATGGCGGCGCAGTTTGGCGAAGAGCTGCTCAAGGTAAGACAGGGAAATATCCTGGCGCAGGGAAATATCTGCCAGCGTGACGGGCCCGCCTTCGGCGTGCAGCGCTAAGTCGAGCATCGCAGTCACTGCGTAGCGCCCCTTGGTGGTCAGTCGCATGGATCACTGCCTCGAGAGGTCGAAAGATTCATAACTTCAAACTAGAAGTATGAATTGACCGACTATTTCAGTCAAGTATTAGGGTTTCGACAAAAACTATCGATATAGCAGTCACTTAACCGCAACATATCGATCAGTCCTTATCATCCCGAACGCAATCAAAATCCTCTTCATCGATGTGCGGCATCCTGCCGTTGCGGTACTCGTTGTCCACTCGCTGCAAAGCCTTGCACATGTTCTCGATCCGGTCATCCACCACCTGCATGTGGTCGAGCAGACTGCGCACCGCGCGGGCCACAGGGTCCGGCATCTCCTCGGTGACGCCATAAGCATCGAAGCCCATGCGCTTTTCCATTTCGCGCCGCTTCTCACCCTCTTCGGCGCCATCACGCTTGACGATGACACGGCCGGGAATGCCCACCACTGTTGCATCGTCCGGAACCGCTTTAGTTACCACGGAATTGGAGCCAATTTTTGCCCTGGCGCCCACCTCGAAAGGCCCGAGAATCTTGGCCCCGGCGCCCACCACGACGCCATCGCCCAGCGTTGGGTGACGTTTGCCCTTGTTCCAGCTTGTGCCGCCCAGAGTCACGCCTTGATACAAGGTAACATCGTCGCCGATAACCGTCGTTTCACCGATGACCACACCCATGCCGTGATCGATAAAAAAACGACGACCGATCGTTGCCCCCGGATGAATCTCAATACCCGTCAACCAACGGGCCAAAGTCGATATCGTTCGCGCGAGCCACTTAAAGCCGCGGCACCAGAGACTATGAGCCAACCGGTAAAATAGGAGCGCATGCAAACCCGGATAGTTGGTCAGAACCTCGAAGGTATTTCGTGCCGCCGGATCCCGGTGAAATACACTGTCGATATCTTCGCGCAAACCATCAAACATAAGGAACCTCTGATAAGTCTATTGGCGATTCTGACTCGCCCCGGCACTCTTCTGCACGGCCGTGAGAATACCTCGCAGAATATTGATCTCCATCTGATCCAGATGCGCGCGCTGAAATAGCCGGCGCAGCCGGGCCATCAATTGTCGCGGGTTTTCCCGCCGGTGAAAATCGATATCCACCAACACCTGTTCCAGATGCGCAAAAAAGCCATCGACATCGTTGACCGAAGCCTGCGGAACGTCCCAACCCGCATCGCCAGGCTGCAGTATCGGACGCAAGGCCGTCTCTTCGCCCGCATCTTCGAGTGAACGCAACAACTGCATCCGCAACTCGTAGCAGATGACTTGAACGGCCATCGCCAGATTCAACGAACTGTAATCCGGGTTGGACGGAATATGTATATGGTAGTGACAACGCTGCAGCTCTTCGTTGCTTAAACCGTGATTCTCCCGACCGAAAACCAGCGCGACGTCTCCCCTGCCTGCTTGTCCAGCCGCCCTCTCGGCACATTCAGGCGGCGCGATCACGGGCCAGGGCACCTTGCGCCCGCGAGCGCTGGTGCCCATTACCAGCACACAGTCCGAAATCGCTTCGTCCAGCGTATCGACCACCCGGGCCCGATCGAGGACATCCGAAGCGCTGGAAGCGCGCGCATAGGAGGCTTCGTCCGGGAATGAGGCGGGATTCACCAGCCACAGATTAGCCACCCCCATATTCTTCATCGCACGGGCGACCGCACCGATGTTGCCCGAATGCGATGTTTCGACAAGGACAATGCGAAGATGGGCATGAGGATTAGTTGCAGTCATGATGTTTGTCTGTCGCCTCGGGTACATCGGGATCAAGGTATAACGGGGTAAAACTACATCCGTATAACGAGGCGAGCCATGATACCAGAAACCACCCCAACATCACGCTTGCCGACTGCATTACCCGGGTAATCCACTACGCGTGAGTTAACCAAAAAACGTACAAGGCGCCAGAGCGATTTGCTATCATACGCGGCCTTTGAACAGCCAGGTAACAGAGAGCTCCATGCAACCAGCGATTAAGATGGCCCTGCGCATTGCGCGCCAGGGTTCCGAGTACCTCAAGGCCCATTTTGAACGTCAGGACCCTGCCGCCTCAGATGACGCCGGCGCCCGACAGCAACTGGAACGCGCTGAAGCCTCTCTCTATACCAATTTTTCCGAGCAACTCCAGAAAGCGTACAAGGATCACTATATCGCTCCGGCAGGCGATATTGAGGCCTCGGGCCACGAACTGAGCTGGCACATTTTTCCTCTCATCGGCGGCGAAAATTTCCTGCGGGGCATTCCCGATTTTGCACTGGCCCTGGTTCAGAAGAAACAGGACCGGGCCGAGCATTTGCTTCTGGTGAATCCAATTACCGGGGAAGAATACTCTGCCAGTCGCGGACATGGTGCCGCCTTGAATAGCCGCCGAATCCGCATGAGCGGCTCCCAGCAAATGGCCAAGGCCACGGTTTCGACAAACGTGTTGAACTTTACACGCGAAACCGACGAGCCCTTGGTCTGGGGCGAACTGATCAGCACCCTTGCCTGGGAGTCGGCACAGGTGCGTACCTGCGGTTGCGTTCTGCTGGACTTAGCGCGCGTCAGCGCCGGCCACCTGGATAGCGTTGTTCTGTTCCGCCCGACAGCGGTTGAGTTATCGCTGGGCTTGCTGCTGACTCACGAAACCGGAGGACTGTCCGGCGACTTCGCGGGCAATCCGTCCAGCCAGGGAAGCCACCAACTGGTCATCGCCAATCCCAAGCTGTTCAAGGATGTCCTGAAGACCCTGCATCCGTTCCGCGGAAGACTGCCTCGCTAATGCAAGCAGCCCTGTCTGTGCTCCCAAGCTGGTAGCCCACACGCAAGAAAGGCCGCAAAAAGCGGCCTTTCTTTTGGTCAACGTATTATAACGGGAATCGTGCGTCAGTCCGGAAACGGGGCAGCCCTGCTGGCTGCTCCGACGGTGCCCCTGGGCATCACATCCGGTTGAGCCACTCCGGCGGCTGCTCTTCCTCTTCCTGTCCGGCTGCGCCTTCTTTCGGCGGGACTATCAGGTCGTCTCGCGTCACACCAAGCACAATTAACAGATTCGCCGATACATAGATAGAAGAATAGGTACCCACAATAATCCCGATGATCAAAGCCACGGAGAAATTGTGGATGGCCTCGCCACCCAGGAAATAAAGCGACAATAGTACCGCCAGCGTGGTGCCGGAAGTGTTCAGTGTTCGACTTAAAGTCTCGGTGATGGAGTGGTTCACCACCTCTTCCGTCGTACCCGTGCGTAGCTTGCGGAAGTTCTCCCGGATACGGTCAGACACGATAATCGTATCGTTCAGCGAGTAACCGATAACCGCCAGCAGGGCCGCAAGCACGCTTAGATCGAACGTCCATTGGAACAGAGAGAAGATCCCGAGAACCACGATAACGTCGTGGGCCAATGGCAATACCGAAGCAACACCGAACTTGAACTGGAAACGCATCCCAACGTAAATCAGCACGACGAACAGTGCCAGCAAAAGCCCCAGCCCGCTGTCTTCCTTCAACTGGTCGCCGACTTGCGATCCGACGAATTCGGCTCGAACCATGTCTAGATTGTCACCGGCTGCTCTGAGGTCTCCCGTAATGCGAGACGCCAGCTCGTCGTCGAAATCCTGGCGCAGACGGACCAGCACGGAGGTTTCGTCGCCAAAATTCTGCACCACGAATTCATCGTAGCCCGCCTCATCCAGCGTCTGGCGGACGTCTTCGAGCGACGGCGCCTGTTCGTAGGAAAACTCGACAGACGTGCCGCCCGTAAAGTCCAAGCCGAGATTCAAGCCGTTAATCGCCAGGATCACTATGGAAAGCGCGACGGATGCCAGGGACACCACCGACGCAATGCGCCGGATCCCCATAAAATTGATGGTTTTTTCGGTCAGTTTAGCCATTGGCAAGCTTCCCTCCGATTGCAAGCTTTTCAACCTTGCGACCGCCGTAAATCATGTTAATGATGGCCCGACTGACCAGCAGCGCTGTAAACATCGAGGTCAGGATGCCGATACAGAGTGTCACGGCGAAGCCCTTGACCGGCCCGGAACCCATAGCGAATAGAATAATCGCGACCAGCAGCGTGGTGATGTTGGCATCGAAAATCGACACAAACGCCCGCGAGAAACCGGCGTTAATTGCACTCTGAGGCGGCACGCCCAGTCTGAGCTCTTCTTTTATGCGCTCGAATATCAGCACATTGGCGTCGACAGCCATACCGACGGTGAGAACGATACCGGCTATGCCCGGCAACGTTAACGTGGCGGAGAGGATCGACATGCACGCCACCAGCAGCATCAGGTTGATCGCCAGCGCAGTGTTGGCTACCAGACCAAAGAACCGGTAGTACACCAGCATGTACAGCAGAACCAGCGCTAAACCTACCGTGACGGACATCACACCTGCATCGATATTCTTTTGCCCAAGGCTTGGGCCAATCGTGCGCTCTTGAACAAAGTACATGGGCGCAGCCAGGGAGCCGGCCCGGAGCAAAAGCGCTAATTCCGCAGCTTCAGTGGTGGAATCCAGACCCGTAATGCGGAAAGAGCTGCCCAGCGTTGACTGGATAGTCGCCAAGCTAATAATACTCCGCTCAACTTTGCGCTCTTCAACCTCCCTCATTTCGCCGTCGACCCGTCTTTCCACGGTTTCTGTGCGATATTCGATGAAGAGCACAGCCATACGGCGCTTGATCGCATCCCGTGTCGCACGGGTCATCATGTCGCCACCCGTGCCGTCCATGGTGATGTTGACCTGCGGCTGACCATTCTCGTCAAACGCCTGCTGGGCGTTGGCCACATTCTCGCCGGTGACAATAATCTCTTGCTCCAAACGCGCGGTACGGTCGGCGTTATCCCGGAAGGGATACACCTCGGTGGCGCTGTCGGGGGCATCCTGCCGAGCTTCAATCCGGAATTCCAGGTTGGCGGTTGCGCCTAATACCCGCTTGGCCTGAGCCGTGTCCTGCACACCGGGCAACTCGACCACAATACGGTCGCGACCCTGGCGCTGAACCAACGGTTCGGCAACACCCAGTTCGTTAACACGGTTGCGGATGGTGGTGAGGTTCTGCTGGAGGGCGTAATCCTCTATCTGAGTCACTTCCTGTTCGGAGAGCGTCAACACCAGCTTCGGCTGACCATCCTCACCTTCGGTCTCATCCAGCAGGAACTGATTGTACTGATTGCGAACGAGGTCGAACGCCTCCTCGCGAGAGGCCTCGTCGCGGAATGTCAGTTCAATGGTATTGCCTTCACCGACGTCGCCACCGCGATAACGGATGCGCTCTTCGCGCAACTCACGCTTCATCTCACTGGCAAAAACCTCGAGTCGCTTCTGCAGCGCGCTTGCCATATCGACTTCGAGCAGGAAGTGAACGCCGCCGCGCAAATCCAGGCCCAACTTCATGGGGCCGGCCCCGATACTGCGCAGCCATTCAGGCGTTGTCGGTGCCATGTTTAAGGCCACTAGGTATTCACGGCCCAGAGCCTCCTGCACAACAGGACGTGCCTTGAGCTGGGCTTCTGCATTATTGACCCGGATAAGCGCGTCAGGGGGATTCAAGGACGCGTCCTTGACCTCGATGCCGCCCTGCTGCAACGCCTCGACCGCTTGATTGAGGGTGGCCTGATCGACTTGGGTGCTACTGCGAGCACCGGTGATCTGGATCGCATAGTCGTCGGGAAAGAGGTTGGGCAATGCGTAGATGAAACCGATCACAACCGCGACCAGAATCACGAGGTTTTTCCAGAGCGGGAATTTATTGAGCATGGAATGCCTTGTTTGCTGGACCAAGCCAGCCCTGTGTCATTCTTTAATACCTGCCGCAGCCGGGCGTTGGATCGACTGCGCCTCTATCAGCACCCGGCCAGGATGGCTCCAGGACCCGATAAAACAAGGGGCACGTGCGTGCCCCTCAGGAAGGTTTTAGATGTCTTTCAAGGTGCCTTTTGGCAGCACGGTGGCTACGGCAACCTTCTGAACCCTAACTTCCACATTGTCAGCCACTTCGACCACGATGAAATCGTCGGTGACCTTGGTGATGCGGCCGGCAATACCACCGGATGTCACCACCTCGTCGCCCTTGTTCAAACCCGCCATCAGTGACTTATGCTCCTTGGCACGCTTGGATTGCGGGCGCCAGATCAGGAGGTAGAAGATCAAGATAAAGCCGGCAAAGAAAATGATCTGGCCGATGACGCCCATACCCTGGCCTGCAGCAGGATCCTGTGCAAATGCCATCGCCGGAAACGCCGCGAGGCTGACAGTAAGCGCGTTGAGCAAAGCTTTCATTCGTGTACTCCGTTATTGATTAAAATCCGGGCCCGACTCGTTATCCGGTAGTGGGCGCACATCAGTCTTCAGATTCGGCGGTCATGGCCGGCACAGGCTGTCCCCGACGTGCATAGAACTGTTCGATAAAGTCCGACAATGTACCTGCTTCAATGGCACCACGCAATCCGGCCATCAGGTTCTGATAATACCGCAGGTTATGGATGGTATTGAGTTGCGAACCGAGCATTTCGCCGCAGCGGTCGAGATGGTGCAGATAGCCCCGAGAAAAGTGCTCGCAGGTATAGCAGTCGCACCGGTCGTCGAGAGGACGGGTATCGCTACGGTGCTTGGCGTTACGGATTTTCACCACGCCTTCGGAGGTGAACAAATGCCCGTTGCGGGCATTGCGGGTGGGCATGACGCAGTCGAACATATCCACGCCGCGGCGTACGGCTTCGACGATATCCTCGGGCTTGCCCACGCCCATGAGGTAACGTGGGCAGTCGGCCGGCATCAACGGCGGCAAGCGGTCGAGGATATGGATCATCTCTTCCTTGGGCTCACCCACCGACAGCCCGCCGATGGCATAACCTTCGAAACCGATATCGACCAGTCCCTCCAGAGAACGCTCCCGAAGCGGCGGGTACATGCCGCCCTGGACGATACCGAACAGCGCCGAAGGACTGTCGCCATGGGCCTCCTTGCTACGCTTGGCCCAGCGCAAGGACATTTCCATGGAGTCTTCAGCCTGCTTTTCCGTGGCTGGATAAGGCGTGCATTCATCGAAGATCATGACGATATCCGCACCCAAGTCACGCTGGACCTGCATGGATATTTCCGGCGATAGCTCCACCGGTGCGCCGTCGACGGGCGAGCGGAAGGTCACGCCTTGCTCCGTGATTTTGCGCATTTCTCCCAGACTGAAAACCTGAAAGCCGCCAGAATCGGTCAGAATCGGTCCCTGCCACTGGGTAAAATCGTGCAGGTCGCCGTGCTGCTTGATCACCTCTGTGCCCGGGCGCAGCATCAGATGGAAGGTATTACCCAGAATAATCTGGGCGCCGATGCCCTCGATATCCCGCGGCAACATGCCCTTCACCGTGCCGTAGGTGCCGACCGGCATAAAAGCCGGGGTCTGGACCTCTCCTCTAGGAAAAGTCAGGGTTCCTCGCCGCGCTTTGCCATCCGTCGCGCTGGTTTCGAAGGACATAAAACAACGGTCACTCATTGATCTAACTCCTGAAGCGCTTGCTCAGCCTGAACCGACATCCGCTGGCCGGTGACAAACATGGCATCGCCATAACTGAAAAAACGGTAGCGTTCGTTCACAGCTTCCCGATAGGCCTTCATGACTGCGTCATAGCCGGCGAAGGCGCTAACCAGCATGATGAGCGTGGATTCCGGTAGATGGAAGTTGGTCACTAGCGCGTCGATACACTGGAAGCGGTAACCCGGGTAAATGAAGATGTCGGTTTCGCCCTGAAATGGCTTCAATTCGCCATCGCGAGACGCGGACTCCAGAGAGCGCACTGATGTCGTTCCCACGGCGACAACCCGGCCGCCCCGTGCCCGCGTGCGATAAATCGCATCGACAGTCGCTTGTGGCACTTCAGCGACCTCACTGTGCATTCGATGTTCTTCAATCGTGTCCACCCGTACTGGCTGGAACGTGCCTGCACCGACATGCAGCGTGACAAACGCCTGCTCTACACCACGCTTTGTCAGCGCCGTCAGCATGGACTCATCGAAGTGCAGTCCCGCGGTCGGCGCTGCAACCGCCCCCGGATCGCGGGCGTAAACCGTCTGGTAGCGTTCCCGGTCGGTGGATTCGTCAGGACGATCTACGTAGGGCGGCAAGGGCATATGCCCCACAGCCTCCAGCAGCGAGAGCACGGAATCGGCGCCCTCTTCCAGCGCCAAACGGAACAACGCATCCCGACGCTCGACCATACGGAAAGCGCCGCCCCCCTCAATCCGTACCAATTGGCCTGGCTTCGGCGATTTAGAGGATCGGATATGAGCCAGCAACTCGCGCTGATCGAGAACCCGCTCCACCAGGATTTCCAGCTTGCCGCCGGTTTCTTTCTGGCCAAACAGACGAGCCGGGATCACGCGGGTATTGTTGAATACCAATAGGTCGCCGGGTTCGAGCCGATCAAGAAGATCACGGAAATGCCCATGACTGACGGCACCGTTGAGTCCGTCCAGGTGCAGCATGCGGCTTGCTGTGCGTTCTTCGAGGGGGTAACGCGCGATGAGTTCATCCGGAAGGTCGTAATGGAAATCAGAGACTTTCATGGAGGCTCAACCCAATCTTGGCAAGGGGACCTATCGCTAAGGCCTATCACTAGGACCTGTCATTAGAGAACGGGCCAAAGGTTGGCTCAGATCCCGGAGGGTGCGCTATACATTCTGGAATTTGGTGCCGGGGGTGGGACTTGAACCCACACGCAGTTGCCTGCACGAGATTTTGAATCTCGCGTGTCTACCGATTTCACCACCCCGGCGACTGGAGAGTGTGGCGATTATACTGAGGCGAATTTCAACGTCAACAGAAGCCCCGCAAAAAAGCGGGGCCAAAATACTAAAAAAACGAATCAGAGACGATCGAACAACGACAGTTGCGACACCTGGGCAAAGGACTGCTGCGCGGCCTGCAGCACAAAGCTTTGGAAGCTCAGATTGCTCACCGCCTCGGCGTAGTCCACGTCTTCCAGTTTGGAGCGAATATCCTTCGAGTACAGTGCCGAGTCGTCTAAGAATCCCTGGGTGGACTCCACGGCGTTCATTCTGCCGCCAAGCTCTGTCTGTTTCAGCAGGATGCTTTCTTGCGCGTTGTCCAGATTGGCTAGCGATTCGGAAATGAAAGCGTCGTACTGGGCCCGCCCCATACCTGAAGATTTCTCCATCGAGTCGAGACCCGCGATGAGGTTTTCGATAGTGCCGAAAACGGACTGCTTTTTGTTGATAGCAATACTGAACTCGTCGCCGTCCTGAGCGTCATTAACCGTCATTTTCACCCCGGCGACTTCGAACTCGTCGCCGACGCTAGGTGCAGGCGTGGGCGTAAGATCGGTGCCGTCCGGGCTGGTTACGGATATTTGGCCACCGAGACCGACAGAAACGGTTAGATCGTCCGGTACACGGGGAGCGAACGCGTCCTTCAGCGCTTGTGCGTTTGTCAATTCAAGGCCCGAGACATAGCTGCCGCCACTATTAGCCGCATTCGGAACAGCGGTAATAGCAGCCGGAACCGCGGCAAATATACCCTTGCCATGATCACTGATCGCCACAGTGACGCCGTCGTCGATTTCCAGCTTGCGCTGGCCCTCGTCACCATTGTATTGCCAACTGCCGTCGGGTTGTTTAACAAAGGCCGGTTGCGAGCCCTGGAAACCGCTGAAGATATACTCGCCGGACGCATCGCGGGTATTGGCGACATTCGCCAGCTGGCCCAAACGCTCTTTCAACTCCGAGGAAATCGACTGGCGGTCGTTGGCCGACAACGAACCGTTCCCCGCTTGTACCGTCAGCTCGCGAACACGTTGAATAATATCGACTGCACTGGAAAGCGCGCCCTCTTCCTGCTGCAGCCGATTACTCGCAAGGTCCGCATTGCGCTGATAGGTCTCAATGCGCTTGACCTCCTGATCCAGCTTGAGAATGCGAGCAGCGGCCACAGGGTCGTCGGACGGCCTGTTCACCTTCTTGCCCGTGGAAATCTGCTCCTGAGTATTGTTCAGGTTGCTGTTCAATTCCTGCAGCCTGTTAATACCGCTGGAAAAAACCTGTTGCGAAGAAATTCGAATCATTCGGCATCACCTCGCCCCGAGACCGGAGCCATTATCGGAAGCTTTGCAGCAATGTGTTAAACAAGTCCTGAGCCACGGAAATGACCTGAGCTGAGGCGTTGTAGGCAGCCTGGTATTGGATCAGCCTGCCGGCCTCCTCATCCAAATTCACGCCAGACACCGATTCGCGCTGGTTGGTGGCTTGTTCGAGCAGGGTGCTGCCGGCTTCCAGATCGAGCTGACTTTGGCGGGTCTTCACGCCAACGTCCTCAACTAATCCGGCATAGCCCTCGGCAAAGCTTTGACTGGCGCCGTTCATCGTATTGGCGGTACCGAGTGCCGCCAGAAGCTCGGCATTGCGGTTGTCCGAGACGCCGCCGGCGTTGAACGCTATGTTGAACGTATCGCCCGGTTCCGGCTGGCCAGAGACGCTGTACTGGAAGCCTTGGTACGCAGGGCCGTCATTGGGCGAGTCGCTGAACAGCGTGTTAGCTTGCCCGGTTTTAAAAGTATCCCGGTTAAGCTCACTGCCATTGGCGTCGGTGACAACGAATTCCAATTCATCCCTCGCGTTGAGCTCAAAGCTGACCTCAAGCGGACCGTTCGCAAGGTTTTGCCGTTCCGTGAATCCGGGCAATAACGCGTTGGTAATCGGATTCCGGACATTAAGCATCGTGCCCTGTGTGATCGTTCCCGACCCTTTGTTCGCGTCCGCCGTGGTCGCCTTGATCGGGCTTGCCAGTGCCAGATCCTCATCCCGGCGGACCTCCAATCCGATATTGGCCGCGGCGTTACGTGTGGGCTGGATCCGGAAGCTATCGCCCGCATTGATCGAGCCGCCTTCAAACCGGATGTTGAAACCGGGCATGGTGATCTCGGCCCTCGGCATATCCGGCAGGCGACCCTGGTTAACGGTTTCCCCGGTAGCTTCGTTGATCAGCTCGTAGTTGCCGTTTTCCCCAAACTTCAACGTCAAGGTGCTGCCCTCGAGGGCAGCGGTGTCGGTAATCTCGACCGCCAGTTGCGCGTTGTTCGGCGCCTGGTTGTTGTCGTTCGCGATCACGCGGCTGGTCTGGGCAGCAGATGCATTGATATCGGTGAAGAACAGACCACCCAAGTCGCCTTCCAGATCCATACCAATTTCATGCTGATGATTCACCGAAGCCGAGAGCGCCAAAGCGACCCGGCCAAGCTCATCGAAGGCTGGCTGTAGGGCTTCTTTTTCAAAGCGGCGCAATCCCCCCAGCTTGCCGCCGTTGATCTGGTCATCGATCTCCAGGGTACGGCCGCCAGCTTTCAGGGTCACTTCAAGCGTTGACGGATCAGCGGCGTTTTCCCGCGTACCAAACTGAGCAGCATTTGCGCCGGTAACCAACGCCAGGCCGTTGCCCAGCGACACGTTCACCTGACTGCCCTGAGTCTCGTTGACTTTGATACTGACCAGTTCGGAAAGCTGCCTCAGTTTTTCATCACGCTTATCGATCAGCTCATTGGGCATCTTGCCCTGAGCCAGGCCCGGCGATTCGGAAATCGCCAGGTTCAACTCGGCGATACTGTTGAGCAGCGTATTGGCATCTTTAGTGCCCTGCTGCATCTGGGTTTTGACCGATTCACGCTGCTGAATCATGACTTCTTGCAGCGCCTGAAAGCGATTGACCACCTGCTGGGCTTCGCTGAGAACCATCTGCCGCTGGGGTAACGACGTGGGATCTTCCGCCGCATTCTGCAAACTGGCAAAGAAGTTATTGAGTGCGTTGCTCAGGCCCGTCGATTCACCGCCCAATAAATTATCAAGCCGTGTGAGTTCGGTATTGAGCGCCGCTTGCTCGCCCTGAAGCGTAGAACTTTCCCGGACTTGCTGTACCAGATACTCGTTCGCAAGACGTCGGATGTTGGAAATGGAAACGCCGGTACCGATCGTACCGGCCCCCGAACGCAAACCATCCTGAGTCTCGAACATCACCTCCTGGCGACTATAACCCGGCGTGTTGGCATTCGTGATGTTGTTGCCCGTGGTATTCAGCGCAGTCTGGTGACCCAGAATGCCGGAAAGACCAATATTGATCAGGCCAGCCATATCCTTTACTCCTCACCACGCTGATTGAGGGACAGGGTCTCCCCTGTGATTGCCTCAAAAGAATCACTATTGAGAATGCGACGGATCTTCGCGCCATAGGCCGGGTCTGTTGCATAGCCTGCCGCCTGCAATCCATCCGCAAAGGCCTCGGGATTATCGGCAACCGCCAACACGTCGCGGTAACGCGGATTCCGTTCCAGGAACCCGATATAGTCCTCGAAACTGGACTGGTAATCCGGGTAGGCACGGAAAGCCGCACGCTCATTCATTTTCACGCCTTCACGGTATTCGGAGGTCGTGATATCCACCGCACTGCCTTGCCAACGGCTGTCGGCCTTGATACCGAACAAATTGAAGCTGTGTTCGCCGTCGGCGGCCTTGATCATGTGCTTGCCCCAACCGGTCTCGAGCGCAGCCTGGGCCACCATCACCCGGGGATCGATGCCGGAATCGCCGGCGACAGCCTCTGCCATCGGCAGCAGTGTGCGCACGAAATGCTCAGGCGACTCGAACGTTTCCGGCAGATCGATGGAGACAGTCTCGGCAACCTCTTTCTCGACAACGGCTTCACGCGGTTTTTGAGCAGCCACGCTCTCTGAGATCGCCTTAACCTCGTCAACTTGTTTGGGCAAGCGCGGCGATAAGGCCGGGAGGCTGCGATCGTAGTCCGCAATCGTGGCCTTATGGCCCGTTGCCTTCGTGCCGCCGTCGTCCATGCCGGGAATCTGGCGTGACAGTTGCCGGGCCAGGACATCGGAAAGCCCGAGGCCCTGCTGCTGGCTCATGGACAGCGTCAACTGGTTGTCGAACATCTCTTGGTAGAACTTCGACTGACTGCTATTGAGGTAATTGCCCTCGGCAAACACGTCGTTCACCGAGCGCATGGACTTCAGCATCTGGGACATGAACAGGCTCTCGAACTGCTTGGCCACCTGCTCCAGAGCAGCCTTTTTATCCGTGCGCGCCTGGGTCTTCAGCGCGTTGAGGCCGCTGAATTCGGTATAGAACTGCGCACTGTCGAGACGAGAGCTCTGCATCACAACACCTAGATGACGATCAGCTCGGCGCGCAATGCACCGGCCTGTTTAAGCGCTTCCAGCACAGCCATCACGTCACCGGGGGCTGCGCCAACCTGATTAACCGCCTGAACGATTTCGTTCAGCGTTACCGCCGGACCGAACTTGAACATCCGTGCCGGTTCCTGGGTCGTGGTAATCGTGCTATCCGGTGTCACCACAGTGTCGCCCTGTGCAAAGGCGTTCGGCTGGTTGACCTGGGGGTTCTCTTCGATGGTCACCGTGAGGCTGCCATGGGTCACCGCAGCCGGACTGACCTGCACGTTTTGCCCCACAACAATGGTGCCGGTACGGCTATTGATCACGACTTTCGCGGCCTCTTGTGCCGGGTCGACCTCCATGTTTTCCAGCACCGATAGGAAGCCCACCCGCTGGGAAGGATCCCTCGGCGCCTTGACCGAAATCGATGTCGCGTCATGGGCGTAGGCCATCTCCGGACCCAGGGTTGTGTTGATGGTTTCAACGACCCGGCGAGCGGTGGTGAAATCCGGGCGCAGCAGATCGAAGGTAATGGTATCCCCCCGGCTGAACGGCGAGATGACTTCGCGCTCGACCGAGGCGCCATTGGGAATACGCCCCACACTCGGAACGTTGACGGAAATGCGCGATCCGTCCTGCCCGGACGCGCCGAAGCCGCCGACGACCAAACTCCCCTGGGCCATCGCGTATACCTGGCCATCGGCACCCTTCAGCGGCGTCATCAGCAGGCTACCGCCGCGCAGACTGTCTGCATTGCCGATGGACGACACGGTGATGTCTATGTCCTGACCACGCTTGGCAAACGGCGGCAGACTGGCGTGAACCGTCACAGCGGCCACGTTGTCCAGCTTGGGGCTGACACCCGGCGGCAATGTAATGCCGAACTGGTTCATCAGGTTGCGGAACGTTTGGTCGGTGAACGGCGCCGAATCGCCGGTGCCATCGAGACCCACGACCAGGCCGTAACCCACCAACTGGTTCGAACGTACACCCTGTACCCGCGCCATGTCCTTCAGGCGATCAGCCAGTACCGGCTGGACCCATACGGCGAATGCAATGAACGCAATAAATGCGCGTAACGATTTCATAGCGGGAACCACTCACTGTTGAAGAAGCGCGACATCCAGCCTTGACGGGTGGCCTGATCGAAATCGCCGGTTCCGCCATAGGCGATACGGGCGTCAGCGACACGATTGGAAGAAATCGTGTTGTCCGGGTTGATATCCTGGGGACGCACGAGCCCGGTCAGGCGGATGTACTCGTCACCGTTGGTGAGCGACAACCACTTCTCGCCGCGGATACGCAGAATGCCGTTGGGATACACCTCGGTGACCGTGACCGTGATGCTACCGTTCAAGCTGTTGCTTTGATCGGCCTGGGCATCGCCTTCGAAATCACGCTCGAACTTGGGGTTGGTGCCCAGATTCAACTTGTTGAGTCCAAGGATACCGCCGTCGTTGAAGTTGACCTCGCTGTCCTTGGTAATACTGCTCTTCGCGTCCTTGGAGGCTTGGGTCTGCTCCTCAAGCGTGATCAGCAGGATGTCGCCGACGTTGAGAGCCACCGTGTCGCCGTAAAAATTGAAGTTACGGGAGGTCTGATAGATCGCGCCGGAGGACGGATCGCGCTGCATCATGGACTGCGCCCTGACCGGGGCAAACGCAGGATCGTCGGGTATCGCCCGTGGACGGCTGACCGCCTGGCAGCCCTGCAACAGGGCCAGCGATACGATCAGAATCGGTGTGAATCGGAGTTTCATCATTTAACCTCCCTTCCCGTCACGCGGCCTTAGCCAACGTTCTGAGATAGGAACTGGAGCATCTGGTCGGTGGTAGACACCACCTTTGAGTTCATTTCGTAGGCGCGCTGGGTGGTGATCATGTTCACCAGTTCTTCCACCACCTCGACGTTGGACGATTCAGTCATGCCCTGCTCGATGGTGCCGAGACCGCCAATACCCGCTTCACCTTCCTGGGGGTCGCCACTGGAGTTGGTCTCGCGGAACAGGTTGTTACCGACGGCCATCAGGCCCTGCGGGTTGACGAAGTCCACCAGCGTCACTTCACCGAGCTGCACCGGAGCGGCCTGATTTTCGATGACGGCAGAGACCGTGCCGTCGGTTCCGATGGTGATGCTGGTGGTGTTCTCCGGCACGTTGATATTCGGCTCCAGCGGATAACCGTTGGCGTTGACAACGTCACCGTCCGCGTTGAGCTGGAACTGCCCGTCCCGGGTGTAGGCGATCTCGCCATCCGGCAGCAATACCTGGAAGAAACCGCGGCCGTTGACCGCCATATCCAGCGGCTGCTCGGTCACCTGCAGGTTGCCCTGGGTGAACTGCTTGGCGGTGCCCACCACACGCACACCGGTACCGAGCTGCAGACCTGAGGGCAACTCGGAATTTTCGGTGGACATGCCGCCTGGCTGACGGTTGATCTGGTACAACAGGTCCTGGAAAACGGCACGGTCTCGTTTAAAGCCCGTCGTGTTCACGTTGGCCAGGTTGTTGGAAATGGTGGACATGTTGGTGTCCTGCGCACTCAAACCTGTTTTGCTGACCCAAAGTGCTGGATGCATTGTTTGTCTCCTGCATGGAATCGATCGTCGAAGCGGCGAATTGTTGCCGCCGTCCGATCATTCTCTCCGGCTAAATCCGGCTATTAACCAAGGTTCTGCAACAGCCGTGCCGTCGCATCGGAATTACTTTTCGCGGTTTGCATGACCTTCACCTGCATCTCGTACTGCCGTGCAAGCTCAAGGTTGGAAATCATTTCCTCCACCGCGTTGACGTTGGACGCTTCGAGAAACCCGGACTGCAACCGTACGCTCGCATCCAGTGGTTCGGCACCGTCGATGGCCTGATCCGGCTTGCGGCGGACAAAACCGTCGGTTCCTTTCATCAGCGCATCCTGGGGCGGATTCACCAGCTTCAGGCGATCCACTTCCACCAATTGATCTGGCGGTCCACCTACGGGCACGATCGAGACAGTGCCGTCCTGGCCGATCACCAGGCTGTCGTATGGCGGTAACGCAACCGGGCCGCCGTTTCCGAGAACGGGCTCACCGGTTGCGGTACGCAACATGCCGTTGACGTCGACGTTCAAACTGCCTGAGCGGGTCAATACTTCTTCCCCCGTCTGCGCCTGAACGGACAGCCAGCCTTCCCCGCCGATGGCAACATCAAGCGCTCGGCCGGTTTCCATCATGGCGCCGGCAGAAAGATCGGTGCCCGGGCGCTCGGTCATGGCGTAGGCGCGCGTCGGGAAGTGCTCGCCGAAGACCGGCATGCTGCGGGCCTGGGCGAAGTCCCGTTTAAAGCCTGTGGTATTAACGTTCGCCAGGTTATTGGCATGCGCCTGCTGCGCCAGCATGGTTTGCTTGGCGCCGGACATACCGATAAAGATGGATTTATCCATGGGAAAACTCCTGCCGGATTTTTGACTCTTGGTAGAGTTAAAGCAGAAGTCGTGCCAGAAAATCGAAAAGCAGCAACAGCCGTGAGTTCAGAGGCTCACGGCTGTTGTGGAAGGCAGGTTTAGCGGAGGTTGATAATCGTCTGGGTGACGGAATCCGAAGTTTCGATGGTCTTGGCGTTGGCCTGGTAGTTACGCTGGGCGATGATCAGGTTCACCAGTTCCGCCGAAAGATCGACGTTGGACTCTTCCACCGAACTCGCCTTGATCGACCCCAAAGTACCCGTATCCGGTGCCCCAATGATCGGCTGTCCGGACTCGAAGGTTTCTACCCACGAGGTATCCCCCGTCGGTGAAAGGCCATCGGTGTTATTGAATGCCGCCAGAGCCACCTGCCCCAAGGACTTGGACTGTCCATTGGTGTAACGGGCAAAGATCACCCCCTGATCGGAGACATCCAGCCCGGACAAACGCCCGGTAGAGTAACCGTTCTGCTGCTGGTCATTGACCCCGAAGGATGCCCCGTATTGCGTAGCGTCCCCCAGGTTCAAGACAAAGGCCGAACTCGTGGGCGGCTCCGGAATGGGGCTCACGACGTTACCCGGGTTGATAGGCGGACCATCGGCGCCATTGGGATCGCCCGCGGCATTTTTCGGTACCCAGTCGGTTACGATAATCTCGCCATTGGTGTTGCCATTGATCGACTCCAGGGAACCGTCCTGGTTAAAGAGAGCGGTGTAAGGCGACTGGTCAGTGCCCGCAACCATTTCACCGTCGATTTGCAGATAAACAGACCATTGGCTTTGCCCCACCCCGTTTCCAGGGGATTGGTCTTTGACAAAGAATTGCGTCAACTCATGCGAGTTGCCCAAGCTATCGTAAATGGTCGTAGACGTAGCGTGATTATACGTGCGCTGGTCGATCGGGTTGAAGGCGTTGGTGACGCTTGGATTGGCAGCGCCATTGTTAAAGTAGGCCACGATATCGGAGCCCGCATCGGGCGAGGTAGCGCTGTTGATGCTGTCGTCGGCCGACAGGCTCATCAGGAAACCATCGGTTGCAACGGAGCCGCTATCGCCGGAAGCAACGCTGTCAAACGACGTGCTCAGATGCTGACCGCGGCTATCACGTAAAACCAGATTACCACCGTCCACCTCAGCACTGACGGAAGACAAGCCAGGCGCGGCCGTAATCGCGGCGGCAAGATTTTCTAAAGAGGCAGGCGACCCCACATCGCCGCTGTCGAATGTGACATCGGAAGCACCGGCAACCGAGACGCTAAACTGAAAATCGGGTTGACCCAAAGCATTGTTCAACTGGGTCAGATTCGCCCCGCTAATACGCTGCTCGGTGCGTGCCGACGCATTAATACCTTCGATACCGTTTAATAACTCGGCCAGGTAATCTGCACCCTGTCCAGGCGTCAGTGCCGTAGGCAAGGTTTGGGACTGCGTAGTGCCATCCTGATAAGTAAGAGTAAAAGATTCTCCAAGGATAGCGCTGGTCTCTGCGGCAGAGGGGTTAGACCCCTCTCCCCCGATCAGGAAGGCAACCCGGTTTTCGAGTACGGTCTGCCTTGAGTCCAGATTGACGTCGGTCTGCAAATTAGTCGTCCGCCGCGGCGCCAGGTTAGCCGTTTCAATCTGCAGATCCCCACGCACGCCTGAAAGGTTGCCATCGCCATCCGCGGTGTAGCCCTGAACGCGCATGCTTTGGTTATTAACCACATACCCGTCTTTATCGATACTGAACTGGCCTGCACGCGAGTATCGAATTTCGCCGCCGTTGTTCAGCATAAAAAAGCCATCGCCACTAATAGCCATGTCCAGGCCATTATCCGTAAAGCTGATATTGCCCTGGCCAAATGACTGCTTAACGTCCTGAACATTCACCCCATCGCCGATGGGCGCCGAACCCGACGACAAAAAACCGTTGGCATAAAGGTCGCCGAACTGGACGCGGCTCTCCTTGAAACCCACCGTGCTGGCATTGGCAATGTTGTTGCCAGTGACATCCAGGTCAGCAGACGCGGCTCGAAGGCCACTAAGACCGATATTGAACGCCATACTTCACCTCACTAAAAACTGTTAGTTAATCTGCCGCACATCGGACAGGGCGATCGAGCCCATACCTGCGAGGTTCAGGGTTACGCTGCCTGCGGTACCCAAGGAAACACTGTCCACATTGGCGCTGACCATCGTGCCGAGCTGCTCCGTGCTGCCGTTGTAGCTGCCACTGGCTTTGACCATATACGCGCCCTCCGGCAGATCATTGCCGCTACTGTCTTTACCATCCCAAGTAAACGACGTCTGACCGGCCTGGGCCGCGCCAAGGTCAATCTGGCGCACCAGTTCACCGGAAGAATTCATCACGTCGACACGCAGGCTCGATGTGGTTGCCGGTACACCGATTACGCCCTCAACTTCCCGGGAGGCCCCGAGAATGCCGGTCTGGGACGGCACTAGCACCGTGCGGCCGACCATTGCCGACGCCTGCAGCGCCTGAGTGGAGCGAAACTGACCGACGACGTCCTGCACGCTGCCGGACAATCCCTGCATCTCTTCCAGCGAGCTGAACTGGGCAAGCTGCGCAATGAAATCGCCGTTGTCTTGCGGCTCCAGCGGATTTTGATTCTTCAATTGAGCAATCATGAGCTCCATGAACTCATTTTTGCCCAACTCATCGGAGGCGCCGGCCGAACTGCTTTGCGTCTGATACTGACTCAGTACATCAGCGGCGGCGGTATTATTTATCGCGCTCATGGGTTACTCCTTACTGAGCCGGCTACGACTGGCCGAGGGTGAGGATGCGCTGCATCATCGACTTGGCGGTGTTCATCACGTCGACGTTCATTTCAAAGCTGCGGGAAGAGGACATCATGTCCGCCATTTCCTCGACCACGTTGACGTTCGGGTAATACACGTAGCCGTCTTCGTTCGCGGCCGGGTGATTCGGCTCGTAGCGCATCTGTAGCTGCGCATCGCTTTCAACCACGCCATCAACCTGGACACCGGCGGAGGCGGCGCCTTCAGGCCCCCAGCCGGAACCGAACCCGTCCTGATTCATCATGTTTTGCTGAATGGCGGAAAATACCGGCTTGCGCGCACGATAGGCTTCATCGGTGCTGGAACTGGCGGTTTCCGCGTTGGCAATGTTCGAAGCGGTGGTATTCAGCCGCAGGGACTGGGCGGTCATGCCGGAGCCTGCGATATCAAAAATGTTGCCGAGTGACATGGTATTGATCCTCTACCTGCGAAACCGTTACTGGCCGGTAATGGCCTTGGTCAGGCCGGTAAACTTGCTGTTCAGAAACTGGAAACTGGCCTGAAAATCCATCGAGTTGCGCATGAACGTGGCTTGCTCCTGTTGGGCATCCACGGTGTTGCCGTCCAGCGAAGGCTGGTGTGGATTCCGGTATAGTAGCGCTGCCCGTTCGGTCATGGCCGCTCCCGTGTCGATATGGCCGTCGTTGGTTCGGGTCATCGATAGCCCTTGGGACGTCGCCTCGGCGGCGCCCAGGGCGGCACGAAAATCGATATCCCGTGCCTTGAACCCCGGCGTGTCCGCGTTCGCCAGGTTGTTGGCCAAAACCTCAGCTCTTTGAATCCGGAGATTCACCGCTCGCTCATGCACACCCAAAGCGTTGTTGAAATTGATGGCCATACCGTTTCTCCGCGGAGTTGCCCAAAACAAAAAGTTGCCGAAAATCGACTTTGATGAATCTAAAGCAATTGGGATGCCAGATTGGCTAAAAGCGGGTGAAGGCGAGGCTGGAGCGGAAACTTTCTAGTTCTGGGATGCAAGCGGGGAAGCAAAGCGGCAAGAGCTTTCCCCCTGCCGGCTGGATGCAGTATTAATGCCTCAATCGTTGGGCCACCGCGAAACGAAACTCTTTGTTTCGGCCGGAGCGACGGACGGTTTATTGACGATTGGCGTACCAACGTAGAGAAAGCCGGTAATCGTTTCGTTTGCGGCCAGGCCGAGCCCTTCTCTCACCGCTGAATGGTAGGCGACCGGCCCGGTACGCCACATTCCCGAATATCCGCGAGCCTCCAGGGCAAGTAAAAGGAAAGCCATGCCACACCCGGTAGACAGCGATTCCTCGATTTCGGGGACCTTGGGATGCTTCTGATGGCGCGTAATACCGACAATCATCATGGGTGCCCGATGAGGCATTTGACGCAGTTTCTGAACCTTGGGGGCCAACGGATCATCCGGATCGGCCGCCGCCGCAAATACGTCGCCCAAAGCCTCCAAGCCGTCACCCTCGATAATCAGGTAGCGCCAGGGACGAAGGAGCGCATGGTCAGGCGCCCTGGCGGCGCAGGCAAAAGCCTCTTCCAGAACCGAGGCATCCGGTGCGGGTTCCGCCAGTCTTGGTTCGGACGAGCGGTTCAAAATCGAATTAACAAGCTCACTCATATAAGTTCCTGGTTTGTCAGGGGCCTGGTTTGACAAGGAAATATAAAACCAGATCGACGCAGATCGCACTATAATTGAGCCACTTCGGTATTACTGCTAACCTTGAGGCATACGTAGAAGTGCCTAATTTTTGGCGTCCAAAGCGGGTTTCAACGATAGCCGCGAAAGGCTCAGCCAAGGATGAGGTCCAGGACGCAGCAATGCCGTTTTTCCCTGGCTACCGGGGCACATGATTAATGCTTTGAAGACTATAACAAGAAGTTACCGGCGGAAAGTCATGACCCAAGAAGATCGTGAATTCAAAAGCTTTTCCGAGTTTTACCCCTATTACCTGGAAGAACACAGCAATCCTACCTGCCGCCGCCTACACTACTTGGGCAGCATGCTGGTCATCGCAGTACTGCTTTACACTATGGCCACTACGCAATGGATCTACCTGCTTCTGTTGCCGGTCATCGGCTACGGCTTTGCCTGGCTGGGACACTTCTTTTTCGAGAAGAACCGGCCAGCCACATTCAAATACCCGCTATACAGTCTCCTGGGCGATTGGGTCATGCTCAAGGACATGCTGACGGGCCGAATCCGGTTCTGAAATGATGAATGCACCGCTGGCGAGTGGCAAATCCCTGTTGCTGGACCCCCAGAGCAAACCCGTCGTCATTCCGCCGATGCCCGACTACAACGGTCGAGTACTGGCTTATGTGGGTGCAGCGGCCATTATTTTCACCGGCCTGCACACCGGCTTATTTGCTGCGTGGCTGATCTGGTTAATTCCCGCCGCCCTGCTCTGGCCGCACGCGGTTCATTTTATGACCCGGCGGACGTTTCTGCGGCAATCCCCCCGTATCCGCCACAAGATGCTGTTGCTCGATTGTGCCGTTGGCGGCGCGTTTGTGGGCACCATAGGCCTGATTGCCATCCCCGCTTTGTCCGTGACGATGATGCTCATGTTCAGTTGCATGCTGGTGGGCGGCATGCGTCAGTGGCTGTTCGGGATTCTTTGGCTCGTCATCGGCGCATTGCTTGGCGTGGGATTAAATGGTCTTGCACCCTCGCTTCAGGCGCCTTTGCTGTTGAGCCTCGTCGCTCTGCTTTGTACCGGACTGTACATCTGCATAACCGCCTTTTACGCCCATCAACAGGCGCGGGCGCTGATGACCGCCAAGTCCCAGATCCAATATCAGCGCGAGCAATCCATCGCCCTCTCCCACAAACTGTCTAAATACCTTTCGCCCCAGGTGTGGCAATCGATCTTTACCGGCGAGCGGGATGTAAGGTTGGAAACCCAGCGTAAGAAATTATCCATCTTCTTCTCGGATATCAAAGGCTTTACTCAGCTTTCCGAGGAAATGGAGCCCGAAGCCCTGACCGAGTTGCTCAATCACTACTTCAACGAAATGTCTCAGGTCGCGCTTAAATACGGCGGTACCATCGACAAGTTCGTGGGCGACTCGATCATGATCTTCTTTGGCGATCCCACCAGCAGAGGACCCCGGGAGGACGCCCTGGCCTGTGTCTCGATGGCGATCGATATGCGCAAGCACATGAAGATCATGCGCCAGAAATGGCGTAGCCAAGGCATCAAGACACCACTGGAAATTCGTATGGGCATCAGCGCCGGCTATACCACGGTCGGCAACTTCGGCGCTGAAAACCGAATGGATTACACGATCATCGGCAAAGAAGTGAACTTGGCGAGCCGACTTGAGTCCCTGGCCGATCCCGGAGAAATTCTGATTTCCTACGAGACCTTCTCGCTGATCAAGGACAAGATTATGTGCCGGGACAAAGGGGAAATTACGGTGAAAGGTTTTGGCCGCCCGGTCCCTATCTACGAGGTCATCGACTTCCGCCGGGATCTGGGCGCCGAACGCAGCTTCCTCGAGCACGAACACGCCGGCTTCGCGATGTACCTGGATTCGGACAAAGTTAGGGGCAACGAACGGTCCGATATCCTGCGCGCTCTGGAAGAAGCCGTCGACCGTCTACGTCAGGAGGACGACGTTCCTTAACGCCGGCCCTCGCGACCACGGTTCTAATCGCCATGCATTCGAGCGCATGTAGCTTGCGGGGCCGGCGGCTTCGGTTCACTGCCTCAATAGGCGGGGCATCGGCGGTTCATGCGGATCGGTACTGCGCCAGGGATTGATATCCAAACCGCCACGGCGCGTGTAATGAGCACTCACGGTCAGCGACTCAGGCTGGCAATAGGTCATGAGGTCGGTGAAGACAGTCTCCACACAGTGTTCGTGAAAATCCTGCTTCTGGCGGAACCCCACGACATAGTGCAAAAGCGACGCCCTGTCGATCTTCCGACCCGAATAGCGAATCAGCAAACTGCCCCAGTCCGGCTGGCCGGTCACCGGACAGTTGCTTTTCAGCAAGTGAGAACATAACGCTTCGCTGACCCTATCGCCGCCAGCGGCCAAACGCTCTGGACACGGCGTGTAGGCATCAACCTCTACCGGCTCATCGTCGATCAACTCGAAATCCTGAGGCCGGGACACGATGCTTGAGGGCGCATCCACCGAATAGATTTCCACCGACACCACCGCCCCGCATGCGCTGGATAGATCCTCGCCAATCCGCTCTTGCACCTGTTCGTGACTGGAAAAGACTTCCTGGTTCAGCGAATTCAGGTACAGCTTGAGCGACTTGGACTCGATGATAGTCGGCGAGGCCGCCGGTACGCGGATAACGCCCCACCCGACAGCGGGCACGCCGCTCGGACGCAACCACGACAACTCCCAGGCCTGCCACAAATCCGCACCGAACCAGGGCCAGCGGCCATCGTCTAGCCCAATCCGGCGCCGGTTATCCTGGCGCGGTACCGGGAACAATAGCTCCGGCGCGTAACGCTCCGGATACTCGCTACTCTTGCCCAAAGGGGCGTCGTGCAGTGCCATAGTCTTATCCTGTTCGTAGCCTTATCCTGTCCGTAGCGGATCGTCTTGTCCTGTCAGTGACGGATGCCCTTACCGCGCGCCAGCATCCTCAACGAAACAATGATCAATAACACAATGAAGACCAAAATCATGGTCAGCGATATACCAACATGCACATCGGAGAAACCCAGAATGCCGTACCGGAAGGCGTTCACCATATAGAGAATCGGGTTGATCATCGACACGCCCTGCCAAATATCCGGGAGCAACTTGATTGAGTAGAACACGCCGCCCAGATAGGTCAACGGCGTCAGTATGAATGTCGGCACGATGGAAATGTCGTCGAATTTCGTGGCCAGCATCGCGTTGATAAACCCGCCCAACGAAAACAGCATCGAGGTCAGTGCCACCGTCAGCACCGTCACCAGCGGGTGATGTAAAGACAGGTCGGTAAATCCAAGCGAGAGCAGCGTTACAATCAACCCCACGCCAAGCCCCCGAACCATGCCGCCGGCCACGTAACCCGCCAGGATCAAGTAATTCGGTACCGGTGAAACCAGCAGTTCCTCAATGCTGCGCTGAAACTTCATGCTGAAGAAAGATGACACCACGTTGGCGTAGGAGCTGGTGATGACCGACATCATGATCAGCCCGGGCACAATGAATGACATGTAGTCGTAGCCTTCCATTTGCCCGATGCGCGAACCAATCAGATTGCCGAAGATAATGAAATACAGCGTCATCGTAACGGCTGGCGGCAGCAGCGTCTGTGGCCAAATCCGAGTGAAGCGGCGCACCTCCCGGGTGACGATGGTCATGAATGCCGTTAGTTTGGCCTGAGGGCTCATGACTGGGCCTCCCCATCGCCATTGGGTTGGACCATGCGAATAAACAGCTCCTCCAGACGGTTGGCCTTGGTGCGCATACTCACCACCCGCACGCCTTTGATATCAAGTTGACTGAACACTCCGTTCAGATCTTGCCCCCGGCGTACATCCACTTCGAGTTGGCCGTCACCGTTGAGGCGGGTTTCGAAATCCGGCAACAGGGGAACCTCATCGAGCGGCTCGGCCGTGTCTAGCAGGAAGGTCTCCAGACTAAGTTGCTTGAGCAAATCGCGCTTGCTCGTACTCTGGACAATTTTCCCAAGATCGATGATGGCAATGTTACGGCAGAGGGCTTCCGCTTCTTCCAAGTAATGGGTGGTGAGGATAATCGTGGTGCCTTGGCGGTTCATTTCCTCCAGAAAGGCCCACATGGAACGCCGCAATTCGATATCGACGCCGGCGGTGGGCTCGTCGAGAATCAGCAGGCGCGGTTCGTGGACCAGAGCGCGGGCGATCATCAGTCGCCGTTTCATGCCGCCGGACAGCATGCGGGCGGGTGAATCACGCTTGTCCCACAGCCCTAGCTTGCGCAGATAACGCTCTGCCGAATCCCGGGCCTGCCGAATGGGAATGCCATAGTAACCGGCCTGCGTGACGACAATATCGAAGACCTTCTCGAACTGGTTGAAGTTCATCTCCTGGGGCACCACCCCCAGATTCATCTTGGCGGCGGACAGATCGGTATCGATATCGTGCCCAAACACGGAAACCTGGCCACCGGTCTTGTTCACCAAAGAACAGACGATGCCCAACGTGGTGGACTTTCCAGCGCCATTGGGACCCAGCAGGGCGAAGAAGTCCCCTTCCTTTACCGTGAGATCGATACCCTTGAGCGCTTCGAAACCTGAATCGTAAACCTTGCTCAGGTTCGCGATCCTGAGTGCATCCGTCATCGGTGCTTGCCTGTAGTCGGGAAAAGCATTTGAAGAACCAGAATTCTGGCCAATGTGCCGTTAGCACACTAAGCGAGGAGATCCGCAAGTGCTCCTTCTATAGTGGCGATTCTTGCGAATTCAACCCTTTGCGACGCGTGCTGGGCTCGCCCGCGCAACGGATAGGATGCGAGAGGGATAGGCCTGGCCTCAGGTGCACATGACTTTGGCAAAGTGCGACGGACGTCCAACAACAGCCCCATTTCACTCCCTATAATCGAGGCAAAACAACGACAGACCGCCGCAGCTCAACGGACGGCGAACCATGGAAAGAACGGCAGACTATGCGACTCAAGCCCCTTGTGTTGATCTCGTCCCTTGCCCTGCTGCAAGGCTGTTTTGGCGGTGACGGCGATGATGGGGATGACACCCTCACAGGCCAGCTCACGCTCACCGGCGTAGAGGGCCTCGACTATCGAACCCAAAGCCAAACCGGCGAAACCGATTCCGCCGGGCGGTTCAGGTACTATCCGGGCGAAACCATCAGCTTTTCGATCGGCAACCTGGAAATCGCCTCTGGCGTGCCCACCGATAAGGTCATTACGCCCTTACAGTTTCTGCCTGAAAGCCGCGCGGCCCTGCAAAGCGCCATTGCCGACGAGCAGGGCCTGCTCAGCCATAAGCCGGTCGAACGCCAAGTCATCGGGCTTCCGGCGCTGATCAACCTTACCCGCCTCTTACTCACACTCGATGACAACCAGTCTACGTCCGACGGCGACGGCGTGACCGTCACCGACCGCGTAATCAGCCAACTTAACGAACAATTGAACACCCTGGACGCGGAGATCGATTTTTCTCAGCCGGTCGGGACTTTCGCCTTGGCAGATATCCCTGAAAACAGCGAGGACGCTCCGGAGTACTCGGCGGTGAATCGGCTCCTACGCGAGATCTGCTTCTATCCGGAGGATGACGAGTTGTGCCAGCAACCGCCCACCCAAGCGGAAATCGATGCAGCACCGGAACTGGGCGACGGCGAGGAGCGTGATCCGGACATCGACTACACGCAAGATCTCGAAAACAAACGCGATCGTATCCTCGACGCCATCCGAGACGTCAACGACATCGACCTGGAGGACGTTGAGGAATACCTGTTGCGGGAACTCGACCGGATCACCACCGACAGAGCCAACGATTACTACCTGAGCACCGTTACCGCCAATATTCCGGCAACCGATACTGATATTCGCGAGGTCTTTATCAAAAAGATCGGCGGAAAACCGGATGTGCTGCAAATCGAAGCCAAGAGTACCGACCCGTCGGCGGTTGTCATCCATAGCGCCAGCGCACAGACCCACTCGGTGGAGTATTTTATCGATGGTGCGCCGGGGGATGAAAGCGACCTTATCGTCAACTTCCGCCCGGCAGGGGATTACCGATGGTTGCGCAAACCGTTACGAGTCATTATCGAATAACGCGCTCACTCAGACCGAGCGAACCCCGGGGTTGTCCATCTAGGGTGTAGCTAGGACGTAGCGTCGCGTCCCTCCCTTGTAATGAAGAGCTAGAGCAGAATCAGCCGATCAGATGGCGCCAGCTCCAGCGGGAGCTGGCGCCAGTGACCTCGAAATGCCGTGGGTCCAGGCCTTCCGCTCCGAACGGCAAGCAGTTGCTGACCGATAGGACCTCGGACGATTCACGCCCCTCGTTGAATTCCGCCAGATTGACCACCTGGGCCGCTCTTAGTGGTTTCTGCTCAGTGTCGGTCATGACCATGACGTGAGGCCAAAGGCGCCGCCCCCGGGAATTGGAGACAACCGCCCCTCGCTGACCGTTACTCAGTTGCACCAACGTACCGGTAGGATAGACGCCGATTGACTGGATGAAGTGCTCCACCAAATCCTCCTGGAACTCTATATTGCGTAGCTCATAGAGATGCGCCACGGCTTGCGCCGGCGTCATGGGCGTTTGTTCCTGACGGGGCTCTACCAAGGTCTCGTAGTAATCCACCAGACCCGCAATCTTTGCCAGCAACGGAATCCGGTCCCCTCTAACCCGAGTCGGAAACCCAGAGCCGTTGTGGCGTTCCCGGTGATACTGCACGACATTAATCACCGCGCGCGGCATGTCCGCCTGTTGCAGCCGATGGACACCTCTTGCCACATAAGTCCGGAATTCGGCGTACGCCTCGGCGCCCAGCATCGTTTCGTTGCGGACAAGCTCAACGGATAGATCCAGCTTACCCACATGGCACAGCAGCGTTCCCAGGGCCAGATTAGTCAGGGCAACAGAGTCCAAGCCCATATGCCGGCCGCACACAAGCGACCAGACTGCAGCGTTGAGCGAGTGACGGTAACTGTAGTCATCGTGCTGGCGCAGGCGGGCCACCCAGAGCATGGCATCCGGGTTGCGGATTACGCTGCCGGCCATCCCTTTCGCTACCCGGCTCAGCGGGCCGAAATCCGGCGAGTCGCCGGCACGAAGCTGACGTTCAACCTGCTTGAGTGCCTTATCCACATCCAACAACACGCGCTGGCTATGGCGCACCTCTTTCTTCAAGCTGGCTGACAGCGGATAGGCCTTGCGGTTGCGCACCTGAATAGGGGGCAACTGAACGATGTCCTCATCGACCCGTTTGGCGCTGCGACGCGTAAATATAGGAGCCTTTGAGGCTTCATATTCGGACGTGTCGCGGGTTTCGGCCACATCGACCATAACCCACTTACAGTAGGAGGTTAGTGAGCGTATTTCATCCTGATTGCGGATGTAGAAGCCCTGAATCGGAAATGGCGTCTCATGCCACGGGCGATCCAGGTCGGACACAAATGCGCCGACCACCAAATCCTGAACAGCAACCTTATTTTGGCGGACACCCACGGTGTACTCAATCCCATGACATCAATCGATGTTTTCATTCTGACGCGCTCAACCCAAGACACAATTACAGTTTTGTACCTACCTGTAACCGAGGCATAACAGTTCGTTACAGAGTTTATCCGCAAGCAACAAAACGTAGCATTGAGATCGCGTTAACGGTGTGATCGTGACAGGGGTCACATTATAACGTGGCGGCAGCGAGGCTAATTGGCGTTGCAAACGCTAGCATCGAATTCAGGCGGACGTGCGGATAGGCTATTGCGTGGGGCCTGGCGCACACGAATCGTGTAAGGAACGACCGAGGCACGCAAGTAATCTTGGTTGACGGTTTCTCCGTCGACCATGGTCTCGCTAATCTTGGGTTTACATGAAACCACAAGCTGCAACTCTCGCTCCAGTTGCAGGACCCGCTCCGCGTTGCTGATGCGCATACACTGAACCTGGGCATCAGCTGCTTGACCCGTTGCCGCAACAAGATCGAGCTCGGGGCTTCCGCAGGCAACAATACCTTTACCGCAGTCTCCAGCGTGAGGTGGCTGCTGACCTTCATCCTGCAGGGACCAGGTCCGTGTGCTGCACTGGGTTTCCAGGCGTACAGGTGTCGCCTCGTCCGAGGCCACCCACCAATCGGGATAATCAACCGTTCTCCAGATCACCCGAAACTGGCGCTCCTCACCAGCCGAATTAGCGGCGGTAAATGCACCGTAATGCGTACTGTAGGATGCACACCCACTAGCAGCGGCCATGACTAGGAAAAGTAGGAGGAAAGGCCGGAAATTCGTTTTCATCATTGATCCATGCCAATCACGCAGGGCTTGAGCGCGCCACCTTGGGGCGGGCTTTTACGCCAAACCAGCCACACATCTATTCATCGATAAACTGAAGCCCGAAACCATCGACGGACATACGCACGACTTCCATTTCAAGCACAGGCGCGGGCACAGGCAGCCCCTGGACCTGAACTTCCACCCGATCCCCTAACTCAGGCAGTTCACTGCCCTCAGAAACGATGAAAATACCGCCATCGGAGATATCGCGGGTATTGTATACCCTCCGCCCGAGGGAGGGGTGGGTAACACTCACCTGCGCATTTAAAGCGGTGCGGATATGGGCACGTCGGTTACTGGACATCGTTGAGCTCAGTTACAGCTTTGAAAACATATGGATGCGCGGGCCGGGGCCGCACACCTGATCCTTTGTTTGCTGGAGAGCATAGCACTAAATACATTGAATTTGCCTGCAATTATTTGCAAACCGGTAGTTGATATTTGCAATCATTAAAATGAGAATACGTTCGTTTCTTATCATCGGTCAGAATTTAGGGAGTTTCATGCGATCATTGCTCCCGTGAAATGATAAAACCCTAACTTTCCCTGACATTGCAGGAGTTTACTATCCATGTTCAAGCGCACTTCGGCCACGGCCCTAACGGCAGTTCTTCTTGTTTCAGCCCCGACCTTCGCGAGTGCAGACGGTGAAGTGAATATTTATTCCTACCGCCAGCCGTACCTGCTAGAACCCCTCCTCGAAGCGTTCACCCAAAAGACCGGCATTGAGACCAACGTCGTGTTTGCCAAGTCAGGACTGGCCGAGCGGCTTGAGCGCGAAGGTCGCAATAGCCCTGCCGACGTTGTAATGACCGTGGATATCTCCCGGCTCAACGAGCTGGTCGAGCGCGACTTGACCGCATCCGTGGAGACCGATGCGTTGATGAACGCTATCCCGGAACATTTCCGTCATCCCGAGGGCAAATGGTATGGCCTGACAACGCGCGCGCGTCTGATTTTCGCCTCCAAGGAGCGGGTTGAGGCCGGCGAAATCTCCACCTACGAACAGCTGGCCGACGATAAGTGGAACGACCGTATCTGTACGCGCAGCGGCAAGCACCCCTACAACGTTGCTCTGATCTCCTCGATGATCGCTCATCATGGCGAAGCGGAAACGGAAAAGTGGCTTGAAGGCGTCAAGGACAATCTCGCGCGTAAACCCCAGGGCGGCGACCGGGACCAAATCAAGGCGGTTGCCGAAGGTGTCTGCGATATCGCCATCGGCAACAGCTACTACTACGGCAACATGCTGGAAGACGAGAACCAGCGTCCCGCCGCCGAAGCGGTCAATCTGGTCTTCCCCAACGCTGATGGCCGTGGCACTCACGTGAATATTAGCGGTATGGCCCTGACTCAAAGCGCGCCTAACCGCGACCAGGCGATCAAGTTCATGGAATACCTCACGACGCCAGAGGCGCAGTCTATCTACGCCAAGGTTAACTTCGAATATCCAGTCAATCCGGATGTCGAGGCTTCGGAGCTGGTATCGAGCTGGGGCGAGTTGAACGCGGACGACCTTTCACTGCAAAAAATCGCAGAAAATCGCGAAGCGGCGGTCAAGATGGTCGACCGGGTTAACTACGACAACTGATCGACGTTGTTAAAGCGGGAATCTGGAAGGGGGTCTGCTAAACTGCGCGCCTTTCGGACTCCCGCAACAGGATAGGCATGAATCAGGCGGCTGACAGGCTCCCCACCCGGGCACAACTCCAGGCACAGCAGGGACAAATGCGCTCGGGAACTGCCAAGCGGTGGGTCTTTTCAGCCGCCCTCACCACGTTTCTCGTGGCCCTGCCCGTTTTATCGGTTCTTTATCTGGCTTTTTTTCCGGACGAGAACATCTGGCCGCACCTGATCGACACCACGCTGCCTATCTATCTCTCCAATACCTTCAAGCTCATGCTTGGGGTAGCGACTCTGACGCTGGTGATCGGCGTTGCCACGGCTTGGCTGGTGACCATGTGCCAGTTCCCCGGTCGGCGCTTCTTCGAGTGGGCGCTGCTGCTGCCATTCGCCGTCCCTGCCTATGTCATTGCCTATGTGTATACCGATCTTTTGGATTACGCCGGGCCGGTGCAGATTCTTCTGCGTGATATATTCGGCTGGCAGAACGCCAATGACTACTGGTTCCCTTCTATCCGCAGCCTGCCCGGTGCGACCCTGATGATCGGCTTGGTGCTCTACCCCTACATTTACCTTCTGGCCCGTGCCGCTTTCCTGGAACAGTCCCCCTCTCTGTTTGCCGTTAGCCGCAGCTTGGGCCAGTCCGCATTCGGCACGTTTTTTCGTGTTGTTTTGCCGATTGCGCGTCCAGCCATTGCCGTCGGCCTGTCCCTGGTTCTCATGGAAACGCTCAACGACTTCGGCACCGTCGACTTTTTTGCGGTCAACACGCTTACCGCGGGGCTGTTCGATACCTGGCTGAATCTGGGGAATCTCGGCGGCGCGGCGCAAATCGCCACGGTGATGCTCAGCTTCGTTCTGATCCTCGTGACGTTAGAGCGGTTTTCCCGGCGCCGCCAGGAACAATACGCCGCCCGGGACCTTCGCGACCCACTGCATCGCTTCCGCTTGTCCGCCAGACGTCAGGCCCTCTGCGTCCTGGTATGCACAATTCCGTTGCTATTGGGTTTCGTCGTGCCTGCACTGGTGCTGGGTTACTACGCGTGGGAATACTTTGCAGAAAGCTGGACGGATACTTTTTTGCGCAATGCGCTGAATAGCATATTACTGTCCGGCGCTGCGGCCTTGACGACCCTGGCCATTGGCCTCTTGCTCGCCTACAGCCGCCGCCTGCACGACACCCGCGGCATGCGCATCCTGATGCGGCTATCCAGTCTCGGCTACGCCATGCCCGGCGCGGTGCTCGCTGTAGGTGTGATCATTCCGCTGGCCGCATTCGACAACTGGCTCGACCTGCGGATGGAAGCGTGGTTCAACTGGAATTCAGGACTGCTACTCAGCGGCACCGCCTTCGCCATCGTGTTTGCCTACACCGTGCGATTTCTTGCGGTGTCCGCCGGCAGCCTGGAAAGCGCTTTGCAAAAGATCACGCCCAGCATGGATATGGCGTCCCGTTCCTTGGGCGTACCGGCGGGCAAAACGCTGATGCGCGTCCACTTACCCATGTTGCGCGGGACACTGCTCACCGCAGCGTTGGTGGTCTTTGTGGATTGCATGAAGGAATTGCCGGCTACGCTGATCTTGCGGCCTTTCAATTTCGACACCCTGGCGACCTATGTCTACCAGTTCGCCTCGGATGAGATGTTGCGGCAAAGCGGGTTGCCGGCGTTGATTATCGTGTTGGCCGGCATCGTGCCGGTGATGGTCATGAGCCGCTCGATTGCACAATCACGGGAATTTCATTGAGTTTTGCCAACCCCCGGCCCGGCCATCGCTTGTTCGGACTTGAGGACGACAAACCGGCCGCTAAAGGTGGCCGCTGGAAACGCCGATCCGCGTTCGTCCACAAAAACGGTGGACTCCAGACAAACCCGTCCCTTACCCCGTCGTTCAACACTGCGCGCGAAACGCAGCATGTCATTTTCCGGCGGCAGGGTGCAGCGGGCATGGAAATCATTGCTGACCGGCAACCCGTAGTCCATGGTGCCCGATTGGATGACAACCCGTCCCATCAGATTGCGTTCTTCAAGCCATAGTTCCAGTAAAGACCAGGCGGCGGTCACCGCAACGGCATAAAGACTGCCTCCAAACCCTGTGCCGTGATGGTTATAGTTGGGGGCCAAAGGCGCGCGGGCAATAATGCTTGTGCCGGTATAATCCGAAAAGGTTACACCCAAAGCGCGCGTTAGCGGGATTTCTTCGTTGATACGTTTTTTCAACTGGGCAAGTTGCGCCATCGAAACACCCTCCTTTATGGCCAGTGTAAACCGCGCCGGATAGACACCCAATTCGACCAAAGGCGGTTCCCGGAATTCCCCTGTCGATAAAGCGTTCTCCAGACGAAAAAAAGGCCTCGTTCGAGGCCCTCTTCATACGGCGCTATGCGGCATCACAACACCCAGCCTTCGCGGCTACTGCCAGATTACCGGCTGTTTCGTCTCGTACCATCGGTCCGTATTAGCCTGGTAAGCATCCTCAACCACGTTGCGCTTGAGCTTCATCGTCGGTGTCAGGAAGTCGTTTTCGATGGACCATTCATCCTTGACCACTGCAATGAACTTCAACTGTTCATGGGGATCGATTGCCTGGTTAACGTCGGTCAGCAGTAGTTTGAAGCTCGCTTCCAACTCGCTGCGGAAGGCATCATCGGCGGTCTTGCGCTGGGCGTCTTCGGAGAGCATCACCAAGCAATGGGGTTGTGGGTAATTGGCACCCGATACACACACCATCTCGATATCCGGGTGACTCATCAGACGATTCTCGATCGGGGCGGGAGCAACATACTTGCCCTTGCTGGTCTTGAAGATTTCCTTGATGCGACCGGTCAGCTTCAGGCGCCCCATATCGTCGATCTCACCCTTGTCGCCGGTACGCAGGTAACCATCCTCATCGAAGGTTTCCCGGGTTTTTTCGTCGTCCAGATAGTAGCCCATCATGGTGGCCGGGCTTTTGACCAGCACTTCGCCCTGTTCGCTGATCTTCACATCCACGCCGGGCAGCGCTTCGCCGACATAGCCGGTGCGGGCCCGACCGGGCTTGGTCATGTGCGAATAGGCAAAATTCTCCGACATGCCATAGCCTTCCAGCAATTCCAGGCCAAGGCCGCGGTACCATTCCAGAATATCGTGCGACAACGGCGCGGAGCCGCTACCCGCAAATTTCACATGCTGTAATCCCAGGTTAGTCAGGATTTTTTTCTTGATCACTCTATTCAACAACGGAATGCGCAACAGCTTCTCGAGCTTTTGCTGCGGCATCTTCTCGAACACCCCGTGCTGGAACTTGGTCCAGATCCGCGGCACCGCCAGGAAAAGTGTGGGCTGAGCCCGTTTCAGATCGTCGACAAAGGTGTCGAGCGACTCGGCGAAGTAAAGCTGAAACCCGCGATACATGGACCCCAGCTCCACAACGAAACGTTCGAACACATGGGACAAAGGGAGATAGGAGAGCATGCGTTCGTGAGCGGAAACTTCCAGCGCTTCGGTTCCGCCCACCGATGCGTATCCCAGATTGGCAAAGCTCAACATGACACCCTTGGGCCGGCCGGTGCTGCCCGAGGTATAGACGATAGTCGCCAGTTCGTCGGGCTCGCGGGCAACGTTTTCCTGAAGTGGCGGATACTTGGCAACGATATCGTCCCAGGTTTTGAAATCGTTCCCAGGGCTCAACGGATAGGAAATACAATGCACCGATTCCGGTACACCGGACTTCATGGTCTCCCAGTCATCCAGCTTGCCGACAAACAACGCTTCACAACGGCTGTGATCCAATACATAGCGGACGGTATCCGCGTTCAGAGTGGGATACAGCGGCACGGAAATGTGCCCGGCCATCCAGATCGCCCAATCGGACATGATCCAATGGGCACAGTTTTTGGAAACAATGCCGATGCGGCTCTTATCCGGCAGATTCAACGATTTGAGGTAGGAGGCCATGCGGCGCGCCTCGCCGACAGCCCGGCGCCACGTGTAATCCATGACTGCGCCGCCGCCCATCGGCTGTGTCATGTAGATGTCTTCCGCCTTGGCGGTTTCCCAATGGTAGATCATCTCGAGTGGAAGTTTGTTTTTGGTGTCCATGGACTGTCCTTGCCTGTTTTTTGAGTTTTGTTTTTTGGCTGCCACAACGACGGGTCGTCGCTGGCTCGGTCCGGCTATCGTCGCGTTACGCTAATCTCTAAATTATTTGCGCCCGAAGCCTCTCCGTCTGATTCAAATAATTTCATCACACCTCAAGCCATCAAAATGTGACAGGACTTCAACTAAATGACAGTAGACGCTAATCGGGTTGGCCACAAACTAGCGCAACGGGACAAATGTACCGAAGGAGATGTAAAGCCGACCGGTTTTAGGGCACGATAATGGGCCACATACAATAACAATAGATCGCGACGATGAGCTTTCACCGCAAACCGACCATGTATGTCTGCATCAGCTGTGGTAAGGGCCTAATGGACCCCGTCTCGCGCCTGGACGAACCGGACCCGGCGGATCGCTACCAGTGTAGCTATTGCGGGCAGAAAGCGACTATCCCCCCGCTGATGATCAGCCTGACCCAAATCGGCTCTTGCCTCGCCGGACTGGGCTTTACGCTCTATTTGCTGCTGGGGCATCTCAACGCGGTTCTCAAGGCGTTCCAACTCAATACCGATGCCGACTTCACCTCGGACCTGTGGCTGATCGCGCTGGCTACGCTGTTTTTAACCGCCTTTCTCTATACCGTCTCCAAAGCGTTCCAGAATCTCAGAACGCAACTGCGCTACCGGCACGTCCGGTCGCCTTCCTAAGGAGTTATTCGGGGCTCCCTCAGCATCCCGTTGTCCGACGTGTATAGCTGCGGTTTCTCACTAGAGAGCCGATTCTGCGTTCTATGATAGAATCCGCGACTTTTCGACGACGCGGTCGACCGTGCCAAGAGCACCGGCTCGACTCAAGAATCACGCTCTTTCGTGCTGGTTGGCCGATGGGCCTGTAAAAAAGACATTCCTAACAAACCGGGAGTACAAGCGTATGACCAGTTACACCCTGAAAATTGCGTTTTCGGCCCTTCTTCTTGTGCTCGCCAGCGCTGTGCAGGCCGACCCTAAAGTTGTCGCCGTCACGCAAATTGTCGAACACCCTGCCCTCGATGCCGTTTATCAGGGCATCAAAGATCAGTTGAAGGAAGAGGGTTACGCCGAAGGCTCCGACGTCACCTACATGCACGAGAGCGCTCAAGCCAACACGGCGACTGCGTCTCAGATTGCACGTAAGTTCGTGGGCGAGCAGCCGGACGTCATCGTCGCCATCGCAACCCCCTCCGCCCAAACCGTCGCTGCGGCAACACGCAATATCCCGGTGGTCTTCTCTGCGGTAACCGACCCGGTTGGCGCGCGCCTGGTTTCCAACATGGAAAAACCCGGCAAGAACATTACCGGTATCACCGATATGCTACCGCTGGACAAACACCTCGATATGCTCCTGCGGGTGACGCCGGACGCCAAGCGCATCGGCACGGTTTACAATCCGGGCGAGGCCAACGCCGTCGCATTGATCGAGCAGCTCGAGGAACGCCTGAAAGCACGTGACCTTACCCTGATCAAGGCGGCAGCCACCAAAACCTCCGAGGTTCTAGGCGCAGCTCGCTCCCTCACCGGAAAAGTCGACGCTATATATCTCACCACCGACAACACGGTCATTTCCGCGGCCGAAGCCGTGATCTCGGTGGGCGAGCGCGCTGACATCCCGGTCTTCGCTGCCGATACCGCGACCGTTTCCCGTGGCGCCGTCGCCGCACTGGGCTTTGACTACTACGATGTCGGTCGGCAAACGGGCAAGGTGGTCAGCCGCATTTTGTCCGGCGAAAACCCCGGCGATATTCCGGTAAGTGGTGTCGAAGCATTATCCCTCTTTGTTAATCCAGCCGCCGCAGAGCGCATGGGTATTGAGCTGGCGCCGGATGTCATCGAAGACGCCGAAGAAGTCATTGAGAACTGACACTGACTGAAAGAGACGTTTATGTTGAGTGAAATCGCCCTCTACGGGGCCTTTGAGACCGGGCTTATCTATGGCCTGGTCGCCTTTGGGATTTACCTGTCTTTCCGGGTACTCCACTTTCCCGATCTGACAGTAGACGGTAGTTTTCCGCTAGGCGCTGCCGTTGCGGCTGTGTTGATCATTGGCGGCTACAATCCCTGGCTAGCCACGGGTGCGGCCATTATCGCGGGAATGGCGGCGGGCGCCGTGACCGCCATCCTCAACGTACGTCTCAACATCCTCAATCTCCTTGCCTCTATTCTGACCATGATTGCGCTCTATTCAGTCAACCTGCGCATCATGGGCCGCCCCAATATCGCTCTTCTGACCGAGGAGACAGTGTTGACGCCCTGGTATGACATCGGACTCGAGTTCCACCAGGTACCGGTACTGCTGTTCTTCATCTTTGCGATAGTGATGCTATTCCTGTTGTGGCGCTTTATGCAGTCGGAAACCGGCCTGGCCATGCGAGCCACCGGAGCGAACCCGAGAATGGCCAGGGCCCAGGGCATTGCCACCGGGTGGATGATCATCCTTGGTATTGCTCTGTCAAACGGATTGGTGGCTCTGGCTGGGGCATTGTTCGCGCAGAGTCAGGGTGCGGCGGATGTCACCATGGGTGTGGGTGTCATCGTCGTGGGCTTGGCCTCGCTGATTGGCGGTGAGGCGGTGCTGGCGCCCCGCAGTGTACTGCGCGCTTTGGTTGCCTGCATTCTCGGCGCCATTCTCTACCGTATTGCAATCGCCCTGGCGCTGAATGCCGACTTCATCGGCCTCAAGACCCAGGATCTCAACCTGGTCACGGCGGTGCTCGTCACCCTGGCCATTGTGTTGCCTAACGCACGGCACTCGATCAAGAACTTCCTGTCCCGGAGCCGCACATGATTAGTGCAACCGACCTCAAGCTAACGTTCGGCAAAGGCACGCCGCTGGAAAACCCGGCGCTGCGGGGGCTCAGCCTGACCGTCAATCAGGGCGAATTCGTGACCGTCATCGGTAGCAACGGCGCGGGCAAATCCACCTTACTGAATGCGCTGTCCGGAGAGGTCATCGTCGATAGCGGACGCATTGCGGTGGATGGCAAGGAGGTCACCCGGTTGCCGACCCATAAGCGTGCCGGCCAAGTGGCCCGGGTATTCCAGGATCCGCTGGCGGGCACCTGCGAGGATCTCACCATCGAGGAGAACATGTCGCTGGCGATTCGTCGCGGCATGGGACGCGGCTTAGGTACAGCCGTGAAAACCCGCTATCGCGAGCGGTTCCGCGAAGGGCTGGCAGGACTCAATCTTGGTCTTGAAGATCGCCTCAGCGATAAGATGGGACTTCTCTCCGGTGGCCAGCGGCAGGCTGTCAGCCTATTGATGGCCAGCCTCAACCCATCTAGCATCTTGTTGCTCGACGAGCATACCGCCGCGCTGGACCCGCGTACCGCAGCGTTCGTCCTAGACCTCACGCGCCGGATTATCGAGGAACAAAAGAAAACCGCGCTGATGGTGACCCATAGCATGAAGCAGGCATTGGAAGTTGGTAGCCGTACGGTCATGCTCCATCAGGGGCAGGTTGTGTTCGATATTGGCGGTGGGGAGCGCGAGGGCCTCCAGGTCGCGGACCTTCTACAATTGTTCGAGAAGCAGCGCGGCCTGGAAGTGTCTGACGATAGCTTGCTCCTGGGTTAGCGCACGATCAATTGGCACGATCCATTAACACCATCGCTCAGCACCATCGATTGGCGCAAAAAAGCCATGGCGAGAGCGCCATGGCTTTTTATTTCAGCGACCTCAATGGCCGTAGACACGCATGGCCGTATCGGTGATCACCAGGTCATCCAGTGCCACGGAGCCAATGGACGTTTCCCCCACCAGCACACCGCCAATGGTGATATCAGACCTGAATTCCTGAAGATCGATGGCCAGCGCATCGCGACCATCGGCTCGATGACCCCGGTACATATCGAGCTCGACGGTGGCGAAAAGATCCAGAACCCGTTTTTCATCGATATCGTACTCGTCGCCGGTCAAGCGCAAGTCTCTAATCCCCACAGCAATGAACGGGGCATCGAACTCCAGGTCATCGATCGCAATATCCGTTCTGAAGTTGAGATAATCCGTTTGCGTGTCGACTCGAATGGTGGCGGAGCCCAGAAGCGCATCCATATGGAAATTATCGAGTATCGTCGTCGAATCCGTCGTACCTCGCAGTTGCCACTCACCGGTACTCACGCGAAGATCCACTGCACCCAGAATGGGAACCGGCTGAACGTTGATAACGGCATCACCGTCGGCAAGCACATCGATATCGATACGGATGTTGTCGATCAAGTCGCTCGCCGGATGACTCGTAAGATTGGTCCTAAACTCCGGGAAAAGATCGGTACGATTGGTCCCGCCGATTTCGATATCGCTAATCGCCAGCATTCCCTCGTCGATATAACGGAACTCATCGATATTCACTTTCGTCTCAAGCTCAATGGACACACCAGCCTGTCCGGTGACTGCACCCATCTCGCTGTCGTCCAGCATTTGTATTTCCGCAACGGCAGCAACAGGCGTCACGGCCAGGCATAACACCAGCGGTTTGAATTTCAGGCCTTTCATTGCTGTTAGTCCCTTATTGCTCTTATTGGATATGAAGTGATACCGCCCGAGCGTCATCGCGCCGCCTGGTTTCGCTCCATAGACTCACTTTAGCGACACGTCATTGCTATAGACGTGCAGACCGTCACAATTCCACTGTTGGTCTGGTGAAGTAAGGTTCTAGCCTGGCCAATCAAGGATCACGCCAACCACAACATGTAGTGTGCGCTTCCGCGGAGACGGAACCAATTCAAGGGTAGAGTGCAAGGTATTCGGTATTGATTTTTATCAACCACCCCACTCCCGCCAATAGTTTTCTCCATCTTCACAGACCACAATATCCTGTTATACTCACCGAAAAATGACCGGACATATTGGGTTTAAGCACAAAAACCCAGGCAACATAGCAACGGCGTTCTCGGCGTCGTTCCTGCTTCGTGGTGCAGCCAGCGTCTTCCGGTAGCCAACGGCCCGGAAAATAGGCCTACGAAGTCACGAACACCAGATATAGTGTTTTATTTTTGACCAGGGGCAACAGGTTTCTGGTTTGGGGTCAGGCTCGACGAGGCCTGAAACGAGAAATCACCGGAGCATTGAGGGCGGCAATGAACGCGAAAGTACAGGAACTCATATCGACTATTCCCATGCAGGATGCCTCGCTGGACATCTGGAACAGTAAGTACCAGCTCAAGACCAAAAGTGGCGAACCGGTCGATGCCACTATCGAGGAAACCTACGCGCGTGTCGCACGCTCCCTGGCCGGCGTTGAAACCAATAAGAGCAAACGCGAGAAGCATTTCAAGGAATTCGTCTGGGCCCTGAAACATGGTGCCATTCCTGCCGGACGTATTATTTCCAATGCTGGCGCGGAAGCTCACAAACCGGCGACCTCGACGATTAACTGCACGGTTTCCGGCAGCATCAACGACTCCATGAACGATATTCTGGAGAAAAACCACGAAGCCGGCCTCACCCTCAAGGCGGGCTGCGGTATTGGCTACGAGTTCTCCACGCTGCGCCCTAAGGGCGCCTATGTTGCAGGCGCCGGCGCAACCACCTCCGGCCCGCTGTCTTTCATGGATATCTTCGACCGCATGTGCTTTACCGTATCGTCGGCCGGCGGTCGCCGCGGTGCGCAAATGGCGACGTTCGACGTCCACCACCCGGATGTTATCGATTTTATTCAGGCCAAGCGCGAAGACGGCCGGCTACGCCAATTCAACCTGTCGTTACTGATCACCGAGGATTTCATCGAAGCGGTGAAGAACGGCGAAGACTGGCACCTGTCCTTCCCCGTTACGCAGAAAGAGGCCGACGCGGAAAGTCTCGATTTGAACGATAAGAGCCAGTACGTCTATCGCGACTTCCCGGTGCAAGAGGGCTACGTGTGCAACGATAGCGGCGAAGTGGCTTGCCGCATCTACAAGACGGTCAAAGCCCAGTTCATCTGGGACAGCATCATGACCTCCACCTACGACTACGCGGAACCCGGCTTCATCCTGATCGACAAGGTCAATCAGATGAACAACAACTGGTTCTGCGAGGATATCCGCGCCACCAACCCTTGCGGCGAACAGCCCCTGCCCCCGTATGGTAGCTGCCTGCTGGGATCGGTGAACCTAACCATGTTTGTGGACTATCCGTTTACCGACCAGGCCAGCTTCAACTACGAAAAATACCGCAAAGTGGTGGGCATCTTTACCCGCATGCTAGACAACGTGGTGGAGATCAACGGTCTGCCGCTGGGAGAGCAGCGTCACGAAATTACTTACAAGCGCCGCCACGGCATGGGTATCTTAGGCCTCGGCTCTACGCTCGCCATGCTGCGTATGCCTTACGGTTCGGAAGAATCCGTCGCCTTTGCCGAAGACGTGGTACGCGAAATGGCCGTGGAAGGCTGGCGCCAATCCCTGGCCCTTGCGGACGAAAAAGGCCCGGCGCCGATCATGAACGACGAGTTCGAAGTCACCGGGAAGATGCTGGCAAAGTGCCCCCAACTGGCACAAGACGGCATCAAGGAAGGCGACAAGGTACCTGGCCGCATCCTGCACGCCAAGTACAGCGCCTACATGCAGCGTATTGCGGAGGTCGAACCGGAGCTGGTTGCCAAGCTGGCCGAGAAAGGCGGTCGCTTCACCCACCATACGTCCATTGCGCCAACAGGTACGATCAGCCTGTCCCTGGCCAACAACGCCAGCAACGGTATCGAGCCTAGTTTCTCGCATCACTATGCGCGCAACATCATCCGCGAAGGCCGCAAGACGAAGGAGAAGGTGGACGTGTTCTCCTACGAACTGCTGGCCTACCGCCATCTGATCAACACCAAAGCGATGCCTTTCTCCGAGGAACCGGAAGCGAAGCTGCCAAGTTACTTCACAACGTCGGACGACGTCACCCCGACACAGCACGTAGATATCCAGGGCGCCGCGCAGAAATGGGTCGACTCTTCCATTTCCAAGACCGCGAACGTGCCCACTGATTTCCCTTATCCGGATTTCAAGGACATCTACATGTACGCCTATGAGAAAGGTCTCAAGGGCTGCACCACTTTCCGCTTCAATCCAGAAGCTTTCCAGGGCGTCCTGGTGAAGCAGAAGGATCTGGAGAGCACGGAGTACGAATTTACTCTGGATGATGGGTCCAAAGTCAGCCTCAAGGGCCATGAGGAAGTAGAATACGACGGTGAAATTCATACGGCCGCCAATCTCTTCGATGCCCTCAAAGAAGGCACTTACGGCAAGTACTGATCCGTCACTACAGCACAGGACATAGAACGATGACTGTTAAGATCGATAAGAAGATCGTCGGCTATCGGGTTACCAAAGCCGACGATTCAAAGAACCAGCCGGCTGAATCTGCGGATAACCTGGCGCCCCAGCCGGTCAAGATGAATGAGTACATCGAGCGGCCGGATTTTCTTTTGGGTACGACCTATAAAATCAAGCCGCCAGTGGCCGAGCACGCGATGTACATCACGATCAACGACATCCTGCTCAACGAAGATACGGATCACGAAAGCCGTCAACCGTACGAGGTCTTCATCAACTCCAAGTCGATGGAGCACTTCCAATGGGTTATCGCGCTGACACGCGTTATCTCGGCGGTTTTCCGTAAGGGTGGCGATGTCACTTTCCTGGTGGAGGAGCTGCGCTCGGTTTACGACCCCAATGGCGGCTACTTCAAGAAAGGCGGCGTATTCATGCCGTCGCTGGTCGCCGAAATCGGTGCGGTGATCGAGAAACACATGAAAGCCATCGGCCTGATCGAGAGTGAAGAGCTGGGCGACGTCACCAAGCGCGTACTGGCCGAAAAACGGGCAGAGTTCGAATCGCGCCAGCCAGCCAATAACGAGACGGGCGCTAGCGACTATCCGGCAAACGCCACGTTATGCAGCAAGTGCAGCACCAAGGCGGTTATCATTATGGATGGTTGCGCCACTTGCCTGTCTTGCGGTGATAGCAAGTGCGGCTAATACGCTGACAGGCCAAGCTGAAAATCCACCCGGACTGCGGTCCCGGTGGATTTTTTCGCCCCTGGGGCGAGTAAAACTGGGGCAAGAAAAAATAGGCGCTTTAGAATCCGAAGGCTTCGCGCATGTCCACCGGAAAAATGCGGGGCTCCACCTCAAGCACCACACCAAAACGAGACTGCACGTCATCCCTGATACGCGCCGCAAGGGATAGCAATTCCCTACCCTCGCCGTTGCCATGATGCACCAACACCAATGCCTGACGATTATGGACGCCCACATGGGATTCCCGATGCCCTTTCCACCCACAAAAATCGATCAGCCAGCCTGCGGCAAGCTTGGCGTTGTCCGGACCTTCATAGGCGACTAGTTCCGGAAGCTCGATTTTAAGGGCCTGATAATGCTCAAGGGAAACCACGGGATTCTTGAAGAAGCTACCGACGTTGGGCAGCATATCAGGGTCCGGTAATTTGCGGCAGCGAACCTGAATGACCGCACGCGCTACATCTTCGGCAGTCAGCGAATCGGGCTCAACGTCGTCGCCGAAGTACGCCTGCAAATCACGGTACATCAGGTTGAGTGGCGCTTTCTTGGCAAGGCGCAGCCTGACCTTCAACACAACGTAGCGAGTGGGATTGCGCTTGAAAAGGCTGTCACGATAACCAAATTCACACTCATTGGCCGCCAGCGTGCGAATGTCTCGAGCCTCACGGTCCCATACCTGAACATCGATGAGACTCTGCGAAAGCTCGACGCCGTAGGCCCCGATATTCTGAATTGGCGCAGCGCCCACCGTTCCGGGGATCAGCGCCAGATTCTCAATTCCACGATAGCCGGACCGAACCGCGTACATCACCGTTTCGTGCCAGTTTTCTCCGGCGCCTAACTCCAGCGTCGCGGCATCCGCAGAGACATCGCTCCAACAACGGCCATTAATGCCGATCTTTACAACCAGGCCCGGGAAATCACCGGCAAGGATGACATTGCTGCCCCCACCCAGGATCAATAGCGGCAGGGAGCGGCTATCAGCCCAGTCAATCGCATCGCACAGCTGCTCGATAGTGGCGGCGCGGTATAACCAGGCCGCTCGCGCCGGTAAGCGCAACGTATTGCATGCCTGTAGGCACACATTCGCCTCGGGCTGAACCACCTCAGAATTCAAAGTCGGTTCTCCCGGATATCCCGGATCAAGCCATCACACGCATCTTCTATCAGATCCAGGACCCGCTCGAACCCATCACCATCACCGTAGTAGGGATCGGGCACTTCCTCCTCTTGATGACGGGTCGCGTAACTCAGGAACAGTTCGGGGCGGGCCTTCGCGTTGTCGGAAGTCAGAGCGGCCACCCGGCGTTGATTGTCGCTATCCATGGTGAGGACATAGTCGAATCGATCCATATCCCGGGGTTCGATCTGACGCGCCCGCAACGACGACAAGTCGTAACCTCGGCGAAGCCCGGCTTCCATCGCCCGCGGATCAGGTTGCTTCCCCACATGCCACTCACCCGTGCCGCAGGAGTCGACCGTGACCCGGCCAGTCAGGCCCGCTTCGTCAAGGCGTTGCTGAAATACGGCTTGGGCGGTCGGCGAGCGGCAGATGTTGCCCATACAAACGAACAGCACGTTTACCGGATCATGCATCGACCTCAACCTCCTCGAGTCCGTCGGCAAATATCCGCCTGACATGCTCCAGATCTTCCGGCGTATCGATCCCGTTTAGCGGCCGTTGCACGGCGATGTCGACGTGAATACGCGCCCCATTCTCCAGTGCACGCAGCTGCTCGAGGGACTCTGTCTTCTCCAGTGGGGACGCTTGCCAGCCGACAAAGTCATGCAGCAGTCCGACGCGATAGGCGTAGATACCAATGTGGCGCAGATAGCCCATTCCCGCTGGCAGCAGGCGCTCCGGGATTGCTGTGGTTTCCGACCAATCGTTACGTGCCCACGGAATGGGCGCGCGGCTGAAATACAGCGCAAAGTTGTCCTTGGCGCGAACCACCTTAACCACGTTCGGGTTGAAGATCAGCTCCGGTGCCTGAACCTCCTCGCATAGCGTCGCAATTTTGGCCTGCGGATACTGCTCAAGATTTCTGGCCACCTGGTTGATCAAGGCAGGAGGAATCAGAGGCTCGTCACCTTGCACGTTGACGATGCGGTCGTCCGGGGCAAAGTTCAGCGCCCGCGCCACCTCTTCAAGTCTATCGGTGCCAGACGCATGGTCCTCTGCGGTCATCATCACTTCGGCGCCGAATTCACGGGCGGCCTCGGCAATGCGATCGTCGTCTGTGGCGACGATAACGCGGCTCGCCTCGCTTTCGCAGGCGCGCTCGTAGACGTGCTGAATCATGGTCTTTCCACCGATTTCCAGCAGCGGTTTGCCGGGTAAACGGGTGGAGGCATAGCGGGCGGGAATGACTACGGTAAATGACATGGGCGTTCCTAACTTGTCGTTTATCCGGGCGTCAACGCGCTCAGCGCTTTTCCAGACGCTCATCCGTGGTTAAAGTTCGGGCCTCGTTGGCCAGCATGACCGGAATGCCCTCCCTGATGGGGAAGGCCATTCCGTCTGGGCGGCAGACCAATTCGTCGCGGGCATCGTTAATAGCAAGTTCACCCTTACAAACCGGACACGCCAACATGGCGAGCAATTTCTTGTCCATTATGGATTCCTACATCAATCATCATGGGCGGGCCGCTCGCGGCAATTGCAGTTCCGCAAGGCGACGATCAAACATTGTCCAGAAAGCATCCGGCAAGGCAGCACGAACTTCAAGTGACCAGCAATCCACATCGGCAAAGTCCCCGCACTTCACGGCATCCTTAGCGGTCATGACCAGAGGCTGATTTGCGGGATGCCGCAAATCGTCCGCTTTGAACGCATGGTGATCGCCCAGGGGCCGCTCCTGAACCTCCGCGCCCAAAGATCGTAGCGTGTCGAAAAAACGTGCCGGATTACCGATACCGGCAACGGCAGTCACGGCGATACCGGACAACCAGTCTAAAGGTCGGTTCTCGCCGGTTTTCAGATTCACGAGCCGGTAAGGCTCCATTTGCATAGTCTGACATTGAGGGTGGTCCAGTTGCGCCAGCTTACCAACGCCATTGATTACGACGGCATCTACCCGCGCCAAGCGTTCAACCGGCTCCCGCAAAGGACCCACGGGAATGGGCGCGCCGTTACCAAGACCACGCCCGCCATCAAACACCGCAATTTCCAGGTCCCGACCCAGGGCGTAGTGCTGGAGGCCATCGTCGCACACCAGTATATCCGCCAGGTTGTTATCGTACGCCCACTGAGCCCCTCGGGCACGTTTGGGATCGACCACAACTCGGACACCACCCTGGCGGGCGAGCATTAACGGTTCGTCGCCGCTGAGATGGGCTGCGGTGGACGCGCAAACTTCCAACGGATAGTGATCCGATTTCCCGCCATAGCCCCGGCTTACAATAGCCGGTCGCCAGCCCTGTTTTTTCAGGTGAGCGACGATAGCCAAAGTCAGCGGGGATTTGCCGGTGCCACCCGCCGTGATGTTGCCAACGACGACGACAGGGATGGGCGGGCGGCTGACGTCACGCCGCCCGGATAGATAGGCCTCCCGCCGACGCCGGGCAATCCAGCGATAGAGCCATGCTAGCGGCCAAAGCAGCCAGAGTGGACGGCCTTCTCCATACCAGAGACGGTCGACCATGGGGTCATCCTGCCTCGCTGAAATTGGTCTGGTGTAGCTGGGCGTACACGCCGCCCTGCTCCAGCAAGTCCTCGTGGCGCCCTGCTTCCACAATCTGTCCGTCGTCCATGACCAGGATACGGTCCGCCTTTTCGATCGTCGACAGACGATGAGCGATAACCAACGTCGTACGCCCTTTCATGACCAAATCCAGAGCAGCCTGAATATGGCGCTCGGACTCCGTATCCAGGGCCGACGTCGCTTCGTCCAACATCAGGATCGGCGCGTCTTTTAGCAGCGCTCTGGCAATCGCCAGGCGTTGGCGCTGACCACCGGAGAGCATGACGCCGTTGTCGCCAATCAACGTATCCATGCCCTCCGGCATGCGGTCGATAAATTCGAGGGCATGCGCTTTTGCCGCCGCTTCCCGTATTTCTTCCCGCGTGTGTTCGCGCAGTGCACCGTAGGCAATGTTGGCGCCAATCGTGTCGTTAAAGAGCACCACGTTCTGGGTCACCAAAGCGATCTGGTTGCGCAGTGCCCGCAAGGTGTAATCGCGGATGGGGACGTCGTCGATCAGAATCTCGCCACCGGTGTATTCGTAAAAGCGCGGCAGCAGACTGACCAACGTGGATTTACCGCTACCGGAGCGGCCGACCAGCGCCAAACTCTGGCCCTGAGGAATCTCGAGATCGATGGATTTCAGCACATCGTCGAGCTGGTCCCGGTAGCGAAAAGATACCTGCCGGAAACTGATATCGCCTTTGGCCCGATCGGGCGCGTATGTGCCGCTATCGTCTTCGGGTGTTTCGTCTATGGTTTCGAATACGTCGTGAGCGGCAGCGACACCCTTCTGTATTCGGGCGTGAACCGATGTAACCTGGCGGATCGGCTTGGCCATGGTCGTTGCAGCGGTAATGAACGCGACCAATTCACCCGTACTCATTCCGCCCCGGATTTCCGGCGCCAGCATAAGCCAGACGAGCGAGGCAATGGCGAAGGCGACTAGCACCTGAATGACGGGCACGCTGATGGCCTGAGTGGAGGCCATTTTCAGGCTCTGGGTCAAATTACGGTTACTGACTTCGTGGAATCGCTCGCGCTCGTATCCCTCACCGCCGAAGATCCGGACCACGCGATAACCACTGATGGATTCGGACGCCACGTGCGTGATATCGCCCATAGAACCCTGGATGCGGCGACTCAGCTTGCGGAACCGCTTACTGGCGAAGCTAACAACAAAGCCGATGACCGGCCCCACAGCGACAAAGATCAGTGTCAGTTTCCAGTTGGTATAGAGCATAAACCCCAGAAGGCCGACAATGGTCAAACCTTCCCGTAGCGTAATCGTTACAGCGTTGGTGGTCGCATCCGCCACTTGCTCGACATTGAACGTCAGCTTGGATACCAAGTGACCGGCGGAATGATCGTCGAAAAAGCGCGAAGGCAGTCGCAGCAGACGGTCGAAAACCTGGGTACGCAAGGCGTTGACCACTTGCCGACCGACATAGTTGATAAAGTATTGCCCCAGGAAGGTGCCCAGTCCGCGAAGAGAGAAAACGCCGACAATTAGGCCGGTTAGCAGCAAGCGATTTTGCTCGGTGGGATTCTCGATGGCCTTGATCACATATTCCATGGCCGCTGCCATGCCTGTCGAGGCGGCGGCATAGATGACGTTGCCGAGGACAGCTAGGGAAAATGCCAGCCAGAACGGCTTGACGTAGGCCAGTAGCCGCTTGTACGTCTGCCAGTTGGTTGCGGTGTCCGCAGTCATAATTCAGTTCCGGTCGGTCTTTGGTACGTCGTCACTCGCTGTCCGTTGTGCGCTGGGTGGTTATACTGAGTTTGACGAAACCAAGCTTGCCCGCGACATCCATCGCGCGCACCACATATTCGTGGGGCGTCTGGGCGTCCGCCGTAATAATAAACGGCAATTGGGCATCGCCTCCGGACACCTCCTGGACCGCTTTCTGGAGCGTCTCTTTCTGGTTATTGACCAAAGGTCGGTCGTTCACCGAATACAGCCCCTCGGCGTTGATCACCACATCCACCTGCTCGGCCTGCGCTTCGGCAATTTCGCCATTGGCTTCGGGCAGGTCGACTTTGAGGTGGCTCTCCCGGGTAAACGTGGTCGACACCATGAAAAAGATCAACAACAGAAAGACGACGTCGATCAGCGGCGTCAGGTCGACACTGACTTCCTGACTTCTCTGGCGCTTGAACTTCACGGCGCTCAGGCTCCTTCTACGTCGATTTCACGATCGCCGTGGACCACCTCGACCAGCTTGATGGCCTCTTGCTCCATATTGACGACCAGTTCGTCGACGCGACGGATGAAGTAGCGGTGGCAGATCAACGCCGGGATCGCCACGCTCAAGCCAGCGGCGGTGGTCATCAGCGCTTCGGAAATACCGCCGGCCAAATTACCGGCATCGCCGACCCCGGCAAGCTGGATTTCGGCAAAAACCTTGATCATACCGATCACGGTACCTAACAACCCCAGTAGCGGCGTAATCGTCGCCACGGTGCCCAAAGGGTTTAAAAAGCGCTCGAGCTCGTGGATGGCCTGGCTGGCCTCCTGCTCGATGCTTTCTTTCATAATCTCCCGGCCGTGCTTGGCATTCATCAAACCACCGGCAAGCACGCGCCCCAAGGGGGAAGAAGACTGGAGAGCCTTCAGTTTGCGGGCATTGAGCTCCTTCTTTTTGATCCAGCGCCAAAGCTCGTTAATCGTACTCTGCGGGGCAACGCGCGACGCCCTCAAGCTCCAGAAACGTTCGAGAATGATGGCAAGGGCGAGAATGGAGCACGCAATAATGGGCACCATAATGATGCCGCCCGCCTGAAGAAGCTCTAACACACTTTATCTCCTGATGTTTAACTGCCGCGCTACTTTAGCACAGGCGCGGCCAGCCGCCACACCCTCTACGGGCGGCCGGAGGATTGTGCGGGAGGTGCCGCTATCCAGAACGGCGCGCCCGCGCGAGCGGGTACGACATCGACCGCCTTATCGCGCAACCGTACCCTGATGGCGCCTGCTGACGCGGTATTGAAGAGAGCGGCGCCCGCTGCACGATAGCGCGCGCTAACGCTCCTCGCAGGATGCCCGTATGGGTGGCGGTAACCCGCCGAGAAAATCACCACATCGGGCTTCAGGTCGTTGACCCACGCGGTGCTGGACGATGTCTTGCTCCCGTGGTGCGGGGCTACGACAATGCGCGGCTTGCCAGTAGGTACATCATGCTCGGCCAGCCAAAGCTGCTCCTGCGCTGCGGTAATATCTCCCGGCAGAATGATCTCGGCGTGGTCCGTGGTAATTCGCAACACGCACGAACGTCCGTTACCCGGCGCCGACGCCGGGGCCTGCCAAAACGCGAGGCGGGACTCGCCGAAGCGGATCTGCTCACCGCTCTTGCAAGCATCCAGCGTTATTGCGGACGCTTTCAGCTTACCCGCAACACGCTCAGGCTCACCGGTCACGAAGTAGCGGACGGGATAGTGCCGAAGCAACGAACTCAGGCCGCTGGCATGGTCTGCATCGCCATGACTGATGACCAGCGTATCGATCACCCCAATTCCCAATTGGCGGAAATTGGGACCGATAACAGCATCCACGGACGTATAGCCCGAAGGCGAACCCGGCCCGGTATCGTATACCAGAACCTGGTCCCCTTCTCGGTAGAGCGCTGACAGTCCCTGCCCCACGTCCCAAACCCAAAGTTCGGGGTGGGCAACAGAGGCATTTTGCGGAGATCGTGCCAAGCTGCCGCCCATAGAGATGATCGCCACCGCGGCAAACGCAGCGCGTGACGCACGACGGGTTGGCAATAGGCAGGCCGTGACCGCTAGAGCCATGACCACAGCGGCAAATGCGTCGAAACGAAAGCCTTCCGGCGAAACATCGGCAAATCCTTGGAGCGCCCACATGAACCCACCCAAGACCGCCTCTAAAATCGGCGCGCAAAACTCAAGCGCCGTTTGCGAAAGCATCCCCAGGGGCGTCAGCGTGAACAGCAATGGCATCAACACAAAAGACATCAGCGGGATCGCCAGAATATTGACCAGCCAGCCCAATGCCGCTGAAGGCAGATCCATAAACGCAAGGATCGGCAGCAGCCCGGCCATCACCGCCACCTGGGCTTGCAACAATGCGTGAACGAACCCGGTTGGTTGTAGCCGGCCGGAGAACATAAGGATCAGGCAGCCGACAGCGCCGAAGGAAAGCCAGAAACCGCCGTCCAATGGGGCAAAGGGATCGAGGAGCAGCACACTGCCCAGAGCCACCAGCCACCCAGTCCAATAGCCGGATAACCGGCCACTGAGGTAGACACCCATCACCACAGTCGCCATGACCAGCGCCCGCTGCGTTGGCACGGTGAAGCCGGCAAGTAACGCATAGCCCAAACAGGCCAGCAGACTGGCGGCAGCCACGCTCCAGCGCTGTGCACGCGCACCGACGTAACGCTGGCCCAAGCGTCCAATCAGACGTTTGGCCACCCAACCGCTAAAAAGGCCGATCAAACCGATGTGCAGGCCTGAAATTGCGATCAGGTGTGAGGTTCCCGTCGCCTGGAACAGGGCCCAGTCCTCCGCATCCAGCAAGCGTCGCTCGCCGAGCAGAAGCGCCTCCATCAGCGGGTACGCCTCGAGCTGTCCATAGCGCTCGCTCAATTTGGCGGCAACGGACTCGCGCCACTGGTGATAACGACAGCCCGGCCCGCAGGCAATATCCGGAGCCGGCGTCCATTCCCGAACACTGCCGGTGGCGCCAAATCCATGGCGAAAAAGCCAGGTTTCGTAACGAAAGCCTTGCGGATTTACGCTGCCATGAGGCGGCTTGAGCCTTACCGCCAAACGCATGCGGAGCGGAAGCACGGCCCCCGGCTCGGCGCCATAAAGTGCAAGCCTCAACTTTTCTACTCTTTCGACTTCAGGATCGTTCTCGACCCAACGGACGACACAGAAATCGAAACGCGAGCTGTTGTAGGCTCCGGGTGCGACCAGACTACAGCGATACCCCTCTACGGTCTGGGATGGTAGTTGGCTCTGGTCAGGAAGTTGGTCCTCCAGCCGTTCGCTGGCCGACCAACTGGCCCATAGCAACCCGAGGACAAGACAGGAAAAGCAGATCGAAAGAGTGCGGAGTCTTTGACTCAGAAAGGACAGGGTGATGCCTGCAATCAAGGCAATCCACAACAGGACCAACGGTGGTATTTCGCCAACACAATAAAGTAAGATGACGCCGCCCGCGAATGCAGCAATCCCTGCGCGCACACTAAAACTCCCGGGCAATCCTTGCCCTTTATAGTCCATAATTACCGCACACCGGCCTCGGCCGTATTACAGTGCTGAATCCAACCCATAGGCAGTCGGACGCCATGCCGAAAAGGTTCATCAAGCGTTATATGCCAAGGCCGGAGAAGATCAGGGACATGAAATCCCTGCGTTTTCTTGGCGACGTATTGCATGAACCCAATCTCTGGCACATCAACCGTCACGCCGTTTGCAGGGCCTTCCTGATCGGGATTTTCCTATGCTTCATCCCGATACCCTTCCAGATGGTCGCAGCCGGTTTCTTCGCTATCTGGTTTAACGCCAATCTGCCACTTTCTGTCGCGCTGGTCTGGATTAGCAACCCGCTGACGATGCCGCCCATTTTTTACTTCAACTATAAGGTGGGCGCCTGGCTATTGGGTCGCCCGGTGCTGGATTTCGAGTTTCACCTATCTTGGGGCTGGCTGAGCAGTCGGCTGATCGATATCGGCGTTCCACTTTACGTCGGCTCGGTCGTTCTCGGCGTGCTATCGGCCTGCGTCAGCTATCTCGTCATTCAGTTCCTATGGCGGCGCAAGGTGCGGTCGGACTGGCGCAAGCGGCGGGGCATACGTCAAGGCACCCGCTCGCTCGGTCACCGGTAATCAGGCATCCTCTACCAAGCGTCCCTCTTCCAGTCTGAGAACGCGGCCCAAACGGTGGGCCATATCAATGTCGTGAGTGACCACCACAAAGGCGATACCGATCTGGTCCCGCAATGACTCGATCAGACCCTGGACCTCCCGCGCGGTTTGTTCGTCGAGGTTGCCCGTGGGCTCGTCCATCAGCACACACTCCGGCTCGTTCACCAGCGCTCGGGCGATGGCCACCCGCTGACGCTCTCCCCCGGATAGCTCGCCAGGCTTGTGGTCCAGCCGTGCGCCGAGCTTTACGCGCTCCAGGATTTCCCGGGCTTTGACGCGTGCAGACGCCATCGATTCCCCTGCCAACGCGCAAGGCATCATCACGTTCTCCAATGCTGTGAACTCTGGCAACAAGTGATGAAATTGATAGACGAAACCGAGCTGACGGTTACGAAACTTGGCCCGCCCCTTTTCACGCAAGTTGTGAATATCCACGCCGCAGATGGAGATATGCCCGGAGGATGGCTTGTCGAGGCCGCCCAATAGATTCAGCAGGGTCGTTTTGCCGGCACCACTGCTACCGACGATGGCAACGGTCTCGCCAGCGGAAACCTCGAGGGAAATACTGGAAAAAATCGTGAGCTCCGCCGGCCCCTGACGGTACGTGCGGGTAATTTCGCGACAGTCGATGACCAGGGGCTTGCCTTCGAGAGTCTGGGCAGCATTACTCATAACGCAGGGCCTCCGCCGGATCGACACGGGATGCTCGCCATGCCGGATAGATGGTTGCAAGCAGGGCCATAACCAGACCCGAACCGCTGATGATGAAGACATCGTTCCATTGGAGCTGGGAAGGCAGATAGCTGATGAAATAGACATCGGGACTGAGGAACGTTATTCCCAATACGCCCTCGACCCAACTGATAATTGCACTGATGTTTTCCGCGCCCAGAATGCCGAGGATAGTGCCCACAAGCACACCCGAAACCCCGATAATCGCGCCCTGAACGATGAAAATCCGCATGATGCGTCCGGGCGTTGCGCCCATCGTACGCAGGATCGCAATGTCCGCAGTTTTGTCGGTAACCACCATGACGAGCGTGGATACGACGTTAAAGGCCGCCACCGCCACGATAAACATCAACAGCAGACCTATCATGGTCTTTTCCATGCGTATCGCCTGGAACAAGTTGCCGTGGGTACGCGTCCAGTCTGACACGTAATAGCGACCGCCCAGCCCACGCGCCACCTTTTCGGCCACCCGCGGCGCTTTGAACAAGTCGTCGACCAACAGGCGCACTCCCTGGGCCTTGCCGCCCGTACGCATCAATTTAGCGGCATCGTCCATGTGGATCAGCGTATAGCTACCATCGAGTTCGGCACCGACGCTGAAAATCCCCTTAACGGTGAAACGCTTCAGCCGCGGCAATACACCCGCCGGCGTGATCGACGCTTCCGGCAGCACCACCGTGACCTTGTCGCCGATCTGCAACCGCAGGCTGGCCGCGAGCAGCCGCCCCACGATAATACCGAATTCGCCAGAACGCAGGTCCTCCAGCGAGCCTTGTTCCATGTGGTTTTCGATGATAGATACCTGACGCTCTTCGTCCGGCAGAATACCGTTGAGCATCACGCCGTGGACGTTGCCGGAACCGGTCACCATTCCCTGTCCCTGAATAAAAGGCGCAGCGGCAATAACGTCAGGCGTTTCCGTCGCCTTTTGATCGATACGCTGCCAATCGTCAACCGTGCTTTGGCCTTGAATGGTCGCATGGGGCACCATACCCAGAATGCGCTGCTGCAGCTCGCGATCGAAACCGTTCATAACCGATAGCACGATGATCAGCAGGGCCACGCCCAGCATGAGCCCCAAGATCGAGGTCAGGGAAATAAATGAAATAAAATGATTGCGCCGTTTGGCTGCGGTATAACGCAGTCCAATGGAAAAAGATAAGGGCTTGAACATGTATGAGGGCCTACCGCTTCCCTGAAGTCGATCACGCAGCGTCCCTCTAGGGGCCGATCTGCTGTTAAACTTGCTCTATCCACGCGCAGTTCATTTGCGCAAAAAACACCTTGCTGACGAGGCGTTCAGGAGTATTGAGATGGTTCCGAACCCCACTGAAGACCGGCGTGATTATTTCAGGATCCACGACAGAATCGGTCTTGAATTCCAGCCAATCGACGACAGCAAGGCTGGTTTCCCCGGCGATCCGTTTGACGACCACGAGCTGGCGCCACTCCACGACGAACTGAGACGCATCGATCAGGATGTCCGCAACCAACTGGCAAGTCTGGCCGAGAGAGACCGCCTACTCGCCAACCTGATGAAATCCTTTAACACCAAGGTCGACACTTTGGCGCGCATTATGGCCTTTGAGCAAAATCCGTTGCAACCGAACCAGTGGTATGAAGCCACCGTCAGTGAAGGCGGGATTGCCTTCCCCAGCGACGACGACAAGCTGTGCGTCGGAAGCCACCTCGCCCTACGCTTGACCTTGCCACCCGAGCTTTTCCGTCCGCAAGGTACCGCCGAAATTGTGTCCATCAGCGAAGGCGCCGACAATCGACGCTGGTTGCATACCGAATTCCGTGCCCTCGATGACGCCGACCGGCAGCAGATCGCTCGCCATATCATGCGCTGGCAGATTCGCCAGCGCCAGCGCGAGAGCGGTGACAATTCCGTTACGGATACCCGCTAAACCGTTACCTCAGCAATATTCCCTTGGAACATAACCTGTAGTAGTGTTTGACCGATAATAAATTTACGTAACCAAAACAACGCTTAGCAGCTGTTACCCGATGAGTTTCCAAGCGCTTGGGCGTCAATGAACACAGGTCCACGCCAAATAACCTCTGTTAAGCCCACGGTGTGCCAACAGGCTGATGCTTTAAGTAAAACGGCTATTGCCGAAAGGCGCTAATCATTGAAAGACTTTTGACCATTGAAAGACGATGACCACGAAGGTGTACCGTGTCATGAAAACTCAAAAAAAGGCTGAAAACCGCACGCTTCGACCGTCCTTTTTTCAGCGAATGGGCTGCGCGCTGCTGATGGGTGGTTTGATGATGACCGGCGCATGGTCTGTCCATGCCGACGAACTCCGAACGCCGGTGATGCAACAAGGCGCCGAGCGCGACTCGGTGTCCCTGCCGCGCCACGGCCAAACCCAGGATCAGGTGCGCACATCGTTCGGCCAACCCCAGGGTATCAAGGGCCCCGTGGGCCAGCCACCGATAACGCAGTGGCTCTACAACGATTTTGTCGTCTATTTCGAGTACGACCACGTAGTTCATGCAGTAATGAAGCCCGAATCACGCTGAAGGCCGCCACGAATAGACGTTCGTACTCAAAGCAGAGACCGGGCCAGGCCTACCCATGGATATAGGTGAGTAAATTTTGAGCACATCCCGCCGAATGCCTGCTGAATGGGCGCCGCAAAGCGCAGTCATGTTGACCTGGCCTCACGGGGGGACCGACTGGCTGGATAGCCTCGGCGACGTGGAACGGGTTTTCGAAACAATCGCTCGGGCTGTGCTGCGCTTCGAACATCTGCTTCTAAGCTGCGAGGATGCCAGCCGGTTAACAACGCTGACGGCATCCCTCAACCAATGGGCGGATAACGGCGGCTATCCCGGCCGCGTCTACAGCGTCAACGCCCCGGCTAACGATACCTGGGCCCGTGACCATGGCCCGATTGCCATCGACGCTGCCGGCCAAACTGAGCTGCTGGATTTTCGTTTCAATGCGTGGGGCGACAAGTTTGCCTGGGACAAGGACGATGCCTTGAACCGCCATCTCCACGAAGCCGGAGCCTTCGGCAGCACGCAACTGACGACGGTAGACCTCGTTCTGGAAGGTGGATCGATCGAATCCGACGGAATGGGCACCATTCTGACCACCAGCGAGTGCCTGCTTGCGACAACTCGAAACCCCGGCTTTGACCGTGCCGAGATCGAAAGCAAGCTGAAAGAAACCCTAGGGGCCGAGCGTGTGCTCTGGCTCAACCACGGATACCTGGCCGGCGACGATACCGATAGCCATATCGATACCTTGGCCCGCTTTTGCGCGCCTGACCACATCTGCTACGTGCGCTGCAATGACGAAGGCGATGAGCATTACGCTGCCCTGCGCGCCATGGAAGCCGAGCTCGAGCAATTTAGACGCGCCGACGACACGCCCTACCGCCTGACAGCACTGCCCTGGCCCGATCCCTGTTACGGTGAAGAGGGTGAGCGTCTGCCGGCTACCTATGCCAATTTCCTGATCATCAATGGCGCCGTGCTTTTTCCGGTTTACGACGTACCCCAGGACGACGAAGCTGTCCGCATTGCCGGCACCCTCTTTCCCGACCGGGAAATCGTACCCATCGATTGCCGCCCTCTCATCCACCAGCACGGCAGCCTGCATTGCGTGACCATGCAGCTGCCCACGGGGGTTGTTAACCCATGAGCGATAAGCGCGAACTCAAGGTTGCCGCTATCCAGCAGACCTGTAGCCACGATAAATCCGTCAGTCTGGCCACCTCTGAACGGCTGGTCCGCGAAGCAGCGGGCAACGGCGCGCAGTTGATTGTCCTGCAGGAACTGCACGCCACGCTCTATTTTTGCCAAACCGAGGACGTCGCCGTATTCGAACTGGCCGAACCGATTCCCGGGCCCACCTCGGAACACCTGAGCGCGCTGGCCAAAGAGCTTGGGGTCGTGCTGGTGGGTTCGATTTTCGAGCGTCGCATGAACGGCGTATACCACAATACCGCGGTCGTTTTCGAAACGGACGGAACCCTGGCCGGCCTCTACCGCAAAATGCACATCCCGGACGACCCGGGCTTCTACGAGAAATTCTACTTCACGCCGGGAGATGCCACGTTCAACAGTGGAGAAAACGGTTTCACCCCGGTCCGAACTTCGGTCGGCACCCTCGGCTTACTGGTGTGCTGGGACCAATGGTACCCCGAGGCAGCCCGGCTAATGGCTCTGGCCGGCGCTGAATTGCTGATTTATCCCACCGCTATCGGCTGGGACGTCACCGACGAGCCCGACGAACAGGCCCGTCAACTTGAAGCTTGGGTAACCGTTCAACGGGGGCACGCCGTCGCGAACAACTTGCCGGTCATTGCACCCAACCGGGTCGGTACCGAGCCGCACCCCGAAGGCATTGGCGAAGGCATTCGCTTTTGGGGAAACAGCTTCGTGTGCGGTCCGCAGGGGGAGTTCCTGGCGCGCGCCAACGACGCCGACGAAGGCGTACTCTACGCCACTATCGACCGCGACCGCAGCGAGAACATCCGCCGTATCTGGCCGCACTTCCGTGATCGCCGGATTGATGCCTACGGTGAAATACTGCGCCGGGTCAGGGACTGATTCCGCCATGAAAAAGTTGATCGACGCCACGGTTGAACGGCTCAACGCGATCCTTCTCGGCAAGGATCACCAGGTTCGCCTTGCAGTGTGCTGTTTGCTGGCCCGAGGCCACCTGTTGATTGAAGATATTCCCGGCATGGGCAAGACCACCTTATCCCACGCCATTGCCCGGATCATGGATCTAAGCTACACGCGCATTCAGTTTACCAACGACCTGCTTCCAGCCGACGTGCTGGGTTTTTCCATGTACGACAAAGAGGCCGGCAGTCTGATCTTCCATCCTGGGCCCATTTTTTCCGAGGTTGTGCTGGCCGATGAAATCAATCGCGCCTCTCCCCGCACGCAGAGCGCGTTGCTGGAAGCCATGGAAGAACGACAGGTGTCGATCGAAGGCGAAACCCGCCCGTTGCCCTCGACGTTTTTCGTCATCGCCACCCAGAATCCGCTGGAACAGGGCGGTACCTATCCCCTGCCGGAATCCCAGCTTGACCGTTTCCTGATGCGCATCGAACTCGGTTATCCCGACCCTCGGGCGGAGCGGGAATTGCTGGAAGGCACCGATCGACGCAGCCTGATACAGGCACTCAGCCCGCTGGTCAGCAGCGACGACCTGCAAGCACTGCAGCAAAGTGTCGAGCGAGTCAGCACCAGCGCTGCCCTGCTCGACTATGTGCAACGCCTACTGCAACAGAGCCGGCGTATGCCTGGCGTCCTCTATGGTCTGTCACCTCGCGCCGGTTTGGGGCTAATCAGAGCAGCCAAAGCTTGGGCATTAATGGATGGCAGGCATCATGTCCTACCGGACGATATACAGGCGGTACTGCCGCCGGTAGCACGCCACCGGCTGGAGCAAGGCGAAACGCGCCAAAGTCTGCAGCGCGTCCAGCTTCTGCTGGAACAGGTTTCGGTTCTGGCCTAGTGTGCCGCACGGCATACCAGTGACCCGCCGGGTGTTTCAGCGCTTGAAATCGAGGCTTTCGTCGTCATATCCGCCTATCCGATCATGTCACGGAACGACGTCATCATAGCCCGGCGCAATAAAACAGATTAGGCCAAACAATTCGGGCTAGGCACAGGATCATGGTATTCTCGCCGGCATTTACAGAACGGGTGGCGCGTCCTGGCAACCACCCGTGAGACACATTCGAGAGAGACACCATTATGAGCGAAGTCAAACACTCCCGACTGATCATCCTGGGTTCCGGGCCCGCTGGCTACACCGCTGCGGTCTATGCTGCCCGTGCAAATCTGAAGCCGACACTGATCACCGGCATCGAAGTTGGCGGCCAGCTCACAACCACCACGGACGTGGACAACTGGCCTGGCGACAACGATGGCGTGCAGGGCCCGGAGCTGATGCAGCGGATGCTGAAACACGCGGAGCGTTTCGAGACTTCAATCGTCTACGACACCATCAACGAAGCCGATCTAAACCAACGCCCCTTTCGTCTTAAGGGCGACAGCGGCGAGTACACCTGCGATGCACTGATCATTGCCACCGGCGCATCGGCGATGTACCTGGGGCTGGAATCCGAGGAAAAGTTCAAGGGCCAAGGCGTTTCTGCCTGCGCCACCTGCGACGGCTTTTTCTATCGCAAACAGAAAGTCGCGGTCATTGGCGGCGGCAACACAGCCGTCGAGGAAGCGCTATATCTGTCCAACATCGCCGACGAAGTCACGCTGGTGCACCGCCGGGATAAACTGCGCGCCGAAAAGATCCTGCAAGACAAACTGTTCGAGAAGGAGAAAAACGGCAACGTTAAAATTCTCTGGGATCACACCCTGGACGAGGTGCTCGGCGATGCGACCGGCGTGACCGGGATGCGGGCACGGAGCACCAAGTCCGACGAAACCCGCGACCTTGATCTGGCCGGGGTCTTCATTGCCATCGGTCACAAGCCCAATACCGGCCTATTCGAGGGTCAGCTGGATATGGACAACGGCTACATCCGCATTCGGTCAGGGCTTGAGGGCATGGTAACCCAGAGTAGCGTTCCTGGCGTATTCGCGGCCGGTGACGTTGCCGACCACGTGTACCGGCAAGCCGTAACTTCCGCCGGCTTCGGCTGCATGGCAGCGTTGGATGCCGAACGTTTCCTGGATCAGCTTTCAGACTAACCGCCGCCATCGCCCGCACCGACCGGTTCGGGCGATGGCATGCTCACTCTGCCGTGTGTCTTTTCCTACCGCATGCTACGCTTTGACCAAACGAAAGCGCCTCTGAACCGGTCCGAGCCCCCTTTTGCCGGTCCCAGCACTTGCAGAGCGCGGGCCTACTGGGCGCGGCCATCGCCGCTGAAAGCCGCGACGCGGAACGTGCCTGGCTCACAGGGGCATTCAGCAACTCCACGGCATGCCAAGGAATATCCGAACCAACAATGACCTCTTTGCCCTGGCTTGATCCCGACGAACTCTGGTTTCCCTCGCCTGAGGAGGCACTGGAGGAGCCGGACGGCTTGCTCGCGATCGGTGGAGACCTAGCCCCCGAACGCCTCGAATTGGCGTATCGCAACGGAATATTCCCATGGTTTAGCGAGGAACAACCGATCCTCTGGTGGTCCCCTAACCCCCGCTGTGTGCTGTTTCCGGGCGAAGTTCATATTTCCCGGCGCCTAAAGCGCACGTTGAATCAGGGTCAATTCAAGATCACCATCGACCGGGATTTCGCCGGTGTGATTCGCGGGTGCGCCGAAGTACGCGAGGAAGGCACCTGGATTACCAATGAAATGGAGCAGGCGTACCGCAAGCTTCACCGCCGCGGTAACGCCCATTCTTTCGAAGCCTGGAATAGCGAGGGCCAGCTGGTGGCCGGGCTCTATGGTGTGGGTATCGGCTGCTGTTTTTTTGGCGAATCGATGTTCACCCGGGAGGATAATGCCTCCAAAGTGGTTTTCGCCCACGTCGCCCTCCAGCTCGAGCGCTGGGGTTATGCCATGATGGACTGCCAAGTGGAAAACGGCCACTTGATCAGCCTCGGTGCACGATGTATTCCTCGCTCCCAATTTTTAACTATACTGTGGAATAACATCGATAAAACGCCCAGACACCGCTCCTGGACAATGGATCTTTCCTGGTCCGGCAGCGACGTTGAGTGAGAGGTGTCACTGATGAGCAGCCTCAAAACGCTGGTTTTCTTCGCCACACCACCGCACGACTGCAGCTATCTGCCAGACCGCGAGGCGACCACCATGTTCGTGGACCCACGAGCGCATGTGGACAAGCGCCTCTACAGTCAGCTCACAGCGCTCGGTTTCCGGCGCAGCGGATCTCACTACTACCGTCCCCACTGCGAAACCTGTAACGCCTGCATTCCAGTAAGACTGAATGCGGAAAAATTCATCCCCAACCGGTCGCAGCGGCGGGTCTGGAAACGTAACGACGACTTGTCGTTCCGGGTCTCTCCGGCACGCTTCCAGGAAAACTACTATCAGCTTTATGCCCGTTATATCGAAGAGCGCCACTTCGACGGCGATATGTACCCGCCTTCCCGGGAACAGTTCACTTCATTCCTCGTAGAGGGCGCCAACCAAAGTGAGTTCCTCGAAATGTGGCACGACGAACGGCTTATCGGCCTTGCGGTGGTAGACGCTCTGGATGACGGCCTATCAGCCATCTACACGCTATTCGATCCGGACGAGGATGAGCGTGGTCTTGGCACGCTGGCCATTCTTTGGCAAATTGAGGAGGCCAAGCGGCGTAGACTTCCTTATCTTTACCTGGGTTACTGGATCCGTGAGTGCCGCAAGATGAACTACAAGGCTCGCTTCAAACCCCTCGAAGCCCTAATTGGCGGCCACTGGCAGCAACTTATCGCCAGCGGTTAGGCGCCACCGACCTACGCACCAGCACCTTCGGTATTTATCGGGTGTCTGCTTTTGCTATACGCTCATAATTCAGGCAGAATTGCGCACATTTATACGACCGGCACCGGTAATGGCTTGATTTTTACCGGCGCCGACCCGATGTAATAGGTTCACGACCATTACGCCCAAGACATACATTAAAATTGTGAGGTTTCTACTGAATGGCAAAAGCTGATGTCATTGAAATGGAAGGCGTCATTGTCGATACCCTTCCGAACACCATGTTCCGCGTCGAGCTGGCCAACGGCCATGTCGTTACCGCACACATCTCTGGCAAGATGCGCAAGAACTACATTCGCATCCTGACTGGCGACAAGGTCAAGGTTGAGCTGACTCCCTACGACCTGAGCAAGGGCCGCATCGTTTATCGCGCCCGTTAATACCCAGTCCGTTTATAGTCTGCGTAGCCAATAGTCTGCACAGTCGAGTCCGCTGCCGCTAGTTTCTACGGTCTTAGCACCCGCGCTCCCTTTCCGGGCCGAGCGCGACAGATGGCGGACAACGAACTGGAGAATGAAAGCCCCACATGGGGCTTTTTTTTGTATCTAGCGCGCAAGTACAAACGCACTAAACAGACCAAAAAAAACCCGCTCCGGTGGGAGCGGGTTCGGTTTTCAGAACAGCAATCGTTAGACCGCTTCGGCGGGTTCGTTCTCGTACTCGAAGACCAGATCGTCGTCCTCGAGGTGAACATGCACTTCCCCACCACTTTCCGCTAATGCACCAAACAGGATCTGCTCCGCCAGCGGCCGCTTGATCTTATCCTGGATCAGACGCGACATCGGGCGAGCCCCCATGGTGACGTCGTAGCCTTTACCCGCCAACCAACGCTTGGCCTCATCGTCCACATGCAAGACCACACGTTTCTCGTCCAACTGGGCCTGAAGCTCCGTCAGGAACTTGTCCACAACGTGCGTGATGGTATCCCGGTTGAGATCTTCGAACTGGATAATGCCATCCAGCCGATTACGGAACTCCGGCGTGAACGTCTTGGTAATAATCTCCATGCCATCCGTACTGTGATCCTGCTCGCTGAAACCTATGGAGCGTCGGCTCATCGATTCCGCACCGGCGTTGGTCGTCATCACCAAAATCACGTGGCGGAAATCGGCCTTACGCCCATTGTTGTCAGTCAGCGTACCGTGATCCATGACCTGCAACAGCAGATTGAACACTTCCGGATGCGCTTTCTCGATTTCATCCAGCAGCAGCACACAGTGCGGCTGTTTGTTCACCGATTCGGTCAACAAGCCACCCTGATCAAAGCCCACATAGCCCGGAGGCGCCCCGATCAAGCGGGAAACGGTGTGCCGCTCCATATACTCGGACATGTCGAAGCGCACCAGCTCGATACCCAAGACCTTGGCCAACTGCCGTGTGACCTCGGTCTTGCCTACACCGGTAGGACCGGCGAACAGGAAGGCACCTTCCGGCTTCTCCGGCGCTTTCAAGCCGGCACGGGCCAGCTTGATCGCGGTGGACAGCGACTCGATGGCTCGATCCTGGCCAAACACGACCATCTTAAGATCGCGCTCCAGGTTACGCAGCAAATCCTTGTCGCTGGTGGACACGCTCTTCGGCGGGATCCGCGCGATGGTTGCCACGACATCCTCAATTGAGGACACGCCGATCACCTTGCGCCGCTTGTTGGTCGGTAGCAGACGCTGACGGGCGCCGGCCTCATCGATCACATCGATCGCCTTATCCGGCAGATGACGGTCGGTGATGTAGCGATCAGCCAGTTCTGCGGCAACGCGCAAGGCTTTGTCGGTGTACTTAAGATCGTGATGTTTCTCGAAATGCGTCTTCAGCCCGCGAAGGATCTGGTAGGTATCCTCGACGCTGGGCTCGTTGACGTCGATCTTCTGGAACCGGCGCGCCAAGGCACTGTCTTTTTCGAAAATGCCACGGAACTCAGAAAAGGTCGTGGAGCCGATACAACGGATCTCACCCGAACTTAGCAGTGGCTTGAGCAGATTCGATGCATCCATCACACCTCCGGACGCGGAACCAGCACCTATTATCGTGTGAATCTCATCGATAAAGAGGATCGCGTGATCCACTTTCTTGAGCTCGGCCAGTAGACCCTTGAACCGCTTCTCGAAATCACCGCGATACTTCGTCCCCGCCAGCAACGCGCCGAGATCCAGCGAAAAGACAATGCCATCGGAAATAACATCCGGCACCTGGCCGTCGACGATACGCTTAGCCAGGCCTTCAGCAATAGCCGTCTTGCCGACACCGGCTTCGCCGACCAGCAAGGGGTTATTTTTGCGACGGCGAACCAGGATCTGGACCACACGTTCAACTTCGTGCTCACGACCGATCAGAGGATCGATGCGCCCCTTACGTGCCTGTTCGTTCAGGTTAGTGGCGTAGCTTTCCAGCGGCTTCGAGGAGGCGCCGTCTTCACCCACTTCTTCTTGGGCGTGATCTGTGCCGCCTTCCTGTTCCTCGCTGCCCTGTACGCGAGAAATACCGTGGGAGACGTAATTGACCACATCGATCCGGGCAATGTTCTGTTTTTTCAGAACGTATACGGCCTGGCTCTCCTGTTCGCTAAAGATGGCCACGAGCACATTGGCACCAGTGACTTCCTTCTTGCCGGAAGACTGGACATGGAATACGGCCCGTTGTAGCACGCGCTGAAATCCCAAGGTGGGCTGGGTTTCGCGCTCGCTGTCGTTGTGTGGAATAAGGGGCGTGGTTGAATCCACAAACTCCAGGAGTTCTTCCTGAAGCCGCTGAAGATCCGCGCCGCAAGCCTTAAGGACTCCCACCGCCGAGTCATTATCCATCAAAGCGAGCAACAGGTGCTCGACGGTCATGAATTCATGACGCTTGTCCCGGGCATTCTTGAACGCTGTATTCAGCGTAATTTCCAGATCTTTGCTTAGCATGGGCCACCCCAAGGTCTATCAGTCCGCACGTTCAATCTCGCAAAGCAACGGGTGCTCGCACTCCGAAGAGTACTGGTTCACCTGCGCCGCTTTAGTTTCCGCGATGTCACGGGTATATACCCCACATACGGCTTTTCCCTGTGTATGGACGAGCAGCATCACCTGCGTCGCCTTCTCTTCATTCATACTGAAGAATTTCATCAGGACATCAACGACAAAGTCCATCGGTGTGTAATCGTCGTTGAGGAGAATGACCCGAAAACGTGCAGGACGTTTCAGCGCGGGTTTCTCCGGAGAGACGGCCAGACCATCTTCGCGATCTGGGTCCTGTTCATCCTCCCCTTGATTTAATATTAGTAGAGAATTCTCGATGTTCCGCATGATTCATTACCGGATTTTAGATAACGAGGAGCGGTGCAAGTTCCGCTCCTTCACAGAAGGTGGTTCCGCAGACTCAAGTTTTCAAGATGAATCTGCTAATTACGTTGACCAAAAGCATCACGACGCCGGCGAAGCAGCGCCTGTTAAGGAACCCGTGAATAACATCCACGTCGGATCTAACGTAAAGGTTAAAGCAACTCGCAATCATTCAAAACAATGCCCAACGGCAACGCGCGATTTGTAGGAATGCCGGGGGCTCGTCAAAACTCGCGATACGCTCGAAGACGTGATCGTTAACCGCGACAGTTATTCGCGATAGCTAACGTGGATTGTTCCAAAAGCTCCGAAGGCTGCGTTCTGACCATTGCGTCCGACGCCCCCTAATCTTGCAAAACGCCCGTATCAGCCATTAACTGCGAGTCACTTGCATCTTTCAGCACAATCAGCGTCGGTTGGGGGGAACATTTTAAAGTCGCTGAATCGGAGGCGTCATAAACTGACCTCATATTAACGCCTACGCAGTCCGCTCAACCAGTACTTTGCGGTACTTTGGCTATTGACTCAGAAGGAATATTGGTCAACAGTAGAATCGGCAATGTAAAATTCTGTAAATCCCGGGTCGAGAGCTCGATTCGGCCGGTTTCATCGGTTCATTAGCCGTTCCGGTATTCATAAATTAATGAATAGCAATAATAAGACGAGCAGGAAAACAAGGGAGTGAATCATGCCTCAAGGCAAAGTGAAGTGGTTCAACAACGCCAAGGGTTACGGCTTCATTATCGAGGATGGCGGTAGCGAAGACTTATTCGCTCATTTCTCGGCCGTACAAATGGATGGCTACAAAACGCTCAAAGCCGGCCAGGCGGTTAGCTTTGACAAAAAACCGAGCGACAAAGGCACACACGCTATCAACATCGTTCCCCTGGATCGACTTGAGAAGCGCGAACCGACGTCGCATTCCCAGACACAAGCCGCGAATTCCGAGCACTCGGATTCCGAAAGCGAAGCTACCGAAGGCTCGGAAACGCGCAGTCATCTGCGAACCATCCACGCCTGACGGTAGCTGTTGGTCGCTTAGCGGATAGCGCCGAATAATTTCGGAGCTGCCCCCTAAGACCAAAAACTTTTTCATTCAGGTTCATTGCGAGCCGGATAAGAGGCATTTATTGATTAAATTTTCCGCTCCAGTCAATTTTAAAACTGTGCAGACACCATAAAATCTACTTCAGGCCAGGCCGACCTCGGTTGATCCGGGTCGGCCTTTTCTCGCTCTGGCTCGGCCTGCAAACGTCGCAGGCGCTCAGTAGTGGCGAATAGTGGCGAGGTCACTAGATCGTCGGCCCAGCGTCCTCTCCTTCCACAAGCTCTAGTTTTACTGGGCTCTAGCTTCACTAAAATCTAGTATTACTACATGCTCACGGACAGCCGCGTGGCAATACGGTAATTTTAAAGCCGCCCAACCCTATCGTCCCGAACGTTTCATGGCCAATCTGATCCTGTTAAACAAACCGTTCAACGTCCTCTGTCAATTCACGGACAACGAGGGCCGAGCCACCCTCGCTGACTATGTTGGCGTCAGCGATGTCTATCCAGCCGGCCGTCTCGACTACGACTCCGAAGGTTTGGTACTGCTGACCGATGACGGTGCGCTTCAACACCGTATCGCCTCGCCTCAACAAAAAATGGCGAAGACCTATTGGGCACAGGTTGAGGGAAACATCGACGACGAGGCCCTAGCGCGATTGTCCAACGGCGTTGTACTGAAGGACGGCCCAACTCGCCCCGCCAAAGTGCATCGATTGACGGAGCCAGACCTCTGGCCCCGCAACCCGCCGGTGCGTTTTCGCGCGAATGTACCCACCAGCTGGATCGAGCTAACGATCACCGAAGGAAAGAATCGCCAGGTCCGCCGGATGACCGCAGCCGTCGGCTTTCCTACCCTGCGACTCGTACGGACATCGATCGGCGACTGGGATATCGACGGGTTAGCCCCGGGTGGCACCCGGCAACTTCAGATCCACACACCCCAGAAAGACATGCGTCGCCGCACTCATGCCCCCCGACGCCACCCGACGAGCACACGCAAGAAAAGGAACCGCTGAATGACATGGAAACCACACGCCACCGTCGCCGTGATCGCCGTAAAGGACGGGCGCTTTCTAATGGTGGAAGAACGCAGTCATGGCCGTATCGTCTTCAATCAGCCCGCCGGCCACGTCGAACAGCACGAAACCATCCTCGATGCCGCACGCCGTGAAGCGCTTGAAGAAACAGGTTGGGAAGTTGAGCCGCGGCACTTCCTCGGACTCTATACCTACGTAGCTCCGGCAACCGACGCCACCTATTACCGCTTCTGTTTTGTTGCCGATGCAGTCAAGCACGCCACCGAGGAGCTGGACCCCGACATTATTGCTGCCCACTGGCTCACCTACGAGGAGCTGCGTGAACGCCAGGACGACCTACGCAGCCCCCTGGTCCTCAAGTGTATTGAAGACTACCTGGCGGGCCGCCGATTTCCTCTCTCCGTGATTGTCGATCCTGCGGGATAGAGAACTGTTCGCCTAAAATGAATGACTTTGGCCGATACTTGTTAGTACTACTTGTTAGTACTAAAGAGACTAGTCGCAACTACGGATCGCGCGCGCGGCCAAAACTGATAGAATGCGCGCCAAACTTTTTTATTTTTTGGTTGCAGTGTCCTTTTTTCGGTTACCGACCCATTCTCGATGACTAACTCGTCCTGACTACTCATGACTCGATACGCGCCTCAAGACCATCACAACACCCGGGTTATCGTCGGCATGTCCGGCGGTGTGGATTCCTCCGTAGCGGCTCTGCTGCTCAAGGAACAGGGTTATGCGGTTGAAGGCCTGTTCATGAAAAACTGGGACGAGGACGATGGCACCGAATACTGCACCGCCATGACAGACCTCGCCGATGCCCAGATGGTCGCGGACGAAATCGGCATTACCCTGCATACCGCCAGCTTTGCCGCCGAATACTGGGATCGGGTGTTCGAGCACTTCCTATCGGAATATCGTGCCGGGCGCACGCCAAATCCGGATATTCTGTGCAACAAGGAAGTGAAGTTCCGTGCATTCCTCGATTACGCGATGACCCTGGGCGCGGATTACATTGCCACTGGCCACTATGCGCGGCGGGATATCGGGCCTGATAGCAATGCACGCCTGCGCAAAGGCCTCGACCCCAACAAAGACCAAAGCTATTTCCTGCACGCCGTCTCCGGTGAGCGCATTGGTCGTACGCTGTTTCCTGTGGGAGAGATCGAGAAGCCCGAAGTCCGCCGCCTGGCAGAGGCAGCAGGCCTTGCGACCCATGACAAGAAGGATTCCACCGGAATCTGCTTTATTGGCGAGCGGAAGTTCCGCGATTTCCTCAAGCAGTACATTCCTGCACAACCGGGCAGCATAGAAGCGCCGAATGGCGAGGTTATCGGCCGCCACCAAGGGCTGATGTACCACACCATCGGCCAACGGCAGGGACTGGGCATTGGCGGTCTGAGCAATTTCAGCGACGATCCTTGGTACGTTGCCGAGAAAGACCTTGATCGCAACGTTTTGATTGCAGTACAGGGCAAACAGCATCCCCTGCTCTTCTCTCGAGGCTTGACCAGCGGACCGATCGATTGGGTTGCAGGGCAACCGCCTGCGACCGAATTTCGTTGTCACGCCAAAACCCGCTACCGTCAGCCCGATCAGCCTTGTACCGTACGTCTTGAAGGGACCGGTTGCCGGGTTGATTTCGACGAAGCTCAACGGGCGGTGACACCGGGCCAATCCGTGGTGTTTTACGATGGCGACATTTGCCTGGGCGGCGGCGTCATCGAGACCACCCGGCGCGACGGCGAGTCTGAAATCACCGCGGTTGAGTCCGCCGGATCTGTGGCTCGTCCCGCTTGATGATCTGGCTTGAGCCGCTGATCGCCAGCGGTTCCCAGTCGCAAACAAGACCCAACTGGCATGACCGCCAACCGGGCGGCAACGAAGAGTGAGGTAGCGTTGAGTCGATCACTGGAAGAACAGACCTTAGCCCTGGCCGGGGTATTTCAGGCCGCTGCGCTGGTACAGCAGATTGCTCATCGCGGTCAGTGCGCCCAGTCCACCTTCGAAACCTGTATCGGCTCGCTATTCGCGACGGATCCCCCCAACACGCTCAGCGTTTACGGTGAGCTGAGCGACCTGCGTGAAGGACTTGCCGTTCTGGGCAGTCTGCTGCAGAAACAGGAAGGCCAACAGGACATCGAGATCCTTCGTTACGCCCTCAACCTGGTACATCTGGAGTCACGCCTGCGTAAGCACAAGGATATGCTGCAGATCATCGGCAGCCGGATCGATCAGGCCCGCCATACCGCTGATCACTTCGGCTATAACCACATGAATCTCGTCAACAATCTTGCCTCTGTCTACACCGACACCATCAGCACGTTCCGTCTGCGCATCCAGGTTACCGGCGACCCCAATCAGCTACGTGTGGAAGAGAACGCGGCGCGGATTCGCGCCCTGCTGCTGGCCGGGATTCGGTCTGCGGTGCTTTGGCGCCAGACCGGCGGCCGCCGCTGGCATCTCGTGTTCTACCGCAAACGCGTGGTCGAAATGGCACGACGCCTCTCCGAACAGGCCAACCAGTCCGTTTTCCATTAGCGTTCCGGCGGGGACATCAGTCGCCGCTCGGCTCCCCGATGCGCCTTGGGTGGTGTATCATAGACGCCATTTTCAACAGCAGTGAACGCTCCGGCCGCTCCCTCCTACGGTTTGGCCACCCGATTCACTGCAGTCATAGCATGATCTTTTTGAGAGGTTTCCGATGGAATTGACGTCCCTGACCGCCATCTCACCGGTTGATGGCCGGTACGGCGAAAAAGTCCGCATTTTTCGCGAAATATTCAGCGAGTATGGCCTGATCAGGAACCGCGTCACTGTCGAGATCCGTTGGCTGCAGCAGTTGGCGGCACATCCGGGAATCAGCGAAGTACCCACGCTATCGGAGGAAGCCAACACGGTTTTGAACAATTTGGTAGCCGATTTCAGCCTGGCCGACGCCGAGCGCATCAAGACCATCGAGCGCACGACTAATCACGACGTCAAAGCTGTCGAGTACCTCATTAAGGAAAAAATCGCCGACACGCCCGAGCTGCATGCGATCACCGAATTCGTGCACTTTGCCTGCACATCGGAAGACATCAACAATCTATCCCATGGACTCATGCTGCGCGAAGGGCTGGATTTGGGCCTGATCCCGGGTATGCAGAAGATCATCGACAAGTTGGCCGATTTGGCCCGGCAGCACGCCGAGCAGCCGATGCTCTCACGTACGCATGGCCAGACGGCGTCGCCCACGACCGTTGGTAAAGAATTCGCCAACGTCGTCTATCGGCTGCGCCGCCAACTGGAGCAGATCAAACGCGTAGAAATCCTTGGCAAGATTAACGGTGCGGTGGGCAACTACAATGCCCATCTGTCCGCCTACCCAACTGTAGACTGGGCCGCCAACGCTGAAGCCTTCGTCGCTACCCTGGGCCTCGACTGGAATCCATACACGACCCAGATCGAACCGCACGACTACGTTGCCGAGCTCTACGACGCCATCGCTCGCTTCAATACCATCCTGATCGACCTGGACCGGGATATTTGGGGCTACATCTCGCTGGGTTATTTCAAGCAAAAAACCGTGGCTGGCGAAATCGGTTCGTCCACGATGCCCCACAAGGTGAACCCGATCGATTTCGAGAACTCGGAAGGCAACCTCGGCATCGCTAACGCCCTGTTCAGTCATCTTTCCGCCAAGCTGCCCGTTTCCCGCTGGCAACGCGACCTGACCGATTCCACTGTGCTGCGCAATCTGGGCGTCGGTTTTGCCCACAGCTTGATTGCCTATGAGGCCACGCTCAAAGGCCTGAGCAAGCTGGAAGTGAACCCTTCGCGCCTCGACGAGGATCTGAACCAAGCGTGGGAAGTACTGGCTGAGCCGATCCAGACCGTGATGCGTCGTTACAACATCGAAAAGCCTTACGAGAAGCTCAAAGAGCTAACCCGCGGCAAAGCCATGACGCCGGAACTGATCCAGGACTTCGTGCGCAACCTCGAGATCCCCCAGAGTGCCAAAGACGAACTACTGGCGTTGACGCCGGCCAACTACATCGGCAACGCTGTCACCCAGGCCAAGGCCATTTGATATGCAGCTTCCCGGCGGTCTGGATGCAGCGGTTTTCCTACGGGACTACTGGCAGAAAAAACCTTTGGTGGTACGACAGGCTTTTCCTGGCCTGTCATCACCTGTAACGCCGGACGAACTCGCCGGGCTGGCCTGTGAACAGGCCGTCGAATCCCGAATCGTCATCGAGAATGACAATGGACGGCCCTGGCAATTGGAAAACGGTCCGTTCGAACCGCAGCGCTTTGAAAGCCTGCCATCCACCCACTGGACCCTACTGGTTCAGGGACTGGATCACTGGGTGCCCGAGCTTAGCCCCCTGCTCGACCAATTCAGGTTCGTGCCCAATTGGCGGCTGGACGATATTATGGCCAGTTACGCACCGGAAGGCGGGAGCGTCGGGCCCCACTACGACCAGTACGACGTTTTCCTGCTCCAGGCCCAGGGTCGGCGCGAGTGGCACTTTGGCGGCCAGTGCGACGACAGTTCACCGCGTGTGCAAGGAACGCCGCTTCGCATACTCGAAGCCTGGCAGGGGGAAGAAACCCAAATCCTCGAGCCCGGCGATATGCTCTACTTGCCTCCGGGCGTTGGCCACCACGGCATTGCGCTGGACGACTGCATCACCCTATCCATCGGCTTCCGTGCTCCCAGCCATGACGATATCCTGACCGGTTTTAGCGATTTCCTCTGCAACCAGCCGGGTGCCGGCCAGCTATTGAAGGATCCGGAGCTAGAGGTTCAGACCAATCCCGGACTGATCAGCGATGCCTCGGTCGCCGGCATTGCAAGGATTGTCGAACAGGCGTTGGGCAAACAGGATCTTTTGGCACTCTGGCTGGGCCACTACACGACCGCCCCCAAGAGCAACGACATTGTTGTGCCGCCGGACGAGCCGATAGATACCAAAGAATTACACGCTGACCTTGAACACGGGCAAACCCTGCGTTGGAATGAAGGCTCGCGCTTTGCTTATCGCCCATTTGGCGAGCAAGTAGCGCTGTTCGTCGACGGCGAGCGCTATATGCTTAACGGTGAAGCTCAGGCCATTGCGCCGATCCTGTGCGCCAGCTCCGAGCCCGACTCTACAGCGTTGGCCAGGCTGGCCCAAGATCCAGCCTTGTCGGGCTTACTGGTGACCCTAATCAACCACGGCAGTCTCTACTTCGAATGACACTGAACATTCGCAAATACAGCTGGCAACTGGCGCCTTCCAGCGTTGGCGACATCCGTCAACGCGTTTTTATAGACGAACAGGGCGTACCGCCGGAATTAGAGTGGGACGACACCGACGAAATCTCCGACCATTACTTGGCGGTACTTCCGGATAACACGCCAGTAGCCGTCGCACGCCTCGTGCCCTCCGTTATGGACGTCGGTCGCATCGGGCGCATGGCTGTCCTCAGGGAACATCGCGGCCAGGGCTATGGGGACCAGCTTTTGCGCCACCTGGTCGCTGAGGCTGCGCCGCAATACGATGAGCTCTGGCTCAGTGCCCAAGAGTACGCGATCGCCTTCTACGAGCAGGCGGGTTTCCATGTTTGTTCGACGCCCTACGACGATGCCGGCATCCCACACGTCGACATGCGTTGTCTGGCGGCAAACCAGATTATGGCGCGTCAGGATGAACAGCTGAGCACGCCAGCCGTCTCCGGTAAGGACGACACCACCTGGCATTTCGAGACTGAACGGGATTGCCTGGACCTGATGGATTCCGTCGCGGGACAAGCGAGCCAGCGGATTTGGCTCTATGATCGCCTATTGGATCACGATCTCTACGATCGCAAACGGTTGCGGGATATTTTTTCCCTGATGGCCCGGCGCCACCGGGTGTCCGAAATACGCATCCTGGTCCACGACGACAAACCGCTGGTCCAACGACGCCACCAGCTTGTGGAATTGATGCGGCGCTTACCCAGCAAGATTGAGCTGCGGTTGGTCAACGGCAACTACCCGGCTGGAGAACAACCTTATCTGCTGGCCGACCGTCAGGCGCTTGCCTATCGTCACCGTTTCGATGGCATCGAAGGCTGGGCAAAATTCAGCGACCCGGGCGGGGTAAAACGTCAATCCGAAGCCTTCCAACGTATGTGGGATACGGCTCGCTCCTCGTTGGAGCTTCGCGAACTGCCGCTTTGAGTCAATCGCCGCGCTAGTGTGCCGTGCGGTTAATTCGCTGATCTACTGCGCGGCACACTCGTACACCTATCGCCTGACTCGCCTTGATGGTCTGGCGATACGGTCGCCCTTTGACGGCGCCCTACCGTTCCGACTGCAACGCCGACGGCAATTCCTGACTCTCGAACGGCTTGCCGAATTCAGCGAATTCGGTATCCACCTCGGCCGCTACGTCCATGATCAACCGGCGCAGCCACTGATGGTCAGGATTGTGCTGTAGCAGGGGGCTCCAGGCCATTTTCAATTCGAAGGGGGGGATTCTAAACGGCGGCACCTTGACCACCAAATTCGGATTGTCTTTTTGTAGCCATGCCGCCCGGCTGGGCAAGGTGGCGATCAGGTCATGCTGCTCTGCTAACAGCATGGCTACTTGGTAGTGGCGGGTGAAAACGGAAATTTGACGTTTGCGTCCCATCAGCGTCAAGGCTTCATCCACCCAGCCCAAACGCTGTACATCCTTGGGGTTTACCCCGACGCCGACACCGAAACCGGTTTTGCTGACCCAGATGTGACTTGCGTCCAGGTAGGTATCCAAGGTGAAAGGCTCTCTCAGGATAGGATTGCGAGCATTCATCAGGCAGGCGAAATACTCCGTCCATAGGGTTTTTTGGTGAAAGGATTGGGGCAATTTGTCGAAGCGGTTGATGGCCATATCCAGACGGCCCTGTTCCACATCCAAAAAACTGACGTCGCTGGGCGTCAGTACATCAAGCGTCACATGCGGCGCTTCTTGCCGGATTCTGCGCAAGACGCGCGGCATCAGGCAGGATTCCGCGTAGTCACTGGCCATGATACGGAAAACCCGATGACTTTCCGCAGCGGCAAATTCCGACTTGGCCTGCACCGCACGCTCTATGTCCGCCAGCACGTTACGCACTAAAGGCTTGAGCTCCAAAGCCCGCTCGGTAGCGGTCATGCCCTCGCTAGTGCGCACCAGCAAGGGATCGCCAAAAAGGTCCCGCAACCGGCGCAGGCCGTTGCTCATGGCGGGCTGGGTGATGCCCAGGTGGTTAGCTGCCTTGGTGACGTTTTGCTCACGCAAGAGTACATCGAGGTAAACCAGCAGGTTTAGGTCTACACGGGAAATATCCATTCTCTAGCCCTGTAAACGGTATTCGGAAGACCGCAGCATATCATTCATAAAAAAAATGAAAACAGAGCGTGCATCATCCGAATCCATTAACACACTGCTCGCAACGTCAAATCTTGCCAACTGAGCACCTTACACACACAACTTAACCCTTTGACTGATTGTATTGCGCTATACTCGGGCGGACATGCGCCACCTACCCTACCGGAACCGGCGACCACGCTACGTTTAGCGCTGCCGGCAAGGGTGCTGAATCGTTAGTTATTCCACAGATTTTCAGGCATCAGAGGGTGTTGCAAACTGTCGCGAACGGGTTGAGCAGGTCGGAATTTCAGCGAAAGCGCCGTTGACCAAGGAAAAATAGGCACGGTGATCGGATTTGCACCGCAAAAGGAATTCCAACGCCGTAAGGCTGACTGCTGTCGTTTTGCAACAGCCTAACTACAGGTACTGAAAGACGGCCGTAAGAATTATGGATACCACTACAATCGTCATCTTTTTCGCTGTTATCGTCCTGTTGTCGATTGCCGCGATTGTCTTCACTCAGGCGCGGGAACGAGCGAAAATAGATCGCGCCCGGCGGGTAAAAGCCCTTGAGGACAGTTATCGCCTAAGCCGTCGACTGCTGGAGGAACTACCCCCGCAATATTTGACACGCGATCTGAAGTCGATCCTGCTTATGCGGGGAGAGGAAGTCTGCCGCGAACTCGAGCCTCTAAAGAGCAACCTCCCGGTTAGCCAATGGAAAGCCGAAATCCAGACCCGCAGACAGCAGATGGAAGACGGAGCCGATGAGCGCTCGCCCCAGCGCATCGAAACGCCGGCTCGGGCTAATGAAGTCAAAGGCCTGTTGCAGACTTTGTTCAAAGTTGTCGAAGGCATGCAAAAGCGCAACCGGCTAGACAGCAAACTGGCGCGCAAGAACATGAAGCTGATCCTGTTCCTGATCCACAAAACCCAGGCCGATCTGCATGTCTCCCAGGCCAGAGAACACACTCGCGAGCAGCAGTACCGCAAAGCCATACACGCCTACCACTTAGCGTCGACCGAGCTGGGTAAGGCGAAAGACAACCCGATGGCGCTGAAGGCGGTCAAGAGCTTCAGAACGCGCATCAAGGAACTCGAAAGTGTGCTTGCGGGCGAAAGCCCGAAAACCGAGGATGAAGAAAAGCATCGCCTGAACAAGGAATGGGATTCATTCCTCCACGACGAGGAATGGAAAAAGAAAGCGGACTACGACGAGTAAGGTCCGGACAAGGATTGTTTGAACCGTGAGCATGCCCTTCACTAAACGCCTGTCTTTCCGGCTGACCCGTAGCACGGTTCTGTTGGCGATGCTTTTGGGCATTCTGCTCAACATGTTCCAGGTTACCCTGGATTACTTTCACGCACGCAAGAGTATGGACGAGGAAATCCGGGCGCTGATGGACATCAGTTACAGCCCGGCCTCCCAAATCGCCTATAACATCGATACGCGACTGGCTAAGGAATTGCTGGACGGCCTGCTACGCCATCCGGCCATCGTCGATGCCCGTATCGCCGACCCCGATGGCCGCATCCTCGCGGCTTCGAACCGCCAATCCAGCGACTCCCGCTACCGGGTGCTAAGCGACTTCCTGTTCGGCCCCAACCGGGAGTACAGCGAGAATCTTCGCGTTCCCCAACTGGAAGAGATTCCGCTGGGCCGGTTAGAAGTGCGCATCGACACCCATCATTACGGCACAGCGTTTATCAGTCGCGCAACCAACACGTTGATCAGCGGCTTCATTAAGAGTCTGGTGCTGAGCATCATTCTGCTGTTCATTTTTTACTTTATTCTGACCAAACCCCTGCTGAGGGTGATCCAGTCGCTACGCGAGGTCGAACCTAAGGCTCCGGAAAAAATGCGGCTGCCCGTTCCAGCGAAGCACGATGATGACGAGATCGGCCAGATGGTCGGCATTATCAACCAGCACTTGGATACGATCGACAACAGCCTCGACCAGGTTCGGCTTGCCGAGAGCAAGATGAAGCATTATTCCTCCAAACTGGAACGCGAGGTGGAGGACCGAACCCGGGAAATTTCGGAAAAGAACGAGGCCCTGCAGCGAGGTAACCGGGCTCTGATCAAGACCAAGGAAGATGCCGTCCACCGCGCCCGCAGCCGCGCCAACTTCTTGGCCAGCATGAGCCACGAGATTCGCACTCCCCTCAACGGCGTGCTGGGCATGCTCAATCTCGCCCTCGAAGGCGAGCTCGAAGGCAGCCAGCGCAACCGTCTTGAAATCGCTTACAACGCCGGTCAAAGTCTGCTGAGCCTCCTTAACGACATCCTCGACATTTCCAAGGTCGAAGCGGGCAAGTTGAGCCTGGAGGCGATCGAGTTCAGCCTTAGGGATGTCATCGAAGAGTGTGCAACCCTGCTGAGCCAGCAAGCGCGAAACAGACAGATCGAACTGGTCATCGACCTTGATCCGGCGCTACCGGAAATCTATCAGGGCGATCCCACGCGCGTGCGCCAGATCGTCAACAACCTTCTGGGCAATGGTATTAAGTTCACCGAATCGGGCGAGGTGCGGATTCGCGCCCGCAATCAGAATGGCGAAACGCGGATTGATGTGATCGATACCGGCATCGGCATGGCTGAAGATACCCTGCGGCGGATTTTCTCGCCGTTTTCTCAGGGCAAAGCCGATACCACCCGGCGTTACGGCGGTACGGGGCTTGGTCTGACGCTATGCCGGCAGCTGGTCGAACGCATGCACGGTCAGATCAGCGTGGAATCCCGCGAGAACAAGGGCACCCACTTTACCGTGATATTGCCCATGCCGGTCCGAGCACCGGCACGCGCTGCAGACTTCACCTCACCAGCCTTAAAGGAGTTTGGTGTCGCCCTCGATATTTCCCATGCCAATCCGCATCGATTGCCTCTGGAACGCCAGCTTCAGGCTTGGAATATTCCGGTTCTCGAGCCGGATGCAGAAGCACCGAGCGCGTATCTCTGCGAGACAACCGCCTGGACCCGTGGCGCACTCACCGATCGCCGCCTGCCCTGCCCGTTGATTCTGCTCGGCGAACCCCAGCAATCGATCCGGTCGGTATCAGGAAGCGAGCTACGCGTTGTGACGCTGCCTCTACGCCGAAGCCAGCTTGAGGAAGTGCTGAACGTAGCGACCGGCGGTACGGCGAAAGTCCGCGATGGAGGTGAGGAAGCCATTTCCCAGCCGAGCGAAGGCCTGAGCATCCTGTTGGTGGAAGACAACCGGGTGAATCAGATCGTTGCCAGCAGTATGCTGCGCAAGCTGGGCTACCGGGTAGATTTGGCGGAAAACGGTGAACGAGCCATCTCCGCCCTCAATCACAGCCGCTACGATATCGTGCTGATGGATTGCCAGATGCCGGTGCTTGACGGCTACGAAGCGACTGAACGCATCCGTCGCAATCCGGCTTGGCGTGAGCTTCCCATCATCGCGGTCACGGCGAACGTCATGCAGGGCGATAAGGACGACTGTCTTGCCGTCGGCATGAACGACTACATCACAAAACCCTACAACAAGCACGAGCTGCAAAACATTATCGAGCGCTGGGCCGCCAACGGCGGCACACGCAGCCGAGACCCGGAATAGTCGCTCAGGACTTTAGCGCATTGCGCCGTGAATGGTCTGGCCCCCATCCGGAGCCCTTGGCAAAACCCAGCGCCGGACGTGGGCCCTGCCTGGCTGCCAGAGACCCTAGAGTTTCCTTATTACCCTAGGGCAACCGATCCAGCAGGGACTGTAGCGACGCCCTTAAATTCCGCGCCTGTGCCAGTTCCAAACCGCTACGGCACAGCAGAGCCCCGGGGATTTCCAGCGCCCGCTCTCGCAACTGTCTTCCCTCGCCGGTCAAACGGACCGTAACGATCCTTTCGTCGTCTACACGACGCGTGCGGGTGAGCAAACCTCGCGCTTCGAGCCGCTTGAGCAGTGGTGTCAGGGTGCCGGAATCAAGCCTCAGACGCCGCCCCAGCCAAGACACGCTGATGACCTCCTCCGCTTCATTCGCCACCGGGGCAGCTCGATCCGCTTCCCACAACACGAGCATGACCAAATACTGTGGATAGGTCAGCCCAAGCGCATCCAGCAACGGCCGGTATAGTCCTGTCATCGCCCGGTTTGCGGCGTACAGGGCAAAACAGACCTGATTATCGAGCGCCAGCGGGTCGTCGCTGTTCATAATTGACTCTTCGTTTGTGGCCGGCTTCCCGTCCACAGCCGACACCTAAAGAAGTTTCTCGATGTCCTTGCGAATGGCCTCGGGTTTTGCCGTCGGCGGGTAGCGCTTAACCACAGCACCCTTCGGATCGACCAGGAACTTGGTGAAGTTCCACTTGATCTTCTCCGACCCCATAACCCCCTTTGCCTCGCCTTTGAGAAACCGGTATAGCGGGTGGGCGTTCGGGCCATTGACCTCGATTTTGGCGAACATGGGAAAGTCCACACCGTAGTTGAGGCTACAGAACTGGCTGATCTCGTCATCGGAGCCCGGATCTTGGCTCATGAACTGATTACAGGGAAAGCCCAGGACCTCGAAATGCTCTCCGCCCAAATCTTGGTGTAGCTTTTGAAGCCCATCAAACTGGGGCGTGAAGCCACATTTGCTCGCCGTGTTAACGATCAGGAGTACCTTACCCCGATAGTCGCCAAGGATTCGGCTTTCGCCTTTGATGTCTTTAACTTCGATGTCGTACAAAGCCTGCGCAGACATAAGCCTCTCTCCTGAGCTCTGCCGAGAAAATGTCCCGCACTTGCTCAAACGGGCCGGGACATATTTTTGTAAATTGTATTGTGCACAACCAAAATAGATTAACAAGCATTGAAATCCGCCTGGCCCGCCAGGACTAATCGACGGTCATCGAAAGGATTCGACTGATATGAGCCAACGGTCGCCCGCATTGAGATTGCCACTCGATGAAAGCATCGTTGACCTTTTGCCTATCCGCTTTGCGGCTTGGCTTTCCGTCCACAGCGTCGCTGGCGATCAAGGCAGCTATGACATCATCGGTCAGCAGGAACGTATCGCGACCGGCGAGACGCAAAAATCGGGCACCGGATTGCCCGCCCATACGCTGGAAACGTTTGCCCAGCCAAGCCCATAAGCCGAACAGATCGCTGTCTGGCCAAGCCGCGATAACCTGACCAAACCCGCCTTCAGCTTTACTGATTCGATGCATCTCTCCAGCATTGGCCGGAATGGTCCGCAACTTGCCCCAGTGCCGAATCAAGGCTCGATTCTGCATCGCCTGTTCCAACTGCTCTTCAGATAGCAGCATGAGCTTTTCCGGCTCGAACCCCCAAAAGTACGTTTCGAAAGCCGGCCAGCGGTCGTTGATGACGCTATGTTTCATACCGGCCTGGAATATCCGTCGCGTCATCGCTGACAGAAGCTCCCGGTCAGGCCTATTCGCAACCTCTTGCGTGGAAAGAACCGCCGGCATGAGCCCGGCTAGCGCCTCCGGCCCTCCGACCCGGGCTGCGGCGCGATCTTCGATCACCTGAAAAGCGAGCATGACGTCTTCCTTCACTCATTTTTTCGGCATTGTGCCACTTTTCATCACAATTCAGCAGGGCTACGCCCTTTCTACCGTGTGCGGGCTTTAGCTAGAATAACCGCCTTAACACTGAGCATCGGGAAACGCGCCATCATGCAGAATTACAAGAAGTCGTCGAAACTGGATAACGTGTGCTATGAGATTCGTGGTCCGGTTTTGCGCGAGGCGCGTCGCATGGAGGAAGAAGGCCATCGCGTTCTCAAGCTCAACATTGGCAATCCCGCTGCTTTCGAGCTGGACGTTCCCGAAGAGATCCAGCAGGACGTGATCTACAACATGCCCGCAGCCCAGGGCTATGTGGAATCCAAAGGGCTGTTCTCTGCACGCAAGGCGGTAATGCATTATTGCCAGCAACGCGGCATCGACAAGGTGGATATCGATGATATCTATCTGGGCAACGGTGTCAGCGAGATGATCGTCCTCTCCATGCAAGCGCTGCTGAACACCGGCGACGAGGTGTTGGTCCCCGCCCCCGACTATCCGCTCTGGACTGCTGCAATTACGCTCTCCAGCGGCAAACCCGTGCACTATCATTGCGATGAAGCTCAGGACTGGTTCCCGGATATCGACGATATCAAAAGCAAGCTGACCTCGCGCACGCGGGCCATCGTGTTGATCAATCCCAACAACCCGACCGGCGCGGTCTATCCGAAGGAATTGCTGGAGCAGGTGATTGAACTGGCCCGCCAGCACAACCTGATTATCCTGTCCGACGAGATCTACGACAAGATCCTTTACGACGGCGTCGAACACGTTCCCACCGCTTCCCTGGCGGACGATGTGCTGTTCTTTACCTACAACGGCCTATCCAAGAACTACCGGGCGGCTGGCTACCGCTCCGGCTGGATGATCATCAGCGGTGCCAAGCACAAGGCACGTGATCTGATTGAAGGGATTGAAATGCTGGCCTCCATGCGCTTGTGCTCGAACGTGCCTGCACAATTGGCCATCCAAACCGCGCTAGGCGGCTACCAGTCGATCAACGACCTCGTGGTCCCGGGCGGGCGGCTCTATGAGCAACGTCAGACTGCGTGGGAAATGCTCAACGACATCCCCGGCATTAGTTGCGTGAAGCCGATGGGCGCATTGTATATGTTCCCCAAGTTGGACCCGAAGCGCTACCCGATCCATAACGACGAGAAGATGGTCCTCGACCTATTGCTGCAGGAGCGCATTTTGCTGGTCCAGGGTTCGGCGTTCAATATCGAAGATAAGCAGCACCTGCGCGTGGTCTTTCTGCCACGGGTCGATACCCTTGAGGATGCCGTTAAACGGCTGGCCTACTTCCTGTCGACCTATCAGCAGTAACTCACCGGATCGGCAACGGTACACGTATGGCTGACATTCATATCGAAGAATTCTACCGGGATACCGCCATCGTCCTGGTACAGCTCTACAATGCGTTTCCGCGCAAGGTCAGCCTCTACGTCGAAGATATCTCCGGCCCGGATACCCCGGACGAATTCGGGCTGCACAGCCGGCGCCACCGGGCCTGCTTCGGCGCCATGCTTTGGCTGGCCGAAGAGGGGCATATCCGGTATCAGGACACGATCGCGCAGGACGCCGTGGACCAAGTGGTCCTGACTCAACCGGCCTTCACCCGCCTCAACGCGGTCGTCAAGATCGAGGCTCTGCCAGCCTCGTTGGCCGGAACCTACCCCGAAGATACGGAAGGCTTGCCTCCGGCAATTCAGGCCGAATACGCCACCAACATCCACTTGCTCCGGGTTGCCTTGAAAAAGGGCAATTCGTCGCTGATTGCGGATGCCGTCCAGGCGATCCTCTTCCCCGCAATCTAAGAAAGCGTTGGATAATTTTCAGTCCAAGCGGTATCCAAAGCCTATTCGGAGGTTTCGGTGGGAACTTGCCCGTCGCGCGACTGTCGCTAACGTGCAACGGTTAATTTGACGTAAGCCCATTGAAGGCAGCGCTCGCGGCCCCGATATTGATGGCCTAAGCACTTGGTTAATGGAAAACACATGAGAATCCTGCTCTTTCTGGCCACCAACCTGGCCGTTATCCTGGTTGCAAGCATTACCCTACAATTGCTGGGCGTGGATACTTATCTGAATCAGCAAGGCATTGCCTACGGTAACCTGCTGATCTTCGCGGCCGTGTTCGGCTTTGCGGGCTCATTCATCTCGCTGCTGCTTTCCAAGCGAATGGCGATGTGGAGCACCCGGGCCAAGATCATCGAAAGCCCGCGCACGCCGGCCGAGCGTTGGCTGGTGGACACCGTGGGCGAACTGGCCCAGCAAGCCGGCATCAAGATGCCAGACGTGGCTATATTCCCAGCCAGCCAATCCAATGCTTTTGCGACCGGCTGGAATAAGAACGATGCCTTGGTAGCCGTAAGCGAAGGGCTGCTCGGCCGGTTTAGTAAAGACGAGATCCGTGCCGTCCTGGGTCACGAAATCGGCCACGTGGCGAACGGCGACATGGTCACGCTTACCCTGATACAGGGGGTAGTGAACACGTTCGTGATCTTCGCCTCACGGATTATCGGCTCGGTCGTAGACCGGACCGTATTTAAGAGCGAGAACGGCCACGGCCCGGGTTTCTTTATCGTGAGCATCGTTGCGCAGATCGTCCTCGGCATCCTGGCAAGCACAATCGTATTCTGGTTCTCTCGTCGCCGTGAGTTCCGGGCTGATATTGCTGGCGCGCAGCTGGCAGGGCAAGCAGCGATGATCGGCGCACTTGAACGCCTGAAGCGTGAAAGTCAGATTCCCGATCAAATGCCGGATTCACTGGAAGCATTCGGTATAAACCGGGGGACGCGTCATGGTCTTTCTGCCTTGTTCATGACCCACCCGCCATTGGAAGACAGGATTGCAGCTCTGCAACGCATGTAATCTTTGGAAACGCTGCTGTCTGTTTAAGTTGAAGTACGTGTAACCTTGAGTGGGGCGAATTCTTCGCTCCACTTTTGTACACTATTCACTCGCCCCAAGCTCTGGGAATTTTTATTTTTTAACGACTTTACCTCTACCTACTTTGCCTCTAACTGTTGAAAGTTGATGTGATTAAGAAAACAGTCACGCCCTGGCTGTCATCTTGACGACACAATGAGCCAGTAGTCTTCAATCAGAACGTTGAAGAGAGGTCACTACCGTGAAGCAGGAAAAGCGAATGACTGAAAGCTGGATGAATGGCGCTGCCATCGTTCTCTCTGACGGCCGCGAAATACCTATCACGGACACCATGGTCCGCAAGTCCCTGGAAGAGTTGGCCGAAGAAAGCGAGACCAAGGCGGGGTCCTACGAGCGGGCCGCTTCGTCGAATTAACCCGACGTGCACGTGTTGAGGGGAACTAGAGTTTCAGCTTGAACTCCAGCGCCTTGAAAACCTGCTGGAGTTCTTTTGCCCCACCCTTGAGCTGCACCTTCGTGCTAGAGAACTCTCGTCGCACCGGATAATCTCGACGCATCGCGTCGAAGGCAGCAGCACGCTCCCCATCGGACAACTTAAAAACCCTTCGATAACGAGCATCGTCCTTACGCACGTCATAACAGGCCCTGATAGCCACGTGCGCTGCATCACGCGCGTTCGCAGAAGAGGTAAACGAAAGCTTGCTCAGTGCTGGATCAGCCATGAACTGGCCGCTCTTCTTACGTACCGGTAGACCGAGAAAGCGACATAAGGCCTGGTAGACCATTTCCGTGCCGCCGATTTTGCCTTCCAGACTATAACCGGCAATATGCGGCGTCATCAGCCAAACCCGGTTGGCCAGTTCTTCGTCAACCTCGGGCTCCCCTTCCCAGACATCAAGCACCACGCGCGGCGCATCCGGCTGGACGAGCCGTGCGTTGAGGGTATCGCAGTCGATAACGCCGCCGCGGCTGGTGTTGATCAGCAGCTGCGCCTCATGGAGATTCTGCAGCCGCTCGGTATTGATCAGATGGCGGGTGGGGTGATCGCCCTGTTTGGTCAGAGGCGTATGTAGCGTGATCACATCGCAGGCCAAGGCCTCGTCAAGACTGCAGAAATCGTCGGCATCCTCAGCCGCCTCACGAGGCGGGTCGTTCACCTTGATATCGAAACCCAGTTTATCCAGGCGGGTGGCAAGACGCTTGCCAACGTTCCCGGCGCCAACGATACCTACCGAAAGTTCGGTCCAATCGTCCAGGCCGCGTTGCTCGGCATGGACGGAGAGAACGCTGAGAACGTACTCAACCACGCTGGAGGCGTTGCATCCTGGCGAACAGGCGAATGCAATGCCCTGGGATTCGAGCCATTGAACATCGACATGATCCGTGCCGATCGTCGCCGTACCCACGAATTTGACCCTGCTGCCGTTCAACAGCGCCTGATCCACGCGGGTCACCGAGCGTACCAGCAGGATGTCCGCATCTCGGACGTCCGCCGGTGTCATCGTCCGGCCAGCGACCCGGCGGATGGTGCCAATTTCTTCGAAGAACTGATCGAGTAAAGGGATATTCTCGTCTGCGACAATCAGCATGGTTCGTTTACCTTACGCCCTGCGTTGACGACGCCCGCCGCCGGAGGGCGGCCTACGGCGCGCACCGCGCTTACGCTCGACAACGGGTTTTTCGAGCGGCACCATCAATGCCTCATCCGGCAAGGTACACGTCAGCTTCTGGCCGATGTAGGACTCGATAGCCGGCAAGGAGAAGGCATCGTCCTCACTGGCGAAACTGATCGATACACCATGCTCGCCCGCTCGACCGGTACGGCCAATGCGGTGGACATAATCTTCGGCGTTTTCCGGCAGGTTATAATTGAACACGTGCGTCACACCGCTAACGTGGATACCCCGGCCGGCCACGTCGGTCGCTACCAACGCCTTGATCGACCCGCCCTTGAACTTGTCCAAAGTGCGCAGCCGTTTGTTCTGTGCGATTTCCCCGGATAACAACGCCGTACTAACGCCCTGTCGACGCAGGTCTTCCTCCAGGTCGCGGCACTGGTCGCGACGGTTGGCAAAGATGATGGCCTTGCTGACTTCCGGTCGCTGAATATAGTTGACCAGAACCCTTAGCTTTTCGTCTTCGCCCACCATGTAGACTGTCTGCTCGACCCGCTCTGCGGTTTTTTGCTCGGGCTCGATCTCGACGAATTCGGCACTTTGGGTCCACATTGAAGCCAGGTTCAATACATCCTGGTTAAAGGTGGCACTGAAAAGCAGGGTCTGACGCTCTTCCTTCTGCGTACACTTACGGAGAATACGTTTCACATCCGGAATGAAGCCCATATCCAGCATGCGATCCGCTTCGTCGATAATCAGCAGGTCAAGCTGATCGAGGAAGACATCCTGGGAGCCGAGAAAATCAATCAAACGGCCTGGCGTCGCGACCAGGACATCGACCACGTCGTTGCGCAACTGATCCCGCTGGCGGTCATAGTTCATGCCGCCAAGAACAGTGACGACGTTGTGGCCCGTGTGGGCACAAAGCTCTTCGGCATCCTTTGCGATCTGCAACGCGAGTTCCCGGGTCGGCGCCAACGCCAGCACACGGGGTTCGGACGCGTAGCGCTCGTCGTCCGGGATAGGCGATCGGAGCATGCGCTGAATGGCGGTAATCAGGAAGGCAGCGGTCTTGCCAGTGCCAGTCTGAGCCTGGCCGATCAGGTCGTGACCGGCCAACGTCAGAGGTAAGGTTTCCGCTTGTATCGGCGTACAAAACTCGAAGCCGATCTCGCCGATGGCTTTCTGGAGCTTGCCGTCCAGATCAAAAGCGGTAAAGCGGGTCTTGCCCTCATCTACAGGTACTTCAGTCGTATTCAACGGGTCCTCCCCAACTATCGGACGCACCAGTCTCAACGCCAACGGTCTCTGTTGGGGCGATTGACCGATTGGTGCTCTGGTCATCGTATGTTGCCCGGCGCCTTCAATCGGCCCCGGCTGGCCGGCATTCAGGCTTTGAAAAGCTGCAGGTCAAAAACAGCCCGCCGGTTATAGAATATCAGCAGCGTATCAAGAAAAAGCCGCGCCCGCTGAGGCAAGCCGCGAGCCAAGTAGTCTCGGGCCTGGCAGGCCACGCTAGCGCGAAAGCTGGCTTCATCGCTGGCCCCGCCACCGGACAGATTGTCGATACTGATAGTGAACGGTACGCCGGCAGCCGCTGAAAACAACCACTCCAAAGCCTGCGGCTTCACCTCAACCTGTTCGAACGCCGCCTGCTCCGTTTCTGTGCGGCCATCGGCACAATACCAATAACCGTAGTCGTAAAGTTGGCGGCGTTTTTCACCGGCAATACACCAATGGCTAACCTCATGTAAGGCGCTGGCAAAATACCCATGAGCGAAGATGACTCGGTGCACATCGTTCTCGTCACGAGCTGGAATATATTCCGGCTCCTCGCCTCCACGGACCAGAATGGTTCGCCACTGATCGCGAAAGAGATCGTTGAACAACATGATGAGGTCGTCAGGGTGGTGTTTCATGCGTGCGCCATTGTGCGTCTTTCGTTCAACTATTGCCAGTGCCCCTCGCCGCTGGGCAAGTCCTATAGGGCGACGCCGGGCGTGCAACTTCGTTCGGAACTTTCTGATACTATCGGATCTAATGTTTTCGCTCGCCAGCGGGAGCCTGGGCAAATAGCCGCCCCGGATTTCTTTTTACTGCTCTATTCTCCTTATTGAATCGATAAGCATGACCGCATGATCCAGTATTCTACGCAATTCTCAGGTTATCCAATCGGATTAGCTGTTGCGGCCACCCTTCGTTGTTGCGCAGTCCGTTATGCAGCCCGCCAGCTTAGGCTGGCATTACTTTTATTATCCTGCCTGACCCTGATTCTGTTTACGGCGGGAGCCGCAGCCTTCGATCTCAAGTCGGTAACCGGCAATCAGGGCATGGGCGAGTTTTTACCCGTCGACGAAGCGCTGCCTTTCTCCTCCAGCCTTACCGATCAGGGCGTCCAGATTGTCTGGAACATTGCGCCGGAACATTATCTGTACCGTGACCGAATCGCCGTGACCGCGACCGAACCCGGCGTCACCGTCGGCGAGCCTTCGTTTTCGTTGCCCGGACACTTAAAAGACGACCCTTACTTCGGCGAAGTCACGGTATTCACCGAACCGGTACAGGCCACAGTGCCGGTCGAATTGCCGGAAGGAATGACCGAAGCGAATTTGCAAGTGCGCTATCAGGGGTGCGCGGAAGCCGGCCTGTGCTACCCGCCACAGACTCAAGACGTCTTATACGTTGCCTCTGCCGGCGCCGCGCCCGGCACCCCGTCCGGCCCGGGTCCGTCGCCGGCCGCTGCGGTCAATCCGGCGCTGGACACGGCAAGCGCCTCAGGCATTGCATCCGTCCTTGCCAACCAATCAACGCTGGTTATTGTGGGGCTCTTTCTTCTGTTGGGCCTGGGACTGACTTTCACGCCCTGCGTATTACCCATGATTCCCATTATCTCGGCGCTGGTCTCCAACCGCACGACATCGAGTACTCGTCAGGCGGTCATGCTCGCCTTCAGTTACGTTATGGGGATGGCGCTTACCTATGCGGCCGCGGGCGTCCTGACCGGCTTGCTTGGAGCGAGTTTCAACCTGCAGGCCCAACTCCAGGCGCCGGCGGTGCTGCTGGTTTTCGCTACCTTGTTCGCGCTGTTTGCATTGTCAATGTTTGGCCTTTTCGATATTCGCCTTCCCCAGGGCATCACTCATCGTCTCAACCAGGCCAGTTCGCAACTGACCGGCGGCCGCGTTGCCAGCGTGTTCGGCATCGGCGCCCTATCGGCATTGATTGTCTCGCCGTGCGTATCTGCCCCCCTAGCCGGCAGCTTGCTATACATTAGTACCACGCAGGACGCCGTTCTCGGCGGCGTTGCGCTGTTGGCGCTAGGTATCGGCATGGGAATGCCATTGATCCTCGTGGCCGTCGGCGGCCGTCGATTCCTGCCAACCGCGGGGCCGTGGATGAATACCGTTAAAGCTATTTACGGCGTAATGATGATGGCGGTGGCTATTTGGCTACTGGAGCGTCTTGTGCCGGGTTGGATCAGCCTGTTGCTCTGGGGCGTACTGGCCGCGGTTACCGGCGTCCAACTAGGCGCGTTCGAAAGCGCAAGCGCCGGATGGCAGCGAACGTGGAAAGGTTTCGGGCTGGTGCTGTTCAGCTACGCGATCCTCTTGCTAGGCGGCGCGCTGGCAGGTGCGCAAGACCCGCTTCGTCCGCTGTCACCCTTCACCGCCCAAACTCGAATGACGGCGGATAGCGGGGAGGCAGCGATTGAGGAGAGCGTTTTCCGCCGGATCAGCTCGCCGGCCACGCTAAAGCAGGCACTGGCAACGGCGGCCCGCGCCAATCAACCGGTGATGCTGGATTTCTACGCCGACTGGTGTATCAGTTGCAAGGTCATGGAGCGCAATGTCTTTAGCGACAGCCGGGTGCGTTCGGCCATGGCGCCGCTGACCCTGCTACAAATCGACGTAACGGAGAACTCGCCGGACCAACAAGCCCTGCTGGACGAACTCGGCCTGTTCGGTCCGCCGGCGATTCTGTTCTTCGACGCCGATGGCGAGGAAATCGCCCGGTCCCGGGTCATGGGGGAAATGGACCGGACTGAATTTCTGGCGCACCTCAAGCAAACCCTGTCCCGATCCAGCATCCTATGACGCCACTCCAGCGTGGCGCCGCCTGCGTCCTGGCGGGCGAGATGCTGTTAGCCGTAATGGGCGCCATCATTAAGCATCTCGCGCCGGAGCTCCCCAACACGGTGCTCGTATTCCTACGCAATCTGATGGGACTGGCCATCATCTGTCCGCTGGTGCTCTATCGTGACGGATTTGGCGGCTTGAAAACCCGCCATTTACGCTTCCATCTCATGCGCGCAGTCATCGGCGTTAGCGCAATGTACTGCTACTTTTTCAGTCTGGAAAAACTGGTTTTAACCGAAGCGGTATTACTAAAGCTCACGGCGCCTTTCTTTATTCCTATCATCGCCCTGCTGTGGCTGCGCGAGAGCACATCGCGGGTCATCTGGCTGACTATTGCCGCGGGTTTTGCCGGCGTGCTGGTGATCCTCGACCCCACCTCGGCCGACGTCGAAGACTATTTGTTCGTCGCCGCGGGGTTGGCGGGCGCGCTGCTCGGCGCTACAGCGAAGGTCACCATTCGACGCATGGGTGTGTCCGAGCCCAGCGGACGTATCGTGTTCTACTTCGGCTTATTCGGCTCCCTGGTCACCGCGCCTGCCGCGCTGGCCACCTGGGTGACGCCCTCGCCTTCAACCTGGGTGTGGCTGGCGCTGCTGGCGATATGTGCCACAGTGGCTCAGATGCTGATCACGACCGCCTACCGTATCGCGCCCGCCGGGCAAATCGGTCAGTTCACTTATTCGTCGGTGATCTTTGCAGCGCTGCTGGGGTGGGTCTTCTTTATGGAGCCGGTCACTCATTCGCAAATGCTCGGCTGCATCCTGATCGTCGGCGCCGGCCTGATCAATCTTCGCCAGCGGCGCGCACCGGCCTGACCGACTAGAAGCTATGCAGGAAGACTATTCGCCGCGCCGGATGTAATAGACGAAATGCGTGTCGTCATGATCCTCTTGAACCAGCGTATGGTTCAAGAACTGGCAAAAGCGCGGTACATCCCGCGTAGTGGACGGGTCGGTGGCGACCACCTTGAGGATGCCGTCGACCGGCACCTCAGCCATGCGATTATGGAGCATCATCACCGGCTCTGGACAAACCAGCCCTGTCGCGTCAAGTTCAAGGTCGTAGGTCGGATCAACCACAGCTCGCCTCCCGTTACGCCCGGCACTGAAGAACCCGGGCAAGATGTCCATTATGGTGCTAGATTAAATTATAAGAACAATAAGTTGTGGAGGCCATCATGATCCGGGTATTGATTGAACGCCATATAGCAGCCACCCTCGAATCCACCTACGAAGCGGCGTCCAAAACGTTACTCCAAACGGCAATCAACGCACCTGGGTTCGTTTCCGGTGAAACGTTGGTCGATGCCAAGGACATGAACCATCGCCTGACATTATGCAACTGGCGCTCCGTTGCAGACTGGGACCACTGGTTTCACTCCGAGGATCGCAACGCCCTGCTCAACGAACTCAAGCCAATGATGGACCAGGATGAAAAAATCACCATCCTGGAACAGTGCTGATTACTCTTTAGTGTTTCCGGAGAGGCGTTCCTAGAGATGAGTGCTTATGAAAACCAGTGGTTCTGGAGATCGCTTCAGCGCAGATCAGCTCAACCGCTCGATAAAGCAGGTGATCTCTTCGCGATCGTGATACAGATGGCGGGCGCGCAGCCGAACTTGTATCCCTGATGCTTCAAGCGTTTCAAGCATGCGCTCCCGACAAGTCAGCCATTCTTCGTAGCGCTTTTTCATGGGTAGCTTCAGGTTAAAAACGGCGAAGCGGCACAAGCGCCGACAGAGCCAGTCCGTCACCATGTCTGCGGTGCGACGCGGCTTGTCGACGATATCGCAAACCATCCAGTCGACGCTGCGCTGGGGTCGCCAGAGGTAACCATCGGCGCGGACATGCTCAACATGCCCGGAGGCCATCAACTCGGGATCCATTGGGCCGTTGTCCACAGCGGTCACCAGCATGCCCTGACGAACCAGTTGCCAAGTCCACCCGCCTGGCGCTGCACCAAGATCCACCGCTTTCTTGGCGCCGCCGAGGTAATCCAGCCACTGGGATTCCGGGATAAAGACTTTCCAAGCCTCTTCCAGCTTCAGCGCCGAGCGGCTCGGAGCCGAGGCGGGCAAGCGTAAGCGGGGGATGCCACTCAGATAAGGTGAGCGGTTGCTCCGATGACTCAGACCAAGGATCATTCGGTCAAAGGCAGGTAGAAAAATGTCCAGTCGCCAGGGATTGTCGTCGTCATCGACCAAAAAGCCGGTGTCCCGAAGTGCGCGGGAGAGCGGCGAGACCCATTTTCTCGCAAAATTGGTCAGGTCGCGATCGGTGCTGTCGTCGGGAACACGGACTTCAACCCGGGCCGCCGGCGGAAACGTTTCCAGCGCTCTGAGGGCCTCCAGCACCGCTCCAACCCGATCACCCGGCGGCAGCACCAGATCTGCGATAATCTGGAACCAATCACGGGTGAAGACCAGGTCCGACAGGGCCAGTTTATCTAGCAAATCGCTCGGGCTGGCGCCGTCTGCCAACGTAAACAAGACCCGACCCTGGCCTGTCTCAGGCAGGAAGTAGCCGTAATGGCCGACCTCGGCGGCGGCATCGGTGATTTCGCGACCGGCCTCCGTTTCGAATCCGGCTCGACAAAACAAGAAAACCTGACTCATATCTCAACTGTACGAATAATTTTCATGGTTTAACGCCGGAGATCAGGCAGCTTGGTTATAATCCGCCGCATGCTGTATCCGAACATGTTATTTTGGGCCAAATGGGCCTCAACGGCCGTGAAGGTCCTCGTCATCCTGGGCGTTTTTCTCTCCAGTTCGGACGCCTTTTCCCAGCCATTACCCGCCTGTCCTGAACTCACCATTGACGATCCGCAAGCGCGCGCCCGGATCTACCATCACCTCTGCTTCTTTACCGAGAAACGCCCTTCGGCGAGTGACGCTCTCTCACCGGCCATCCGTTCACCGGTACATATCCCCGAAACCGTCGAATGGACCGCGGGCAATGGGCGCGAGCTGTCTTTCGCGCAAACGGACGGCAATTATTGGTTGCGCCTGCGTCTGATTAACACCTCGGCCCATGCCGGCTATTGGTTCCTGACGCTAGATTACGCACCGCTGGACAACATCGTCGTGTGGGTCGGTCAGGACGGCGACTACCGAAGCATCGAAACCGGCGACCGGCAACCGTTCGCTTCCCGGCAGGTAGACTACCGCTATTACCTGGTGCCCGTCATTCTGGAATCCGGCGAATCGACGGAAATTTTTATGCGCATCAGCAGCAATGGCGCTATTAACCTGCCATTGAGCCTTGAAGAACCGTCGCATCTGATTGCCACTACAAATCACCTGACGCTTACCCACGGCCTGTTTTACGGCGGGCTTTTGATCTTTTCCATCTTCAACCTGCTGCTATTCGTCAGCACCGGTACCTCGTATTACTTCTATAACGCCTTTTACATGCTGGCTACCGGGCTCTTCCTGTTCTCCATGGGCGGCTTTTCCTTTCAGTACCTGTGGCCCAACAGCCCCTGGCTGGCCAATATGGCCATTCCGCTATCGGAAGGTCTCAGCACCCTGGCCTTCACCCTGTTCGGCCGCTCGTTCCTGGATATCGACGCCAATCAGCCGCGGCTGTCCGGCCTGTTAAAGGTACTGGCCGGACTCAGTGTATTGGTCATCGCCCTCTGCTTCATGCTGCCCTACGCCGCCATCATCAAGATCGCCACGATCTATGGGCTGGCCTGCATCGCCATCCTTTTCTGGATTGGCGTGCAACGGTGGCGTCAGGGCTACTCTCCAGCCAAATGGTATGTGCTGGCCTGGTCAACCATGGCTCTCGGCACCTGTATCTATGCCTTGGCAGCCTTCGGTTATCTGGCGGACTTTCTCGCTCGGGAGACGCTAATGCAAGCCGCGGTCGGCGTCCAGATCCTCCTGCTCAATTTCGCCATGGTCCAGCGCTGGCGCATGCTTAACGAAAAATTGTTGGGCATGGAAACCGCTGCCAAGCAGGAACTGGAAGCGCGTGTGGAAGAGCGCACAAACCAGCTTAAAGAAACCATGCGCCAACTCAAGAACGCCAACGGTCGCCTGGAACAGCTCAGTATTCGCGACGGGTTGACCGACTTGCATAATCGACGTTATCTCGACGAGACCCTTCCGGGCATCTGCGGCGAAGGGCGCCGAACCCAGTTGCCCGTCGCGCTGATCCTTCTGGACGCAGACCGCTTCAAAGCCATCAACGACACATTCGGCCACCCTTTTGGCGACCAGTGTCTAAAACGCATTGCCTTCAATCTGATCCGCCACGCTCAGCGGCCGCAGGATGTGGCCGTGCGTTACGGTGGTGAGGAGTTTGCCGTGGTTTTACCGAAGACGGACAAAGCCGGCGCCATTAACGTAGCCGAACGGATTCTTGGGGAAATGCGTAAAGATAGCATTAAGGCGCCGGACGGCTCGACCATCACACTGACTCTCAGCGCCGGCATTGCCATCTATCACCGCAAAGAGACGCCGGATGATTTTGTACAGCGCGCAGATAAAGCGCTTTACGCCGCAAAAAAAGCGGGACGAGACAGGATCGTTTGCGCATGAGCGCTACCTTACTGCAGCTCATCTGACGCCCTCGACACACGTGGGGCGACATCGGAGTGCGGCTCTACCGTTTAACGCCTTGGCCTCCGGCAATTGCGATCATCCATTTCGCTGCGTTGCGAGCGGCCTGCTCAATTAACCCTTCCTGTGTCAGCCCGGATACCTTTCGCGGTTTGAAGTCATGCTCACCGTCTTCCAGCCAATTGATGGCGACCGGCGGCTCACCCCCGAAATGCCGGTGGACTTCGTCCTGCCGGCCGAAAGGATCCCGGGTGCCCTGCTGGATCAGCACCGGCACCGAGAAACGTTCAAAATGCTCCGTTCTCCACCGATCCAGTTTTCCGGGCGGATGAAAGGGATAACCAAAACAGACGCATCCCGATACCGGCGCCTGGTCGGCCGCGATCAAGCTGGCCATGCGGCCGCCGAGGGATTTCCCGCCGATGAACAGATTTTCCGCGCCCCCGGCGTACTGCTCGATCTTTTGCCGGAATTCCGCGATGAGCGTGTCTGCCTTAGTCGGTGGCCGTTTCTTGCCATCCTCCCGACGTCGCCGCATATACTCGAATTCAAAGCGCACGACTTTAATTTCCTGGCCAGCCAGTGCCTCTGCAAGCTGGTCCATAAACGCTGAATCCATAGGCGCCCCGGCACCGTGGGCTAGCAGCACAACATTATTGCCGATACCACTGCTCACAATATCAGTCATATATTGTCACCAATTATCCGCATCACAAATAGGCCAACTTTGATACAATTCACCAACTAACTCCGATATGTTTTTCGCGCCTGGAAAGCTACAGGCCATCCGCAATCACGGCGTTCTCCCAAGCGACTACCAGCCACTAAGCGCGAACAAAAACCCTTGAAAGCCATACTCGAAACGCACCGTAAACGGCTGAACGAAATACCGCTAAACCCTGTCATGCCGCCGATTACAGAGGCTTTTTTCATTGACTTGAATCGTTGCAAATAGGTATCCGTTTCTCCATACTTGCGGCCTCTAATTTTCCCACTCGTAATCCTCTGGTAAGGCTATGAGCACAGTTAATCCAAACCTGACATACAACTACAAGGTGGTGCGTCAGTTCGCCATCATGACTGTAGTCTGGGGTATCATTGGGATGAGCATGGGCGTGCTGATCGCAGCACAGCTCCGCTTTCCTTTTATGAACTTCGACTTGCCCTGGACGCACTTTGGCCGGCTGCGTCCCCTGCACACCAACCTCGTTATCTTCGGTTTCGGTGGTAGTGCGCTCTTCGCAACCTCCTACTATGTGGTGCAGCGCACCTGTCAGGCGCGGCTATTCTCGGCCGGTTTGGCGAGCTTCACCTTCTGGGGCTGGCAAGCGGTGCTCGTAGCCGCAATCATCACCCTGCCAATGGGACTCACGTCCACTAAGGAATACGCGGAACTCGAGTGGCCCATCGACATCCTGATTACCCTGGTGTGGGTGACTTATGGCATGGTGTTCTTCGGCACCATCGTGAAGCGCAAGACCAAGCACATCTACGTGGCTAACTGGTTCTATGGCGCCTTCATCATCACCGTCGGCGTCCTGCACATCGGCAACAATCTGGCGATTCCCGTCTCCGCTTTCAAATCCTACTCCATCTATAGCGGCGTTACCGATGCCATGATGCAGTGGTGGTGGGGGCACAACGCGGTAGGTTTCTTCCTGACCGCCGGTTTCCTCGGCATGATGTACTATTTTGTTCCCAAGCAAGCGGGCCGTCCGGTCTATTCCTACCGCCTGTCTATTGTTCACTTCTGGGCCCTGATCGCGACCTACGTCTGGGCCGGTGGGCACCACTTGCATTACAGCGCGCTGCCGGACTGGGCCCAGACCGCAGGTATGGTCATGTCCTTGATCCTCCTGGCGCCAAGCTGGGGCGGCATGATCAACGGTATGATGACGCTGTCAGGTGCCTGGCATAAACTCCGCACCGATCCGATTTTGCGCTTTCTGGTGGTCTCGCTATCGTTCTACGGCATGTCCACGTTCGAAGGCCCGATGATGGCCATCAAAACCGTCAATGCCTTGTCTCACAACACCGATTGGACCATCGGTCACGTGCACTCCGGCGCACTCGGCTGGGTGGCGATGATCAGTATCGGCGCTATATACCATCTGATCCCGCGTCTCTGGGGGCTGCAGAGTATGTACAGCGTCGGCCTGATCAATCTGCATTTCTGGCTCGCCACCATCGGCACCGTGCTCTACATCGTCGCCATGTGGGTCAACGGCATCATGCAGGGATTGATGTGGCGCGCGGTCAACGCCGACGGCACGCTGACCTACAGCTTTGTCGAAGCACTGGAAGCCTCTAAACCAGGCTACCTTGTGCGCTTGATCGGTGGAGCGATCTTCCTGTCCGGTATGTTCGTCATGGCCTACAACGTGCGCATGACCATCCGCCAGAAAGACGCTGTTGCACTGGATAACAGCATCGCCCAGGCCGCCTGATCGGGAGAGAGACCATAATGAAGCATGAAGTAGTTGAGAAGAATATTGGCCTCATGGCCGTGCTGATCCTTGTCGTGATCAGCGGCGGCTTCCTGGTCGAGGTTGTGCCCCTGTTCTTCCTCAAGGAAGTGAACGAGCCGATCGCTGGCCTGGAGCCCCTCACACCGCTGGAGATGGAAGGCCGTGATATCTACATCCGCGAGGGTTGTCACGTCTGCCATACCCAGATGATCCGTCCGTTCCGCGCCGAAACCGAGCGTTACGGCCACTACTCCGTCGCCGGCGAGTTCGTCTACGAGCATCCGTTCCTGTGGGGCTCCAAGCGCACCGGTCCGGACCTGGCGCGCGTCGGCGGCCGTTATTCGGACGCTTGGCAGCGGGTCCATCTGTATAACCCGCGCGATGTTGTGCCGGAATCCACCATGCCGGCCTTCCCGTGGCTGTTCGAGCGCAAAGTGGATGCTGACGGCATCACCGGCAAGCTCGAGGCCTATCAGGCACTAGGCGTGCCGTACACCGATGAGCAGATCGCAGCAGCACCCGAGGACATCCGCGGCAAGTATGAAATCGAAGCCCTAGTGGCTTACTTGCAGCAGCTCGGCACGGTGCTTTCAACCAAACGGTGATAGCGATGGATATCAATGATGTGCGCGGGATTCATACCCTGCTCGTTTTGATCGCGTTCATAGGCATCTGCTGGTGGGCTTATAGTGCCCACCGCAAGAAGTCCAATGACGAGGCGGCCCATTTGCCCTTCGACGACGAAGAGATCGATCAGCGCACACAGCAGAAAGATAAGACGGAGAACAAAGAATGAGTACCTTCTGGAGCATCTGGATCAGTGTGATCGTGCTCGGCACGGTATTTGGGTGCTGGTGGCTGCTGTGGGCAACCCGAAAAAGCCAGACCACCGACAAGGAAACCGACCGCACAACCGGCCACTCCTTCGATGGCATCGAAGAATACGATAACCCGCTGCCCAAGTGGTGGTTCCACCTGTTTACCGCGACCTGCATTTTTGCGCTGGGCTACCTGGCGCTCTATCCCGGGCTGGGCAGCTATGACGGCTTGCTGGGCTGGACGCAAGAGAACCAGTGGGAAGAGGAAATGCAGCAGGCCAACGCAAAATACAGCGAGCTTTACGCTCAATACGGTAATGTCCCCATTCCCGAGCTGGCCCAAAACGAGGATGCTCGTAAGATGGGTCAGCGTTTGTTTGCGAACAACTGCGCGGTTTGTCATGGCTCTGCAGCCCGAGGCGCCATTGGCTTCCCTAACCTGACTGACGATGCCTGGATCTGGGGCGGCGAACCCGACCGCATCGTAGAAACGCTTCATCAAGGGCGCCAGAACGCAATGCCGGCCAAAGGCCTGATGCCGAACATGAGCAACAGCCAGGTCGAAGCGGTGGTGAACTATGTACTGAGCTTCAGCGGTCGCGAAAGGGACGCTGCGCTGGCCGAGCAGGGCTCGCAGATTTTCGGCCAGGCTTGCGCTGGCTGTCATGGTCAGGATGCCACGGGAAATCCCACTATCGGCGCACCGAACCTGACCGACGAGGCTTGGCTATACGGCAGCACCTACGAGTGGATCAAGGAAACGGTGACCTTCGGTCGCCAGAACCAGATGCCGGCCCAGGAAGGTCGTCTGAGCGACGATCAGATACACGTCCTGGCCGCCTATGTCTACGGTCTCTCCCGTCGCGGGGAATGATCGCTAGAGGATGGCGCCAGCCGGCGCCATCCGCCAAGGCGCTGTCTTTTGAACCCTGGATAGGGCTCCTGTCCAGGCTTGAAGAGAGAGCCCAGTGAGAGGTACCGATGAGCAGTCAAATACCGGTCAAACAGATTGACCCTGCGACTGACGCCTCCTCTAATAAGAAAAAACCAGAGACCGTCGAACTCTACGCCAGCCGCAAGAAAATCTACGTCAAGTCCGTCCAGGGCCTGTTCCAGCGCATCCGTTTTTTCAGCCTATGGGCGCTGATGGGCATGTATTTCTTGTTCTGCTGGATTCGGATCGGCGGCGAGCCATTAATTCTGTTCGATCTGCCGGCTCGGGAATTTCACCTGTTTGGCACCACGTTTTTCCCCAAGGACTTCATTCTGCTGTCAGGCATGCTGATCATTGCTGCCTTCGGCCTGTTTTTCGTCACGACGCTATTCGGACGGGTCTGGTGCGGTTATACCTGCCCGCAAACCGTATGGACGTTCATCTTCATGTGGGTCGAGGAAAAGGTCGAAGGAACCCGCAATAAGAGAATGAAGCTCGACGAGACTCGCAACAACATCGAGAAAGTCGTCAAGAAATCGTTGAAACATGGCATTTGGCTGGGCATCGCCTTTGCCACCGGTCTCACCTTTGTCGGCTACTTCTATCCGGTACGGGAACTGGCCATTGACCTATTCACACTCCAAGCCAACGGCTGGGCGTACTTCTGGGTCGGTTTCTTCACCGTTGCGACCTATTCCAATGCCGGCTGGTTGCGCGAGCAAGTCTGTCTCTACATGTGCCCTTACGCCCGCTTCCAGTCTGTGATGTACGACGACGATACACGTGTCGTGGCCTACGACTTCAACCGGGGCGAGCCCCGTGGCGGCCGGAAAAAGACTGCCAGCAAGGAAGAACTGGGCCTTGGCGATTGCATCGACTGCGGCCAGTGCGTTCAGGTCTGCCCGACCGGCATCGATATCCGCGATGGATTGCAGTACGAATGTATCAATTGCGCACTCTGTATCGACGCCTGCGACGAAATCATGGACAAGATGGACTATCCCCGAGGATTGATCCGCTATGCCACCGAGCACGAGCTGGAAGGCAAGCCGTCTAAGATTTTTCGGCTGCGGACCGTTGGTTACGGAATTGCGCTGCTGCTGATGATCGGGGCGCTGGTATTCACGCTCGTCAGCCGCGTGCCCATAGAACTGGATGCACTGCGTGACCGTGGCGCCCTGTATCAAATGAACGGCCGGGGAATGATTGAAAACTCCTACACCCTGAAAGTGCAAAACATGACCGAGGTGCCGCAAACCTTCAGCCTGAGCGTGTCGGGTCTCGAGTCCGCACATATCCTGACCGACACCCAATTCCGGCTGGGCGCCGGCGAGAACCTGTCGCTACCGACCGTTATCGAGGTAAGTCCGGAGTCTGTCACAGACACCAACAACGATATAATGTTCACAGTCATTGCTGCAGGCAACGCGGATCTCAGGGCAGGGACCGAAAGCCGGTTCCTTGGCCCACGTCGTTAAATCTGAATCCTAGCGAGGCTTTGCAATCATGTCCGATGATGCCATTAATCCCCCAGGCCCATGGTACAAACAATTTTGGCTCTGGTTCATACTGGCCATACCCGGGATTACTATCGTCTGGTGCATCTTTATGATCACCGTCGCCGTGAGCACCCAGGGTGCCATGGTCAATGACGACTATTACAAGGAAGGCCTGGGGATCAACATGGAGCTGGCCCGGGACCGACTGGCGGCGGATTTGGGCCTCGCCGGTACCGTCCGCTTCGATAATCAATCGATTCGCATGGACCTGGAAGAAGCCGGCCAGCCGGCGAACTTCGAGTTCCTGGTCCTCAACATGGCGCACCCCACTCTGGCCGAGCAGGACCGCCGCATCCAGCTTCAGCGTGTGGACGAAGGTGTGTACGAAGCGCGCCTGCCCACCGCCCTGGAAGGCCGCTGGTATTTGGAACTACGGGGACCAAGTAACGACTGGCGCCTGAAAGGCCAGGCCGCCCTGCCCGCGTCCATGCAGCTGCAGCTGCTACCCGCCCAGCAGGGGTAACGTTTGTCTGCCGAGGTTTGCTTCCACTGCGGCGAGCCAGTCATTGGCGAACGCCGTGCGTCCCTCGAAGTCGACGGCGTCGAACAGGCGTTCTGCTGCCAGGGCTGCCGTGCTGTCTGTCAGTTGATTCTCGACGAGAACCTCGACGGCTTCTATCGGCACCGAACGGCCAGGCCGGCAACGCCCAGGCCCGTGGACGAGCGCGATAGAGAGCAGCTTCGTTTGTACGACCATCCGTTGGTACAGGACACGTTCGTTACCGATCTGGAAGCGACCGACGCCACACCCGACCTCAAGGAAGCTCAGCTTTTAGTAGACGGCATTACGTGCGCGGCTTGCATCTGGCTTCTTGAACACCACCTCGCACAGCAGGCCGGTGTCGAGCAATTTACCGTCAATCACTCCACGCGACGGGCGAGGCTGATTTGGAATCCGGCACAAACTCAGTTGAGCGAGTTGCTGATTGCAATTTTGGCCCTAGGCTACGCAGCGCGTCCGTTCGAACCGGATCAAGCCGAAGCGGCGTTACACCGGGAGCGGCGTTCTGCGCTAATACGCCTGTGTCTTGCCGGTGTCGGCACGATGCAGAGCATGATGCTGGCGGTGCCGCTTTACTTCGGCCTGATCAGCGGCGTCACCGACGAATTTATTCAGTTTTTCCGTTGGGTCAGCCTGATCGTCGCCACCCCCGTCATTCTCTACAGCGCCCGACCGTTCTTCGCCAACGCACTGCGTGACCTGCGCAGCCGGCACTTCACCATGGATGTACCCGTCGCCCTCGCAATCGGCCTTGCCTACGCTGCCAGTGCCTGGGTCACCGTTACCGGTGGCGAAGACGTCTATTTCGAGTCGGTCTGCATGTTCACCTTCTTTCTCTCCCTGGGACGCTACATCGAAATGCAGGCCCGCTATCGGGCAGGGTTGACCGGCGCGGCGATGAACAGCCTGACGCCGGCCATTGCCACCCGGCGCCGCGACGAGGATGAGTTTGAAGTCGTACCGGTACACCAACTGCAATTGAACGATATTATCGAAGTAAAGCCAGGCGAAGTGATTCCGGTGGATGGGGTGATCCATAGTGGTCAATCCACCTTGAACGAAGCCGCCCTTACCGGCGAGTACCTGCCGGAACAGCGCGGCCCCGGTGCTGTCGCTCACGCCGGTTCCATCAACGGTGAGAGTCCTCTGTCCATTCGTGTGGAGCGCACCGGCAGCCGTACCCGGCTGTCCAGCATCCTGCGCATCCTCGACCGGGTCCAGGCCGAGAAACCACCGGTGGGACGTATGGCGGACCGGGTTGCCGGTCTGTTCGTTAGCCGGATCCTGTTGATCGCCCCGCTGGTTTGGACCGGCTGGTGGCTCGCCGGATCCGACCGGGCCTTCGACATTGCCCTATCGGTGCTCGTGGTCACCTGCCCCTGTGCGCTATCGCTGGCGACGCCCACGGCGATCACCAGTGCCACGATGACATTGCGTCGAATGGGTTTGCTCCCGACTCGCGGTCACACCCTGGAGTCCCTTAACACCATCGATACCGTAGTATTCGACAAAACCGGTACGCTGACGGAAGGCCGTCTAAGCCTGACTCGATGCGATGTCTACGGCAGCCACACGGAACACGAATGTCTCGCTCTCGCTGGGGGGTTGGAGCGGTATTCCGAACACCCTATCAGCCACGTTTTCCGGGACAAGGCCCACCCCACCTTCCCTGTCAACGACGTGGTGAATCACCTGGCCGGTGGGCTGACCGGCGACTATCGCGGGAAAAAGCTGGTTATTGGCCACGCGGAGTTCGTGTGTCAGCAAACAACGATCGGTAATCTGCCAGACCCCGAAACGGGCCTCGCTATTTTTCTCGCCACCGAGTCGCAATTGCTTGCACGCTTCCTACTCGACGATGAACCTCGTGCCGACGCATTGGAGACAATAAAAGGCTTACAGGCGTTAGGATTGAACACGGTTCTGCTCAGTGGCGATCGTTCAGGTCACGTGCAGCGGATCGGCAAGCTACTGGGCATCGACGATGTGCACGGCCAAGCATCGCCCGAGGACAAACTTGCCTATCTTCGACAGCTGGAAAGCCGGGGTTGTCACGTCATGATGGTTGGCGACGGTTTAAACGATCTGCCCGTCATGGCCGGCGCAGAGGTATCCGTAGCCCTGGGCAGCGCCGCGGACCTGACCCAGCTTCGGGCCGATGCTATCCTGCTCAACGGCCAATTGAGCCGTCTACTGGACGCCCTGGACATAAGTCGGAAGACGCGCCGGATCATTAAGCAAAACATGGGCTGGGCGCTACTGTACAACCTGTGCGCTTTGCCATTGGCCGCTGCTGGCCTGATTCCACCCTGGGCTGCAGCATTGGGCATGTCCCTGAGCTCGCTGATCGTCGTACTCAACGCATTGCGGCTCGGCAAGACTGCCGAGACCGAACACCCACCGGCTCATCCCCCCGGGTTGGAGGTGGTGCCTCGCCCTGATACGGTAAGCTGAACGGTCCCTTCAAGTTGAACGACCCCTTCAAGTTGAACGGCCCCTTATCAGTATCAGTTGAATTGTCATTAATGAAAACACAGTCGATTGAGGCTCCGGTTTGGAAATCGTTTACCTGCTCGTTCCTGTCACGCTTATTCTGGTCGCTCTTGGCATCGCTATTTTTTCCTGGGCGGTAAAGAACGGTCAGTATGACGATCTGGAGGGGCCTGCACACCGCATCCTCTACGACGACGACCAGGATATGATTCCGGACGACGCCAAAACCGAACAGCAAGTGGAACAGAGCCCCAAGCGCCAGCGCGAACAACAGCATCAGCACGAGCACCCCCTGTCACGCGGCAAAACGGCGGTATCCACCGACGACGATGGACGGTGAGCTGTTACTGAGCTATCCCAGTGCCTTCATGATCGGACTACTGGGAAGCGCGCATTGCCTCGGCATGTGTGGCGGCATCAGTGCGTCACTCTCTCTCGCCGTGCCTGTGGGGCGTGGATTTCGTTTTCGCCAGACAGTGCTGCTTCTCGGCTTCAACTTCGGCCGTATCGCCAGCTACGTATTGCTTGCCACGCTGCTGGCACTGATCAGCACGCAGGCCGTCGATTCATGGGCCCAGTTGGGGCCGGTGCTACGAACCCTGGCGGGGGTGCTGCTGATTTTCATGGGCCTCTCCATGGGCCAGTGGTGGCAAGGCATTCACTATGTCGAACGGATCGGCGCGCCAGTCTGGCGACGACTATCACCCTTAACCCGGCGTTTCACCCCCGTCCGCCACCCTGCTCAAGCGCTCGGCCTGGGGCTTTTATGGGGCTGGCTACCCTGCGGGCTGATCTATAGCACCTTGGGCTGGGCCGCACTCCAGCCCACAGTGGGTTCGGCGGCCTTGACCATGTTCTGCTTTGGCCTTGGCACGTTGCCATCCATGCTAACCACCGGCTTTGCAGCCTCCGGCTTGCAAAAACTCCGCACCCACCGCCTGTTCCGGCAAATCACGGGAGGCGTATTGGTGCTGTTTGGCCTATGGACGCTGCCTGCGACCAGCCACCTGCTGCACTACCTCTGAACTTCGCGTGGGCAAGATTTGACAAGATTTAATGTGCAAATATTGACCACTCGGTTTTGACTGCGCTAAGTTGATCATGTACTTAGCTTTACTTGCTCAAGTGAATTTCACAGAGCGAAGCATAAGTGCACGTTCTATATGCAGGCTTCGTTGTAACAATGGAAGGTTTGCAGGTTCCATAGAGGGCCAAGCTTATGTCGCAGGCATCCGCACTGCTAAATCAGGTCATTCGTCCGGTTTCCCAAGCCTTGGGCGAGGACCATCCCGTCATCGAAGAAATTTTGCTAGGCGCGGCAACGCTGAGAAGTTTCGATCCTTTCGCGGAGGGGCAGGAAGAAGGCTTAGGCGTATTCGGCATATCGCCAGAGTTACACCGTCAAGTCTGGGATGAGTTTCTGGCCTTTCGCCCCGAACTGGCAAGCCAAGTGCGTGGTTTTGCCAGTCAGCACCAGTTTCTGCTAAATCCGGATGCGGAATTGGTGACCAACACCCGTTACGCCGCAGCGATTGCGATCAGCGCGTTAGAGTGGGTTAAGCCATCGTGGCCATTACCGGACGATGCGTACGCGCTAACGCGGCTCTGGTCGGGATTGACCCACGTTCATGAGGAAAACTACCTTAGCCGGCTGCAGCGGACTCTGGAAAAGCTCTGCGATACCGCAACGCAGCCGCAATACGCGGTTTAGGCGAAGGGTTAGCAAAGTCCGGGGCAAGCCAGGACGCGGCGTCAGCTCCGTGTCCTGGTGGTTCTGGAGCTCGGTTAATGAGCTACCTAGATATTAAGCACATCCAATCTTTCGAACGCGGGTACTTCCTCGGAAAGGGCTCCATCCTGTTTGGCAACGGCCCCACCCTGCTGCCGCCAGTCCACCTCCAGGTTTTTGAAATCGTAAATCGCCGGATCGGCCAAGTGGGACGGCGTCACATTGCAAATTGCCCGAAACATCGACTCGATACGACCCGGGTGCTGACGATCCCAGGTGTTCAGCATGTCCTTGACCACCTGACGCTGAAGATTCTCTTGGGATCCACACAGGTTGCACGGAATGATCGGGAACGCACGCATGGCCGCATAGCGTTCGATATCTTTCTCCCGCGCATAAACCAAGGGACGGATGACCACGTTGCGCCCGTCGTCGCTCTTGAGTTTGGGGGGCATGGTTTTGAGGCGGCCACCATAGAACATGTTCAGGAACAGCGTTTCCAGCAAATCGTCCCTGTGATGGCCAAGCGCAATCTTGGTCACCCCATGTTCTTCCGCAAAGTTATAGAGAATGCCCCGGCGCAGGCGAGAACATAAGCCGCAAGTCGTCTTCCCTTCCGGCACTTTGTCCTTGACGATGCTATACGTATCCTTCTCAATGATGTGGTATTCAACGCCCAGTGCTGAAAGATATTCCGGCAGGATGTGTTCAGGAAAGCCTGGCTGTTTCTGATCAAGGTTGACGGCAATCAGCTCGAAATCCACCGGAGCGCTACGCTGGAGGTTGAGCAGGATATCCAGCATGGCATACGAGTCTTTACCACCGCTGAGGCAGCACATTACCTTGTCGCCAGCTTCTATCATGCTGAAGTCGGCAATCGCCTGACCCACCTCTCGCCGCAGGCGTTTCTGCAGTTTGTTGTGTTCCAGGCTCGTCTTGCGGTTGTCTGTAAGCTGTTCTGCCATAATCCTGCCGGACGTTGAAAAATGTGGAATCAGTTAGAAAAAGAGGTCAGCGTTGAAAAATGCGATCAGTAAAAAATGGGGTGAAAGTATACCGGAAGGACCCGCCATTCGTCAGTATCCCGGCTTTCACGTATACCTGTAATCGACCTTATCGGTGACTCTAGCTAGCCAAGGATGACAAATAGTTCATAATAAACCTTACTGACCCAAGGATAGGGGGAATCATTATGCGAGGCGCCACACCAGGCCCAGCAGCTAGAAAGGTCGTTAAACAAGGGAAACGCGAACTCAACCGCATCAACAACCGTCGCGCTATCCTGCATGCGGCCCGGGAGTGTTTTCGCGAACGCGGCTACGAACAGACCACCATCCGCGACATCATCCGCCGTACCGATCTGGCTGCCGGCACGTTCTACAACTACTTCTCCGACAAACGCGATATCTTCATTGCGTTGCTACAGAGCTTCTTGGGCAATTTACGCACGTTGATCAAGGCCGGCCACCGAAACGCCCGGGACGAGCTCGACTTAATACGCTCCACCTATTTGGCTCTGTTCCGTGCAACGGCCGAAGACCCCATCATCTATGAGCTGGCCTATCGCAACGATCAGGCTATCCGTGAACTGTTGGGGGCGGACCTGCTGGGGCTGGCGATGGCGTCGCTGGAAGAGGATCTCCGCCGCGCAGTGGCCAACGGGCTGATCGACATCGACGATCAGGACTACCTATCCGCAACGTGCCGGGGGATTGCCTACGAGATGAGTCTCCAGCTCGCCCACCGGGTAGCGGACGCCCCTGAACGCGCCGAGGAAGAAGCCGAAAGGGCCGCCGACTTCGCTGTCAATATGCTCCGGTACAGCTTTTCGGCCGACTCACGGCAATGGCGTAGTCAGGTCTGAATAGGGCTTGGAAAAATACGGCCGAAGGTTGCCCCGCTTTCACTTTGGTAACGACTCGCTTAGGCTTTAGACATGAATAAAGAGTCGCCTACTTATCTACCTGACAGCAGCGAACGCCAGAACGCCGCAAGCGCGGCGGCGTTGCGACAGAAAATCGCGGCCATGATGGCGGCGACAGAGGCCATTCTCCGCGAAGCGTCCGAAGGTATTACCGAGCTTTCGTTGATCAGGCGTCTGCAGCAACCACCGTGGCAGCTGCTTGAGGCCATTGATTTTTCCGATCCCGCAGGCCTCTATCCGGCGCATTTTCTGGTGTTCCATTGCCTATACCGATTGCGCGACGACCTCGCCGCCGAGGGCGAAACTATCGATATTTCGCCACTGAGAATCCGGTTGCGCGGCGATCCCGTTGTAAGCAGCAAGGGTCTGCCTGGCGGGCAGGATAAGCTACGGCTTTTTTACCTCGACCTCTCCCAGTATGATCTGTCGGAAATGGCTGTGCGTCGAATGCTGGATGATTTCTGGGCAGGGCGCGCGCCATCCCGCCTGACGCCGCAGGAGCTGGATGCCGCCGCACAGGTGCTTGGCTTTGGTGAGCTGCCCGAGAACTTCGATACCGTACGGCAGGCTTACCGGCGGCAAGCGATGCGCGCGCATCCTGATCGTGGTGGCACCAAAGAAGAGGTTCAGGCCCTTAACGAAGCTTTCAACGTGCTACGCACTTATTTCCTGTCTGCTGTATAGAACGAGGGGATTTATTAATCGTGACCGGAAAACGACTTTTTTCTGTTGCTGCACTGGCCGCCTCAACACTATTGGCCTCCAGTATGCCGGCCCGCGCTGATCTGGCTGTTCTGCAATACCATCACATCAGCAACGAAACACCCTCTGCTACCAGCACGACACCCTCCCTGTTCCGGGGCCAGATCGACATGATCCAGAACCTTGAGCTACCGGTTCGCCCGTTGGAGGACGCGACGAAGTCCGCGCTCGCGGGGGAACTGGGCAAGGAGCCGGTGATCGCCATCACCTTCGACGACGCCTACAGCTCAGTCTACGAAACCGCGGCCCCCCTTCTGCTCCAACGGGACATGCCGTTCACGATATTCGTCAATACGCAGGCTATAACCGAGGGCCGCCGGGGTTACATGACCTGGGAGCAACTGAACGAGCTGGCCGCCAACCCGGAAGTGACTATCGGCAATCACAGCGCCGACCACGGCCACCTGGTACGCAAACCGGACGAGACGGAAGATGCCTGGCGCGAACGGGTCACCACCAGCCTGGACGAAGCCCAAGCGACGCTGGAGAAAAAACTGGGCCAGACGAAGCCTCTATTCGCCTATCCCTATGGCGAGTTCAGTGCGGCATTGGAGGCGCTGGTCGCCGAGCGTAACTGGTACGGTTATGGCCAGCATTCCGGGGCTGTCGGGGAAACTTCGGGCGTGACCCGGCTGCCGCGTTTCCCTATGGCAACCAGCTATGGCCAGCTTTCATCCCTGGAAAACAAGCTTATGAGCCGTGCCCTGCCCGTGGCGGCCGATAGCCTGCCCGACGGCATCGTCGACATCAATCCGCCAACGATGACGCTGGAGCTGCCGGAGGATATGAAACCCGGCCCGCTGACCTGCTATGGCTCGGGTGCGGGTCGGCTCAACGTCACAGAAACAGGACAAGGACATACCGTCAAGGTGAGCGCCGACACAACATTCTCCAGCCGGCGTTTTCGCTACAACTGTACCTACCCGGCAGGCAATGGCAGATTCTACTGGCAGTCCGTCCAGTGGGTGGATCTGTCGAAACCGGAGGACTAGTCACTCAACGCAATCACGCCGTTACGGGTCAATTGCTCGTTGCTTGAACAGCCCACAAGCAATCAACCCTCTATCTGCGCCAGCCCTAGCACTCCCTGCCCGGTATGCCGGATAACGGTCGTGCCTTCTTCGGTTTCAAATACCGTCTGGCCGGCCTGATCTTGCTCACGGCTCATGATCAGCAACCACCGATCCCCCTGGACGGGAAAGACCGGCACACGCGCTTCCAAGTAGCCCAAGCTGTGCCAGTTTTCGGGCTGATAGTCGAACGCCAGCTCAGTCACCAAACGTTGGGTTTTCATCTCCTGATCGAGAAACACGAGAGTGGGCAGAAACACGCCCTGCTTCACGTAAGAGCGCACCTGCATCACAAATGCCCGACTGTCCGCCGCGCTCGGTAGCGGCACCAGCCGGTAGACGCTGGTGCCGGTGGAGAAGTCGAACTTCGGCGCCAAAGCATCCAGGTCCAATTGGAACTCCCGTGAGTCGTCCCAGTCTCCCACATCCTTTTTGGGCAACTCACCGCAACACTGCCTGGCCCAGTCCTCCAGCAGGGTCTCCGCCCTGTCGAGACCTAAAACCGTCAGCGCCTCGGCGTTGGCTCGTTCGACAACGGCCTGCCGGGATCCATCGATAACCAGCCCCGGGGTTAGCGACGGCGCTGAACGATCCCCCGAGGGTTCCTCGAAGCCGCCCTCTGGCCGGTAGTAATCAACCCGGACATTGCCCTGGGCATCACGCCAGGTGAAGTAAGGCAGTGGATCCCCTTCGCGGACGAATCCCTTTTTCGCCAGTTCGTTGCCGTCAGGATAGTTTTCCAGGGTGTACTCTGGGTCGATCAATTCCGAGTCGATCGATTCCGAATCGGTGGATTCTGAATCGGCGTCCTTTGCCGGTTTTTTTTGCGTATAAGTGTCCTTGACCGCAGGTTTGCTCTCTTTGACGATAACCGGCACTGGCGCGACATTGTCCGCGGACGCCGCCGGGACTGGTCCGATGACGGGCTTATCCTTGGCGTTCACGGCCGACTTGGAGCCGGGTTGTCTCGACTGATTGTTCTTGGGCTGGACTGCCTGCTCTGCCTGCACCTGATCGATCCGTTTTTCGACGGGGCTTTCCCGCTCGGTGATCGGCGACTGTCTGACCCGACCGAATTCATCGACCCAAGTAAAGTACCGTTGCTGCCCGTCTGAGGACGGCGCAGTCGAGCATCCGGTGGATAACACAACGCCCGGGAGAACCAGCAGCCAGATCAGTCGCCATAAGATCACAGAGTTACGCTTCATATGGGCTCTCACGAATATCTGTCGCTTTCTACGATGAAACGCCGTTCTCGTCTCTTGCTCAGAATTTGGTTCGGAAACTCAGGCCGGCCATAACCACGCGCAACGATGTCTTCACGTCCAATCCGGCATAAGGGTTATAGATAATGTTGGTAATGCCGTCGCAGTTGATATTACAGCTGGTATCGGCTGGAATTTCCTCGATAGAGTGAAGGTAACTGAGGTTCATGTCGATCTGCGTATCCCGGTCCCAGCGGTACCCCATGCCGACGCTGTAGAGATTGGCGCCACCAAAAGGCGCCATAATCGATCGCTGATCGTCGGGAATAACCGAGTCCCGGATCTCAACCCCGGCCCGCAGATCAAGGCGGGACGAGGCGTGAAATTCGGCGCCGAAGGCCCAGTTCCATTGATCCTTGAAGCCCAGCGGCAAGCGCAGGGAATTCGGTGTGGCGTTGTCCGGCGACAGTATTCGCGCCGCATTGAGGAATTCCAGATTGCGATCAAAACGGAATTCCAGGGCATCCCACTCCGAATAATCCGTCCAGCCCACGTCGACATTCAGGGTAAGCCTGGGGTGGACCTTGACGCTAACACCGGTCTGGAAATGCTGGGGATACGTCAGATCCAGGCTGACGTTGCCCGACTCGCGAGGCGCACCTGACGGCAGGCTCAGAATAGCCGACCCGATGGCGCCCAGGATGGAACTGTTGACGCTTTGCCAAAAGCCGGACCAGTCCTCGGTATACTCGATCGCAAACTGGCCTTTCATGTTCATGTCGGCTTCGGAGGTATAGCTGGCCCCCCAGCTGAACCAGTCGGTCGGCTCCCACATGACCCCCAGCGCGTAGGTGGGCGACATGGTTTGCTGCACGTCGATACTCAGGGCACCGATGTCGTCCCAGGGGCCCACGTTACCCCCACACAACGCCAGCCATGGCGCCAGCGGTTCGTCGCCCGACTCGCAGTTGAACGCGTCCTGCAGCACTTCCGCCACACCCAGCAACATATTCGGCGCCCGCATATACTGATCGGCCGCGATACCCATATGCGACAGGTGGATACCCGCACCTACCGCCCACTCGTCATTGACCTCATATCCCACGGTGGGCGACAGATAGGTGGTCCGCTGCAAGGCGGTTGCCTTTGGCTGATAGCTACCCGGATCTTCCTTCTCGCGGTAAAAACCAGCCGCCATGGGCATGTAGAAGGCGTTACCAAAGGTCAGTTTCGATCCCGGCTTTTTGATACTGATACCCGCCGAGGGTGCCATTGCGGGACCGGGTGGCAACTTCTGCAGACCATATCCGGGGATGTAAAGCGCCACAGTATTGGTATGGCTGTGGCTATTGGCCACCCTGTCTCGCTGTTCGCCGGTAACGGGATCGGTCTCCAGGCCATCGATGCCGAAAATGTTGTAGCCTTCCGGTGCCGTAAAATCCGCATCGTTGTCCAGATAGATACCCAGGAGGTTCACCTCGACCTGGCGGCCGTCAAGCTTGGTGAGCCCGGCAGGGTTGTAGTGGATCGCCATGATACCCGGCGGATCGGCGGTAACGGCATTTCCCAACGCCAGTGCCTTAGGGTGAATAGTCAGATTCTGCGCCAATTGCGCATGGGCACTGCACGACACAGCCCCGGCCGCCAGGGCCCCGATAATTCGTGTTCTGCAGCGATTAGGTCGCATTTCATTGATCCCTTGCCGATAAAACGTCTGTCGTCTTCTCGATTACTCCCGGAGTCCCGAGAAGTTGATCGGCAGGGAAACACCCAATGAAAAATCGGGTGCGTCTTCGGTCAGGCCGATGCCTACACTGGTGTTAATGATGGTGGTGTCGCTGACCCGCGTGCCCAGCGACAAGCTTAGGAAGCCGGTCATCTGGTCCTGGGCGACCGCTGCTTCGCCGTTGCTGAAAGTCAGCGTCGTTTCGTCGCTGTAGCTGATCTGGCTGGAAACACTGAGAGAGATGTCGTATGACAGCGAATAGGCGAAGCCCATGGAGGCAGACAAACCAAAGCCGGGTTCGACCGTGGTCAACAACCGCGCGCCGCGCACCTGTTCAAGATCCTCAACCTCCACGTTGTAGCTGGCGCTGGCCGAACCGAAAAGCACCACCGGGTCGAGCACCTTCGACATACTGACGCCGCCGGCCACCGTGTAATAACCGCTGCCGGTGGACAATTGGCGATTGACGTCGATCTCGTAAGGGCTGACGCCGGTTTTGGTGGTGATGGAGGTGAACAGGGTGGTCGACATCTTGCCCGGTATATACGCCGCCGGTTGCCAGCGGGCCGTAAAGGAGACATCGCCGATATCGTAGATTTCCAACTCATCCTGCGTGTCGTACTTCACCACCAGCGGAATACGGGTGCCGATGGTCAGGTTGTCGAATAGCCCGTAATCGTAGGAAAAGGCGTTGGTAAAATTGTGCGTGGCCGACGGCACAATATCCAGATTTCGCACCGAACCATCGCTGATGTTGACATCAAGCCGCTGATCGCCCGTGTAGGAGTAGTCAAAAGAATAGGTCAGCGCATGCGTGCCATTCTTTTGTAACGAGTAGTTCTTTTCCGCGGACTGGAAAACCTCTTCCAGCTGCTTGGTGGAATCCTCGTCTTCTTGCTGTTTCGCCAGCGCCTCCCGCGCCTTATCGACGTTTTCTTCCTGAGCCCCGTTATTATCCTGCGCCCAGAGTAGGGTCGGCTGACCCGCAACGGAACAGATGATTAAACCTCGCACAACCCAACGATTCATCCCAGCTCCCTTATTATTCGCATTTCGTTTCCCCGACGTGCGGCATACAACCGGTACCGGCCATCAGTTGCGCCGGTAATACAATTGTTTGCGCGTGTTCTCGACGGTGCCGTCAGAATTATTCTTCTGTCGTTCAAGCAGGTTATTGATGCGGCGACTGGTCGCCTCGTGGAACTCCGGAATGGTGTCCAACGCAAACAGCGTCATGGTTTGGTCATCCACAAAACGCATGTCCTCTTCCTTGAGTTCAAGCGCGTCCAGGGGTTTGTCGCTCCCGGGAAACACGATAAAGAGGACGTTGTCGTCCCACTTTTCCTCGAACTGCGCCAGGGTGAAGGAAATGTTGCCCACGGACGGGTCGGCAATGAACGCGCGGTTATCGCGAATCGCGCGCAGTACCACAAAGTGTTTGAATCCGGCATGTTTAATAGGAACGATGGCTGGATGGTCCAGCTCTTTGAGATCCGCAATGCTGGCGCGAAAGCCTCCCGAGGGATAACCCAGCGCAGTGACCAGCCGCTTCATGTCCAGCATAGAGAACGCCCTGCGCTCGACAATCCGGTCGCTTTCGCCGTAGTGCAGCAGCCCTTCCATGACCTGACGTTCGTTCAGGTTGCGGCCCAGGTAATACTTCAGCACCGTAGTCAGCGCCGCCGAGCCGCAGCTGTAGTCATAGGCCTGCCGCACAATGTTGCGGTATCGCTGCTCCACAAGAGGTGCGACGCCGACGTCCCAGCGCAACTCCTGCGGGCTGTCATCGAAATTCTGTTCGATGACGATGACGCCGGGGTCACGAGGCTCAACGACCGTGGCCTCCTGAACCATCGCAAACGTCATGAGGGATCCCGCCAGCACGAGAATCATGGCAAAAACGCGTCCTTTTTATTTTGAGTTCGGCTTCAGTTGGAGTCCGGCATTTGGGATTATTTGGGTCTGCTGAACAGTCGTTATTGTTAGTGGACGCCCGCTTTATCGTTGTTGTCAGGCGGTCGCCGTTACATCCTGTTACGCTAAGATACCGGATTGATAGATCGCTGAAAGATAACTGTGCCTCAAATCCACTGGCGGCCAGAAGGCCGTCCGAGGCGGTTTTGCGAGCCAGTTCACGTCATCGGAAAAGAGCAGGCCATGGGGATTGATTCAAAGAAAAGAAATGTTCCGGAAGGAAGAGTGAGGTGTCGAGATACCACAGAAGGGGAAACGGACCGGGGGTCGAAAAGGGAGCGGCCGCCACGTGACAGGTCGACCGCTCCAACAGTGGCAACTTAGAGTAGGAGTTGGCGCAAGTCCTCGAGACCTTCGCGCAATGTGTTGGTGAAGCGTGCCGCATCGGCCCCATTGACGGCACGATGATCGTAGGACAACGACAGCGGCAACATCAGCCGTGGCTGGAATGCCGAACCATCCCAAACCGGTGCCATGCTGGACTTGGAGACACCCAGAATAGCCACCTCGGGCGTGTTGACGATCGGCGTGAACGCCGTGCCGCCAATACCGCCAAGACTGGTGATCGTGAAGCAAGCGCCTTGCATTTCTTTGGGGCCAAGCTTCTTATCGCGCGCCTTTTGGGCCAATGCCTGGGCCTCTTCCGCGAGCTCCCATAGACCCTTCCGGTCAACGTCGCGAACGACCGGCACCACGAGGCCATTCGGCGTATCCACGGCAATGCCGATATGGATGTAACGCTTGCGGATGACCTCTTTGCGGTCCATGTCCAGCGACACGTTGAAGTTGGGATGCGCCTTGAGTGCGTTAGCGCAGATTTTCAGTAGGAAGGCCATCGGGGTCAGCTTTACGCCGCGTTTCTCGCCCTCCGCCTTCTTCGACTTGCGGAAGGATTCCATCTCCGTGATGTCCGCCTGTTCGAACTGCGTCACGTGGGGCACATTGAGCCAGCTGCGCTGCATGCTATCCGCGGTCAGCGTCATCAAGCGGTTCATGGATTCCCGCTCGATCTCGCCGAACTGGCTGAAGTCGGGCAGCTTCACGCCGGGTAGGCCGGCACCCGCAACCGCTCCCTGGTCCTGGGATTTGGCGAGGGCCTGTTTGATATAAGCCTGGACGTCTTCCTTGAGGATACGATGCTTCGGCCCGGAGCCCTGAACCCGGCCCAAATCGGCACCCAGTTCACGAGCCAAGCGGCGTACCGCTGGGCCGGCATGGACACGCTTGCCGGAGTTCGGCGCGGGTTCCGGGTCAGGCTGGGGTTTTGATTCCGGCTTGGCTGCTGCCGACGACGACTTGGACGCAGCCGACTGGCCGGTTTTTGCCGGCGCCGATGCGCTTTCAGCACTGGAGTCGGACACCTCGGCCTTGGGTCCGGATGTGCCTTTGGAGACTTCCATCTGGCCAACCACATCGCCTTCGCCAATGCGATCGCCCACCTTCACGGAGATCGACTTGATCGTGCCGGCCGCCGGTGCCGGCAGTTCCACCGATGCCTTGTCGGATTCCACCACCAGAATCGCGGCTTCCTGATCAACCGAATCGCCAGCCTCGACACTGATTTCAATCACTTCGACGGATTCGGCACCCCCGAGATCGGGGACCTGAATATCCTGAACGCCGCCGGAAACCTGAGCCTCCTCGGACGACTGCGGGGCGTCCTCTGCTGGCGCATCCTGTTCGGACTCCTCGTGTCCAGGCTCCTCTTGCTCACGCTCTTCAGCCGTCGATGGTGCCGCTTCGCCGCTGCTTTCATCGCCCGCTTCCAGCTGGCCGACCACATCGCCTTCGCCGATGCGGTCGCCCACGCTGACATTCAGGGCGGTTATTTTGCCAGCTTTGGGTGCCGGCAGCTCAACCGACGCTTTGTCGGATTCCAGGACCAGAATCGGATCTTCTTCCGCAACGTTGTCGCCGACGCTTACGCTAATCTCGATGACCTCGACCGACTCCGAACCGCCAAGGTCAGGCACACGAATATCTTCTGCCATAGCTGTGTCTCCTTATCGGGTTCAGTTGATCGCCGGCGCGGGCTTGTCGGCGTCGATACCGAATTCACGGATGGCGTCTTCAACCACGTCCGCCTTGATTTTGTCCTGTCGCGCCAAAGCACTCAGCGCAGCCACGACCACGTGACCACGATCGACCTCGAAATGGCGGCGCAGTTTTTCACGCGTATCGGAGCGGCCGAAGCCATCGGTGCCCAGTACGGTATAGTCCGCCGGCACCCACGCCCTCACCTGCTCGGCATACAGACGCATGTAGTCAGTCGACGCAATGACCGGGGCTTCGGAGCCGGCCAGGGTGTCCTGCATATAGGCGGTGCGCGGGCGCGATGCCGGGTGCAGCCGGTTCCAGCGCTCCACGTGCGCGCCGTCGCGGGCCAGTTCAGTGAAGCTGGTGACGCTGTAGACGTCGGAGGCCACGCTATAGGTTTCCGCCAGGATCTTGGCCGCTTCACGCACTTCGTTAAGAATGGTGCCGCTACCCAGCAAACGCACGGCGTGCTTGGTCTTCTTCGATCCTTTCTTTGCGCCCTGGCTTTCCAGTTTGTAGATGCCGCGGACGATGCCTTCTTCGGCACCTTCGGGCATCGCCGGATGGGCGTAGTTCTCGTTCATCAGCGTCAGGTAGAAGTAGACGCTCTCGTTGTCGCCATACATGCGTTGCAGGCCGTGACGCACGATGACCGCCACTTCATAGGCAAAGGTCGGATCGTAGGACACGCAGTTGGGCACGGTGGCGGACAGCACATGGCTATGGCCGTCCTGGTGCTGCAGACCTTCGCCGTTCAGGGTGGTACGACCGGCGGTACCGCCCAGCAGGAAGCCCCGGGCACGCATGTCACCCGCTGCCCAACAGAGATCGCCCACACGCTGAAAGCCGAACATTGAGTAGAAAATGTAGAACGGAATCAGAGGATAATCGTTGGTGCTGTAGGACGTCGCCGCGGCGATCCAGGCGGACATGGCACCGGCTTCGTTGATACCTTCCTGCAGGATCTGGCCCTTGCGGTCCTCGCGGTAGTACATAATCTGGTTGCGGTCGTTGGGCGTGTACTTTTGCCCTTCTGCGGTGTACATGCCCACCTGACGGAACATACCGTCCATACCGAACGTCCGGGCTTCGTCCGGAACAATCGGCACCACGCGGGAGCCAATCTGCTTGTCCTTGATCAGGGTGCCCAGCATGCGCACGAAGGCCATGGTGGTGGACAGCTCGCGATCACCGCTATCCTGCAGCTGCTGCTTGAAAGTCTCCAGGGGTGGGATGGTCAGCGGCTGGCTGTCATGGCGCCGCCGCGGCAGAGAGCCGCCGAGCTTGCTGCGCATCTTCTGCAGGTACTGCATTTCCGGAGAGTCCGGCGCCGGCTTGTAGTACGGCATACTCTCGATATCGTCATCGGAAATCGGTACGCCAAAGCGGTCACGGAAACCCTTGATAGTGTCCATGCTCAGCTTCTTCTGCTGGTGCGCCGTGTTCTGCGCCTGCCCCTGCTCACCGAAGCCGTAGCCCTTGATGGTATGAGCCAGAATGACAGTCGGGCCGCCCTTGTGATTGACGGCCTCGTGATAGGCCGCATAGACCTTGTAGGGATCGTGGCCTCCACGGTTCAGAGCATAGATGTCGTCATCGGACATGTGTTCGACACGCTTGAGCAGCTCCGGATCGCGTCCGAAGAAGTTCTGGCGCACGTAGCCGCCACCATTGGACTTGAAGTTCTGCATCTCGCCATCGACCGCTTCGTCCATGACCTTCTGCATACGGCCATCGTCGTCCTGCTCGAACAGCGGGTCCCACAGACGTCCCCAGACCACCTTGATCACGTTCCAGTTGGCGCCGCGGAAGATGCCTTCGAGCTCCTGAATGATTTTGCCGTTACCCCGCACCGGCCCGTCCAGGCGCTGCAGATTGCAGTTGACGACAAAGATCAGGTTGTCGAGCTTTTCGCGGCCGGCCAGGCCGATAGCGCCCAGGGTCTCAGGCTCGTCGCACTCGCCGTCACCGATGAAACACCAGACTTTGCGATTTTCGGTCTGGGTCATTTCCCGGTTATGCAGGTACTTCATGACATGAGCCTGGTAAATGGCCTGTATCGGCCCCAGACCCATGGAAACGGTCGGGAACTGCCAGTACTCCGGCATCAGCCAGGGATGGGGGTAGGACGACAACCCATCGCCATCCACCTCATTACGAAACTTGTCCAAGTGCTCTTCGGTCAGACGCCCTTCCAGGAAAGAACGGGCGTAAAGGCCCGGCGAGGAATGGCCTTGAAAATAGATCAGATCGCCTTCGCGGGTTTCATCGCCGGCGTGGAAGAAATAGTTGAAGCCCACATCCAGCAGCGTCGCCATGGACGAGAAGGAATGGATATGGCCGCCCAGCTCACCGGGACGTTTATTGGCCCGGATAACCATCGCCAGCGCGTTCCAGCGGATCAAGGAGCGAATGCGGCGCTCCATGAATAGATCGCCCGGCATACGCGCTTCGCGCCGGGTGGGGATGGTATTGCGGTACGGCGTATTGACGCTGTACGGCAAAGAGGCACCTTCCCGGCTAGCGCGCTCACCCAAACGTTCGAGCAGAAATGCGGCCCGATCTAGTCCTTCCTCACTGAGCACGGACTCCAGCGCTTCAACCCATTCCCCGGTTTCCGTCGGATCCTCATCATGCAACATCTACTATTCTCCTCGTGCGGAAGCTGGGCTCGACCGGCTTGGGTTTCGACTGGCTCTATAGGGGCGGACCTGTTCATAATGGCGGGAACCACTGCGATCAGGGGGCACTAACCAGGCGATCTGAGACCAGAACGCAGCCCTGTTAAATGCTACGTCGTTACGTTGTACGACTTTGGTAGCGATAGACTTTTGTAGTAATAAATAAATCAATGTATCTTTTTAGCGCTCTATAATAGAGTTTTTTTACTATTATTTACAACAAATAGACGTGATGGCGACAATGATGAAAACAACAATCGAGCCGGGTCAGCGCACCTACATCAGCGCGAAGACCCTGCCGCCGCAGGCACCCACGGCGCTAATCGCAAGAGAAAAATTCAATGATTTATTACACGAGACCGACCCCGTTGGCCTGCTACTGATCCAGGCCCCCGCGGGCTACGGCAAGACAACGACCCTAGCGGAACGCATGGCCGCCCTGGACGCGGACGTCGCCTGGTACCGTATTGATAGCCAGGACAATACGCCGGGCCAATTCGCCGCGTATCTTGCTCGCACGCTTGAGGTCAACCGGCCAGGCACCTGCCCGGCAACACTGCGCCAGCTCGCGGAAACCGGATTCGATAACCTGCAGGCCTTCCTGACCGATCTGCTTGCCGAAATGCCGCTGGAAGCCGATCCCTTATATGTGGTGCTGGACGACTTTCATTTGGTCACCGATCCGGAAATCCACGACGCGGTGCGCTTTTTGCTGCGCCACCAGCCGGGCTACCTGACCCTCGCGATCCTGACACGGACGATACCGCCGATTGGCGTTGCCCAGCTGCGGATGCAAGGTCATATGCTTGAAATCGGTTCGAAGGAGCTCGCCTTCGACGCCGACGAGGCGCAGACCTATTTCGAGACAAGACTGACCTACGAAGTGTCACGGGAAAGCATCGAACGTGCGGTCCGCCGTGTGGAAGGCTGGGTCTCGGCGCTGCAGCTGCTGGCCGCCAGCGCATCGACCAGCGTCGCTTTCAACGAAATGGTGGCGCAGTTCGAGGAGGGCAATCAGCACGTCTTCGACTACTTCGACGAATTAATTGGCCGTAGCTTGGATGATAACGCTCTAGGGTTTTTACTACGGACCTGCGTCCTGGATCGTTTCAACGCGTTTATGGCGATGCGCGTCGCCGGGCATCAGGATGGCCAGGCGCTGCTGAACCAATTGATCAACCAGGGTTTTTTCGTGATTCCGCTGGACAGCAGCGGTCTCTGGTTCCGTTACCACCCCCTGTTCAGTGCCTATCTGCGCCACCTGCTAGCCTGTTCCGCCCAGGAAAACGTGACGGCGCTGCATCAGAAAGCCTGCGATGCCTGGCGTGAACTGGATCAGCCCGAAGAAGCCGCACGCCACGCGGTCAAAGCGCAAGACCCGCAGCGCATCGTGCACATTCTGATGGACAACGGGCGTGCCTTTTTCACCGAAGGACAGTTCTCGCTACTGCAGCAGTGTCTGGATGCGCTGGATCCGTCGACGATTGCCGATGAGCCGATGCTGACCCTACTGCGCGCCTGGGTCGCCCAGGGCCAGTACAAGTTCGATGAGGTGGAGCAGTGGCTCGCCGCCGCCGAAGCCAAGCTCAAAGAACACTTGGACGACGACAATCTACGCTCGGTACGTTGCGAGTTCAGCGCGGTGCGCGCCCAGGTCGCGATGAATTTCGGTGACGCCCATAGCGCCCTGGGCCTGGCCACCGACGCCATGGAGCAGGAAGCCCGTTTACTGCCCACCTCAAAGGTTGCCGCCGCGTCGGTCATGGGCGAAGCCCTGTTTGTCGAGGGCCACCTGAAGGAAGCCCTCGCCCGCATGCAGGACACGGAAACCCTGGCCCGTGCCCACGGTGCCCACCAGAACGTGCTCTGGGCCCTGTGCCAGCAGTCGGAAATCAGCGTCGCCATGGGGCTTCTGCAAAAGGCCTACAATGTGCAGGAACGGGCCTTCCAGTATGCCGAGGAATACCATCTCGACCACCTGCCGATCCTGGAATTCCTCTACCGTATCCGCAGTCAGATCATGTGGGAGTGGCACCACCTCGAGAATGCCGAACGCTGCGCATTACAAGGCATCGAAATTCTCGAAGCCCAGGGCGAGCGCTGGTATCTGCAAAGCTACACGTCGCTGGCGAAAGTCGCTCAAGCCCGCGGCCGGCAGACACTGTGTGCGGACTACATTCAGAAGATCCAGAAAATGCTGGCGTCCGGCGAATACCACATCGACTGGGTCGCTAACTCTCACGCCACCATGCTGTCCTTCTGGGATGCGGTCCGCGACCGCGAGGCGATCCAGCGCTGGCTCACGGCGGCGCCGGAATACACGATCGACGACGCCACCAACCACTTCCTGCAATGCAATGCCCGCAACTGGGCTCGTGCCTATCTAAGCCTAGACCAGCCGGAAAAGGCCCGGCCGATCCTCGAAGGTCTGCAAACGGTGGCAGAGCGCGTCGGTCTGCAGACGGACCTCAACCGCAATCACATTGCGCTGGCCCACCTGCACTGGCAGCAGGAAAATCGGGAGAGCGCCCTTTACTACATGCGTGAGGCCTTGCAGCTGGCCAGCACCACCGGTGCGGTTGGCAGCTTCCTGCGCCTGGGCAAGGTGCTGATTGTTTTGCTCAAGGCCCTGATCAACGACAACCTGATAGAGGGCATGGAATTGCAGCGCGCCGAGCGGCTCATCCAACTGTCCCAGCAACAACGGGATTTCAGCCGTGCCATCCGCATTTCCCTGGACGAAGCGATTATCCAGGACATCATCGACCGGCCAGACGTACCCGAGCTGATCCGCACCTCACCGCTGACCCGGCGGGAGTGGCAAATTCTCAGCCTGATCCATGCCGGTCTCTCCAACGACCAGATTGCCGAGCACTTGAAAGTCGCGGCCACCACCGTGAAAACACACATTCGCAGCCTCTACCAGAAGCAGAACATCGCCCATCGTTCCGAAGCCATCGAGCTGGCCCGGGATCTGCTCAGCAAGATCCAGGGGGAGTAGAAAAGCAAGCCGTCCTCCGGGGAGTGGGAGCCGTCTCCGCCCCCTCCTCCCCCTCCCTACGCCAGCAAAAACACGAGCGGGAGGATGCTTAGAGCTGCACGGCGAAGCACCATGTGGGAACCACAAAAACAAGAGGCCGAAGGACGGCTCGGGCGTGCGATCCACCCCGCCACGACTCCGGAAGCTTCCCAAAACCGACCTTGGTCCTGGTCTCTACAATTGACCACGACAGTTCTGAGTGAGGCATGATGCAAAAGAATCCAGATTGGTGGCGCGGCGCAGTCATCTACCAGGTTTACCCACGCAGCTTTTTCGATTCCAACGGCGATGGCATCGGCGACCTTCCCGGCGTCACCGCCAAGCTGGACTACATCGCCGGCCTGAATGTCGATGCGATCTGGCTCTCGCCGTTCTTCACCTCACCCATGAAGGATTTCGGTTACGACGTCTCCGACTACCGTGGCGTCGACCCCATTTTCGGCACCCTCGACGATTTCGACACGCTGACTGCCGAGGCCCACAAGCGCGGTTTGAAGATTATGATCGACCAGGTGCTGAGCCACTCCTCCGATCAGCACGCATGGTTCAAAGAAAGCCGAGCCAGCCGCGATAATCCCAAAGCCGACTGGTATGTCTGGGCCGAAGCCCGGGAAGACGGGACACCACCCAACAATTGGCTGTCGGTCTTCGGCGGTTCCGCCTGGGCCTGGGATAGCCGCCGCCGGCAGTATTACCTGCACAACTTCCTGGCCAGCCAGCCGGACCTGAACTTCCATAACCCGGCGCTGCAGGATCAAATGCTGTCCGAAGTCCGCTTCTGGCTGGATCGCGGGGTCGATGGCTTCCGCCTCGACGCCATCAACTTCTGTTTCCACGATCCGCAACTGCGCAACAACCCGCCCAACGACGCAGTACAGGAAGCTTCGATCGGTGTGCGTAAAGAAAACCCCTACGCCTACCAGCACCACAAATACGACAAGACTCAGCCGGAGAACCTGGCGTTTCTCAAACGCCTGCGCGCCCTGCTGGACGACTATCCCGGCACGACCACCGTGGGCGAAATTGGTGACGATAATTCACTGCAGACCATGGCCGACTACACCAGCGACGGCGATAAGCTACACATGGCCTATTCCTTCGACCTGCTGACCGAGCAGAACAGCGCGGCGTTTATCAAGCGCACGGTCGAAACCATCGAAGACAAGCTCGAAGACGGCTGGCCCTGCTGGGCGATCGGCAACCATGACGTCGCCCGCGTTGCCTCGCGGTGGAAAGCCGACTCGCCGGAACAGATGAAGCTGTTCATGATCATGATGCTAAGTCTGCGCGGCAGTGCCTGCATCTACCAAGGCGAGGAACTGGGCCTGTCCGAGGCGGAACTCGAATTCGAGGATCTGGTCGATCCTTACGGCATCAGCTTCTGGCCGGAATACAAGGGGCGCGACGGCTGCCGCACACCGATGGCGTGGGTGGCCCAGGCGACTAACGCAGGCTTTTCCAATGCGAAGCCCTGGCTTCCGGTCTATACGGAGCATCTAAGCGCTGCCGTGGACGTACAGGATCAGCAGGAAACGTCGGTTCTACAGGCTTACCGCGAGTTTCTGGGCTGGCGTCGCCAGCAGCCGGTGTTGTTCACCGGCGATATCCGTTTCCACGAGAGCCCCGCCGACACGCTTCTGTTCAGCCGTAAAAATGCGCAAGGCGAATACCTCGTTGCCCTGAACTTCACCGGCGACACGGTTAGCCTTGAGCTTCCGGCTGGCGCGTCGGCCATCGATAACGCACCGTCCTGCCTGAGCGGACAGTGGCAGGGTTCCAGCGTCACCCTGCCCGCCTACGGGGCCGGTATCGCAGCCGTTTAATCACGCACCAACAATAAAGATTGAAGACTATGGCAAGCGTCACTCTACGAAACGTCTACAAACGCTTCGGCGAAGCCGAAGTCACCCGGAACGTCAATCTGGACATCCAGAACGGTGAATTCGTTGTCTTCGTCGGCCCATCCGGATGCGGCAAATCGACGCTGCTGCGTATGGTTGCCGGTTTGGAAGACATCACTGAAGGCGAGCTTTATATCGGCAACGACAAGGTAAACGACCTGCCGCCGAAAGACCGTCAAGTGGGTATGGTGTTCCAGTCCTATGCCCTCTACCCGCACATGAATGTCGCCGAAAACATGGCCTTCGGGCTCAAGCTGGCGCACGTCAAGAAGGACGAGATCGATCGCCGGGTACAGGAAGCCGCGCGGCTGCTGCAGCTCGACAGTTTGCTCCAGCGCAAACCCAAGGACCTGTCCGGCGGCCAGCGCCAGCGTGTAGCCATTGGCCGCACCATCGTCCGCGAGCCGGCGGTGTTCCTGTTCGACGAGCCGCTATCCAACTTGGATGCATCGCTGCGGGTACAGATGCGGATCGAGATCTCCAGCCTGCACAAGCGCCTGGGTGCCACCATGATCTACGTCACTCACGATCAGGTGGAAGCGATGACCATGGCGGACAAGATCGTCGCGCTGGACAACGGCGCCATCGCACAGGTGGGCAAGCCTCTGGAGCTCTACCACTACCCGGCCACCCGGTTCGTGGCTGGCTTTATCGGCTCGCCCAAGATGAATTTCATCGATTGCCAGGTGGTCAAGGCCGACAGCCAGGAAGTCACTGTCGGTATGCCGGGTGCGACCGAGATCACGCTACCGATCAACGGCGCCGAACTCGAAGCCGGTGAAACCGTCACGCTAGGGATTCGCCCTGAGCATTTCTGCAGCGAAGATGACTGCGACCTCGCCATGCAGGGCGAGGTTAGGGTGGTCGAGCGCCTCGGCTATCAGACGCTGGTTCACCTCAATGTCGAAGGTGTCGATGGCATCATGACGATGCGTACCGAGGGCACTAACCCCATTCAGGAAGGCGACGCTATGGTGCTGGGTATCAAGCCCGAGATGTGCCATCTGTTCCGCCAGGACGGGGCCGCTTGTCCGAGACTGTTCAAGGAACCCTGCGTCGATCTCTAAATCGCTGGACGCTGCATTGCAAACCGTTTGTCACGTTATTGCCCGCCCCGCGCGGGCCTTTTTGTATCTTGGGTTCGCGTAAAGTAGGTTGGTAGCGGCCCGTCTTAATCGCGCAACACCCGCGAGCTCAAACCCGCGCCCACCAGCATCACCGCCAGCACGAAAAACGAGGTAGAAAGGCTGGTCGCTTCAGCCAGAAAACCGATACCCGCCGGCCCGACCAACACGCCCATATAACCCATGGTTGCCATCGCCGGCACCGCCGTATGTTCAGGCATAACAGTCTGCCGCCCCACACTGGTGAACATCACCGGAACGATGTTGGCACAGCCGGCGCCGATCAGCGCACAGCCAATCAGCGCTACCGTCCAAACGGGCGCGAAGACGGTCAGCAACATACCGGCCGCCGCCAGGAAACCACCGACCATGACCACACGCGGACCGCCCAGACGCGCGACCACCCGGTCGCCCAGGAGTCGGCCCAGGGTCATGGTGACCGAAAAGGCAGCGAAGCCGAGACCGGCATGGGCGGCGGCGACATCCAGGTTTGAAATCAGGAAAACCGCGGTCCAGTCCAGCATCGCGCCCTCGCTGAGGAAGGACACAAAACAGACCAGCCCCATGATGATGACGATACCGCGGGGGAGCGCGAAGGCCGGACCGTCACTGGTGGAGTCATCCCGGCCTTCAGCGGTCAGGAGGTTGGGCATCGCCAATAGCAGGCCGAGCACGATCAACGCAACGACACAGAATGTCGCCTCAAGGGGCGAGACCGCCAGACTGAGCATTAAGGTCATCCCGGCGGCGCCGACGATAGCACCGAGACTGAACAGCCCGTGAAATCCGGACATCATCGAACGGCCGCTCGCCCGCTCCACGACGATAGCCTGCATGTTCATGGCAACATCCACCGAACCGATACCGATGCCGAACAGAAACAGCGCCGCCACCAAGCCGGGTATATTCGAAAGCCCAGCCATTAACGGCAACGCAAGACAGAATAGACCGGTGCAAGCAACAATAACCCGACGGCAGCCCAGCCGTGTCACCAGCGGACCCGTTACCGGCATAGCAAGGATGGAGCCGGCACCGAGACACAGCAAAAGCAGCCCCAGAACGCCCTCGCCAATACCCAGCCTATCCTTGGCAAACGGCACCAGCGGCGCCCAGGCCGCCAGGCCCAATCCGGAAATGAAAAAGACGAGCCGCGTTGCCGTTTGTTGGCGGCGCCCCTCGATGCCCTCGGTACAGGTCGACGCTGAAGTCATTCACAGATTCCTTATGGCAACAAAAAAGCCCCGGAACAGCGCGGGAATGCACTGTTTCGGGGTCGCGTAAGGGCTCGTTAAGGAAGACGCAACAGGTTTCGCGAAATCGGGTGGTCGGGAGCTGATGCCATGGACCACCCAAAAGGCTTACAGTCGTTTCGCTAATCTACCCCTTCACACCGCCAGCCGTCAGACCACCAACAATCCACTTCTGGCAGTACAGGAACACGAGCGTAATAGGCAGGCCGGAGAGCACAGCCGCCGCCGCGAAATCACCCCACAGGTAATTCTGCTCGTAGAGGTATTGCTGAGCACCTACCGCCAGCGTCAGCTTATCCGTATCGACCAGGAGGATCGATGCCATGGGGTATTCCATGATCGTCATGATAAATGCCAGGATAAACACCACCATCAGGATCGGCACCGACAGCGGCAGCAGGATATAGCGGAAAGCCTGCCAGGTGGTGGCGCCATCGACGATGGCTGCCTCCTCCAGGGATCTGTCAATGGAATCGAAATAGCCCTTAATGGTCCAGATGTGCAGTGCCATCCCGCCTAGCGAAGCGACGATGACCGCGCCGTGGGTATTCAAACCCAGCCAACTGACGTGGTCGCCGATTTCGTTAAATAGCGCATAGAGCGCCACCAGCGATAACACTGGCGGGAACATCTGGAAGATCAGCATCGATTTGAGCACAAAACCCTTGCCGCCGAAGCGCATGCGGGCGAAGGCGTATGCGCTGGTGGTTGACAGCGCGAGGATCAGAATCGAAGACACCACCGCGATCTTGACGGAATTCCACAGCCACAACAGCACCGGGAAAGGTGGCTGGGTAACGTTGCCGGCCGCGTCGGTGTACGGGATACCTAACGCCAGGAACCAGTGCTCCAGCGATGGCGACTCCGGCAGCAGACTGCCGGTGGCAAAGTTACCGCTGCGGAACGAGATCGAGATCACCATCAGCAGCGGAAACAGGATCAGCGCGATAAAGCACAGCATCCCCAGATGGGAGGCCAGCACCCGGTATTTGGTAGAGCGGGGTTCAACCATTGCCATAGCAGCCTCCTACACCTTGACCTTGGACAGTTTGAGGTTGATCAGCGACAGCGCGCCCACCACCACGAAGATGACGGTGGCAATCGCGGCTGCCAGCCCGAAGTTCTGGCCCGAATCCTGGAATGCGATCCGGTAGGTATAGCTCACCAGCAGATCCGTCGTGCCCGCCGGAGTGCTGGCGCCAATGATATCGGGCGCACCGCCGGTCAATAGGGCGATCAATACGAAGTTGTTGAAATTAAAAGCGAAGCTGGCAATCAACAAGGGCGCCAGAGGCTTTATCATCAACGGAAACGTGATGTTCATCAGGTTGTTGATTGGCCCTGCCCCGTCCATTGCCGATGCTTCGTAGAGGTCGCGCGGGATCGCCTGCAGCAGCCCCATGCACAGCAGCATCATGTAGGGATAGCCAAGCCAGGTGTTGACGATCAGAAGCATGGACCGCGCCATGGTCGGATCGCTGAACCAGTCGGGCCGAACCCCGAACAGATTTTCCAACACCAGGTTGATCTCACCGAAGTTTTGGTTGAACAGTCCCTTGAACACCAGAATCGAGATAAATGCAGGAACCGCATACGGCAGGATGAACATGGTGCGGTAAAAGCCCTTGCCCCGGATCTGGTCCCATTGCAGCAGATTAGCCAGCAGCAGGCCGAGGATCAGGGTGAAAATCACCGTGCCTACGGAGAATACCAGCGTCCAGGCGAAAATCTGCAGGAACGGTCCACTGATGGTCGGATCGGTGATGACCTTCTCGTAGTTATCCCAGCCCGTATTCACGGTCCAGCCAGGCGTTAGCCGCTCGCCCTCGGCATTTTGATAGAACCCGGTATCGTGATTGGGAAAATAAGTGACGCCGGTACGCTGGTTGGTCAGCGCACCATTCTCGCTCATCTCGTACAACGGCTGGATGGCGCCAAAGTCACGCAACCCGACCATGGTCAACTGGCGACCGTCCTCGGTTTCCAGCTTCAGCACACCCAACGACTTACGATTTTTAATGATCTCCCGCATCCCCAGCGGCTCACCTTGCGGGGCGCTACTGACCGGCAGAACGGGCACGGACTCAGCATCGCCGCTATCGAGGCTAACCGGCGGCGACTGGAGATTCTGGTGCTGACCTTCCAGATAGATCACATAGCCCGTGTCGGTCTGGTAAAGCTCGTAGCCGTAGCGCACCGATTCGGACTGGTAGGTGCGCCCGAGCAGATTTTCCTGCACCCGGTCGAAACTCAGTAGATTGCTTGCGCTGTAGTTCGTGAAGCCAATACCGACGGTATACATCAGCGGAAAGATGACGAACAGCGTCATCCCGGCGACCGCGGGATAGATGTAGCGATGGGCATACATTCGCCGGTCCACGAACACGAAGACAGCCGATGCGGTCAACACCAGGAATAGCATCGCGAACACGAATTCGCGCTGAGCATACAGCGCCAGGATCAGGTACAGCGCCAGGCCGACCACGATGGCCAAAAGGCCCCACTTCAGAATATTTCGGGTCATGAAAGGTTTGCTTGTTGCGCGAGGATAGGTCAGCGTCTCGGTTACCATTGTAGTCAGCCCCGTCAGTTGGTGCCTGAACACCGGTTACACACGCGTAACCGGCGTCCGGCAGCAGTACACGCTGCCGCCGGACTGAGGCCGTTATCGGGTGATGCGGCTTGCAGCCGTATCCAGAGCTTCCTCGACGGTCTGACGGCCAGAGGTAATGTTTTGCAGGGCCGGGCCCATGGACGACCAGAAGGCGCCCATGGCGGGCACGCTCGGCATCGGCTCGCCGATCTGGGCGTTCTTGAACGTGGCCTCGATGTGCGGGTTGTCCGCGGACAGCTCGTCCATCAATTCCTTGTTCGCCACGGCACCGAGCGGTACATCGTCATCGACCATCTTCAGACCCTTGACCGACAGCGCGTAATTCTCGAGGAATTCCACCGCCAGAGCGCGGTTGGGGCTCGCCGTGTTAAGCGTCGCGGCCATCACACCGACCATGGGCTCAGGGGTGCCGCCATCAATGGTTGGCAGCGTGGCAACGCCGAAGTCGATACCACTCTTTTCGAGGTTGGCCCACGCCCAGGGACCGCTGATCATCATCGCCACTTCACCCTTGTTGAAGCGGGAATCCATGGCGCCGTAATCGGCTCCCCGTGGCATGACGCCCTGCTCGATCAGAGTGGCCAGCATCTGCGCACCCTTAACGGCGCTTTCGCTGTTGACGCCGGTATCGCTCACGTCGTAGCCATCATCGGTCTTCTTGAAGATATAACCGTCATTGGCGGCCAGCAGCGGCCAAGTGAAGTAGGTGTTGTTGTAGTCCCAAAGAATAGCCTTCTTGCCCTGCTCGGCCAGCTTCTTGTCCAGAGCAGGAATTTCTTCGAAGGTCTTGGGCGGCTCGGACACCAGATCCTTGTTATAGATCAGGCCGATGGACTCGACCGCCATGGGATAGCCGTAGACCTTGCCGTCAACGGTCACCGCGTCCCAGGTGAAGTCATAGTTGGCGTCGCGCGCGGACTGAGAGGGGTTCAGTTCGGCGATCAGGCCACTTTGAGCCCACTCGCCCAGGCGATCATGCGCCCAGATGAAAATATCGGGGCCGTTCCCGGTGGCAGCGGCTTGCTGAAATTTGTCCGTGGCGCTGTCCGGGTGAGCCACTTCGACAGGGATGCCGGTTTCCTCGGTGAACCAGTCACCGACTTCCTGAAGCCCGTTGTAGCCCTTGTCACCGTTGATCCAGACAACCAACTTGCCTTCCTCGATCTCGGCGTGAGCGGGACCCGCCGCGCCCAGGGTCGCAAGAATGGAGACGGCGAGCGTGCTGCGGATGAAATTGCGGCGATTCATTGTCAGTACCTCTCTGTTCTCTGCCTTATTGTTCTTGTCCGGTGTCTTTCTGAGGATAGTCGCACCGGGATGGTCGCACGTGTCGTTATTGCGATGATCAACATCGTCAGTGAAAACCGCAATGCGGGCATCAGCCCTGTTTTTAATCCCCGAGGCGTAGCGCGGGGGAGTAGGGGGTGTAGTTATTTCGGTCTACCCAAATCCTCGGGCCTCTGTTCTCATCAGCCTACTCCCAAACAAGAAATAGCGCTCTAACGGGGTACTCAACAACAGGCGCTCAATAACAGCGCGCTCAACAAGAAACATCGCCAGGAGAATGCTATGCGCCACCCCCTACGCTTCGCCCTGACCGGCCTGTGTGTTCTGCTCACAGGCTGCGCCGGCCCGGGCACCCAGCAAACTTCGACCGCTGCGCCGGTGGGTGCCAACAGTGTTAGCGACCGGGTCTGCGCTGTCTCCGGCGAACCGGTGCGTATTCCCGTGGGCGATGTTTTCGCCGACGGCGAGTGGGTGCGTGACTTCTATTCAGGCCGCAAGGCACGCGTCGAAAACGGGCGGGTCACGCTCGCGGCCGCCCCGGGCGCAGAAGGCCTGATTCTGCTGGAGTCCGTCGAAGCCGAGCAAGGCCAGTTCCAATGGGCGGGCGCCACGGTCTATTTCGTCATCACCGATCGTTTCGCCAATGGCAACGCCGGCAATGATAACGCCTACGGCAGGAAGCGCGACGGCGAAAAGGACATTGGCACCTTTCATGGCGGCGATTTCGCCGGACTCACCGAAAGGCTCGATTACCTGAAAGAGCTGGGCGTCAACGCCATTTGGATTTCGCCGCCGGTGGAACAGATCCATGGCTGGGTTGGCGGCGGCGATCAGGGGGACTTCCGCCATTACGGCTACCACGGGTATTACGCGCTGGACTTCACCCGTCCCGATGCCGCCTTTGGCAGCGAGGAGGAATTCCAGCAACTGGTGGACGAAGCCCACGAACGCGGTATTCGAGTGGTCATGGATATCGTCATGAACCATCCCGGCTACAGCACCCTGCAAGACATGCAAACCTTCGACTTCGGCGGCCTGTTCGACGGTTTCGAACAGTACTTACCCAATCGCTGGGGCGATTGGCAGCCCGAGTCATGGGAAAACCTTCACGCCTACCACGCCCTGATCGACTACGACCATCCGGATTGGTCCCACTGGTGGGGTGGCGACTGGGTCCGAGCCGGTATCGCCGATTATCCCGAAGCTCCCAGCGCCACGCTGGATCCTATCAAGGGCTCGCTCTCCTTTTTGCCGGATTTCCGCACCGCATCAGATCAGGCGGTCGATCTGCCCGCGTTTCTCGCAGCGAAAGACGACACCCGGGCGGTACAACTGGAAAACGCGACCGTCCGCGATTATCTGATCCAGTGGCACACGGACTGGGTTCGCCGCTACGGCGTCGACGGCTTCCGCGTGGACACCGTAAAGCACGTGGAGCCGGAAGCGTGGGCAGCGCTGAAAACAGCCGCTCAGCAGGCCCTGGACGAGTACCGGGCGGAGTATCCGGAGACCGCACTGCCGGCCGAAGACTTCTGGATGGTGGGTGAGGTCTTCCCCCATTCGGTGACCCGTAGCCAATACTACGACGCCGGTTTCGATGCGGTTATCAACTTTGACCTGCAGGACGAGGCCCTTGCCGGCGCCGCATGCCTGCCACACATGGAACCGATCTACGCCGGCTACAGCGAGTCCATGCACGGCGACCAGCCGTTCAACGCGATGAGCTATATTTCTTCCCACGACACCCGCCTATTCAGCAGCGAAGCCGATAGCGACACGGCCCTGCAGAAACGGGCGGCTGCCGCCCTGCTTTTCACACCGGGTACGGTACAGGTGTTCTATGGTGACGAGAGTGGCCGCAAAAAGGGGCCAAATGGCTCCGATCCGTATCAGGGCACCCGGTCGGATATGAACTGGGCCGAGCTGGACGATACGGCGACTGCTGAGACATTGCGCTACTGGCAAACCTTGGGGCAATTCAGGGAGAATCATCCGGCCATTGGCGCCGGACAACACACACAGCTTTCACAGGCGCCCTATACCTTCGCCCGGCAAACGCGTACGGACCGGGTCGTCATCGCATTCGCCCGCAAATAGAAAGGACCCGACTATGCCAACCCCCTACCCCGAGCTCATCCTCGGCTTCATGCGCCTGCAAGATTATCCGGAGCTGGGCCGGCCTGCGGAACTCGCACGCTGGATCGAAACCTACGTGGAGCAAGGATTCGATACCTTCGATCACGCCGACATCTACGGCGATACCGTCTGCGAAAGCGCCTTCGGAGAGGCCCTGAAGGCGACGCCTTCCCTGCGCAACAAAGTGCGCGTCATCACTAAGACCGACATCGTTCACGCCAGCGGCAATACGGTAAAACACTATCGAGCCGAGGCGGACTATATTTCCGCCGCAATCGACAGCGCCCTACACCGGTTGAACATCGAACGGATCGACACCTTCCTGATTCACCGCCCTGACCCGCTCATGCACGCACCCTCCGTTGCCCGCGCTTTGGAGACAGCGGTAGAAGCAGGCAAAGTGGCGCACATCGGCGTGTCGAATTTTCTGCCGGAGCAGTGGCGTTGGCTGCAGGCCAATACCCGTCTGCCACTGGTGTGTAACCAGAGCGAACTCTCTCTACGTGCGAATGCGGCCTTGTCCGATGGCAGGCTGGAAGCACACTTGCGCGACGATCTTCACTGGCTGGCATGGTCGCCCTTGGGCGGCGGAAACCTACAATCTGGAAAACTGTCCGAAGAGCTGGCACGGATCTCCAACGAGACCGGTCTCACATCGACCGCGCTGGCGATAGCCTGGCTGCGCATGATTCCTGGGACACCCACACCGGTGCTGGGCTCCATGCGTGCCGAGCGCATTGCCGAAGCACAGGCGGGGTTGCAGGCAAAGTTGCCGCGGACGGATTGGTTTGCATTGCTGGAAGCGGTTCGTGGGGAGGAAGTGCCCTAGCGAGGCCAACTATATGGCCGTCGCGTCTCGCATGTAGCCGCTAGTAAGCCCAGTTCCTGCCCTCTTCATGAAAAAAGCCACCGGAGAACGCATCGTCCGGTGGCTTCTGCTTTAACCCATCAACAACTCAACTCTCAGCCTCTTCCCAGCTCTTCAGCAGTTCCTGATAGGGAACGGTTTCGCCCTTCGGCTTCTCGTTCTCAAGCTTGGGTTTTGGCGCACCCGGTTGGTCCAGCCAGTAGCTGGCTTCTCGCGGCTCGTTCAGTTTGGGGCCGCAAGTCGCCATGACCTTCGCCCGCTCCAGGCGCATCATGATGTTGTCTTGGGCTTCGGCCAGGCCATCGAGTGCCTGCTGCGGCGTCTGCTCGCCACTGGCGACCTGTGAAATATACTGCCACCACAACTGAGCCAGCTTGGGATAGTCAGGCACGTTGGTGCCGGTCGGGCTCCACTGCACCCGTGCCGGGCTGCGATAGAACTCCACCAAACCACCCAGTTTGGGCGCGGCTTCGGTCATGGCTTCCGAGTTGATATCCGACTCGCGAATTGGCGTCAGACCTTCCAGCGTCTTTTTCAGCGAAACGGTCTTGGACGTGGCGAACTGAGCATAGAGCCACGCCGCCAGCCGGCGTTTCTCCGGCGTGGATTCCATGAATGTCCATGAGCCCACGTCCTGATAGCCCAGCTTCATGCCCTCTTCCCAGTATGGACCGTGGGGCGAAGGCGCCATCCGCCACTTGGGCGTGCCGTCTTCGTTGACCACCGGCAGGCCTTCCTTGGTCATGCTGGATGTGAATGCTGTGTACCAGAAGATCTGCTGGGCCACGTTGCCTTGCGCTGGCACCGGACCGGCTTCCGAGAAGGTCATGCCTTGGGCTTCGGGAGGCGCATACTTATCCAGCCAGTCGACATATTTCTGCGTGGCGTAGACCGCGGCCGGTCCGTTGACCGCGCCGCCGCGGGTGACGCTGGAGCCCACCGGATGGCAGTCCTCGACGCGAATACCCCACTCGTCCACCGGCAGACCGTTCGGCAGCCCCTTATCGCCAGCGCCGGCCATGGAGAACCAGGCGTCGGTAAAACGCCAGCCCAGGGAAGGATCTTTCTTGCCGTAGTCCATGTGGCCATAGACCTTCTTGCCATCAATTTCTTTGACGTGCTCGCTAAAGAATTCGGCAATGTCCTCGTAAGCGGACCAGTTCACCGGCACACCCAGATCGTAGCCGTAGATCTCTTTGAACTGCTTCTTCAGATCGTCGCGCTCGAACCAGTCGGCACGGAACCAATACAGGTTCGCAAACTGTTGATCCGGCAGCTGATAAATCTTGCCATCCGGCGCTGTCGTGAAATCAAGGCCGATAAAGTCGTCCAGGTCCAACGTGGGCGAGGTGTATTCCTTGCCCGCCCCTTCCATCATGTCGGTGATCGGCACGACCTTACCGTAACGGAAGTGAGTACCGATCAGATCGGAGTCGTTGACGTACCCGTCGTAGATGTTGCGGCCCGATTGCATCTGGGTCTGCAGCTTCTCGATGACGTCGCCTTCCTGGATCAGGTTGTGCGTGAGATTAATGCCGGTGATTTCCGAAAAGGCCTTGGCGATGACGTTGGCTTCGTATTCGTGCGTGGCAATAGTTTCGGACACCACGTTGATATCCATACCGCGGAATTCTTTGGCGGCTTCGGTAAACCACGCCATTTCCTCAAGCTGCTCTTGCTTGCTCAAGGTCGACGGCGTGAATTCGTTCGTCACCCATTTCTCGGCCGCGTCGGAATACTGGTCGGCGCCGGCGTGCATACTGAACCCGATACTGAGTGCGCCAACCGCAGTGCTCAGCAACAGGGCCCGCGGATAGTTCTTATTGTTCAACATATCCAACCTCGTCTCTGTATTGTTAGTTTTGTCGACCTTCGGGCCGTCGCCAGCCCCATTTCCATCCATAGGCCCGTGCTTGAGGCAACCGCCGGGACACAGATCGAAAACCCTTCGCTCTCGTTTGCGATTACTTTCCAAACAATAGTTCGTTTTTTAAACACTAGTTCGTTTGCGAAAAACATACAATTTCGAACGTACGCTCCAGCGTCTTTCAGTACCCCTCTTTATCGTGGCTTTTTATCATTCCTTTTCATCGCCCCTATTCATCATTCCTTTTCATCATTCCCTGTCATCACCCCCTTTTCATCATTCCTTTCAGCCCCAGCGAAGAAGGACGCCCAGCCAAATCACCGAGAGGGCCAAGGCTATCCACAGGGACAGTTCCGTTAATCCCAGAAAAGCCAGATGGATATAGGCGCTGCTGACCAGGCCGATGAACAACCGGTCGCCCCGCGTGGTCGCAATGGGCAGGAAGCCCTTGCGCTCAACACATGGCGAAACCACTTCGAAAACAGTCATCGCCAGTAAAATGGCGCCGATAACGGCAAAGAAGATTGCGGTCGGTAGGGTCCACTGCATCCAGGCAATCATTGCGAGCCTCCTTAAACCCGACCCAGGGCAAAGCCTGTGGCCACATGGTTACGTACAAACCAGACCACCAGCAGGCCAGGAATAATGGTTAGCACGCCGGCCGCAGCCAGCACGCCCCAGTCGATCCCGCTGGCGCCAACCGTACGCGTCATGATGGCGCCGATCGGCTGGGCATCCACCGACGTCAGCGTTCGCGCCAATAGCAACTCCACCCAGGAAAACATGAAGGCAAAGAAGGCCGACACGCCGATACCCGAACGGATCATCGGGATAAAAATCTTGATGAAGAAGCGGGGAAAGCTATAGCCATCGATATAGGCCATCTCGTCATATTCCCGCGGCACCCCCGAGATGAAGCCTTCCAGAATCCACACCGCCAGCGGCACATTGAACAGGCAGTGGGCCAGCGCTACGGCAATGTGGGTATCGAACAAACCGATCGAGGAATACAGCTGAAAAAAGGGCAGCAGGAACACCGCCGGTGGTGCCATACGGTTGCTTAACAGCCAGAAGAACAGATGTTTGTCGCCTACGAACTTGTACCGGCTGAAGGCGTAAGCCGCCGGTAGCGCAACGATCAGGGTAATGACGACGTTGATGGACACGTAGATCATCGAATTGATGTAGCCGGAATACCAACTCGGGTCCGTGAAGATCACGGCATAATTGTCGAGGGTGAAAGTCTTCGGCCACAGCGTCAGCGAACTCAGAATTTCCTGATTGGTCTTGAACGACATGTTCAGCAGCCAGTAAATCGGCAGCATCAGGAACAAAATGTAGAAGGCGATGCCGAAACCTTTGCGTTGATTCATCTTCATGATGGCCCCTACTTGTCTCTATCCGGATAGGTAATGGCGGTAAAGAACAGCCAGGAGACCAGCAGCACGATCAGGAAATAAATCAGCGAGAACGCTGCTGCGCGGCCGATATCGAACTGCCCCACGGCCATGGTGGTCAGCGTCTGGCTCAGGAAGGTGGTTGAGCTGCCCGGCCCGCCACCGGTGAGCACGAAGGGCTCGGTGTAAATCATGAAGCTGTCCATGAAGCGCAGCAGCACGGCGATCACCAGCACGCTTTTCAAGCGTGGGAGCTGGATATAGCGGAAGATCGCCCAGCGCGAGGCGCGGTCAATCTCCGCCGCCTGATAGAACGCCTGAGGAATCGCCCGCAACCCGGAATAGCACAGCAGCGCCACCAGCGGCGTCCAATGCCAGACGTCCATAAGCAGAACCGTAAGCCAGGCATCGACGGTATCGGCGGTATAGTTGTAGTCGAATCCGATTTCGTTCATGGCCCGCCCGAACAAGCCAATATCACCGCGGCCGAAAATCTGCCAAATGGTGCCGACGACGTTCCAGGGGATCAGCAGTGGAATCGCCAGCAGGATCAGGCACAGAGATGCCCGCTTACCGGCCGTCGGCATCATCAGCGCGACGCCAATACCCAACGGAATCTCGATCAACAACACAGCGGACGAAAACACAATCTGGCGCCCGAGGGATTCCTGTAAGGCCTCGTTGCGCAGCACATCCCGAAACCAGTCGATACCGACAAAGTAGGCGCTATTGGGACCGAAGATGTCCTGCACCGAATAGTTCACCACGGTCATCAATGGAATCAGTGCTGAGAACGCCACCAGTAGAAAGACCGGCAAGACCAGCCACCAGGCTTTGTTGTTGGGTATTTTTTTCATTCCGCCTGCTCCTCCGTCACGCGGCCGTCGACCAGAAATTCATCGACGTAGAGCTTCATCCACTGTCGGGGAAAGCCGACGTGAAGCGTTTTGCCTGCGATGTCCTGATCTTCGTCCACCCTCGCCTTCAGGGTCTGCTCGCCCAGCGCCAGGGTTACGATTTTGTAGGTGCCCAAATCCTCGACGTCGTGCACTTCACAGGGGTAGGCATCGTCCGCGGGCGATGTCGACAGCTGCACGAATTCCGGGCGAATACCCAGCTTGATATTGCCGCTCCGATTTGCGCGAACGCTGTTCATCAAGGTGTCGTTCAGCGGCACGGTAATCCCGCTAAACTGCACACCCTCCTCCACAGGCTGGGCTTCGATGAGATTCATCCCCGGACTGCCGATAAAGAAGCCCACAAAGGTATGGTTCGGGTTTTCGAACAGTTCACGCGGCGTGCCGAACTGAACAATCTGGCCGTCGTACATCACGGCAATCTTGTCGGCGAATGTGGAGGCCTCGAGCTGATCATGGGTGACGTAAACCATGGTGATGCTGAACTGCTCGTGGATCTGCTTGAGCTTACGCCGCAGTTTCCATTTCAGCTGCGGATCGATCACGGTCAGTGGTTCGTCGAACAGGATGGCCGAGACATCGTCCCGCACTAGACCACGCCCCATGGAAACCTTTTGTTTCTCATCCGCGGTAAGCCCTTTCGCCTTTTTATGCAGCACCGGTTCGAGCTCAAGAATGGCGGCGATCTCTTCGACCTTGGCCTTGATCCTGGCTTTAGGCATGTCTGCATTCTTGAGCGGGAACGCCAGGTTGTCGTAGACGGTCATGGAGTCGTAAACCACCGGGAACTGGAATACCTGAGCGATATTGCGGTCCTTCGGCGACAGCTCGTTCACCTTGACGTTATCGAACAGCACCTCGCCTTCGGAAGGCTGCAATAACCCAGAGATAATATTGAGCATCGTGCTCTTGCCGCAGCCGGACGGGCCGAGCAGCGCATAGGCACCGCCCTTGTGCCAGGTATGGCTCATTCGCCGGATCGCGTAATCCTCCGCACCGGACGGCTCGCGACTGTAGCTGTGGGCAAGCGAATTCAACTGGATCTCGGCCATCGTCGCTTACTCCTCGTTGGCTGGGACGGAACGAACGTGGGCCGGCGCATGGACGAGCTCTCCGGCCTTGTCGAAAACGAACAGCTTGCCGATGGGCAGGTAGATCTTGATCGGCGTTTCGGTGTGGTATTCGTGCACGCCCATCAATTGCAGCACCAACTCGAAATGCTCGTTCTTCACGTGCATAAAAGTCTCGGAGCCGCTGATTTCCGCTAATTCCACCGTCATCGCCAGCTCCAGGTCGTCGTCATGCTGGGGCACCAGGCTGATATGGCTGGGGCGAATGCCGAAAGTGTAATCGTCGGGCTTGAGCTGACTCAGCTCGCGAGTCAGCGGATGGTGGGCGTACTCGTCGAAGCTGACGTCGGTTTCGGTCACTCGCCCGGGCATGAAATTGATCGGCGGCTCGCTGAACAGCCCCGCAGCCACGCGGTTGGTGGGCTTGCGGTAGACCTCCATCACCGGACCGCTTTGGATTATCCGCCCTTCGTGCAATAACGTGGTGACACCGCCCAGGGCCAGCGCCTCGTTGGGTTCGGTGGTGGCGTATACGCCAACGCAGTTGCGCGCCTTGAACAGTTCGCGCAGCTCGGCCCGCAACTCTTCACGCAGCTTGTAGTCCAGGTTCACCAGCGGTTCGTCAAACAGGATCAACGTGGCGTCTTTAACCAGCGCCCTTGCCATGGCCGTGCGTTGCTGCTGGCCACCGGAGAGTTCCAATGGGTAACGCTTGAGTAAGGGCTCGATCCGCAACATTTCGGCCGTTTCCCGTACCCTGCGGTCGATCTCGGCAGGCGGCATCTTGGCCAGCTTCAGGGGCGAAGCAATGTTGTCCCAAACCGTGAGATTGGGATAGTTGATGAATTGCTGGTAAATCATCGAGATGTTGCGCTTCTGCACGGACTCGTGCGTCACGTCCCGGCCCTCCACCAGCACACGGCCCTGATCCGGCTTGTCCAAACCGGCCATCAAACGCATCAATGACGTTTTGCCCGCGAGCGTACGCCCAAGCAGCACGTTGAAGGATCCCGCCTCAAACGTAATATTGGCATCAGCCACATGGGGTACGCCGTCCACAATGCGGGAGACGTTATCCAGAGTGAGCGACATTGAAAGTTGTCCTTGTTCTTATTCTGGATGAGAACCACCGGCACCCTTCACTTCACCGGCCACGTTCGCTTTCGAATACAACAAGGCAATGAACATACCAAAGCGCGGCCAGCTTTCTGCTGGATTACTTAACAGACTGTTTTCATGAATGTATTAAGCGACCGCTCAGTTTTCCTATTTGGTTTCACTTTTTCGTTTACGAATACGCCTGTTCAGATTGAACATTGACAAGCGAACAGTGTGAACACACTATTGAACAAAAGTTAACATTCCGATAAGCATAAAAAGACAGGATGGTCGACGGTGAAACCAGCGAGCACGAATGAGGAATTTGCGGAAGTGATCGCCGCGTCATGGGCGCGCTGCCAAGCCTTCGGCCTGACCCATGCCACGGAGCCGGAATGCGGCCCCCTCGATCGTCCTCAGCGCGCCCTTTTGCGAGAACAGCATCAAGCGTTGCTGGAAACCACAGAGTGCGAGGTCTTGCCCTACTACGAAAACATCCTGGCGAACAGCCGCTCGCTCATCATGCTATCCGATGCCCAGGGCCGCCTGCTGAGCCACTGGGGCGATCGCCGTTTTGTCGAACCCGGACGGGAAGCGTTGTTTCAGGAAGGCACCAGCTGGCAGGAGCAGATCAACGGCACCAATGCCATTGGTACCGCCATTGCCTGCGGTCAGGCGGTTCAGGTTCGGCGCAACGAACATTTCCTGACCGCCAACCGCTTCATGGTCGGCTGCGCAGCCCCTATTCTAGACGTGAAACAGCAGTTGGTCGGCGTGCTCAATGTCTCCAGCGACGCCTACTTGCCTCAAGCACATACACTGGGCATGGTGAAGCTGATGTCGATATCGGTGGAGAATCGGTTGATGGCCCGGACCTACGGCGCCGACTGTTACCTGCTGACGCTCAACACTAATCCGGACAATCTGGACAGCCAATGGTCGGGACTCATCGCTTTCGATGCCGCAGGCGAGGCCGTAGCGGTAAATCGCCGGGCGAGCCAGCTGCTGGGTACTCACAAGCTGCATCAGCCCGTCACCGCGCTGTTCGATACCGAGCTCGACACACTACTCGATCACGCTGAAACAGGGGCTTTCCAACTGAGTACGAACGCTCGACGCCGGCTCTATGGCTCATTGAAGAAGCCCGTCTTTGCCGACGCCAGCGTAGCCGCAAAGCAGGAGCGCCCCCTTAAACCGGGGGAGACGCGTATCCTCCATTTTAACCAAATCGAATTTGGCGATCTGAAAGTGCAACGCTGTATCCGTCAGGCGTTGCGGGTCGCTGACAAGAACATACCCCTCTTAATCCACGGCGAAACCGGGGTGGGTAAAGAAGTATTCGTGAAGGCACTGCACGCATCGAGCGAACGCCGCGATCACCCGCTGGTGGCTGTCAATTGTGCAGCCATACCTTCGGAGCTGGTGGAATCGGAGCTGTTTGGCTATGAGAAAGGCGCTTTTACCGGCGCGAGCAGCCAGGGCGCGAAAGGCTTGATCCGAAAGGCGCACTGCGGGGTGCTCTTCCTGGATGAGATTGGCGAAATGCCGCCCCGCGCACAAGCACGATTGCTACGTGTATTGCAGGAACGGGAAGTCACGCCGTTAGGTTCGACCGAAGCCTACCCGGTGGATATCCGGCTGGTGTCGGCCACCAACCAACCGCTGCGCGAACAGGTCGAAGCCGGCCACTTCCGGCAAGACCTCTACTACCGCATCAACGGCCTCAGTATCGAGCTGCCGCCGTTAAGAGCACGAGTCGACAAGCGCGCGCTGTTTCGTCAGGTACACACGCTTTACCGTGAACCGAACCAGCCCGGCGAATTGCAGGATGCCATCCTCGATATCTTCGAACAGCATCCCTGGCCCGGCAACATTCGGCAACTGATCAACGTAATGCAAGTCGCGTTAGCCTTAGCTGACCGGGAACCGGTGGAAACCTGGCATCTACCGGACGACTTCCTGCGTGATATACAGTCGACGAACGCCGCTCGTCTAGAACGTCCCATGCCACAGACCGAGTCAACATCGACGGATCGCCCCACCAGAAGGACCAATCCACTGGAAACGTTGCTCGATGTCTATAACCAGCACCAGGGCAACGTTTCCCGCACCGCACGGCACTTTGGCTTTAGCCGGAATACTGTCTACAAGCGACTACGGGAATTGGGGGTGCGATAGTGTTCGCCCTATAGCGCCACCAGCATGCTAGCCTCGCCGACGCTTAATGAGTCTGCAGGCGATCCACCGCTTCAACCCAACCCTCGTACAGCCCATCGCGCTGCGCCTTGGTCATCTCCGGCTGGAAACTGTGTTCGCATTGCCATAGCTCTTCCAGAGCGTCCAGAGACTCGAAAATACCCGCCTTGAGGCCGGCCAGATAGGCCGCGCCCAACGCCGTGGTCTCAATCAGTTTGGGGCGATCGACCGTCGCGCCCAGAATGTTGGCCAGGAACTGCAACAGCCAGCTATTCTCAACCATGCCACCGTCGACCCGCAGCGCCGTTGGGCGCAATCCATCCTTTTCCATCGCCTTTTGCAGATCCTTTGTCTGGTAACAGACGGATTGCAGACCCGCCGTGACGATTTCCTTAATCCCGGTGTCTCGGGTGAGGCCGAAGATGGCGCCTCGCGCCTTCGGGTCCCAGTGCGGCGCCCCCAGTCCGGTAAAGGCCGGAACCAGGTAGACGCCGTGATTCGCTGGCGTCTGCGCGGCCAGGGACTCGGTTTCCTGGGCCATGCGGATGAGCTTGAGTCCGTCGCGCAGCCATTGGATGGCGGCTCCAGCAATGAAAATACTGCCTTCCTGAGCGTAGGTGGGTTTGCCGTTAATCCGGTAGGCAACGGTCGTCAGCAGCCGGTAGTTGGAACGCAAGGGTTTGTCGCCGGTATTAAGCATCAAGAAGCAACCGGTGCCATAGGTACTTTTGGCCATCCCCTCACGAAAACAGGTCTGTCCGAACAGGGCTGCCTGCTGATCGCCTGCCATGCCGTAAACCGGGACCGACGTACCCAGCCATTCAGCGTCGATATCGCCGAATGCGTCAGACGAATCGAGCACGTCCGGCAGCAGCTCGGCCGGTATATTGAACAGCTTCAGTAATTCCGGGTCCCAGGCTTGGTCGTGGATATTGAACAACAGCGTGCGCGAAGCGTTGGTGGCATCGGTGTAATGGGATTTGCCGCCTGTCAGGCGCCATAACAGAAACGTGTCAATCGTGCCGAATGCCAGCTCGCCATTTTCTGCGCGCGCCTGAGCGCCGGGAACCTGATCGAGAATCCAGCGGATCTTGGTGGCAGAGAAGTAAGGATCAACCAAAAGGCCCGTTTTGTCCTGGATCTTTGGCTCATGCCCATCGGCTTTCAGCTGTTCGCAGAATTTGGCGGAACGCCGGTCCTGCCAGACGATAGCCTTATATATTGGCTCGCCCGTAGCCCGGTTCCAGATGACGGTCGTTTCCCGCTGGTTGGTAATCCCGATACCGGCGATATCGCTGGCGCTCAGACTGGCTTCTTTGAGCGCGTTACGGCAGGTGTCCAGCACCGAGGTCCAGATATCTTCAGGATCGTGCTCGACCCAGCCGCTTTCGGGAAAGTGCTGCGGGAATTCCTGCTGGCTGGTGGCGCGACATTCGCCTGTATCATCGAAGATCATGGCCCGGGAACTGGTGGTTCCCTGGTCGATCGCCAAGAGGTATCTCGTCATGATCGCACCTTTCCTTGTCGTATTATCGATTTTTGTTTGACCGCATTCTTAACCTTTTCGAAAACGAATCCAACCGCTTTTTTTCGTTTTCGATGACCGGTTTTCGCTGGGTGGTGGTGACAGTATGGGCAGAGAATGTACCGCAGCCGCAACCCGGCTGCCTTATTAGTCCGTCGATTCCCTGCTATCCTGCACAGGTAATCTCATGATTTGCGTCCATTAATTCCCGTCGCGGATCACCGTAGCGCCGTTTTCGCAACACCGCAGACGGCGAACCAGAACCCACTGAGCAGCAGGTATGGCACAAAAACATCGACACGACCTGATCATGGAGCTTATCCAGAAGAACGGTTTCGTTACCACCGAGCAGCTCGTCGATCATTTCCAGGTGACCCCGCAAACCATACGCCGGGACCTGAACCAGCTCGCCAAGCAAAGCCGCGTACGGCGCCATCACGGTGGCGCCGGTATCGATTCGAGCACGGTTAATACCGCCTACCAGACCCGCAAAATCATGGAGCTGGAAGCCAAGGAGCGCATCGCCGAAAGTCTGGCGTCGATGATTCCCGACGGAGCCTCGCTGTTCATCAATATCGGCACCACCACCGAAACCATCGCCCGCGCGCTGCTCAACCACAACAATCTCCGTGTCGTCACCAATAACCTGCACGTGGCGTCAATCCTGGCCACTCGGGAGGACTTCAATATCATCATTGCCGGCGGCGAAGTGCGTAACCGCGATGGCGGTATTGTCGGCGAGGCCACCCGGGACTTCATCAATCAGTTCAAGATGGATTTCGGTGTCATCGGTATCAGCGGCATCCACACAGATGGCTCCCTACTCGATTTCGACTACCGCGAAGTCCGCGTGGCGCAGACCATCATTGCCAACTCCCAGCAAGTCCTGCTAGCAGCCGACCACACCAAATTCGGCCGCAACGCCATGGTACGGTTGGGCAGTATTACTCAGGCGGATCACTTCTTTACCGACCAAAAACCGCCCCATGAGATTCAGCGCCTGCTGACTGACAACGACGTCGAAGTTCATGTTGTTTGAACCCTATTCCGGGGCAAAGGATAGCGCGGCATTGACCCTGCAATCGCTTCGGTACGCATTCAGATCGTCATTATTTTCGAGCTAACCAGACAGTGCACCGGCGAAGAAAAGCCGGATTCGTGCCACATCACAGTGTTCGTTTTTATTCTTTGTTTTCCTTTACGAATACCCCTCTTTTTCGCATACTGCATGGACTGGCCATTTAATCATCAGAATTAAACGCCGCCGAGCCCCAAACATCACGACTTCGCCCTAACGACGCCAAGGCAGGAGATCCTCCAGCATGAGTTCTGAGACCCCAGAATACGATCTCGTCGTCGTCGGCGGTGGTGTCAACGGTACCGGCATCGCCATGGATGCGGCCGGTCGGGGGCTCAAGGTCATGCTTTGCGAGATGCATGACCTCGCATCGGCAACATCCTCCAGTAGCAGTAAATTGATCCATGGCGGCCTGCGCTACCTGGAGCATTACGAATTCAAGCTGGTACGCCAGGCGTTGGCCGAGCGCGAGTCACTGCTGCGCAACGCCCCCCACATCATGTGGCCCATGCGGTTCAGGCTGCCCTATCAATCGCACTTGCGTCCGGCCTGGATGATACGCACCGGTCTGTTTCTCTATGACCACCTGGCGAAACGGGAGCTGCTCAAGGGCTCCAACAGCATTCAGTTCAATGGCGGCAGTCCCCTGGTCAGCGAGATCAGTAAAGGCTTCGAATATTCAGACGGTTGGGTAGACGATGCGCGCCTGGTGGTGCTGACGGCCAAGGCCGCTCAGGAGCAAGGGGCGGACGTACGGACGCGCACCCGGTGCACCCGCGCAGAACGGGACGGAAAATACTGGAGCGTCACCCTGACCGATCAGATAACGGGGGATCAAAGCCACCTCCGCTGCAAGGCGATGGTTAACGCTACCGGCCCCTGGGTCAGCGCCCTCTTCAAGGACACCCTGAACATCCCCGCGCCCAAGCAAATCCGCATGGTCAAAGGCAGCCATATCGTGGTGCCTAAAATTCACGATGAGCCGGAAGCCTACATTCTACAAAATGCGGACGAGCGTATTATTTTTGTCATTCCCTACGAGGATGATTTTTCGCTGATTGGCACGACGGATGTGGATTACGAAGGCGACCCTAAGAAGGCGGTCATCTCCCAAGAGGAAACCGAGTACCTGATCGGTATCGTCAATGACTACTTCAAGAACAAACTCTCGCCCAGCGACGTCGTCTGGTCCTATTCCGGTGTACGCCCGTTAATGGACGATGAAGGCGGCTCAGCCCACACGGCCTCACGGGATTACACGTTCGAGGTCGATGAAGAAAAGGGCAAAGCACCTCTGATTTCGGTCTTTGGCGGTAAGATTACGACCTATCGAAAGCTGGCCGAAGCAGCGACGGACAGAATTTGCGGCTTTTTCCCGAAGGCCGGCGAGAGCTGGACACGACATGCGCCTCTGCCGGGTGGCGATTTCACTAGCCAAGAGGACTTGCTTAACGCGTTCAAGATTGAGTATCCCTGGCTGCCCTCGGGCCTTGCCCACCGTTACGTTAGGACCTACGGCACACGAACACGGGTCATGCTCGAGGGCTGTGAGTCCATGGGCGATATGGGCAGGCATTGCGGGGGCAATCTCTACGCTCGCGAAATCGATTACTTGCTCAACCACGAATGGGCGCGGGATGCCGAGGATATCGTGTGGCGTCGCACAAAGCTTGGCCTACGGCTCACCGCGCCTGAGCTTAGCGGCATTCAGGACTACCTGGACCACCATTCGCAGCAATTTTCGAGGAAGGTTGTCCATTCCGCCTGACTCTCGTCAATTCATCGTCAATCATTATTGACGTCCTTTAGCGAGTCTCTGAACAATGCCTAGTGTGCTTGCGACGCCAGTTGCCAGTGGTTACGCGTCAAGGGCTGCCCACCCTCGGCGCCAACGCATACAGTCTCGCTAAAAGCCATGCCCCACTTCCCCGGAATCCGGAAACACAAAGGCAAGTGAAACACCATATTCTCCTCGAACCGATCCTGCTGTCCCGCGGCGATGAAGCCTGAGCCTTCGACCCACGACGGCGGGAACTGGGCGCCGACCGTATAACCGTATACGCCCGAAAAGAAAGCTTCGTCCGTGTACCTCTGCCAAGCGTCGGCTGCGCGGCGGGCCGCATCGTCAAAGGTATTGCCGGGCACCATAGCTTCGACCAGGGTTTCATAAACCCGGCGGCAAATGTCAGCCCATCGCTGCATATTCGAATCAATGGGGTTATCCCCGGCAACCACCGTGTGCATCATCGGAGCCGTGTAGCGCTGATAGGTAGAACCCAGCTCCAGGAAGACGGAGTCGCCAGCCTGAATCGGGAATCGACGATGGTTGGTATGGATCACGCCACTTCGCCTGCCGGCCACGACAATCGGCTGCATACTCATAAACTCGCTGCCCGCCGCCAACATGGCGTTTGCCGCCGCAGCCGCTACCTCACTGTCGGTCACTCCCGGCGAGACAGCCTCGCGGGCGCTGCGTATGCCGGCTTCGGTCATCCGGGCCGATTGCTCCAGGCAAGCGATCTCTTCATTAGACTTGATGCGCCGGATGCGCCCCAGCAACCCTGAGCCATCCACCCATTCGTGGTCGGGCAAGCGTTGCTGCAAACCCAAAACAATACCGCTGCGCAAACCGCCGCCCCAGTAATCCAGCCCGATCCGCTGCCCCATGCCCGCCAGGGCATCCGCCAGAGGATCGAGCACCTCGCGCGGATCTTCCCAGCGGTAACCGAGGATAGAGTCACAACGAGACGTCGCGACCGCGGGCCCCGTTTCGATAGAGGGTACTTGCAGTACGGCACGGCCGGGCGCGTAAGCCAGTGCCGTATGGACGGATACTTCGAAGGTGTTGTAACCCGTGAGGTAGTAGATATCGGCCGGCTGGGTAATGAGTAGCGCGTCCAGGCCGGCCTCGGCCAGCCGCCGATCCAATGCCTGGCAGCGACGATCGTATTCGGCATCGGTGAATGCAGTCTCACGCGCAGTTAGCGTCTCCCGGAGCCGTTTCTCGTAGGTCGTGAAATCCATTCGCTACCTCCTGCGCTGCTTTCCTGCAGTTTAGGGATAAGCGGCGTACGGACACAACCCCATAGCCGAGCGACGGGACACAAACCCCGTCACCAAACCAGATCGAAAAACGCTTACAACCCGTTACCCACCACAACCTTTCTACTGAATACTTTGACCTAAGTATCGTTGTATCGGGCTACGGCCCGGAACAGACTCAGTTGTGTAGAAGTACTACCCATTCTAAAAAACACTATTCATTCGAAAAACAATAGGGCTCGCCGCCGGAGCAGGACCGGCTTCCGTGCCACGGAGAAAACACAACATGTCACTCGCGCGATTGGTATTGGCCAGCCTGATGCTTACCTTCGTCTGCGCCATGCAGGCAGCCGCCGCCGTAAATATCGGCTTCAATTATCCTCAGACCGGCCGCTACAAAGACCAGGGCCTGCAGGAACGGCTCGGGGCTTTTATGGCGGTGGAGGAGATCAACCAGGCCGGCGGCATCATGGGCCAGCCCATAGAACTGGTGATTCGCAACAACAGCAGTGACCCCGAGCAAGGCGCGGCCAACACCGCCGAGATGATCGATAAGCACGACGCCAAGATGGTCTTTGGCGGCGTATCCAGCGCAGTGGCCATCTCCTCCGGAGAAGCCGCCCGCCAGCGTGATCGACTCTATTTCGGCACCCTGACCTATTCCAACGCCACCACAGGCAGCGCCGGTCACACGCACATGTTCCGCGAGCCCTACAACGCCTGGATGGCTGCCAAAGCCATCAGTAAGTATCTGGCCGCCAAACACGCCGGTCAGAACTACTACTATATTACCGCCGACTACACTTGGGGTTGGTCCACCGAAGACTCCATGCGCCGCTTCACCGACACCTTGGACAAACAGGCGCACCCCGGGGTAAAGACGCCTTTTCCGCGAGCCCATCTCAGCGATTTTCGCGATGCCTTGGAATCGGCTGCCGCCAGCGATGCCGATGTGCTGGTGATGGTGCTGTTTGGCGACGACATGGTCCGCGCTCTGAACATGGCTTACGAAATGGGCCTTAAAGACAAGATGCAGGTTGTGGTCCCGAACGTCACCCTGGGTATGGCCCAGGACGTCGGCCCAACTATCATGGAAGGCGTCATCGGCGGTGCGCCCTGGGTTTGGGAAGTGCCCTACCAGTACAACTACCCGCGAGGTCAGAAATTCGTCGAGGAGTTCGTGCAACGCTATGAGATGCGCCCGTCCTCCGCCGCCGCTTCCGCCTATAGCATCCTGTATCAATATAAGGACGCGGTCGAACGCGCCGGTACCTTTCAGACCGCCGCGGTTATCCGGGCGCTGGAAGGCTATCGCTACAGTTTGCTGAAGGACGAACAGGAATGGCGCGCGTTCGACCACCAGAACGTACAAACCGTGTACGTGGTCAAAAGCAAACCGCGTGAAGAGGTTATGAAAGACCCGCTGGGCGCGGACTACTTCGAAATCGTAGACACCCTGGACGGCAACTCAGCCGCGAAAACCCTGGAAGAATGGCAGGAAGAACGCCGTGCCGCGGGTAAGCCCACGAATCTGTAGTACCAAATAAAGCGAGTACCAAAAAAGCTAGTACCAAAAAAGCTAGTACCAAAAAAGCTAGTACTAAGAAATTAGTATCAAAAACTCCGGCGGTTCATTTTAGCCGCCGGAGTTTTGCCTGCCGGATTTGTCAGCGCAACCTCACAGATTGCCAGCTCAACCCCACTTGGTCTGAGGTGAACGATAGCCTTCGAAGCTAGCCAATATTCTGCCTGGGTCGTCTTGAACGATGAGCATGTCACGATACAGAGGTTTCAGAAAACCGTTGTCGCGCATGGTATCGAAGAAACCAAACAGCTGATCGTAATAGCCGGCCACATTGAAAAAGGCGCAGGGTTTGTCGTGGTAGCCCAATTGCGCCCAGGTCCAGACTTCGAAGATTTCCTCAAGCGTGCCAGGTCCGCCGGGCATCGCGATAAACGCGTTGGCCAGGGCGTTCATGCGCGCCTTTCGCTGGTGCATGTCGTCCACCACCAGCAGCTCGGTTACGCCAGCGTGAGCCACCTCCCGTTCCTTGAGCATATGCGGAATCACGCCGATCACTTCACCGCCATGTTCAAGCACTGAATCCGCCAGTATCCCCATCAGGCCGACTTTACCGCCGCCAAAAACCAAGCCGTGGCCGGCCTCGGCGATGGTTTTGCCCATAAGCCGGGCACCTTCGGCGAAAACCGGATCTTCGCCGGGGCTGGAACCACAAAAAACTGCAATCCTCATCGTCTATCCGTTCCTTCAACACTGCGAACGTTAATGAAAGCAGATCGACGGCCGGGACACAAACAAGGATGCCCGGCGAAAGCCGGGTTCTCAGGGGCCACGAAGGTCACGACACTTCGCGGTTACGTAACGCTTCGGCAGCACCCAAAAGGCCGGTGTACGGCTCCATAACCATATACACCGGGGTCGATTCCATCAGCGGACGCATCCGGCCCTTGTCTTCAAACGCTTCGCGAAATGGGCTTTCGACGAAGAAGTCCAGGAAACGGGGCAGTATGCCGCCACACAGATAAACACCGCCAACGCTGCCAACGGTTAGCGCGGCATTCCCAGCCGTGCGTCCCAGGATTTCGCAAAAATGCCGCAGGGTATGCCTGGCCAGCGGGTCATTCTCTTTTATCGCGGCTGTCGTTATCTTCTCGGGCGCATCCAGTGGCGCCGAAACACCCTGAATCTCCGCGTGAGCCTGGTACAGGTTAAGCAACCCCTGGCCACAGAGAATGCGCTCTACCGATACGCGACCGAAACGGGCTTTGAGAATCTGCAGTATGGTGATCTCCGTTTCATCGGTGGGCGCAAAATCAACATGCCCGCCTTCGGTCATCAAGGGCACCCAGCCGTCCTGGATGGGCACTAGCCCGGAAACACCCAATCCGGTGCCCGGTCCAATCACCAACTTTGCCCGCGACTCGTCGCCGGGGCCGCCGCACACATGGACAAGCTGGTCTTGCCCCACATTCGGTACACCTAACGCCATCGCGGTAAAGTCGTTGATCAACTTGAACGACCGTAGCCCAAATTGTTCGCGTATGGCTTGCAGTCCGAAACGCCAGTGATTGTTGGTCATACGGAACTGCGCATGAGGATCTTTCGAGGAAGGCACCGGCCCCGCCACGGCGAGACAAACATCCTTGACCCGTTCGATGCCGACTTTTTGCATATAGGCCTTGATGGCGCTATCCAAATTATCGTATTCGCCACAGGGCAGAACCTCGATGGCATGCAGATGCACGTCACCTTCCCGGGTCAGCGCGAAGCGGGCGTTGGTCCCACCGATATCGCCGACCAGTTCTAGCACGGTTTGATCGGTAATGGGGGGTTGATCAGTCATGGAGGCTTGGTCAGTCATGCGTCATGATTCCAGAAAAAACTTGCGCCCTCCTCCGGCGTCCCGGCGGAACGACGGAGCCACCCGAACAATTCTCGACCCAATCCGGTATGCGCCCGGGAGAGGTCAACCTGCGCCGGCTCCCGCGTGACCAATTCCTCGTCAGGGACCTCGAGGTCCAGACGCCCTTTAACCGCGTCCACGCAGATCGTGTCACCCGCCTTCACTTTAGCCAGCGGGCCCCCATCCAACGCCTCGGGATAAACATGAATCGCTGCCGGCACTTTACCGGATGCGCCCGACATGCGGCCGTCTGTGACTAACGCGACCTTGAAGCCACGATCCTGGAGGACGCCGAGGTACGGTGTCAGTTTGTGCAGCTCCGGCATGCCGTTGGCTTTCGGCCCCTGGAAACGCACCACCACAATGCAATCCTTATCCAAGTCGCCAGCATCGAACGCCTTTGCCAGATCGTTCTGGTCATCGAAAATGACCGCGGGCGCGCGCACCACATGGTGCTCCTTCTTCACGGCGGAGACCTTGATCACACCGCGCCCCAGGTTGCCATCGAGCACCCGGAGGCCGCCCTCCGGTGCGAAGGGATCGCTGGCAGAACTCAGCACGTCCGGATTTCCGGTTTCCTTGGCTGCGGGCGTCCAGACTAGTTTTTCGCTCTCCAGCGACGGCATACGGGTGTAGCGATCCAGCCCACGGCCCACAACGGTTTCCACGTCCTCATGCAGATAGCCATGCTCCAGCAGCTCCCGAATCAGGAACGGCGTGCCGCCTGCGTCGTGGAACGCATTCACGTCCTCCTGGCCATTGGGGTAGATCCGTGTCATCGACGGTACCGCTGAAGACAGCTCGGAATAGTCGTTCCAATCGATCGTGATCCCTGCCGCTTTGGCAATCGCGATCCAGTGCATGGTGTGATTGGTTGAACCGCCGGTCACCAGCAACGCAACCAAGGCGTTGACGATACTCTTCTCGTCCACCATGTTACCCAGGCCAAGCTTGCCACCGTTGGGCCGGGACAGCCGGATCACCTGTTCGGTAGCCTCGCGGGTCAATGTATCGCGTAGATCGGTATTGGGATGAATAAAAGCCGAGCCCGGTACATGCAGCCCCATGACTTCCACCAGCAGCTGGTTGCTGTTGGCGGTGCCGTAGAACGTACAGGTGCCGGGACTATGATAGGACTGGCTCTCGGCTTCAAGCAGCTCGTCCTTACCGACCTTGCCCTCGGCATAAAGCTGGCGCACGCGCTGCTTCTCTTTATTGGGCAATCCGGATGGCATGGGGCCTGCAGGCACCAGGATCGTCGGCAGGTAGCCGTAGCTCAGTGCGCCAATCATCAGGCCCGGCACAATTTTGTCGCAAATCCCCAGCAGTAATGTGGCGTCGAACATATTGTGACTCAGCGCCACCGCCGTACTCATAGCGATCACATCGCGCGAGAACAGGCTCAGCTCCATGCCTGGCTGACCCTGTGTCACACCGTCGCACATGGCGGGCGTACCGCCGGCAAACTGGGCTACCGAACCCATGCCATGAGCCGCTTCGCGGATAATATCGGGGAAACTCTGGTAAGGCTGATGGGCGGACAACATGTCGTTGTAGGCCGAAACGATAGCGACGTTGGCCTGGTTCATAAGCTTAAGCGTGTCTTTGTCGGACTTTCCGCATGCGGCGAAGCCGTGGGCGAGGTTGCCACATGACAGTGTGCCCCGTTGCGGCGACTGCTCACCGAGTTGTGCCATGCGCTGCAAATAGTCCTCACGCTCCGCCCGGCTGCGATCGATTATCCGCTGGGTTACTTTTTCCACGATCGGATGCATGTATCTCTCCTAAATGTCTACCGCTGCCTGAATGTCTACCACTGCACAGTCCCCTGAATTGCCGGCTCGCGCTTGAGCGTTGCGCCGGGAACGTGCAGAGATCACCCCAGTCTAATTTTTAACCAAAATCCGCCAATAAGAGCGATTATGGATGTAATGCTACGTAATTCATTTGCAATTTTCACGAAATAATCTACATAAAACGAATTTATTTTGTTATGTTTACTACATCAATTTGGCATACCGACCTGGAGAGGTCCCGATCCCCCTCCAGGCCGCCGACATAGACAACAAGCAGAGTCCGCGGAGGCCTGATATGACTATTCGAATCGCTATCAACGGTTTTGGACGCATTGGCCGCAACACATTGCGTGCCCTTTATGAAAATAACTACCGGAACGACATGCAGGTTGTCGCCATCAATGACTTGGGCGACGCCGAAACCAACGCTCACCTGCTCAAGTACGATAGTGTTCATGGACGCTTCGGCGGTGATGTCAGCCACGATTCGGAATCGCTATCGGTCAACGGCGACCGCATCGCCATTATCGCCGAACGCGATCCGGCAAAGCTTCCCTGGAAAGACTATCACGTCGACGTCGTTCTCGAATGCACCGGGATTTTCACCTCCCGTGATGAAGCCGCCGCTCATATCCAGGCCGGTGCCGACAGCGTGATCATCTCAGCCCCTTCCGGAGACGCCGATGCCACCATTGTTTACGGCGTCAACGATGACGTGCTGACCGCTGAACATCAGATTATTTCCAACGCATCCTGCACCACCAACTGCCTCGCACCGGTGGTTAAAGCCATACACGAGGGTGTGGGCATCGAAAGCGGTCTGATGACCACGATCCATTCCTACACCAACGACCAAAAGCTCAGCGATGTCTACCACAAGGACATCTACCGGGCGCGTTCGGCGACCCAATCCATGATTCCCACCAAGACCGGAGCGGCTGCCGCTATCGGCTTGGTGCTGCCCGACTTGGATGGCAAGCTCGATGGCCTGGCCGTGCGCGTGCCGACGATCAACGTCTCTCTGGTGGATCTGAGCTTCATTGCCAGCCGCGAAACCACAACCGACGAAATCAACGCCCTGGTTCGCGAAGCGGCCGAGAAGAATCCAATTCTGGGCTATAGTGAAGAAAAACTCGTCAGCATCGACTACAACCATTCTGCCTTGTCGAGTGTTTTCGATGCCAATCACACGCGGGCACTGGGCCGTCACGTGAAAGTCATGGCGTGGTACGACAATGAGTGGGGCTTCTCCAACAGAATGCTCGATAACACCCGTACCCTCATGGCGGCCCGTAATAAGTAAGGCCCCAACCCCGCGGCCGCAAAGCACTCACTTAAAAGAACCAGAGGATTTTCAATGCTCAGGCGCACCAAGATCGTCGCCACACTGGGACCCGCCACCGACTCCCCCGAATCGCTCGCCGCCATCATTGCGGCGGGCGTCGATGTGACCCGTCTGAATTTCTCCCATGGCAGCGCCGAAGACCATATGGAGCGCGCGCGTCGTGTGCGGGAAGCTGCCGAGGCTCAAGGCCGGTTCGTTGCCCTGTTGGCCGATCTGCAAGGTCCGAAGCTTCGGATCGCCCGCTTCACGGATAATAAAATTACCGTACAGGCTGGCCAAACGTTTGTTCTCGATGCCGCGATGGACAAAGAGGCCGGCACCGAGGAAAGGGTCGGTATAGATTACGAGCAACTGATTCGAGACGTGGTTCCCGGCGACATTCTGGTGCTGGACGATGGCCGCATCGAGATGGAAGTCGAACATGTGGACGATCACAGTATTTCGTCCCGCGTATTGATAGGCGGCCCCCTGTCGAACAACAAAGGGCTGAACAAGCGTGGCGGCGGTCTTTCGGCCGATGCGCTGACCGCCAAAGACAAGCAGGACATCAAGACTGCTGCCGCCCTGGGGGCCGATTATGTGGCGGTGTCTTTCGTCCGCACTGCGGATGATATGCACACCGCCCGGGCGCTTTTGCGTGAGGCCGGCTCTCAAGCTGCTCTGATTGCAAAGATCGAGCGTGCGGAGCTTGCGCATAACACCGACCAGCTTGATGCCGTTATCGAAGCCTCCGACGCCGTCATGGTCGCTCGCGGCGATCTGGCGGTGGAGATTGGCGACGCCGAACTGGTCGGGGTGCAGAAACACATCATCAGCCGCGCACGAAGCCTCGACCGTGTAGTGATTACGGCCACCCAAATGATGGAATCGATGATCGAGAACCCGATGCCAACCCGGGCCGAAGTATCGGATGTCGCAAATGCCGTCATGGACTACACCGATGCCGTGATGCTGTCTGCCGAAACCGCGGTGGGGGATTACCCCAGGGAAGCCGTCGACGCTATGGTGCGCATCTGTCTGGGCGCGGAAAAGCAGCCTTCGATGCACCAATCCAACCATCGCATCCATGAACGCATGGAACGCGTCGACGAAGCTATCGCCCTGTCGGCCATGTACGCCGCCAATCACTTGGAAGACGTCAGTGCCATCATCTGTTTGACGGAGACCGGCGCCACTCCCCTGCTGATGTCGCGGATTAAGTCGAGCCTGCCCATCTACGCCTTCTCTCGGCACCACAGCACTCAGCACAAGGTTGTGTTGTATCGTGGTGTGCAAACCGTACCTTTCGACTCAGAACTGGTTCCCAACGAAGAAACCAACGCGCGCGTGGTAGCGGAGCTGGTAGACCGTGGCGTGGTCAAGGAAGGTGACCTCGTGGTGGTCACTAAAGGCGATTACGTTAATGCCCAGGGCGGCACGAATACGATGAAGATTGTTCGGGTAGGCGCGGCTATCCAATAGGGTCCGCTTACAGGATAGATCTCACCCGAAAGACTGACGACTGCGTTTGGTGCTCCCACCATCGTGGACTTTGGCAGGGAAACCCCTCTCCCAGAGGTTTCTCCTGCCCTTTTTATTTCTTCTTTTTTCTTCCTTTCCCTTTTTCCCTCTCATACCGCTAGCGCTAGTCATACCGCTAGCGCAAGCACGCCTAGAGTTATCCCATTCGCCAGTTAGCGCCGAAGGTAAGCATTTAGCACTGATGAAAGTGGTGAAAGTGAAGAAAGTGAAGAAAGTACGCTTATAAAAAAAGCGCCCGCAGGCGCCTTTCCAATCGTTTTTTTGAACTTGGCATTCAGCCTTTCAGCAAAGCCAGGCTCTCTTTCGCGATCGATGTAATCCGGTCCCAGTCTCCAGCGTCAATCGCATCTTGCGGCGTCAGCCAACTGCCGCCGACAGCGGCGACGTTTTCAAGACTCAAGTAGTCCGAGGCCGTTTCCTTCTTGATCCCTCCCGTCGGGCAAAAGCAGACATCCGGGAACGGGCCTGCGAACGATTTCAATGCATCGACGCCCCCCGAAACCGCAGCCGGGAAAAACTTGAAGTGGCGGAATCCGCGCTGATAGCCCATCAGCATTTCGGACATTGTGGCTACGCCAGGCAACAATGGCGCTCTCGCGGTGATCGCATGCTCCAGCAGTGATTCGGTCACGCCAGGGGTAATCACGAACCGGGCGCCAGCCTTGTCCACATCGCGGTATTGCTCGATTGTGGTGACGGTGCCGGCACCCACCCAAACTTCGGGCAACTCGGTACGCAATTCGTGGATCGCATCCAGGCCATACGGCGTACGCAGAGTAATTTCCAGGATATTGATACCGCCAGCCACTAGCGCCCGACCCAGCGGGAGGGCATGTTCCGGCTTGTTGATGGCGATAACCGGCACCAGAGGACAGGCTTCCAGCAATGCCTGAACCTGGTTGCGGTGTGCTTCTGTCAGCAATGAGGGCATCAAAATTTCTCTCTTTAAAATTCAGGGGCTCCAGAACAAACGGACACCGGCGCCGAGAAACGCCCTAACGGGCATCTCTCGTATGGCCTTCATATCGCTAATCGCGGTCATCAGCGTATCCATCTTGTCGTCGCCACGAAGATGCAGGGCAACCCATTCCGCCCCTTCCAACGCACTTCGGGTCAGCGACAACCGTGGCAATGGCTGAGATGCGGGATGTAGCGCCATGCAACGGTCTGCGAGACTCTCATCCAGTGCTCCGTCGATCTCCGGCGCGTCCGGAAACAGTGAAGCGGTGTGGCCATCGTTGCCCATGCCGAGGATCACCACGTCGAGCGGCCAGGCCATCTCGGCCAGAGCGGCTTCCGCGAGCGGCTGCCCGGCATTGGCGGTATCGTGCTTCTGTTTCAAACCGACAAAGCGAGCCTTGTCAGCCGGACCTTGCAGCAGCGTTTCCCGGAGCAACCGCTCATTACTGTCGCTGGAGTCCGTCGCCACCCAACGTTCGTCTGCCAGGGTGATGTCTACCCGGGACCAATCCAGGGGCATCTCCCGCAGTTTTTCAAAGAACGGCTTGGGTGTACTGCCGCCGGAGACTGCCATGCTCGCGCGATCCTTCACCTCTAACGCCTTTGCAAGACGTTCAGCGACAGCATCGGCCAGACGCGAAGCAATCTCTGCAGCGTCCTCGCCAAGTACCGGTTCAATCGTCGGTGGCCAATCCACCTCAGGCATCTTCATACCAACTCCTGCCATCTCGGGTTATCAGGGCAATCGACGCCACCGGACCCCAGGTGCCGGCCGCGTAGCGTTTGGGTGGGGAAGCGTGCTCTTCCCAGTTGGAAATGACCTGGTCGACCCACTTCCAGGCATACTCCACCTCGTCGCGACGCACGAAGAGGTATTGATTGCCTTTCATGGCTTCCCAAAGCAGACGCTCGTACGCATCCGGTATGCGCTCCTGGTCAAAGGTCTCGGAGAACGTCAGTTCCAGTGGGCCTTGCCGCAGGCGCATCCCCTTATGCAACCCCTGGTCTTTCGTGAGGATTTGCAAGGACATACCTTCATCCGGTTGTAGCCGGATAATCAGCTTATTCGCGGCCAGATGCTTTTGATCGGGATCGAAGATGTAATGCGGCGCCGGTTTGAAGTGAATAATGATCTGCGACAGCTTCTCCGGCAGACGTTTGCCCGTCCGAATATAGAAAGGCACGCCGGACCAGCGCCAATTGGAGATCTCCGCCTTTAGCGCCACGAAGGTTTCCGTGGAACTGCCACGCACGGCATCTTCCTCTTCGAGATAGCCGGGCACCGGTCGGCCCGTTGAGGTTCCGGCCGTGTATTGACCACGCACCAAATGGGTTTCGACCAAATCCGGCGTTATCGGTCGCAGGGCCTTGAGTACCTTGACCTTTTCATCCCGAATACTGTCTGCCGACAGGTCGGACGGCGGGTCCATGGCGATCAGACATAGCAACTGCAGCAAGTGATTCTGGATCATATCCCGCATCTGGCCGGCTTTGTCGAAGTAGCCCCAGCGCCCTTCGATGCCAACGCTTTCAGCCACAGTTATCTCCACATGGGAGATGTGGTTCTGATTCCACTGGGTCGCAAACAGGTTGTTGGCAAAGCGCAGCGCGATCAGATTCTGGACGGTTTCCTTACCCAGATAGTGATCGATACGGAAAAGCTGGTTTTCATTGAAGACCTCGGCCAGCTCGTCATTGATTTCGTGGGATGATTCCAGATCGTGCCCAATCGGCTTCTCGACCACGACGCGCGTCGCCCCGTTTATACAATCCGTCTCTTTGAGGTTGCGGGCGATCATGCCGTAGATGGACGGTGGCGTCGCCATATAAACGATCAAAGCGCCGCCGCCCGTCTCGCGCCACTCGCGCAGACTGACGTAATCGTCGGTCGCCGCAAAATCGAGTTGTTTGTAATCGATGCGACTGAGGAAGCGGGACATCACGGCCTCGTCGAGCTCATCCACCTTGACGTATTCCTGCAGTTTCTGCTTCAGCTTCTCCCGTGCACCCTCGGCGTCATAGTCCTGCCGGGCCAGAGCGAGAATGCGCGTTTTCGGCGCAAGGAGGTCGGCCGCGTCAAGCTGGTATAGTGCGGGGAAGAGTTTACGCTGTGCCAGGTCACCCAGGGCGCCAAACATAATAAGGTCGCACTGGTTTTCGTTTTTCCGGCTCATTCATCGTCCTTCAAAGCTGTTTAGGCGCCTTTTTGTCTCTGCATCGCGCACTGTTCTGTTTCTACATCACGCAACACGGGTGACAACGCTCAGGCGCGGTCCTCAGTAAACAATGTAGTAATTTTGACAAAATAATGGCATCAAAAACCCATAATTCCAAGAATATTTATTTAATCTTGACTATTTTACTACACAAGCGACGTACGAAAACCGGTATAATCCGCAGTCATAGCGTCTATTCAGTCAAGCAGAGTCTATCCGGGATAGCCAAACATGAATAAAACCAGTGACACCACTGCACCGAATCTGCTGGAACAGATCCAGGGGAAGCTCGAGAGCCTGAACAAATCCGAGCGTAAGGTCGCTGAAGCCATCCTCCGCGATCCCAGTGCAGCCACCCGTTACAGCATCGCCGCCTTGGCGCGGGCCGCCGATGTCAGCGAACCTACCGTCAATCGCTTCTGCCGTGGTTTCTCAACCTCCGGCTTCCCGGATTTTAAGATTCAACTGGCCCAAAGCATCGCCACCGGCACGCCTTATGTCAGCCAGAATGTGCGCCCTGACGATGACGTTGCCACCTTCTCCGACAAAATCGTACTCAGCACAATAGCCAGCTTGGATAAGGCGCGGCAGGCGCTTGATCCTGTCGCTATCGGAACCGCTATCGACTACCTGATCCAGGCCAAACAGATCAATTTCTTCGGCATGGGCGGTTCCGCGCCAGTGGCGATGGACGCTCAGCACAAGTTCTTCCGTTTCAATATTCCGGTTGTCGCCTACGACGACGTGCTGATGCAGCGCATGGTAGCCGCCGGCAATCATACCGGCGATGTCATCGTGGTTATTTCCTATACCGGGCGTACCCGGGACCTGGTGGACATCGCCGAATCCGCCCGCAACAATGGCGCGACGGTGATTGGCATCACTGCCCCCAACTCCCCGCTCTCCAGAGCCTGCACCGTAGCCTTGGAAGTAACGGCACCCGAAGACACCGAGGTTTACATGCCGATGACCTCGCGCATCATTCACCTGATGATCATCGATATCCTGGCCACAGGCGTAACCCTGAAACGGGGCAGTGATTTCCAGGGTCACCTAAAGAAAATCAAGGACAGCCTCAAACCGACCCGCTTTAGCGCTGAGTAGTTGTCAGGTGCCTACTCGGGAGCGGCACCCACACAAGCCGCTCCCCTAAAATTCCCCACCGTCCCCTGCTACGCCCCTCCTCCCCCTTAAAACTCACCCCCCTTTTCTCCCGGTCTGGATGATGTGACGTCCTATTGCATTGCGGACTATGGATACGGGTTTCCCGAAACATGGGCAGGAAGCCGGGAAGATGGCGCCCCGAGAACGGGCGCCTCGGTCTTTCCTGGGGTGAGTAAACGCCTAGCGGTCTGGCTGGAGCCCGCTTGACCTGACGGTGACGAACCCTGCGCTCATAACAACACGAAAAGCACAGGACAGAGATGATGCAAAATAACAACAGACGACTGTTTAGACTGACTCCGATCGCAGCGGCCATCGCGTCCGCGGCTTTCGCAACGCCGGCTTTCGCTGTGGACTTCAGTGGCTATGCGCGTGCCGGGGCTTCAACCAACTTGCAGAGCGGTGGCGAGCAGACCTGTTTCGGAAGTGGCGCTGCCGGTCACTTCGTGGGCCGCCTCGCTGACGAGTGCGATACCTATGCCGAAATCGGGCTGGGTGACGAGCTGTATAACGAGAACGGCAAAACCTTCCGTTTCGACTCCATGGTCTCCTACGGGACCAACAACCAGGGTAACGATTTCCAGAGCTTCACCGGCGGTGATGGCGGTTATGGCGGCGGCGACATTGCCCTGCGCCAGCTCTTCGTGTCCGGCAACGCCTTCGACTCCATGCCCGACGCAACGCTTTGGGCGGGTAAACGCTACTACCAGCGCCATGACGTTCATCAACTGGACCTTTATTATCTGAACAACTCCGGCTACGGCGGCGGTATCGAGAACATCCCGGCCGGGCCGGGCAAGCTGTCTCTTGCCTTTATCAACCACGATAATCCAGACGGCGAACAGTTTATCCAGAACAACAAGTTCGATGTTCGCTATGCATTCCCCGTCGGCGCCAGCACGCTAACCCTGGTCGGCATCTATGGCATGGCAGACCTCACCGATCAGCAGGAAGACGCCGGCTTTGAGGACGAGGACGGCTACTTCTTCACCGCCGAACTCGCAACCGGCATCCTGGGCGGGTTCAACAAGTTCGTGCTGCAATACGGTGCTGATTCCATGGGCTTTGGCGCTTTCGAAAACGGCGGCGGCGGCCGGGTCGCAAACAGCAATGTTTCCGGTTATCTGGAAAGCAGCTGGCGCGTGCTCGATCACGGTGTGATTGGCCTGAGCGGCAACTGGGAAATGGGCTATTCTGCGTTGTACCAACAAGGTTCCGCCCATGACTCCAACGCTGACGATGCCGAACGCTTCAGCGTCGTGGTACGCCCAACCTATAAATGGTCGCCGGTTCTGAGCACCGCCATAGAGGTTGGTTACGACGATTTGCAGAATGCGGGTGTCGACTCTGAGTCAACCGACCTACAGAAAGTCGCTATCGCACAGCAATGGTCTGCTGGCGGCAGTTACTGGGCCCGCCCGGTCATCCGCGCCTACGCAGCCACCTTCTTCGGTGACCGAGCCGAGGCTGCCCGCGCCGGCGACGGCGTCGATGGAGACATCCAGCTCGGTGTCCAGATGGAAGCCTGGTGGTAAGCCATCAATAAATATTAGCGTCCTTCCTTGACAGAAAACCTCCGCGCCTGCCCTCCAGGCCGGAGGTTTTTTTCGTTTATAGCCCTTCAACTACGCCCCAAAACCTACGCCGCGAGAAAACCCGACAAAGAGGATGTTCCGCTACGACACGCAGGCGACTATTTCTTGCGCAGTATCAAAAACAACAACCGCACAAGGAATGCTTCTCATGTCTCAACGCAATATTCTTAAATTGGCCTGCATACTCAGCCTCTCGCTGGGTGTGGCAGCCTGCAATTCCGGAGATGACGATTCTCCCGATCCCGGCAATCCGGGCGAGCAGAGCGAGCCGCTGATCGAACCCGGCCCCAATGAGGCCGTACTCTATTACCTGCGCCCCGATACCACATACGAGGGCTGGGGACTGCACCTATGGAACAACGAGACCTGCTCCGGCGCCGCCGCCCCAACCGACTGGGCCGAGCCGCTGGCGGCGGAAGGCGTTAGTGAAACCTATGGTGCCTACTACATTGTCGACACAACCGAGGATGCCGCCTGCCTGAACTTCATCATGCATAAGGGTGACGAAAAAGACCTCGGCGACAACGACATGCTGTGGCGGTTCGATGAGCTGGGACGCCGGGTTTTCACCCTCAGCGGCTCAAGCGAACTGTCCAGCGATCCGATTTCCACCGAAGCCACCAGCATTGAAGATGCCAGCGCCCATTGGGTGGACGCCGAAACTCTACTCTGGGACGACGCCGAAGGCGCAGCGCGAGTTGAACTGCGATACGCCGAGGACGCCCGCATTCAGATCGGTGACGGTCAGCTTAGCGGTGGAACAGCCGTTGAGCTGTCTACCGGCACCCTCTCTTCAGAAGCCGCAAACAAATTCCCGCATCTGGCCGGCTGGCCGGCTTTCGAGGTTCCGCTGACAAATAGCGAGCGGGCCCGGGCGCTCAAGGGGCAATTGGTAGCCGCAGCTTTCAACAGCAACGATGAGCTGATGGCCGCGACACGCATCCAGATCCCCGGGGTTCTTGACGATCTTTTCACCTACGACGGGCCTCTCGGCGCCATCGTCTCGGACAGCGGCGTGAATTTTCGGGTCTGGGCGCCGACTGCCCGGTCGGTACGCCTGCATGTATTCAATGCCCGCAAAGAGACGCTCGACAGCTATCCGGTGGACATGACGGCGGATCCGAATCGGCCGGGAACCTGGATATACTCTGGCCCGCTTTCCCTCGACCGCATGTTCTATCAGTACGAAGTAACCGTTTTCCATCCGCGCACGGACGCCGTGGAAACAACGATGACCACCGACCCTTACGCCCTGAGCCTGTCCACCAACGGACAATACGCACAAGTGGTGAGCCTCGACGACAGCGACCTCAAACCCGCCGGTTGGGACAGCTTGGCACCTCCAGCCGTTGCCAGCCCGGAGAATATCGTTGTCTACGAAACTCACATTCGTGATTTCAGCGCGGGCGACGCATCCGTTTCCGTGGACAGCCGCGGCAAGTACGGCGCTTTTTCCGAAGCCGGAAGCAGCGGCGTAGCTCACTTGCGGCGACTGGCCGCTGCGGGCGTAACTCATCTGCACCTGCTACCTGCATTCGACATCGCCACCGTGGACGAAAACCCGGCGAACGTCGTGGATATTGACGACAACTTCAGCCGGCTGTGCGATTTGTCCGAAGAAGCGGCCAGCCAATGGTCGAGCTATTGTGGCGACGGCACTATTCGCTCGGTGCTTGAGTCTTTCGATCCCACCACCGGTGATGCTCAAGCGCTTTACTCCGCATTGCGCGGGCTGGACAGCTTCAACTGGGGGTACGATCCGGTGCACTACACCGTCCCTGAAGGCAGCTATGCCTCGGAAGCAGACGGCACCGGACGCATCCTGGAATTCAGGCAGATGGTTCAGTCGCTCACCGACATGGGCTTCAACGTGGTCATGGACGTGGTGTACAACCACACCAACTCTTCGGGCCTGGCGGATAAGTCGGTGCTGGACAAACTGGTGCCAGGCTACTATCACCGCCAGAATCCGCAAACCGGCGCGGTGGAGCAATCCACCTGCTGTGAAAACACGGCTTCCGAACACGCCATGATGGAAAAGTTGATGATCGACTCGCTCGTTACCTGGGCAGATCAGTACGGCATTTCCGGCTTCCGTTTCGATCTCATGGGCCACCACATGCTGAGCAATATGACCAAGGCCCTGGAAGCCGTTAAAGCGGTCGATCCCGACGCCTACTTCTACGGCGAAGGATGGAACTTTGGCGAAGTGGCCTCCAACGCTCGCGGCGTCAACGCTATTCAAACCAATATGGCGGGCACAGGTATCGGTTCGTTCAATGACCGGAGCCGCGATGGCATACGTGGCGGAGGACCGTTCGATGGCGGTACCGCATTGCGTCAAAACCAGGGCGTCGCCAACGGTCTTTATACCCAGCCCAATGCGTTGAACTCCGGCTCAGAGGACGAAAAGCTGCGACTGTTCCAAACCATGGATTGGATTCGTGTCGGTATCGCCGGCGGTCTGGCTGAATACAGCTTCGAAACCGCCGACGGTCAGGTTCGCACCGCAGCCGAAATCGATTACAACGGTCAAGCCGCGGGCTACACGGCCGATCCCCAGGAGTTGGTAAACTACGTTTCGAAGCACGACAATCAGACGCTCTGGGATAACAACCAATACAAAATCCCGTCCACGGTTTCCAGCAGCGACCGCGCAAAGATGCAGGTGGTCGGACTATCGGTGCCGATTCTCAGCCAGGGCATTCCCTTCCTCCATATGGGCTCCGAACTCCTGCGCTCCAAATCCATGCAACGGGATAGCTACGACTCCGGCGACTGGTTCAATGCTGTCGACTTCAGCTACCAGGAGACCGCATGGAATCGCGGTCTGCCAAGGGAAGACAAGGACGGCGACAACTGGCCCGTCATCCTGGACATTCTGGCCGACCCCAATGCCGAACCAACACCGGCGGATATCTTGACGACCCGTGATGCCGTGGAAGCTTTGCTACGAATCCGCCAGACGTCACCCCTGTTCCGGCTCCGAACCGGAGCGGCCGTGCAACAGCGCCTGACGTTTCATAATACGGGCCCAGGCCAGGTCCCAGGCGTACTCGCCTACAGCCTGGATGACGGCACGAACGCTGGTGCTGATTTGGACGCCGCGCGCGATGCGATCATGGTTGTCATCAACGCATCGCCCACGAGTCAGACCATCGGCACCGCACTGAGCGGCTTCACCTTGCACCCGGAGCTTAATGGCCGTGTTGCTGCGACGGCTTCTGCTGGCGACTTCACCGTACCGGGTATGTCTTTCGCGGTGTTCGAGCAGATCCAGTCGGGAGGGCAAGGCGCCGGGGCTCCGGTCCAGCCTTAACGGGCAATCGCATTCACCTCGTCACAAATCAAAAAGGCAGGGCTTTTGGCCCTACCTTTTTGATGGCTTCCTGCTCACGCAGCTCTGTTGCTTACGCTGCTTTTCTGCTCAAGCGATGTCCTTGCCTATCGCTACGCCCCGATTTATCAGGGACGTTCGATGTCCGCGTCACTGCGCAATGACTCTGCGTAGGCGCCGTACTCACGCTGCCCACGCTGATTGGCGAGGAAGTTCGTCAACGCCTGGATCTCCGTATCCTTGCCTTCGACGTTACCATCCTGCACGCTCTGCAAGCTGATGATCACCGAGCGCTGTGCGCCGCTAACCCAATCATAGGTCGTCTTGTCGTCAGCCGGACGAGTCATGCTGAACGCTGCATTCAAGACATCGAACTCTACATCGCGGGCGTTACGGGCCACGGACTCATGGGAAGTCCACTCGGCACCGACATCCTCGGCAACCTCGGCCGGTTCGTCGCCGTCCTGCAAGCGAGCCACCAATTCTTCGCTTCGTGCGGACAGTGCTTCGCTAATACGCTGGGCTGTGAGCTGCTCCCGAATCTGATCGCTAACCGCGGCCAGCTCGAGTTGCTCTTCCGTATGATTCTCCCGCACATGAGCGACCACAGCCGTGGTGTTATCCACGTCGATAACTTCGGTGTTGTAGTCACCGGAGAGCACATCCTCGGAAAACAGCTGGCGCACTAGACCCTGGTGATCCAAGGGTGCTTCCGCGCCTTCGCGAGTCACGCCTTCACGGGTCTGTATGTCCAGTCCCAGCTCTTCAGCCGGCACTTCCAGGCTAGGCTCGGAATATGAAATATCAGCCAGCTGGCTGCGTAATTCGGAGAAACGGCGGCCAGCCTTTTCACGGGCCAACTGCTGACGAAGCGTCTCGCGCTGATCCTCGAAAGACGGACCTTCAGTTTTGCGAATATCCGTCAATTTGATGATGTGATAGCCAAATTGCGTCTCGACGGGTTCGGATACATCGCCCTCGTCCATGCTAAACAGCGCCTCTTCAAACGCGCTGTCGTACACGCCTTGACCAGCGTATCCCAGGTCGCCGCCCTGCTCCGCGGAGGCCACGTCTGCCGAGTAGGCCTCAGCCAGCTCGCCAAAGTCTTCACCCGACGCCAGCTTCTCCTGCACTTCGTCCAGCTTGGCCTGAGCGTCGTCACCGGATTCGATCAGGATATGCGCGGCGCGACGTTGTTCTTCGCCCCCGACGTTGGCGCGCTGCTGGTCATAGTAGTCGCGCAGCTCTTGCTCGCTGATTTCCACATCCTCTGCTAAATCATCGAGAGACAAGACCAGATAAGCGACATCCAACCGCTGCGGCTGCAGGAAATTGGACTTATTGTCATCGTAGTAATCCTCGACATCGCCCTCTGTTACCTCAACCTCATCCGCAACAGCCGAGGCAGGGATACGCAGTGTATTAAAGGACCGGGATTGCGACTGTATGCGCAGGATGTCTTTGGCCGTCTGTTCGTTGACGATAGCGCTCGTCAAGATGCCGCTACGAATCTGGTTCACCATAAACTGGGTGCCTAGCGCTTCGCGGAACTCTCCCACGCCCATGCCCAAATTGCGTACGGCGCTGGTAAACGCTTCGCGGCTGAACTGGCCATTCGTTTGGAATTGGGGCATCGAGGTAATTAGCTGGTCAACGTCCTGCTCGGACAGTGCCAGACCTTGTGCCTGGGCGTCCTGGGTCAGCACCGCCTCCTGGATCAGGCCCTCCAGTACGTTCTGACGAATCTGGTCCTCGTTCAAAAGCGAAGGATCAGCGTTTTCCATTTGGGCCAACTGCCGCTGGCGCTGCATTTGTACGGTGCGGGTAAACTCACGCTCGGTGATGTCCTGACCGTTAACGGTAGCAACTTCAGGCTCCCCAGCGAACCCGCCGATGATGGCATCCACACCGAACATGGACAGACCGATTACCAGCAGCACAATGATGATTTTGGCAATCGTACTCTGGGCATTATTCCGGATATCTTGAAGCATGTTCCTCCCAGACGTCAGCTTGGCCGGCACTTGAATCGACCCACCCGGCTTGCTGCGTTAGGCCTCTTATTGATGTTCCTCGGGAATACCAGTCGCTGCATGACACCGTCGGAAAATCAGGCAAGGGCAGCGTACTGAACGTAAAAAGGCGCATCCTGCTAGGGATGCGCCTTGAAATCTGTGGGGCAGTTAATCAGTAGATTTCAGCATGATCAGGTGTGTCGAATTACCGGGACCAGATGCCTTGAAGAAACTACCCCGGCAATGCCTCCGCAGGCACTGCCGCGAAAGTCGCCTCTTACTTGACGGCGTCTTTCAGAGCCTTGCCTGCCTTGAAGCCAGGAACCTTTGAGGCTGGAATCTTGATTTCAGCGCCAGTCTGCGGGTTACGACCGGTACGCGCTGCACGCTCTTTTACAGAGAATGTACCGAAGCCGATCAGGGTAACCTGATCACCTTTTTTCAGTGCGTCGGTGACAGAGGCAACCATAGCATCCAGGGCACGTCCTGCACCGGCCTTGGAAATATCTGCTGACTCTGCGATTGCATCGATAAGTTCGGACTTGTTCACACTAAACCCCTTCGATTTCAGGTTGAAGATGTTATAGGTTGGTTTCTTTTTTTCGGAGCTTCCCGACTATCGCACAAGCGGTCGGAGAATTCCATTCTTCGGTTTTGTTATTCCTTTCGGTCATCTGGTATCGATCGGAATATCCTCAAAAACCCCGGGAGCCCTTGGTACAGGCTGCTTCAGGAGGAAACAGTTATACCAACGGGCTCTCAGGCGTGTCAACAATGCCTTCTACGTTTAATGTGTATTTATGCGTTCGCCGGTATCGCCTTCTTCATCGCGTTTTTTTGCCGGTGTACCGTCTTTAGTCAGGTCCGCCGCATCCGGGTCTGGCTGATAGGCCAGCGCCACATCCAACACCTGATCAATCCAAGTCGCCGGCACGATCTCCAGTGATTCCTTGATGTTTTCAGGTATCTCCTTGAGATCACGGACATTTTCTTCTGGAATAATCACAGTCTTGATACCACCTCGATGGGCGGCAAGCAGCTTCTCCTTAAGCCCTCCAATCGCTAAGACGCGTCCGCGCAACGTGATTTCGCCGGTCATGGCCACGTCTGCTCTTACGGGGATTCCGGTAAGGGCGGAGACCAACCCGGTACACATACCCACGCCCGCACTCGGGCCATCTTTCGGCGTCGCGCCTTCGGGAACGTGGATATGGAGATCGTTGTGCTCGTAGAAGTCTTCCTTTATACCCAATCCTGTAGCTCGACTACGGACAACGGTCAGGGCGGCCTGGATGGACTCCTGCATGACGTCGCCCAGCGAGCCCGTCTTGACAACCTTCCCCTTACCGCGGGTCAGCGCACATTCAATAGTCAGCAGCTCGCCACCTACCTGGGTCCACGCCAGACCGGTAACCTGACCCACCTGATTGGACTCTTCCGCCAGGCCGTACTTAAATTTGCGTACGCCGGAGTAATGCTCCAGAAGGTCCGGCGTCAGCTCGACCGACGCCTTCTCTCCCGACTCGACATGCTCACGCACGACCTTGCGGCAGATCTTGGCAATTTCGCGCTCGAGACTACGCACACCGGCCTCGCGGGTGTAGTAGCGAATCAGGTCGCGCATGGAATCGTCGGACACTACCAGCTCATTCTTACGCAGGCCATTAGCTTTGAGCTGCTTGGGCAGCAGGTGCTGCATGGCGATGTTGACCTTCTCGTCCTCGGTATACCCCGGAATGCGAATAATCTCCATGCGGTCCAATAGGGCCGGCGGAATATCCATGGAGTTGGACGTACAGACGAACATCACGTCGGAAAGGTCGTAATCCACTTCCAGGTAGTGATCGTTGAAGGTGTGGTTCTGCTCTGGGTCCAACACCTCGAGCAACGCTGACGCTGGGTCGCCGCGGTGGTCCATACCCATTTTGTCGATCTCGTCGAACAGGAACAGCGGATTCTTCACGCCGACTTTGGATAGCTTCTGCAGCAGTTTGCCCGGCAACGCGCCAATGTATGTTTTCCGATGACCGCGGATCTCGGCCTCGTCACGCACACCGCCCAATGCCATACGCGTGTACTTACGATTTGTGGCACGAGCCACGGACTGTCCCAGGGACGTCTTACCGACACCAGGCGGCCCCACCAGGCACAGCACCGGCCCCTTGATCTTCTTCACCCGGCTCTGCACGGCCAGGTATTCGAGGATACGTTTTTTTACTTCGTCCAGGCCGTAATGGTCTTGGTCGAGAATTTCGCGAGCCTTGTCCAGATCATGGCGAACACGGCTGCGCTTCTTCCACGGCACCGCCAACATCCAATCGATGTAACCCCGGACAACCGTCGCTTCGGCGGACATCGGCGACATCATTTTGAGCTTGTTCAGCTCTGCGTCGGTCTTCTTGCGCGCCTCTTCCGGAAGCCCGGCCTCCTCGAGTTTCTGTTCGAGCTCCTCAAAATCGTTATTACCTTCCCCGAGTTGACCCATCTCTTTCTGGATGGCCTTCATCTGTTCGTTGAGGTAATACTCGCGCTGACTGCGCTCCATCTGCTTCTTGACGCGGCCGCGTATACGCTTCTCAACCTCGATCAGGTCGATTTCACCGTCAAGACGGCCCAGCAAGAGCTCTACTCTCTTGCGTACGTCGAGGCTTTCAAGCAGTTCCTGCTTCTCGTGGATTTTCAGTTCCAGGTGGGCGGCCATGGTATCCGCGAGACGCTCAAGGTCATCAATGCCCGTCAGCGAATTGGTCACCTCCGACGGTACTTTTTTGGAAAGTTTGACGTATTTTTCAAACTCTTCGGACAGCGTCTTGACCATGACGGACTCTTCGCGCTCCGGCAGCGTATCCTCGTCCAGCAGCGCGGCACGCGCCATGAGATACTCGCCTTCCTCGATGGAATCCATACGCGCACGGGCGTTGCCCTCGACCAGTACCTTCACGGTTCCGTCTGGCAACTTCAGCATCTGCAGCACGGTCGCCAGCGTGCCCATGTCGTAAACGTCCTCCGGCGCCGGATCATCCGTGCCCGCATCGCGCTGGGCAACCAACAGGATTTCCTTACTCCCCTCCATGGCCGCTTCCAGGGCTCTGATGGACTTCTCCCGGCCAACAAACAGGGGAACAACCATGTGGGGGAAGACCACCACATCCCGCAGGGGAAGCATCGGATAATCATTCATGGGGGATTCAGGTATCGGTGTCATAGAGATTCCTCTGACTGACGTGTCGAGAGACACGTGGCGGAAACGATCAAACGCAAGCGCCGTTACCTTGATCGCATACAAACGGACTATAAGCCGAACAGCCTCCAGGCCATCACGCCACAGAACGGCGACTGCCAGCTTCCTTTGCCTTTTATCATTGGGGTTCAGCTAAGGGAATACAATGCCTATCGGTGTCCTGTTGTAACAGGATTGTTGAGAACTGAAGCGTTTCTCCAGACAGCAAAAAGGGGCGCGAGCGCCCCTTTTTGCTTCACATGAACTCCGTTCCACCAGAGCGTCGCCCCAATGAGAACGTTGTTCCACAAGATCATGAGCCCTACAGCAACGAAGACCCAGATCGAGCCGCCGAGTTAATCCTCCGGCACCGCCTTGGCGTGGTCGCTGTTGGCGTAGATCTTAAACGGCTCGGAATCGCCGCTGATGACGCTTTCGTCGATGACCACTTTGCTGACGTCATGCTCAGATGGAATCTGGTACATGGTATCCAGTAGCGTCGCCTCAAGGATGGAACGCAGACCGCGAGCACCGGTTTTGCGCTCCATGGCTTTGCGAGCCACCGCGCGCAGCGCGTCATCGCGGAAATCGAGTTCCACGTCTTCCATGTCGAAGAGCTTCTGGTACTGCTTGGTTAGCGCGTTTTTAGGCTCAGTGAGAATCTGAACCAGCGCTTCCTCGTCCAGCTCTGTCAACGTGGCTACCACGGGAAGACGACCGACGAACTCAGGAATCAAGCCATACTTGACCAGATCTTCCGTCTCCACATCCTTGATGATATCGCCCGTACTCTTGCGATCATCCTCACTGACCACGGACGCCGAGAAACCGATACTGCTCCGCTCGGAGCGCTCGCGGATCACCTTATCCAGACCCGCAAATGCGCCGCCGCAGATAAACAGAATGTTGCCTGTATCCACCTGCAGGAACTCCTGCTGCGGATGCTTACGGCCACCCTGAGGCGGCACCGAAGCCACGGTACCTTCGATCAGTTTTAGCAGCGCCTGCTGAACACCTTCCCCCGATACGTCTCGGGTAATGGAGGGGTTGTCGGACTTACGGGAGATCTTGTCGATCTCATCGATGTAGACGATACCCCGCTGGGCTTTATCCACATCGTAATCACACTTCTGCAGCAGCTTCTGAATGATGTTCTCGACATCTTCACCGACATAGCCAGCTTCAGTCAGCGTGGTGGCGTCTGCAATGGTGAACGGCACATTCAGCATTCGCGCGAGGGTTTCCGCCAGCAACGTCTTACCGCTACCGGTAGGACCGATCAGCAGAATGTTACTCTTGCCCAGTTCCACCTCTGCTTTACCTTCACCGTAGCGGAGGCGCTTATAGTGGTTGTAGACCGCAACCGAGAGGACAACTTTGGCTCGGTCCTGGCCAATGACATACTGGTTCAGCGTGTCGCGGATTTCTGCGGGCGTTGGCAGCCGATCACTCTGCTCTTCCTGTGCACTTTCCTGGATTTCTTCCCGGATAATGTCATTACACAGGTCGACACACTCGTCGCAGATGAATACCGAGGGCCCTGCAATGAGCTTGCGGACTTCATGCTGGCTCTTTCCGCAAAACGAGCAGTAGAGCAACTTGCCGTTATCGTCGCCCCTGCCGTTTCTGTCATCTGCCATTGAAATACCTCTGTCTTGGCTTACATTTCTTTTGCCGGGAACCGGATCAGAGATTCCGGCCGTTCCCGACATACGTCCGCGATTCTATTTACGATCACGGCACGTCCCTGCGAATTCTGGTGGCCCCCGCCGAAGGTCTGGACCGTCGCCTATATAGAGCCGCCCTTTGACGGGCCACCGAATCAGTATTATTTATTCGACACGCGTTTATCAAGTACGGAGTCGACCAGACCATAGTCCTTGGCCTGGTCCGCGTCCATGAAGTAATCGCGATCGGTATCACGGGAAATGGTCTCAAGGTCCTGACCCGTGTGCTGCGCCAGCAGACGGTTGAGCGTCTCACGGATCTTGAGGATTTCACGGGTGTGGATTTCGATGTCGGAAGCCTGACCCTGGTAGCCGCCCAGCGGCTGGTGAATCATCACCCTCGAATGCGGCAAGCACGCGCGCTTACCCTCAGCGCCACCGGCGAGCAAGAATGCCCCCATGCTTGCGGCCTGACCAATACAAAGGGTGGCCACATTGGGCTTGATGAACTGCATGGTGTCGTAAATGGACATACCCGCAGTTACGGAGCCGCCCGGACTGTTGATATAAAGATGAACGTCCTTATCCGGGTTCTCGGATTCCAGAAACAGGAGCTGCGCGACGATCAGGTTCGCCATGTGGTCCTCGACAGGACCCACCATGAAGATGACACGCTCCTTGAGAAGACGGGAATAAATGTCAAACGAGCGCTCACCGCGGGCGGTCTGCTCGATAACAATCGGTACCAGACCTGAATTGGTCACCATGGTCGGGCCGTCATAAGGTTTTTGCATCATGATGTGCCTGAACTCCTTTACTGTTTGAGCGAACCAGTCGGTGATATGGGGATCACCCGACCGGAAGTCAACTGAGCGCTCTCCAAAAACAGGCCCAGCTTTGTTCCTAACACCCTGTTTTCTGGGGAGGAGCGATTTAGGTTCTTCCTTAGAGACCCTTTGAATAAAAGAGGCCCTTTGAATAAATCCCGAACAGCTTCAAGCGGTCAGGTCTTATTCAGAAGGCTCTTAGGGAACTTCATCAAAGGTTCCTTAGATAAAAAACAGCCGGTAAATCCGGCTGCTTCGTAGTGTAGCGCATCTATTCCCGAGGAAACGAAACAGATCTTTGTGGGAGTGTTGCACAACAGCACTAACACGCTACGTTGTGCAACTCCCACAACCACAGCCATTTTTAGCGCTGAGGCTGTCCCGCCTGAACCGCTTCCTCGTACTTCATCTTCTTCTCTTTAACCTTGGCTTTTTCAAGCACATGGTCGACAACCGCGTCTTCCAGAACTACAGATTCGATCTGGGCCTTTTCCTGCGGATTGCTGTTGTAATGGGCAATTACTTCATCAGGCGATTCGTAGGTCGATGCGATCTCCTGAATCTTCTCATCAATCTTTTCCGGTGCAGCTTTGATGTCGTTCTGGCGAATCAGTTCCTGGAACAACAAACCGGTTTTGACGCGGCGCTTGGCTTGATCAGTGAACAGCTCAGCCGGCAGCTGCTTGGGATCCATTTGCATCTGACCGCCAAAACGCTGAACCGCGTCCTGCCGTAGACGATCAATTTCCTGATCGATCAGCGCTTGCGGTATTTCGACCTCGGTACTCTCAAGCAAACCGTCAACAACGTCGTTCTTGACCTTGTTGGATACCGCTTGATTGAGCTCGCGCTCCATATTCTTCTTCACTTCGGTGCGGAAACCTTCCTCATCTTCAGCCTCAACACCGAATTTCTTGAAGAATTCCTCGTTCATTTCCGGCAACACCGGCTCTTCAACCGTATGAACCGTGATTTCGAACTTGGCCGGCTTCCCCGCCAGCTCTTCATTTTGGTAATCCTCGGGGAAGGTCACTTCGATTTCGAGCTCTTCTCCGGCCTTAGCGCCGGTAACACCTTCCTCGAAGCCGGGAATCATTTGACCCGAACCGAGTGTCAACTTATGGCCTTCGGCGGAACCACCTTCAAAGGCTTCGCCATCGATATAGCCTTTGAAATCGATGGTTACCACATCCTTCTTCTTGGACTTGCGCTTTACCGACTTCATGTCAGCCTGCTGACGACGCAGGTTGTCGATCATGTTATCGAGGTCTTTATCACCCACGTCTGCCTTGGGCTTCTCGATTTCGATCGTGCTCAGATCACCGAGCTCAATCTCCGGCAATACTTCGAAAATAGCGATGAACTCAAGGTCCTTGCCTTCGTCCATGGCCTTCGGCTCGAAACGCGGCCAGCCTGCCGGTGAAATATCCTTCTCTTCAAGCGCCTTGACGTAGCTGTCGCGCATGACTTCGCTCACAATTTCCTGGCGAACCCCCGCTCCAAAACGACGCTTAACGACGCTCATCGGCACCTTACCCGGGCGAAAGCCATTCAGGCGAACAGTGCGCGCGGTTTCCTGCAGACGCTTTTGCACAGCCTGATCAATCTCCTGGGCGGGCACACCAATCGTCATGCGACGCTCGATGTTGGACGTCGTTTCAACAGACACTTGCATGGAAGTTCCTCGAATTACCGATTCATGGGTTAGTGGATACGGGCGAGAAGAAATACATCCTATAAATGACGCTATTTCCGCTCGAACCCGCGAAAACTAAAACGCGTATTTTATCACGCTTTTGGTGGCAGAGAGAATCGCCAGAGAAGTCGACTTCACACAATTGAGCGGTGAAATGACTATGGAAGTAACAAAAAGAAAGGGATAAAGAAGAGAATTGGTGCGAGAGGAGAGACTCGAACTCTCACGGGTTGCCCCACTGGAACCTAAATCCAGCGCGTCTACCAGTTCCGCCACTCTCGCTGACCACCGACCGGAGCACCGATGACAGCCGCCACCTTAGATCCCAGTCAAAACGAACACAACTTCCGAAAAAGTGGGGTGGACGAAGGGGTTCGAACCCTCGACCGCAGGAGTCACAATCCTGAGCTCTACCAACTGAGCTACGTCCACCACATTATTGCGCCGAGCTCGCACGTTGCGGGCCCAGACTTGAGACCGGAAAGGCGGCAAAGACTGCTACCTATTCCAACTTTGCTGCGGGGCCTGATTCCGTTCCTAGAACCGCGGTTACGGAAACTCCAGACTAAACTGGGGAACTTTAACCCGCCGGGTTTGAATGGCGCGCCCGGTAGGACTTGAACCTACGACCCACGGCTTAGAAGGCCGTTGCTCTATCCAGCTGAGCTACGGGCGCTTGACCTTTCGCCCACCTGAATGACCAGGTTTTTTAAAAGTGGTCGGGGTAGAGAGATTCGAACTCCCGACATCCTGCTCCCAAAGCAGGCGCGCTACCAGACTGCGCTATACCCCGTTCCATACGACCTGAACAACAGATGCCTCAGCAAAGTTGGCGCGAATGATACCGGCGGTTCCGGGGTCCGTCAACATCGATTTCCGATTACTTGCCTTTCTTGCTCACTCTTTTTCTGCTCCGTTGGCCGAAACGCGGAAGCGTGCGACAATAGCGCGCAATTTTCCACGGGTCACGCTCACCATGACGAACGCCGCGCGCGCTATCACCCGGCGCTCCCACTGCGGCACACAGTCCGTGTTGATCCCGCAATCACACGCACGCGCAGACTAACAACCTGCGCCAAAATCAGATTACACAGGCAATGACAGCAGAACTGATTGATGGAAAGAAGATCGCCGCCCAAGTCCGGGAGGACGTCAGACTAGGCGTCCAGTCTCGCATCGACCAAGGGCTTCGCGCCCCAGGCCTTGCGGTGGTGCTCGTCGGCGAAGACGCCGCCTCAAAGGTCTATGTAGGCAACAAGCGCAAAGCCTGTGACCAGGCCGGGATTATTTCGCTGTCTTACGATCTACCGGTGGATACGACCCAGCAAACACTGGAATCGCTGATCGATGAGCTTAACGCGAATCCCGCAGTCGACGGCATCCTGGTGCAACTGCCCTTGCCAGAGCACCTCGACGCTGACCCTATCCTGGTAAAAATCCATCCGGACAAGGATGTGGATGGCTTCCATCCTTTCAATATCGGACGACTCGTCCAACGCCGCCCGGAACTGCGGCCTTGTACGCCTGCGGGCATCATCACCCTGCTCGACTCCATTGGCACCCCTTACAAGGGCCAGCACGCGGTTATTGTGGGCGCATCCAATATCGTCGGACGCCCTATGGCCATGGAATTGCTCATGAAGGGTGCGACCGTCACCGTCACCCACCGCTTTACCCATAACCTGCCCGGCTATGTTGCCGAGGGTGACATCGTGATTGCGGCGGCCGGCAAGCCCGGGTTGGTGAAAGGGGACTGGATTAAACCCGGCGCAACAGTGATCGACGTCGGCATCAATCGCACCGAAGAGGGCAAGCTGATCGGCGATGTGGAGTTCGCCAGGGCCGCCGAGCGTGCGGCCTACATTACGCCAGTGCCTGGCGGCGTCGGCCCAATGACGATTGCAACGCTTTTGCAAAACACCCTCTTTGCCGCCAACGAGCTGCACGCCGATTGACAGTATGCGACGGGCCAGAAGCCCGAATGTCGCCAAAGAAACAACAAAAAAAAACCCCGCCGAGCGGGGTTTTTTTGTGTCCGGACGCTTATTGACCGAACTTGGCCTTGGCCTTCAGGCGGTAAGCATGCAGAAGCGGCTCGGTGTAGCCGTTCGGCTGCTCGCGACCTTTTAGCACCAGGTCAACCGCGGCCTGGAAAGCGACGCTCTCGTCGAAGTCCGGCGCCATGCTGCGGTAGGCAGGGTCTTTAGCGTTCTGGCGATCAACCACCGAAGCCATACGCTTCATGGTTTCCATGACCTGCTCTTCGGTACAGATGCCATGGTAGAGCCAGTTGCAAATGTGCTGGGATGAAATACGCAGAGTCGCACGGTCTTCCATCAGCCCCACATCGTTGATGTCGGGCACCTTGGAACACCCCACACCCTGATCGATCCACCGCACCACATAACCCAGGATGCCCTGCGCGTTGTTGTCCAGCTCTTGCTGGATTTCATCTGCAGACAGCGCTTCCGGATTCTCCAGTAGAGGGACCGTCAGAATATCGTCCAGACTCGCGCGGGCCCGCTTGGCTAACGCCTCCTGAACCTCGGCCACACTCACCTGATGATAATGCAGCGCATGCAACGTGGCTGCGGTCGGCGACGGTACCCAAGCGGTATTGGCACCCGCTTTCGGATGGCCGATCTTGGCCTCCATCATTCCAGCCATCAAATCCGGCATGGCCCACATGCCCTTACCGATCTGCGCATGGCCCTTCAGGCCCGACTCCAGACCGATATCCACGTTCCACTGCTCGTAAGCCTGGATCCAGGCGGCAGACTTGATATCGCCCTTACGGATGATCGGTCCCGCTTCCATGGCAGTGTGAATTTCGTCACCAGTGCGATCGAGGAAACCGGTATTGATGAAGATACAGCGATCTTTGGCGGCTTCGATGCAAGACTTGAGGTTAACCGTCGTGCGGCGCTCCTCGTCCATGATGCCGACTTTCAGGGTATAGCGCGGCAGACCAAGCGCGTCTTCGACACGACCGAAGAATTCATTAGTGAAAGCCACTTCTTCCGGTCCGTGCATCTTTGGTTTGACGATGAACACGCTGCCTTGGGTCGAGTTCTGGAACGGTCCATTGCCCTTCAGGTCATGGATGGCGATCAGCGACGTCAGCACGCCGTCCATCAGACCTTCCGGGATCTCGTTGCCGTCCTTGTCCTGGACCGCGTTGATCGTCATCAGGTGGCCCACGTTGCGCACCAGCATCAAACTGCGGCCCTTCAGGCTCAGCTCGCTGCCGTCAGGCGCGGTGTACGTGCGATCAGCATGCATTTTGCGGGTAACCCGCTCGCCGCCTTTCTCGAAGGTTTGCTCGAGATTGCCCTTCATCAGACCGAGCCAGTTGCGGTAAACCACGACCTTATCATCCGCATCCACGGCGGCCACGGAGTCTTCGCAATCCATAATGGTGGTCAGCGCGGACTCAACCAGAACGTCTTTGACGTGGGCACCGTCGTCCTTTCCGATCGAATGGGTGGCATCAATCTGGATTTCGAAATGCATGCCGTTCTTCACCAGCAGGAGCCCGGTAGGCTCGCTCGCGGCGCCGGTGTAGCCCACAAATGCGGATTCGTCTTTCAGGCCGGTGGCTTTGCCATCGTGCAACTTAACAACCAGCTTACCGTCCTCGACAAGGTACTTGGCTGCATCCTTGTGACTGGCATCGGCCAGCGGAGCGGAACCGTCGAGCATGTTGCGGGCATATTCGATAACCTTGGCGCCGCGCACCGGATTGTAGCCCGGACCTTTGTCGGCGCCATTCTCCTCGGAAATGACGTCGGTGCCATAAAGCGCATCATAGAGACTGCCCCAACGGGCGTTAGCCGCATTCAAGGCGAAACGCGCGTTCATCACAGGGACGACAAGCTGCGGACCTGCCAGGGTGGCAATTTCAGGGTCCACGTTGGCAGTGGAAATATTGAAGTCCGACGGCTCGTCGACCAGGTAACCAATCTCTTTCAGAAACGCCTTATAGTCGTCCAGCTTGATCGGCTGCCCTTTGCGCTCGGTGTACCAGCCATCCAATTTCGCCTGGATATCGTCGCGCTTTGCCAGCAACGCTTTGTTGCGCGGGGCCAGCTCGTGAATGATGGCGTCAAATTCTGCCCAGAATTTGTCAGCATCAACGCCGGTGCCCGGGAGCGCTTCGTTGTTCACAAAGTCGTACAAGACTTTAGCGACCTGTAGGCCGCCGACTTGGACGCGTTCTGTCATCGTTATCGCCTCAGTGGGTTGCTATATTCAATGGTTTGCGAGCGCGGAGTTCTGGACGCTATCCGGTCCACCTCCTTTGTATGACCGCCGACCATCACTACTGGCAGCATGCGCTTTTCGAAGCGCGATAGTTTACGTGAAAGTACAGATAAATTCATGTCCGACGCCAGCTGGTGCCTTCCCGTGAATCGTCCAGGACGATACCCTGCGCGGCCAACGCATCGCGGATACGGTCAGCCCCCGCAAAATCCCGGTTACGGCGAGCTTCGGCCCGGGCTTCGATCTGCCTCTCTATTTCGTCGGCGCCGGGCCCTTCAGCACTGTCCGCCTGGAAAAAGGCTTCAGGATCCTGCTGTAATAATCCCACAACGCCGCCGAGGCGCACCAGCACCCCCGCCAGTTTGGCCGCTTCCTTATCGTCTTCGCTGCGTCTCAGGCGGTTGATTTCAGAGGCCACCGCATGAAGCACCGTATTGGCGCCAGCGGTATTGAAGTCATCATCCATCGCTTCCTGGAAACGCTGATCGAACTCAGTCTCCGCCACGTCGCTGACCGGCTCCAGACCACGTAGCGCATGATAAAGACGGGTCAGGGCGCTGGACGCCTCCATGAGGTTGTCTTCAGAATAATCCACCTGGCTGCGGTAATGACTCGACACCAAAAAATAACGCACGACCTCGGCCGGATACTTGTCCAGAATCTCGCGAATAGTGAAAAAGTTGCCGAGAGACTTGGACATCTTCTCCTTGTTCACCCGCACAGCGCCCGCGTGCATCCAGTAGTTGACGAAATGCTTGCCCGTGGCGGCTTCGGATTGGGCGATTTCGTTCTCGTGGTGGGGGAACAGAAGATCCGGGCCGCCACCGTGGATGTCGAACGTATGGCCCAGGCAGCAGGTAGACATGGCGGAGCACTCAATGTGCCAGCCAGGACGACCGCTACTCCAGGGAGACTCCCAGCTGACCTCGCCGGCCTTGGCCGCTTTCCAAAGCGCAAAGTCGGCGGGCGTACGCTTCACTTCGGAGACGTCCACCCGGGCACCGGCAATCAGATCGTCCAGCTTCTTCCTGGAAAGCTTGCCGTAGCCCTCAAACTGCTCCACCGCAAAATAGACGTCGCCGTTATCCGCTGGGTAGGCAAACCCTTTGTCGATCAAGATCTGGATCATCCGCAGCATGTCGTCCATATACCCGGTCGCACGGGGCTCTTCGTTCGGTGCAATGACACCCAGAGCCCGCTCGTCTTCGTGCATGGCTTCGATCATGCGTTCGGTTAGGGCGGTAAAGGCCTCACCGTTCTCGTCCGCTCGACGCAGAATCTTGTCGTCGATATCGGTGATGTTGCGCACGTAGGTGACGTCGTAACCGCGGTGCCGCAGGTACCGGGTGATCACGTCGAAAGCGACCAGCACCCGCGCATGCCCCAAATGGCAGAAGTCGTAGACCGTCATACCACAGACATACATCCGCACCTTGCCTGGTTCCAGGGTTTTCAGTGCTTCCTTTTTTTGCGTCAGGGTGTTGTAGAGCTGAATCACGTTATTTGGGTCCAAGGTTGTTTGGGGCCGATGCTGTCGATGCTTACTTTTGCGCCTTCGCCCAGGAGTCGCGAAGGGTCACTGTGCGATTGAAGACCGGCTTTTCGGCCGTCGAGCGGGCGTCGTCCAGAAAGAAATAGCCCTCGCGCTCAAACTGGTAAGGAATATCGTCGCGGGGCTGCGCCAAGCTTTTCTCGACGCGGGCGCCAGCTTTGACAATCAGGTTTTCGCTATTAATGTGGGTGACAAAGTCCACATCCTTGTCGCTGTCCGGAGCCTCGTGATTGAACAGACGGTCATAGAGATAGACATCGGCCTCGACGCTGTCGTCAGCGGAAACCCAGTGAATCACGCCGTTGGGCTTGTAGCCCTCGGGGTTCACCCCCAATGTCGCGGGATCGTATTCGCAACGCAGTTCAACGATCTCGCCGCTGTCGTCACGGATAACGTCGCGACAGGTCATCACATAGCCACCCCGTAGACGCACAGCCTGCTGCGGCGCCAGACGCTTCCATTTACGTGGCGGCTCCTCGGCAAAGTCCTCGCGGTCGATATAAAGGGTGCGCGTCCATGGCACTTCACGGCTGCCCATTTCCGGGTCTTGCGGATGCACCGGCAGCGTTAGCGATTCGGACTCACCTTCGGGATAGTTGGTCAACGTCACCTTGATCGGGCGCATCACGCACATGGCGCGCGGAGCACGAGCGTTTAGGTCTTCCCGGATGGCATGTTCGAGCATACCCAGGTCCACGGTCCCCCCAGCCTTGCTCACACCCACCATGTCGCAGAAGTTGCGTATGGACTGCGGCGTAAAACCGCGGCGACGCATGCCGGAAATGGTCGGCATGCGCGGATCGTCCCAGCTATCCACGAACCCTTCGTCCACCAAACGCTTGAGCTTGCGTTTGCTGGTGATGGTGTAGTTCAGGTTCAGACGTGCGAACTCAATCTGGCGCGGCTTGCATGGCGCTGAAATATTATCGATCACCCAGTCATAGAGCGGGCGATGATCTTCGAACTCCAGAGTGCACAGCGAATGGGTCGTACCTTCCATCGCATCCGAAATCGGGTGGGTAAAGTCGTACATCGGATAGATGCACCACTTGTCGCCGGTCTGGTGGTGCGACGCAAAGCGGATACGATAAAGAATCGGGTCGCGCATATTAATGTTGGGCGAGGCCATGTCGATCTTGGCTCGCAGAACCAGAGCGCCGCCCTTGTGCTTCCCGTCACGCATCTCGTGGAACAGCTTCAGGTTTTCCTCGACCGGGCGGTCACGGTACGGGCTGTTGCGGCCCGGCTCCGTCAGGCTGCCCCGGTACTCGGCAGCTTCCTCGGCTGTGAGCGCGCAGACGTAGGCTAGACCCTTTTCGATCAGCTCCACAGCAAAGTCGTAAATGGCGTCAAAGTAGTTGGATGCATAGCGCACGTCGCCAGACCACTCGCCACCCAACCACTTCACATCGCGTGTGATGGCATCGATGTACTCTTGCGATTCCTTTTCCGGATTGGTGTCGTCGAAGCGCAGAGTGCACTCGCCATCAAAGGTTTCAGCAATGCCGAAATTCAGGCAAATCGACTTCGCGTGACCAATGTGCAGGTAGCCGTTGGGCTCCGGCGGAAACCGGGTCACCACTTTGCCCTGATGCTGACCACTAGCAACGCTTTCTTCGATCAGGTTTCGGATAAAGTTGTTGGCTTTTCGGGATTCTGCGCTCATAGATACTCATCTGGTGATCGATGGAAAACCGCTATTATACGCATAGATGAGGCTGTATCTCATGCATCCGCATGAATGCTCGCGTACAATTTTGCCAATAGAACGTTTCGGGCAATCCAGGAGTTGTTCAGAGGCTCCACCACCCAACCCGAAGACTTGTCTGACCGAGAGATAAACACAGGAAACCCTAATGATTCTGCTGAAAACGAACCACGGTGATATCAAGATCGAACTGAATTACGACAAGGCGCCCAATACCGCCGCCAATTTTGAGCAGTACGTGCGCGACGGGTTTTACGACGGTCTGATCTTTCACCGAGTCATCAGCAACTTCATGGTTCAGGGCGGTGGCTTCGAGCCAGGCATGGTGCCGCGTAAAACCGGCGCATCCATTCGCAATGAGGCGAATAACGGTCTGAGCAATATGATTGGCACCCTAGCCATGGCCCGGACCATGGATCCGCATTCGGCGACCGCTCAGTTCTTTATCAACGTCGAGAACAACGGCTTTCTCGACCATACCGCGGAAACCGCCGAGGGCTGGGGCTACTGCGTATTCGGCAAAGTGGTTGAAGGCATGGACACGGTCAACAGCATTCGCGGCGTACGCACAACCATGCGCCACGGCCACCAGGACGTGCCGGCTGACGATGTCGTGATCGAGTCTGCGGAAGTCCTGGAGGATGGAGGCGCGGCGTGACCACGCTTTTCATCTCGGATCTCCATCTTGAAGAATCGCGCCGGGATATCACCGACGCGTTTCTCAAGTTCCTTGAAGACAGGGCAATCCATGCCAACACGCTTTATATCCTCGGGGACTTCTTCGAGGCCTGGATTGGCGACGATGAACACACCCCCTTGCAGGAAGAAGTGGGCGATGCGCTTCGAAAGCTGACCGATACCGGCGTCACGCTTTATTTGATGCATGGCAACCGAGACTTTCTAATCGGCGAGGATTTCTGCAGTCGCGTCGGCGGTACGTTGCTGGATGACCCGACCCTGATCGACCTCTACGGCACGCCGACGCTGCTCATGCATGGCGACAGCCTGTGCACGGCCGATGTGGAATACCAGAAATTCCGCGCCAGTATGCGCAACAAGCAATGGCAGGACATGTTTCTCAAGCGGCCATTGGAAGACCGCCAGTTGGTGGCCCGTCAATTGCGTCAGATGAGCATGGCCAAGAACCAGGGCAAGCAGGAAGCCATCATGGACGTCACCAAAGGCGAAGTCGTTGAGGTGATGGAAGCGCACGGCGTGCAACGCCTTATCCACGGCCATACCCACCGCCCTGCTGTGCACGACCTCGAGGCCGATGGCCAGGCAGCGAAGCGCTTCGTGCTGGGCGATTGGGATAAGCACGTCTGGTGGATCGAAGCCAGCGCGGACGCCCCACCCGAACTCTTACACGAACCGCTGTAACATGCCCGGGCGTCACTAGCACGACGCCGGCATTGCAATAGCCCGAGACCGGGGAGGCGCTTAGCCCTCCCCAACCTCGCTTGCTCACATCCCCGCCTGTCACAAACTCTTCAATCGCACGACACGAAACTGCCACGCATTCGTCACACGCTCTCCCTAAGGTCTAGACATCTGGACGACAACGTCCAATCGACGACTGCGGGAGGCAATCATGCGGCATGACACCGTCATCGACATCAGCAGGCTGAGCAAAAGCTTCGGTGCTAACAAGGCACTGAAGAACATTGAACTCAGCATCTGCCCGGGAGAGATGGTCGCGCTGCTCGGCCCCTCGGGCTCCGGCAAATCCACCCTGCTCCGCCACGTTGCCGGACTCGCCTGCGGTGACCGTAACGCCGACGCATCCATCAACGTGCTCGGCAAGAACGTGATGCATGGCGGGCGCCTGAAGGGCGACATACGCCGGACCCGTGCCGATATCGGCTATATCTTCCAGCAGTTCAACCTGGTCAGCCGCAGTTCCGTGATGACCAACGTACTGATCGGTCGATTGGGACGCATACCGGCCTGGCGCGCGACCCTGGGCCTATTCACCCCCGACGAGCGCCGTAGGGCTATGGCCGCATTACAGCGAGTGGGCCTCGCCCACCACGCCGATAATCGCGCGTCTCAGCTTTCCGGAGGGCAACAGCAGCGGGTGGCCATCGCCCGGGCGCTGGTCCAGGAGGCCGAAGTCATCCTCGCCGACGAACCCATTGCTTCACTCGATCCCGAATCTTCCCGCCGCATTATGACCAGTCTTCGCGACATCAATCAGAAGGACCGCAAAACCGTTGTGGTCACCCTGCATCAAGTGGACGTCGCATTGGAATACTGCCCGCGGGTCGTCGCCCTTAAAGACGGCGAAATCTTCTACGACGGACCTGCGGAGCACCTATCCCCCAGCACTCTAAGAGCGCTTTACGGCCACTACCCGGATTGGGTGGACAGTCCCGAATCAGCCGCCCCGCGGCACACCCCCACTTTGGTCGCGGCTGCCCAGGCCGGCTGATAGTAAAACCAAAAAACCATAGTAAAACCATAGCAAAACCAAAAACCCGACAGTCTGGAGGACGTCATGAAAGCCCTTACCCGATCGCTTATTGCCACCGCCCTGGTGCTCTTTGGCCTAACCGGCCAGGCCGTAGCCGAGGATATGAAAACCCTGAACTTTGGCATTATTTCCACGGAAAGCTCACAGAACCTACGGCAAGTCTGGGACCCCTTCCTGAAAGACATGGAAAAGCAGACAGGGATGGAGGTGAAAGCCTTCTTCGCACCGGACTACGCCGGCATCATCCAGGGTATGCGCTTCGACAAGGTCGACGTGGCCTGGTATGGCAACAAATCTGCCATGGAAGCCATTGATCGCGCCGGCGGCGAGATCTTTGCCCAAACCGTCGATGTCACCGGCAACCCCGGGTACTGGTCTCTGCTGGTGACCAGCAAAGACAGCCCGCTGAACACCGTCGACGATATCTTCAAGAACCCGGGCGAGCTGACATTCGGCAATGGCGATCCCAACTCCACATCAGGCTACCTGGTGCCTTCCTATTATGTCTTTGCCAAGCGCGACGTTCAGCCCAAAAACGTTTTCAAGCGGGTGCTGAACAGCAACCACGAGAGCAATCTGCTGGCAGCCGCCACCGGCCAAGTGGATTTCGCCACGAACAACACCGAAAGCCTGGCTCGTTTGCAGGAAACCCACCCAGAGAAGGCGGAACAGATCAAAGTCCTGTGGAAATCACCGCTCATTCCGGCCGATCCCATTGTGTGGCGTAAGAATCTGCCCGAGTCGGCCAAGACAAAGATCTGGAATTTCTTCATGGACTACGGCAAGGGCGAGCGAGAAGCCAACGTTCTCGCCGATCTGCAGTGGGCACCTTTCAAAGCGTCCAGCAACGATCAACTGATCCCCATCCGTCAACTCGCACTCTTCAAGCAGCGCGCTGAAATCGAAAACAGCGACAGCCTCTCCGCCGAAGAGAAGTCCACCAAGCTGGCCGAGATAGACGCAAACCTAGCCAGCCTGGAACGCCGCATGGCCGCCCTCGACGCCCGCGACTGATCACCGAACCCGAGCCGGGGACCTACTAGCATTCGCATGAGCCCCGGCTCATCCAAGGAGAAACCGAGTGACCGCACTCAACGTCGATCAACACCTACAGGCCCATATGCGGCACCGCCGGACCTCGCTGTGGCAATGGCTGGGCTGGGCCCTGTTCGTGGCCGTGCTGATCGTGTCCTGGGAAGGCGCCGATATGCGACCCATGACGCTGATCAACGACGCGGGAAACATGGCGGTGTTCGCAGGGGATTTCTTTCCACCCAATTTCGACAACCTGGACCTGTATCTGGAGGAAATGCTTATCACCATCCAGATCGCCGTTTGGGGCACGGTTTTGTCGATCGTTATGGCGATCCCCCTGGGCATTTTATCGTCCGAGAACCTGGTGCCCTGGTGGATCTACCAGCCGGTTCGCCGGGCGATGGACGCGTGCCGCGCGATCAACGAAATGGTCTTTGCAATGCTCTTTGTCGTGGCTGTAGGACTAGGGCCCTTCGCCGGTGTTCTGGCGTTGTTCGTTCACACCACCGGGGTACTCGCCAAGCTCTTTTCCGAGGCTGTCGAAGCTATCGATCACGGGCCGGTCGAAGGCGTTCGAGTCACCGGCGCCAGGCCGGTGCACGAGATCATCTATGGGGTGATTCCCCAAGTCCTGCCTCTATGGATCTCCTATTCACTTTATCGCTTCGAATCCAACGTCCGCTCCGCAACGGTGGTCGGTATGGTCGGCGCCGGCGGCATTGGCGTCATTCTTTGGGAAAGCATACGCGGCTTTATGTTCGCCGAAACTTGCGCCGTCATCCTCGTGATTGTGGCGACGGTCACGCTGCTCGATGTGCTCTCCCAGCGAATCCGTAGGCGATTCATCTGAGTGTGGGAGCTTCGCCCGCATCCACACTTGTCTAGATATCTATACCACGGAGTCCAAATGGCGATTTATCAGGCTATAGCCCAGAAACTTCAGGATGAAATTCGCGAGCAGTTCCAGGTCGGGGAATACCTGCCGCCGGAACACCAGCTCGCCGATCGTTTCAGCATCAACCGTCACACGCTACGCCGGGCGGTAGAAGAGCTCATTCAGGCCGGCATGCTGGAGCGCCAGCATGGCCGCGGCACCCTAGTCCTGAACAACTGCATCGAGTACGAAATCGGTGCCCGCGGACGCTTTTCCGAAGCGCTGGAGAATATGGGCCTGCATCCCTCGACCGAGGTGCTGGATTTTGCGCTGATGGAGGCTGGGCGCAAGGAAGCCCATCATCTGGGCATCGCGCCGGGAGCCGGCATCGTCCGGATCGACACCCTGCGCCGGGCCGACGGGCGCCCCATGACGTTGTTATCCCACTACCTGATCGCCACGCGGGTACCGGATATTCAAGATCACTACCAAGGCGGCTCGCTGCACGCGGTGCTGGAATCGGTTTACGGTCTTCGCCTGCAACGCCAGCAGAGCTTTATCAGTGCCGCGCTGCCCCGGCGCGACGAAATTGCACACCTCTGCTGCGCCCGCCATCAGCCTTTACTCATTATTCGTTCACGCAATGTGATCGCCGGTACCCGGGAGGTCGTCGAGTACAGCATTTCCCGGTGCCGGGCCGACCGCTTTGAACTACGTGTTACACCCGATCCGGAGATATCCCCATGACCCAAAGCCAATCCCATGCGCGACAGGGCTGGATGGCGGTGCTTTCGCGCGCGTCCATCCGAGAACTGGAAGACGGCCTGACCCTGTTGGATTCACCCCCAGCCTACCGCCACCTACGTCCACCGGAGTGCGGCATGGCTATGGTGCGCGGACGTACGGGTGGCAATGGTGGAGCGTTCAACCTCGGCGAGGTCACCGTGACCCGCTGCGCGCTATCGCTGGACGATGGAACCACTGGCATGAGCTGGGTACTCGGTCGCGACAAGCGTCATGCCGAGCTTGCCGCGCTATTCGACGCCCTGTTGCAAACCGGCCGGTACGACGAGCTACAGCACCAGCTGATCGAACCCTGCCGTGGCCGCTGGCAAGCCGCACAGACACGCAAGACGCGCCAAGCCGCAGCAACCAAGGTGGACTTCTTCACGATGGTCCGAGGAGAGAACGCATGACACCACGCCAAAGTCAGCAGCTTTGGGCCGGCTTCGAGGAACCCGTACACCAATCCCAGCAAGCCTTCAAAGCCATTCTCAAGGCGATGTCCGAGCCCGGTGTAATCGTTGGGCTAGACGGCCCCGAACCGATGGGCGACCTTTGCCCCGCGGCGTGGGCAACCCTGCTCACCCTGACCGACAACGATACTGCGGTTTGGATCAGCCCGGGGCTGGCCCACCGCGGTGTCGAGGACAATCTACGTTTCCACTGTGGCGTACCGATTAGCACCGAATCCGACTTGGCGGATTTCGCGGTACTGACCCTCGATGAGTGGTCTTGCCTGGACGGTTTTGCAACGGGCAATCATGAAACACCCCATCAGACGACAACGCTCATTGTCCAGGTGCCTGCATTGGACGAGGGACATGCCTATCAGCTCTCCGGGCCGGGCATACAAGACTGCCGCCCTGTGCACGTCTCCGGCCTCACCGACGACCACCTTCGCTTGTTCGAGAACAATCGCCAGCGCTTCCCAACCGGCCTGGACATCGTGCTGGTCAGTGCTGACCAGCTCCTGGGATTGCCTCGCACCACGCGGATTCAACTGTTAGAGGAGGAGCACTGATGTACGTTGCCGTTAAAGGCGGAGAGCAGGCTATTGACCAGGCGCATGCGCTCATGGCCCACCGCCGCCGGGGGAATCCCGGCATCACCGAACTTTCAGTCGCGCAAATTCGTGAACAGCTTCACCTGGCAGTCGACCGGGTGATGAATGAAGGCGCGCTATACGACCCAGAACTGGCCGCTCTCGCCATTAAACAGGCCAGCGGCGACTTGGTGGAAGCCATTTTTTTGGTGCGTGCCTATCGCACCACGTTGCCCCGGTTCGGAAGCACCGAACCGATGGACACAGCGGCCATGCGCGCTGAGCGCCGGGTATCCGCCATTTTCAAAGACCTGCCCGGGGGCCAGTTATTGGGTCCGACCTATGACTACACCCACCGGCTGCTCAACTTTGCGCTGCTGGCCGAAGGGCACGATTCCGCACCACCGGCCGAAGCGGACACCGAGAGCGGTTTGTTGCCCCGGGTCAACGCCATCATGAATAACGACCGCCTGCTGGAAACCGAAGTGCCCGGCCCCGCAGCGGCCACCGATCTCACCCGTGAGCCACTGGAGTTCCCCGCCGATCGCGCCACCCGTCTACAGGCCTTGGCACGGGGTGACGAGGGGTTCCTGCTGTCACTGAGCTACTCGACCCAGCGTGGCTACGGCCGTAACCACCCGTTTGCGGGCGAAATCCGGACAGGCGAGGTGGCGCTGGAACTTCATCCAGAAGAACTCGGTTTCGCCGTCGTCATCGGCGATATCACCGTTACCGAGTGCGATATGGTCAATCAGTTTGCGCTGGAAGGTGCCGATCCGCGCTTTACCCGCGGCTACGGCCTGGCCTTCGGCCGCTCGGAACGCAAAACCATGGCGATGGCGCTGGTCGACCGTGCACTCAGGGCACGGGAACTGGACGAGCCACAGGATGCCCCCGCCCAGGACGAAGCCTTCGTGCTTGCCCATTGCGACAACGTTGAGGCTTCCGGTTTCGTGTCCCATCTCAAGCTACCGCACTACGTGGATTTCCAAAGCGAACTGGCCCTGTTGCGCCAGCTTCGAGACGAGGCAAAGCGCGGCAATCGCGAAAACGATTCACGTCCCGCCTCGCCCAATCTGGAGGAGCCCGCATGAGCCTCACTCCCCTTACCCGTTCCACCGGTCCCGACCCGGCCTACAACTTCGGCTACCTGGATGAACAGACCAAGCGCATGCTGCGGCGCGGCCTGCTCAAAGCCGTTGCCATTCCCGGATACCAGGTTCCATTTGCCGGGCGCGAAATGCCCCTACCGTATGGCTGGGGTACCGGCGGCATGCAAGTCACCGCGGCCGTGATCGGTGCAGACGACACCTTAAAAGTCATCGACCAGGGGGCCGACGACACCACCAATGCCGTCTCCATCCGCAAATTCTTCCAGCGGGTATGCGGCGTTGCCACCACCGAGAAAACCACCGACGCGACGCTGATCCAGACACGGCACCGGATTCCCGAAACCCCGCTACGGGCGGGCCAGATCCTGGTATTCCAGGTGCCGATTCCCGAGCCTTTGCGCTTCATCGAACCCCGCGAGACCGAGTGCCGCACCATGCATGCGCTGGAGGAATACGGCGTTATGCACGTAAAACTCTACGAGGATATTGCGCGCTTTGGTCATATCGCCACCACCTATGCCTACCCCGTCAAAGTGAGCGGTCGCTACATCATGGACCCCTCGCCCATCCCCCGATTCGATAACCCGAAGATGAACCATAGCCCGGCGCTGATGCTCTTTGGCGCCGGCCGGGAAAAGCGCCTCTACGCCATCCCGCCTTGGACCGACGTCACCAGTCTGGACTTCGAGGACTACCCCTTTGAGGTTCAACAGTGGGAGGCGCAATGCGCTTTTTGTGGCGCGGACGCGAGCTTCCTCGATGAGGTGGTGACCGACGACCAGGGCGGACGCTTATTCGTCTGCTCCGATACCGATTATTGCAGCCAGCGCCAGGAGGCCCGCCATGACCAGTGAAACGTTGGCGGCGCCCGCCGTCACGCCGGAAAGTGAGATTGACGCACGGCCGGCACCTCTGCTCGCAGCTCGCCAACTGACGCACCACTATGCCAACGGCCGTGGATGCGACGACATCGAGCTGGACCTGTTTCCAGGCGAAGTCATGGGTATCGTCGGTGAATCCGGCTCCGGCAAGACCACCCTGATGCGCTGCCTCAGCGGCAAGCTCCGCCCCCAGCACGGCCAGGTCAGCTACCACTCAAGCCAATTTGGCACGGTGGATTTACTGACGCTCAACGAGTCCCGGCGACGCGTACTGGCCCGCACCGAGTGGGGCATGGTGGAGCAAAACCCGCGGGACGGTCTGCGCATGCGCGTGACTGCCGGCGCCAATCTCGGCGAAAGGTTGATGGCCGTTGGCGAGCGCCATTACGGCCGCATCCGCGAGACCGGGGAGCATTGGCTCAACGCCGTGGAAATCGATGTCGACCGCATGGACGACTTGCCGAGGGATTTCTCCGGAGGCATGCAGCAGCGTCTGCAAATCGCCCGCAATCTGGTCACGCGCCCCCGGCTGCTTTTTATGGACGAACCCACCGGCGGCCTGGACGTCTCGGTGCAGGCCCGCTTGCTCGACCTGTTGCGCCAGCTGGTGCGTGAACTGGATCTGGCAGTGGTCATTGTCACCCACGATCTTGCGGTCGCGCGCCTCTTGGCCCACCGGCTGGTGGTGATGCGCCAGGGCCACATCGTCGAGCAGGGTCTGACCGACCAGGTACTGGACGATCCGCAGCATCCTTATACGCAACTGCTCGTATCGTCGGTACTTGCGGGCTGACCCGTCACACGTTATCCCGGGTTGCCGTTGGGCAACCCTCAGATCAGGAGATTGTCACATGGGGGCCATGATTCAGGTCGAGAACCTGTCCAAGTCGTTCACCCTGCATCAGCAGCACGGCATCACGCTGGACGTGCTGCGAAACATCAACCTGAACGTCGACGCCGGTGAATGCGTCGTGCTCGGCGGACGCTCCGGTAGCGGCAAGAGCACGCTGATGCGCCTGCTTTATGCCAACTATCGTGCGCAAAGCGGGTCCCTGCGGATTCGCGGCGCCCAGGGCTGGGTAGACTTGGCTCGAGCCCATCCGCGTCAGATTTGGCGCCTGCGCCGGGAAACCCTCGGGTACGTCAGCCAGTTCCTGCGGGTGGTTCCCCGGGTCACCACGCTGGACATCGTTATGGAGCCCATGCTGGAACTTGGCGTCGACCGCGACGAAGCCGAAACCCGGGCCAGCACATTGCTGCAAAGGCTCAACATCCCCCAACGGCTCTGGTCATTGGCGCCAGCCACTTTTTCCGGCGGCGAGCAGCAACGGGTCAATATCGCCCGGGGATTTGCGGTGGGGCATCCGATTCTTCTACTCGACGAACCAACGGCGTCACTGGACCCCGCTAACCGCGAACAGGTCGTCAGGCTCATCCATGACGCCAAACAAGCCGGCAGTGCGCTGGTCGGCATATTTCACGATACCGACGTCCGGGACCAGGTGGCCGACCGGATCTTCGAGATCGCCCCGGTTGCAGACATGGAGGAAACCGCATGAGTCACTCGTTGATCCTGACCAACGTCAAGGTTGTCACGGCAACCGAAGTCTTCGACGGCACCGTGGTTGTCGAGAACGGCCGAATCCTGCGCATCGATCAGGGCGTCACGTCGCTGGCCCATGCCGTCGATGGCGGCGGCGATTACCTGCTCCCTGGCCTGGTGGAGCTGCATACCGATAATCTGGAGAAACATTTTGCGCCTCGCCCGGGTGTCCGCTGGCCAGCCCGGTCGGCGGTCATGACCCACGACGCCCAGATCGTTGCGTCAGGCATCACCACGGTGTTCGACGCCCTGTCGCTGGGCGACGTGATGGACGACTCCAATCGCTTGCGCTACCTGCAGGATATGGTCGATGCTTTGGATGAGGCGCGCGAGGCCGGCGTTTATCGTGCGGATCACCTGCTACACCTACGGTGCGAAGTCTCCTATGAAGGTCTGCCGGACCTGTTTGGCGTCATGGCAGACCATCCGATGGTCCACTTGGTGTCGGTCATGGATCATTCACCGGGCCAGCGCCAGTTCGTGCGGGAAGACAAATACCGCCAGTACTATCAAGGTAAGTACGGACTTAGCGAGCAACAGATGGAGGATTTCATCCTGAGCCAGAAAGCCAACAGCGAGAAGTTCAGCAGCCAATACCGCCGCACGGTCGTCGACGCGTGCCGCCACCGGGGAATTCCCCTGGCCAGTCACGATGACGCAACCCAGGCACACGTCGCCGAAGCCTGCAGCGACGGCATGACCATTGCCGAGTTTCCCACCACCGAGGCCGCAGCGAAAGCGTCCCACGAGGCTGGACTTAAGGTCCTCATGGGTGCGCCCAATGTGGTTCGAGGCGGCTCCCATTCAGGCAACGTGGCGGCGTCAGCGCTGGCGGAGATCGAGGTTCTGGATATTCTTTCGTCCGACTATTACCCCTCCTCGCTGCTCGACGGTGCGTTCCGGCTGTCTCGCGAGAACGCCGCCTACACGCTGCCTCGTGCTATCGATACCGTCTCGCGGGCACCGGCTCGAAGTGCCGGACTTACCGACCGTGGCGAGATCGCCCAAGGCCAGCGAGCCGATCTTGTGCTGGCCCGTGCGGATACGCTCTCGCCGGTGATCCGGCAGGTGTGGCGGGAGGGCGAGCGTGTTTTCTGAAGTCAATTCTCGAGCCGGGCGCCTGTTCTACGTGATGGGCGCCTCGGGGGCGGGCAAGGACTATCTGCTCAAAGCCCTCGCCCGGTCGCTACCCGCCTACTCACAGGTTCACATCGCCCGGCGTTTCATCACCCGGCCCGCGCATGACGGTAGCGAAGAACATGTGCCTATCTCACGCGCGGAATTTGACTGCCTGCTTGCATCCGGCAACTTTGTGTTGAACTGGGAGGCTCATGGCCTGTGCTACGGAATCGAACAAACCGTCTGTGGCTGGCTAGAGCGAGGATACGACGTCATTGTCAATGGCTCGCGCGCCCATTGTCCGCACGCGATGGAGCAGTTTGGCGACACTCTGGTTCCAGTACTGGTCGATGTTCCCGACAGCCTGCTTGAATCGCGCTTATACGGGCGTGGCCGGGAAAGCCGGGATGAGATTCGCAAACGGCTCAAGCGCCATCATGCCCTCAAGCAGTCCTTCCCAGCCGGCACGCTGGCGTTGAACAACAGCGGCCCGGTGGAAGAAACGGTAGCCGCATTTCTGGCGTTCATCGAAAAGGAGCGGCGCAATGAAACTGACGTTTCTGGGCACGGGTAATGTGCGCCAGGTGCCGGTATTCGGGTGCGATTGCCCGGCCTGCGAGCGTGGCCGGCTCGACCCACAATACAGTCGCGGTGCAGCCAGCGCTTTGGTCGAAGCCGGCGACTTCCGAATCTTGCTCGATGCCGGACGTCACGATCTGGTGGAAAGATTTCAGCCGGGCGATATCGATGCCATCTGTCTAACTCATTACCACATGGACCATGTCTATGGCTTGTTCCGTTTACGCTGGGGTGTCGCTCCCCCGATCCCAGTCTACGGCCCACCGGACGACACCGGCTGTGACGACCTGTTCAAGCATCACGGGATCTTGAATTTCATGCCATCAGGCCGGGTTGGTGAACCCTTCAAACTGGGGCCGGTGATTGTTACGCCGCTGGCGTTGAACCATTCAAAGGTTTGTCACGGCTATGCGCTGGAATGTGGCGGTCAAAAAATCGCCTACCTTACGGACACGGTGGGGTTGCCCGCAGAAACGGAAGCCTTTCTAGCCGGCTGGGGAAATTTCACCTTGATTATCGACTGCACCTGGCCCCCGCTGCAGGACGCACCAAGCAATCACAACGACCTGAACATTGTGCTGGGGCTCGTAGACCGGCTAAAACCCGAGACCACGTGGCTGACGCATCTCGACCATAGCATGGACCAGTGGCTGATGGCCGGCGGCGACCTGCAGCTACCCGATACCCTAGCCGTGGCGCGTGACAATCTGGTTCTTGAATGAGACTCGAACGAAAGATCAAAAAAAAGACCCCGAGGCAAGAAACCTGGGGCCGGAGGGGTTTAGCTAGAATAAACTTAGGGACGCAGGATGGGACCGAGCCCCCGCCTGCATCCTTCCACACGTCCGTCTCTCGTCCGCGCTTTTAGCGCTCGACGAAGGCGCGCTCGATTACGTAGTGACCCAGATCCCCGTGACGCGCTTCCTGGAAACCTTGCGCATTCAGAATGCTGCAGGTGTCCTTGAGCATGCTCGGGCTACCGCAGATCATGAAGCGGTCGTCTTCCTTGTTGAACGCCGGCAAACCCAAATCAAACATGAGTTTGCCGCTCTCCATCAGATCGGTAAGGCGGCCCTGGTTGCGGAAGTCTTCTCGCGTCACCGTCGGGTAGTAAAGCAGTTTGCCATCCACCATCTCACCGAAGTATTCGTTGTCCGGTAGACCCGTGATCTCTTCCTGATACGCCAGCTCAGTCACATGGCGCACGCCGTGGGTCAAGATCACCTTGTCGAAGCGCTCGTAGACTTCCGGATCCTTGATAATGCTCAGGAACGGCGCAAGTCCGGTGCCGGTGCTGATCAGATATAGATTGCGGCCAGGCAGCAGGTGGTCAACCACCAAGGTGCCCGTCGGCTTGCGGCTGACCAGAATCTCGTCGCCCACCTGGATCTTTTGCAGCTTGGAGGTCAGCGGGCCGTCCTGCACCTTGATCGAGAAGAACTCGAGCTGCTCCTCGTAGTTGGCGCTGGCAATGCTGTAAGCGCGCATCAAAGGCTTACCGTCGCTTTCCAGGCCAATCATGATGAAATGACCGTTCTTGAAGCGAAAGCCGGGGTCACGGCTGGTCGTAAAGCTGAACAGCGTGTCGTTCCAATGGCGAACGCTTGTTACAGTTTCGCGATTCATATTGCCCATAACGATCTATCCCAATGCAGCTGTTTAATCAGAACAAAAATGTCTAATAGTTGAGTGCAGCTTACCCCAAGAGTAACCTATCGACAAAATGGGATATTTTCATAACCTTATTCGGTTTAATCGATAATGAGATATACCTTCCGCCAGCTCGAAGTTTTCCTGGCCGCGGCCAATACCCAGAACATCACGCGGGCCGCAGACGCCCTGGCGATGTCGCAATCCGCCGCCAGTAGCGCCCTCAAGGAACTGGAGTCGCAGTTCGATATCCAGTTGTTCGATCGTGTCGGGAAGCGCTTACAACTCAACGAGCTTGGCAGACTGTTCCGCCCCCAAGTGGAAGCCCTGCTGTCACAGGGACGGGAACTGGAACTCGCACTGGATCAGCATACCGAAGTTGGCGCACTCAAGGTCGGCGCCACGTTGACTATCGGCAATTACCTGGCGGTTGGCGTAATGGCGCGCTACATGCGGACTCAGCCCCACGCCCGGGTCTCATTGGAGGTTGCCAACACTCAGACGGTGGCCAGGCGGGTTAAGGATTTCGAATTGGATATCGGGCTAATTGAGGGCGAGCTGCAGTCGGACGAGCTCGAGGTGATTCCCTGGCGATCGGACGAATTGGTGGTGTTTTGCTCGCCGGAGCACCCTTACGCGGATAAAAGCGGCCTCGATGACAACGATCTAACCTCCGCCACCTGGATCATGCGCGAAACCGGTTCGGGCACACGGCAGACCTTCGAACGCGGTATGCATGGCATCCTGCCCGATCTGAACATCCTGCTGGAACTGGAGCACACCGAAGCCATCAAGCGCGCGGTCGAGGCTAATTTGGGTATCGGCTGCCTATCGCGGGTCTGCCTTGCCGATGCTTTCCGTCGCGGCAGCCTGATCCCGCTAGCGGTGCCGGATTACCGTAAATTCGACCGGCAGTTCTACTTCATATTGCACCGGCAGAAGTATCGTAGCGCGGGGATCGGGCGATGGATGGCTTTGTGTCAGGAGCTTTGAGACATTCAAGGGGCTGCTGGCTTGGCGGAGGCTGACGCGACTGGACCGCTATGAAACCGGAATTCCGTATCCGGCTTCTCAATGAGCCCCTTCTCGATGTCAAGAAAGACTGCAACACGATCATCGATGGGCGCGCCAGCGGCTTTCTCCGCCAGCTTCAGGTAATCCTGATAATGCCGCGCCTCCGATTTGAGCAGGCTGCTATAAAACGTTTCCAGCGCCTCGTCCAGATGGGGCGCCAGCGCCGCGAATCGCTCGCATGACCGGGCCTCGATAATAGCGCCGACGATCAGGACATCCACAAGGCGCCCGGGATCCTCCGTCCGCACTTCCTTACGCAGTTCTGCTGCGTACCGCGCAGGTGTCAGATGGTCGTAGGCGACGCCGCGTTTTTTCATAATGGCCAGCACCTGCTCAAAGTGCCGCAGTTCCTCCCGCGCCAGGCGCGACATCTTGTTCAGCAGCTCGGGATTGTCCACATAGCGATACATCAGACTAAGCGCGGTGGACGCTGCCTTTTTCTCGCAATGGGCATGATCGATCAGCATCAGATCCTGATTGACCAGCGCATTTTCGATCCACTGGTCGGGCGTGCGGCATGGCAGGAAGCCATGGATTTCATCAAGTGCGGCTTGCATATCGGCTAAATCGGTTCCCTAGACTATCTATTCAGTGGCGATGGATTATACATGATTCATCCAGGTCATCTCTGCCAACGGCAAACACAAGGCCGCCCTTAGTACAACTTAACTTCGTCAGGGATTTCCGCTAGAATTGCGGCCCGAACTCGGTGTCCTGTCGGGCTAATTCATTGACTGCTGCCGGGGTCCGCGCCGCAAGCGCCTGTCGGTACTGGGATTATCCAGGCGCCTGCCAGTAGATGAATGAATTAGCCAGACGGGACACGCACCGGGGAAGCAATGATGATTCCCCAGTCACCAATAACCCTGCTCAATGAAGGAGCCACTGAATAAGTAACTTACCCTTCCTTAGCCGCCATCTGGCGCGCCCAGGAAGGAAATGTAATCTATTTATTCAGTGCCTCCTTTTGACACCGCAGGGCATCCTAACTGATGAGGGTCTTACCGTGTTAGAAGAGTACCGTAAACACGTCGAAGAGCGCGCGGCACTGGGCATTCCTCCCAAACCCCTGAACGCCGAGCAAACCGCTGCACTGGTTGAGCTTCTGAAAACCCCGCCAGCGGGTGAAGAAGAGGAGCTGGTCTATCTGTTGGAAAACCGCATTCCGCCGGGCGTGGATGAGGCCGCCTACGTCAAGGCCGCGTTCCTCACCGCTGTCGTTAAAGATGAGGCCTCCTCGCCGCTGATCAGCAAGGAAAAGGCCGTCGAACTGCTGGGCATGATGCAGGGTGGCTACAACATCGCCACAATGGTCGACCTACTGGATAACGACGACCTGGCCAAGCTGGCTGGCGAGAAGCTGAAGAAAACCCTGCTGATGTTCGATGCCTTCAACGACGTGAAGGAAAAGATGGATGCCGGCAACGCGGTCGCCAAGGATGTCATGGAATCGTGGGCCAACGCCGAGTGGTTCACCGGTAAGAAGAAAGTACCCGAGAGCATGAAAATGGTCGTGTTCAAGGTTACTGGCGAGACCAACACCGACGACCTATCTCCGGCTCCGGATGCCTGGTCACGTCCTGACATCCCGTTGCATGCCCGCGCAGCCTACAAAATGCCCCGTGACGGCCTGAACCCGGAAGATCCGGGCACCACTGGCCCGATGTCTCAAATCGACGAGATCAAGGACAAAGGCCTTCCCGTTGCCTTCGTCGGTGACGTTGTGGGTACCGGCTCTTCCCGTAAGTCTGCAACCAACTCCGTACTCTGGTTCTTCGGTGAAGACATGCCGGGCGTGCCCAATAAGCGCTCCGGCGGTGTCTGTATCGGCAACAAGGTGGCCCCGATCTTCTTCAACACCATGGAAGATGCCGGCGCCCTGGTTTTCGAAGCACCGGTCGACGACATGAACATGGGCGACGTCATCGAGATCCGCCCGTACGAAGGCAAGATCCTGAATGAAGCCGGTGAGACCATCTCCGAATTTGGCTTCAAGTCCGACGTGATCCTGGACGAAGTCCAGGCCGGCGGCCGTATCCCGCTGATCATCGGCCGTGGCCTGACAACCAAGGCGCGTGAAGCCCTGAATCTGGGTGCGACCGACCTCTTCCGCCTGCCAAAAGATCCGGAAGCCGGCGAAAAAGGCTTCACCCTGGGCCAGAAAATGGTGGGCCGAGCCTGTGGCCTGGAAGAAGGCAAAGGCGTGCGTCCAGGCACCTACTGCGAGCCCGAGATGGCTACCGTGGGCTCTCAAGACACCACCGGCCCGATGACCCGTGACGAGCTGAAAGACCTAGCCTGCCTGGGCTTCCAGTCCGATCTGGTTATGCAGTCTTTCTGTCACACCGCCGCCTATCCCAAGCCGGTCGACGTGGAAATGCAACACTCCATGCCGGACTTCATCCAGACCCGTGGCGGTGTTGCCCTGCGTCCGGGCGACGGCATCATTCACTCCTGGCTGAACCGCATGCTGCTGCCGGATACCGTCGGTACCGGTGGCGACTCCCACACCCGCTTCCCGATGGGCATTTCCTTCCCCGCCGGCTCCGGGCTTGTGGCGTTTGCTGCGGCCACCGGCGTTATGCCGCTGGATATGCCGGAGTCGGTTCTGGTGCGCTTCAAAGGCGAAATGCAGCCGGGCATCACCTTGCGCGATCTGGTCCATGCGATCCCGCTCTATGGCATCAAGCAAGGCCTGCTGACCGTCGAAAAGAAAGGCAAGATCAACGAGTTCTCCGGCCGTATCCTGGAAATCGAAGGCCTGGAGCACCTGACCGTCGAGCAGGCGTTCGAGCTGTCTGACGCCTCTGCAGAGCGCTCCGCAGCCGGTTGTACCATCAACCTGTCCGAAGACTCCGTTGCCGAGTACCTACGCTCCAACATCGTTATGCTGCGCTGGATGATCGCGGAAGGCTACGGCGATCCGCGTACGCTTGAGCGTCGCGCCAAGAAGATGGAAGAGTGGCTGGCCAGCCCGAGCCTGATGCGTGCCGACAAGGACGCGGAATACGCCCACGTCATCGAGATCGACCTGGCCGACATCAACGAACCGATTGTCTGCTGCCCGAACGACCCGGACGATGCCAAGGTGCTGTCCGAAGTGGCTGGCGATAAGGTGGACGAAGTGTTCATCGGCTCATGCATGACCAACATTGGTCACTTCCGTGCCGCCGGTAAGCTGCTCGAGCAGCATAAAGGTCCGCTGAGCACCCGTCTGTGGATGTCTCCGCCGACCAAGATGGACCAGGCGCAACTGATGGAAGAAGGCTACTTCAACACCTACGGCACTGCCGGTGTACGGACCGAGATGCCCGGCTGCTCGCTGTGCATGGGTAACCAGGCCCGTGTGGCGGCCAAGTCCACGGTACTGTCCACCTCCACCCGTAACTTCCCCAACCGTCTGGGCGATGGCGCCAACGTGTACCTGACCTCTGCGGAACTGGCGGCTGTGGGTGCGGTTCTCGGCAAACTGCCAACACCTGCGGAGTACATGGAGTACGCCAAGGACCTGAACAGCATGTCCAAGGACATCTACAAGTACCTGAACTTCGATCAGATGGAGAAGTACACCAGCAAGGCGGCCAAGGCTTCCGTAGCCTAATCTCCTGACTGGGTTGTCCAAGGGCCCTGCCCCGAAAAAACGCCAGCTCCCGCAGCTGGCGTTTTTTTGTCCATACGGATTGGCATGAACGGAAAATCACCGCACATTCCAGGTAAGGCGCAAAAAAGATGGGCACCTTCGGCGCCTCAGAAGCTAAAGCGTCTGCTACATACCCGAGGTTGGAACAAATGTAGCCGATGCTTTAGCTTCGGAGTAGCCCGCAGGGCTGCCTTTGCTTGAGTCTCGCTGGAAGCACGCTGTCCCGTTTTAACCTGGCTTCCCCATAACCGCCCAGGAGCAATAGATGAAGAACGAAGCCTGCCCCTGCGGCAGTCAGCAGCCCTACTCCTCATGCTGCGGGCCACTCCATGAAGGAGGCCGCGTGGCTGCAACGCCCGAAGCCCTGATGCGGTCACGTTTCGCGGCCTTCGCCACGCACAAGCCCGATTACCTGCTGCTCACCTGGCATCCGAAAACACGGCCGTCCCAACTGGACCTGAAAGACGCCCCGGTCTGGACCAGCCTACAGATTCTGGATGCCTCGCAAACCGGCCCTCAAGGCGCCGTGCACTTTCGGGCCATCTACTGGGACAAAGGACAATGGGGCTATCTGGAAGAAAGATCGGACTTTGCCCGGGAAGACGGGCAATGGCTTTATGTCAGCGGGGATCCCCGTCAAGGACTATTGAAGCCAGGCCGCAACGACCGCTGCCCCTGTGGGAGCGGTCGCAAATACAAGGCCTGCTGTATTAATCGTGATGACACAAAAAGTTAAGAGTCACCATGGCGTAGGGGTTGAACACCCTGCCCAGCCAGTTCCGGGAAATCGTCGTGCATGGTCAGTGCCTCATTGTTTTCCCGTGCCCCAAGAAACTCCGGCCGTGTATGGGGCGCGGCATAAGGTTCTCCAAGGCGGTTTTCGACACTGTTGTAGACAAAGAACAGATTCGACCGCGGCCATGGCGACATGTTTTTGTTGGACGCATGCAATGTATTGCATTCGAACAACAGCAACGACCCCGCCGGCCCTTTGGGTGCCTGGATCCCGCCTCGGTTGGCCAGCATCGCCAGGGCGTCCTGATCGGGCACACCCAGACGCTGGGCTTTCAACGAGTCCGTCCAATTCATGTCCGGTGTCTCGCCCATGCACGGCACAAAATAGTGATGGGAACCGGGAATCAGCATCAGAGGCCCGTTGAACTCGTTGTTATCCGTTAGCATAAGTGACGCACTGACGGCTCGCATCCTAGGCATACCATCTTCGGAGTGCCAAGTCTCAAAGTCCGAGTGCCAGTCGAACCCACTGCCCTGAAAGCCGAACTTATCGTTGATGCGTGATTGGTGGATGTAGACTTCGCTTCCTAGAAGCTGACGAACCATCCCGAGAATACGTGGGTCCCGGGTCAGTCGGCTAAAATGATCGGAAAGCTCGTGCATCGCAAATACCGACCGGATCTCTCCCGATTCGGGATCCGTAATGATTTGATCCGACTCCATCAGCTTCTTATCGCTGGCCATCTCTTTGAGCTCGTCAAAGAATGGCTGCATCCGTTCTTGGGAAAAAAATCCCTCGAACCAGAGAAAGCCGTCACGCTCGTATTTGGACAATGCCACTTCACCAAGGGGGCCATCCCAGCGCCATTGGTTGCGAGAATGTACGACAGGGTCAAGACGAACGAAGGGATCGATGCCGTCGCCTTCTTTCAATCGCGAAGGGTAAGGGTTTGTTTCGTTGGTCATAGCGGATAACCTCAATTTCTCTGCAATGCATCAAAATTTTGGCCGTCCGGATTAGCTCCAGGCATCGCTCCGTGAGCCAGTCACGGAACTTCAGAGGGCCCGACGTCTAGGCTGGTCCTTCGGCCATCGCGGGATATTAAAAACACGCTTGCATAGGGCGCTCCAAAACAGATCCAACAGGCTTTGGAATTCCCTAACACTCTATGTGTACCATACTCCGTTTTCTCAACCACCGAACAACAACATAAGGCAAACACCGAGCACGTAAAGTACGATTATTGCGAAACTTTCAGAACCGATGCGGGCTATGCCCTGCTCCTGCCGCCGAATCAACCCCATCATCAGAATGCCGCACATGAGCAAGGTCAGCGCTACCCAGAATTGCGACGAGTCGCGCATGGCGTGATAGATGGAACCGTCTCTGTACGCCACGTCCGACGCCGCCATGAACAACGTATCGAAGGCGTTGCCGCCGATAATACCGCCTATCGCCAGTGTAAGCGCGCCGCGGCGCACCGCTGCGATCGACGTCACCAGCTCGGGAATCGAGGTACTGACCGCCGTAAACAATACGCCCACAGCGGTCAGCGACATTCCCGACGCCGATGCAATCTTATTGGCCGTCGGCTCCAGCAGCCATCCCGCTAGCCCGAGGCCAGCGGTCAACAGTGCGAACTCCACCCCTAGCCTTGATAACGGTGGCATTTGGCCTACATCGTCGGGCACGTCCTGACGCGTCTCCCGGGTGAACGAGGGACGCCACATGGGCTCCAGACGCGCCTTTTTGACCAGCCGAATCCCGTATATATACATCCCGAAAAGAATAGGCGTCGCTGGGTGAACGCCCCAGATCGTGACATCCGGCGACAGCGGCGCAAACAGGATCAGCCCGAGGAGAGAAATCAACAGCGCATTCTGGAGCATGTTGGGCACCGAAGCGGCGGCATGCTCCAGGTTCGCCCGCCGATAAACCAGATCGGCCATCGCCAGAAAAAAAGTCTGTACGGCAATACCGCCCATCGCGTTGCTGATGGCCAATTCGGGATGCCCACGCCAGGCCGCCGTGACCGATAGCACAGCCCCCGAAAGCGACGTCGCCGCCCCCAGGATAACCGCGCCTGCAAGCGCTTCGCCGATACCCAGGCGGTCGGCGAGCTGGTCCACTACCCGGGTCAATCGTGTGCCCAAAATACCGATGATCAGCGCACAGACGCAGAAGATGATCACGCTGACCGAGATAGACCAGTTTTCCGGGCTTAGGCTAGACACACAAACTCCTCTATTAGTGGCCGGCGACCGAAAGGTTAGCCATCCAGTCGATTGCCGGTGTCGGGTAGACGCCCAGCAAAATCACCAACAGCGCCAGCCCCAGCACCACGACGCCTCCAGCACGAACCCCCCAATCGTGGGGCGCATCCCGACGGCGCATGCCCGGCTCGACCAGATAGAGGGTGACCAGCACCCGAAGGTAGTAGTAAAGCCCGATGGCACTGCCAACCAGAATACCGCCCACCAGCCACCAGCGGCTGGCCTCGACCGCCAGGGCAATGATGTAGAACTTGCCGATAAAGCCCGCGGTAAACGGAATGCCGGCCAATGAAAGCAACGTCACCGTCAGCACGGCCGCTAGATAGGGCCGCCGCCAAAATAAACCGCGATAATGATGCAGCGCTGAAGCATCTTCCCCGCTGTAGGGACTGGAAAGCACGGTGACCACGCCAAACGCACCCAGGGTGGTAATCAGGTAGGTGATCAGATAAATCCCTGCCGTTTCCACGGCTAACCCGTCGGCAACCACCAACGCGACCAACAGGTAGCCGAAGTGCGCAATCGAGGAATACCCGAGTAAGCGCTTCAGATTGGGCTGGACCAGCGCAAGAATGTTGCCAGCGAGCATGGTGACTAACGCCAGCGCCGTTAAGATCACGTGTGGACCGGCTTCGTGGAACACCGGTATTTCCATCACGATCCTGAGAAAGACGATGAAGACAGCCGCCTTGCTTGCCGTCGCCAAAAACGTCGCCGACGGTCCTGGGCCCCCTTGATAGACGTCCGGTGTCCACAGGTGGAAGGGCACGAAGGAAAGTTTGAAGCCCAGGCCAACCAGCATCAGGCCAGCACCCGCAATCGCCCAGACACCGCTAGTGCCCGACAGTTCGGCGCCGATGGCAGCAATCTCGAGTTCTCCAGTTTCCGCATAGAGCAACGCCATGCCAAAAAGCAAAAAGGCGGTGCCCGCGGCGGAAAGGATTAGATACTTGATGCCCGCCTCCAGGGAGCGTTCGTCCCGGAAGGTATAGGCCAGCATGCCGTACAGCGGCATCGAGAGTAGTTCCAGGCCGAAAAAGAGGGTGGCAAAGTGGCGACTCGCCACTAACACCATGCCACCCGCGGCAGCACACAGCAGCAGCAGGTAGAATTCTTCCTTGGGTCCGGAATAACCCTCCAGATAGGCGTGGCCGAAGGTTACGCACGCCAGTGACGAGACCAGCACCACGGCCATACCGAACACAGTAAGGCCGTCGAACACCAGCAAAGGTGTTTCTACGGTGTCCATCAGCCCAACCGCCAGCAGCGAAACCAGCGCAGCGTTCAGGCCGACTACCGCCACCAGGAACGTCACCGTGTGCTGACGCCGCCAAGCAATCCCCAGCATCACCACAACGGCCGTGGCGCAAACCAGGATGACAGGCGTGAGGGCAAAGATGTCGGCTTTTGTCAGCATCATTGCCCTCCCATGAGCCAGTGAACCGTATCGACTTGGGCTCCGGCGGCAAATAACCGCTGAACCTCACCCATGACCGCGCCCGTGGTATCCAGCAGCAGCTGAGGATAGAGTCCGAACAGCAGCACCAGGGCCAACAAGCCTGCCATCATGGTGTACTCGCGCCAATCCAGACCGCGCAACCGTTCCTCCCCCTGTGGCGGACCAAAGTGGACCCGCTGCATCAGTATCAGTGAATAGATCGCGGCCAACACCAACCCCACACTCGCCAGAATTACCACTTCCGGCGCCGCCGGGAAGGTCCCGAACAGCACCATGAACTCGCCGATAAAGTTCGCCGTTCCCGGCATGCCCAACGAGGCGGCGACAAAGCACAGGGAGAACCCCGGCAGGCTATCGAAACGTCCCCAAAGCCCGCCCATTTTGCGCATATCACGCGTATGCAAACGCTCGAAGAGTTGACCGCTGAGGATGAACAGGCCCGCCGCCGAGAAAGCATGGGCCACCATCAATACGACGACGCCCTGTAATGCAAGTTCAGAACCGGAGTAGATGCCGATCAACACGAAACCCATGTGAGAAATCGAGGTATAGGCAATGAGACGCTTGATATCCTGTTGCCCGCAAGCCAACAGGGCACCGTAGAAAATACCGATGACGCCCAACCCCATAGCGACCGGCGCAAAGGCCTGCGACGCCTCGGGAAACAGCGGCAGAGCAAAACGCAGCATGCCGTACGCTGCAGTTTTTAGCAGGATACCGGCGAGATCCACGCTACCCGCCGTCGGCGCCTGTGCATGGGCATCCGGCAACCAGCCATGCAGCGGTACAACGGGCAGCTTTACGGCGAAAGCGATAAAGAAACCCAGCATCAGCCACATGGCCGTCGACTCCGACAAGGGCGTCTGCATCAGATCCGCATAGCTGAAGGAGTATTCGCCGGTATTAGCATGGTGGATAAACACCAGCGCCAGAATGGAGACCAGCATCAGCAGACCGCTGGCCTGGGTGTAGATGAAAAACTTCATTGCCGCGCGGATGCGGGTCTTGCCCTCCGAGCCACTGTGCCCCCATAGCGCGATCAGGAAGTACATCGGCACCAGCATCATTTCCCAAAAGAAGAAAAACAGGAAAAGATCGATGGCCAGAAACACCCCAACGACACCAGCCAGGATGAAGAGGAGGTTCAAATGGAAGAAACCGATCCGGTGTGCGATTTCCTTCCAGGAACAGATAACGGCCAGCATGCCGAGAAAGCCGGTTAACGCAATCAGGATCAACGAAAGACCGTCGAGCGCAAGATGAATATCGATACCAAACCTTGGGATCCACGGCACCCGCCATTCCATCGCCCAACGCAGCGTATCCGCATCGCCGGTGGCTGCCGGCAACTGGTAATCCCCCTGCCACCAAAGCACCAGGGTGGTGACGAAGACCGCTAACATGGTGGCCAGGGCAATCCAGCGTGGTGCCTTTTCACCCCAGCGGTCCGCCTGCCAGCACAGAAGGCCGCCAATAAAGGGAATCAGGATCAGCCAAATCAACACCATGGCGTCGACATCTCCTTCGCAGTACGTGCATCGATCGGACGATAGAGCGTGATTTGACGATGCGCCATCCGTTGTCGAGGTCCCATTGACTGCCGAAGTGGCATCTGTTGTAGCGGCCTCATGCGCTCTCCTTTGCTCAGTAATTCAGTGCCAGCACCAGCAAGACCACTGTTGCACCCAGTGCCATCGACGTCGCGTAAGTACGCAACCGGCCAGTCTGGGTCCGTGTCAGCCCGGCATTGAACAGCCGGACCACACCGGCAACCATTCCGAAAATCCGGTCGACTAAATCTTTGCGCATCACGTGCACGATCCACCGGTAAGGGCGGACAAGCGTTCGTTCGAACAGCCAATCGAAGCCCCAGGCGTGATGCCAATAGGTCCAAAGCATCGACGGCCACCCCTTCTCCACACGATTTGCGAGCCACTGGCGGCGATTGAGAAACAACCAAAGACCGATACCAATCCCGGCCAGCGACGTGGCGGCAGCGAGCAATTCCAGCGTCGTGTGACCGGACTGGACCCACTCACCCGGTCCCTTCGGCAGCACGCCCTCCAGAGGCGGTGTTATCAGACCGCCCAAAAAAGTGGATAGGACGCCCAGGACGACCAACGGAAGACCGTGCTGGAGCCCGCGCCCGGGTTCGGCATGGCGGGCATTGTCACTGCCTGCCGCGCCGTGGAAGGTGCCGATAATCAAACGCAAGGTATATAGGGATGTCAGCAAGGCGCCGACCAGGCCTGCCAGCAGCAACCCGCTCTGATCCGCAGCGAAGGCCTGCCAGAGAATTTCGTCCTTGCTGTAGAAGCCTGCCGTCAATAAGGGTAAGGCCACGAGAGCTGCGCCGCCGACAACGAAGCCCGCGTACGCCAACGGCAACGTTCGCCAGAGTCCGCCCAGGCGCCGCATGTCCTGCTCGTGGTGACAGCTGATGATCACCGCACCCGCCGACAGGAAAAGCAGAGCTTTGAAGAAAGCATGGGTCATCAGGTGGAAGACGGCCGCATCGTAGGCGCCCACACCCAACGCCAGGAACATGTAGCCGATCTGGCTCATGGTGGAATAGGCCAACACCCGTTTTATATCGGTTTGCGCCAGCGCTGCGAAGCCTGCCATGAGCAAGGTCAGAGCACCGATGACCCCAACCAGGTACTGGGCGTCCGGCGCCAGATCGAAGAGTCCGTGCAGACGCGCGATCAGGTAAACACCGGCGGTGACCATCGTCGCGGCGTGGATTAAAGCGGATACCGGCGTCGGCCCGGCCATCGCATCGGCAAGCCAGGTATGCAGCGGTAACTGCGCGGATTTACCCAGCGCGCCGCCTAAAACCAGCAGTGCGGCAATCTCCACCGTGGGATTGCCCCGGTCCCACAGTTCAGGCGCCATACGAAGGATTTCGGCGATGTTCAGCGTGCCAACCTCGCTAAACAGTAAAAACAGTCCAATGGCCAGAAAGACATCGCCGATCCGGGTCACGATAAAAGCTTTGAATGCCGCAGCACCGTTGGCTGGGTCCCGATAGTAGTAGCCGATTAGCAGATAGCTGCACAGACCGACGCCTTCCCAGCCGAGAAATAGCAGCAACAGGTTATCGCCCAACACCAATAACACCATGCTGAACACAAACAGGTTCATGTAGGCGTAGAAGCGGGTTATGCCCTCCTCGCCACGCATATACCACGCGGCGAAAAGATGGATCAGGAAACCCACACCGGTTATCACGCCAAGCATGGTGAGAGAGAGCCCATCAAGAGCCAGGCCGATGGTCGGCTTGAAGTCGCCGACGGAAATCCAAGTCCACAAGGTTACGGCCACCGGCTCGCCGTTGCCCGCCAGAAATTCCACGGCAATCACCGCGGTTACCAGCGCCGCCAGCCCAACGCTGGTGAACCCGACAACGGCGCTGCTACGTTCCCCCAGCCGCCCGTGGGAGAAAGCCAGGATAAGCATACCGATCAACGGCAGTAGAAAGGTCCAGGGCAAGAGTGATGTCGACAAATCCATCATCCTCGCATCCCGCTTGCTTTATCCGTATCCAGAGTCCGGAAGCGATGGAACAGTTGGATCAACAGCGCCAGGCCGACACTGGCCTCGGCCGCCGCCAGGGTAATTACCAGCAAAAACATGGCCTGCCCTTCCGGCTGCTGCCAGGCGGTGCCCGCTACAATGAAAGCTAAACCGGCGGCATTGAGCATGACTTCCAGGCTCATTAGCACAAACACCATATTGCGCCGGAACATCAGGCCCGCCAGTCCCAGGGCAAAAAGCACCGCCGCGAGGATCAGACCATGCGCCATGGGGATGCCGCTCATTGCTCCCCTCCTTTTTTGGCGCTCTTGGGAGACTCGGTCGATTTAATCGGCCCTATCCGGCCGACGTGGGACGCCGTCACCAACGCCGCCAGCAACAGCATCGCCGCCAACTCCACCACCAGCAGCCACGGTCCGAAAAGCGTCTTGCCCACCGCCTTGGCTGTCAGGGTTTCACCCTCAATCATTCCTCCGGTGTCGCCGCGCCAGAGACTAAACACCAGCACGCCGAGTAACGCCATGGCGAGAATCGAGGGACCGGCCCAAGTGCTGGCTTTAAGCCATAGCCGTTCCTGGGCAGCCGCGCCTTCGCCCAAGTTCAGAATCATCACCACGAACACAAAGAGCACCATGATGGCGCCGGCATAAACGATAATTTCCAACGCCCCGGCGAAAGGCGCGCCGAGGGCGAAGTACACCATAGCCACCGCGATCAGCGACACGATCAGATAGAGCAGCGCATGAACAGCGTTGGTGCCGGTTATGACACCCAGCGTCGCCAGCACTGCTACCAGTCCACTGAGGTAAAAGGCCAGTTCCATCCTCGCTTTTCCCTTTTTTGAACTCCATTATTTACGTGCTCGCCGATTAGGGGAGCAGCGTCTTCACGTCTATCGGTTCCTGCTCGTTCTGAGCCTTGCCCTTATCCTTACCGGCAATCGATAGGCCGGCGACCTTGTAGAAATGATAATCGTGGTCTTTCCCAGGCCCGTTTATCAGTAGATCTTCTTTTTCGTACACCAGCTCCTGGCGGTCGTACTCGCTCATTTCGAAATCCGGAGTGAGCTGAATCGCCGATGTCGGACAGGCTTCTTCGCACATGCCGCAAAAAATGCAGCGCGAAAAGTTGATGCGAAAGAACTCCGGGTACCAACGGCCGTCTTCCTGCTCGCCTTTCTGCAGCGCTATGCAGTCAACCGGACAGGCCACAGCGCAGAGGTTACAAGCAACACAGCGCTCCTCCCCGTCCGGGTCCCGGGTCAGCACGATCCGGCCCCGGTAGCGGGGCGGCAAGTCCACCGCCTCCTCCGGATAGTTCACCGTCTCCCGCTTGCGGAACGCGTGCATGAAAATAATGCCCATGGTCTTCAACTGCGACCACGTCGCCGTCAGCAGCCATTTCAATGTCATCAGCCACCTCCCGTGGCGGGCGTATCCAGCAGGATGACCGCACCGGTTATTAGCAAGTTGATCAGTGTCAGGGGCAGACAGACCTTCCAGCCGAAGCTCATCACCCGGTCATACCGGGGGCGCGGCAAAGCAGCCCGCAACAGCACGAAGAGCATCAGGAAGAAGCCGGTCTTGAGCCCGAACCAGATAATCGGCGGCAACCAGGGTCCATGCCAGCCGCCGAAGAAAAGCGTCACGATCAGTGCCGAAACGAGCACCATGCCGACATACTCGCCAATGAAGAACATGCCGAACTTCATACTGGAATATTCGATGTGGTACCCATCTGCCAGTTCCTGTTCTGCCTCGGGCTGGTCGAACGGGTGGCGGTGGGTAACCGCGATCCCGGCGATCAAAAAGGTACAGAAACCGAAGAACTGGGGAATGATGAACCACAGATCCGCCTGAGCCTGCACAATCTCACGCATATTGAACGACCCCGCCAGGGCCACCACACCCATCAGCGCCAGGCCCATAAAGACTTCATAGGACAATGTCTGTGCCGACGCGCGCATGGCACCGATCAATGCATACTTGTTGCCGCTGGACCAGCCCCCGAACAACACCGCGTAGACGTTGATGCCAGCCATGGCGAAGAAAAACAGCAGGCCGATGTGCAGGTCCGCCACGCCCCAGCCTGGCGTTATGGGGATGATCATGAACGACAGCAGCAGCGAGGCCATCGCGATAGCCGGGGCCAGCACAAACAGCTTGCGATCGGCGAAGGGGGGAATCCAATCTTCCTTGAAGAAGATCTTGATCATGTCCGCGAAAAGCTGCATCGACCCGAACGGCCCCACCCGATTGGGGCCATGGCGATCCTGCCAGAGCCCCAGCAAGCGGCGTTCGATGACGGTCATCACCGCGCCCAGCAGGACCGCGCCCAATAGAATCACCACCGCCTGGAACATGGCGTAAAGAACGGCCAGCACTTCCGGCGTTAGCCAGCTCATGGACGCGCCTCCCCGCCATCGGGCCGTGCTTGATCCGGCACAAAGGTATCGGACCCGGCCAGGCTGACCACGGCCCAGCGCTCAGCTTCGAATTCGGCACCCTGGCCCGCGGGAACACCCACGAGACCGGAGGGCATGCCCGGGTCGATACTCAGTGGGAACTGTTGGCTAATAGGCCCGGCAGCAATCGTCAGGTGTTCGCCCTCGGTGGCGCCAAGCTGTCGCGCATCGTGTTCGCAGAGGATGACGCAAGCCTCGCCGGCTCGCTCGATAATGGGCTCTGCCCGGGCGGAGGTCTCCTCGCCGCCGAACAGCCGAGGCAAAACGACGACCTGCCATTCATGCGTCCGCGCATCGAAGGCCGGCGGAATACTGTCGGCATAGCGGTAACGTCCAGGTGCCGGCTCGACCAGACGAATGCCCGAGTCGCCCGCGGTCAAATGGCCACCGACCTCGTCGGTAAACTTGTTCCAGGCCTGGGGCGAATTCCAGCCCGGCGCCCAGGCAAACGCCACCGTATTACGAGGCCGGTCGTAGCCGTTGTAGCCTTCCATCGAAAACGAGAAAGGCGTATCGGCGTCCTGCGGCGCCCGAGGTTCGCTGACATTCAGGTGGGCCCGCATGGAGGTGCGCCCACTGTAACGATGCGGCTCACGGGCCAGCTTGGTACCGCCCACCCGATAGTCGGCGCCCGGCGCTGCGTCAACGATACGCGCGAGCGCCGGGTAATGATCGGCACACGCCTGAGTCACGCTGTCCAGGTTGATGTCCGAAACCATCTGGCGCTGCAGTCCACACTTGAGTGCATGCAGCCAACGCCAGCTTTCGTGGATGTTGGTTTCCGGGCGGATATAGGCGGGGTCGTACACCTGGAAGAAGCGCTGTGCCCTGCCTTCCATGCTGACCAGTGTGCCGTCCGCCTCGGCAAAACTCGCCGCCGGCAGTGACAGATGAGCGCGGTCCAGGGTCTCGGTGCGCTGATGATCCATCACGATCACGGTCGTGGCTTGGCTCAGTGCGCGATCGACCTGCGCTTTCGGCAAACGTTGGTATAGATCGTTCTCCAGCACGACGAGCGCGTCCGCCCGACGTTCGTGCAATTCGTCCAAAGCCCATTCCAGCGAATGGCCACCCAGCATCGGCATACCGGTACTGTTCGCCTCGCGCCGAACCAGCATAAAGCCCCCGTCGCAAGCCCGGCGCGCCAGGGCGCGGGCAATGTTGCCGGCGGCATCGAGGATATCGGTGGAGCACAGCGAGCCACCGCTGACGACCAACGGCCGGTCAGCAGCCATCAGCGCAGATGCAATCTGTTGAGCAACCTCTTTGTCGGCGTGCTCCAAATCCGCCACGTCCGGCGCTGCCGCATCGATAAAGTGCGCAATGGCATAACCGAGGCGGGCAATATCCTCCGGCGCCCGTCGCGGCGTCGGCTTGCTGATGCTATCCAGCCCCGTCGCGGTGGGATAGAGCGAGAACAACGGATAGCGGCTATCTTGGCCCAGCGTCTTGATCGCCTCTGCATTCCAGGCGGGAATGCCACGGCTTTCCGCATGCTCACCGCGCCGCCCCAGGATCGCCTGGCGTACCGATAACCCGATGCGAGCGGCGCTCTGAATCAGATCCTCACCCAGTACCAACACGGCGTCATGCTCTTCCACCTCGCGTAGCGTGGGTGTCCGCAGACCGGTGGAAGCGCTCAGTTCAGCCATGCGGTGCAGGCAGGCCAGTTCGCTGGCCGCAATGCCCGTCGAAAAATTGTCGGGTCCGACCAGCTCACGCAACTGGTGATTACTCTCCAGGCTGGCGCGGGGAGAACCGATCCCGATTACCCGTTGCGCATCCCGCAGGGCGTCGGCGCCGCGATCCAGCGCTGCGTCGACAGAGAGCGCAACGACCGGTTCAGCCTCACCGCTACGCCATTCCGGCTGTAACGGCCGGTCTTTCCGGTTGACGTAGCCGTAACCGAAGCGACCACGGTCGCAAAGAAAGAAACGGTTGACCTCGCCGTGGTAACGGTTCTCGATGCGCCGGATATCCCCGTAGCGCTCGCCGGGGGAAATATTGCAGCCCACCGAGCACTGGTGACAGATGCTGGGGCCAAACTGCATGTCCCACTTGCGGGTGTACTGTTCACTGTGGGTTCGATCGGTGAATACACCGGTCGGACACACTTCGGCGAGGTTGCCGGAAAACGGACTTTCCAGCGTTCCTTCCTCGTATCGTCCGAAGTAGATATTGCTATTGGCGCCGAAAGCCCCAAGGTCGGTGCCGCCTGCGTAGTCGTTGTAGAAACGCGTACAGCGATAGCAGGTAATGCAGCGATTCATCTCATGGGCGATGAACGGTCCCAGGTGCTGGTTGCGGTGCGTGCGCTTGCGAAAACGGTACCGGCGACGGTCGTGGCCGGTCATGACCGTCATATCCTGCAGGTGGCAGTGGCCGCCCTCCTCGCACACGGGGCAATCATGGGGATGATGGATCATCAGCCATTCGATAACGCTGGCGCGGAATTCACGGGCCTCATCGTCGTCAATAGAGATTCGCGTTCCGTCGGACGACGGCGCCATGCACGCCATCACCAGCATGCCCTTGTCGTCGTCCTCATCCTTGTACTGTTTGACGGCACACTGTCGACACGCCCCCACACTGCCCATGGCCGGATGCCAGCAGAAATAAGGAATATCCAGCCCCAGCGATAGGCAGGCGTGGAGTAGGTTATCCGCTCCGTCTACCTCGTAGGAATCGCCATCCACATGGATCGTCGCCATACGCTTACACCTCGCCAACCGGTATCGGATCCGCGTGCGCTTCCCGACGCGGGTGACTGACACCGTCTTCAAACTCCCTGCGGAAATATTTCAGGGCGCTGGACAACGGCATGGCGGCGCCAGGCGCATGAGCGCAGAACGTCTTGCCGGGGCCCTGGTCGTCCGCCAGTTTGTTCAATAACTCGATGTCGCCTTCTTCACCTTCGCCGCGCTCCAGGGCTTCCAGAATACGCACGGTCCAGGGCAGGCCATCGCGGCAAGGCGTGCACCAGCCGCAGGATTCCCGGGCAAAGAAAGCCTCGAGATTACGCATTAGCGAAACCATACTTTGTTGGTCGGTCACCACCGTTAGCAGTCCCGTTCCCAGGCGGCTGCCCTCTTTGCCGATGGTGTCGAAATCCAGCCCCAGGTCGAGATGCTCAGGCAGCAGAAAGCCGGTACTGCCACCGCCGGGCAACCACGCCTTCAATGTCTGACCGTCGCGGATACCACCGGCCCGCTCCAGGATCTCCCGCCCGGGGGTGCCGATCGGCAACTCCCAAAGCCCGGTGCGATTCACCCGGCCCGAGACGCCGTAAATTTTGGTGCCGCCGTCTTCGCTCAAATCTCCCGAAATTCCCTGAAACCATTCGGCGCCATGCCGCATGACAGCCGGGGTATTGCAGAGCGTTTCCACATTATTGACCACCGTGGGTTTGCCCCAGGCGCCGGATTGACCGGGGAAAGGCGGCTTGGCCCGAGGGTTGGCCCGTTTGCCTTCCAGGGAATTGATCAGCGCCGTTTCCTCGCCGCAGATATAACGGCCGGCGCCGGTGTGAAGCGCGATATCGAAGTCGAAACCACTACCGGCGATGTTGCCGCCCAGCCAGCCGGCGGCACGGGCCTCATCCAATGCGCGCCGCAACGAACGCTCGGATTCGATGTACTCGCCGCGCAGAAAGATATAGCCAAAGCGTGAGTTGTTGGCGTAGGCCCCAAGGATCATGCCCTCGATCAGCAGGTGCGGCAGTTGCTCCATCAATAGGCGATCTTTGAACGTGCCCGGTTCCATTTCATCGGCATTGCAGACCAGATACCCCCGCGGCAGGTCGCCTCCCTGCATGGTGAGACTCCATTTAACGCCTGCTGAAAAGCCAGCGCCGCCCCGCCCTCTGACGTTGGCGGTTTTCATCGCCTCGATCACATCCTGGCCACTGAGTTCGTTCAGTACCTTCTTTACCGCGGCGTAGCCATCTTTTTGCACATACTCATCCAGATGGACGGGTTCGCCGTCGTCCCGCAGACGCCAGGTCAGCGGATGGGTTTCCTCGCGGCGCTCATCCGCCGTCTGGCGCAGCTGGCAGCGGTATCTGAGCTGGGAAATTTCTCGGCTCATGGGTAACCCTCCAGAAGCACATCCACGTCCCCGGGTTCAACCGGACCGAAGGTATCGTCATCGATCATCAGCGCCGGACCACGGTCGCAGGCGCCTAAACAACACACCGGTAACAGCGTAAAGCGACCGTCGTCCGTGGTTTGGCCAAAACCGATGCCCAGGCGCTGGGATAGCGCTTCACGCACAGCGTCGTAATCGGTCAGGAAGCAGGAACTGCTATCGCAGACCAGGATCACGTGGCGGCCTACGGGCTGCCGAAAGATCAGACTGTAAAACGTCGCGACGCCCTCGACCGAGGCCGGCGAAACACCCAGCACCTCGGCAATGGCCGGTATCGCGCCATCGGGCACCCAGCCGTGCCGGCGCTGCACGATCTTCAGTGCCTCGATGCACGCCGCCTGGGGCTGTTCGTAATGATCGCGCTCATGGCGAATCGCTTCGCGGTCATCGTCGCGCAGGACGAAACCATCGCCGTCGGTGGCAATCGGCGTTGCACGCGTTGTCGTCGGTTCACTGCTCATCAGCGGTCCACGTCAGCCATAACAAAATCGATACTCCCCAGGTGGGCGATGAGGTCCGGTACAAATCCGCCCTTCATCAACGCCGGAATCTGCTGCAAATGCGGGAAGCTCGGCGTCCGTATCCGGGTGCGGTAACTGGCGGTATTGCCGTCACTGGTCAGGTAGTAGCTATTGATGCCTTTGGTCGCCTCGACCAGTTGGCAGGACTCGTTGGGTTTGAGTACCGGTCCCCAGGACACCTGGAGAAAATGCGTAATCAGGGTTTCGATGTGCTGCAACATACGCTCACGGGGCGGCGGCGTGGTCAAAGGATGATCCGCTTTGTACTCGCCCGCCGGCATGTGATCGACACATTGCTGAATGATGCGCAGGCTCTGGCGCATCTCTTCGATACGGACTTGGCCACGGTCGAAGGCGTCGCCGTGGTGCCCCAGGGGCACATCGAACTCGAAATTATCGTAACCGGAATAAGGCCGCTGCTTGCGCAGATCGTAGTCGCAGCCTGTCGACCGCAAATTCGGGCCCGTGACGCCCCAGGTTATGGCCTCTTCGGTGTTGAATGCCGCGACGTGGCGCGTGCGCTCCCGGACCAGCGCATTCTCCATCATCGCCCGCTCGTACTCGCGCAGGCGTTTGGGCATCCAGTCGAGAAATTCCTGTGTCAGCTTTTCCCAGCCTTTGGGCAAGTCCTGGGCCACACCACCGATGCGGAAAAAAGCCGGATGCATCCGAAAGCCGGTTATTCCTTCGATGACCTTGTAGGCGCGCTGACGGTCACTGAATGTAAAGAAGACCGGCGACATGGCGCCAAGATCCTGCAGGTATGTGCCCAGGAACAGCAAATGACTGGTAATCCGGAACATCTCGGCCAGCATGATGCGAATGGTCTTTGCCCTGTCCGTGACCTCAATACCGGCAAGCTTTTCCACCGCCAGGATATAGGGGAAGTTGTTCATCACCCCGCCGGTGTAATCGACCCGGTCCGTGTACGGAATAAAGCTGTGCCAGGACTGACGCTCGCCCATTTTTTCAGCGCCGCGGTGGTGATAACCGATGTCTGGAACGCAATCGATGATTTCCTCGCCATCGAGCTGCAGCACGATCCGAAAAGCACCGTGCGCCGAGGGATGGTTGGGCCCCAGGTTGAGGAACATGAATTCCGCACCATCGCGCTCGCGCTGCATACCCCAGTCTTCGGGCTCGAACTGCAGCGCGCGCTGCTCGGTGTCCTGTCCTTCAACCGTCAGGGTGTAGGGATCGAATTCGGTCGCCCGGGCCGGATAGTCTTTGCGTAAGGGATGCCCGGTCCAGGTCGGTGGCATGAGAATCCGGGACAGCTGAGGATGACCGGTAAAGGTAATGCCGAACATGTCCCAAACTTCCCGTTCGTACCAGTTGGCATTGGCAAAGACGGGGATACAGGTCGGCAGTGTCAGATCGGCTTCGTCAAGCGCGACCTTCAGCATCACATCGCGGTTTCGGTCGATGGAAAGCAGATGATAGAACACCGTGAAATCGCTGGGCGGGAGCCCTTTGCGCTGGCCCCTCAGGCGCTCGTCGATAGCCGAGAGATCGAACAGCATGGTAAAGGGCTGTTCCATGCCCTGCAGGAAGGCCAGGATCTCGATGATCAGGTTTCGTGGCACCCAGACCACCGGCATACCGGTCAGCGTCGCCTGTTCGACGAACACGGTCTCGCCGAAGCGGTGCCTGAGGGCTTCAAGCACCGGATCGCGTACAGCTTCATTGTCCGCTTGCCCTCTAGCGGGCGTAGCAACGCTCATAGTCGGCCTCAGATGAGGATGAATGACCAGGAACCGCCTGTTTCATATCCGTACACAACCCACGGCATGCTGTTCTGAATACAGAACATCATCCTTCTATACGGCACGGATACGGTTATAGGCTGTCGGGACTACGCAACTCCGTCGCCTGAATACGGCGATCCCTATGTTTCAAACGCTGTGACGGCATCTCCGCCTGGTAGACACCTTGGTCGCCCACCACCCAAGACAGCGGGCGGCGCTCCTCGCCGATGGAGTCCTGCAGGAGCTGCAAACCTTGTAGGAACGCCTCGGGACGCGGCGGGCAACCCGGGACGTATACGTCCACCGGCAGGAATTTATCGACGCCCTGCACGACCGAGTAAATATCGTACATGCCGCCTGAATTTGCGCAGGAACCCATAGAGATAACCCACTTGGGCTCAAGCATTTGGTCATATAGTTGCTGGATTACCGGCGCCATCTTTATGAAGCAAGTACCGGCAATGACCATGAAGTCCGCCTGCCGCGGGGAGGCGCGAATGACCTCGGCGCCAAAGCGGGCAATATCGTGGGGCGCAGTGAAGGCTGTGGTCATTTCCACGTAACAACAGGAGAGGCCGAAATTGTAGGGCCAGAGAGAATTCTTACGGCCCCAGTTAACGGCCGAATTGAGCACATCCTCCAGCTTGCCTGTGAAGACGTTGCGCTCAAGTTGACGCTTGATGGGGTCCTCCACCTTGCGGCGCTGGCCCAGCGGGTAACGGTCGGTGTCGGCGGCTACGGCGTCATCGGCCCGCGTCAGGGTGTATGACATGTACGTTCTCTCCCTCAGTCGGTAACTTCCGGACTCCTTACTTCTTATCTTTCTTGTTTTTTCTTTCTGGCTTTCTGGTGTTCTCATTCGGACCGCATTCAGATCCATGGATTACCGTTCATGGTTGCCGCCTTCGAAACTTCGAAACGCCTTCAAAAAAGTGCCCTCAAAAAACAGTGCCTTCGAAGAAAAGCGCAAGCCATTCAGTGGGAGCCATTCGCTGGCGGCTTACGGCCTTTGGGCGCCCAGTCCAGTGCACCGACACGACTGTCGTACAACAGCCCTGCCAGCAGGATGAAAATGAAGATGGCGGCGCCCCAGAAACCGGCCCAACCCACTTCGCGAACTGAAACGGCCCAGGCAAACAGAAAAACGGCCTCGATATCGAAGATCACGAACAGCATCGCGACTAGATAGAACTTGACGGAAAAGCGTTGTCTGGCGGAACCGGTGCCAATGACACCCGATTCGAAGGGAATATCTTTGCTGCGACCTTGGCTACGGCCGCCCAGCAACATAGAGGCACCGATCATAAAGGCGCAAAGAGCCAGGACGGCAAACACGAAGAGACCGACGGCCCAGTATTCAGCGATCATCGCAGTAACAGGCTGCTCCATAATCTCCACCGAGGTAAACCCGCTAATCCGTGTGGGTCCGAGCCTTCGGGAACGGCTTGAAGGCTCTCGAACTAAAGACTAACAGCCAAATCAGCAGGATGCGAATCACCTTGCTGGAATAATAATCAACTCGGGATTAACGTTCGGTCATCTGAGCAAAAGAATCTTGCCGGTTGCTTCCCCGGCTTCAAGCCGTTGGTGGGCGGCGGAAATATCCCCAAACGTGAAGGTTTTACTATCCAGCAACGGTTTTACCGCGTGGTTTTCCAGCATTGCGGCGAGAGCGTCCAGCAATCGTGGCTGGTCATCCATACCTATACCGTGCAACAGAGGAACGGACCGGAAGATCACGTGCAAAGACAGATTCTTGGCATGCAGTTGAGACAGGTCATGTGTTGAACGAGTATTGATCGAACAGAGCCGACGGGAAATACCCGTGGCCTCTATCGCTCGATCCAGGTTATCACCGCCTACGGTGTCGAACACCAGATCGAAACCACGACCGCCGGTCAGCCGGGATACATAGTGCTCAACCGATTCGTCACGGTAATAGATAATGTCATCCGCACCCAGCGATTCGGCCAACTGAGCCTTCTCTTCGGTGGATACCGTTGTGGCGACACGGGCGCCCAGGTGCCGGGCAATTTGCACCGCCACATGCCCGACGCCGCCAGACCCGGCATGAATCAACACCTGCTCACCCTCCGTCAGCGCTGCGCGGTCCGCCAATGCGGTCCAGGCCGTAAGGAAAACCAGCGGCAGGGCTGCACACTGCTCCAGCGGCACAGCCATCTTCGGCGTATGCTTCGCCAATAGCCGCTCGTCAGCAACCATGAAATCCGCCAACGCGCCCTGCCAGCCCTTCACCCCGCCGGCACAGCCGAACACGGCATCGCCTTCGGCAAAACGGGACACGCCCGGCCCTACCTTATCGACAATCCCGGCAACATCGCCGTTGAGAATGGCCGGCATCTCGGGACCGGACCGAACGAAGCCGGAACGGATCTTGGTTTCAATGGGATTGACGCTCGAGGCTACAACGCGGATACGCACCTGACCGGCCTGCGGCTCCGGCGTCTCCACCTCACGCTCGACAAAGACCTCCGGCCCGCCAAATTCTTCTATAACCATCGCTTTCATAGTGCGCTCACCTCCACAGTCTCCTTCCCACTTTACGGTTCAATAGACAATCAAACGGATCAGAATGGCCGCGACCATGATCAACGTCAGCCATTTGATCCATTCGGCGCCCTTGGGCCCCATATTCACTTTGACCGCCAAAATCGCTCCGGTGATGTTACCCACGGCCAGCAACAGACCGGTCCCCCACCGAACCTGATCGTTGACGGCAAAAATGGCCAGGGCCGGCAAGGTGTATATCAGGATAATCGCCACCTTGAGAACGTTGACCTGGCGCAGATCGATCTTGAGCATGCGATAAAGTACAACGATGAACAATGCTCCCACACCGACCTGGATAAAACCGCCATACAGACCAATAAAGAACATGGCCAGGTACACTGCGGCCCCGAGCCGGTCCGGCGTCAACGGCCGGGTGTTCAAGGTGGGCTGCGGCAGCAACATGAAAATCGACGCGCCGATCATTGCCGCGACCAGCACGAATTCGAAGATCGTCGAGGAAACCCAGGTGGCGATCCAGGCGCCCAGCAGCGAGCCAAGCACCGCCGGGATCGCCAAGCGCATACTGATCGCGAAATTGCCCTGGCCGCCACGGAAGAAGCTGCCAACGGCGGTCACGCTCTGTAGTGTGATGGCTACCCGGTTTGTGCCATTGGCTACCTGGGGCGGCAACCCGAGGAACATCAGCAGCGGCAAGGTCAGCATCGAACCGCCTGCCGAAAGCACATTGATGAAGCCCGCTACGCCGCCGATGAGCACCAGCGCTCCAATCTCTACGACACTCATTCGCCGGCACACCTCCCTGTCGGAACAATCACGTCAAACGGTTGCGGGCACCCGCTTTCCCTTGCGGCCGCTCCAGACCAGCAATCCCAAGAAAATCACCAGCCCCGCACAGTCGATCCAAAGCATGCCGTGAGGCCAGAGCATGAATGCGCCGACCGGGAACATGAGCAGACGCAAAGGCCAGCCGAGACGATGCTCAAGAAAACCTTCGAGACCGGCAATGATGGCGTAAATGCCGAACAAGCCGAAGATGAAGACGCGAAGCATCTCGACCAGGTCGCCGGAGATCAACGGCGAATAGGCAAACAACAACGGCACGATATAGAGGCCTTTAGCCAGCTTCCAGGCGGTAAAGCCTGTGCGCATTTGCGGCGTACCGGCAATGGCCGCAGCCGCGAATGCGGTAAGACACACCGGCGGCGTGACATTGGAATCCTGGGAGAGCCAGAAAATAATCATATGGGCAGATACCAGCGCCATGGTGATGGCGTGGGGTGATAGCGCCTGATCCAGCAGTTGCGAACTGAACGTATCCGGCACCGCCGCCAGCATCTCCGCCGCTATGGCTTTATCCATCGGCGCATTGAGCAATTGCACCTGATCCGGCGCCGCCAGCATGAACACCGCTTTGGCCTGCTCCGGCAGATTGCCGCTGATCATCAGGTCGAGCAGCTGGCTCTGTGCAATCAGGTTGTAGATGGCCGGTGCCGAAAGTGTCGCCAGAACGATATAGGCCGCCGTTACCGGCAGCCCCATACCGAGGATCAACGAGGCCAGAGCCACAAGAACAATCGTCACCAGCAGGCTGCCGCCGGCCCAATCGGTGATCATCAGCGAGAAGGTGTTGCCGATACCGGTCGTCGAGACGACCATGACGATCAGGCCCACCGTGATCAGAAGAATCGCCGTGGTGATAATGTTGCGGGTCCCCAGCGCCATAGCGTCGAGGATATCCACAGGCTTCATCGGTTTGGCTGAAAGCCAGGAAGCGGCGATCACCGAGAGAATCGCAATACCCGCCGCGTAGGTTGGCGTGAAGCCGTAAATCAATGCCGCCACCAGAACCACCAGCGGCAACAGGTAGTGCCAGCCGCCTTTCAGCACCTCCTTTAGCGTTGGCGTGTACTCTTCTTCCAGTTTGACTGCGTGGCTGCGCTTCGCCTCGACACGCACAAACATGCCTACCGAAAGGAAGTACAGCAAGGCGGGCAATGCCGCAACGCCAATAATCGTAAGGTACGAAACCTGGGTATAGGAGGCCATGATGAACGCCCCCGCGCCCATAACCGGCGGCATAAGCTGGCCACCGGTCGACGCGGCGGCCTCGACACCGGCGGCAAAACGCGCCGGAAAGCCAGCCTTACGCATAAGCGGGATCGTAATCACCCCGGTAGACACCGTGTTGGCGACACTAGAGCCCGATACCGACCCCATGAGGCCCGAGGAGAAGACAGCGACGAAGCCCGGCCCGCCGACAAAACGCCCAGCCGCGCAACGAGCCAGGTCGATAATGAAGTCGCCCGCCCCGGACTTCACCAAAAAGGCGCCAAACAGGATGAACATAAACACGTAAGTCCATGAAATCCTGGCTATCGATCCGAGCATACCCTGCCCGCCAATGTAAGAGCGGAACAGCACCGTCTCCCAACTCAAGCCGGGGAAATTAAATATTCCATCAACATATTTGCCCCACCACGCGACATAAGTCAGCGCGACGATACATAGCACCGGGATAAACCAGCCGGTGGTGCGCCGGGCAAACTCGAGGATCAAGAGTACGGCGGTGATGGATACAATCCAGTCCAAGGTAGAGAAGGTTACCCCCCGGGCGTACAGGGCATCCTCAAACCCGATCAGGTAGAGGGCGCATGCCAGCGCGGCGAACCCCAATAGTAGATCGACGCCTAAAACCAAACGCTGGGAGCCTACCTTTTGCGTGCGTACCATCGGCATCGTCAACGAGCACAGGAGCCCGAACAGTCCAAAATGAAGCGCCGACGTCCATAATTCCGACAAGGTCGAGAAGGTATTGAAATAGAGGTGACTGACGGCGATGGCAATCGCCAATAGAAAAATACTGCGGCCTATAATCGGATGTTCAAGCCGTTCGGGCGCCTCGGTACTGCTTTCATCACGAATTTTTTCCAGAGCGGCATTCTTATCCGGGCCGTCGTTATCAAGATCGCTGCTCTCTGGTCGAGCGGACCTTTGCTCAGTTTTACTCACGGGGAACCCCAATCAGAAGGGGCCAGCAAATGCCGGCCCCGGTATTAGGAACCTCTGATTAAGTCTATTGGCGATTCTGGCTCTCCCTGAAAGCCGGAATCAAGGCGCGGCTTCGCAGGAAGGCTGGTTGCCTTTTAAGAAGTCGCAACGCAGCAGTCCGGCTTTCAGGGAGAGCCCCTTTGGGCAAGCCTTGAGGGCCTTTCTGGACTGCGTTGCGAATCTTGGCAAGGACTACCGCCATTGCCGGCGATCCGCGCCTTGCCAGAAAAGCCCTCAAGGCTTGCAGAATCGCCAATAGACTTAATCAGAGGTTCCTTAGGTGGATGGAAATATCCAGTGTTACTCGGCAATCAACCGGTCCGGAATTTCCAGTCCTTTTTCCCGATAGAATCGCGCAGCGCCAGGATGCAACGGCATCGGCAAACCGGCTATCGCCTTTTCCAGCGCCATGGCCTTGGTGGCCGGATGGATGTTGTTCAGGAACGGTAGATTGGCATACATGGTCTTGACGATTTGATAGACGTCCTCTTCCGGCAAATCCGCCCGCACCGCCAGGATATTAGGCTGAGCGATCGTGTTGATCGGTTCCGCCTGGTTGGGGTAGGTTTCAGCCGGAATGGTGTAAGGCGACCACAAATCGAATTCGCTGTTGACCTGTTCGAGCTGCTCGTCAGTGACGTTGAGCGTGGTGATTTCTTTGCCCATGTTGGCGTAGGCCCGCGTCACGGCCGAAGCCGGGACGCCAGCCGGTATATTCATGCCGTCGATGTTGCCGTTCTGCAAGGCATCGGCACTGGGTCCATACCCCAGGTAAGCTATGTCCACCTTTTCCAGATCAATGCCGAGCGCCCCTAGGATGTAGCGGCCGGAGCCCTCGGTGCCCGAATTGCGCGCGCCGATCGAGAACGTCTCGCCGTACAGGTTTTCCATATCCGACATCGTGCCGCTTTCAGCCATCCCGGCGCGAATCACGAAGTGCTCCACGTTCTGCCACAACATCGATACCGAGCGCAGGTTCCTATAGGCCTTGGGGACCGGGCCGGTACCTTTCCATGCCCAGGCGCCGTATAGCCCCTGGAGAATACCGAACTGGGCCTGGCCTTCGTCCATCAACTTGAGGTTCTCACCCGATCCGGCAGAACTGATAGCGGAGACGGAAATGCCCGTCGAAGGTTCAAGCTTGACCTTGATCAGCGTGGATAAAGCAACACCCACGGGGTAGTAGGTTCCGCCCGTCGTCGCGGTGCCCATGACGTAATTGCTTTCCTGGGCGTATGCCGACGTATTGAACCCAAGTACGACTGCCGCAGCCAAGCCCATAGCGCTCTTTATAAAGTGGCGCTTATCCATGCTTTTCCCGTGTCTTCTTTTCATGATCTTCCCCTGCCTCCTTGGTAGACGATATTGTTATAGGTTTTCTTGTTTCGGCCGTTTGAGAGGTCTGTACGCTTTATCTGGCAACGACACAGAAGTTGAGAATAGACACAAACTGGAGCCGCTGCCATTTTCAACACTAAGACATAAGTAGACATGGCGAAGGCTATTCGGCGAAATGGCCTATAGAAAAGGGGTGCCAACGGCACCCCTCACAAATCGCGATCATTCAATTTAAAACCGGCTTCACAAGCGCTAAGCCGTTCTTCCGCTAACCGCTCAGCGACCCACGACTTTATCGAAGCCATCCTGGATCGTCTTGGACGGCTCCGGTGTCGCCAGGGAAACCACCACGATGGCGATAGCCGCCAGAATGAAGCCTGGGATGATCTCGTATAGCTCGAAAATACCGCCCGAGATGTTGCCCCAGATCACGACCGTTACACCGCCGACGACGATACCGGCCAGCGCACCCAGGCGCGTCATGCGCTTCCAGAACAGCGACAGGATCAATGCCGGACCGAAGGCCGCGCCGAAGCCGGCCCAGGCATAGGACACCAGTTCCAGCACCTGGCTGTCAGGGTCAAAGGCCAGCATGCAGGCCACAATGGCGATACCGACCACCGCGAAGCGCCCTACCCAGACCAATTCACTCTGAGATGCATCCCGGCGGAATAGGGCTTTGTAGAAATCCTCGGCAAGCGCGGACGAAGACACCAGCAGCTGGGAATCCGCCGTACTCATGATAGCTGCCAGGATCGCGGCCAACAGTATGCCGGCAATAATCGGATGGAACAGCGCATCGACCAGCAACATAAAGGCGCGCTCTCCATCTTCCAGTGGCGTTTCGAAATAGCCGATCGCGGAAAAGCCTACGAGCAGCGCACCCAGCAAACCAAAACCACTCCAGATCACGGCGATACGGCGCGCGGTTGGGATATCGTCTGCACTACGGATAGCCTTGAAGCGGGCCAAAATATGCGGCTGGCCGAAATAGCCCAGCCCCCAGCCCAGCAGCGAGAGGATCGCTAGAAAGCCGAGCGCATTGCCGTCTGCCCCGGTAAAGGCACTCAGGAACTCGGGGTTTTTGGCGTCCATCGCCGCCTGAGTTGCGGACCAGCCGCCATCGGCAGTGATGGCCAGGATCGGCACCAGGAGCAAAGCGGCGAACATTAGCAGGCCCTGGACAACATCGGTCCAGGCTACAGCCAGGAAACCGCCGAAAAAGGTGTAGGACACCACCGCCAGGGTACCGATGATGACGGCTGTGGAGTAATCGAGCCCAAACACCGTTTCGAAAAGCTTTCCCCCGGCAACCAGGCCGGAGCTGGTATAAAACAAAAAGAACAGCAAGATAAAGAAAGCCGAAATCACCCGTAATGCCCGGGACTTGTCTTCAAAGCGGTTCTCGAAATAAGACGGCAGCGTCAGCGAATCACCGGCCGCCAGAGAATAGTTCCGCAAACGGCGGGCCACGATCAGCCAGTTGAGCCAGGTTCCGACCAGGAGGCCAACCGCTATCCAGATTGCTTCGTAGCCGGCGGCGTAGGCATAGCCCGGCAGCCCCAGAAGTAGCCATCCACTCATATCCGATGCGCCGGCACTCAATGCCGACGGTAGCGGTCCGAGGCTGCGGCCACCGAGAATATAATCGGAAAGATTTGATGTACGTTTGTAAGCGATGTAGCCGATGGCCAGCATCAGCAGAATATAAACCACAAAGGTCGCACTGACCCCGATATTGTTTTCAACCATCTAGACTGTCTCCCCCGTCATATCGACGACGCCGAAGGCTTAATGACATGCATTAGCGTCACCCCAGTATGGCCGAAATACCGAACTCAGGATGAAGCAACGTTAATAAAATGCCGAACATCACGCTAATGTAGTGCCATGAGAGATCGGTCGCTTGCAAAAAACTACGGATTTTTTGCGAAAAACTACACTTCCTCACCTCAACCTAGAAATCCAAATCAAGCAAAGGAACGAGTGTTACGGGTATTAACGCAACGCTGACGGGGTAACGCCACGGTGTTTCTTCATGGCGTTGGTCAGTGCGCCCTGGCTGGAAAACCCGGTACGTAAACTGATTTCCGCAAGGGAAAGACGCGGCTGCCGGAGAAGTTCGATCGCGCGATCCAGCCGGGCGTGGATGATGTATTGGTGAGGACTCATGCCGGTCATCTCTCGAAAGGTTTCATGAAAACGACTGACACTGAGGCAAGCTTCGCGGGCCAGATCCTTAACCGTGATCTTCCGATGTAAATGCTCGCGCACATAATGCCGGAGCACTTCGGTATTAAAAGTCTGAGGCCGACGCCGAAGTATGCGATTGCCGCTGAGGCGATGGGAAAGACAGTGGACGATGCCGGTGGCGAAGTGTTCGTGCAGTGAGCGGTTGTCCGGAGCTTGGTGAAGCTCCGCCGCACACAGGTGAATCAGGTTCTGCAGCCGGTTGTCCATCTCCAGATGCTGAGGCCGGTCAAACAAGGGAGCCAGATGGTCGTAATCGTGATGCCGGGGATTGGACAAAGCCGGCGCCGAGACATCCAGGTCAATCACCAGCACATGATTAATGTCGTTGCCGAAGTAATCGTGCCGCGTTTCAGTGGGCACGAAACAGGCACGACGGTTGTCCAGACCCACTTCCCACCCCTGCCCGGCGAGTCCCGAGCTACCCTGCAGGCCAATCACCACTTGATGATGTTCGTGGGCGTGGTGAGCCGCATTTTTCGGCAATTTCAGAACTCTGGCGTTAAGCATATGAGGTGTAGTGGTGGCCATCACTGGAATTGTCGCTTATTTAAACACATTATCGGAAGCTATTCATCCGAGCTCCCGCGGCCAACTAAGCAGCAAATTCCACTCCGACTTCACTACCCACGCACCATCTGACCCGCGCTGTGCGGTCGCCGATGCGTGGATGGCGTAACCGCAGCGAAGCGCCCTCGCTAACCACCCCGCTGCCGCTATAGCGTAGGCGGGCTCCGGATTCCGACATATCCACGAGCGTGCATACCTCACCCACATTCGGCATGTCCGCCACGGCAAGCGCTTCCGGAACAATCAGTCGCAAGTGCCGGCGCTCGTGGAAGACCGGTGTGCCCTCTTCGAGCGCCTCCTCAAGGTTGCGCCGGTTACCGAACAATCCGTCGGCCTTCAACCGATCCGTCGCCGAGATATGCACCTTCTCGCTGACCGAACGCTCCAGTCCCAGAAAGTTTCGTTGGATACCGCCGATGGGTCGACGGTACTCGCCAAAAGCGCGGTAAGCCCAACTGAAACTATCGTTCAACGGCGCACTGATACGCTCTTCGGGAGCGGTCCGGAAGTTACCCCCCAGCTGCCATTCCAAACCGTGTTGGTTGGCCTGGGCAATCATGAATTGCAATGCCAGGTCAGATAGGCCGGTACTTGGATAGCCGCCACCCACATCGCCATGAACGCCCGGTAGCCAAACTTGGAGTGTACGGTGAGAGACGGTGTCTTGCCGGTGTTCGTCTGCATTGTCCGCATGGGTCCACAGAGCAGGCTGGAACGGCGCGCGGCGCTCGTCTATGGCCAAGGCCTGCACAGCGTAGGATACGGAATCGCATAGCTGCGTATCGTGGAAACCCACCCAGCGACGCGACAGCCGCCTTAGACCGGGCATGGGGATACCCAGTGCGCCCACGGTATCGAAAACGCCGAGGAAACGTATGGGAATCCGCCGGCTGGCCTGACGTAATTCGTCCATCAAAGCTGCCTGGGGCAGCGTGTCACGGGCATTGCCCGGCTCCGCCCGGTACCACTGATAAGCTTGCGGCAGATGTTTCATTTCCGACTTGGGCATTAGGCCCATCACATGAATGAAGCCCGCCAGACTACGCACGGTGTAAGCGCCACGACTGAAACCCAGAAGGTAGATATCGTCACTGGGCGCCCAATTATTGGCAATGAACCGATAGGCCTGCAACAGATTGGTCGAAAGACCCATACCGAACGCGCCGGTAAGCCAACGCCGGGTTCTTCCAGCCGTACCTACCTCACCGTCATAGTAAACGACCTGGTCACGGCGACCGGAGTGCGCTTTCAACGCCCTGACGCACTTTAGAATATTGGACGGTTCCCCCTTGCCGGCATCGATTTCCGGCTTGTTCCAGGTTCCGTCACAGCAGACGACGATGGCTTTGGACATAACCTGCCCTCCGTGCTTCCGATGCGCACCCCACGGACTGCATGCCCAACGCCTTGAGGTCCGGGCCGACCGCCAACCGATTCAAGGGTTTGCGACACCCCTTGTTCATTCGCTTTGATGCACGTGTCTTTGAAATAGATTATTAGCGTTCATGCACCCGTTTCTGACGCTCATATACTAGAACTCCACGCAGACGCCGATGGATGCGTAAAACGTTTATCGTTTAACCACCTCAAAAGCGTAGCAGACAATCTATGATCGGTTAGGCAGGCCAGGTGTCACCCCACTGCTTTAAGGAGCCTGGATTAAGACATGGAGGGGCTGGGTAACACAGGAGACGGCGGATGGGGCCGGCAGACCGTGCACTAGTCAGTCAACGTCGCGACGCCAGGGTTGGAAGCCGCACAGCCGAGGGGCAAAGCTCTCCAATCGCTCTTAAGCCTCGGTGGCATGGATATCGAGAATGGCTTGCAATGCGCAGGACAACTGATCGCTAACGGCAGCCAGCGGCTGAGCAGCATCGAGGGTATGGTAGCGTTCAGGCCATTGTGCCGCACGCTCAAGGTAGGTGCTGCGAATTCGCTCGAAAAACGCCACGGTTTCACGCTCGAAGCGATCCAATTCGCCACGCTTCTTGGCTCGAGCCATCCCCACCTCGACCGGCGCGTCCAGCAAGATCACATGATCAGGCCGCAGCGGCCCCTGAACCAGGTTTTCCAGTACGGAAATCCGCTCGTGCGAAACACCGCGCCCGCCGCCCTGATAAGCGTAAGTCGCGTCCGTGAAACGATCGCACAGAACCCAGCGACCCGCCTGTATCTGCGGCAGGATGAAGTTATTGAGGTGCTGAGCCCGGGCGGCGAAAATCAACAACAGCTCGGCCACGTCGTTCACCGATTCATCCCTGGGGCAAAGCAGCAGCTCGCGAATATCTTCCGCCAGCGGCGTACCGCCCGGCTCGCGAGTTACGACCACGTCTATATCCCGGGACTTGAGCCAGCTCTCTGCATGTCCGAGCTGGGTCGATTTGCCGACGCCCTCGGTCCCTTCGAACGTAATCAGATATCCGCGTTTCATAGAACTCCGCTGAAATGCGGCCTTTTCAGGCCTACTGCGCCTGGGGCGCCGAACGATAATCGGACCGGCGACGCAGCTGATACTCCCGCACCGCCTTCTGATGCTCTTCAAACGTTTTTGAAAACACGTGCGAGCCATCGCCGCGAGCCACGAAATAGAGCGACTCCCCTGGCTCGGGATGAAGTGCCGCATGGATCGCATCGCGGCCCGGCAAAGCAATGGGTGTCGGCGGCAAGCCGGAAATACGGTACGTGTTGTAGGGCGTCGTCGTACGCAAGTGCTTGCGCGTGATGTTGCCGTCGTAGTCGTCGCCCAGCCCATAGATAACGGTGGGATCGGTTTGCAGCCGCATCCCTTTTTGTATTCGCCTAACGAATACACCCGCTATCTGACCGCGCTCGTGAGGCACGCCCGTTTCTTTCTCGACGATCGACGCCATAACCAGCGCTTCATAGGGCGTCTCGTACGGCACGTCTTGCGCCCTGCTCGCCCACTCTTCCGCCAAAATGGATTCCATGCGCTGATAGGCCCGGCGCAGGATATCCAGGTCGGTTTGATTACCGGTAAATACGTACGTATCCGGAAAGAAACGCCCCTCCGGATGTTGCTCGGGCTTACCCAGGCGCGCCATGATCTCGGTATCGGTCATGTCCGTGGTTAGCAACTCCAGATGGTCCTGAGTCGCCAGGGCCGCCCGTAGCTCACTGAACCGCCAACCCTCGATGAATTGCACAGACCAGGTTTTCGTCTCTCCCCGCACCATTTTGTCGATCATGGCCATGGGTGTCTCGCCGGGTATGAACTCGTAGGTGCCCGCTTTGATCAGATTCCGCTCGGAATTCAGGCGGCTCCAAACCTTCAGCCATAGAGCATCCTCAATCAGCCCCTGACGCTCCAGCTTGCCAGCGACGGTATTGAATGCACTCCCCGGCTCGACATCGAACAATAGCGGTTCCGTCAGTGCAGCAGGCTCTTCGAGGGTCTTTAATCCCTGCCATAGCCAGAGAGCGGAGCCACTGAGAAGCAGGACAAGCCCGAGAACGGAAACAAGTAGAATTCGTTTAAGCAAGATCAGGAACCAACGGCTTCAGCAAGAAAGGACCGAATTTTGGCAAGGCTGGGGCCCATAGGCAACCGGGTATCGTTGATTTGTTCAATGGCAATGGCACCGACGACGCTGTTGGTCAACAACAAACCGTCAAAGTCCCAGTGCTGCAGGTCCACCTGGGTTATGGGTCGATAGTCGACTGTTTCTTCCTGGCCATCCAGGTAGTCAATGATGGCTTGGCGTGCCACGCCGGCAACCGCTAATACCGAGGCTGGTGGGGTAACCCAGACACCGGCAACCCGCGCAAACACGTTGGTTCGTGTGCCTTCCAAAAGCCCCCCCGAACTGTCGGTCATCAAAGATTCGTAGGCCCAGTCCGGCATCGCCTGGCTAGCCAAAACCTGTGGCAGCCGGTTTAACGTTTTCATACCCGCAACCAGCGGATCGACCACCAGCGGATGCGGACAAATGGTCACGCCAACCGCACCGCGCGGTTGCGGAGGCAATCGGTGATGACTCGCGATTAGCCGCGGCTTGCAGTTCGCGTCGGGCCGGTAACCACGACCGCCGGTCCCACGCGTCAAAATGAGCTTGAGCACCCAGTCGCCGCAATCGCCGTAACGCTCCGTCGCCTCATGTAAAACATGGGCGAGCGTGTCCGCGCCGAGGGGTATACCGAGCCTTTCAGCGCTAGTGAGTAAGCGCTGAAGATGAAAGTCGACAAGCGTCGGGCGATGGTTACGAATGCGGATGGTCTCGAACAGACCATCCCCATAGGCGAGCCCGCGATCGTCAGCGGGAATCGATTGCTCTTCGGCCCAGATACAGGCGGCCACGGCGCCGTTCAGTCCTCGAGACGACGGAAAATCAGGGTGCCGTTAGTGCCACCGAAACCAAAGGAGTTCGATAGAGCCGCTGTGATCGTGGCCTTGCGTGACGTGTGGGGCACGAAATCCAGATCACAGCCCTCTTCCGGATCATCCAGATTGATGGTCGGTGGCAACACGCCGTCCCGGAGCGCCAACAACGAGAAAATCGCCTCGACGGCACCGGCCGCGCCGAGTAAATGGCCGGTCATCGACTTGGTACTGGAGATGGCCAACTTGCGGGCGTGATCACCGAAGACCGCTTTTACAGCATCCACTTCTGCCACATCGCCCACTGACGTGGAGGTGCCATGGGCATTGATGTAACCAATTTCAGCGAGGTCGATGCCCGCATCCTTGAGCGCATTGCGCATGGAGCGCTGGGCGCCTTCCCCGGACGGCGCGGTAACATGGTGCGCGTCGTCGCTCATACCGAAACCGACCACTTCACCGTAAATAGTTGCACCACGGCGCTTGGCGTGTTCCAACTCCTCGAGTACCAGTACCCCGGAGCCATCGCTCAGCACAAACCCGTCACGCCCCTTATCCCACGGGCGGCTGGCCTTTTCCGGCTCGTCGTTGCGGGTGGACAATGCCCGGGCAGCGCCAAAAGCAGCAATACCGGTGGGTGTGGTGGCCATCTCGGAGCCACCCGCCAGCATCACGTCGGCGTCGCCGTACTGAATGGTCCGCGCCGCATAGCCAATATTGTGGGTGCCGGTGGTGCAGGCTGTGGTAATAGCAATGTTCGGACCCTTGAAGCCGAACTTGATTGCCACGTTGCCGGCGAGCATATTAACGACCGAGGCCGGAACGAAGAAAGGAGACACTTTTCTCGGCCCCTTCTCCGCCAGCGTCAAGACGTTCCTCTCAATAAATTCGAGGCCACCGATACCGGAACCGATAGCGATACCCACGCGTTCCGGATCGCAGGCGCCATCACCATCAAGACCGCTATCTTTAACAGCCTGAGACGCCGCAGCGATGCCATAGTGAATGAAGGCATCCATCTTGCGCGCATCTTTTGCACTCAGGTACAGATCGAGGTCGAGCTCTCTGATTGCACCTCCGATCCGGGTGTTGAAATCCGACGCATCGAACCGTTCAATCGGACCGATGCCGCTTCGACCGGCAAGGACACTCTCCCAGGATGAAGCCACGTCATTTCCTACGGGAGAGACCATACCGAGACCAGTGACTACGACACGTCGTCCAGACATTATTCCTTCACCTATCGTTGTGCATCCGTTGCGTGATCTTTATTGATTTGCAGAGGTCAGGCAACGCTATCTTTGGATGATTGTCGCTTCCGGCATGTTGAAGCCGGCCATGCGACCGCCAGAACGAATACCAATCAGACTAGGGCCCCAGCTTACGGGGTCTGCGGTTTATCGCAAAACCGCGTGACGCTTTCATGACATAAAAAACTTGCGGTAGAGGGTAGCCCGCGCTCGTAGTTCGATCAGGCTACCACGCAGCCGCCAACAAAAAAGCCGCCCTTAATTACCTAAATAAGGACGGCTTTCGCTTGGCTTTCAACAGGTCTGAGTATCAGGTATGCGCGACAATGTAGTCGATCGCATCCTGGACACTGGTGAGCTTCTCCGCTTCTTCATCGGGAATCTCGGTCTCGAATTCCTCTTCGAGAGCCATAACCAGCTCAACGGTGTCCAGTGAATCGGCGCCCAGATCCTCTACGAAAGAAGATGTGCTCTGAACTTCAGACTCCTTCACGCCCAGTTGTTCGCAAACAATCTTCTTTACGCGCTCTTCGACTGTACTCATATTTTCCTCACTTAAATCGCAACCAAGCACAAATTTGCGTGCAGTTTAGTTTAATCCCCACCCGCAAACAAGCAGGGTTTGAAGCTAAAGGCTTGTTGTTCAAGGGATTACAACAAGACTTTATCCCATGAACATACCACCATTCACGTTAATCGATTCACCTGTAATGTAGGCTGCTTCCGGCGATGCCAGGAATGCGACGACGGCAGCGACCTCCTCAGGCTCTCCCAGACGGCCGGCAGGAATGACACTCATCATAGCGTCCCTCTGGCCATCGTCCAGTTTCTTTGTCATATCCGTATCAATAAATCCCGGCGCAACGCAGTTTACCGTGATACCCCGATTCGCCATTTCTTTGGCAAGACTACGCGTCATACCCTCAACTCCGGCCTTGGCGGCGCAGTAGTTGACCTGGCCCGGATTGCCCATGCCGGCCACTACAGAGCTGATATTGACGATCCGCCCCCAGCGCGCCTTGCCCATACCTCGAAGCACGACTTTGCTGGTGCGAAAGACGGAACTGAGATTTGTGCCAATCACCGCATCCCAGTCATCTTCCTTCATCCGCATAAGCAGATTGTCACGGGTAATACCCGCGTTATTAACGAGGATCAGAGGCGCTCCGGATTTTTCCGCGATTGCCTTAAGTCCGGCATCGACACTCGCGGCATCCGAGACATCCATGACCAGGCCGTAACCGTTTTCTTTGCGGGATTTAAAGTCTTCGGTAATGGCATCGGCACCATGCTGCGTCGTTGCCGTGCCAACGACTTCAGCGCCTCGCGCTGCGAGGGCCCTAGCGATAGCGCGACCGATTCCACGACTGGCACCCGTAACCAGGGCTACCTTGCCTTCAAGCGACATAACGCTTTCCTTCTCCTGAGTGCTTACTTGACCCGAGTGCTTACTTGGAAAATCCGTCGATGGCCTTTTGCAGAGCGTCGGGATTATCTATAGCAAATGTAGTCAGATTTCGGTCGACACGCTTAGCCAAGCCCGCGAGAACCTTACCAGCGCCACATTCAACTGCAACCGAAACGTCCTCTTCCGTCAGGTAGCGTACAGAATCAGCCCACTGGACCGGAGAATAAAGCTGACGCAGCAAATTCTGCTTGAGCGCATCGCGATCCTGTTCCGGTGCAGCGTTGACATTCTGCACCACCGGCATGACAGCATCATTGAAACTAACGTCTTCCAGAGCCTTTGCCAGTTCCTCCGCCGCAGGCTGCATCAATTCACAATGAGAGGGCACGCTTACCGGAAGCGGCAACGCCCGCTTGGCACCCTTACCCTTACAGATTTCGATGGCGCGGTCCACCGCGGATGCATTGCCGGCGATCACCACCTGGCCGGGGGAATTGAAATTGACCGCAGCCACGACCTCGCCTGCGGCAGCCTCCTCGCAGGCTGCGATAACCACGTCATCCTCAAGACCCAGCACGGCGGCCATGCGCCCCTTGCCTGCCGGTACGGCGCTCTGCATGAGCTCACCCCGGAGACGAACCAACTTGACCGCATCAAAAAAGTTAAGGCTTTCGGCCGCTACCAGCGCACTGTACTCGCCTAGGCTATGACCTGCCAGGAAGTCAGGTCTATCGCCGCCTGCCACAAACCATTGGCGCCATAGAGCGACACTGGCGGCTAGCAACGCCGGCTGGGTCACGGCAGTGGCATTGAGTTCCTCTTCAGGACCATTCTGACAAATAGACCAAAGATCGAAGCCCAACACTTGCGAGGCCTCGGAGAATGTCTGTGCAACGATCGGCCAAGCTTCCGACGCTTCAGCAAGCATGCCTACTGATTGCGATCCCTGACCTGGGAAAAGAAATGCTGATTTCATAGCGCGCAGTCTACCCCTGTTTCTTGCCTAAGAAGATTAGCCAATGGTACAAGCCTTTTCTCCTCAAAACACGGGTCTGGAGCTTGATACTTTTCAGGAAACTTCAGACTAGCGCCCTCTAACACAAGGATCTGCCAGTTAATTCGCCACCTAATGCGTGTCGCCGGCGGTTCTTAACCAAACAGTGCACTAGAACATCAATTCGTCCAACTGCTCGTTGATACGACGAGGAACTTCGAGACTGACTTCGCGACCCGCCTGGCGGATAGCCGCAAGCATGGCCCGCTCGTTGGCATTGCCATGGCTTTTGATGACGACGCCCTGCAAACCAAGCAGGCTGGCGCCGTTGTGACGAGAGGGATCGATGGTCTTGAGTAGGCGCGTGAGGGTCGGGCGCGCCAGCCAGCCGACAACGCGGCCGTAGAGGGTCCGGGTAAAGGTTTGGTCGAGCAGTTCCATCAACATGCTCGCCACGCCCTCGCCGGTTTTCAGGGCGATATTGCCGACGAAACCGTCGCAAACCACCACGTCGGCCACGTCGCGAAAAAGGTCGCTACCTTCGACATAGCCAATGTAATTGAGATTCTCGGCCTGGGCGAGCATATGCGAAGCGAGCCGGACCTGCTCGTTACCCTTGATTTCCTCCTCGCCCACATTGAGAAGCGCAACCCGGGGCTCTTGCAAGTTGTTGACTGCCGAGGCCATTAACGAGCCCATCAAGGCATACTGATATAGGTTCTCAGCAGAGGCGTCGACGTTAGCGCCCAGATCCAGCACGTGACAGCGACCACGCAAGGAAGGAATCAACTTGACGATAGCCGGCCGCTCGATACCCGGATACATCCGCAACAACGAGCGCCCGAAGGCCATAAGCGCGCCGGTATTGCCCGCACTGACACACCCTTGAGCTTCGCCGTCGCGCACCAGGCGCAAAGCGACAGCCATCGAAGAGTGTTGTTTATGCCGCAGGGCATGGGACGGACGTTCGTTCATCCGAACGATGTCGACCGCTTCGACAATCCGAATTCGAGGGTGGGGCTCTAACAGAGAAGCCTCAAGCTCACTCTGTTGTCCAACCAGAATGATGCTCAAGGCTTCGTTTTCTCGCACAGCGTCAAGCGCTGCCGAGACTGCGACGGCGGGACCGCGGTCGCCGCTCATCGCATCTATGGCAATGGTGATTGAGTTCACCCTTTACCTATCATGCAGTGGTGCATTCAGACAGTGACCCAAAAATCAGGCCGCGCCAGGACGATTACTCGTCGCCGGACTCAATCACCTGCTTCCCACGATAGAAACCGTCGGGAGACACGTGGTGACGACGATGCACTTCACCGGTAGTGGACTCCACTGACAGCGTAGGCTTGCTCAACGCATCGTGAGAACGACGCATGCCGCGCTTGGAGCGGGTCTTACGGTTCTGTTGTACAGCCATGGTTTTACTCCTGAGCTAAAAAATAACAAGTCGTCGGCTAAACCGGTTGGGTTGCCGACCGGGTCCGTGACGCACTGTTGATGAGTGACTCTGATTGGCAAATCTAACGCCTGAATCGCCCCATCAATCAGTGATCGTCTTTTTTCTTTTTGAGTTCCGCTAGCACGCTGAACGGATTCTCACGCTGTTCCGGTTCTGAATCGGGCGCTTCGTCCGCCTCGCCTTCAAAAGCTTCCAGTGTACTCGACGCCGGGCACTCTTCCCTTTCGTGCAGGGGGTAAGGTGGCACAACCAGCAACAACTCATCCTCTACCAACTGCCAGAGATCCGCCTGAAAATTATCCATCAGGAACGGCTCCAGATCCCTCGGCAGCTGACGTGCCTGCTCATCACCGATCACCAAGCCCAGCGTGAACGCCGAGGTCAGTGTCGTATGCATGGGCGACATGCAGCGCTGGCATTCCAGTACAACCGGTGCTTCCAGGCGGCCTTCAACAACACGCCGTCTTTCAGCGTCCATCCCAAACTGCAAATGAGCACTGACGTCGCCATCCGATTCCACCAGAATGTCTGCGAAACGGGATAGCGAGCGTAAGGCAATGACCCCTTCTAGACGGGCATTTTGCTCCGCCAGTTTATTGGGATCGATAGTCCGGGGCAGTTCGGCATTCGACATAGGCGCGCAATTTTAGGGTGCTGCCAGGCCCCTGTCAAAGAGTTCTGCGCGTTATTTCGGCAACTACACAGATGCGGACGGGGATTTCAGCGGGCCGCACCGTCCGGTATGCTCAACGAAACCATCAGCCACAGGATTCAGTGTGACCGCCAAACCCCTGCTTCTCGCATCCTCGTCCCCCTACCGAAAGGCCCTACTCGAGCGCTTGCACATTCCATTCACATGCGCCTCGCCGGACATCGATGAAACGCCGAAGCCCGGCGAAAACGGCGAAGAGCTTGCGGTACGACTGGCCGAGGAGAAAGCGACCGCCCTGGCCGACCGCTATCCGGGCCATTTGATCATCGGCTCAGACCAGGTCGCGCAACTCGAGGACGGCACCTTACTGGCGAAGCCCGGCAATCACGAGAAAGCCTGCCAACAGTTGGCAGCCTGCAGCGGGCAGTCCGTGCTATTCCTGACCGGCCTGGCGCTGATGGACGCCGACACAGGTAGCACCTGGAGCGTCTGCGAACCCTTTCGCGTGCACTTCAGGACTCTGGAGAAAGAGGATATCGACCAGTACCTGAGCGTGGAGCAGCCTTACGACTGCGCCGGCAGCTTCCGCATGGAGGGCCTGGGAATCGCCTTATTCAAGGGTTTCGAGGGACGCGACCCCAATAGCCTGGTGGGCCTGCCCCTCATTGCCCTGGTAGATTTACTTAAGGAACAGAAAATCTACCCGTTGTCGATCGCCTACCGAAGCTCCAGGCGGGACTGAATGAGCGCATTGGCGAGCCCGCTTCCTACAGAAACGCCGAGTTCGTCGATCAACTGTTTGAACGGTGACGGGCGATGACTGTAGTCCACCAGATCCTCCTGGCCGATGATGTCCCGAGCGACATAGCTGGCGCTACCCAGTCCGTCGACCAGACCCAGGCCGAGCGCCTGCTCTCCCGTCCAGATCAGCCCGCTGAACAACTCCTTGCTGTCTTTCAGGCGGTCACCCCGCCCTTCCCTAACTTGCTCGATAAACTGCTGATGCGTGGTGTCGAGCACTTCATTCCAGAAGCTGACCTCCTCAGGCTCTTCCGGGGAAAACGGGTCCAGGAACGCCTTGTGCTCACCCGACGTGTAAAGCCGCCGATCGACACCCACCTTATCCATTAAACCGGTAAAGCCGAAGCCACCGGCAACGACGCCAATGGAGCCAACCAGACTCGCCTTATCGGCATAAATTTCGTCGGCTGCCGCAGCAATGTAGTAAGCGCCCGACGCACCAATATCGGCAATAACCGCGTAGACTTTCTTGTCCGGATGCACTTGGCGCAGGCGCTCGATCTCATCGTTAATATAGCCGGACTGCACCGGACTGCCGCCAGGACTGTTGATTCGCAAAACGATAGCCTTGGCGTCCGGCGCCTCGAACGCGTCTCGCAACGCCCCGACGATACTGTCGGCATTCGCCTCTTCCTCGGACGCGATTGGCCCCCGGATTTCAATCAGCGCCGTATGTTCGCCGACGGCATCGCCAAGCCCGCTTTCCACCGGCGCTTTAAGCATGAACAGCAGCGCAAACAGATAAACAAACGTCAGAACCTTAAAGAATATGCCCCAGCGCCGACTCTTACGCTGCTCCGACTGCAGGGACATCACCAACTTCTCAATCAGTTTCCAGTCCCGGCGGCTCTCGGGTCGAGACGCGCCATCCTTGCTCGCCTCCGGCTCGGGACGCTGCTCCTGCGAACCACCCCAACTGCTTTTACCATCATTATCCCAGTCAGACATACCTCTTCCTTTTATGCATCGAACCGGCACACCAAGAGCCGATCCTTTCTAAACGCCAAGCCAGACACTTAACCCTTAAACCAAGCACCTAGCCTTCGGCCTACCCTAAGCCAGACCTTTAAAACTAAGCCAAGTACAGAGCCTGGCGTAATGCCGCCATATCGCTGGCAACGGCGGCCGGCGCGAACTCCTCCAGTCGCGCCCGGGGATGCACACCCCATTCGACGCCGATGGCAGGCATGCCGATACGTTGCGCCATATCCATGTCGTAAATGGTGTCGCCAATCATCACTGCCTCGCCGGGCTCTATGCCGAAATGCTCGACAATCTCCATCAACATAGCGGGATCCGGCTTGGAGCGCGTTTCGTCCGCGCAACGGGTGACGGCAAAATGAGCGCCCAAGCCGCTGCTCTCCAGCGCCCTTGCCAACCCCCGGCGACTCTTGCCCGTGGCTACTGCGAGCTGGGCATTGGCACCCGCCAGCTCTGCCAGCAACTCGCTGATACCGGCAAACACGTTCTGCGGCGTTGTTTGCTTACTAAAAAAATAGCGCCCATAGCCTTCCCGGATCGCCTGAATTTCATCCATCGCCAGACCTGGATAAAGCGTCTGCAACGCCTCGATGATCCCCAGACCGATAATATCCTTGTAGGCATCACGCTCCAGCGCCGGAAAGCCCAACTCAGTGGCCGCGAGATGAAGACTATCGGCAATATGGTCGACGGAATCGATCAACGTTCCATCCCAGTCGAAAATTACAATCTTGGGGGTCATGTAATGACTGACTCCAAATCAGTTTTAGGGAACCTCTGATTAAGTCTATTGGCGAGTCTGCAAGCGTTGAGAAGCTCAGTGGCAAGGCGCGGTTCGCCGGTAATGGCCTGAGCCCTTACCAAGAGCCGCAACGCAGCCAATGAGCTTCTCAACGCTTGCCCGCAGGGGCTTTCCCTGAAAACCGGACTCCGCGTTGAGCCTTCTTGAAAGGCAACCAGCCTTCCCGTGAAGCCTCGCCTTGATTCCGGTTTTCAGGGAAAGCCAGAATCGCCAATAGACTTAATCAGAGGTTCCTTAGATTAATCAGAAACACCGGCGCCCGAACGACGAACCCGAAGTCGCTCCAGCATCGCAGCAAAACCGGCCTCGTGGGGAGCTTCGAAACGGGCCTGCTGGCCATCGGGCAACGTCAGCTCCAATGCAAAGGCATGGAGCATCAACCGCTGACCGCCTTGAGCGCGGAAGGCCTTCAGGCTCACGTCATCCATATACTTGTCGTCACCGGCGATCGGATGCCCGCCGAAGGCACAATGCACACGAATCTGGTGGGTTCGCCCTGTTACAGGAAAAGCTTGCACGAGGCTGTAGCCGTCAAACAGTTCCAGCACTTGAAAACGCGTCAGCGCCACCTTGCCGGCGTTAGAGACCCGGACCATACGTTCTCCGGAACGCAGCTCGAAACGCTCCAGTGGCGCATCCACACTGGAACAGCTAGCCGGCCAGTGGCCCGCAACCAGCGTGTGGTATAGCTTGGTGACGCGCTTACCCCGGATTTCGTCCTGCAGGTGGCGCAGTGCCGAGCGCTTCTTGGCCACCATGATCAGACCCGATGTATCACGATCCAGGCGATGCACCAACTCCAGAAACCGGGCATCCGGCCGGGCAGCGCGCAGCGCTTCGATTAAGCCAAAGCTGAGACCGCTCCCACCGTGAACCGCCATCCCCTGGGGCTTGTTGATCACCAGCAGTTGATCGTTCTCGAAAATCACCGCCCCCTCGACCAGCTTACGGACCTTGGCACTCGGCGCCGGAACCTCCGGCTTTTCTTTCTGAACCACAGGCGGTATACGCACCTCATCGCCGGCGGCAAGGCGGGTATCAGGTTTGCAGCGCTTTTTGTTGATCCGCACTTCGCCTTTACGCACGATGCGATAGACTACACTACGGGGAACGCCCTTGAGCTGTGTGATGAGAAAGTTGTCCAGGCGCTGTCCGGCGCCTTCTTCATCGATACGGACCCAGCGCACCTCCGACTTTTGCGGCACAGTTTCTGGCCGTTCGCTCTGATGCCTATCAGGCAGGCGTCGCTGCGCGGCGGGTTTAGGGCGTTTTGTGTTGGAAGCTTGCCTGGGCATGATGCTGCGTGGTTCCGGGTACAACGGTGCGGGATTGACGGGTCGGAGGATTGCTGTTATGTTCCGGCCTGCTTTATATGCTCAGAATCGACCCCTAAATCTCGGTGGCCGATTCAAGCGAGCCCGAAGTATACCGACACTATTTGAATCTTTGAAAGCCGGTGGTCAAGACTTTGAAAGCCGATGGGCTAACAAGCCTGACCAGCGCGCCGAGCAGAAGGCACCTCCTCAACGCCTGTAGATCTTTTTGGGGTCCAGGGTTTGGGTAGGACGTGTTCAATCCGCACGGAAAACCGGCGGGTGACATCGCGAAGAATCATTGCAATCACGCCGGACCGGGCCGTCCAGCTTACGAATATGACGTGAGACCTTGGCGCCGGTGTGAACTTGAACTGGATAGCATGCGTCAATTGACACTGAATCGTTACGGTTACGCCCTGCAATTGGTGGAAAGACAAGCCGTTAGCCTTCTCAGGAACTGTGGACGGGTTACCGCCGCCGCCTGATTGTGTCCGGCTGCCATAGTTGCAGCCAGCAGCATCCTACCTCGCCGATGAACGCCAGTTTGGCCGGTTTCCGTCGTTAACCGACAGGAAACTCGTTCTTCATGAAAAGAATGCTCATAAATGCAACTCACCCAGAGGAGTTGCGCGTTGCACTGGTAGACGGACAACGGCTTTTCGATCTCGACATTGAAGCGAGCAATCGGGAGCAAAAGAAATCAAACATCTATAAAGGCAAGATCACTCGGATCGAGCCTAGCCTCGAAGCCGCGTTCGTGGACTTCGGCGCCGATCGCCACGGCTTCCTTCCCCTGAAAGAAATCTCCAAGGAATATTTCAAGAAGTCACCGAAAGATATCGATGGCAAGATCAATATCAAGGACGTCTTGTCGGAAGGCCAGGAAGTCATTATCCAGGTCGATAAAGAAGAGCGCGGCAACAAAGGCGCCGCCCTCACCACGTTTATATCCCTGGCTGGCCGCTACCTGGTACTCATGCCCAACAACGCTCGGGCCGGTGGCATTTCCCGCCGAATCGAAGGTGACGAGCGAGCTCAGCTCAAAGAAGCCATGAACGGAGTTGATGTTCCTCGCAACATGGGCGTCATCGTTCGCACCGCCGGCATTGGCCGAATGTCCGAAGAGCTGCAGTGGGACCTGAATTACCTCACCCAGATCTGGCAGGCTATTACCGACGCCGCCGCCAGTCGCCAGGCTCCTTTCCTGATCCATCAGGAAAGCAACGTCATCATCCGCGCAGTACGTGACTATCTCCGCCAAGACATTGGCGAAGTCCTGATCGACTCCGAAATCGTGCATGAGGACGTACTGAGCTTTGTCCAAGCGGTCATGCCCTCCTTCGAGAACAAGATCAAGCTGTACAAGGATGAAATCCCCCTGTTCAGCCGCTACCAGATCGAAGGCCAGATCGAGACGGCCTTCCAGCGGGAAGTAAAACTGCCTTCCGGCGGCTCTATCGTCATCGATCCGACCGAGGCGCTGGTTTCCATCGATATCAACTCTTCGCGCGCGACCAAAGGCCACGACATCGAGGAAACAGCGCTTCAGACCAATCTGGAAGCAGCTGAAGAAATCGCCCGTCAGCTCCGCCTGCGGGACATCGGCGGGCTGATCGTTATCGACTTCATCGACATGACGCCGGCCAAACACCAGCGCGAAGTCGAGCAAAAAGTGCGCGAAGCGTTGGAAATCGACCGTGCCCGGGTCCAGGTGGGCAAGATTTCCCGTTTCGGCCTGCTGGAAATGTCACGCCAGCGCCTGCGCCCATCCTTGGGCGAGACCCGTAGCGAGGTTTGCCCCCGCTGTGACGGCCAAGGCACGATCCGCGGAATCGAATCACTCGCGCTGAGCATTATGCGCCTGATCTATGAAGAATCCGCCAAGGACAAAACCGGCGAAGTCCGGGCCATTGTTCCGGTATCCGTTGCTACCTTCCTGCTCAACGAGAAGCGCAAGCAGCTCGCCGATATCGAAGCCAGTCAGGAGGTCACCCTACTGGTCGTACCGAATCCGCACATGGATACTCCCCACTTCGAAATCCTGCGCGTGCGGGACGACGAGGTTACCGCGGTGGATCGCACGACGAGTTATCAGATCGCCAGTGATTTCAAGGAAGAAGACACCGCGGAGATCCAGACTGCGCGCGAACAGCCCGCTCGCGAAGAAGCCGCTGTGAAAAGCATCCGCCCGGCAGCGCCGGCGCCGGCGCAAGCGGCACCAGCAGCATCGGTGGCATCACAACCGGTCGAACAGCAAGAAGAAGGTCTTTTTAAGCGCCTATCGCGCAAAATTTCAGCTTTCTTCAACGAAGAAACCGCAGAAGAATCCAGCCGCCAACAGGAAAGCGCCAGTCCCAACCAGACTCAGCGCCGCGATGCCGGCGGCGGACGCCAGGACCGCAGGAAATCTCGCGTAGCCCGCGACGACGGCCGTGGCTCCGCGCGTCAGAGCGACAAAGAACCTCGCCAGAGCGAAAGCGAAGGTGGCAGCCGCGGCACCCGAGGACGTCGCGGCGGCGAGCAGCAACCGCAAGGCCGGAGCGATCGCAATGCACCTGCTCAGAACGGCAAGGGCAGCGACCGTTCAAACAAACGCAAGGACAGCCGCGATAACCGAGGAAGCGACGACAAGCGCCCTCAAAAAGACCAGGATCGTAGTGGCCAGACAGGCCCGCAAGGCAAGGACAATCAGCAAGCGGCCAAAGGCGGGGATGACAGCAAACGCCGCCGTCCGCGTCGGCCGCGCAACCGCGACGGCTCACCGGCAGAGTCGACTCAACGTCGTAGCGACGAACGTAAAGCTGCCAAACCGCAGTCTTCCGATCATCAGACGGAATCGAAACCCGACGACAAGCAGAAGGATGCCGTCGCCAAAACAGACCCTCGGACCGATGACAACGCTGGTAAACCGCAGTCGGCCGACAGGTCGCAGCCGGTCGATAAGTCATCGCAGGGAGTCCAAGCTTCCGGCGCCAACAAGCGCGACGCTAACACAGACGCCAAGCCTGAGCTGCAGACGGAAAAAGCCGGCAAGCCGGCGCGTGAAGAGGTTCGCAAGGACGCAACCGACGTAACCCCAAGTACGTCAGCGGACCCTTCTGGCAAAAGCGACATAGGACAGGCCGACAAAGCAATGTCGCCAGGTGAAAAGGACGCGCCAAAACCAGAGGCCAAGCCCAAAGCACCTGACACCGGCAAGAAAGCAGCTGAAGACGACAAGAAACAGCCATCGTCAGCCGGTGATAAGGACCGGGGTAAAGCGCCGAAGAAAAGCGACGAGACGCCCGCACAAACGGCTTCCGCAGGCAGCAAGACGCCCGAGGCGAAATCCGAGCCGCAGGCAGCTGACAAGCAACCTGCCGTGTCCCCGGAAAAGCCCGCCACTTCGAAGGAAAAAGCCGAACCTCAGCCAGAACCGCTGTCTGGGAAAGCGGCAAGTCCGCGCAAAACCGAAGACGCGAAGCCGGAGAAGCCGGCAACCAGCGACGTGACCAAGCCGGCGGAGCCCGCAACCACGCCGCCCGCCGAGCCACAGACGGCGCCGCCAGCGCCACAAGGCGCCTCCACTGCGGAGAAAAGTACAGCGAACGGCAAGACTGGGCCGTCGGAGCAGCCTAAACAAGATGCGGCCTCTCCGGCACCCCAGAAGTCAGCCGAGGGGGCTCCGAAACCCCCGTCGGAGGATGCCAAGGTCGACACGCCTAAGTCGCAGGCAAAGGCAAAACCCGCACCGGAAAAAACCGACGCGGACGATGCACCCGCACTAACTGAGTCGGGACGCGCCTACAACGACCCACGGGAAGTGCGCAAGCGTGAACTTGCGGCGGAAAAAGAAGCCGGCCAAAAGCAGGACAGCGGCGACAGCAAGCCATCGTCGGAAAGCTGATTTGCAATGACTGGGCGGCGGCAGCCGTCCGCGTGCAATACCCTGGATAAAGCGGGTCCTCGTTGAGAGGCCCGCTTTTTTTACTGCCCTTACAGTAACCAGCCTAAAGACCATTGATATCCGGTAACGCAGAAGCTTATTGTGTTGCTGATACAGCCGCTATACTAGCGTCCCTAACCCGAGTTCATGAGTTCCGCCAGCATGCACCTATACGCTGACGGATAGTGAACCTGAGTTGATGAGCACTAACTGCGCCGCCGGACCGGGAGTTTCGAAGAATGCTGTCGCCACAAGAAATTGAAGCCGTAGAAGATATTCTTTTTGCAGAGCCCTGGGGCGACGACGCCCTGGATTTTTTTGGGTTGCACGGCGTGGTTAGCGCAAGCGTTGTTGGCCCGCACGAACTGGACTCCAAAGCTGTTTTCCTGATCGCCACCGGACTGGATGAAGTACCCGGTGGCGATGTGCCCAAAGCGTTCGATCACGCAGTGCACAAGATGGGCGAAGCCATGACGGCCTCCCTCGACCGGGGCGAGACTTTGGAGCTCCCGGAGCCCGAGGACGGAGACCCGATGAATGCGCTGGAAAACTGGTGCGCAGGCTTCGTAGACACCTTTCTTCAGCATGAAGACGAATGGCTTGAGGTGGACGAAAAAGAGACTGCAGATCTACTGGTGCCCATGCTCGCCCTGTCGGGACTGTTCGAAGACGAAGACTTCGACCGGGTACGCAACAGCGAGACATTGAGTCAGGAAATGGCCGACGCCATCCCCGATTCGCTGACCGACCTATACCTACTGTTTCACGTTCCCGCCTGAATGCCCGGCAGATGCTGCCAGACCGGCTCTAGCCCGTCAGGCAGCACGCCCGGAAGCCGCCCCAGTTCGCACCAGCTCGGGCCCGGGAAATGAAAATCGCTGCCCTGAGACGCCCAGTAGCCCTCACGTCGACACAGTTCCGCCAGAAAACCCAAGTCGCCGCTGGATTGACCAGACGTGAGCACCTCCATGCCCTGCCCGCCAGCGGCAGCGAAATCCTTCATCAACGCCCGCAGTTTAGTGGCGGTCATCTTGTACTTCCTCGGATGCGCCACCACCGCGATCCCGCCGGCGGCTCGGATCCAGCCAACGACGGTTTCCAGCGAGGGCCAGCAGGCCTTTACATCCCCGACTTTTCCCGCCCCTAGGTAGCGTTTGAAGGCCTGAGCACTGTCTTTGACCACCCCTTCGCTGACAAGCACCCGGGCGAAATGGGGCCGTCCCGGTACGTCGCCGCCGGCCTCATGCGTTGCCTTGCCCAGCAGATCGTTCACTTTTAGCTTTCGCAAACGCTCGTCGATCATGTGCGCCCGCTGCCAGCGATTCTGCGCCTGCCCTGTCAAAGCCTCAGTCCAGGCGGAATCCGCGTTATCAAACCCCAAACCAACGATATGAATGGTGAGAGACCGCCATAGGCACGACAATTCGATGCCATTGATCAAAGTGATGCCACTTTCCTGAGCCGCCTGGCGCGCCTCGGCCAGCCCGTCGGTGGTATCGTGATCGGTCAGGGCCAGATGGGTCACGCCATTATTGGCCGCACGTCGCACAACATCGCCGGGGCTGAGCATCCCGTCTGACGCTGTACTGTGGCAATGTAAATCGATACGGATAGTTTGTGTTGCAGATATGGTCATATGGCAGCTAACCCTTTAATGTACGGCACAGGATACGCGTGTCGCCGATGCGATTAAATCACTGAAAAGGGAAACGCCATGTACTACGCAATCATCAGTCAGGACGTGGAGGATAGCCTGCCTCTCCGCAAAGAAGCCCGTCCAGCCCATATCGAAAGACTTGAGCAGCTGAAAGACGAAGGACGACTGTTGGTGGCAGGCCCCCACCCCGCTATCGACAGCCCGGATCCCGCCTCGGCTGGCTTTACGGGCAGTCTCGTCGTTGCTGAATTCGACTCGCTGGAGGCCGCCCAAGCCTGGGCTGACGCTGACCCTTACCTCGCTGTCGGCGTCTACGCAAACGTTATCGTAAAACCCTTCAAGCCGGTACTGCCGTAACATTCAGGACTCGCCGGAATATTGACATATGGTAATCAGGTGGCGCTTGATCGCATCGACAACTATGCCAGAATTCCCGGTTTAAGTGGCTTCTGAAAAATAGCCATACGCAGCGTCGGGACTTCATCGCCCACCTGAAGGCAGAAAAAAGCCAGAAATATAAAGGTCGCTTTCCCGACCTGCCACACGCCCCGGGACGCCTCCGATACTTTAAACTTTCGATACCCTATACTTTCGGTGCCCTATACTTTCGGTACTACGCGCTCTCGACACATAAGTTCTAGACACTATCTCGACACTACAAGCAGGAACGATTCGTTGTGATTCACAAGCCATTCACATTGACGAAACTATTAGCAGCTGTGCTACTGATAGCACTTTCAATCCCCGTCCTTGGCCAGACCAGATACGTGGACGATGAACTGCTGATCATGCTGCGCAGTGGCGCGGGCAACCAGTTCCGCATCCTTGATAGCCTGTCGTCCGGCACTCGACTTGAGGTTCTGCAAGAGGAGGGAGCGTCAGGGTACAGCCAGGTGCGGACTCAGGATGGCCAGCAAGGCTGGGTACTCACGCGGTACCTGTCATCGCAGCCCATTGCCCGTGACCGCCTGTCTGCCGCCCAAAAACGGCTTGAGCAATCAGAAGCACAATTGAAAGAGGCACAGCAGAGTCTCGATGCACTCCGTGCCGAGCGCAATGAGCTCGCGTCGTCGGAAGAAAGCCTGGAGTCGAGAGCAGGCAAGCTGAGCTCGGAGCTGGAGCGTATCAAGGAAGTCTCGTCGAACGCCCTGAGCCTGGACCGCCGGAACCGGGAGCTGCAGGAAAGTAATCAGCAGCTACGCAAGGAGGTTGAAGTACTGACTGCGGAAAATGAGCGACTGGAAGCCAAGAAAGAGTCGGATTTCATGCTGCTGGGCGCCATGCTCGTCGGCGCCGGCATTTTGATTGCTGTGGTTCTTCCCTGGCTCAAGCCCACCCGTAAAACCGACAACTGGGCCTGATTAACAAAGAAAGCCGAGCAAAGCTTGAGTCACCCGGAAGATGTATAAACAGTTACTCTCTCGGGTGAGCTCCCTCCGACAAAGCACACGATGTTGTGTCCGCCTGCACCCCAAACCACTAAGTATTTGACGTTAACGCTGCTTTATTACAGATCGTTCTTTGACACTCCCGTTTTGTCGCTTTATAACAGATAAAACAACAGAGCGAAAAAGGTGTACTCATGGAAGGCATAATGCGCGAATTTTCCGAGAAACGCGATTTTCACCGGATGCAGGTCAACACCGAAATCACTATCACCGACTCGGAAGGCAGCCAGCACAACGGAATCTGTAAAGATCTAAGCGGTACCGGCATGCAAATCTTGCTTGACTCGTCTTTTGCCGAAGGCTCCCGGCTTCACACTGTTCTGCCATCAACCAGTGACCAATTCCCACCTTTTGAAACCGTCGCCGAAGTACTACGTTGCGAACCGACGGAGGGCGGCTACCTGATTGGCGCGGTGATCCGGCAGGTTAAACATTAGCGGCGGCGATAGGTCGCTATACGTTAGAGATCGGCATGAAGACGGTAGAAGCCCGGTGTCACCACCGGGCGATAACAGGTTTATTCAGGTGTTGAGAGCGGCTTTTCCGACACGATAATGCCGTTATTATCCGCGTAAATGTAGTGCCCCGGCTGGAACGTTACCCCGTGAAAGGTGATGGGCACGTTCAGGTCGCCAATACCCCGCTTTTCCGTCTTGCGCGGAATGGTCCCCAGAGCCTGCACCCCTAGACGGGTTTCGCCGATGACGTCGACATCGCGAATACAGCCGTAGATGACAATCCCTGCCCAGTCGTTACTAACCGCTTTCTCGGCAAGCATATCGCCAAGCAGCGCCGCACGACGTGAGCCACCGCCATCCACCACCATAACTCGGCCTTTGCCGGGCAAAGCAACCTGCTCTTTGACGACCGAATTGTCCTCGAAGCACTTCACGGTGACAATTTCACCGCCGAAAGCTTTAATGCCACCGTAATTATTAAAGCCGGGTTCGACGACAGTCACCTCAGGGTATTCATCGCACAGATCGGGGGTCACGATATCCATGACATTCTCCTTCAGCTCGTGAACGGGAAAGTGATCGAAAGATCAAAGAAAAGCCGGTGGGGGCACCACCGGCTTTTTTAGAACCGTATTTCAGGCCAGCATTAAACCAGCTCTTCGTCAGCGAGGAAGAACCAGGTATCAAGTACGGAGTCCGGATTCAGGGACACGCTGTCGATGCCCTCCTCCATGAGCCACTTGGCCAGATCCGGGTGATCCGAAGGGCCCTGGCCGCAGATACCGACATACTTGTCGGCCTTCCTGCACGCTTTAATGGCATTGGATAGCAGCTTTTTGACCGCCTCGTTCCGCTCATCAAACAGGTGCGCCACGATGCCGGAGTCCCGATCAAGGCCCAACGTAAGCTGCGTCAAGTCATTGGAGCCGATGGAGAAGCCGTCGAAGTGCTCGAGGAACTCATCCGCCAGCAATGCGTTGGCTGGAAGTTCGCACATCATGATCACGCGCAATCCCTTGTCGCCACGCTTGAGTCCATTTTCCGCCAACAGCTCAACCACCTGGCTGGCTTCGCCTACGGTACGCACGAACGGCACCATGATTTCGACGTTTTCGAAGCCCATCTCTTCGCGCACTTTTTTCAGCGCGCGGCACTCCAGCTCAAAGCAATCCCGGAACGTTTCGGAAATGTAGCGCGACGCACCACGGAAACCGAGCATCGGGTTTTCTTCGTCCGGCTCGTACAACGTACCGCCAATCAGGTTGGCGTACTCGTTGGACTTGAAGTCGGACAACCGCACGATCACTTTCTTGTCGGCGAACGCCGCCGCCAGCGTGGAAATACCTTCAACCAGCTTGTCGACGTAGAAGTCGACCGGCGACGCATAACCGGAAATACGCTTCTCGACGGTCTGCTTGATGTCCCGGGGTAGCCCATCGAAATTCAGGAGTGCTTTGGGGTGTACACCGATCATGCGATTGATGATGAACTCCAGGCGGGCCAGCCCTACACCTTCATTCGGCAATGACTGGAAATCGAAAGCCCGGTCCGGATTACCGACGTTCATCATGATCTTGAACGGGATCGTCGGCATCGACTCGACCGTGTTCTTGCGCAGCTCGAAATCCAGACTGCCCTCGTAAATCAAGCCGGTATCGCCCTCGGCACAGGATACAGTGACTTCCTGACCTTCCTTCAACACATCGGTGGCGTCGCCACAACCGACAACCGCGGGAATACCCAGTTCGCGGGCAATAATTGCCGCGTGACAGGTACGACCGCCCCGGTCGGTAACGATCGCTGCGGCGCGCTTCATAACCGGCTCCCAATCCGGGTCGGTCATATCGGTCACCAGCACATCGCCGGCTTGGACGCGGTCCATCTCCTGAATGCTGGTGACAATACGAACACGCCCTTTGCCGATCCGGTGACCAATACTACGGCCCTCGACGATAACCTTACCGGTTTCCTTGAGCAGATAACGCTCCATGACATTCGCTGCGACCCGGCTCTTTACAGTCTCCGGACGCGCCTGGACGATATAGATACGACCGTCGTCGCCATCCTTCGCCCACTCGATATCCATCGGGCGCTTGTAATGTTTCTCGATGATCAGAGCCTGGCGAGCCAGATCTTCAACTTCGGCATCGCTAATACAAAAGAGGTTGCGCTCATCCTGCTCGACCTTAACCGTTTCCACCGATTTGCCAGCTTCAGCGCTATCGCCGTAGATCATTTTGATAGCCTTGCTACCGAGATTACGACGCAGTACCGCGGGGCGGTCGGCTTCAAGATTACGTTTGTGAACGTAGAATTCATCGGGATTGACGGCGCCCTGTACGACAGTCTCACCCAGTCCGTAGGATGCTGTAATAAAGACGACATCCTGGAACCCGGATTCGGTGTCCAGCGTAAACATGACACCGCTGGCGGCAGTTTCACTGCGCACCATCTTCTGAATACCGGCGGACAGCGCGACCATCTTGTGATCGAAGCCGTGATGCACGCGATAGGAAATGGCGCGATCATTGAACAACGAGGCAAACACCTCGCGAACCGCGTGTTTGACGTGATCCAGGCCAACAATATTGAGGAAGGTTTCCTGTTGTCCAGCGAAGGAGGCATCCGGTAAATCTTCCGCCGTCGCAGATGAGCGCACCGCTACCGCCATATTGGTGTTACCCGCCTGAAGCTGGGTGTAGGCGTCTTCCAGTGCCTTTTCCAAAGACGCGGGGAACGGCGTTTCCGAGACCCACTGCCGCACCTTTGCGCCGACACGGGCCAATTCGTTGACATCGTTAATATCGAGCGCGTCGAGCGCGTCGTCGATACGGTCCTTCAGGCCGTCCTTGGCCAAAAACTCACGATACGCATGGGCTGTCGTAGCGAAACCACCCGGCACGGTCACTCCGGCGTTGGCAAGGTTACTGATCATTTCTCCTAGCGAGGCGTTCTTGCCACCAACCCGGTCGACATCTGACATGCCCAGGTTTTCAAACCAGATGATGTAATCTTCCAAAGCGCATCTCCCTTAAATCTGTGAGCTCTTTTGGCAGCAGGTTACGTCAGTGTGATATTTACGGCTTCAGTTGTTCTGTCTACGCCCAGGGCAAGACGCGGCTCGCCGGGAATGGCCGCTTCCTTGCCCATAGCCGTATTACGGCCATGGGCGTGGACAGACCAACTCCTCGGGCCTCCCTGTGTACACCGCCGCCGCGTTGCAGGGCTTAGCAAGGGTGCGCTATTCCCGGCGACCTGCGCTTAGCGACGAAGTACTAAACGAAGTACCACAGGGAGGCTGAAGCCGTAAATATCACACTGACGGAGCACCAGCCTCTCGAATATCGCACGTATCATACTGTAACCTGCGAAGATAACCTAGGGAACTACCTACACGGCCTACCGGGTCCCCAATGGATCCACGCTGGCGGGGTTTGAGGGGCGGATTCCCACCGCTCCTTTCTGACAACGAAAAAACGGAGCCAAACAGATCACATGAAACGGACGGCCTTTTTTATCTCCGACGGCACAGGCATCACTGCCGAAGCGTTAGGCAACAGTTTGCTTGCCCAATTTGAAAAAATTCATTTCGAGCGCATTACCGTTCCGTACATTGACGATCTGGAGAAAGCCGCCAATGTCGTCAATCGCATCAACAAGTCGGCAGCCCTGGACGGCGACAAGCCGCTCATCTTCGACACGATCGTCGACAACACGATCCGAGCCGAAATTACCAAAGCCAACGGCTTCATGATCGATATCTTCGGTACGTTCCTGCGACCACTGGAGCAGGAACTCGCCGCCTCATCCTCCTATTCGGTGGGACGCTCCCACTCCATCTCCAACGAATCCAACTACGAACGCCGTATTCACGCAGTCAACTTCGCACTGGATAACGACGATGGCGCCCGCACCCGCTATTACGACGAAGCGGACATCATTCTCATCGGCGCCTCTCGTAGCGGCAAGACGCCGACCTGCCTCTATCTCGCCCTGCACTACGGTATAAAGGCGGCCAATTACCCGATTACCGAAGACGATATTCACGACCAGCGCTTGCCCAAGGTCCTACGACCGCACCGAGAAAAACTGTTTGGTTTAACCATCGATCCGGACCGGCTAGCCACCATCCGCAACGAACGACGCCCCAACTCCCGCTATTCTTCAACGAAGCAATGTCAGTTCGAAGTCGAGGAAATTGAGCTGATGTATCGACGAGAGCGAATGTCCTACCTGAATACAACGGCGTATTCAGTCGAGGAGATTTCAACGCGGATTATGGTGACAACAGGTATCGAGCGGAACCGCTAGCGCCCGGCTGGGACCTTGCGGCTCCGCCCGAAACCGGGTTTACCACCCGGACGGCGGCAATCTGCCTATAGCTCGTGGATGTCCAAACCTGCGGACTCCAGCACGGAGCGGTGCTGCGGGCTGGTGATCACGGCTGTGCTGGCGCGTTCGGGCACCAGCCATTCCGCGGCCACGCGTTTCAGGTCGTCGATCGTCACCGCAAGCACCCGTTCACGGAAGCGCTTCTGTTGCTCCGGCGTGCGACCGAACAGGCGACTGTGGAACGCATGCTTGGCTTCGCCAGCCGGTGAGCGCGGTTTGTCGAGCTGCCCCACCACGCCGAGGATGGCCTCTTCCAGCGACTGCGGATCGTGATCGGTTTCCTGCAGCCAATTGAGCGCACCATCGAAATCGTCCAGCGTCTCAACCAGGCGCGGATCGCGGTATGAAAAGAAGCGGAACGTACCGTTAACGCTATCCTGTGCCGCGCCGCCGCCGTACGCGCCCCCTTGCTCGCGGATTGCCCGGTGCAGGAAGCCGTTGCGCAGGAAGCCCCCTAACACGCTTAGCGCCGCCGCGTCGGGATGGTCGACCGCGACGGTGCTATAGGCCTTGGCACAGAAGTTAACCTGTGTCGATGTGAGCCAGGCCTGGCGCACGGTTTCACTCACAGGCGGCACCTTCCATAGCTCGGTTTCGATAGAAGACGCCCTGGGCCAGGCCGAGCGCAGGTCGTCGATCATCGGGTCAAGTTGTTCGGACTCGCCGACGACCAGGAACTGGCGAGCCTGTTCCTGGATACGACCATGGATGGCGGCAAGCTTGCTGCACAAGTCCTTCAACGCCTGCTCTTCTTTAAGAGAGTCGTCCAGCGCCTTGACACCCTTGATCGCCGCCAGGCCACCCAGCTTGAAAGCCAGCTGCGCGCCAGGACTCAACCCCTGGGAAGCGGCACCCATCGCCAGCGCATGACCGCTACCGGTGACGGCCTGCTCGCGCCGCGAGCGAATCTGGGCGACGATTTCGCGGATACGAGCATGCTCGTCGAACCGGGCACTCGTGAATACATCCCGCAGGAGCTGGGTCAGCTTGTCCTTGTTACGGGCCAGAGCCTTGCCGCTGAGCACCAGATAGCCGCTCAGGTCCTGTACGTCGTCGACGCGACCTTTGGCCACCGAAAACGCACTAATTCCGCCGGATTCCGCCGACATACGGTCCTGCATGGCGAGATAATCGAGCTCACCGCAACCCACTTCGGTCAGACACGTGGTGTATAGCGGCAGCAGCAATAGCTCCTCTTCGCTCATCTTGGGTAACGGCAGGACAACCTGTTCGTAAACCAGGCCGTTGGTGCCCTGGGCGTAGGCCGTCGCCGGGAAGTCCTCGAGGATGCGCGCCTCGGGCTCGGGCAATTGGAGCGGTACATCGCTCAAGTCGACCTTCGGCAATATGGAGTCGTCGTCCTTGCGGTTCTGACGCTCTTCCAAGGCGGCCGCGCGATCGACAATGGCCTTCGTCTCGTCTTCGGTCAGTGTCGACTTGCGACGTTCAAGGGCCTCCGCCACCGCTTTCTGCTGACGAGATTCCATCTGGTCGTCGGGCCGCAGGGTCAGGGTCACGCGATGGGGATTATCCAGCAGCATACGGCGAATCAGATTAGGCACGTACTGCGGGTCTTTGATCTTCTCGCGCAGGCGGGCCAGCACCGGCTCCAGATCCAGTAGCTCCACGGGATCGCCGCCGTGAACCATGGGCGAGATGGAGGCCATGATCAGTTGCAAACCGTAAGGGAACTGGTCGCCCGCAATCTCCCGCTGATGCAGCTCTAGCTGGTGCAGGATAGCTTCCAGGCGGTGCTCGCTGACGCCTTCCTTCGCGACGGTTTCCAGCACGCTCTCTATCAGCGCTTCCAGGTCCCCGGCGCGGCCGGGTTCGCTGCCTTCAATCCCGCAGACGAACGTCATTTCGCGGTTGGAATCCTCCAGCCCGCACATCGGCGACGGCGCGTGCCCGATATCCGTGGTTTCCAGCGCACGCAAGAGCGGCGACGCACTGTTTTCCAGCAGAACGCTGGCCATCAGGTGGGCTTCCAGATTTTCCTGTAGATCAAAACTGTGCCCCAGCAACCAGCCCATCACGATGTGGGTCTTATGATCGGTGTCTTCGCCGGCGCTGACCGGATAGGCCTGATCCGCGCGGACCGGCGCGAAAAAGCGTTTCTCGTCATGGACCGGCAGTTCGATGTCTTGCTGGTCAAAGCGGGCCAAGGCCAGGGACTCGAAGCGCTCATGGTGCTCGATCGCCGGAATATTGCCGTAGGTGGCAAAGATCGCGTTGCTGGGGTGGTAATGGTGGCGGTAGAACTGCAGCAGGTCCTCGTAACGCAGGTCGGTAATATGGTCCGGCTCGCCGCCACTGTTGTAATGGTAAGTGGTCGTCGGAAACAGATGACTGCTCAAAATCTGCCAAAGCTGGGACGTGGCGGCGCTCATGGCGCCCTTCATCTCGTTGTACACCACGCCGCGATGAACCAGCGGGGTCGATGGATCAGCCGGTTCTTCGAACTCCAGCCGATGGCCTTCCTGGGAAAAGTCCACTTCATCCAACTTGGAGAAGAACACCGAGTCCAGGTAAACCGAGAGCAGGTTGTCGAAATCCTTGCGATTCTTGGTCGCAAACGGATAGGCCGTCCAATCGCTGCTGGTGAAGGCGTTCATAAAGGTATTCAGCGACCGGCGGATCATCATGAAAAATGGATCGCGCACAGGATAACGCTCGCTACCACACAGCGCCGTGTGCTCAAGGATGTGAGCGACGCCCATCGAATTCATGGGAAACGTTCGCAGCGCCACGAAAAATACGTTCTCGTCGTTATCGGATGCGAGATGCAGGTGAGTCGCGCCGGTCTTGCGATGGCGGTATTCCTCCACATCGATATTCAGTGTATCGATGCGATGCGTGCGAACCTGTTCGAACGCGGGATGCACGGCTTGGTCTCGATTCTTGGTCATTACGTTATCCTGATAATCGATAGGATTTCAGTCGACGTCCCCTCTCAGGCAGACGGACTTACGACAGCACGGTTTCGATAGGCTGAAAAATCGGGCTCCCGCCGTTGATACTGCTGGAAACAGGGTGAGCTCACGATAAAATCCGCTGAGCTTTCGTTACACGCTATCGGAATATTCCACAGTGTCGCAATGCGTAGGAGCGCTTTGATATCCGGGTCATGGGACATGGGCTCCAATGGATCCCAAAAGAAAATCAACAAGTCGACCTGGCCCTGCGATATACGTGCACCGATCTGCTGGTCGCCACCCAACGGGCCACTTTGCAGGCGCTCCACGTCAAGACCGGTACGTTCGGTTACCAGCTTGCCGGTGGTTCCGGTCGTTAGTAGCTCGCAGGCAGCTAGTAAATCCCGGTTGCGGGTGACCCAATCGATCAAATCCAACTTCTTGTTGTCGTGGGCAACCAGTGCAACGCGCCGAATTCCTTCACTCATAGGACCCTATCCTAATATCCAGATACCGGCGCCGTTTATCGGCGCCGGCAAACATAATCGTCCGTTTAGGGTAACATGCACTATCCATCATGAAGCACCTGTAAAGGAACCATGGTGCAGTTAATGGTTGAATTAGTTACTCTCTATTACATGACTATCGATGCAATACGCTCCTTTCAAGACGGATCGTATTCAGGACAACGCCATACGCATGACAGCACCTCTTTCCCCGGTCCAGACCGCACAGGAACGCCCTGAGACGCGCGCGACAAGTACCGCCAACACGGCACCGGAAACCCCGGATAATGTCCCGCCGCGGCCAGAGCCCGGTAGCGCCGAACTGGCACCTTACTGGTTCGCACGTAAACGGTACCTAAAAGAAGTCCGTCGTGTACCGGAATTGCGCCAACGCTACTGGAGCGCCATTCTGCTCTACCTGTTGCGCCGGGTCCTGTGGTCCTTCGGTTTTTTCCCGATCCTCATCGCGGTCTGGTTCCCGCTGGTCATGGCAAGTTTCAACCCGGTTGTGATGGTGAACGATATTCTGCCCGACCTGCAGGCCTTCGTGGCTGCCAACCCGGAGGTCCAGGCCAACACGTTGCAAACCCTCGGCATTGCCTGGCTATCGATCGGTTTCTTCTTCCTGATCTTCGATTTCGTGCTCACGCCCTTCCGCTCGCCTTACGAGTATGAGGCAGACGTCTACATGCGCGCCTGGGAACAGCGTCACATGGAAAAACAAGCGCAGGCGGCAGCGGCTGAGCCAAATACAGTGAATGCCCCTGAACACGCCCTGACGACGACGGACAAACACCTAGCGACGAGAGAGTGAACCCGGTCCGCGTGAAAGTGTGAAACGTGCGGCAAACTGCGCAACTGCGTTCACTTTCTGTTACATAAGGCGTCGCCGACCCGCTAGTATGCATGGATGAAAGGTATCCGAAGGTAGACCGTTCCTGGTCCCCCGGAGCGCGCCTGCCCAGGCAGGCCGGTCAGTTGTTCTGCATCCATCCGAGGTCGTTCATGGTCGATTTCAGGCCACTGCTATTCATCAATGCTTTGGCACTTATGCTCTTGGTCACCGCCGGCTTTGCATCCATCCAGGATGACGGCGGCCCCCTGCTCAGTGCTCGCGCCTTGATCGAGAAGGCGCCCAAGTCCCCCGACAAGGCACCCAAGCCCCTCGACAAGGCACCCGACACGCCCCAGCCGGACAACAAAGCCTCCCCATCGGTTCAATCGCCAGCGCCAGGGGCAGACAACGCCGCCGTATTCGCAGATGTCGGCACGGCACATAACATCTCAGAAGCCGCTATTCCAGACGCCGGCGATGCTGTCCCGATAAGCGCAAACGAATTGAGCGCCGCGCAGGGAAGTATGGAAGGCGCCAACACCGATCTACCCTCCGAAGGCTCGAACGCGCCAAAAACGGCAGATAGCTCGCCGGCACAATTGGCCCTGATTTCTCCACAGGTATCGGTAGAGAGCACCGACGCGACGGTCTCTCAACCGGAACCGCCGGTTCCACCTTCCACCGCGCAACTGACCTTACGCTCCAACGTGCTCGGGGATTCGGTGCGGATCAACGGAAAATCCTATGGTTCCACTCGCCTCGATATCGAGTTGAACCCGGGCGACTACGACGTGGTCATCAGCAAAAAAGGCTACAAGAACTGGTCACAGACCCTTCGTCTCGACGCTGGCGACGATCTGACCTTGCGTGGTCAACTCGAAGAATATACCCGCGTGAACTACCAGGATGGTATCTGGGTGGGCGGCGTACGCACTGGCGACGGTACCTATACCGGCGAAGAAGGTAGCGGCGAAGGTGGATTGGAATACACGGGCCATTTCGTCGACGGGCAGTTCCACGGCAAGGGCACCGCCCTCTATCCCGACGGCAGTCGCTATCGGGGTGATTGGTCCGCGGGCAAGCGTAGTGGCGAAGGGACGTTTCGCGCGGCTGACGGATCGAGCTATACCGGCCAGTTCGATAACGATGAATTTAATGGGCAAGGCACCCTCACCCGCGCTAATGGCGATGTATTGACCGGGCAGTGGTCCGGCGGTCGCCTGGAGGGCCACGGGTCACTGACCACGGCCAATGGCATGTTCTACGTCGGGGGCTTCAAGGCCGGTAAGTTCCACGGCGAAGGCACCCTGACTTACCCGGACGGCCGGCACTACCAAGGTGGATTCTCCAACGGCGAGTATCATGGCGAGGGAAGCGAAATCCTCTCCGACGGTAAGAAGTACGTGGGCCAGTACATTGAGGGTGATTTCCACGGCCAAGGTACGCTGATGAATCCGAACGGCAGTTCTATCGAAGCCACATTCCGCTACGGCGAGCCCTACGGCCAAGCCAAGCTGGTCACGCCGGAGGGCGAAATATTCAATGCCCGCACCAGCGAGCCGGGCGTTTGCTACCGGGAAAAAAGTTACCGGGCCACACAGTGCCCGCCGCTGGAAGGGTGGTAAGCTTCCTGGCGCAAAAAAGAACGAATACGGGCTGGCCGGCACAACGCCAATCAAGATCAGCCTTTTACAAGAGTGAATCATTGAGGTTGTATCATGGCGATCAAGAACGCACTTCTGGTGGACGATTCGAAAGTGGCGCGCTTTGCGCTCAGCAAGCTCCTGGAGAATCGAGAAATGCAGGTCAACATGGCAGGATCGGCGGAAGAGGCGCTGGACTTCCTCAATGGCAACGTTCACCCGGACGTGATCTTTATGGACCACCTGATGCCGGGCATGAACGGCGTCGAAGCCATCAAAGCGATCAAGGGCAACCCGGCGACAGCGGGTATTCCGATCATCATGTGCACCTCCAAAAAATCCCCGTCGTTTATGGAAGAAGCGCGCAACTTCGGCGTCTATAACATCCTCACCAAGCCGCCTCAGAACGACGGTCTGAACACGGTGCTCGATCAGCTTTCATCCGATGTGAACAATGACAGTCTGCCGGATGTACCCGCGCTGGAAACCATGACCGAACTGGCCCTTGATATCGAAGAGGAGCCGCTGGATCTGCCGGAGAACGCTTCTCTCGAACTATCCCCGAAGAACGGCAAGGCGTCTGCCGTCGTTGACGAGCATCGTGCCGACGACGACGAGGCGCTGGAGCAACGGGGGCCGAAGCATCAGATGGAGGAACAACCTGACGAACAAGCCGCGGACACGGCCGGTCCGCAGGTGGTGCCGCTCACCAGCGACTTGATCGAGCAGATCGCCCGTTCAGCGGTGAAGACCCACATCAACAACCGTCTGCACGAACTGTTGAGCAGCCTGTTCGACGAGCAGTACGCCCATCTGAAGCGCCTTTTGGACGATGAAGAGCGCAAGCAGAACGACACCCTGACAACGGAACTCAAGGCGCTCCGCGAGACTTTCGATACCCGCACTCAGGGACTGAAGGATGAGATCGTTGCGGAAGTGAATCTGAGCCTGACCCGCGAACTGGCGGATCTTAAAAAGTCCATGCAGACCGGTGCCGGACTTTCTCCCAACGACATGGCCGAACTCAAGGATCACATTACCAGCGTTCAGACCATCGATACCGAGTTCTGGCAAACGCTGCAGTCCGAGGCTATCCAGCAAGCCCATGACATTTCCCGGGAGACCGCTGAAGATATTGCCCAGCGCACCATCGAACTCTATGTGCATCAGCAGCGGGCAACCGCCTCACGGACCTATACCATCGGCCTGGCGATCAGCTTGAGCATATTTACCGTTGGCATTGCGTGGCTGTCAGGTCTCTTTTAAGGCGTTTTGCGCCAGACGCGTGGAATGGCGCAGCCTTTGCCATTGCGCCACAGTATCGACATCGTCCCGCGCGCCCGGCGCCGGCACTGCAACTGCTCCGACCTGACGCAACAGCCGCCCCGCTCCCGCATCCCCGTCCAATGCCATGAGTTCAGGCCAAAGCCAGCCTGGCAAGTAGGCCGGCGCTCCCACAAAACCGCCCAGATCGGCGGCCACAGGCTGGTCGCCTTGCGTGCGATCTACTGCCGCAACCAATCCGGACCAAAAGCAGCGCTCGATGGCCGGCTGATCGACCAGCAGAACAAAGACACCGCGTGTTTGGGCAGGCAACGACTCAAGCCCGGCTTGTAACGATGATGCCATCCCCTCCTGCCATCGTGGATTGAAAACCCAGCGATCAGGTTGCTCGGAGCACCGAAAACGCACGAGCGGATAGTGGCTACCGACGACAACATGGATCGGTGAGCCTAATAACCGGGCCCGTTCAATAGCATTCGCGAGTAAGGACTTTCCACACCATGGCATCGCCGCCTTGGGACGCCCGAAACGACGTGAAGCGCCGGCAGACAACACCAGAACAGCCATTTCACTGCATTTCATCGACCTTATTCTCCGGTTCACCCACGACGCGAATGGGAAACACTGCTGGAGGCGGATTTTTGCTAGAATCGCGCCACGGAGCCTTCGAACACGTCCGGATCCTTTTGGAACCTGACGCCTCGAAAGCTCTCCAATCCTACACGCTTAAACGAGAATAGAGCGATCCATGAACCACCTTTTCGTCGACAATCTGACTGTTATTGACTTTGCCTACCTTGACCATCACCGGGGGCTGGTGGGGGAAAGCTGGATTGTCGATGTCGTTCTGGCGGGTGAACTGGACGAACAGGGCATGGTGTTCGACTTTGGCTCGGTCAAACGCACCATCAAGCGGGTCATCGACGAGCGCGTCGATCATCGCCTGGTCGTTCCCAAAGATCAACCCGGGCTGCAGGTGCGCGAACACGGCGATCGTGCCGAGATTGAATGTCCGCTGGCCGACGGCAGTGTCGTGACCCATGGCTCGCCACTTGAAGCCGTACTGCTTATTCGCGGCCACAAGGTAGTACCCTCCGCGGTATCAGCGCTGCTTCAGGACGAATTGCGTGCCGTGCTGCCCGCTAACGTCACCGGCATCGACGTTCACCTACGCGAAGAAGAAATCGACGGTCCCTACTACCATTATGTGCATGGCCTTAAGAAGCATCTGGGTAACTGCCAGCGCATTGCCCACGGCCATCGTTCACGCATCCAGATCCAGCGCAACCACGCCCGCGATCAGCAACTGGAACGCGAATGGGCACGTCGCTGGCAGGATATCTACATCGGCACCGAGGAGGATGTCACGGCGCGCTTCGTGGAAGACGATATCAGCTACCTGTCCTTCACTTACGAGGCCAACCAGGGCGAGTTCAGCTTGACCCTGCCGGCCAGCCGCGTCTACCTGATGGAGACCGACACCACCGTCGAGCTGATTGCGGCGCATTTGGGTGACGCCTGCAAGCGCACCTACGGCGAGGATGAGATTCAGGTGAAGGCGTTCGAAGGTGTGGGGAAAGGCGCGCTGGCGATTCGCTAACGTTCGTCCGACCGCCGTTAGCGTCCGGCCAGCCCATCTTGAACAAGGCGCTGTCGCCGTCAGGATAGTGTCCACTTATTTTCTAGCGGCCACTTAACATGAACGAATTAAGCGTAACCAAGCTCTACCAACGCCGTCACCGGTTTTCCCTCGAATTCAAAGCCGAGATTGTCGCCAAATGCCTGGAACCCGGGGCCACAACCTCGCTGGATTTGCCCGAGGATCTTGCTGCAGTTAGTAAAGCCTCCGGCCGTTCAGACAAACTGGCCAGCGACCGATAACGACAGGCGCCGCTCCGGAATTACTGGCCAGTTTTTAACTAGACGTAGAAGTCCAGGTCCTCCTGGGATTTCAGCAAATCCCGCATTTTGATGGGGTCATCCCCGAAGAAGAACACCAGACCCCAGTGGGTACCGAAGGCGTTCCGGTCCGGAACGGTCTCCTCGGCCGGTGGCACCAGCTCGTGAAAATCAAAGTACGGATGGTCAACGCACTCTGTAGGCATCTCCAGCTTGCTGACCACGCGGCGGCGGGGATAGACACCGAAGCAGCCGGCGTAACCTTTCGCGCCCTCGACTTCTTTGGGGAAGAACGCAGCGACTTCTTCCTTCGTGCTCTTTGGATCGAAAACCAGCATGGTCGCCTGGTAGGCACTGAAACCATAAGCCCGCTCAATCAGCTCAAAGGCCTTGAACCCCGGCGGGCGATAGGCCACCTCGCCAAAGTACATGGTGCCGTCACTGGTCACGAAATACTCGGGATGAATCTGACCAAACTTGATATCGAAGGTTTTGATTAGCAGCTCGATCTGTTTGGTAATCGCTTCCCGCCAGCTTTCCAGTTCTTTTGTGGCAGGTACGAATACCGAATAGCCCAGGGTGACGTATTCCGAGATATTCAGGAACTGGATCTTTCCATCGTGGATCCAGGCTTCAACCGCGAACTCCCAGCCACTCAGGTGGCTTTCCATCAGCAGCGGATACTCTTCGTTCGGAATCTGGTCAATCTCCTCCACCGTGCGGATCATCCGGTGACCCAGGCAGCCCGCCTTGTCGAAGGCCTTGACGTGAATCGGATCGTCAGGGTCGCCATCGAGCTTGAGCAGTGTCTGGTTAACACGCTTCATGAAACGGACGATGTCCTCTTTCTCGTGGGCCTCCTCGAAGATACCGACGCGGATACCGCCAAGCTGAGCGCGGCGCTTCATCAGGGCCTTGTCACGGAACAGAATAGACTGCCCATACATGCGAGGATTGTCCATAAGGACAGAGTTGATCGCACCGGACCACTCAACCGTTTCTTCAAACAACGGGACGGCAGCATCAACGCCTTCTTCTTTCAGCCTTGTAGCAATCTCCATGGACCGGTCATTCAGTCGGATAAAATCCCATGGAATGAACGGTATGTTGTTGGCGGCGCAAAAATCCGCGGCCCAATCAGGTGCGACCACAATGTAGCGACGATCGAAATTCTGTGCCGCCTTGACGGCATTAACGCTCCAGCCGAGCAGGGCGATATAGCCCTTGTTCGGATCCTTCGGGGTCTCGGTGCCTTTGACCGAGGGCATTTCCGGATCGCGCCAGGCCAGGACTTCCTGTGATAGTTCAGATTCAGGCATAACGGTCATCAGGTACTCTCCTTTTTATTTACGCAACAAAACGCTGAAATCCCTTTGGAAAAACGTTTCAGATCAGAGCCCTTGGGCGCCACGGCGTAACCCGTCGTGCACAAAGGCAAGTTTGCGATGGGCTGCTTCCGAGAGTGCGAACGGATAGATGTCTGCCAGACCCATGAGCGGTTCACATGACTGATTCGTGTTGCTAGTGTGGCCGCTACATGAACCAGTGTAGCCGTATCTGGCTCTGAGTATAGGTCCCAGTTATGGCTTGGCATTTCCGGCGACGTCAGACCGGTTGCCACAAAGCTGTCAGTGGTGAGGTTGTGGGACCAGAGGGTTCCGGAACCAACGGGATTCGTAAATGCCTTCATATTCAGGGAAGTCCCTTCCTGATGCGCAGTGCGGCAAAATTCGTGCTGTCAAGGTTGATGTATAGACCTGTGCGCAACAAATAACCAACTATACTTGTACCTATAACCCTTTCAGAAGGAGCTTCACGCATGAAGCCCGAATTCCCCGGATCATCCTCACTGTCGCTCCAGAAAGACCAACCGGTTCCCTCTGACTGGGACTTCAAACCCAACTCAGGTGTGGTTCTCCTGGTGCCTGATGCTGACCGGAAAGTAATAGAGAATACGCCTTGGTCTGACGATCTGGGAGAGCGTCTTTCGGCCCATCCGAAAACGGCCAACCCGGTGTTTCTCTCCATGCCTGGGGGTGAGAGGGCGGTGGTTGTGTTCGTGGCGGAACAACTTCAGACATTCAAGGCGCTGACTCTGGCGCGCAAAGTTATTGGGCCCCTGATAGCGGACCGGCTGGACGAGATAAATGTTCTTTGCCTGCTTAATGATGAGGTGGCCGCAGGTGCGATGGCTGAGGCCCTCTTGGCTGCGGCCCATGCAGCGCTTTTCCAGTTGCCTAAAATTACCGGCAAGGCTTCCGAGACAAATAACCTGAAAGCCATGAACTATTTCGGGAGCCTCGGTAACGCTGACTTTGGGTATGTCGAAGCAACGGCCGAAGGCAATAACCTGGCCCGCTGGCTAACCCATTTGCCGGGCAATTATCTGACGCCTGGTATCTATCGGGAATTTGCCGAATCACTTGCCCACCGGGAAGGCTGGACAGCGGCGTTCTATGACCGGGATAAATTGGAGGAATTGGGTGCTGGCGCCTTTCTTTCGGTTGTCGAAGCCAGCCCGGTCAGGGACGCAGGCATACTTCACATGGAATACCGCCCGCCGGGGGCTGAAGGGAAACCGCTCGCACTGGTTGGCAAAGGCATCTGTTTCGACACCGGTGGCAGCAACCTGAAAGTGGGCGGCAGTATGCTGGGCATGCACGGCGATATGCAGGGTAGTGCCGTGGCACTGGGTGCCTTTCTGGCCATAACCCGCATGAACTTCGACCAACCTGTGGATTGCTGGCTGGCGTTGGCGGAAAACCATATCGGATCCCGGGCGGTGAAGTGTAATGATGTCATTACCGCCCTGGATGGAACCACAATCGAGCTAATCAACACCGATGCTGAGGGTCGAATGGTGCTGTCGGATACCCTCGCGCTGATATCCCGGGGAAAACCACGCGCGATCATTGATTACGCAACCCTAACGGGTACGGTCGTCGCTGCCCTGGGGCAACGAATGGCGGGTGCGATAACCAATCGCCGTGACTGGGTCGAGCCTCTCATTCAGGCGGGTGAGCGTTGCGGTGAAAGAGTTTGGCCGTTTCCCTATGAAGACGATTACGATGAGGATCTGGAGTCGCAAGTCGCCGATACCCTGCAATGCAGGACCAAAGGGCCGGGTGACCACATCTACGCAGCACGTTTACTGGGCCGTTTCGTCGACAAAGACATCGGCTGGGTTCACGTGGATATGGCCTCTTCCGGCACCCATCCGGGAGGGCTGGCGCAGATACCGACTGACTTGCAGGGCTTTGGTGTGCGCTTTGGGGTGGAATGGCTCAAAAAGGTGGCAAACGCAAGCTAGTGTGCCGTGCGGTTAATTCGCCAGTCAGAAACATGCGGCCAAACTCCAGGCATAAAAAAACCGCCACATATTCGGGCGGTTTCTTTATTTCCGTCAACCGGCGGACTAAACCGGTCTTGGAACGGGAAAGCGTTCTACGAACAACTTTCCGAAGTGGCGTCCCCTAGGGGGTTCGAACCCCTGTTGCCGCCGTGAAAGGGCGGAGTCCTAGGCCACTAGACGAAGGGGACTAGTAAAATTGGTGGAGCCAAGCGGGATCGAACCGCTGACCTCAACACTGCCAGTGTTGCGCTCTCCCAGCTGAGCTATGGCCCCGTCAACGGAGGCGTATATTAGTGATACCCCCCCATGTCGTCAACCCCTGGTTTCGATTTTTTTTCCCGGCGTTGGCGGCAGTTGCGGAAATCGCCTAGTCGGCGCCCAGTGCGGCGTACTCCTTTTCGACCCGTTTGGTCTCCTTTTTCGAGAAGCCACCGAGAACCTGCAGCGCATGGCGAAGACGCGCCCGAGTCATATCAGGACCCAGCAGCGCCATGGAATCCATGACCGACCATGAATTCGGCGTACCGGCAATTGCCACGAAAATCGGGAACATGAAATCCCCCATCTTCAGACCCATTGATTTAGCGAGACCTTTAACATCGGCGAAGATGGCGTCCTTGGTCCAATGCCGTTCGGCCTCCAGCTTCCACAAGGCAAACTGCAGGACACGCTTCACGCCGCCCTCCTCCAGCTTGTTGTGAGCGAAATCCTCCGGCTTGAGGTTCAGGATGCCCGAGAACATGAAACTGGCCATAGGCGCCACGTCGCTAAAGACTTCCGCGCGTCCGCGGATGTGCGGCACCAGCGCCTCAAGCGACTCACGATTAAACCACCACTTCTGCAGGCGCTCGACGAAGGCCTGGTCGTCCAGATCTTCGCGCAGCCATAGGCCGTTCAACCAGCGCAATTTCTCGACATCGAAGACCGGTCCGCCCAGGGATACCCGCTGAATGTCGAAGCTATCGATCATTTCCTGCAGGCTGAACTTCTCGCGCCCATCGGGCATCGACCAGCCCATACGCCCCAAATAGTTGAGCACCGCTTCAGGAACGAAGCCCATGCGCTCGTAGAAATTGATGCTGGTGGGGTTCTTGCGTTTGGATAGCTTGCTCTTATCCGGATTGCGCAGTAGCGGCAGATGGCACAACACCGGCATCTCCCAGCCAAAGTATGCGTACAGTAGCTGGTGCTTGGGCGCTGAATTGATCCACTCTTCGCCTCGCAGGACGTGAGTGATAGCCATCAGGTGATCGTCCACCACATTCGCCAGATGATAGGTGGGCATGCCATCTGACTTCAGTAGAATCTGGCAGTCCACCTGCTGCCAGTCGATCTCCACCTGGCCACGCAGCATGTCGTCGATGACACAAACGCCTTCATCCGGCACCTTCATGCGGATCACATAAGGCTCGCCGGCCGTCATACGGCGCTTGACCTCATTATCCGGCAGCTCCAGATCGCCCTTGATGCCAGGGTTCAGCCCTTGGGCTTTGCGCTCTTCGCGAATGCGCTCCAATTCGTCCGGTGTGCGGAAACAGTAAAAAGCATGCCCCTTCTCCACCAGCGCTTCGGCATAAGCGCGGTAGTCATTCTTCCGCTCGGACTGGCGGTAAGGACCGTGCGGGCCCCCGACATCGGGGCCCTCGTCCCACTCCAATCCCAGCCAGCGCAATGCATCGAGAATGTCCCGCTCGGATTCGTCGGTGCTTCGAGCCTGATCCGTGTCTTCGATACGAAGGATGAACTGTCCACCGTGCTGACGTGCAAAGCACAAATTGAACAAAGCAACGTAAGCGGTGCCAACGTGGGGATCACCCGTGGGCGACGGCGCAATGCGGGTACGAACGGTCATGAAAGAATCCTGTGAACGGACGGCGCCTTAAGCTATCGGCTGCCGGCTTAGTGAATTCGAAGCGCACATTATAGCGTCATGTGGTGCTATTCGCATGACGGACGAAATCCAGACCTGGTGTCGAGTCGCGCCAAGCTCAGGTCGTTTACTTCTTTTTTGTTACATTATAACATTGCGAAAATTTTCAGATGGATGAATGTCATGCGCAAACGGTTGCTTCAGTTCTCTGCCGCCTTTTTTCTTGTTGCCTTCGCTTCCTTAGCAACGGCGCAAGAGACCTTACGGATCGTCACATCGATCAAACCGATAGCGCTGCTAACAAAGACCATCGCCCCCGAAAACACCCAGATCACCACCCTCATTCCGGCCGGTGCCAGCCCGCACACCTACCAGCTGCGGCCATCGGACCGCCGCGCGCTTGCCGAGGCCGATCTGATCCTTTGGGTTGGTCCCGCCATGGAAACGTTTCTGCAGCGACTGCTGGAAAATCCGGAGCTGGCGTCACGCGTACAGCCATTGATGCCAGCGGACGAGGCCCAACAAGCACATAACCATGAGCACCCAGAGGACAACCACGACGACCATTCCAGGCACGGGCATGAAAGCGAACACGACCACGGCGGCGTCGATCCACACGTGTGGCTGGACCCTGAACTGGCCCTGTTGATGGCCCAAACGATTCGCGACCGCCTGGTGCAGCTCGATCCCGATAACAAAGACGCCATCAACCGCCGACTCGATGGCCTGGCGCTAGCGCTACAGGACCAGGAAAAAAGCCTACGTCCGGAGCTGGCCCAGCTAGACGGCATCGATATATTCACCTACCACGAGGCCTTTGGCCGCTATGCCGAGCACTATGGGATCCACATTGCGGGAGCCCTGACGCCATCGCCCGAGCAAACGCCCGGCGCGAGACACATCAACACGATCCAGCAGAGGCTACGCAACGCCAATCAGCCCTGCTTGCTGACCGAGCCCCAGTTCAAGCGGGATTGGTGGCAGAGTCTCACCGAGGACGTAGGATTAACCATCAGTACGTGGGATCCTCTGGCATCCGATATTCCGGAAACCGCCAACGGCTATGTTGAATTTCAGCAGTCCTTGGCCGATGCCGCACTCTCCTGCCTACCCCAACAAGCTGAGCATTAACGGCATGGTCAGGATGGCCAGCAGCGTTTGGCCACTGATGATCCCCGCCATCAAGGGCGCGTCACCGCCTAACTGACGCGCCAGAATGTAGGCCGAAGACGCCGTTGGCAGCGCAGCCAGCAGCACAGTAACCTGTAGCAGAAGACCTTCGACGCCGGCGAGCCAAGCGAGAGTCGCGGTAATCAGGGGAAAAGCGAACAGCTTGAGCGATGTCGCCGCCAGAAACGGGAAGGAGGCGCTACGCAATCCCTTGAGCTGAAGCCCCGCCCCAACGGTCAATAGGCCTAGCGGCAGGGCCATGTCGCTCAGTGGCTCGAGAAACCGGGCCATCACCGGATGAAATCCGATGCCGATATAGCCCCAGACGGCACCAGCCACCGAACCGATAATCAATGGGTTGGTCACAATCGCCCTAAACGTCGGAGCCAGCCTGACCGGGCCCTGCCCCACAACGATGGCAAACATGACAATGCACAGCAGGTTCAGCATGGGCACGTTGATGGCGACGGCTACCGCAAACAGCGACAGTCCCTCATCCCCCATCAGCAATCCCGCAGCGGCCAGCCCGACAAACGTATTGAAGCGGATCGAGCCCTGATAGACGGAACTGAAAACCGGACCCGGCCAGCGAATAAAGACCTGTGCAAGGGCGAGCAACAGCGTCATGGTCAGCGCCATGCCCACCACAATCAACGCCACGTCGCCGTACGCCGATGATGGAATATGGGCGCTGCCCAGCTTGTAAAGCAGCATCGGCGGGAAAAGCACGTAATAGGTAAACCGTTCCGCCATGGGCCAGAACCCGTCGCCAGGAAACCGCACCCGGCGCAGAAGATGACCCAGCAGGATCAGTCCGAAAACCGGCACCAGGGCCTGTATCAGTACATCCACCGACGCCACTCCTTGTATCGATAATGGGGGCTAATGACTCTATCAATAATGGGGTTAATGGCCGCAACCCGCTGAAAAAAGGCAGCTTAACAGCATTCGACGTCTAGCGTGGCCTTCACATCCCGCCATGGGGTCAATTTTTATTCAGCGATCAACGCGTTATAATTCGGCGCCCGACCTCCATGAATCCGGTATCGAACACAGGCGTCTCAATGGTTTCAGTGAACAGTGCGTCCCAACCCCACAACGTTAATCGGCGTTTTTCAGTCGCCCCGATGATGGACTGGACCACACCCGCATATCGTTATTTCGCCCGGCTGATCTCCCAGCGAGCGTTGCTCTATACCGAGATGGTGACCACGGGCGCTTTGATTCATGGTGATACAGCGCGCTTTCTGCGCCATCACGAAGCCGAATATCCCTTGGCTTTGCAACTGGGCGGCAGCAACCCGGCGGAGCTGGCCACGTGCGCACGCCTGGCCGAGGATTTCGGCTTCGACGAGGTCAATCTGAACGTCGGCTGCCCCAGTGATCGCGTGCAGAACAACATGATCGGCGCCTGTCTTATGGGCCATCCGCAAACCGTCGCCGAGGGCGTGGCCGCAATGCGCGAAGCCACCCGTCTTCCGGTTACCGTCAAGCACCGCATCGGTATCAACGGACGAGAGTCCTTCGATCAGCTTTGCGAGTTTGTCGAAACCGTGGCCGCCGCCGGATGCACTACGTTTATTGTCCACGCCCGAATTGCCGTGCTGGAAGGTTTGAGCCCGAAGGAAAACCGGGACATTCCGCCGCTGAAGTACGATTGGGTCTATGCCCTGAAGCGCCGCTATCCGCATCTGGAGATCATTATCAACGGCGGCATCAAAACGCTGGACGAGTGCCACGACCATCTCCAGCACGTGGATGGCGTCATGCTCGGCCGCGAGGCCTACCAGAACCCCTGGATGCTAGCCCAGGTGGACGCCGAGCTTTATGGCGGCCAACCGCTTAGCAAGAGCCGGCACGACATTCTCAGGGCCATGCTGCCCTATATTCAGTCAGAGCTGGATCGCGGAGTTTTCCTGAGCCATATCAGCCGGCATGTCATGGGGCTCTTCCACGGCTGCAAAGGTGGGCGCCAGTTCCGTCGTCACATCAGCGAGAATGCCCACCGTCCGGGGTCAGGTGTGGAGGTCATCGAACAGGCCATGGCGAAAGTACCGGAGGAGGTACTGGAGAAAGCGCTGGAAGATATGACGGCAACGGAAAAGCGGCCAGAAACAGCGCGCGAAATTGCTCTCGCATCGAAGGCCCACGTGGAGACTGTCTGAGGCCTCCAGTCTTCCTCAGCATTGCCAACCTATTCTCATGCTCTGTGACGAGGCGATTACAGCCACGTCAGGCTCTTGTTCCGCTGCGGGCAGATCGCTATTGTAGATCCAGAAACACTGGAATGGCCGCAGCGCCCGCTGTGTCCGCGTACCGACATTCAGGACGATTTGCACCATGAGTAAACTCGATCAGCTCAAAGCCATGACCACCGTGGTGGCCGACACCGGTGATCTGGAAGCTATTGCCCAATGGCGCCCGGTTGATGCCACCACCAACCCCTCCCTGCTGCTCAAAGCGGCCGACCTTCCAGCCTACAGTCCCATGCTGGATGCCGCGATCAATTACGCCCAGAGCCAGCCGGGATCGGACGTCGAACAGCTAGGCATCGCCACAGACTACCTGGCGGTTTTGGCTGGGCAGAAGATTCTCGAGCTGATTCCCGGGGTCGTTTCCACCGAAGTGGATGCGCGTCTTTCATTCGATACTGAAGCGACGGTGGCTAAGGCCCGCCGCTTGGTTGAGCTGTACGACAGCATCGGTGTCCCTACCAACCGGGTATTGATCAAGATAGCCTCGACATGGGAAGGCATCCGTGCTGCTGAAATCCTTGAGAAAGAAGGCATTCGCTGCAATCTCACCCTGCTGTTTTCCTTCGCCCAGGCCGCCGCCTGCGCCGACGCTGGAGCCTTCCTGGTGTCCCCTTTCGTCGGGCGTATACTGGACTGGAATCTCAAGGCGACGGGCAGAACCGCCTACCCACCCAATGAAGACCCGGGGGTGCTTTCAGTGACCCGTATCTACAATTACTTCAAGGGGCACGGCTACGACACGGTTGTCATGGGTGCCAGTTTCCGTAACACTGACGAGATCGAGCAGCTAGCCGGCTGCGACCGCCTGACCATCAGCCCCGCTCTGCTGGAATCCCTGCAGAATGACGAAGGCAAATTGCCTCGTATCCTCTCGCCGGAGTCTACCGGTAAGGTAGAACCACGGATCAGCCTTGAAGAAACCGATTTCCGCTGGCTGATGAACGAAGACGCCATGGCCACGGAGAAGCTGGCCGAAGGTATTCGTAAATTTGCTGCCGACCAGATCGAACTGGAACAACGTGTGCGGCAGCTTGCCCGAGCGGCCTGACGATGATTGATGCTCTGAAAAAGCTGTTCTCCGGTGGCGCCGAAGGCGTGCCGGAGAAACATGATCCGAAACAACTGGCCATAGCGGCCACCGCTCTAATGGTGCAACTCGCCCGGGTGGACCAGTCGGAAGATGATGTAGAGCTGAACACGATTGTAGACTGCGCCATCCGCTCCCAGGAAATTACCCGGGAAGAGGCAACCGCGATACTCGCCGACGCTCGCGCTCATGCCGAGGATGCCACCTCGCTCTACGAGTTTACCGAGCAGCTCAATGCCAGCCTCGATCAGGCCGGCAAGGCTGACATTCTGGAAAGCATCTGGCGCGTGGCCTTTGCCGACGGCCGTATCGATAAGTACGAAGAGCATTTGGTGCGGCGCGTTGCCGAGCTGCTTCATCTCAATCACCGCGAATACATGGAATGCCGACATCGGGCCGAGAGGGCGATGTCATCCTGAAGGAGCCGCCATGCTAGCCATTCTTCATCCCGATACGCCACTGGACAGCGACGCCTATCGCGACACCATGAGCTTTTTGGAGAACCTGCCCGGCGTTTCGGTGCGGGTTCACGAAATCCAGGGTGCGCACCAAAAGCTGACAGAAGTCTACCTCCTGGGAGATACCAAATCTCTCACCAAAGAGGAAATCGAAGCCTTACCCGCGGTAGAACGGGCCGTCCGGATCTCCGACGATTACCGTATCCTCGGCCGACACAGGGATGACCAGCGCCAAACCGGTTTCAGTTACAACGGTGTGGATTTCGACCAGCACAACTTCAATGTTTTTGCAGGACTCTGCGCGGTGGATACGCCGGAACACGTCGACCGCATGATGAAGACGCTGGCCGAGCACGGGCAAACCTGCACCCGCATGGGCGCCTATAAGCCGCGCACCAATCCGTACTCCTTCCAGGGCCACGGTGAAGCCTGCCTGCCGTATGTGTTCGAATACGCCGGCAAGTACGGCATACGGGTGATTGCCATGGAAATCACCCACGAAAGTCACATCGAGGAAATCGATACTTGCCTGGAAAAGCTGGGGCGTCCGACAGGGGTCATGCTCCAGGTGGGGACACGAAATACGCAGAACTTCGAGCTGCTCAAAGCCATCGGCCGGCAGAAAGAATATCCGGTACTGCTCAAGCGAGGCTTCGGCATTACGTTGAACGAGTCGCTCAACGCAGCGGAATACCTGGCCAGCGAAGGCAATGCCAACGTTGTCTTCTGCCTGCGAGGGATGAAGACCGAGGCCGGCCAGCCCCACCGCAATATGGTGGACTTCGCCCATGTGCCGGCGGTCAAGCGGCTCACCCGGATGCCCGTCTGTATCGACCCCTCCCACTCCGTGGGAAGCCGGGACCGGGCGCCAGATGGCATACCCGACGTGATGCATGCCACGGCTCAAGGCGTGATTGCCGGGGCTAATATGGTGTTGGTGGACTTTCACCCCAGACCGGAAAAGGCTCTGGTCGATGGTCCGCAGGCGCTAACGATGGATGAACTCCCAGCGTTCCTGGAGGATGTGTCGCTCTGCCACGAACTCTGGAAAAAGCGGCGGACGCTATACCGGACCTAAACCCGGCCTTCCGATCTCAAAATTCAGACGGCTGCGCTTATACGCGCGGCCTTTATATCTTCCCGAGCCTCAACAGATTACGGGACTATCGCTTGATGATTATCTACGGTCACCGCGGAGCAAAGGGAGAAGCCCCAGAAAACACCCTCCCAAGCTTCAGACACGCCTACAAACACGGTGTGCGCCATTTCGAAATGGATGTTCTCCTGTCCGCCGACGGGGAACCCGTTGTCATTCATGACACCACGACCGAGCGCACAACCGGTGTCGAGGGCAAAGTTGGTGAGATGACGACAGAGGCCCTATCCAAACTCGACGCGCGGCAGAACACCGCTCGCTGGTCCGAGCCGTGCGGCGTGCCCAGCCTTCGTCAAGTCCTGGACAGCTGCCCGGATTTCGTTCACATGCAATTGGAAGTGAAAAGCGACGATCGCCAACGGATGAATGCGCTATGCAACCGGCTGGCCGAACTTATTCAGAAGAACCACTGGTACGACCGCACGGCGCTGACGTCGTCAAACACCTGGTTCCTGCGCGAAGCAAAACGCCGGGACCACAGCATTCGTACCGGGCTGGTGTTCGACAAACGCTTTCCCAATCCGGTGAAGAGTGCCAAACGGCTGGGTTGCGACTATCTCTGCCTGAACGCACGCCTGTGTTCCACCGCCGTCGTCGAAGCAGCGCACAAGGAAGGCTTGCATGTGTCAGTGTGGACGGTAAACCGCATCCAGGACATGCTGGACTTGGAAAAGATGGGCGTCGACAGCATCATTACCGATTATCCCACCAGTACACTGATGTATTTCGACAACCGGTCTGCCAACTGCGTGTCCCGAATGCCCAAGCGGGTGGAGAAAGATCCGGAATCCATTGCGGGAACGACTTGAGTCGGGAAAAGCGGATTTATAGCCAAAAAGGCCGGAGGTAATATTTCATCCCACCGGCCTTTCGCTTTTAAGGGCACCTTAGAATATCCGATTCAACCCGTTTAGCGCCGCGACCCGGTAGGCTTCCGCCATTGTCGGGTAGTTAAAGGTCGTATTGATAAAGTAGTTCAGTGAGTTGGCCTTGCCTTCCTGATTCATAATCGCCTGACCGATATGGACGATTTCCGCCGCCTGATCCCCAAAGCAGTGAATCCCCAGAATCTCGCGACTTTCACGGTGGAACAGGATTTTCAGCATGCCCACCGCCTCACCTGTGATTTGCGCCCGAGCCAAATCTTTAAAGAAAGCCTGCCCTATTTCATAAGGCACCTTGGCTTCGGTCAGCTCACGCTCGGTCTTACCCACCGAACTGATTTCCGGAATGGTATAAATGCCGGTGGGTACATCCGATACGAACCGGAAATACTCATCGCCCATCAGGTCGGAAGACGCCGAACGCCCTTGGTCGTAGGCGGCACTAGCCAGACTCGGCCATCCGATAACGTCCCCTGCCGCATAAATATGCGGAACCGACGTGCGGTAGTGTTCGTCCACGGCAAGCTGGCCGCGGCCGTTGGGTTCCAGCCCGATATTTTCCAGGCCCAGCTTATCGGTATTACCGGCCCGGCCGTTGCACCAGAGAAACGCATCGGCGCGAATTTTCTTGCCGGACTGGAGGGTCAGGATCACGCCATGATCATCGCCGTCGACGGCCTCGTACTGCTCGTTGTGCCGCACCAGAACGCCATTGTTGCGTAAATGGTAGCTCAGCGCGTCCGAGATCTCGTCATCGAGGAAAGTAAGCAGCCGGCTCCCTGGATTGATCAGGTCCACCTTGACCCCCAGCCCAGCGAAAATCGACGCGTATTCGCAGCCGATGACACCTGCGCCATAGATAATCAGGGTCCGTGGTGTGTGGGATAATTTGAGGATAGAGTCGCTGTTATAGACGCGGTGGTGCCGGAAATTAACATCCGGCGGCAGATATGGCCGCGAGCCCGTTGCGATTACCACGGATTTTGCGTTGAGAATTTCTTCGCTCTTGCCGCCCCGCACTTCGATGCGATGCTCATCGAGAAAATGGGCGCGCCCGTTAAACAGATCGACCCGGTTGCGGGCATAGAACTGCGTACGCAGTTTGACCTGCTTGCCCATAACCTTCTCGGCGTTCTGCAATACGCGCGGAAAAGAGAACCAGCGTGGCTCGCCGATATCCCGGAACATGACATTGGTATTGAAGGTTATGATCTGCTTAACCGAATGACGCAATGCTTTGGAAGGAATGGTGCCCCAGTGGGTACAGTTACCGCCAACGGTGGGCTTATCCTCGACGATAGCGACGCGCTTGCCGTGCTTTGTCGCATTCATTGCCGCACCCTCACCGGATGGACCGGCGCCGATAACGACGACGTCGTAGTGATGCTCTGCCATAGGCGCAGTAACTCCTTATTCCTTCGTGATTTTTGCCCTAACGGCTAATTAGGTTTCCGTTCTGCTGCATCGTAGCTCAAGGCTTCAGCGCTGGATGATGAGGCGGCAACACCGTCGTTCTCTTCTTCACACTTATTACGGTCACCGCCGCAGATTTCGCAGGCACCGCTAATACCCAGGGCCCCGATACCACCACAAGTGCCACTGATAGGCTTGCGGCCCATGATCACGCCGATGGACATGCCGACCAACAGGAACGCGACAATAGCCAGTACTAGAAGAAACGTACCCATCGTACCCTCCGTTAATCCATCAAATAAGACGAAAAGGCGGGCGTGTACTTGCTTTCAAACCCATTTTCGCCCCTAAAAATAAAGTATGCGGCGATGTCATGCTGGACTGCAAATGTGTAGCCCCGTTCCTCGCCCATGACATTGAACGTCGTCGCGAGTGCATCCGCCGTCATGCTGTCTTCGGCGATGACCGAGACTGAAGCCAGGCGATGCTTGATCGGTCGCCCGGTCGCCGGATCGATGGTATGAGAATACCGTTTCCCATCGGCCTCGTAATAATTACGGTAGTCGCCGGATGTCGCCATAGCACGATTCTCCAGAGCGACAATGCGTTGTACGGTGCGCTCACGGGAGACCGGTTTCTCGATGGCCAAACGCCACACGTCGCCGTCAGGCTTGCGCCCCTTTGCATTCACCTCGCCACCGATTTCCACAAGAAACGCGTCAATACCCGCATCCTTCAGATAGCGAGCCACTGCATCGACGGCGTACCCTTTTCCAATTGCTGAAAGGTCCAGATAGAGCGGGTCATCGGAGCGAATCGCCTTATCCGATGCATTCAACTCCAACTTTTCATAGCCAGTGTTCGCCAATCGTGTGGCCAGCAGGTCGTCCTCCGGCACCTGGTCCGGGCGTGCTTCGGGGCCAAACCCCCACAGATTAACCACCGGTCCAACCGTAATATCGAAAGCGCCGTCGCTGAGCTGGCTGATGCGTTGAGCTTCAGCCAACACCTCGAATAACGGATCGGATACCGGAAACCAGTCACCCTGCTGCTCGTGGCTGTTGAAGCGGGATAATTCCGAATCCTCTCGCCAAGTGGACATTGCCTCGTCAACGTCTTCCAGCGTACCCGTAATACCTCCGGCTAGATCCTCCAGGCGCCCTTCATCGTCCGTCAACACGACCTTGACATGATACTGAGTCCCGAACACCGGGCCGCTGATCTCCCAGACTTCCTGCTCAGCCTCAAACGAACAGCCCGCCAGGGCCGCGCTGCAAAGCAGCGCCACCAAGGCGGGCCAAATCATGCTGGATTTCATGCAGCCGTATTAACCCCCGAAGTCGTCCAGCATGATGTTCTCGTCTTCGACACCCATATCCTTCAGCATCTTGATCACGGATGCGTTCATAATGGGCGGCCCACACATGTAGTACTCGCAGTCCTCAGGCGCGGGGTGATCCTTGAGGTACTTTTCATACAACACGTTATGGATGAAGCCGGTTGGGCCCTCCCAGTTATCCGTCGGCAGTGCGTCGGACAACGCCACGTGCCATTCAAAGTTGTCGTTTTCCTCGGCCAGCTGGTCGAAGTCCTCGACGTAGAACATCTCGCGAACGCTCCGCGCACCGTACCAGAAGCTGATCTTTCGCTTGGACTGCAGTCGCTTGAGCTGATCGAAGATATGAGAGCGCATGGGCGCCATGCCCGCACCACCACCGATGAAGACCATTTCAGCCTCGGTCTTCTTGGCGAAAAACTCACCGAACGGGCCGAACACCGTGACCTTGTCACCCGGTTTCAGGTTGAAGACGTAGGTCGACATGAGTCCAGGCGAGTGGTCGGTTCCCGGCGGCGGCGTGGCGATACGGATATTAAACTTAAGAACGCCTTTTTCTTCCGGGTAGTTCGCCATGGAATACGCGCGAATCACTTCTTCCTTGTTTACGCCTTTGTAGCGCCAGATATCGTGCTTATCCCAATCCTCGTGGAACTCTTCCTCGATGATGAAATCTTTGAAGTTAACTTCATAGGAAGGGCATTCAAGCTGTACGTAACCGCCGGCTCGGAAATCGACTTCCTCGCCTTCCGGCAGCTTCAGGACCAGTTCCTTGATGAAGGTGGCCACGTTGTGGTTAGACACCACTTCGCACTCCCACTTCTTCACGCCAAAGAACTCTTCGGGAACCTCGATCTTCATGTCCTGCTTCACAGGCACCTGGCAGGATAGACGCCAGCCTTCGCGCTCCTCACGGTTGGTGAAGTGGGTCTTCTCCGTCGGCAACATGGAACCACCGCCGTCGAAAACCTTGCACTTACACTGCGCACAGGTACCGCCGCCGCCACAGGCGGAAGACAAGAATATGCCATTACCCGCAAGCGTACCGAGGAGTTTGCCACCGGCCTCGGTCTTCAGGGTATGTTGGGGATCGTCATTGATTTCGATCATCACATCGCCGGTACTTACCAACCGGGAGCGGGCAGCCAAGATAACCGCCACCAGTGCAAGCACGATGACGGTAAACATGACCACGCCGAGAATAATTTCTGTATTCATGGTCTCGCCTTAATCGTTATTAACCGTGTACCGGATGATTTACAGAGAAATACCGGAAAACGACATGAAGCCAAGCGACATAAGCCCCACCGTAATAAAGGTGATGCCCAGGCCACGCAAGCCTTCAGGGACGTCGCTGTACTTCAGCTTTTCACGGATACCTGCTAGCGCGACAATCGCCAGCGCCCAGCCCAGCCCAGCACCGAAGCCGTAGACCAAGCTCTCGCCCAAGGTGTAATCACGCTCGACCATAAACAGTGAGGCACCCATGATGGCGCAGTTCACGGTAATTAGCGGCAGAAAAACACCCAGGGCGGCGTAGAGCGCGGGAATGTACTTGTCCAGAACCATTTCCATGATCTGGACCATCGCGGCAATCACACCGATGTACGTCAGCAGTCCCAGGAAGCTTAGATCTACCTCGGGCAAACCCGCCCAGGACAACGCGCCCTCGCGAAGCACGTTGTTGTAGATCAGGTTGTTCACCGGAACGGTCAACGTCAGCACCACGATAACGGCAATACCGAGACCCAGCGCGGCTTCAATCTTCTTGGATATGGCCAGGAAGGTACACATCCCCAGGAAGAACGCCAGCGCCATGTTTTCAACGAAGACGGCCTTCAGGATCAGACTGATGTAATGCTCCATCAGAAGGCCTCCTTAACTTTATGCCGTGACATGCGGTAATCGGGCGCTTCGACCTGATCCGGCTTCCAGGCACGCAATGCCCAGATCGACAGCCCGATAATGAAGAATGCGCTCGGCGGTAGCAGCATCAGGCCGTTCGGGACGTACCAGCCACCATCGTTCACCACGGGCATTAGCGCGACACCGAACAGCGAGCCGGAGCCCAGCAACTCGCGGAAAAAGGCAATGACGATCAGCATTATCGAGTAACCCAGACCGTTACCGATGCCGTCGAGGAAGCTCAGCAACGGCCCGTTCTGCATAGCAAAACCTTCCGCGCGGCCCATGACGATACAGTTGGTAATGATCAAGCCCACGAACACCGAGAGCTGTTTACTGATCTCATAGGCGTAGGCCTTGAGGATCTGGTCAACAACGATTACCAGCGACGCGATGATTGTCATCTGCACAATGATCCGGATGCTATTCGGAATCTGCGAGCGCACCACGGAAACAAAGAGGTTAGAAAACGCGGTCACCGCGATGACCGAGGCACACATGACCAGTGTGACGCTCAGGCTGCTGGTTACCGCAAGCGCCGAGCAGATACCCAGTATCTGCAAAGCGATAGGATTGTTATTGAAAATCGGTTCGAAAAGAACCTGTTTTGCAGTTACATCCGCCACGGTCAGACCTCCCCTTCGCGAAGCTTGTTGAGGTAGGGCGCGAAACCACGCTCGCTCATCCAGAAGTTAACCAGTTGCTGCACACCACGGCTTGTAAGCGTGGCGCCGGAAAGGGCATCCACTTTATGCTCCGCATCCGGCGCACTGGAATCGACGCCGCCTTTGACCAATTGGATCTCCGGCTCTTGCGTGCTCTCGCCGTACACTTTTTTGCCAACCCACTGACTCTTCCACTTCGGGTTGTCCACTTCGCCACCCAGGCCAGGCGTCTCAGCGTGGGCGTAGAAGCCTAGCCCCTCGATGGTATTCGCATCCCCTTCCAGGGAGACAAAACCGTAAAGTGTAGACCACAGCCCGTAGCCGTGGATCGGCAGGACAACGCGTTTGAGTTCGCCGTTGTCCTGAAGCACAAACACCTTGGCGACATTGGCCTGACGCTTGATACCCGCCTTATCTTCGGAGGACGGAATATCTTCGGACATCTCGGGATCAGCCGAAGCGCGGTATTGATCGTAGGACATCGCGTCCTTCAGGCCAATGGACTGCGGGTCGACATAGGCACCAGACTCCAGGTTGACCAGCTTGACGTCAAATCTCTGGAACTGCGACTCGATGTCATCGGCGCTGGCGCCAGGCTCCAACATTCCGGCCGCGGCCAGGATGTTGGTCTTCATGTCGAGATTACGGTTGGTTATTTGAGCCGGCTTGAGCACAACGGCAGCGGTCGAAACGATGACCGAGCAGACGATGCACAGCGCCAGGGCTACGACAACCGTACGACTAACGGTTTCCTTCTTCTTAGCCACGGGCGAGCCTCCGTTTGATGTTGGCCTGCACGACGAAATGATCCATCAGCGGCGCGAACAGGTTGGCGAATAGGATGGCAAGCATGATGCCTTCCGGGAAGGCCGGGTTGACCACGCGGATAAGCACCGTCATCAAGCCTACAAGAATACCGAAGGCCCACTTACCGGAATTGGTCATGGCAGCGGACACGGGGTCGGTCGCCATGAACATCATGCCGAAGGCGAAGCCACCGATAACCAGATGCCAATGCGCCGGCACAGAAAACATCGGATTGGTCTCCGAGCCGATAGCGTTAAGCAGCAGGGTCGTGGCGATCATGCCTATCATGACGCCACCGACGATGCGGTAGGAGGCGATTTTCATCACCAACAACGCTATGCCACCGATCAAGACAGCCAACGTGGAGGTTTCGCCGACCGATCCCTGGATCGTGCCATAGAATGCCTGTGCCCACGTCATGGTCTCCCTCACCGCATCCATGCCGCCGGATGCCGCCAGGCTCAATGCGGTTGCACCACTGAAGCCGTCAACTGCGGTCCAGATAGTGTCGCCGGAAATCTGCGCTGGATACGCAAAATACAGGAAAGCACGACCGGTGAGCGCCGGATTGAGGAAATTCTTGCCGGTACCTCCGAACACTTCCTTGCCAATAACCACACCGAAGGTGATACCCAGGGCCACCTGCCAGAGCGGAATCGTCGGCGGGCAGATCAGCGCAAACAGGATAGAAGTGACGAAGAAGCCTTCGTTAACCTCGTGTCGGCGGACCGTGGCGAACACCACTTCCCAGAAACCACCGACGACGAACGTCACGGCGTAGACCGGGAGGAAGTAGGCCGCACCGTAAACCAGGTTATCCCAAAGACTACCGGGATCGTTGCCCGCCAGTGCTGAGATAAAGGCGGCGCGCCAGCCTCCGTCGGCCATCACGGCATCCGGAGTGGCGGCCAGGAAGGTGTTCGCCTGGAAACCGATATTCCACATACCGAAGAACATTGCAGGCCAAACACAGAGCCAGACCGTGATCATGATGCGCTTGAGGTCGATACCATCGCGGACATGAGACGTGGTGGACGTCACATGGCCCGGCGAATAGAAAATCGTGTCGACCGCCTCGTAGAGCGCATACCAGCGCTCGTACTTACCACCTTTTTCGAAGTGGTGCTCGATACCGTTGAGGAACTCTCGTAATGCCATCGTGTTAGCCCTCGATCTCGATGCGGGTCAGGTTCTGACGCAGGATGGGGCCGTATTCGTACTTGCCGGGACAAACGAAGGTGCACAAGGCAAGGTCTTCTTCGTCCAGCTCGAGGCATCCCAGTTTCTGAGCCATTTCGGTGTCGCCCACGATCAGAGAACGCAGCAGCTGCGTCGGCAGGATATCCAGCGGCATGACGTCTTCATAGGCGCCAACCGGCACCATTGCGCGCTCACTGCCATTGGTCGTGGTCGTCAAATCGAACCGGCGGCCCCGGGTCAGTTTCGACAGATAGATGTTCAATGAGGAATAGCGGTTGGTGCCCGGAGACATCCAGCCCATGAAGTCACGCTTATGACCTTCCTCGAGGATACTGATCTGGTTCGCAAAACGCCCTAAATAGGCACAGGAACCACGAGCGGTACGACCACCGAAAACAGAGCCGGAAACGATGCGCAGGTCCACGGACGTGTCATGTTCGCCTTCCAGCAACTCATCAAGGCTGGCGCCAACACGGGTACGAAGCAGGCGCGGCTTGAGCGCTTTGGGACCGCCAACCGCAACAATCCGTTCGACCGGCACCTCACCCGTTTCGAACAAGCGCGCAATGGCCATAACGTCCTGATAGCCAATGGACCAGACCACCTTATCGCCGCCAACGGGATCGAGATAGTGAATATGAGTACCGACATTACCGGCGGGATGCACGCCCTCGAACTGACGAACCTCGACCTGATCCATGTCGGGTACGGAAACGTCGGAACCAGGCTTGCCGGCCACGAATACGTTGCCGTTGGTCAGTTTGCTAAGGATGCGTAAACCATTCTCGAACGATTTGGGGTCGTCCTTGATGATGACAGTCGGATCCGCTGCCAACGGATTGGTATCCATGACAGACACGAAAATCGAATGGGGTGCCGTGTCGATTTCCGGCACTTTGCTGTAGGGACGGGTCCTGAACAGCGTCCATAGTCCGGATTCAACCAGGTTATCAACCACCTGCTGACGCTCCAGAGCGCCCAGCTGGCTGGTCTCGTAACGCGCAAACGTCTCTGCTTCTTCGCCGTCAATCTCAATAACAATCGACTGGAATACGCGGCGGTCCCCGCGATTGACTTCCTTGACTACACCTGCAGCTGGCGCAGTATATCGAACACCCTCGGTCTTCTTATCCGTAAACAGCAGCGAGCCCCGCTTTACGCGGTCGCCCTCCTGAACCGCCATCGTTGGCTTCATACCATTATAGTCAAAACCAATCAGCGCAACGTTGCGCACGGGCTTGCCATCGGTAATAGTCTGTTCAGGAGCGCCACTGATGGGAAGATCCAGGCCTTTTTTGATCTTGATCATTTAGCCCCGCCCAATCATCAGAAACTTATCTATGGATTAGTCACGTCCGGGCAAACTCCAGAATAGTCCAAAATGACGCGGAAGCGCCCCGGACCAGCGAAATCAAGCACCTGGTGGGACCGGGTGATTGTTTGAAGGGTGAAGTTTCAGCAGCCAGACGTACCCAAAATCGCGCCAATTATAGAGAGTCAGGCTCCGTATTTCCACCAGAACCAACGCTACTTTACGCTCAGTTACCGAACAGTAGCGGCCACTTGCAACGTGAACGCCATCATCGACACCAAACGACAGCGCCCCGCAAGGCCTGTAGCCTTGCGGGGCGCTGTAAGTGCATCGGCGACCACAACCTGAGCGGCCAGCGGCCGTGGCTGACCCTCAGGCGAGACCGCTTAGCGTACGCGTGACGGGAAGATCGGGTAAGTCACGCCTGCCATTTGATTCACGCAACGAACCACCTGCGCACTGTAGCCGAACTCGTTGTCGTACCACACGTAGAGGATCAAGCGGTTGCCGTTGGCAATCGTCGCCTGGGCATCGACAATGCCAGCGTGGCGGGAGCCGACGAAGTCACTGGAAACGACTTCGGGCGAATTGACAAAATCGATCTGCTTCTGCAATTCGGAGTGCAATGCCATCTCGCGCAGATAATCATTGACCGATTCGACAGTGACATCTTTTTTCAGATTCAGATGCAGTATCGCCATGGATACGTTCGGCGTCGGCACTCGAATGGCGTTGCCGGACAGCTTACCCTTCAGTTCCGGCAGCGCTTTGGCCACAGCTTTGGCGGCGCCGGTTTCGGTGATAACCATGTTCAGCGGCGCGCTACGGCCACGACGGGAACCCTTATGGTAGTTATCGATCAGATTCTGATCGTTGGTGTAAGAGTGAACGGTTTCCACATGCCCATCGACGATCTCGAACTCGTCGTTAATGGCCTTTAGCACCGGCGTGATGGCATTGGTGGTACAGGACGCCGCCGACAGAATACGGTCACCCTCCGCGATATCGCCATTGTTGATACCGTAGACGATGTTTTTGATATCACCCTTGCCCGGCGCCGTCAGGAGAACGCGACTTGCACCTTTCGACTTGAGATGCAGCCCCAAGCCTTCCTCGTCACGCCATTTACCGGTGTTATCGACGATAATGGCGTTATTGATGCCATACTCGGTGTAGTCCAAGGTGTCAGGACCGTCAGAGTAGATCACTTTGATGAAGTTGCCGTTAGCGATCAGCGCGCTATTTTCCTGATCCACCGTAATCGTGCCCTTGAACGATCCATGCACGGAGTCACGGCGAAGGAGGCTTGCGCGCTTCTCCAGATCGTTCTCGGCGCCGCCCGGACGAACAACGATTGCACGCAGGCGCAGGTTGTTGCCGCCACCGGCCTTCTCGATCAGGATGCGCGCCAGCAGCCGGCCGATGCGGCCAAAGCCGTACAGCACCACATCTTTGGTGTCGCGACAGGACTCTTCGTGACATTGCTCCTGGTACTTGCCGATAACCTCGCCGACTTCCTCGCGAAGAAAATCTTCCAGGGAGCGGCCGTTGCCCTGCTCCTTATACCGCACAGCCAGTTTCCCGATATCAATATGCGCACGGCCCAGATCAAGCTTGTCCAGGGTCTCCAGGATTGGCAAGGTGTCGTGCACAGACAGTTCACTGTGCTCCACCTGGCGCACAAACCGGTGAGCTTTGAGAATACCGATGACGGATTGGTTGATGATTGCGCGACCGTAAATTGACGTCACAACATTGTTCTTGCGATACAGGCGGCCGATCAGGGGAATCATCGCCTCCGCCATGGATTCTCTTTCAGTCCAGGCGGACAGGTGCTCGTTCATCTGCTCGTGACTCACGCGTAAACCTCTGATGTTTAGACATTAAAAGGCAGCGGAAACCCCGCCAACCCGTACAAACTGGGCGCTTATTATCCAATTTAAGCCGCTGATGAACAAGCCCATGGCACATCCTGGGTATTACAGTCATGACAGCCCTTTCCCCGGCCGCTAGAATGACCCTCCCTTTCAAAGGGTCCACCTTGACCCCGTTTAATAGGTCCATCTTGATCCAGGGTCACGAACACCCCTTTTCCAACTGGAAGGCACAGCCTCCGCAAAAGACCATTCATCCAGGAAAGCCGCCACGCCATGAAGCAAGTCGCCGCACCTCAGGCACTGATTGCACCGAAGCTGCCGACCCGTCCCTCGGACCATGAGATTTGGAGTGGCCTGCACGGCAGCAGTCAGGCTTTGGCTATCTGCGAGGGCGCCCGCAGCCACGGCGGGCTGACCCTGGTAATTACCGCTTCGACCGACGAAGCCATACGACTGGAACAGTCGTTGCGCTTCTTTCTGGGATTGCCTGTCGACGAAGATCAGAGCGGTGTTAGCGAAGATGGGATGGAGCTGCTATCCCTACCCGATTGGGAAACGCTCCCTTACGATATGTTCTCGCCGCACCAGGACATTATTTCACGGCGTATCCGCACCCTACACCGCCTACCACAGGCCCGAAGCGGACTTTTAGTCGTGCCGGCACGAACGCTAATGCACCGCCTGGCTCCGGCCGCCTACTTGCAGGGCAACACACTGTTATTGGAGGTTGGGCAAACGCTGGAGATCGATAGCTGGCGCCTGCAACTGGAGGCCGCCGGGTACCGCCACACCGAAAATGTCTACGAACATGGCGAGTACGCCGTACGCGGTGCGATCCTGGATATATTCCCGATGGGCGCCACGCAGCCTTACCGGATCGACCTGTTTGACGACGAAATCCAAACCCTACGCACGTTCGATCCGGAAACCCAGCGCTCCATCGACCGTATCGAGCGTATTGAGCTGTTGCCGGCTAATGAGTTTCCCTGGCACAAGGAGGCGCGTTCCAGCTTCCGCAACCGCTGGTTCGAGCACTTCCCGCATGCCGACAAGGATGCGCCAATCTATAAGGATGTCAGCCAGGGCATTACGCCGCCGGGCATCGAGTATTACTTGCCGCTGTTCTTCGAGCGGACGGCCACGCTTTTCGACTATCTACCGGACACCACCCAGGTCTTCACCTCCGCCGGACTGGAACAGGCCATCGATCATGCACGGGAAGAAGCGGAGAACCGCTACGAAGACCGTCGCTACGACCGCATGCGACCCATCCTGGAGCCCGGGCAACTGTTTATGGCCAAGGATGAATGCTTCCGCCATATCAAACAGTTTCCACGCGTGACGTTTCAGGCGGAGACAGCCGATGCCGGTGCCCGGGAGCGTCATTGCGCTACCCACACTCTGCCCCGCGTCGCTATGGATGGCAAAGCGCAGGACCCGGCCCATCGGTTGCGGGATTATCTCAGCCACTTCGAAGGCCGTGTGCTGCTTTGCGTGGAATCCGCCGGCCGGCGCGAAGCGCTTGTGGACAATCTGACCGAGTACAAGCTCCCTCCCGCTCCAACCAACGACTGGTCGTCGTTTATTCAAAGTAACGCCGATCTCGCCATTACGGTGGCGCCGCTGGAGGCCGGCTACCAGCTCATCGACAAGCAACTCGCACTCATTACCGAAACAGAGCTCTTCGGCGAACGCGTGCTGCAGCAGCGGCGCCGCGAAAAACCGACCGAGCTCAATGACTCCGGTTACCGCGATCTGTCTGAACTGCGTATCGGCGCGCCCGTTGTTCACATCGATCATGGCGTGGGACGTTATCAGGGTCTCCAAACGATCGCGGTCGATAAAGACAACCCCGAAGAGTTTCTAACCCTCGAGTACGCCAACAACGCCAAGCTTTATGTGCCTGTTTCCAGTCTGCACTTAATCTCGCGCTACGCCGGCACGGACAACGATCTGGCGCCGTTACACAAGCTGGGCACCGATCGCTGGAACCAGGCTAAACAGAAAGCCCTGGAGAAAATCCGTGACACCGCCGCCGAGCTGCTCGACGTCTATGCCCGCCGGGAAGCCCGGAAAGGCTTTGTGTTCGACGATCCGGCAGAGAACTACCGGGCCTTCGCCGCCGGGTTCCTCTTCGAAGAGACGCCAGACCAGCAGGCAGCCATCGACGCGGTCATGGACGACATGACCAGCGAGCAGCCAATGGACCGACTGGTCTGCGGTGACGTGGGTTTCGGCAAGACCGAAGTGGCCATGCGAGCCGCTTTTATTGCGACTTATTCCGGCAAGCAGGTGGCGGTATTGGTTCCAACCACTCTGCTCGCTCAGCAGCATTACGAGTCGTTCCGCGATCGCTTCGCCGATACGCCCGTCAACATCGAACTGCTAAGCCGCTTCCGCACCGGCAAGCAGGCCAGTGAAACCCTGCAGCACATCGAAGCCGGCAAGGCGGATATCGTGATCGGCACCCACAAGCTGATTCAGGGCGACGTTAAGTTCAAGAATCTCGGCTTGGTGATTATCGACGAAGAGCACCGGTTCGGCGTGCAGCAGAAAGAACGGCTCAAAGCGCTGCGGGCTGAAGTGGACTTGCTGACCCTGACCGCGACGCCCATCCCCCGCACGCTCAATATGGCCATGGGCCACTTGCGAGACCTGTCGATCATCGCCACGCCGCCAGCCCGCCGCCTGTCGGTGAAGACATTTGTGCGCCAGCGCGAGGACGCGCTGGTGAAAGAAGCCGTATTGCGGGAAATCTTGCGCGGCGGTCAGGTCTACTTTCTGCACAACGAAGTCAGCACCATCGAGAAAGCGGCCGCCGACCTGCGTGAAATGATTCCCGAAGCCCGGGTCGGCGTTGCCCATGGGCAAATGCGCGAGCGTGAGCTTGAGCAGATCATGACCGACTTCTACCACAAGCGTTTCAACGTACTGGTGTGTACCACCATTATCGAGACAGGGATCGATGTGCCCAGCGCCAACACCATCATCATCGAGCGCGCAGACAAATTCGGTCTAGCTCAACTACACCAGCTGCGCGGACGGGTTGGCCGGTCCCACCACCAAGCCTATGCGTATCTTCTCACGCCTCCGCCCAAAAGCCTCAGTACCGACGCAGAGAAGCGCCTGGAGGCGATATCCATGGCCCAGGATTTGGGCGCGGGTTTCATGCTGGCGACTCAGGACCTGGAAATCCGCGGAGCCGGCGAATTGCTGGGCGAGGAGCAAAGCGGCCAGATCGAAAGCATCGGCTTCACGCTATACATGGAGCTGCTCGACGAGGCCGTTAAAGCGATTCGCGAGGGCCGCACGCCCAATGCCGAACTGCCGCTCAGCCACGGCACGGAGATCAACCTGCGCATACCGGCGTTGATCACCGAAGAATACTTGCCGGACGTCCACAATCGCCTCATGCTCTACAAGCGCATCGCCAGCACCAAAACTCAGGACGAGCTGAAAGAGCTGCAAGTGGAGATGATCGACCGCTTCGGTTTGCTGCCGGACCAGACCAAAAACCTGATGCGTCAGACTCAGCTGCGTATTCGTGCCGAGGCCCTGGGCATTGCCAAAATCGACGCTGGCACCGAGTGGGGCCGGCTGGAGTTCGGCAATAACACGCCAATCGATCCGTTAATTCTTGTCCAGAAAGTACAGAGCGCACCGCAATCTTATAAACTTGAAGGCGCAAACACCTTCCGCTTCAGGCTGAAGGAGACGTCGACCGATGGTAAACTTGCCGGCGTCGCGGACATGCTCGGGGAACTCGAAAAGACGCCCGCATGAACCAAACGCTGCCACGGCCGGCCCGGCTGGCCCAGAAACGGGAGTATGGAGTTTTGCAGGATTTCCAGAACCGGTGGCTGAGCCCACTGGCATTCGCTTTTGCCCTGCTGTCACTGTCCGGGACAGCCTTCGCCCAGGACAACCTCTACCGAGCCGAACTGGTGCTGTTCGAACGCCTCGATGCGGCAGCCTCTATCGGCGAGCAGATGCAGACACGGCGACCAGACGCCAATCCAGAGGTCCAGCAACAGCTCTGGGTAGCAGGTCCCGGCGGCCGGGTGTCCTCGGACCTATCCTTGATCCCCCGCCATGAGCTTACCCTGACTGCTGCAGCCGCTCGCTTGGAAAACAGCGGACGTTACCGCGTTCTGATGGCTAGCGGTTGGGTCCAGTCCTTCCCGCCGGATTATCAGGGGGAACCGATGCGGGTGTCGCTAGGCAACATGCTGGACGAGGCTGGCGAACGGGAAGTCCAGGGCTACATCGACATTGACCGGCTGCGCTATTTGCACGTCACGGCTCACCTCGATCACTGGCAGCCGGTGCAGACGACCGCCGAACCGGGCAGTGCCGGCAGCGCTCCCACGTCGGCCGAGGCGACCCCGGACAGCTCGCAGGCGTCAGCGAAAAACAACCTCGATAGTTCATCCCAGTCGGAGGGCGGCGAATTTGCGGCCGGCAATCTTGAAACCACGCCGCGTGCCGACAAGGAACTACTGACCTGGCTGCACGAGACTCGCCGGATGCGCAGCGAAGAAATCCACTACCTGGACTCGCCCAGCCTCGGGCTCCTGGTCTACTTCAAGCCTATTAAAGACCAAGGCGGCGCCCAATAGCGGGGCCGCCCAGAAATCCCATTCAGGGCCGCCCCACCGGCGCATAACCTTGCTGAATGAACCGGGCCAGGATGGCCCGGACACCGGCCATTCCGGTATCGATAGCGTCCTGGATCTCGTCCATTGTTATGATGTGATCGGACTTGCCGGCCGCCCAGTTCACAACCAACGCCAGACAGGCGTAATCCAAACCGAGTTCCGCGGCCAGCGCGGCTTCCGGCATACCCGTCATCCCTATCAGGTCGCAGCCATCCCGCTCCATCCTCCGCACCTCGGCAGAGGTTTCCAGGCGCGGTCCCTGCGTAGCCGCATAGACCCCGAAATCCACGCAGTGGACATTCTCGTCCAGGGCAGCGGCCTTCAGCCCTAAGCGCAGCGCTTCGGTATAGGGAAAGGTAAAGTCAATGTGGGTGACATGCTCGATGTCGCCCTCGAAATAGGTATGGCCGCGGCCCCAGGTGTAGTCCACAACCTGATCCGGAATGACAATTTGCGCAGGGCCCATGGCAGCGTGAATACCGCCTACCGCATTAACGCCAATAATGGTCTTCACCCCGGCGTCACGCAACGCCCAGAGATTCGCCCGGTAGTTGACCTGATGAGGCGGAAAACGATGCGGGCTGCCATGGCGGGCCAGAAAAATCACGGGCACACCGCTCAGCATGCCGGTAACCAGTGGCGCCGAAGGCTCTCCCCATGGCGTCGACACACTCTTCTCGCCGGTGATCTGCAGGCCCTCAAGCTCGGTTAACCCGGTCCCGCCAATGATGCCGACGGCCGGCGCACTATCTGCTGTTTGAATCATCAGTCGGCGTCTCCCTGGGTCGTATGGTCAGCCTTGGGGTTGTTCTCGTAATTCTCGATGGCGTCTTCGTCCCGGTAGGATGGACGATCCTCCCCTTTCGAGCGTCGCTCATCCTCGTCACGGCTTGCATCTTTCTCCTGCCGCATAGCGTCCAGGCGTATCGTATCGGCCACATGCAACGTCCGAGTCGGGAAGGCTACTTCCGCACCATAGCTGTTGATGATTTCGCTGATCTGCAACAGCACATCCTGCTTGATGGCGTGATACTTCACCCACTCCACGGTCTTGGTGAAGGTATAGATCATGATGTCCAAAGACGAGTCGTTGAACTTGAGGAAGTTGACGATCAACGTTTGCTCACTGTCGATTTCCTCATGGGTCTCCAGCATGGTCCTGATGTCATGCACGATGGAGCTCATTTCGCTCACGTCCAGATAACGGATACCGATGGTTTCGTCAATCCGCCGGTTGGTCATACGCGACGGGTTTTCCACCGAGATCTGGGTAAAGACAGCATTGGGCACATAGAGTGGCCGCTTATCGAAGGTACGTATCGTCGTCAGCCGCCAGCCTATATGCTCCACCGTACCTTCGATCTCCTGATCCGGGGAACGGATCCAGTCGCCGACCTTAAAAGGCCGATCCATGTAAACCATCAGGCCACCGAAGAAATTGGCCAGCAAATCCTTCGCAGCAAAGCCAATCGCAATACCACCAACACCGCCGAACGCCAACACGCCGGAAATACTGTATCCCAGCGACTGCATGATAATCAGGGCAGCCGTGATGAAGACCACAGCGCGGGCAAGCTTACTCACCGCCATGACGGTGGTATAGTCCATCGGCTTACGCATTTTGACCGGCGAGGCCAGGATCTTTTCACCCTGTTTGATAAACCCCCACAGGAACCAGACCAGGAGCCAGATCAGCCCCAACTTGAGCACGGTCTGGTTAGCCTTGAAGATCTCTGCTTCGGAATAACGGTGCGCCAGAGCGGCCGCCCAATACACGCCCTGCAGCCAAACAAAGCCGATGGCCGGTTTGCGCAGGGCATGCAGCAACGCGTCGTCCCAGAGATTGTTGGTCGTGCTGAATTTGGCTTCCAGGCGAGCAATGATTCGGCTGATCACGAAGGCAATGATGGCTGTGATCAGAACCAGCGCAAACACCACGATGGCCACGCGCCATTCCTGCGACAACAAGCTGTAATTCTCTATCCAGCGACTCAGCCTCTCAGGCGCTTCTTCCACACCGTTTCTCCTGGTTATTGATAAATGCGTGCGTTAACGCGGTAGGAATCGATAGCCCGCTAGCTGCCGTTATTCGATAAAAACGGGCGTGCCGGCAGGTACGCAATCGAAAAGAGCCAGAAGGTCATCATTGCGCATCCGAATACAGCCGTGGGAGGCCGGCACACCCATGGGCTCGGTGTCTGGCGTGCCGTGGATATAGATATAGCGGCGCATTGAATCGACCTGCCCGCCCCGATTGGCCCCCGTTTCCTTGCCGCTGAGCCAAAGAATGCGTGTCAGAATCCAATCTCGCGACGGATGCTCGTGGGCCAATTCGCTCGAGTAGATTTCGCCGGTGGGTCGCCGGCCGATGAACACGGTCCCCCGTGGCTGCCCGGCGCCAATACAGGCGCGGACATAGTGGCGCCCGCGCGGCGTGCAGCCGGAACCGTTTGCCTCCCCCGGCCCATTGCTCGCAGTAGAGACCGAGTAACGGCGCACACTGCCATCGCTCATCGGGGCTATCAGGGTTTGCCGGGGTATACTGATCCTCAGTTCTTCAGCGAGCAGCAAGAGACACCTCTTCCGACTGGGGCGGCTTTGAGCCACCGCGCATGATAGTTTCGCGCATAATAGGTTACAGGCGCAGAGATTACCGAGCCGAGGCCAGCCAGGCAATATGGGAAGGGCGAATGAGCAACCGCTAAGTCAAAGACTTAGGGAATACGGAAAGATATATCAGGCGGTCTGCGGAAATACTACGCCATCCCCGGCCTGCAAACCGGCCGCCAGAAAGGGAACCAAACGCGCTGCGATTTCCTGCACGGTGGTATCGATCCCCAGCTTGTTCTCGAGAATTTCCCGTAACGCGTCACTGCTGGACATGGTAAACGCTGTTGCACCGAGCATGAACTGGATACGCCAGTAGCGATCTACCGCCGAGAGTTGTGGCGTAGCCTCCTTAAGTAACCGCATGAAGCGCCCAAAGGGCTCGCTGTACTCCTGCTCCAGGAACTTGCGCAGGTGACCCTGTGATTGGGTATAAGCCAGCCCGAGCAAACGCATGAAGATGGAAATACCGTTTTCGTTCCGGTGTGGCATACGCACCGCGCTTTCGGTTAAGGCCCAAAGCGTCTGGTGCAATGTCGGAGGGCGTTCATCGCACTTGCGCTCCAGCTCGTCGAAGGCTTTTTCCAACGTTGCCGAGAACGGGGTAAGAAAACGTCCGAATACGGCCTGAATAAGCGCGTTCTTTGAGCCAAAATGGTAATTGACGGCAGCGAGATTCACATTAGCCTTACTGGTAATCATGCGCAGTGAAGTCTCGGAAAATCCGCGCTCCGCGAAAAGCTCTTCTGCAGCATCAAGGATGCGATCAACGGTATCAGACTGCGCCATAGTGTTCCGCCAGAGGTCGAAAGCCCAAACATTTGTTTAAAACATACGTTTGACATTACCTTGTGTCAAGCCGCACCTTTTTGGCACTTCAACTCCGCCCCTATTTGTCGCAAAAGACAGTTGCCGCAAAAGATAGTTGTCGCAAAGACTGTTGTCGCAAAAGACAGAAAGATTGCAAAAACAGAAAGGCCGCAAAAATAAAAAAGCGCAGATGCCGACACACCCGCGCTTTAAGTTTTTTTAGACCGAGAGCGATTACTTATCCATAGATGTCGCCGCTATTCGGTGGATACTCAGGTCTGCGCCTTCGAACTCCTCTTCCTCGGAAAGGCGCAACGAACTCACCAAACTAACGACGCCATACACAATGGCACCGCCGACGAATGCGATCACCAAACCCGTAACAGAACCCACAACCTGTGCACCGAGGCTGACACCGCCGAGGCCACCCAGGCTGGACTGACCGAAGAGACCCGCCGCGACGCCACCCCAAACCCCACAGATACCGTGCAGCGGCCAGACGCCGAGCACGTCATCGAGACGGGCCATACGATTCTGGGCCCACTCGAACAAATAGACGAACAGCGCGCCGGCGATACCACCGGTGATCAGCGCCCCGATCGGGTGCATCAAATCGGAGCCGGCACACACCGCCACCAGACCGGCCAGCGGGCCGTTGTGAATAAAGCCCGGATCAGTGCGGCCAACCAGCATGGATACAACGATACCGCCAACCATAGCCATCAGGCTGTTGACAGCCACCAAACCACTGATGCCATCCAGTGTCTGGGCAGACATGACATTAAAACCGAACCAGCCCACGGTCAGAATCCATGCCCCTAACGCCAGGAAAGGTATATTGGAGGGCGCAAACGCCACGACCCGGCCGTTACGATAGCGCCCCTTTCTCGCGCCCAAGATCAGCACAGCGGCCAAAGCAATCCAGCCGCCAACACCATGAACGACAACTGAGCCGGCAAAATCATGGAACGGTGCGCCGAACGTAGCCTCGAGCCACGACTGGAAGCCATAGTTGCCATTCCAGATCATCCCCTCGAAAAATGGATATACCAGAGCGACAATGATCGCCGAGGCCACAAGCATCGGGTAGAAACGCGCCCGCTCGGCGATACCGCCGGACACAATTGCCGGAATAGCCGCTGCGAACGTGAGCAGGAAGAAAAATTTAACGAGTTCATAGCCACTGGCTTCGGTCAGTACCGCTGCACTGGCAAAGAAATCAGTTTGATAGGCGACGGTGTAACCCACAAAAAAGTAGGCCAACGTCGAAACCCCGAAATCGGTCATGATTTTCACCAGGGCATTCACCTGGTTCTTGTGACGAACCGTGCCGACTTCCAGGAAGGCAAAGCCGGCATGCATCGCCAGTACCATGACAGCACCCAGCAGCAGAAAAAGTGTATTGGCACTTTGCAGCAGCGTCTCCACTGCACTTGTCGTTTCCACGGATTAATACTCCCGTTTATCTGATGAACTCACGAGACGCAGCACACTGCGACATCGATGCATTATCTGGGAGCAGGCTCATACAAAAAGTGTTCCATAATAGAACACGCAACCGGGGGACAGTTGTTTAGAGGTGATAAAAACGAAATCACTCAGAACTTCTATCGATTGAACCGAAATTATTCGCACTGTATTCGTGCATAATTAAGAACGCCCTCCTTTAAGCGCACCATCCTGGATCGCAAAGGCACTTAAATACGCACCAAATAAAAACAACTTGAAAAAAGGCGGGCAACGCAACGACCCTGCACACGGGGCACTGAGCCTAGACGGTGCAAAGACCGCACGGCGACCGGCGCCTTTCAATCGTGTGGGGTTATGGGGGCGTGTTACGAGGAGGAGTCTACCTGCTGTTTGCTTTGAGCGAGTTCAGTGTCGGATGACCCCTCTTCTTCCTGCGGTTGTTGATCGTCGTCCTGTGGCCCCCAGCCGTTATCGATCGCCGTTTGGTGGCCCTCAAAATATACTCGCTGAAGCCGTTCATATGCTTTCTCTGCTTCCAGCATAAAAATCAGATAGAGGCGTATATGGTCTCGCCTGCGTAGCTCGCGCGCCAAAATACGCTTTTCGGAAAGATTGACCAACGCACTGAAACGTGTCGATTTCAGGGCCGGATTGAATTCGGCCATCATCGCGCACTGCCAGGCCAAACCCTCGGAACCCTCAAGATGCTGGATATGGCTTCGAGCTTCGCGCACTCGGCGCTGGCGCCGAACCAAAAGGTCGAGGTGACTTGACTGAGCGCTGTAGAGCTTGCGGATAAAAGGAATCCCGGCCAGCACAATAAGTACAAACGCGCCAAATGCCGTACCGGCCATCCATGCGGGCACCAAGCCCGGCACCCCAGCCAGGAAGAGGATTGCGGCCAATGAGGCCGAAAACAGCCAAAGATCCCGCCGCCGGCGAGCGGACGCCATAGAGAAGTTGTCCGGCCAGTCCGGCATCGCCAGGGTGTTGAAGTCGAGCAGCAGTACGCGCTCGCATTGCCGCAACAAACGGCGGTAGCCTGATTGCTGCATCATCAGGGTCTCGCGGTTCGGTTGGGGCTCATCCAACGCCTCACTTGCCGTTGCCTCGGATGCGTCCTCTACCCTAGCCAAAACAGCGGCGTCTTCGGTGACTTCGGAGGGCAGCGATGCGTGCTCGGTCAGCTCACCTTCGATTTCGGGATCGTTGATTTCAGGACCGACGGGCGCAGGCGGAGCGGGGTCGGCTGGCCGCCCCGGCTGTAAGACCGGCGAAGGACGCGCTTTCGCTTCGGTTGTTGCCATTTTTCTGTTCTCTGCCACGCCTCACCCCGTTGAGACTTACTGATTGATTAGGGAGCCTCTGAATAGAACGAAACCCGTCAGAAGGTATCCAAGATCTGTTCAGGAACGCCCTAGTAAAGGTATCGGCCACTTCAGCCATGACTTGAATCCAATTGCACCCGCGGCAGCCCCTTCATTCCCGCCGGCTGCTTGGCAGAACTGTTTCGGCTCGCTATCCTACGGCTCCGCCAACCGACGCTGGAGTCATCATGTTTACCGGTATTATTCAAGGTCAGGCCCACGTTACCGCGGTGGATCAGCGTCCGGGGCTCTCCACCATCGTGCTGGAATTCCCCGCAGACCGCGTCCAAGGCGTCGAGATTGGCGCGTCCATCTCGATCAATGGCACGTGCCTGACCGTAACTCGCCAACAGGGCAACCAGCTTTATTTCGATGCCATGCAGGAAACGCTGCGACTAACTACCCTGGGCGACCTGAAAACGAACGATTCGGTTAATTTCGAGCGGGCGGCTCGGGTCGGGGATGAGATCGGCGGTCATCTGCTGTCGGGGCACGTCCATACCACAGCGACGGTGGAGCGCATCGAACCCTCGGAGAATAATCTGACGCTGGTTTTCCGTGTGCCCCAGGCATGGATGAAATACATCTTCGCCAAAGGCTACATTGCCATCGAAGGCGCGAGCCTAACTATCGGAACCGTGACCGAAGATACCTTCAACGTTCACCTTATTCCCGAAACCTTGCGCGTGACCACCTTCACGCAACTGGCGGAAGGCGACCGAGTCAATATCGAAATCGACAGTCAGACCCAAACCATCGTCGATACCTTGGCCCGCATGGGCTTCGACAATCCACCCCGTCAGTGACGGCAGGCAAACACGACGAATTTGGGCGACGCACCGAGCTGTCTGACCTGCGAGAAACTGTTGCGCAATTTTACGTGATAAGCCAGATGGCGGTTGCCCACCACCAATAATTGCCCCTGCTTTGATAGAGCCTTGGCCGACTGCCGGAACATGCGCAGCGCAATGTGATCGCCAACGGTGCCGCCCTCGTGAAACGGCGGATTGCAAAGGATCAGATCGTAGCGCTCGCCCTCTGGCACCGCGTCGGTGTGATGAAACCGGGCTCTCTCGCTCACACCGGCCTGTCGGCTGTTTTCCCTCGCGCTGGCCACCGCCTGGCTGGATACATCGGCGAAGTCGACTTCAACATCCGTTCGCTCAGTCAGGGCCTGCAGGCCCAGCACGCCGTTGCCACAACCCAGATCCAGAATTCTTGCGCCTGCCGCCATCGATCGAACGGCTGTGACCACGTGGGGCAGGAATTCCCGGCTGCCGATATCAAGCTGATCCCGGGCAAAGACAGCCGGCAAGGCGCGCAGGTTCTGCGTGCCGCCGGGACTCTGTGAGCCACTAGGCAGTGCGAAACCACTCCAGAGGCCGTCCCAGCCCGCCAAAACCGCGCTCCCCCGGCACGCGAGAATAACCCTCGCCTTCCGATGCGCACGCTGGGGCTCGTTCGAGGCCATCACGTTTTCGAAAAGCTGGGCACACCGGGCCGGGACATGCTTGATCATGCCTCCGGCCACCAGCACGCCGTCCGGCGCTAGATTCACGTTCGCCCAACGCAACAGATAGTCGAGGTAGTCCACCTGCCGGGGAATCTTGAGTACTACGAGGTCGAAGGGTCCCTCCGGCGGCGCCAGCCAGTCGGCAATCGGGGGCGCTTCCAGCCCATTGAGGCGGGCATTGATCGCCACAGATTGACGCAACAACGCACTATCGGCAACGCTGACCGGATCGAACCGTTCCAGAGCCAGCGTGAGCGCGCCAAAGCTATCCTCCAGAATGGCGACTCGGGGCTTATCGTCCCTCCCAGCAGCCAGGCGGGCCATCGCCTGCTCGATCAATTGCGGATCGGCGGCATCCCACGCGCGAAGATCCCGCTGACCCTTGCCCGGTCGCTCCAGCCGCACTCGACCGGAGTCCCAACGCATTTCGTTTTCTGAGGACACCTTTTTCAACGACGCTTTTTCTGAAGACACTGCGGGTTCCTAGGCTGATTACTCTAAAAATTGCCGATATCGTTAATTCATATATCTGGCGCGAATAAACGCCGTAGCACTGATCTCGCAAGAGATGGCTAAGTACGAAATAGATTCGAACGATTTCAGGTTGTGGGCACCTTCTGTTGGAAGCTGACCTCTTCGCCCCTCACCCCAGGGGCTTTTTTTTGCCCGACGTTTCGCCCTTCGATGCCCCTGGCATATAACCCTCCGGGCTCGGGCCGCAGGCCGAGGCTTGTTCGATACGATTGCGCCCGCCTTCTTTGGCGCTGTACAGCGCCCGGTCAGCATGGGCCAGAAGCAAGTCCAGACTGGGAATTTCACAGTCGCCGATTCGCGCGATACCGAGGCTGATGGTCATCCGCACCTCGCCGCCGGGAATCTCCAGCGGCATCGTCTCCACCATGGTCCGTAAGCGTTCGGCGATATCCCAGGCGTTCTCCCCACTCTCATCCTCAAGTAGCAGCGCAAATTCCTCGCCACCAATGCGAGCCAGTAAATCCACATCGCGAATAGCTTGCTTGGCCAGGCCTACCAGATGCTTCAAGGCAGCGTCGCCCACGCCGTGACCGTACGTGTCGTTAATCCGCTTGAAGTGATCGACATCGAACAGGATCATAGCCGCCTTGGTCTCGCGGCGCGCCACGCGCTTGAGCAGTTGCTCGCCTTCTTCGAAGAAGTGCCGCCGGTTGCTGATGCTCGTCAAGCCATCGGTGTTCGCCAGATTTTTCAACTGTTGAATCATTTGCTCCCGCTCGGAACGCAAGACTTCACGGGTTGCCATTTCCTCCCGCAGCGCCCTGTTGACCGACTCCAGATCTTCCGTGCGGGCCGCCACACGCTGTTCGAGGGTCATGTTCAGTTTGCGCAGCTCCTTTTCCTTACTTTTCAGGCCCCGGACCAGGCGATTCAGTGCCCGCGACAACACGCTCACCTCTTCAAAGTCGTCGCGCAGCTTGATATCTGAATTCTTTGCGCCGACCTCGATAGCTTCGGCTTCCTGCGTCATTTTCAGTAACGGCCGGGATACGCGGCGTGCCGTCAGCCAGGCCAGGAAACAAAACAGTGAAGCCGCCACAAGGCCGGCGGCAACAATACCGTTCCGCATGTGCTGAGCGGGCTCAAAGGCACTGGCGGCAGGCATCCGCACTAACACCGCCCAGCCCAGACCTTCGAAATTCAGGCTATCCCGGGTCTGGCTATAGCCGATGAGATAGCGGACACCATCGTCCCAGGTCTCCACGTCGTAGCCTGTCTGTCCAGCAAGCGCTTCCCGCACTGACCCGGTGTCCAAAGTGGTGTCGCTGAGTTCAGGGGAGCCCAAAAGGACCGCCGAATCCCGGCTAATCACCAGCAGACTGGTATCAAGGCGGTTCTCCATGAGCGCCAGCATGGCGCTCTCCAGCTTTCGTGCCCACGCCCAATTAAGGTGGGCGCCCAGCACAGCAAGCATTTCACCGCTTTCGGTGTCGCGGACCGGAACGGCGATGTCGATCAGTCGCAGAGGAGCACTGTCCTCCGTACTAAGAATCTCATCAAGCAACAGCGCCTTATGGACATCACCGAGGAACGGCCTATCCCTGGTTTCAAAAAACCAGGGTCGATGCGCAACGTTCTCGCCTTTCAGAACATTGTCGGTGCTGAATAGCACTTCACCGTCCATCGCCACCAAGCCGATCCAGGCGTAATCTTCGTAGGTGAGTTGCAGTTCTTCGAGCATGACTTGCACGCGCTCAAAACGACTCGCTTCGACATCGTCAGCGAGAACGCTGGATGCTAACGCTAAATCCCGGTAGCGCTCTTCCAAGTTAAGCTCAATTTGGTCCCGGACCTGCTGGGAAACTTCCTGCAGATTAACCCCGACCCGGTCACGCAGCTCACGCACAGCGATATCCTGGGTATAGGCGACAATCAGCAGAGTAAGCGCCACGGTCAGCAAACCGAACGCTAGCGTGAGACGCGTTTTGAGGTTGTTTTTTATGGCTCGAACCTGAACACTCTCGGAGAATCGAATCGTCCTGACGACCTCACACGCAATGGGCCCCGTCCTATCCATGGCTACCGGGAATTATGCTCGACAGCCTGTTCCAGCGTCAGGCAAATAAGCGCCACTATATTCAGCAAACAGGGTTCGGCAATCAGGCATCATCCAGCATATTCAACGTTGCTTTGATGACCGCGCTGCTTCTACGACCGTGTTAATTCAACGACTGCGCTGGTTCAATGGCTGTCTTGATTCAATGGCTGTTTTGATTCAAGACAACGTTGTTTTAAAGGCAACATCGTTTAAGGAGCCCTCTGAATAGCTCCTTAATTACCATTTAGTTTAGCGCCTATTTGGCGAGGATTCCTCAAGGCCTTTTCATGAATGACAAATTGCACAAATACGTTTCAGCGTCCGCCATCGACAGCCACGTCTACAAGGTATTTCCCAACGACCTGAATGCGCATCAAACAGCGTTCGGCGGCATGATCATGGCGAATTGCGACCGGCTTTGCCTGGTGGCGGGGGAGCGCCATTCCGGGCGCGTCTGCGTGACCGCCGCGGTGGATTCGTTCGCCTTCCGCGCACCGGCCAAAGGCAATGACACGCTGGTCTTCAAGGTTTCGGTCAACCGGACCTGGCATTCATCGATGGAAATCGGCGTAAGGGTGATTGCCGAGAACAGCTATACCCGGGAAGAACGGCACATCGTATCCGCCTATTTTACCTTCGTCGCGCTGGACGAGTCCGGCAAGCCCATCCCTGTGCCGGAAATCATTCCGGAGACCGACGAGCAGAAACGCCGCTACCAGGAGGCCGACATGCGCCGCGAGGCCCGGCTCAAGATGCGCAAAGACCTCAAGCGTTCACGCTCTCGCGGCGACAACGGCGGCGCCGGATAGCGCCCGGTCCTACTGACGGGACATCCGCGCCGCTGCACTGCCTGGAATGGCATCGCCCAGACTACCGGGAGTCCATTCTGGCGCCCGCGCCGGCAGATGCCCTGGCTCACGCTCAACGATGTGAGAGCGCTCGGACCAATGCAAGATTTCCAGTGCGCCGTCGAAGCCTTCCACCAGGGCGGTGCAATGCTCGACCCAATCCCCGTCATTGCAATACAGGCCGCCCGCGCTCTGGCGAAAACCGGCAGAGTGGATATGGCCGCAGATATAGCCATCGTACTGACCCCGCTCCGCTGCGGTGAGAGCCGCCATCTCAAAGCGCTGGATAAACGCCGCCGCCTTGCCGATACGCGGTTTGACCCAGGCCGCTAAAGACCAGTACGGCTTGTTGCGCATTCGACGCCAAACGTTGTACCAACGGTTGAGCTTGAGCAGGAAGCCGTGAGCCCGATCGCCCACCAGCAACAGAAACGGACTGCATCGCACCACTTGGTCGAACTGGTCGCCGTGGCAGACGACGAAGCGACGTCCATCGGCTGTGGTGTGCACCGCCTTTTGCTGGAGATCGATGCCAGCCAATGTCTGGCCACAGAAATTACGCAGGAATTCGTCATGGTTGCCCGGCACGTAAATCACCTTCGTACCGTCTGAGGCCAGTCGCACCAGACGTCGCACAACCGCCTGATGAGACGCCGGGAAGTGAACCCGGCGCTGCATGGCGATCAGGTCGATAATGTCGCCCACCAGATAGAGAGTTTCGCATCGCACGTTGTCGAGAAAATCCAGAAGATAGTCCGCCTGGCAATCCGGCGATCCCAGGTGAACGTCCGAGATGAAAACACTCCGGTATTGGTGCATCGGGCCTCCCGCTGTCTGCCATCGCAAGCAATCTGTCATCGCCAGCGTCGCGTCGGGCAATGACATCTCTGTGACGGTTCAGGGACATTTCCGTGAAAGCCGGGGGCGATCGAACACGCGGGCGTGCCACCTAAGAGGATGTACAACGCAGTGGCACAACGATTATGCTGAATTCGGCTAATCGTAACTACTTGCTCAGCTCGATAAGCAGCTCGTAATAAGGAGGTACAGATGCTTCTGAAACACGCGCGAACCGGCCATTTGGTCGAAGTGTCCGACATGACCACCCTGACCAATCCGTTCCGGGACAAGGTCGATGGACAGTTCCTTTGGGGCGAGGAAACCCAAGACCCCGAACCCTTTACCAAGCAGGATTTAGTCTTTCCGTCAGACGAACAATTGCCCCAATGCTGGTGGGACACCCACTTCCAGGAGGAAGGGCTCGTCCCGCACAGCCCGACGGCTAGCGAACGCACGCCGGGCTACTACGGTGCATAGGGTCTCCGGACAAGTTCCGAAGGGGTAACTTGGCGCCCACCCTTTACAGCAATTTAAGCTCACCGTTACGCCCCATCAGGACGGGCAATCAGGACGGGCGCGGAATGGTAATGACCTCACCGAAGGTGACGTATTCGTTCGCGCCCAACCTCCCGATCGCATCAATTGCGGTGGCGTCGATACGTAAACGTTCTTTTTCATCCCGGGTTGCCGCAGCGTCATCCACATAGAGCTGCTGCACCTGCCCGAAGATCACCGACTGGCGATTGGGTCCCAGTTCCTGCAGTTGAAACAGTTCACAGGCCATGGCTATCCGGCAATCCGCCAGCCGCGGCAACTCGAACCCATCGAACGGCACGGTCGCCAGACCGTTCTCGGCCAATTCAGACGCCCCGTGCGGCAGACTGCGAGAGGTCTCGGTCATCACCTTTGCCAGCTCGTTATGGGCAATGTGGATCACAAACTTCTTGCGCTCCTCGATATTGACCCGCGTGTCCTTGAAGTTGCCATCCGGCTTGCGCCCGACGGACAGCATAATCAGCGGCGGATCGGCGGTGACCGCGGTAAAGAACGAGAACGGCGCCAGGTTGTAGTCCCCCTCGGGATTCTCCGACAGCACCCAGGCCACCGGACGCGGGATGAGCGACTGGGTCATGCAATGGTAGACGCGATCACTGGGCATGCTGGTGAAGTCGATGATCATTCGGACTCTCCAAAAGACTCGTGGATAGTTAGTGGTCGAAAATGGTCGAACGCTAACGGCGATAGGCACGATACACGCTGAAGCGTTTGTCCTGGCTGAGAATTTCGCAAGGGCCAATGTAGCGTTGGATGAGTTCCGCATAGGGCAGAAACGTATTGGCGACGATACGCAGCTCACCGCCGGTCACCAGGTGCCTGGCGGCGTCCCGCAGAAAAGCTTCGGTCATGGATGTGTCAGTGCGTACGCCCGTGTGGAACGGGGGATTACTCACTAACATATCGTACTGCCCCTCGACGGCCGCAAGACCGTCGGACGGCCAAACATGGCCGCTGACACCGGCTTTATCCAGCGTGGCACGGGCACAATGCACCGCCTGGAACTGAACATCGACGGCGTCGAGCCGGATACCCGGCGACTTGCGCGCCAGCCACGCACCGACAACACCGGCGCCACAGGCAAAATCCAACACTTTACGATGGGGCACGCCTTCGTCGAACGTGGCCAGCAACCGTGCAGTACCTTCGTCCAATCTCCCGTCGCTGAAAATACCGGGCAACCCCGCGACCGACAGCTCTACGCCGCCCGCCTCAACCGGATGCCAACTGAGCCAGGCCTCCAAGTCAAAGCCGGTCATGCCGGCAGGCACGTCAACCTGCCAAACTTGGCAATGGCGGGCGCTGTCGATCTTGTACGCATCCGGCATGACCGTTTCCATTACCTTTGCGCCACTGGCAATGCCCTCTTTCTTCTCGCCGATGAGCAGTAATCGGCCGCCCGCCTTGGCCATATGGCCGGCCAGCGCCAGACGCAATTCTAACTCCAGCCGCGACTTGGGCATGAACACGACGACCGTATCCAGCTCGTCGGCCGCCAGCGCTATCTCATCCGCGTAGCCGAAGACCGGCTTCCACTTAGAAAGCCCCGACCAATGGCGATAGATGCCAAAATTTTCGGTCATCACAAGACCGCCTTCCCCCGGTAGTTCAGGCAGGATAACGGCGTCCGTAAGGCCGATCAGCCCTACCCGCCCGGCAACGGCATCACGATTACGAAGGAGGACATCATGGGTATTGAGCATGCGAAACGATCTGTCTGTTAGGGAACCTCCGGTGTAAGTCCATCGGAGATGCCTGAGGTTAAAGGAGCAACTTCCTGGACAGACCGGCAGCCTGCGAAGTCACGTTTCGATTTTTGCATCGCCCTGAATAACCAGAGGCGATTCAAGCGGTATTATGACACCAGCCCACGCACCACGCTCTATTCCCCGGTGTAGCGGAACGTCAGGTTACGATAATACCTGGCGGCGACGATCGGCGAGTCTGGCACAGAAAACCGGGGGACGGAACGAATGGCTTCCAGAGCGCTGGCGTCCAGCAGCACGTTACCGCTGGATTCGATAATACGTGCGGACAAAAGATAACCGGACGGATCCAGCTCGAACGCGATCTCCCCTTCCTGATAGGAACGGGCGTTGAGCGGTTTGCGGAAACGCCTATCCACCTGGGACTGCATGCGTGCCAAAAACTGATTCACCATTTGGATCCGCCGTTTTTCCAGCTCGCTTGCAGGCGATCCCGCATTCGCCCCGGCCAGTTCCCGATCCGACAAGTCTTTCATACCTTGCGGCTTTTCCGGCTCCGTTTTTCGCTCGGCTACCGTCTCCGTGGCGGATTCGCTGGTCACTTCGGGCTTGGCCGCCGGCTCGACTTTTGCGGATGGCTGCCCTTCGGCCAGCTCGGTTTTATGCTTATCTTCGGCGGCAACCTTGGGCTGGGCTTCAGGCTCTACGCCGGCCTGCACCTGAGCCTCGACCGGCGACTCGAAATCAGTACCGCGCAGGTCCGTTTCATCGGCGTTGTGGCGTGGTAAGTGCGTTTGTTGCTGAGGCTCGGGCTGGGTTTTTTCGGGCGCCTGCGCCACCGGTTGAGGCTCTGGTTTCGGCTGGACGATCTCGATACGTATCGCATCGCCAGCATCTTGTCCGGCGCTATCCGGCGACCAGAATTGACGTGGCAACACAATAAACACCAGCACATGAGCAAGTGCGCTAAGCGCGAGGATGAGGCCAAAGCGGCTCTTGGAAGGGCTAGGAGGTTCCGGATGCAGGACCGGCGAGTCAGTTACCGTCATCATCACCAGAGAAGGCTATGATATAACCGTGAAGCCTGTGTTTACGGATATATCCGACTCGTATCGGTATCTAAAAAATACCGCAAGGCAGCGACCACAAGCGTCGATTAATTATCTTTCCATAGCGTCCGATGAAAGTCGAACGGCTTAACCGGTAAAAAAGACGCGAAAAGGCCTACTACGTACCGTACTCGACGACAGACTACACGGCCTAGTGCTATAGCAATCTACTTATAACGCGCGACGATACTAACCTGCAGAGCATCCTGTGGAGACATGTTCCAATCATCCCCGGCTGGTTGGGCAGGCTGTGCGGACGGCGCCGTGGAGGACCGGCTTTGAAGGGGTGTGTTTTTCTTCTGGGCTTTCAGGTTAGCGGTTCTAAACCGGCCCACCATCTGCTGGATCTTACCTTTCATAGGGCATACCTCGTTTACCCACCGCAAACGTTCCCCTACCGGACGCCCGCCCCTACAAGGCTTAGGCGTTTCCGATGACCTCCTTTATTCATTTGCGAATGAGCCGTTCTCACGAATCATTTCACGTTATTTTACATTTATTTCATATTCACAATAGGCTTCATTTAGAGACACATCGCCAGGCTACACCGGACTCTTCGACGCCTTCGACGTTAGGCTCAAGGCCATCAGCAAACGCGACCTGAGGCCATCGTCTCTCGTAGCAGTTCGCGATAGCGCGGTTGAAGATGGGAAAGGCGCCAGGGCTCGACGCTGGCCACCGACGTTTGCGACTGCAGGAGCCTGACGAGTACATTGGCCGCAGCCGCCGCTTCCTGCTCCGGCCGATCCGCCAAACTGGGATAGCGCTGCTCGTCCGGCACGTACTCGGGATAGGCCAGACGGTTCGGAGCCAAGGCCAGACATCCGGACGCCATCGCTTCCAGCACCGACAACCCCTGAAAATCATGCAGCGCGGTGGACATCACGATATCTGCGCTTTGCAGGAGCTGATCGTAAGCCGCCTGATCGGCCATAAACCCCCAATGCTCGATGCAGTTGCCGAACATCCGCCGGATCGATTCGAAGGCCTCCGGCTGCCGACGAAACTGTTCCCCCACGACACTCAAGCGGAATGCCTGTCCGTGATCTTTCAGCGCCAGTAAAATCGACAGCAGCCGATCCGGCGCCTTGTCGTATTCCCAGCGATGATTCCAAAGAAGGTGTGGGCGGGACCGATTCACGAGTTGCGACCGGCTGGGGCCTTGATGGCGTTCCACAAAATGAGCATCGGCAATCGGTACGGGTAAGACGCAGGACTTTTCGTAAACACGCCGGGACACGCCCTGGGGCACGGCATCAGGCAAGCGCTCCAGCAGCCGGTCGATGCCTTCGAGGAAGCTGCGCCGGTTCCACTCGCTGTTGAATACGACCCGGTCAGCGGACAACGCACTGTACAAGTTGACCATCTGAGGGTCGACACTCGCGTGCTGCTCGCCGGAATCGGGATAAGCGAACTGGTTCTCGTGCATGTACAGCAGGACCGGCACGCGGCCGACAGCCGGATGCATCGCCCTTAAACCGGCAACATCCACCATCGAAGTCGCCACGATCAGGTCCCAGGGCTCACGAAGCTCCGGCGCATCCAGCCAGCTAAGCGCGTTGCCGCGAATGCGCCAGCGGAAATAACGCGGTGGTAGCGCAATCACCTGCCAGTCAAAATCGGGCTGGCTGGCCACGAGCTGCTCCCGCCAGCGCTTGTGGCTACCCGCATCGTAGCCGGACAGAAGGAGAATTCTCGGGCTGCGAGGCCCGGCATTACGCGTTTTGCTCATGGGCGTGATTCTAAGGGACCTCTGATTAATCTATCGGTGAAACAGGAGAGCTAGAGCATACAAATGCCCTTGATATAGCGGGTCTGCGGCACCAGAACACGTATTAAGGTACTTCCAAACCAATGACATGGTGACAGCCCTGAGTAAATTCCGGATCGAAAACCGTTACGTCAAGCTGCCTAAACATTTCTACAGCCACGTCCAGCCAACACCGCTGAAAGAGCCGAGAATGGTGTGCTTCAATGACGAACTGGCAGAAGAGATGGGCATCGACCCCAGTGAGAAGGATCACTGGACTCGGGTCGGCGCTGGTCAAGAGCTCCTCGAAGGCATGGAGCCCATCGCCATGAAGTATACCGGGCACCAATTCGGCATGTACAACCCGGACCTGGGTGACGGCCGAGGGCTGCTCATGTGGGAAAGTTACGGCCCCGACGGGCGCCACTGGGACTGGCATCTCAAGGGCGCCGGCATGACGCCCTACTCCCGCTTTGGCGATGGGCGCGCGGTTCTACGCTCAACCCTGCGGGAATATCTGTGCAGCGAAGCCATGCATTACCTGGGCATCCCCACCACCCGCGCACTGTTCATGGTGAGCGCCAAGGATCCGGTGATGCGCGAATCGATCGAAACCGCCGCCGCCTTGATGCGTGTGGCCCAAACCCATATTCGTTTCGGGCATTTCGAGTACGCCGCCTATCACAAAGGACCCGAAGCGGTTCGAACGCTGCTCGATCACACAATTGAGATGCACTTTCCGGAATTACTGGAATTACCCCAGGCCGAACGCTACCTGCGCTGGCTAGAGGAGGTCGTCAGCCGAACGGCGCGCATGGTAGCCCAATGGCAGGCAGTGGGTTTCTGCCACGGTGTGATGAACTCGGACAACATGTCGATCGCCGGCGATACCTTCGATTACGGGCCTTACGCCTTTCTCGATGACTTCGACGCAGGCTACATCTGCAACCACACCGACCAGGGCGGGCGCTACGCCTACAACCAGCAACCGCAGATCGGGTTTATCAATTGCCAATTCCTGGCGCAGACGCTCACCAACGTTATGGATGAGGACGATTTACGGCGTGGTTTGCGGCGCTACGAAACTGTTTACAACAGCCGTTTCCAACAGCTGATGAAGCAAAAACTCGGGCTCGAGCAGGAAAGCGAACAAGATATGAGTCTGATCATGGACCTGTTCGGCATGCTCCATGAGCACCACATCGACTACACCCTGTTTTTCCGCGGCCTGTCGACACGTCACGCGCGGGGTAACGCGCCGGTGCGGGACCTGTTCGTCGACCGCAGCGTCGCCGATAGCTGGCTGGCGCGCTACGACGAGCGCCTGGCATCGGAAACCCGCTCCCCGGAAGAACGCGACACCGCCATGCGTGCCGTCAATCCGAAGTACATCCTGCGCAACTATCTCGCTCAGGAGGCTATTCAAGATGCTCAGCAAGGCATCTATACGACAGTTCACAAGTTACTGGACATACTCAAGCGGCCGTACGACGAACAACCGGAGAATGAGCGCTATGCAGCGCTGCCGCCCGATTGGGGTAAGCATATGGAGATAAGCTGCTCGTCATAGCGGTTCCGATATCCAGCGCCAATTCCATAACTCAACGACAGGAAGGTTCGCCATGGCGACGGAATACGTGGAGTACCCGGACGACAAAACCGTCGAAATCCAGGTCGAAGGTAAAGTGTCTGCCGAGGATTTCGAGAACATTGCCGGACGGATGGAAGCGTTCATCCGCCAGCATGGCAAGGTCAAGATTATCGAAGTGGTGCAGGATTTCGACGGCTTCGATATGTCAATCCTGAAGGATGCCTTCAAGTTCGACCGGGAGCATATGCAGGACTTCACCCACTGCGCCGTGGTGACCGATTCCGGTTGGATCGGCCCGTTTGCACGGTTTATGTCGAGGTTTCTGGATATGGAGCTGAGAGTATTCCGGCTAGGAGAGATTGAGCAAGCGCGTGAGTGGCTGACCGGAGCGAAATCGATGTAGCGGAAGCGGGGCGCTAAGCCCCGTTGCTCGGTACTGCGTTTTTGATTAAAGTCTGGCGCTGGGCGGTGATCCCCGCCCGATTAAGGAGAGCGCCCGCTTTTATCAGCACCTTTGCGGGCCTCATAGCTTTAGGCCGCAAAGGAACGCAGCCCGTGAAAGTAAAATCCTATACGGAGCTTGCCCTCCGTGACCTGCCCTATATTGAGAACCCCTTTTTTGCCGCCTCGTATGCAAGCAGGCTGCTTGACGACCGTTTTGCCAACGTTCCCCGGGACCCCCTGGGCCGCACCATAAGCTGCGAGGGACTTAAACGTGCACTCAAGAACGGCCACTTGTTTTTGGTCTTCAGTAGTGTGGAAGGCAAGCCCTTTTCGCCGGTTGTCGCCTGGAAAGCGGATAGCGCTCACCCCAAAGGTGGCCTCTGGCATCTCGAATGCGACGGCGTCGGGTCGGGGCTTGCCCACGACGTTGAGTCTCTTAATAAATGGGAAGTCACCCCGCAAACCGTCGTTCATTCGGGGCCAGGTGGTATCGGCCATCTGAGGGCCTCCGGGTTTGATGGCGCCATGATCGAGCGCCGCACCGATGAGCGCTACCGGGCACAACAGGAAACGGACCGGAAATTATCCCTACCCCTTGGCGCGTCGGCCTCGATTGCGCCTCTCGCCTCGGCGGCCACTCCGCCGCCTGCAACGTATGAGAAACCACCGGAAAAGAAAAACAAGCAAAGAAAGCCGGTGCATCTGGAAGTGGGCATCTTCACCGACGGCACCCTCAATAACGCAGGCAATATTGACGTTTTCCGGCAGCGGGTTGAGAACGAGTGCCTGGCGCCTCACCAGAACGGCGATATTGGCGCGGCAGAGTGTGAACGACGGCTGGCTTTGTTGTTGGGGAACAGTTATGCCAACGGGACCAGTAATGTGGCGAAATTGCGAGATCTGTACCCTGAGACTGACGAGGAAACAGAAGCGGCAATCACGTTCCGTCGTCGTGTGTATGCGCCTGGTCCTGGTTCAAAAACGGGGGCACCGGACTCCCTGGAGGGCTCCATGACAGGCCTTGGCAAGACAGGGGTTATTGCTCAAGTAAATAATGCATTTGCTGGCTTGGCGCTAGTTGCGAGTAACTTGCTTAAGGATGATGTCATTGACGTCCTGACCATCGACCTGTTCGGTTTCAGTCGGGGAGCCGCAGCCGCCCGCCATGCCGCGAATGAGATTGCCAGCGGTTCCGGGGGCGGATTGGGGCATGCATTCGCCGCCATGGACATGCAATGGCCAAAGACAGTTGCTATCCGCTTTCTCGGCTTGTTCGATACCGTCGCTGGCATTGTCAATATCCCGGATGGTGACTTTATTCCGAGCAACGACCTTAACGCACCCGTGAAGCTTGATTTGGACCCGGGCTCTGTCTCTACTGCCGTACAGTTCACGGCCATTGACGAATGTCGCGAGAATTTTGCTCTAAACAGCCTCTGCAATCCAGATGGCACGCTTCCCGACAACTTCCGGGAAATCGCATTGCCCGGCGCGCACTCCGATATTGGCGGCGGCTATCACGAAAGCCAGACCGAACAGCTTCTGCTTTCCCCCACGCTCTCCATTGAAGGCAGCGCCACGGCTTGGCCGGAACAAACCCCGCAATGGGACAACCTCGCTACCCTAGAGGCGTTGACGGAAGCCGAGGGCTGGATCGGATCCCATTGCCTGCCGTTGGCAACGGGCGAGCCAGCCGCCCTCCGGATTTACAAAACGGTGCGTGAGCATCCTGTGCCGGACGGCCAAGTGGACCTAGACCTGAAGCTGCACCGGCAGGTGCGCGGCGAGCTTTCGCAGGTCTATCTTCACTGCATGTATCATTTGGCCAAAAGGGCGGGCATCCCGCTCGACAAGATGGACCCGACTGATAGCGCCACTACGATTCCAAAAGAACTCGACTTGGCATACCGGATACTATGGGAGCATATCTCGCAGGGAAATGATCAGCCTAAACTACCACCGGCACAAAACGATCTTCTGAAGCAGCGGTATGTGCATCATTCGGATCATTACAACCTGCTTGAGTTTCTGATTGGAGATACCATCGCACGCTCCGAACTTCCGTTCTCGAACGCCAGATTCCTCTCGCCATTCCGTCCAACATCTGATCGTAAGCGCATCGTCTATGCAAATCAGCCGGAGACGTGACATGCACCTCAAAAAAATAATGATTGCCCTGCTTATTGGATTGATTCTTTCCGGATGTGCCTCTCAGCCTGATAACAGTCTTAAGGCATACGTGGGTGTTGCGGCGCCTCAACACTATAAAGTCTGGGTTGAACATCTTGAACTTGAAGCCTCGGGCGTCAGGCACTGGCGTATGCCGATGGGGAATGTTGGGTGTTGCTGGCGAGGTCCCCGTGGACCGTCGGGATCAGGTGGTTTCATGGAGCCTTTCCCGAACTATATCGCTATCCAATGGTTCTCGTTTGCCGAGCAGAAATTTTATCAGAGGCTGTTTTCTTTACCGGAAGGGCTGGAAGACAGAATGCGCGAGCACGCGACCTACACCACCAGCATGGGAACATTCAGCCGTCCACGGGACATTCTTACTATCGGGCTAGCCCCGGGCGGCCAGATTGTTCTCTGGATTCAGAACCAGATCGGCAACGAAATTGAAGTGGGGCGATTACAAGCCAATGAGATTGAAGGTGACGCATCGCGGTATCAGGTACGCACAGAAGAATATCTTCAGCGCAGCGGGGAGTACATCGAGGAACACGGCGTTCCGACTGAGGGATGGTAGACCAAGCTGACCATATGCAGCGCGAGACTTCGACTTCAGCTTTATCAAATCATTTAACGTCAAGAGTTCAGAGATACGAAGGGGCCGACAAAGGCCCCCTCTTCTGCTATGTAGCCAGAATCACACCGCCTTGGCCGCAATGATCTTCTCGTGCCATTCCACCGGGCCGGTCTGGTGCACCGACGTCCCCTTAGAGTCCACCGCCACGGTTACCGGCATGTCTTCTACTTCGAACTCGTAGATGGCTTCCATCCCCAGTTCTTCGAAGGCGACGACCTCGGCTTTCTTGATGGCCTTGGACACCAGGTAGGCCGAACCGCCGACAGCCATGAGATAGACTGCGCCGAATTCTCTAATGGCGTCGATCGCGACCTGGCCACGTTCCGCCTTACCGATCATGCCGGTGAGGCCGGTCTGCTCCAATAGGGTTTTCGTGAACTTGTCCATGCGCGTTGCGGTGGTCGGGCCCGCGGGACCTACCACCTCTTCGCGTACCGGGTCGACCGGACCCACGTAATAGATGAATCGGCCTTTCAGGTCCACCGGCAGTTCTTCTCCCCGAGACAGCATATCGACCATCTTCTTATGGGCGGCGTCGCGGCCTGTCAGCATCTTGCCGGAGAGCAGGACGGTTTCGCCCGGCTTCCAGTCCTTGACGTCTTCCGGTGTTACCGTATCCAGATTCACCCGGCGAACATCGTCACCCACTTCCCAGGTGATCTCCGGCCAGTCATCCAGGCTCGGCGGCGTCTGGAGGGACGGGCCCGAGCCATCCAAGACGAAATGAGCGTGGCGGGTGGCAGCGCAGTTGGGAATTATCGCCACGGGCTTGTTGGCCGCGTGGGTCGGATAATCCTTAACCTTCACATCCAGCACCGTGGTTAGGCCACCGAGACCCTGGGCGCCGATACCCAACTCGTTCACCTTGTCGAAAAGCTCAAGACGCAGCTCTTCGGCCCGGTTGGTCGCGCCGCGTTCTTTCAGGTCGTGGATGTCGATCGGGTCCAGCAGTGACTCCTTCGCCAGCTCCATCGCTTTTTCGGCCGTGCCACCAATGCCGATGCCGAGCATCCCCGGCGGGCACCAGCCCGCGCCCATCTGCGGAACCATTTTCAGCACCCAATCCACCACGGAATCGGACGGGTTAAGCATGGCAAACTTGGACTTGGCTTCGGAACCACCGCCCTTGGCGGCGACATGGACGTCAACGGTGTTGCCGGGTACCAGCTTGTAGTGGATAACGGCTGGCGTATTGTCCTTGGTGTTCTGGCGCTTACCATCCGGATCCGCCAGCACCGAGGCGCGCAAAACATTGTCCGGGTGGGTATAGGCGCGGCGAACGCCCTCGTTGATGATGTCATCCAGCGGCATATCCGCATCCCAGCTGACATCCATACCGACGGTGACGAAAACCGTCACGATACCGGTGTCCTGGCAGATCGGACGCTTGCCCTGGGCGCACATCCGCGAATTGATCAGGATTTGGGCCATGGCATCCTTGGCGGCCTGGGACTCTTCCTTTTGATAGGCCTCGTACACACCCTGAATAAAATCCTTCGGGTGATAGTAGGAAATGAACTGCAGTGCATCGGCAACGCTTTCGATCAGGTCGTCCTGGCGAATCACTGTGGTCATGTCGGCTCTCATCAGTTGGGAGACTGTCTAGTCTTGGAAATACGGCCAGTCATTACGAACGGCTGGCCCGGCAATGGCACCTTGAAATTGCGCGGTAGTTTACCCGATTCGCCGGATTGAATCAGCGTATGGTGACCGTAAGCGTCGCCTATGAATGATCCCGACAACTGAGAAGCGCTAGGATGGTGCGCAATCAAATGACTCTTTGCCCGATATCTTTTGCTTAATATCTTTGCAATTGACTGGCAAGTTTGGCTTTAATCCCACGACAGACCAACAATGAGCCCAGGAGCTGAGTGTGAGCGAGCTGATCCAGACCGAACGCCAGGACCGCGTACTGATCGTCCGAATTAATCGCCCCGAGCGCAAGAACGCCCTCAACCACGCGATGTACACGGCGCTGGCCGAGGCCGTGGAAACCGCCGAGCACGACATCAATATCCGTTGCACCTTGTTCACCGGCAGTAGTGACTGCTTTACTGCTGGCAACGACTTGGGCGATTTCGCCGAGGGCCTGCCGGGCGAATTCGAATCCAGCCCCGTTGGCCGCTTCCTGTTCGGCCTCGCGAACGCCACCAAGCCGGTGGTAGCCGCCGTCAATGGCCCCGCAGTAGGCATTGGCACCACCATGCTATTACATTGCGATCTGGTGTTTGCCGGTAACAACACCCGTTTTCAGATGCCCTTTGCCAACCTGGGCTTGTGCCCGGAGGGCGGCTCCAGTTTGTTGCTGCCCATGTGGTTAGGCCGCGCCCGTGCCAGCGAGCTACTCATGCTCGGAGGCGCCTTTACCGCCGAGCAGGCCGATCGTCTGGGCCTGATTAATCATATCTGCACTCCGGAAACCACCGAGCAAACGGCTTTGGACGCCTGTCAGGCCCTGGCTGCCCAACCTCCGGCCGCAATCCGCGCCACCAAGGCTCTCATCAGTCGACCTAACAAAGACACACTCCGTGCGACGCTGTTGGCCGAAGGCGAACTGTTCGGTGAACGCCTCAAATCGGCGGAAGCGACCGAGGCCTTTGCCGCCTTCAAAGAGAAACGTAAACCGGACTTCAGTCCGTTCGACTAAGGGCTCATTCCAACGAACCGAGGGCGTGCCCTATTAAGGGTTCGGGCTATCGCAAACACGGGTTGAGGATGCGACAGAAGCCGTCTCGTCACTCGACAAACCCGCAGGTGCGATCTATTTTTTCAAACAGGCCCGCTTCACTGCACAGAGCATGGAAACCTCTGATCGAGTCTATTGGCGAGCGAGAATCGCCGGCAGACTCCATCAGAGGTTCCAAAAATCACACTTTAGAGCGATCAACAGGTTTCTCTCTCTTTCGTTATAGTCAGAGTGATAGAAACCAGCGCTGGCCGGGGACACTGGACGAAAAGGTTACCCCACAGGTTTTCAGACAGTTTTTCAGACAACTTTTCAGACAATACAGGCGACTGACAAAAGGCTTACGGGCAAACCGAACCGGTCAGTGCCGACAATAACGACACAACAACAGGAAAAGGTTCCACTTCCATGTTCAAAAAAACGCTAATAAGCCTTGCCGTGGCGTCTTCCGTTGGACTTACCGGCTGTCTTGATGACGGCTCCTCGGGGAAAAATGCGAATCCGGATTATCAGATCAGTAACCCGAACTTTGATGGCAAGACCTGGCCTATTTTCAACCCGCTTCAAAGCAAGTTGCCTATCCCGAACGATCTGATTTTCGATTCCGAGCAAGGCGATGGAACCTTCGGTGTTAGCGATTCGTCCCCGCCTGTTACCACGGCTCTGAACGAGCTTAGTGGCGCGTCCACGGTGGCACCGGCGGTGATCCAGTTCAACGGGCAGATCGATGCATCGACCGTCGTTGCCGGCAAAACCGTTTTTCTACTTGAGTTAACTTACGCCAGTGGCGATCCCGTTCAGGGTCTCGGTAATCAAGAGCCACCTACCGTGGCCGGTCTTGCCAATGTCCGCGCTGATGTCGTCACGCTCGATGGCACTTCGGCTATCCGCGTACTGCCGCTTGAGCCTCTCGATCCTCGTAAGCGCTACGTCGCTGCAGTCACCACCGATATTAAAGATGTAAACGGCGACAATATTGTAGGTTCACCGTCGTATCAGAGCTTGTCGGATGCCGAACAGCCGGTTGGTAACGAGGCGCTTGCGCCCGTCAAAGCCTTGATCACAGGCTTGTGGGAACCTCTGGTGCAAGCGGCCACCCAGCTTCCGGCCAGCAAGATCGCTCTGAGCTACAGCTTTACAACCTCAAATGACGAAAAGGTTCTCCAGTACATTGCAGAACCTGGAGCCTGGTTCTCGGACCAGCTCTCCATCTTTGTTAAAGTTTCTGCGGCCAAGGCGGCTATGCAAGGTGGAGCGTCTGACTACGCTTCAGTCTCAGCCGTCGTCGAAGGTGCCGTATCGACGTTCCCAACGCCCGAGCTGAAGGTCGCTTTGTCACCGATTTTCGATGCGCCTCCACCGTCGGGCTGCAATGGTCTAACCGGCCAAAACGCATTCGATTGCGCTGGCACAGGCTTGGCGGGCAGCTTTGCCTCATTGCTGCCGCCGCTCAAGGCGCGTGGTGCGGACGATTTCAACTTTGATCTCGCCTCTCTCAAGCCGGTGCCTCTGGTATCTGCGGTGACCAGCCCCATTCTCACGAGTTTGGGCGCCGACTCGGATAGCGTCCTGGCTGCACAGGGTACCGTGTCTCTACCGTACTACCTTGGCACGTCGGCTCCCGGAGTGGTTACTGAAAGCTGGGAGGCCGATAGCACCCTGGCGTCTACCTTGAACAAGACGTTTGAAAGCTTGGGCTTAACGATCCCTCAGGCGGATCCGTCGGTGTCGACAGCGGTTAACTACGTCTTTCCGTTCCCGAAGAAGCAAGCGGACGTGGAGGTACCGGTACTGGCGCTGCTGCCGAATCCAGCGGATTTCCCCAGCCCGGTTGGGGTGATCATGTATCAGCATGGTATTACGACAGATCGTAGTTCGGCGCTGACCTTTGGTACTGCGCTTGCAGCGAAAGGTTATGCCGTTATTGCAATTGATCAGCCGTTGCATGGTGTGGCGCCGTTTACAGAAGCTGAACAACGTGAGCTGGGGAACACCTTGCTGCAGTCCGGTCAAAACAACGGCTTGCCTGCCAGTTTGGCGCCCTCGGAAACCAATGTCGATAGTTTGATTGCGGGCCAGCTCAACGTAGGATTCGTTGCCGCTGCTACCGGCCAAACGCCAGAGCAAGCTCAAACAACGATCAATACCGTTTTGGGAGGCGGCACGACCACAGACCCGGGCCTTGATGCAGCAATCAAGTTCCTTGCATCGGCCGAAAACACCGTAGCCAACGCTGGCAGCACCATCCCCGGACTCGCGCCAATGGCTGAGAACGAGCGCCATTTCGGGTTGTACGCGCCTCAGCCCAGCTCTCCAGCTCCGATCAGCTACGAGAACGGCGTGGGTGACTCCGGAAGCCTGTTTATCAACCTGACAAGCTTCCTGACGACTCGAGACAACCTGCGCCAGAGCGTCGTCGATCAGATCAACCTCCGTGCAAGCCTGCAAGAAGCGTTGACTATCGGCCCGGTAAGCATTCCAGCTAATAGCGATGTTTACTTTGCCGGTCATTCACTGGGCACCATCACGGGCACGCCGTTCGTTGCATCGGTGAATGCTAACCAGACCGTCGGCGTTAACCCGAAGGTCGCTGGCAATGACATCATTTCTGCAAGCATGTTGACGCCCGGCGGCGGCATTGTTCGCCTTCTCGAGAACTCGCCCACTTTCGCCCCACGCATCCTGCTCGGCCTGCAACAGTCGGCCGGTCTGGAGCAAGGCGACGCCAACCTGGAATCGTACTTCAATGTCTTCCAGGCGACGGTGGACACAGCGGATCCAATCAACTTCGTCGACAACCTGTCGACCTCAGGCACACCCGTGCTCTACTCCGAAGTTGAGAACGACGCGGTTATCCCGAATGCCGCTGACGAGCAGCGCTGGGGCATCGCCGCGCTCGACAACACGTTTACACCAGCTCAAACGGGCTTGCCTGTTAACGTCACGGTGGATAGCTTCAGTGCACCGCTCGCAGGCACTCGCCCATTGAGCCTGGGACTGGACGGTGGCCTGGAAGATCCGCTCTTCTCCCAGTATGAGCAGGCAACCTACCCGCCGGCCGAAGGTGAGGATCCGCTGAGCCACAGCACGCCGGTATCCGCATCGCCAGCCGCAGCTTTCGCAAATATGGTAGGCGAAACCTGTGTAACCTTTGGTGGTTGCGCAGCTTCCAACTAAAAACCTTCTGAGACCGTTCGTTAAGGCCCTCGCAAAGCGAGGGCCTTTTCTTTTGTCACTCACCCCAAGTCTTATCCTTTGATAATTGAACGTTCCACTACCTCCCGTTTTGACTACACTTCACGTAAGTTAACTCGCTATAAACCTAACAAGAACCCTATCAATGTCTTCCAACCCCGTCGCCGCAGCCGATAGCGCACAACATACGATGAGTACCGACGTCCAGGCCAACCAGCGCCTTCGAAAACGCCGACTGGGCATGTCGTTCATTTCCTACCAAGTTACATTGGCGATAGTCGTGCTCTGTTGGACCCTGGACATGGTGCCGATAAGGGTTGTGCTGGAATTTTGGGTCTTTTCGCTGATCATTAATGCTGGCTTCTTTCTGCTCATCCACTTCAATCTCAACCTGAAATTCAGGGATCCCAGCATGACCGGGCTGCAGATGGTGTTATCGATCCTGCCGCCAATTTGGGTAATGTACTTCCTCGACGCGGGCCAGGCCCGTGCCATATTCCTGATGATTGCTATCGTCCCTGCCCTGTATGGCATTCTCGCCTTGCGTACTCGAGAGTTCCTGCTGGTGGGGTTCTGGTATTTCCTGCTCTATGGGGTCCTGCTCCTAGCCATCGGATTAACCAAGCCCGATGTGCTTGCGCCGACGCTGTCTATCGAGATCATCCAGATGCTGGCCTTTACGCTAGTCATGGCCCAGATTGCCACTATTGGCGGGTTCATCAGTGGCCTCAGAGGGAAGCTGCGCAAGCGGAACCGAGAACTCAACGAAGCTATGGCGCGTATTCAGGAGCTCGTCAACATCGACGAACTTACCGGTGTGTTTAACCGCCGGCGTTTATTCGAGGTGCTCAGCGAAGAGTCGAATCGCCACAGCCGCGCGCAAGGGCCATTCAGCATCTGTATCCTGGATATCGATTATTTCAAGCAGGTCAATGATACCCATGGCCACCAGGCTGGGGATGACATGCTCAAGACGGTAGCTCAAACCGTGAATGAGAGCCTGCGCCAAATAGACTGTTTTGGCCGCTACGGTGGCGAGGAGTTTCTCATGGTTCTGCCGCAGACGCCGCTAACGGGTGCCCGTACCAAGGCGGACCGGGTGCGCCAAACCATTGAGAGCCTTTCATTCGACCAGATTAAAGACGGTCTTCGCATTTCGGTATCGATTGGTGTTGCGCAATACCGTGAGGGGGAGACGATAGAAGATACCATCGCCCGGGCCGATGAGGCCCTTTATAAAGCCAAGCAACAGGGCAGGAACCAAGTCGTTGGTGAAGATGGCTAAAGAAGGAGATTATGACAGCTTTCAACTCGAGTCTAGACCGATACGAAGCGCCTTCCCGCTAAAAATCTACCGGTCGTAGCAATACGCTGGTTCGGTAATTTTCTGTTTCGACCCGCTTGGGGTTCTGAACATAAAAAAGAAAGGCCGGCTTGCCACCGACCTTTCTCCTCGTTACTTTCTTCTCATCACTTTCTTCGTGTCACTTACTCGTCATCGCTTGAGATCGTGATCTCGCCCTGGGGCAGCAGATTCGCCATGATCTCAGCTTCCGTGAACAACAGTTTGCGAGCGTTCTTGTCAGAGTAACGCTGGCTCTGGTCGACGAAATACGGCGATGTGGAATCGGTGGACTGTGAGTAACTCACCAAACCATAAGCCTCGGGTCCATTATCGGTAAACTCGAGGCCAAAGAGCCAGCTTGAGCCTTGGGCCACTTTCCAGCCCTCTCCCGAATTAGCCGAGACGCCTCCCGCGAAACGGTTGCCAGCAGCATCGCGGAATGCAGGCGTATTCATTCGTGGGATCACGGTATCTTCCGCGAATACACTATCGGCTACGCCAATCGCATTGAAAGCACCATCCACATCGCTGTGTCCACCATGCCAGGGAATTTTCGGGCTCTGGGCGACAACGCCAGAAGGATCGCCACCCGGCGGAACACCACCTGTTGGCTGGTAGTACTGTACGTCACCCAGCGCGGCTGCCGGGTCGATGCCCGCAGCATCCAACACCGTTAAACCGGCTGCCAGGGATTGCAGCATCGGATCGTCGGGCGTGCCTGCCTGGGCCGCCGAAGGATCGGCCGGCGTATACACCGGGTTTGCAGGATCGAACGGCGTTTGCAGATCGTTCGGAAAACTGCGGGTGTAGATATCGTTAAACGCACGGAACGTATGAGCCCCGGTGCTATCGAGATCGTAGGTGCCGTTCCAGCCGGCCAGCGCGGCGCAGCCATCGGAAACCACTCTGGAGCCACCATTGAGGTCAGGATCGATAGGCAGGATCTCATCGGGTACGTTCACAGGGTTATCGGCAATGACTTCGCACCGATTCAGGAGTTCGCCGAGATACTGCTCCGAATACCAGGCCCGGTTATTCCAGATCGTACCGGCCAGCTCCTCTGCACTAAACCGTCCGTCCTGTCCCGCAGGCGCCGGAGTGTCCGAATCGAGGCCGTGTTCCATCGGATTCTGCAGCATCTTGATACCAAGACGCGTCCGCGGATTGATCGGGGCATTCTCCGCTCCAAAAAGCGGGGAGTAGCCAGTCAGAAACTCGTCCGGGTTAGTGGCCCAATGGCTGCTATTGGAGTTCTGGACCCAATCGGTTCGCACCAGCTTCGGCTTATCTTTGTACGGAACAAGACCGTCGCACTTGCCTTTTACCCAATCGTCACGAGAGGTACTGCCATCGAGGAGGGTCAACCCAGCCTCGAACAGGGCGTTGTACTCTGGGCTGGCACCACGCTTTGCAGCGATGGTGGCCAAGGCGGCCGGTGAAAGATTCGGCACAGAACTGCTATCGATATAAAACGCGTTGCCCTGGTCGTCCGCGTAGATGGTGTTGGTCCAGAGTGTAGAACCACATTGGCGGAAGACGCCCTGGAACTCTTTTAGCGTCGTGGCGCGGCTCATTTCCAGCCACGTACCCAGCAGGTCACTGGTATCGCCATTGGCGTCCCGATAGCTGTAGGCGACGGTTGCGCCTTGAGCATTAGTCTCGCCCCATTTGGGTAAACCGCCTCCCGTTACGGCATTGGCTGAAAGCATGGGGCCGTATTCGGAGTAGAAGAATTTCCGTTCCAGAACCGTTGGCGTCGATGTGCCGTTGGCCACCTCGATTTGTACAGTCTTGGCCGTGATCGGCTTCTCTTTGCCATCCTTCACGTAAGTCATGTTGTCGCCCGTCTTGAGCCTCAACTCATACAGCGTAAAGCGACGACTAATCGAGTTTGTGTGCGACCAGGCCAAGTTTTCATTGAAGTTGATTAATGGAACGGCTGTCCCCAATAGACCGGCGCCATTAACATTCAGGTAACCCGGAACGGTCATCTGCATCTGGTAAAGCCGACGATGACCCGTGTAGGGGAAATGTGGGTTGGCGAGCAATGCGCCCCGGCCCTGCTCAGTCATGCCTCGACCAACGGCCCAGGCGTTACTGGCCAGCCCGGTTTCATTAAAGTTGGTTCGGCTCGCAGCGAGCAATCTGGCGCTCTCGGCCATACGACTTGGAAGAGAGTCTGGCTCCGCTTCTGTTTGTGCAATCGCGGGCATGGGAGCCGGGGAGACTTCGGGCGGTACTGCGAGGAATACAGCCCCCGTGGAAAACAGTAACCCGCTCGCGTATTGACCGATAATACGGTAGTGAGCGATCAGGTCGGTGGGCTCTATCTGCTTGACCCACGGCTGATTACGACATTCGGGGGGAAAATCCGATGCCGGCGTTTGCTCAACGTATTTGTTGTAACCAGCGGTGAAGCCGTCGATCAGTGCGCGGTTCCTCCAGGACAACTCGGGATAGTCTTCCTGGGCGCCACTGAGGATGCCTTGCGCCTTGAACGAGAAGTCGCTGATGACATTCATATCACCAGCTCCGGGCCCAAAATACTTCGCCCGCTCGCCCCTCGCTTTGACAATAGCCTCAGCAAGCACGCAAATGTTGTCCTTGGCTTGGACGTAGCCCGCACCAAAAGCAGCGGAAGATAGATCATCCGCCTTGATGTGCGGCACACCGTTGGTCGTGTATCGGATGGTGGCCTGAAACCCAGCGTCATCATCCGGGTATAACGGTTCATCGAAACAGCCGCCCAGCAGAAGACTACCTACTAAAGCGACACCTATTTTCAGCTCACGCTTGCCGGGGCGTTGGAGCCCCAATTTGAAATTTTTCATTTTAAATGTCCATTCCTTGGATTGAACAATTGCGAAAGAGTCATTAAAACTGTTTCATCTTTCAGCCTAGCAGAGGTTTTTAAGCCCTACACAAAACATAAGGTACGTTTCTCAGATTTTCAGAATCTGTAGCATAAGCATAAAGGTTCCATGAAATTTTTATGAATATTTACAGTGTTTTACTACAAATTCAGCGCTAAAAAAGGGCCACTCCATGTAGAGCAGCCCTTTTAGCGATGAGTCCAAGGACACTTATAACAGTAAGTCCAAGGACTATTAGCTCAACTTCCGGCCTTTACTCGCAGCAATGCGCAAACGCAACGCATTCAGCTTGATAAAGCCGGCCGCGTCTTTCTGATCGTAGGCCCCCTGATCCTCCTCGAACGTGGCGATTTTTTCGTCGAACAGCGAATCGTCGGACTTGCGGCCAACCACTTCGACGTTGCCCTTATAAAGTTTCAGGCGAACGGTGCCGTTGACGTACGTTTGAGTCTGGTCGATCAGTGCCTGCAGGGCCTGGCGCTCCGGGGACCACCAGTAGCCATTGTAGATCACCTCGGCATAGCGCGGCATCAGGCTATCTTTCAGATGCCCCACTTCGCGGTCCAGCGTGATGGACTCGATGGCTCGGTGCGCGCGGAGCATGATGGTGCCGCCGGGGGTTTCGTAGCAGCCGCGAGACTTCATACCGACGTAACGATTTTCGACGATATCGATACGGCCGATCCCGTTATCCCCGCCGATTTTATTGAGATTGGTGAGAACTTCGTGTGGCCTCAGGGGTTCGCCATCGATGGCGACGATGTCGCCCTTTTCATAGGTCAGCTCGATGTAAGTCGGCTTGTCGGGCGCCGCTTCCGGAGCAACGCTCCAGCGCCACATATCGTCTTCCGCCTCGGCCCAAGGGTCTTCCAGCACCATCCCCTCGTAGGAGATGTGCAGCAGGTTGGCGTCCATGGAGTAAGGCGACTTGCCCTTCTTCTTCTCGACCGGGATGTTGCGTTCTTCGCAGTAAGCCAGAAGCTTCTCACGAGAGTTCAGATCCCACTCGCGCCAGGGGGCGATCACGTGGACACCGGGTTTAAGGGCGTAGGCGCCCAACTCGAAACGAACCTGATCGTTGCCCTTGCCGGTAGCACCGTGAGAAATAGCGTCCGCGCCGGTTTCGTTGGCGATTTCGATCAAGCGCTTGGAAATCAGTGGGCGGGCGATAGACGTACCCAGCAGATACTCGCCCTCGTAAACGGTATTGGCTCGGAACATCGGGTAGACGAAATCACGCACGAATTCCTCACGCAGGTCTTCGATGTAGATTTCCTTAACGCCTAGCGTTTCCGCCTTGGCGCGCGCCGGCTCTACTTCCTCGCCCTGCCCCAGGTCGGCTGTGAAGGTAACGACTTCACAGTTATAGGTATCCTGAAGCCAGCGCACGATGACCGAGGTGTCCAGGCCACCGGAATAGGCTAGCACTACCTTATTGATGTTCGACATGCCGATGCTCCGATCAAAATGAATGAACAGAGGATGACGACACAGGCCAACTGCTGCCGATATCCTCTGAAACTCAACGAGGGGCGACATTGTACGGCAGCGCAGGCCCGCATCCAATTGGATTGACGGAAAAGACACTACATCCACTACATCGCCGGGATTGGCAGGCTAAGATGCCTCGGCATTCAAACCTGATCGACTGCCGGGAGCCAAAACGGGACATTAGCCATTCTTACTGGGATCGAAATCGGCATCGGCACGCTGCAGGCCGCGGCGCTCTCCTTGGCGCTCCAGCCTGACCGTCGTGCGGCGGTTTTCCGCCGGATTGGATGACGCCGGATAACGCTCGCCGTGGTAGCGGGCCACGATCATATCCTGGGCGATGCCGTTGGCTATGAGGTACTCGGCCACTGCGTTGGCGCGCTCTTCGGACAGGGAACGGTTGTGGATGCGGCTACCGCTGTTGTCGGTGTGGCCATCGACATAGATTTGACTGATGGTGCTATCGGCCTGGACAAACTGAATAACCTTATCCAGCCGGTCCAGATCCGCATTATTCAGTTCGGCACTATCCAGTTTGAACTGGATGCGCGAACGCTGAACTTGGTCGTAGTTGACCGGTAGCAGGCTGGCGACACAGGTTCTGTAATCGCCGAATGTCGCGGGAAAGTTGATGTTGGAAACGCTGACCCGAATCGGCTCCGGCGAGTAGCGGGCATGGCTAGTAACCGTCGGCGCCATACCGGACATCAAGCCTTCGACCATCGCCATCGCACGCGCCGTCTCGACCGTCACCGCGCGGCGGTCGTCGCTCACACTTACCGCTCCCAACGGCCGGGGCGTGGCGCCGGGCCGCCAACTCGGGGCCTCGACATTCAGCGACGCACGCCCGGCTTTCATTAGACGGATATCGGATTCGAGAAAAAATATCAGGTTTTCCCCTGCCCGATGCTGGAACACCGCACGCCCATAACCGGGCACCTCGTGGGTCAACGTGCAACTAAAAACAGAAGACGCAAGATACCATTGGCTGTTCTCGATCCCGGCACCAAAGCTGGCGGCCTCACTGCCCAAGGCGGGTATACAGAGCAAGGGCAAAATCAGTAGAGATCGAAAGGGATATCGCATCGCGTGAGCCATCGGTTGAGCGTAAGTTGCCGTCACTCCAAGTATCGGCCACGGGCGAGAAATCTTTAGGGCCATTCAACCGGAAAAAAGACTTCAATCCGAAGCGAGCCTGGCTTCTGGTATACTGCGGCGCATTACAGATTCACCGTTCAGTACGTAGGAACATCCATGACCACAACTTTGACGCTAACCCGCCCCGACGACTGGCACCTGCATGTCCGGGACGGCGAGGTGCTGGCCGACACGGTACCGGCCTCGGCACGCTGCTTTCATCGCGCGATCATCATGCCCAACCTGGTACCGCCGGTGATCAATGCCGAGCAGGCGCTGGGCTACCGGCAGCGGATTCTGGATGCCCTACCCGCCAAGACCCAATTCGATCCGCTGGTTACGCTTTATCTGACCGAGCAAACCACGCCGGAACAAATCCTTGAAGCACGTGATGCCGGCATTGTCGCGGCCAAGCTCTATCCCGCTGGCGCCACGACCAACTCAGCCTCCGGCGTCACCGACATCCGTAACATCGATGCCGCACTCGCGGCCATGAGCGACTGCGGCATGCTCTTGTTGGTGCACGGGGAAGTCACGGATAACGACATCGATATCTTCGACCGCGAGAAAGCTTTTCTGGACCGAGTGCTGGCTCCCACCCGCGAACGCTTTCCGGAACTGAGGATTGTGCTGGAGCACATCACCACCGCCGACTCAGCGGAATTCGTACGTGCCAGCGATCGCAACCTGGGCGCAACGATTACACCGCAGCACTTGCTGTACAATCGTAATCACATGCTGGTCGGAGGCATTCGCCCGCACTTGTATTGCCTGCCCATTCTGAAGCGCCAGCGTCATCAGCAGGCACTGCAAGATGCCGTCGTCAGTGGCGACAACCGTTTCTTTTTGGGCACGGACTCGGCGCCGCACGACACCAGCCGCAAGGAAACCGCCTGCGGCTGCGCCGGCTGCTTCTCGGCGCCGGCGGCCATCGAACTCTACGCGGAGGCCTTTGACGATCTTGGCGTTTTGGAGAAACTAGAGGCCTTTGCCAGCTTTAATGGTGCGGATTTCTATGGACTGCCGCGCAATAGCGATACGATTACACTGGTGCGCGAGCCTTGGACCCAGGCAGCCTCACTGCCACTCGGCTCAGGCTCCATCACGCCTTTGCGGGCGGGCGAAGCGATTCGCTGGCGACTTCAGGAAACGGCATAATCCGGTTCGAAATGGAGCGCGACCAGAGCAACGCGCCGCCAGAGGTGCCGGTCACAAAGTGACTGAACAGTAGCCGCCAAATATCAACAGTCAGACATCAACAGTTCAGACATCAACAGTAAGGGTACGCAGTGATTGAGGAAGATAAGCCGACCTCTCCGATGGCCGCACGGTTCAGGGGTTTCCTCCCTGTAGTCGTCGACGTGGAATCCGGCGGGTTCAACTCCCGGACTGATGCCCTGCTGGAAATCGCCGCGGTGCTAATCGAAATGGACGACGATGGCTGGTTAAAGCGGGGCGAAACCCTGGCTCATCATGTTCATCCTTTCGATAATGCCAACCTGGAGCAGTCGGCGCTGGACTTTACAGGGATTGACCCCTGGGACCCGGACCGGGAAGCCGTCCACGAGAGCGATGCACTCGCCGATATTTTCAGCCCCATCCGCAAGGCCGTTAAGAATAACGGTTGTAAGCGAGCGGTTCTGGTGGGTCACAACGCCACCTTCGACCATAATTTCCTGTTCGCAGCAGCTGATCGCTGCGGCATCAAACGTAATCCGTTCCATCCTTTTTCGACCTTCGACACAGCGACCCTGGCAGGCCTTGCCTATGGCCATACGGTTCTGGCCCGGGCATGTAAATTAGCGGGTATTCCCTTCAGTAATCGCGAAGCGCATTCCGCCGCCTACGATGCCGAAAAAACCGCCGACCTGTTCTGCGGGATCGTCAACCGCTGGAAAGAACTCGGCGGATTCCCGCCACCGCTGAGCGACTTGGCGGACGAAGTCGAATAGATCCGATGACCTACGGCGAGTAAAACGAAAAAGGGGCGCCATCACCGGCGCCCCGTCGTATACCAGTACAGAACGTTACCAGTAAATACCCCGCATGATCGCCGCGAAGGCCACCTGCTCCGAGGATACCTTGGGTCGTCTTGCACCACGCGCGCCGGAGGCAATGGCGGAATCCGGGAACATCCGGTATCCGGTATTCATCACAATTTCCCCCATTTTTGGTGCCAGCGCATTCAGGACCTGGGCAAAGGTCCCCAATCGTGTAGCGATGCGCTTGGGCCGATGGATAATAGCTTCGGCGACCATGTCCGCCGCCTCGTCGGGCGACAGGGTGGGCACCTGATCATAGATCTTGGTCGGTGCAATCATCGGCGTTTTTACCAGCGGCATGTTGATCGTGGTAAACGTGACGTGGCGGTCCGACCACTCCGCTGCCGCACAACGGCTAAAGGCATCGAGGGCTGACTTCGAAGCCACGTACGCAGAGAAGCGCGGGGCATTGGTCAGCACCCCTATCGAGGAAATGTTGACGATGTGTCCACGCCGGTGCTCGAGCATGCTCGGCGCAAAGCCCATGATCAGACGCACAGAACCGAAGTAGTTCAGTTGCATCGTGCGCTCGAAATCGTGGAAGCGATCAAACGACAGGTCCAGCGACCGGCGGATTGAGCGTCCGGCATTGTTGACCAGCACATCCACATGACCGTGGTTGTCCAGCACGGTTTTCACGAACTCGTCGCATTGCGCCATATCGGAAAAGTCGCATTGGTAGGCGTGAACACTCGCCCCCCGCTCCTCAAGCGATTTGGCAACTTCCTTGAGTCGTTCCGGCTTGCGCGCCCCGATTACCAGAATGGCCCCAGCGTCCGCCAGCTTCTGCGCCGTCGCCAAGCCGATACCGGAGGTAGCGCCAGTAATCACGCAGACCCGGCCTTCGACGGTTCCCTTCAGCGTGCGGTCCTTGAACAGATCCGGGTCCAGGTGGCGCTCCCAGTAATCCCAAATCACAGCCGAATAGTCCGTCAGGCGCGGCACTTGGATGTTGGTTCCCTTCAACACCCGTTCGGTTTCCCGGGCGTCAAAACGGGTTGGATAATTGACGAAGGACATCACCGAGGGCGGAATGCCCATATCGTCCAGTATGGCACTGGTGAGCCGGCGAACCGGCGGCAGATTCTTGAGGCTTTGACGGATAAACGGCGGTATGAAACCGAACATGCGGCTGTCCACGCGCATGGCCATCCGCGGTGCATGGCCCGCTTCGCAGAAAATATTGAGGATCTCCCCCATCTTGTAGGGATCCGTATCCACCAAATGGAAACAGTTGCCGTCCTCGCCTTCCAGGTGAGCAATGTGGTCCAACGCATTCGCCACAAAATCCACGGGAACAATATTGAGACGCCCCCCCTCGATACCGACTGTCGGCACCCATTGGGGCAACGCGGAGCGGATCTTCTGGATCATCTTGAAGAAATAATAGGGGCCGTCGACCTTGTCCATTTCCCCGGTTTCGGAATGGCCAATCACCATCCCCGGGCGATAAATACGGAAGGGTATCTTGCACTCGTAACGGACAACCTTTTCCGCGTCATGCTTGGTTTGCAAATAGGGATGATCGAGCTGCTCGGCTTCCTCGAACATGTCCTCGCGGAACGTACCCTTGAACAGCCCAGCCGCGGCAATGGAGGACACATGATGGAAGCAGCCCGCGTTCATAGCCTGCGCTGCAGCGACAGCCTGATGAGTTCCATCGATGTTCGCCGCACGCTGAGAGGCCTCATCGGCCCCCATGTCGTACACGGCTGCCAGGTGGAAGAAGTGGCGGATGTTGCCCTTCAGGGATTCCAGCGTTGCGTCTTCAATACCGAGATTCGGCTGGGTCAGATCGCCGATGACGGCCTTGAGGCGAGACGCGTCAACGCCATAGCGCTCCCTCAAACGATCCACTTTCTCCAGCGATTGCTCGCGAACCAAAACGTGAACCGTACCACCGCGATTAAGCAGTTTTTCTACTAAAAACCGTCCGATAAACCCGGTTCCACCCGTCAGGAAATAATCCATAATCTGCCCCATCCACTTATTGCTATTGTCTGGAATGTCCGGCCCCGCCTCGAGCAACAGCCCATCGACGCCGTGTTCCCGAAAAATTCGGCCGAATTGTACTCAAGTGCAGTATGCACGTATTGTTGTTTTTTAGAGCATTTACTCTTTAACTCGCTGTTTTAAATTAGATTATTTACTCTATTTTTGACAGCTTTTTGATCTGCCTCGTCAGCGAAGCACGCACTACCACCAGACAGAGCGCTCGTAATGCTCCTCAAAGAGACTAGCACAAGCTTTTGGGCACGCACCTGTCACTTGTTCCATGTTGACGCCCACGGTGCTTGATCAACACTATGTTTTCCTAACGAACGCCCTGTTTTCGTATTTGTTTGCATCTGAGCAAATGCATCGGACCATGCGGAGTGCCATAATCCGCCGCCTTTGAACTTTTCGGGAGGACACCATGTCTGAGAGAAGCGCCAATTCCGAGCGTTATATCAAGATCGCACGAGCCTGCCTGCGGGCCATTAACGAGTCAGGAACCAGCGGCGAAAGCCGCGAAGAGAAAATCCAGAAAGTTTATGACGCTATTGATGACGCCTTCCAGGCCGAGTTCAATGACTATCAGCAGTCGTTGGCGGTTATGGGCTCTGTACTCGAGCGTATTGCCTCGGGTCAGTTAAGCGCGGAGGACGCGGCTACCTTGGCGCGTAAGACGCTAGCTAGCTCGGGCCACAACGTGACACAGAAGCCGGTTCACTGAATTGCGTCGTGGCAACTTTCTATATTTTGGTAGCTTTCTATCACGGGTAGCCTTCGATCCTTGGTGACTTTCAATCCTTGGTAACTTTCGATCATTGGTAACAACATTCTGCCCTTGGCAAACGAAAGGCGACCCCTGTTTTTATGTCAGTCTATTGGCCACCACCACAACTGGCGGCCACCATAATCTGCCACCCATGGCCAGCAACACCATGGCCGGCAACACCCTAAAGAGGAGTTACGTGTTGATTCGTCACGCGCGCCCTACCCGTTCCCTGGCTCAGCTCAGCCTGCTCATTCTGTTTGTTCTTACTCTCGGCTCCGCAACGGCCGCCGTCGATCTCGTTAAGAGCCCGAACGATGATGCCCGATACCGCTATTTGACGCTGGAGAACGGGCTGAAGGTATTGCTGATTTCCAATCCCAGCGCGGACAAGGGTGCCGCGTCGATGAACGTGTCGATCGGTAGCGGCGACGATCCCGCCAACCGGGAGGGCCTGGCTCATTTTCTGGAGCACATGCTCTTTCTGGGCACGGAAAAATATCCAGAGCCGGGTGAATACCAGCAGTTCATCGCCAGCCATGGTGGCGGTCACAACGCCTTCACTTCGTTCCAGGACACTAACTACTTTTTCGATGTGCAGGCCAAGCATCTGGAGCCGGCGCTGGATCGTTTTGCCCAGCAGTTTTCAGCGCCTTTGTTCACTGCCGATCTGGTCGAGCGGGAAATGAATGCCGTGCATTCGGAGTACTCTTCAAAACTCAAAGAAGATAGCCGCCGCTATTTTTCCGCGGAGAAGGCCATCTACAATCCAGAGCACGCCTACAGCCAGTTCGCCGTAGGTAATCTGGAGACGCTGGCCAACCGTCCGGATGACCCGATCCGCGAAGATCTGGTTGCGTTCTGGGAAAATCACTATTCTGCCAACGTGATGTCGTTGGCGGTCTACGGCAAGCAAACCCTGAATGAGCTGGAAAAGATGGTTCGCCCCCGCTTCTCCAAAATCGAGAACCGGGAACTTTCAGCCAAAGAACACACCGCACCCCTGTTCAAGCCCGACTTCCTGCCAGCGTTGATGCGCGTTCAATCGGTCAAGGATTTACGCCAGTTGGAGATGGTCTTTCCCTTGCCGTCGCTGCGGGAGGACTATGCCGTTAAACCCGCCGGCTATGTTGCTAATCTTTTGGGTCACGAGGGCCAGGGCAGCCTGCTCAACGTCCTCAAGTCCGCTGGACTGGCGGAAAGTCTGTCTGCCGGCCAAGGGCTGGATACCGGCCAGAGCAGCAGCCTGAACGTCAGCATGTCGCTTACCCCTAAAGGCCTCGAGCAATGGCGCCAGGTGGTCGACCTCACCTTCGATTACATTCGCATGATTCGAGAGGACGGCATCAAGCAGCGCTATTTCGAGGAAATCCAACAGGTTTCGGACATTGCATTCCGCTTCCAAGAAGCCTCCGAGCCCATCCATAAGGTCAGTCGGCTGGCCATGCAGATGCAGCACGTGGCACCCGAGGATATTCTTCAGGCGCCGTGGATGATGGAAACGTACACGCCGGAGAAGTACCGGCAGGTGCTCGACCGCCTGACGCCTGACAGCGTCCTAATCACCCTTCTATCGCCTGAGTCCCTGCCCGAAAGCGCGCCTCGCACTCAATGGTATGACACGCCCTACCAAGTCAAAGTCCTGGAGTCAGGAGACGTGGGCAAGGCCCCTGAATCGCTGGTAGCCCAGCTTGGACTACCGGACCCAAACCCGTTTATTCCTGAAAACTTTGCCATGGTCGAAGGCGAGACCATGCCGCATCCCGTCGCCCTGGACGCTCCGGGCGCGCCCAAGATCTGGTATGCCCGCGATACCCAGTTCAACACCCCAAAGGCCAACGTTTATCTGAGCCTGCGCTCACCTGAGACCCGCGACTCGGCCCGTGGCCAGGTGCTGACCAGCCTGCTGGTGGACAGTATTCGCGACAATCTCAATGCCTATGCCTACCCGGCCCAGCTCGCGGGCTTGGATTACGCGGTCTACAACCACCTGCGGGGCATTACCCTGCGCGTGGGCGGCTACGACGATAAGCTGCATGTATTGCTGCGCCGCATCATGAACCAGGTGGCCGGTCCGGAAATCGATTCGGAGCGGTTCGAGATCAACCGCAAGCAACTCATCGACGATCTACGCAATCAGAGCAAGGGCAAGCCGGTCCAGCAGGCATCTTCTCAGCTGCAAAGTACGCTGATCGAGGGCGCGTGGTCCGCCGAAGACAAGCTGGAACAGGCGGAAACCGTTACCCTCGACGAACTACAGGCCTTTGCCCGTACGTTCCTCGCCGAAGTGGATCCGGTCATGCTGGCCCACGGCAATCTGACCGAGGCCAGCGTCATCAACCTGCAGCGTCAGGCCAACGCGATCCTGTTCCAGAACAGCGAGATTGTGGACGTACCCCGTAGTGGCATACGGAATTTGCCGGAGGGGCAAACCGACATGGCCGTACAAGTGGACCACCCGGATACCGGGTATGTGCTCTACCTGCAGGGCGATTCCACCCGGTTTGAAGAACGGGCCCGTCATGCCGTGCTGGCACAGATTATTAGCGCGCCTTTCTATGAAAGCCTGCGTACCCGGCAGCAGTTGGGATACATCGTTTCAGCATCTTCCTACGAGATACTGGAAGTGCCCGCGCTGGGCTTCATGGTGCAGTCGCCCTCTGCAGACCTAGCCACCATCGACGAGGCAGTGAGCGGCTTTTTCAACACGTTCGGCAAAACCCTGGCGGAATTCAGCGACACGGATCTGGAACGTGAGAAGCAGGCGGTTTTGAGCCAGCTTCTAGCCCAGGACCGCCGCTTGGGTGAGATATCGGAGCGCTACTGGCGAGAAATCGATCGCGGAGAGTTCGCCTTTAACAGCCGTGAAAAACTGGCCGAAGCGATTCGCAACGTCACTCTTGAGGATATTAGAACGACTTACCAGGGCGCCGTTGATCCGCGCAGCCACGCCCTGCGTGTCTATACCGGCACCGACATTAACGAAGAGCAGGAACAGGTGGATGCGCTACGCAGCGTTCCGTTTGTTTACTGACTGACGTGAAGACCGGCAGGCTTTTTTGGGAGCCTGCCGGTCTCTCTGCCGAGCACTCGCTCAACGTGCTATCGGTTTGTTTATCTACAACTAAACCCGCGCAGGGAACATGGCCTTCATGGACTCACGATCAGGCCGTTCGATGACGCCGTTTTCAGTGACGATAGCGTCAATCAGCTCCGCCGGGGTCACATCGAATACCGGGTTATATACCTCCACGCCCTCGGGCGCGATCGCAACCCCTCGTACCGCACGCACTTCAGTGCCATCCCGCTCTTCGATAGGAATATCGCTGCCCGAAGCCAGCGCCATATCCACGGTACTTGACGGCGCGACCACCATAAAACGCACGCCATGATGACGGGCCAATATAGCCAGGCTGTAGGTACCGATCTTGTTGGCCACGTCGCCGTTGGCGGTAATCCGGTCGGCGCCCACAATGACCCAGCGAACGTCGCCCTGACGCAGGATCTGCGCGGCGGCGCTGTCGGCATTCAACGTCACGGGGATACCTTCCTGTTGTAACTCCCAGGCGGTCAGACGACTGCCTTGCAGCCAGGGCCGCGTCTCGTCTGCATAAACACGGGTGAGACGGTTGGCACGCCAAAGACTGCGCACCACGCCCAGCGCCGTGCCGTAACCGCCCGTGGCCAGAGCCCCCGTGTTGCAGTGGGTCAGCACGGCCATAGGCTCTTCGCCCATGATCGCCAACGCATGGCGGCCCATCAGCTGGTTGGCGGCGACATCTTCGGCATGGATAGCCTCGGCCTCGCCGGTCAGGTTGGCGATCGCCTCCGCTGCCGATTGGCATGCTTGCAGGCGCGTCTTCATGCGTTCAAGTGCCCAGAACAGGTTGACCGCAGTGGGGCGCGACTGAGCCAGCATATCGACAGCCGCCTCAATATCGAACTTCCAGTGGCCAGCGTCTTTCGATTGCCGTGCCGCCAGCACCACCCCATAAGCTGCACTGATGCCGATAGCCGGTGCGCCGCGCACCACCATATCCCGTATGGCGTTAGCAACCGTCCGGGCGTCGGTAAAGGTCAACCAGATCTCCTGGTCGGGCAACTGGCGCTGATCCAGCAAGGCCAGGTAGTCGCCGTGCCAGAGTATGGCCAGAGTACCCAGGTTGTCGGAATCTGAATGGTTCGAGCGATTTTCAGTCATGGATAAAAACAGTCCCGGAAAACGGAAGATCAAGGTCCGCAGTATAGCGGTTTAGGCCCGCATCGAAACACTGTTCCCCGCTGCTACGTATACCAGCGCACTCACTGACCCTGCTGGTTCCACAAGGTCTGCGTCGCTATACTGGCGGACATACTCGTTGTATTGGCAAGCACATCGATACTGGATAAAAATGTGTCCTCAAATCCTTTTGAGGTAAATCAGTACATCCCGGAACAATTTCGGTACAAGCCAGGATAAGCATGACCGCAGATACGATTACCGCAGTCGACACCCGCATCAACGCCCGCTGGATGATTCCGGTCGTTCCTGCCGGCACGATCCTTAACCAGCACGCCCTGCTGATCCAGGGCGACCGCATCGAGGCCATTGTGCCCCAGCAGGAGGCCGACCGGCGTTTCCGCGCCCGTGAAACGCTGGATCTCGACGAACACGTGCTACTGCCGGGGCTGGTCAATGCGCACGGTCATGCGGCAATGTCGTTGATGCGCGGTATGGCGGACGATCTGCCGTTAATGACCTGGCTCAACGATCACATCTGGCCGGCGGAAGCGAAATTCGTCAGTCCCGAATTCATCGCCGACGGCACCCGCCTGGCCATCGCGGAGATGCTGCGCACCGGCACCACCTGCTTCTCGGATATGTACTTCTTTCCCGAAGTCGCAGCACAGACCGCATCGGACGTCGGTATCCGCAGCCAGATCTGCTTTCCCGTACTGGACTTTCCTACAGCCTGGGGCGACGGTCCGGAGGACTATTTACGTCAGGGCGCCGACTTGATCGACCAGTGGCAGGGACACAGCCACGTGCGAGTGGGTATTGGCCCTCACGCACCCTACACAGTGTCGGACGGCCCCCTCCGGGACATCGTTAAGCTGGCGGAATCGAAAAGCGTCCCCATCCAGATTCATTTGCACGAAACCGCGTTCGAGGTAGCCGATGCACTGGAGAAGAGCGGTACACGTCCGTCACAGAGGCTTGCAGACCTCGGCCTGCTGACGCCGCATACCCAATGTGTGCATATGACCCAGGTCGATGGGTCTGATCTGACATTACTGGCTCAGACCGGCGCGCACGTGGTGCACTGCCCGGAGTCCAATCTTAAGCTGGCCAGTGGCTACTGCCCCGTCGACCAACTACAAAAAGCCGGCGTGAATGTCGCGATCGGTACCGATGGCGCCGCCAGCAATAACGATCTCGACCTGTTTGGCGAACTGGGCACGGCCGCATTGCTGGCCAAAGCGGTCGCCGAGGATGCGGCCGCCCTATCAGCCCACGAGGCCTTGGCCATGGCCACCATCAATGGTGCTCGGGCATTGGGCCGCGAGGATGAAATCGGCTCGCTGGAAACCGGCAAACTGGCCGACATTATTGCGATCGATTTGAGCGATCCGTTCAACCAGCCGATCTACGACCCGGCTTCGCACCTGATCTACAGCCAGCACGGTCGCCAGTTGAGTCACAGCTGGATCGGCGGCATACCGCAGGTCCAGGACGGTCGCCTGACGCGTATCGATGTGCCAGACCTGGTGCTCAGAGTCTCGCATTGGGCCAAGCGTATTCAGCAAGGCTAGTGCACTAGTGCACTAGATGCTCCATATTCAAGCCGTTAAGCGCCCCGCTTCAAAAGGACAGACACCATGAGTTCGAACAGTTTTGGCGGAAAGAACGTCGACCAGAACGAGATCGCCAAGTTTGAGGCGCTGGCCAGTCGCTGGTGGGATCCCCATAGCGAATTCAAGCCACTTCACGACATCAACCCGTTGCGCCTGAACTATATCGATGAACGTGCGCCCCTGCCTGGCCGCAAGGTTTTGGACGTGGGCTGTGGCGGTGGTCTGCTGAGTGAAGGCATGGCGCAGCGCGGCGCCCACGTGACCGGTATCGACATGGGAGAAGCGCCGTTATCCGTGGCCAAGCTCCACGGACTGGAATCGGGCATCAAGGTGGACTATCGCCAAGTGCCCGTGGAGGAGCTGGCCGAAGACCCGGAACACGCCGGCCAGTACGACGTGATTACCTGCCTGGAAATGCTGGAACACGTGCCCCAACCCGCTTCCATCATCCGCGCCTGCGCCAGGTTGTTGAAGCCGGGCGGCGACCTTTTCGTGTCCACCATTAACCGCAATCCCAAATCGTTCCTGTTTGCCATCGTCGGTGCGGAGTACGTGCTCAACATGCTTCCCAAGGGCACCCATGAATGGCGCAAGTTCATTCGGCCCTCAGAGATGGCCGACTTCCTGCGCCATGCCCAGTTCGACGTGACGGACCTTACCGGCATGACCTACAACCCCATCACCAAGGCGTACAAGTTAGGCCGGGACGTGGACGTTAACTATCTGATGCACGCCAAGCTGAGCGATACCGGGAGCCCTCAGCGGTGAGCAGCTCCGAACGGAAAAAAAGCGCCGAGGGTGTCGGCAGACCTCAGCCGATAAAACGGCCCGACGCCCTCCTCTTCGACCTGGACGGCACGCTGATCGATACCGCGCCGGATTTCGTACGCTGCCTGAACGCGATCCGCAAGCGCTACGAACTACCGCACCTGCCAGAGCCTGAAATCCGGGAAGCGGTTTCCGACGGCGCCCGGGCGATGATCAAGGTGGGTTTTGGGCTATCGCCGGAGGACGACGACTACTTCGACCGCCATAGCGAGTTCCTGGATCTCTACGAAAGCGAGGTCGCCGTGGACACCTGTCTTTTTCCGGGCATGAGCGACCTCCTGACCTGGCTTGAAGAGCACCATATCGCGTGGGGCATCGTCACCAACAAACCCCGGCGTTTCAGCGTTCCCCTTCTGCATGCGCTCGACCTGTACGACCGCTGCGATGCGCTGGTCTGCCCGGACGATGTCTCCGAGCGTAAGCCCCACCCGGAATCACTTTTCCTGGCCAGCCACCTCCTTCGTGTCGATCCCAAGGCGTGTATCTATGTCGGCGACCACATCCGTGACATCGAGGCCGGTCGCCGCGCCGGCATGACCACCATCGCCGCGCGCTACGGCTACATCAAACACCCGGGCACTATTCCAGAGTGGCAAGCGGATTGGGTCATCGATTCGGCGCGCCAGCTGCTCGCGATGTTGCGTGGCGGCTAAGACAGACCTGTCTCACGAACGTCGATGGGCCGGCTTATTTGGTAAAAAATCAAGACTGAATCGACGCCCTTAGCCCGTTACAATAGCTGGATCAAAATGCAGCCTTGGACACGCTACGCCGGTCCATCATGGAGATTGTCGTTATGAATAACGCCGTCGCAATGCATCACTACGAGGCACCGGAAGACCTGCTACGGGACCGGATCATCCTGGTGACGGGGGCCGGCGACGGCATTGGCCGCTGCGCCGCCAAAACCTATGCCGCCTACGGCGCGACAGTCATCCTGCTTGGCCGCACACTGAGCAAGCTGGAATCGGTCTACGACGAGATCGAGGCTGCCGGGCATCCTCAGCCCGCAATCGTCCCGATGAATCTGGAAGGCGCCGCGGTCAAGGATTACGAAGAGGTGGCCATGACCATCGAGGAATCTTTCGGCCGCATTGACGGCATTCTTCATAACGCCGCCCTACTCGGCCAACGTACGCCAGTCGAGTTCTACGATCCGGAAACCTGGGATCAATTGATGCGGGTCAACGTGACTGCCCCCTTTTTACTGACCCGGGCACTGATCCCGGCATTGCGGCAATCTTCGGATGCATCGGTTGTGTTCATGTCTTCGAGTGTCGGTCGCAAATCCAAGGCTTACTGGGGCGCCTACTCGGTATCGAAATTCGCGCTGGAAGGGCTGAGCCAGTTGCTCGCCGACGAGCTGGATGACGAACGCCATAATGTCCGTGTGAACAGCCTGAATCCCGGCGCCACCCGAACCAACATGCGTGCGCATGCCTATCCGGCGGAGAATCCGGCGAGCAATCCGACGCCTGAGGACATCATGCCCGCCTTCCTTTATCTCATGGGGCGCGACAGTCACGGCATTACGGGACAGCAGATCAACGCCCGGAGTTAAGCATGCAGCTGCTTTTCTACACCACCGAGCACTGCCACCTATGCGAATTGGCTGAAGCCCTGCTTGTACAGGCGCCGATCAACACGCCTATTCCTGTGGATGTGGTGGATATCGCCCACTCGGAAACGCTGGTTGCCCGTTATGGCACCCGCATCCCAGTGCTACGCCGTGAAGACAACGGTCAAGAGCTCGATTGGCCGTTCACTCAGGACGAACTACTGGCCTTTCTGGACCGTAAATAACATCGGGCGAGCTTTAACAAGCGGTATTACTCAAGTGGGCGCTACAGAACACACCAATAGCCAAAAACAATAGTTAATCTGTTAAATTATTGCGACTAGTTATCGAGATCGGTTTATGCCCGGCGGCGGCCGGGCCAGAATCCATGAATTGAGGGTACCCACCATGCTAATGGTCATTTCGCCGGCCAAGAATCTGGATTACGAAAGCCCGCTGGCCACCCAATCTTACACCCAGCCGCAATTCCTCGAGGATGCTTGCGAGCTGATTGACCAGCTCAAACCCCTTGAACCGCACCAGGTCAGCAACCTGATGGGCATCAGCGAGAAGTTGGGCACGCTGAACGCCGAGCGCTATCAGGCATGGCATACGCCCTTTTCTCCCGAGAACGCACGCCAGGCGGTGCTCGCTTTCAATGGGGATGTGTATACCGGGCTGGACGCGCCCAGGTTCAGCGAAAACGATTTCAACTTCGCACAAAAACACCTACGGATTCTATCCGGCCTTTACGGTATCCTGCGCCCTCTCGATCTGATGCAGCCCTACCGGTTGGAAATGGGCACCCGATTCGAGAACGCCCGCGGCAAGGATTTATATGCGTTTTGGGGTAACAAACTGACCAACGCCCTGAACGATGAATTGGCCGGTGAAGACGACGTGCTCATCAACCTGGCGTCCAACGAATATTTCAAGAGCGTCAACAAGCGTGCGCTGAACAGTCGAATCATTACGCCGCAATTCAAAGACTGGAAAAACGGCCAGTACAAGATGATCAGTTTCTACGCCAAAAAGGCCCGCGGCATGATGTGCGCCTATGCCATCAAGAACCGGATCGACTCGCCCGACGAGCTAAAGGATTTCGACACGGCGGGCTACCGATTCAGCGAAGAACAGTCCAAGGGCGACAACTGGGTCTTCCTGCGTGACGCGCCCGCCTGATCGCTATTTTCGGGGCGGTTCAGATGGACCGTTCTGATGGGCAGCTCTGATGGACAGTTCTAATAGACGGGCGATGGACAATTGAGATGAATAAACCTGCGCCATCCAACGGGAGTGACGAATGAGCGAAGCGCTCTTTTCCCAGATCGCCATGTATGTGCTGCTAACGGCACTGATTGCCTACATGGGGTTTATCGTCTGGGATCTCGCAAAAAAATCCAAAGCTGGTCGTTTCGGCACGATTACTTTGTTCATCGTGCTGGGTGCGGGCGTGCTCGGTTTTATCATCAAGACCGTTCTGGTTGAGGTGATGCAGCTTTGATATCGCGGGCTCTGGTGCCAACGAGAGCGCCCGTTCCCCCCTATCAACTTTTCGAGTCAACAATTTTCGATTCAACAACGATTTAAATCAGGGAATTAACTGAATGTGGTTTCGTAACGCCCGAATCTACCGATTCACCAAACCATTCGACGTCAGCGTAGAAGAGCTGGAGAGCAAACTTGAGGAGGCGGCTTTCAAACCCTGTGGGCCTCAGGAATCCTTCCGCCAGGGCTGGGTTGCCCCGCTGGGCCGCCATGGCACCCAGAAAGTCCACAGCGCCAATGGCTACCACCTGATTGCCCTACGCAAAGAAGAGCGTGTGCTGCCCGCAGCGGTAATCAAGGAAGCCGTAACGGAGCAGGTCGAGCAGATCGAAGCGGAGCAGATGCGCAAGGTGGCCCGCAAGGAAAAAGAGGAAATCAAGGAGCAGCTAACCCAGGAGATGCTGCCCCGGGCCTTTACCAAGTCTAAACGTACCTTTGCCTACCTGGCCCCGAAGGACGGCTTCATGATCGTCGACGCCGGATCCGACAAGCAGGCCGAAGAGCTGGCTACCACCCTACGTCAGGCCATCGGATCGCTACCCATTCGCCCGCCGGCGTTGGAACAGGCCCCCGCCTTCACCTTTTCCGGATGGCTCAGCGAAACCATCGACATGCCCACCACCTTCACACTGGGCGATGAATGCGAGCTGAAGGACACCGGCGAAGAAGGCGGCGTGGTCCGCTGCAAGGGCCTGGACCTGTTGGGCGACGAAATCCGCAATCACCTCAACGCCGGCATGCAGGTCACAAAGCTGTCGCTCGGCTGGGAGGACAGTTTAACCTTCGTACTGGATGAGGAGCTGGCCTTGCGCCGTCTGAAGTTCGGCGACACCTTCCAGGAAAAGCTCGACGATATCGACGCGGACGATGCCGCGGCCAAGTTCGACGCCAGTTTCACGCTGATGACGTTAGAGCTTGCCCGCTTGATTCCAGCGTTGCTGGAAGCGCTGGGGGGAGAAGATCGCTCTGCGATCGTTGAGGAAGACGCTGCTTAGCGCTTCCTTATTTACCCGGTACACAGGGGCAGGCCTTTGGCCTGCCAACCTTCTAGCCACGCAATCTTTCCAGCTTCCAATCCGTTTCTGGTTCGTTAAGCGTTAGCCGTAGGTCCATCACATCCTCTTCCATGTTGTACGTGATCTCGAATCCAAGGCGACGGGCCAGCGCCAGCATGGGCTGATTTTCCGATAGGACGTTGCCGATCATCTCTACCGTGCCCCTGGCGCGGCAATAGTCGATCATCTTTCGCATGAGCGTGTAGCCCAAGCCCTCGCCTTTCATGTGGTCGCGGACCATCACGGCGAACTCGCACTGAATGTTGTCCGCATCGGTCCAGACGCGCACGGTCCCGAGAGTTTCTTCACCGTTACCGTCCTCCCTTGCAGCGTTGGCGACGAAGACCATTTCACGGTCATAGTCGATCTGAACCATCTGGGCGATGTCTTCATGGGAGAAGTGCTTGCGATACTGGAAGAAACGGTAGCGGATGGACTCCGGTGATTGCAGGTGATGGAACTCCATGTGCGACGGTTCGTCTTCCGCCAGCACCGGACGCAGGATCACACGACGGCCCGATTTCGGCAGCACGATCCATTCTTCCAGCTCCCGCGGATAAGGCTGAATGATCGGCCGCCCTGACTCCTTCGCCAAATCAATGGCGGCATCCACCGCCACGGCACCGTCCCGGTCAAACAGCAGCGGCAGGATCTCCAGCCCCTTGATTTGAGGGATATCGATCACAATCTGCGACAGAGTCACCAAGGTTTCGCAGATGGCCCGGATATCGTCTTCCGGCTGTAGACTGTATTCCCGCAGCAAGCGATACATGTAGGTTCGCCGGAGGAGTTCTTTGGCCAGCACCATGTTGAGCGGCGGCAAAGCGATCTGCCGGTCAGTCATCACGTTTACGCTGGCGCCCGCCGCACCGCAGACGACCAGCGGACCGAAGATGGGGTCCCGGGTAATACCCACGCTGAAGGCGATCCCGCCCAAATGCTGATAGGTGCGCTGCACGGAAAAGCCGAGGAAGCCGCTGCGCGGAAAATGTGCCCGGTATTCTTCCATCAGGATTTCGCAGGATTCGATAATCGCGGACTCACTATTGAGACCCTGAATCGTCGCCTTGTAACGCCCGCGTCCCGTCTGTTCTTCCATGAAGGGATGGCACGCTCGCTCGTGGATCAGCGTGACATCAACGGGCCGGCGTTCGACTTGGAAGCTCTCGACGACGCCCTCGATATCATCGCAATAGATGGTATTAACCGTACGGATGCCGTAGTCGCCGATCACTGCCCGGGCTTCGCTGTTGGATAGATGGTTGCGTCCCGACCGGTGGGCTTTCATCACGATCTTGCGGGCCTGGGAGCGATCGGCGAAGTGATCGGTGAACGATTCCGGCGTCTCCCGCAGCAGGCGTTGCACCCGTTGATGGTGAACATGCTGCATGAACGCCTTAACCGCTTTTTCCGGCGAGAAAAACGAGGGGGTGCCGACCCGATAAAACTCATCCCGGGCGTCAAGCACCGTACTCTGCCCCAGCCAGCAGGTGAAAATATTGAGCCGGGTCCCCTTACTCGCCTGAATCACGGCATCGGCGATCTGCAAGCTGTCCTCGGTGAGACTTGGGGCATACATCACCAGCACATTGGAGACATTGGGGTCCTTGGCCAGGATACGGATAGCCTCGGCGTAAAGTTCCGGAGAAGCATCGTAGTTGAGGTCAATCGGGTTCTTTCGCGTCCAATAAGGAGGCAGGTGCTTGGCCAGGGCTTCGATGGTCTCGCTGGACAACGTTGCAAGCTCGCCATTCAGCGCCGCCAGACGGTCTACAGCCAGCACGCCGGGGCCTACACCATTCGCCATAACCACCAACTCTTCGCGCCGCACCGGGCGCATGCGGGTCAAGGTTTCCAGTGCATCGAACATCTCGCTAAGCCCGTCAACCCGCAGCACCCCGGCCCGGCGTAAGACCGCATCGTAGATCGGGTCGGTACGCGTCACCCCCACCGGCAATTGCACCGGCAACCATTCGGACTCCGGCACACGGCCGCTTTTGACCGCGATCACCGGTTTCGTGCGAGAAGCCACACGCACCGCAGACATGAACCGCCGAGGGTCGGGAATGCTCTCGATATGCAGCAATATGGCCCGGCACTGGGAATCCTGAGCGAGATAATCGATCAGGTCGTCATGACCGATATCCATCCCGTCACCCAGCGTGAGGAAATGCGAAAAACCCACACCCCGGGCAAAGGCCCAATCGATGATTGAACTGGCAATGGTGCCCGACTGCCCCACGAAAGCCACCTTGCCGGGGATCGCACCCATATGGGCATAGGTCGCGTTGAGACTGCGCGCCGGTACCATCAAACCGATAGTGTTCGGCCCCAGGACTCGGATACCACTTTCACGGGCAGCATCGCGCACGGAGTACATCAGCGGCTGACCGGTCTTGCTGTGGGCGCGCGACATTCCGCCAGTCATGACGATCGCCGTTTTTACGCCAGCCTCGCCCAACTGGCGGATCATCTTGGGAACGGTATCCGGCGGCGTACAGATAATCGCCAGTTCCGGTTTGAAAGGCATTTTGGCGACTTTGCGCACGCACGGCACGCCGTGGACATTCTGGTACTCGTTGCGGTTGATCACCAGAAGCTTACCGGGAAAGCCGCCAGCCATGAGGTTTCTCAGCACCATCCCACCCAGATTGTCGCCACGTTCCGACGCCCCGGTAATGACAATGGATTCCGGATTGAACAGGCTTTCCAGATACCGCGTGCTCACGTTCTATCTCCCTGAAAGTTTCTCCTAATGGTAGGCGCTAAACGGGCGATTTAAAACGAAACATTTCAACACCCGAATCTTATCGGACGTCATTGGAAGCCTGGCCGGAATCGAACATCGCGAACCTGAGAACCCATGAACAACGCCACCAAAGAAGAACGGCGAGCGACCGTCATCCCTGCTAACATAAGCGCCATGAGGACAATGACCAACACGTGAAGAGCCGCTTCACCATAGGCCCTTATTATTATGACGACCGCCTTTTTCTTCCATGACGACTTCCTGAAACACGACATGGGAGCGGAACATCCCGAATCTCCGGATCGCTTAAATGCCATTATCAGCTACCTGGCCGACACGGAACTCGAGCAGCAATTGGACTGGGTGAGGCCGGACGAAATCACCCGTGACCAGCTTCTCCTGGTGCATCCCGAACGTTACCTGCAGCAACTGGACATGATGCAGCCGACCCGTGGCCGTGTCTTCACCGATCCCGACACCGCGATGACGCCTTATACCCTGCGAGCGGCCAGGCTGGCGGCTGGCGCCAATATCCAGGCAGTGGACATGGTGCTATGCGGCCAGGCCACCAATGCGTTCGTCGCCGCGCGGCCACCCGGCCATCATGCCGAGCGTGGCAAATCCATGGGGTTCTGTTTCTACAACAACGTGGCGTTGGCAGCGAAGCATGCGTTGACCTTCCACGGTCTGGAGCGCGTGGCAATCATCGATTTCGATGTCCATCAAGGGAACGGCACCGTGGATATCGTGCAGGGAGACGAGCGAGTGCTAATGTGCTCGAGCTTCCAGCACCCGTTCTACCCTCATTCCCACGTCTTCCGGATGCCGGAGAACATCGTCAACACGCCTATCCTGGCAGGCACCTCGTCGACGGATTACCGCAAGAAAGTCGAAGCCGAATGGCTTCATCGCCTGCAGGATTTCAAGCCGCAGTTAGTGCTGGTTTCTGCCGGATTCGACGCCCACAAGGCCGACCCGTTGGCGGAGTTGCAGCTTGAGGCCGAAGACTATCGCTGGCTAACGGATATGATCACTAGTGTGGCGCACGATTCAGCCGATGATCGCGTGGTTTCAACCCTGGAAGGGGGCTACCATCTGAGTGCCCTGGCGGAAGGCGTGACAGCCCATCTTGAAGGCCTGGCAGCCATTAAGTAAAGGTTATTCGGGCAGGTGGAATATAGACTCGAGTTCGCCGGTTTGCCGCAATTGCTCCAGTGCGTCAGCGAGGGGCTCACGCAGCTCGGGATGCATCGCCTTTCGGGACATGTAGAGGTGACCTTCCTGGCCTTTGCGAAACACGTTCATGCGAAAGTTTTGGTACGGCAGGTCGAGAGATTTCAAAGTGTGGTAAAGGGCCTGATCACTACAGAGCACCGCGGAGACACGCCCGCGCTTAAGCATTTCGAGCGCTTGAAACACATCCCTGACAGGCACCTTCTCTATTTTGTCCGCTTGGCGGAATACTTCGCCATAATAGGTGCCGCTCACGAAGGCCACGGTCTGTCCTGCCAGCCCCTCCATCGAAAGCTCCGTCTCTGAATCGGCCCGGGCCGTCAAAAGCACTTCGGTTTGCACGACCACGCCCAAGTCAAAGGCGGCGCTATCGATGGCCGGATTTTCGAACAGTACGACGAAATCCGACCGGCCCTGAACAATCTCCGCGACTGCCCGGCGGTGCGGCCGTAGCTCGTAGTCGATGGGAACATCGGCGATTGCGACTAAGCGGTGAGCCAATTGCACAAGGCTCCCGGCAGGTTCACCGTGACGGTCTCGATAACCCCAAGGCCAGACGGCGGGAATGGCGAATATGGCGGATTGCGGCGTCGCACCTGTCTCAGTTTCGGCGGCGGTCGATAGGGGGAGCAGCGCTGAGAGGATTAACGCCGAGGCGACGAAAAGGGATTTTAGGATATTGAGCCGCATGATCCAAAACCGCTTACAGAAAACCTTATTATAGTAAACGGTCCAACGTCGTAACCGATAACCTCGGGGAAGCCGGACATCTCACTCAGCTTCCCAAACAGTCCCGATTAACCGAAAACATCGGGAGTAGACGGCGCCGTTAAACCGCAGCTTGCTGGCCACCTAGGACTTCTTCGCGAATACTGTCCCAGCCGTCTTTTACCTGACGTAGCAGACTGGATACTTCATCGAGCTTAGCGACGTCGTTAAGACGGTTCGCATCGAACAGCGCGCGCTCCATATAGTCATACAGCGCTTCAAGACGCTGCACCAATTCACCGCCTTTCTCAAAATCAAGAAAGCTACGCAAGCCACCAATGATTTCGATAGTCTTGCTGATCAGGCGCCCCTTGCCCTCGAAATCCTTGGCCTGCATGCGGGCTTTGGCCATATTGATACGCTCCAGCGCACCGTTATACAGAAGCTGAATCAGCTTGTGAGGGTCCGCATCGGTGATGCTGGTTTGGGTGTTAACTCGTTGGTATGCCTGTAAACCGTTCATGTTTTCCTCTCTTAGGCCTGTACAAGGTCAGGCTTAGTTATCGCGTTTGTTCGGGGCCAGCGCCGCGAGCTGCTGCGTGACGTAATCTCTTGTGCTATTAAGTTGCGAGATCAATGCATCCGCTGCGGAGAATTGAGAGACCAAGCGTTCACGGTAGGAGGTAATCCGATCTTCCAGCTGCACGCGCTGTTCTGCTATTTCCTTTAATTCGTCTTGCAAGCTGTCTGTGCGAGCTTCCAGCACGCCCCCGGCGCCGACCATGTCGGTCACCATGTTTACCGCACGCTCGCCGATACCCTCAATAAAGCTAATCGAACCCCGGGCACCTGTGCTTCCACCCGTCACACGAACTTGCATACCGGCAGCGGCTGTCGCGCCCTCGACAAACAGAACCTGACCTTCACCGGTTGCTCGTTGACCATTAATCGTGCCCGCAACATCCTGGCCAGCCGTACCTGAGGTTACGGACAGACCAAGGTCAGCAGCAGAATTCGTATCCACGGAAGTGATGCTTACGTTGGATTCACTACCGAACGCACCTGAAGTAAACGTCAGCGCGCCAGCGCCGGGATCAAAAGCAACCTTCACGGATTGGCCGCTGGAGCTGAGCACAGCGTTCTCATCAAGCCTGGCCTGGATTTCCTGAGCAAGCGCGTCGCGGGTATAGGTGCCGGCGGTCAACTGGATACTGACTGAACTACTACCATCAACTTTAAAAGTCAGCGCATCGTTGTTGGCGTCGATAGTCACAGAAGCGGTACCGACGTTCGTACCGGAAACCCCACCCTGAGTGGCAATCTGTGTGATATTGACTTTATACTCGCCGGGCTCGGTATTCAGGTTGCTTCCCACAAACTCAATTTGCGAGTCGCTCGAGCGCCCCTGCTCTGCAAACAGAGCTACAACGTCATCGGGATATGTCTTCAGTTGTTCTTCGAACACCGAGCGGTCGAAAGCGAGCTGACCGGTCTTGTAATCCGTTGTGATCCCCACATCCGCCAGCGAGCGGACGCCCGCGTCTTCAAGGCCGGGGACGATGCCGGTCAACATGCCCCTCAACTGGTTCTGGACATTACGAACCGTCGAATCTCCGGAAAGCAAACCGCCCCGGCCGCTCTCGGCGTTGTAACCTGAAAGACCTTGGATGGTCTGCTGCAACGTATTGAACTTATCTAGAAAGGTTTGAACCCGGTCCGCGACAGCTCCGGTATCTTGAGAAACCTTAACGGTCGAGGTTATACCTTCTGCTTTTAAGTCAAAGGTCAATCCATCGATGACATTTTCGATGGTGTTTGACTGTCGGGTGATGGATATCCCGTTAACCTGCACCACGGCATCTTTAGCCGCTACAGTTTCAGTTAAATTTTGAACGGTACCGTTGAAGGCAAAAGCCGATAGTCCGGCCGTGTCGGTATTGTTGCCGTCAGTGTCGTTCACCGAAATACTGATGGCATTGTCAGTGCCCGTTTCTTCCGAGGACAAAACCAGACGAAAGCCCGCCCCTGTATCGACAATACCGGCGGTTGCCCCGATATCGGCTTCGTTAATAGCGTCGGCTAAACCCTGAAGCGTGTTATTCGTACCGTCTATGGCGATATTTTTACTTTCACTACCGACAAAAACCGTCAGCGAGCCGGTACCGATCGTCGTGCTGTCTTTGCTGTCCCATGTTCCGGAAGCCAACGACTGCGACTGCGCAAGGCTGTCCACCTGAACGGTATAGCTTCCACGGCTGGCTTTGCTGCTATCGAGAGTGACCGCAACGTCTTCATTGGACGACGTGGCCGAGAACGATTTAAGGCCTTCCGGCGAACTGAGTTGACGCATCGGCAGGCGTAGTTCGGTAATTGCACTGCGCAGCGTGCCATAGGCAGAAATTAATGCCTCGGTACGCTGCTGGTTAAAGTCCAGCCGCTGGGTCGCCGGTTTACGTTCAGCTGTCACCAACTGGTCGACAAGATCCGAATTCAGAACCCCTGAACCAATGCCTAGTGAAGATATACCTGCCATAATTATTGCCTCCTCAGGAAGGCTGCATATCCATTTGTATGCTTATCGGCCAAAAGCGGCAAAACTTTGCCCTTATCGCCGTCGGAATTGTAACTAAATGTAGAGCGCCCACCCTCGCTTCTAGCGCCCTGAACGACAAACACCGCCGGCTCCTCACGGAGGCGGCGGTGCTGAAATACCGCTGTTTAAGGCCTAGGCGAAACCGGCAAAGGTTTACACTTCGATGTAAAACAACGTCAGCGGTTCATCCTGCTGCAATTTTTCGGCCAACCTTAAAGCCACATCATCAGGAATCTGCCGAACCACTTTATCCGTCTGCTGATCAACGACACGGACAATGGTCTTTCCGGAGTCATTGTCCACTTCAAATTGAAGATCACGCTGGACGGTTTGCACGAAGTCATTCAGCCGGGAAACCGCCTGATCGAGCGATTCCCTTTGGGCTTCACGCCGATCTTCCAGCCGCTCAATTCGTGTCGGTTGAGACTGTCTGGAAAGACCAACGGTAACACCCGCTTCCTGGACCCGAGCGGAAGGCTCATTTCCTTCTGCCTGAGGTGGCGCAGACGCCCGAGCCGGAGCTTGTTCACTGGAGCGAACCAGCTTCAAATCCGAGCTGTTCAGGTTTATGTCATTCATAGCTCACCTCGCTATCCTCTCACGGCGGAAAACCGGTCCCCGAAAGGACCGGCTGTTACCGCTCTACCCCTATTACTGCAGGAGGGAAAGAACCTGCTGCGGGCGGGCGTTGGCCTGCGCCAGGACTGAGATACCAGCCTGCTGCAGCACCTGAGACTTGGACAGCTTCGCCGTTTCAGAAGCGAAGTCAGCGTCCAGGATCCGGCTTTGTGCAGCCGAAAGGTTCTCAGAAGTGGTCGCAATCGCATCGATAGTCGATGTGAAGCGGTTCTGGATCGCACCCAGGTCAGCTCGCTGGCTGTTGATCGAGGTCAGAGCCGCATCGATAGTCGCAATCGCTTGGTTTGCACCGTCAGCGGTTGTTATATCTATTTCAGCGACACTCTGTAGCGCGCCGCTCTCAGATGTTGCGCTCACAACTTCGGCAGAGTTGCCAACGATGCTGAAGGCTGAGCTTGAGCTGAAGTCAACCTCACCGGTCACACGGGTACTGTCGTTACCACCAGCCACTAGACTCGCGGTCGAACCATCAGCCGAAGTCACGGTGACGTTCGCGGAGGAATCGGCGATAACGATATCTTCGCCAGCCTCACTCTCCAGCAATACGTTGCCAGAATCATCCAGACTTGCAGTGATGCCGGTTGTCGCAGAGGCGTCGTTAATAGCTGTTACCAAGGCGCTATTGTCGCCACTCTCAACGGTAGCCGAGATCGTGACCGCTGAACTGTTCTCGCCGGTCAGATCAAAAGAGACCGTGCCCGCGGAAAGTCCGGAAATGGTCGCTTCGGTGTAGGCATCGGCGCTAACCCCTGTCTTCGAACTCAGGTCGTTAACTGCACTGGCGACATCGCTGGCCGTCGCATTCGCACCGAACTCGGCCAGTTCGGTGACACCATTACCCGACACCGTGATGTTGCCTGCAGCAACACCGTTACCAGCCGGCGCATCTGTGGCAGCCGCAGTTAGGTTGCCGGAGAGAGTGCCATTACTGGTATCCGCGGTGTAGTTGCCGATATCAGTGGCACGCGCGCTACCGAGGGATACGTTAATGGTCTGGTTAGCGTTGGCGCCCACCTGGAACTGGGAGTTGGTGAAGTCACCGTTCAGCAGAGTGCGGCCGTTAAAGTTGGTGGTGTCCGCTACGCGGTTCAGCTCTGCCTGCAGCTGTGTAACCTCAGCCTGCAATGATTTGCGGTCGGTAGCCGAGTTGGTGTCGTTGGCAGACTGGACAGACAGCTCACGAATACGCTGGAGCAGATCTCCCGCCTGACCCAGAGCGCCTTCAGCGGTCTGCGCCAGGGAGATACCGTCGTTGGCGTTGCGCTGGGCAACGTTCAAACCACGGATCTGCGCATCGAAACGCGAGGCAATTGCCAGACCGGCGGCGTCGTCTTTGGCCGAGTTGATACGCAGACCGGAGGACAGACGCTCAAGAGCCTGATCGGACAGAGACTGTGACTTGCTCAGATTGTTCTGTGCGCTGAGTGACGCAACGTTGGTGTTAATACCGAGAGCCATGATGCTTCTCCTAAAACCTATAAAGTTTCTCTTGGAAGAGGTCTGACGCCCGATCGTTTTATATTGGTGCGCCGCCCTGCTGTAATGCTTAACGGCGCCTATTAAAGTTCCTTTAGAAAAACTTCGGCTTTTATTGTTAAGTAATGTAAAAGCGGCAAAAGACTGCCATTCCCGTGCTTTCCAGACGTTTCCTTGACGCCGCTCAATGGCATCCAAAAATCCATTTATCTTATTTTTCAAATAGTTAAACGAATAAATTGAAAACTGGCACGGCCTTCGCTTATTGCCGCTTAGGAATAATTTTTCTGATAACGGCCGGCAGGGCGTCCACATACAAACGGGCCTGAGCTACCGGCTTCTCTTACTAAGAGGGAGATCGATATGCCTCAGATCATCAACACCAATATTGCCTCGCTGAACGCCCAGCGGAACCTGAACACGTCACAACGTGATGCGGACACTGCCCTCCAGCGCCTGTCTTCCGGTCTGCGTATCAATTCAGCCAAAGACGATGCCGCCGGCTTGGCCATTTCGGAACGCTTCACTTCACAAATTCGCGGCCTCGACCAGGCTGTCCGCAACGCGAACGACGGCATTTCCCTGGCCCAGGTCGCAGAGGGCGCACTGGACGAATCCGGCGAAATTCTTCAGCGTATCCGTGAGCTGGCTATCCAGTCGGCCAACTCCACTAACTCATCTTCCGACCGTGCTGCCTTGCAAAGCGAAGTCAACCAGCTCAAGCAGGAACTACAGCGCGTAGCCGAAACCACTGAGTTCAACGGTCTTAAGCTTCTGGACGGTTCGTTCCAGGCCCAGACCTTCCAGGTTGGCGCCAACGAAAACCAGAGTATTGCGGTCTCCGTCTCCGGCGCGACTAACGACGACCTGGGTAACTATGAAGTCCGGCGCGCTAACGATCAGGCTAATCTTGGCTCGGGCTCGCCCTCAACGGCTGAAGCCAATCTGACCAACGCGGAAGCAAACCATCCGGTAGCAGCACAGAACCTAACGATCTCCAGCGCACTTGACCAGGTGACCATCCCTGTTAATGCCGGCGCGACGGCTGCGGAGATCGCCGCCGAAGTAAATAAGGAAGTCGAGCGCACCGGTGTGAGTGCAACCGCAAGCACAGAGACCACATTGACCACCGATGCTGCCGGCACAGTCACGTTCGATCTGGACTCCGGCGGAGAGGTATCCACCATCTCGGCCTCAATCACCGATCCCAACGACCTCAACGAACTCGCTTCGGTCATCAACAAGGCATCCGGTCAGACGGGGATAAATGCACGGGTCGAAGACAGTACGTTGGTACTCACACAGGATGCCGGTAAGGATATCCGGATCGAGAACTTCTCGCATAGCGGCCCGGGTAACCTCACTGTGGCTGGCGAAACCGGCAGCGGCGCGTCAACTCAACTGGTGGGCAACGATCCGAACCTGGACTCTGTACTTATCACCGGTACCGTCGACTTCTCGTCCTCGGGTTCGTATGCCGTAACGTCTGACATCGACAACACGGCGGGCTCGCTGTTCGATACTGCTGCGCGCACCCCCGTCGGAGCTGAGAGGCAGACCGTGTCCAGCATCGATATCAGTACGGTTGAGGGGGCCAACCGCGCAATTTCAATCGTGGACGGTGCCCTAGCCGTCGTAAATGGTATCCGTGCAGACCTGGGCGCAGTTCAATCACGCTTCGAGTCCACCATTGCCAACCTGAGTACAACTTCGGAGAACTTGAACGCCGCCCGTTCGCGGATCCAAGATGCCGACTTTGCATCGGAAACCGCGGAATTGGCACGGACTCAGGTCCTCCAGCAGGCGGGCCTGTCGATCCTGGCCCAGGCCAATGCCCGTCCGCAGCAGGTGTTGCAGCTTCTACAGGGCTAAACTAGCCTTTTCGGGGTGGTGTTTTGGCGCCACCCCGATAAACCCTCTCATAGGATAAACCGTGAATATACCCTTACTTGAAAAGAAGTTATTCACAGGCGATACAGCCGGCTTCAAGTCAGACCTTTTCACCATTTTGTCCAAGATTGAGGGCGGTTATCCCATATTGGGCGGCGACCAGAAGATAGCGGATGGTTCGACGCGCTCGTTTGCGGGTTTACAACCTCTTCACGAAACCGCCTCCCTATTTAGCAATCAGAACGCAGTCCAGCAGCTGGCAACGAGCATTACTGCCTTCCTGAGCTCCGGCAATCTTGAGCTGACATCCCAGGAAATTCATAAGCTGATTGTCTGCAAGCATATCCTCACGGATATTTTCTATACTTCCGACTACGGCAATCTCGACCACATTCTGTACTATCGCGGAATCTGGAGCGCCGAAAGTGGATTTAGCCTGAACAAGGATTCGGACGTCCTGTTGCTACTCATCTGCTGGACGATGAACAGTCGTATCGCTCTCCCGGCAGATGTACTGAGGGAAAGGGTTCCCCAGGAACTCTTGCTTACGCTGGCGAGTGCCCTATACCAGTTTGAACAGGTCCAGACCCGGCAGGGCTTCGATAACTTCGACTTTGTATTCAATCAATTTCTTGCACTCCCCAACGGGCTCAATCTGTCTCGCTGCCAAGTGATGCTCATCAATATATGGATGGGCTGTTCCTACTGGGACGTATCCAACCGGCATGCGATTAAGGCCAAGATCAATCAGCTGATCCGCACTGCCTACCCCAAGATCGAAACGCGAGAGCCCGAGACAATCAAACAGCGGCCAAAAATTGCCATCATGCTGGAGCGCTATCGCTCGGACCACGCGGTGTATCGGTGTTTTCATGCCTATATCGCTGAGCTGAAGAATCATTTCGAGGTGTGCTTCTTCGTCGACGAGAAAGACGTAGACGAAGTTAGCAAACAGGACGCAGACCACTGCGTTTTTGTCGAAGGCAACCCGCAAGATATCCGCAAAGTTGCAAAGCAGGTGAACCACTACCGTCCCGACGTCGTTTTTTATCTTTCCCTGGGCATGAATATCTGGACGGTGCTGCTCGCCAATTTTCGTCTGGCGCCGGTACAAGTCATGGGCTACGGGCATCCGGCGTCCGCCTTTACAGATACAATTGATTACGGTTTTCTAGTCGGGTGGCTGCCAGGTCCTGATTATCAGTCACTGTGTACTGAGAAGGTTATCAACTTCAATATTGATAGCGGCAGCGATATCGAACTGCACCCCCGAACCGATCTCTCCCTGCGGTCGCCGATCAATGACAGTTCAACGCAAGTTGTCCACGTCGCGGTCAATAGCTCGCTTATGAAGGTCAGCGATCGGGTACTACAAGTGTGCAAGATGCTCAGGGAGCACTCGGAAAAACAAATCGAGTTTCACTTTTTCCCTGCTCATCAGAGGGGATTCAAGCTGCTCGCTTTCCAACGCAAACTGGCAGGCATTTTCAACAGCGGATTTCACGTGCATCCGCCATGCGGCTACGATGTTTATATGCAGAAACTCGCTCAGTGCCATTTCGCGATCGGGACATTCCCCTTTGGCGGTACCAACACTAATACGGACTCCGTACTGCTGAGCCAGCCAAAGCTGTATCTCAAAAGCGAGGGTGATCTCGCCGAACTTACAGACTACTGTAACTTTGCTCGCTTTGATCCTGACGCCGGCTTTGCGTTCTCCACAGAGCTGGAGCTCATCGCCACCGCTATCGTCTGGATACATAACCCGGCCGATCATGAAAACGCAGTAAAAAGAACCAACGGAATGCGGGATGTACTACTCAATACGCTGGCCACGTCGAGCGACTTCAGACGCGAAGAAAATCTCAGCTTTCTGCGCGGCTTTAATCACCTGATCGCTGGTCAGTCGACAAGCGGTCTGGTGTAATTTGAAACTCTCGGGGCAAAAAATGACGGTATCGGGACACGCCAGAGCGGAATACGCTCGCAGTTTCTGCCAAGCCTTTGAACACTCTGCGCGACCCAAGTATATTCTCGGGACCAACGAGTATGCTCTGAGTGTTGCCGAACACATCAATATCGATGGGTACATCAACGACTTTGCAAAGACAGCAGAATTCGGCGGCAAGCCTATTGTTCCGATTGAAGCGGTTCCCTCCGACGCCCTGGTGTTAACCGCAGTCGTCTATCGTCCGAACTCCGCGCGAGCAAGGGTCGAAGCCTATCCTTTCGACAGTCTGGACTACTACGCCTTCATCAGGCATACAACTCTCGACGTCAAGGACATCGACTATTGGCAAGGTTTCCGGGAAGATCTGGAAACGCATGCGGAAACCTATCGTTGGCTGCATGAGCGCTTCGAAGATGAAGAGTCACGGCAGTGCTTTAATCGGCTTGTCGACTTTAGAAAGACCTACGACATCGAACACATGCGAGAGTTTACTTGCCGAGAGAAAGAGCAGTATTTCGAACCCTTCCTGGGTTTGCAGACCAAAGGCGAGGTTTTTGTCGATATCGGCGGGTACGATGGTCAGACTACCTTACAGTTCATTCGCCACTGCCCGGACTATAAGCGGATCCATTATTTCGAACCTTCCGCCGATAACATGCGGGTATCGCAGCAAGCCCTGTCAGATGTTCGAGATATCAAGTTTCACCCGGAGGCCCTCTCCAATCAGACGGGAACGGTGGGCTTTTCCTCTGACGGTAGCAGTTCCCGCGTTGCAGCTGACGACGATAATCTGGAATCAATTAGAGCCGTTCGTTTCGATGAGTTGATCAATGAGCCCACGACTTTTATCAAGATGGACATCGAGGGCTTCGAGCACGCCGCGCTCGAAGGCGCTCAAATACATATCCGAGACAACAAGCCTCGGCTGGCCGTTTGTGTGTACCACCGACCAGATGACTTCCGAACTGTTCCCGAGCGGGTGCTCTCATACTATCCCGATTACAAGGTGTACCTGCGGCACTACATGGAAGGCTTCACCGAAACCGTAATGTTTTTTGTTCCCCCCAGTATCGAGTGAAAGCAGCAAGCCAGAATCCAAACCTTCCCTAGCCAAGCCGCTTCTCAAGGATGAGGTTGGCCAGCCCACCCACCGTCTGAAACCTCTCGCTTTCAAAGTCATCGTCGTCAAATTCAACATCGAAGCGCTCCTCGAGTTCTGTAATAAAACCCAGCAGGGATAGCGAATCGACGTGCCCCGCCGGGAGATACTCGTAGTCTTCGAGATCGCCTTTCTGCGGAAGTGGCCCGCGCTTCTCAAGTGCGCCGGCGATAGCACCGACAACCTCGGCGCGGAACTCCGGATCTTTGACTGAATATTGGATCATTGCTGTGTGTTACCTTTTTCTTCAATGAGATAGATCCACTTTTCCTGTTGCACTGACGTCACTACGGCGTCCAACAGGCGGATACCCTCGGCTGCATGCTGCACACCGAAAACGTGGGGTGTACTGACGGCCCTGCCTTCCTTGAAATCGATAACCGCATCGGCCAGATCCACATACAGGTTGGCGAAGGCCTCGATGAATCCAGCCGGGTGACCGGCCTTGAAGCGTTCGTAGCGACGCTGGTTGGCATGGCTCACGTCTCCGGCCCGGTCGACAATCTCCCGTCGGCCATCGGCATGGTTCAGAAGGAGTTCTTCCGGACTGGTTTGCAGCCACTCGGCGCTGGCCTTGCGGCCGAAGATGCGAACCCTCAAGCCGTTGCGATAACCAAGTGCCGACTTGCTGTACCACATCTGGCACTGCATACCGTCCTGGTAGCGCAGCATGCAGGAAACATTATCAACGATACCGTCGAACCAGCCGTGACTGTCCTGGTCGGCGACAACCTTGAGTGGCTTCTTATCCGTCAAATACTGGTTTAGGTGATGGAGATGTACGGCCAGGTCCAGATAGATGGTTGGAATCTCACCATCTTTCAGTCGCCAGGATTGCGGGCAAGGTCGCTCGCCCGAAGGCGTCAGGCGGATAAAACCTTCCTGGGGCATCTCGATCTGAATCTGCAGGATGTCCCCCAACTCACCGGACACTACCTTTTGACGCAGTTCCCGCAGCATGGGGTAGCCGCTGTAGTTATAAGTTACGGCCAGAAACCCGCCTGTTTCCTCCAATACACGCTCAATGCGCTCTATTTCCCGCCGGTTGCAGACCAAAGCTTTCTCGCAAATCACGGGAAAGCCAGCTTCGAGGGCCGCCTCAACCATCTCCGCATGGGAAGGCGTCGGCGTAAGAACCACGACGGCGTCGGCCCTGCCTTGCTCTTTTTCCAGAAGCGTTTTCCAATCCGGATAAAGCCGGTCGGACGATACGCCCCATCGCTCCGCCGTCTCGGCATTGACGTCCGGACGCGTGCTGAAACAGCCGGCCGCGAGAGTCCAGCGGTGATCCATCTGGCTTGCGACATTATGTGTATAGCCAACGGCCGACGCGATAGAGCCGCCAATAAAGGCCAATTCCAGGGGTTTCGGTTGCTTCTGGTTCAAGCTCATACCTCGAATACCGGGGTCATTGTCTTTGCCTGCTCCGCAATTGCCTGCCGATCTATCTTGGACAGCCCACTGCGGGGTATAGCGTCGAAAGCGTAGATACGGCGAGGCTGCTGATAGTCACTCAGCTCCTGTAAACATAGCAGGCGCAGGCGGCGTATCAGTTTTTTGTCGAGTTCCGCAGCCACAAGGGCAACAGCGACGGTCTCACCCAGCGTCGGATCCTCTACGGCGAACACCGCGCACTCTGTCACCGCAGTATCGCTATTGAGCACATCCTCCACATCCCGGGGATAGACATTAATGCCTCCGGTGATGATCGTGTGCTTCTGCCGTCCCAGGAAATACAGGAAGCCGTCCTCGTCGAGAGCGCCGATATCGCCGGTACGAAAATAGCCGTCGTGAAGCGCGGCATCGGTCTTTTCGGGCAGCTCGTAGTACCCTGAAAATGACAGTGGACTACTGACTTCGATCTCACCCGGCTCCCCCGCGGGCTGGATATGGCCGTGAGCGTCGACGATACGGATGTCGACACCGGGCACAGCGCGCCCGACGGAGGCCCATTTTTCCGGGAAGGCCGTCGCATTCAGGTCGGAGACCGTAGCCACTTCGGAGGCGCCATAACATTCGTGGAATTCGCCACTGAAGATCGCCATAAAGGCCTTCTTGCTGTCGAACGACAATCGCTCGGAGGACGAGACCAGTACCCGCAAGCACCGTGGAAGACGCTCACTTTTGGCATGACAATGATCGACAATGCGCCGGACCTGGGTAGAGACAATCATGGTGAACGTAACGCCGTGACGCTCGACCTGCTCCAACCAGCTCTCCGCGGAGAAATGGGGCTGCAGTACGCTGGTAGCGCCCACCATCAACGGCAGCAGTACCAGTCGTTCGGCCAACGAGTGGTATAACGGCGTGCATGCGATAACCACATCCTCTTCGGAAAGGCCATAGACGGCGCAAGCGCTTTGCGCGCGGGCCACTTTCGTCTGCTGGCTAAGAACGATGGGCTTGGGGTCGCCTGTCGAGCCGGACGTCAGCGTGAGAATAAAAGGCACATCCTCTTTGCAATCAAGGGCCGGCTGCGCTGTGATGCCTCCCGATCCTTCATGCTGAGTTTTGAGCTTTTCATAGCCGTCCACCTCTCCACCTGCAACGATCCAACGGACTCGCTCACTCCCAAAATGCCGATCCAGCTCTGCAACGCGGGCATGCCAGACGACACAGGTCTTCACGCGTGTCCTATCGAAGACAGCTTCGATGGCCCGGGGGCCAAGGCTCATGGAATGAGGCACAAGCACCAGTTCACACTTGGCCGCGGCCATCAGCAAAATCACGAACTCGCGACAGTTCGGCAATAGCACGCCCAGGTGATCGCCCCTGCGCAACCCTATCTCCGTTAGGTGAGTCGCTGCCGCTTCAACGGCTCCGCCGAGTTCGCTGTACGTTTCCCGATGGTCTTCGATGACCAGCGCCGTCTTGCGCGGAAACCGGGCGACCTGCCTGGCAAAGCGGGAGTAGATCAACTCGTTCATACGACTTTCATCAGTTTCAGAAAGGTCTCGCTTTTCAGACGATGCCGGATGGCCTGCTCGGAAAGGTAGACATCGCCCTCACTCGAGGTCTTTGCCAAAAAGGTATTAGCCGCCACGAAGGTTTTCGGCGCCACCTCGATACCATGGGCTGCTGAAGCATTCATGCCGAACACTGACCGATCGCCAATGCGGGTTTCGCCGCCAATAGCAACGCCACCGTTCAACCAGCAACCATCGCCGAGCATCGTCCCATGGCCAAGGTTGACGTGGCTGCTCAGGAAATTGGCGCTGCCCAACCTGGAGCCGGGGTGAATAACGGCATATTCGAGAATGATATTGTTGTCGCCCAGCTGTGTGGAAGGATACAGGCGAACGGTCGAGTCAACGAAGTTCGCCAGTTCATAGCCTTTGGCCCGGGCCATGGCGCAGCGCTCGACGCGAATCCGGTTCATACCCGTGTAACCCACGGCCACCAGCATCCGATAGCAACTTGGGGCATAGTGCTCCTCCACGTTCTCGAACGGGAGCAGCGGCAAGCCACAAAAGGTTGAAGACTCGATCAGCCGCTGCTCCATGGTAAACGCCACCGTCTCGTACTGGGGGCTCACGATCTCAGCCATCATGCGGGCCATATGGCCATTTCCGTAGATAACGAGCTGCTGGCGTTTCATAGTTTAACAACGGGTTCAGATGGGACCGACTTGACGATATTGCAGATGTCGTGAATCTGCTCGGGAGTCAGGCCGACAAAAATGGGCAGGCATAGCACGCGGCCAGCCTGTTCCTTACCTACATTCGTTTTTTGTTTCGAGTAGAGGCCGAGCGTCCCAAGCGCCGGATAGAAATAGGCACGGCTGTCGTACCCATGCTCCTCCAGCCGTTGTCTGACACGGTTTCGATGGGCCACATCATGGCAGAGGATCGGCATGTAAGCCCCGTTTCGAGAGGCGTCAGCGAAAGACAATGGCATTTCGGCCCAGTTCGAGAGTTCGCGGCAATACAGATCCTGGACAATACAACGCTGCTCAATGATGTCATCCACACTTTCGAGAACAGCCAGCCCCATGGCTGCGTGAAGCTCGCTCATCTTTGCATTGATGCCGACATCGACTGGAAACCCGTCTCTGAAACCAAAGTTGATGATTCGACGAGCCAGCTCCAGATCAGCCGGATCCTTGAACACGATGGCGCCACCTTCGCCGGTATGGAACAACTTGGTAGCATGGAAGCTAATCGTTGCCGCATCCCCCCAACCCAGAAGGCTCTTACCCTGATAGTCGACGCCAAATGCATGGGAGGCGTCATAGACCAGTTTGAGATTTCGCTCACGGGCGAGATTCTCAAAAGCCTCTACGGCGCAGGGGTTTCCATAGGTATGCACAGGCACCAGGGCCTTGGTAGACACATCGATGACCTGCGCTGCCGAAACCGGATCCAGGTTCAGGGTTGACGGGTCGAGGTCAGCGTAGCGAGGCTCCAGACCTTGCCACACCAGGGCTGAACTGGTCGCAGGAAACGTAAATGGCGTGGTGACCGCCGAGCCGTCCTTGATACCCAAAGCAGCTACCGCTATCTGGATCGCCAGCGTTCCATTGCCAACCAGCAGCATGTTCTCAACGCCGAGATACGCTTCCAGCCGGGACGTAAGCTCCTGGACCAGCGGCCCATTGTTGGTCAGTTGGCGCGACGCGTAGACCCGGTCCAGGTAGTGCTCGAGCCTCTCGCGAGGTGGGAGAAACGGCCTAGTGACTGGAATCATATTCGTCCACCAAAGTGCGCACATAGTCTCCGTAACCATTGCTGGCACGGTAGGCCGGTAAGGACTTGAGATCGCTCATTGTCAGCCAGCCTTCGTTGAGGGCAATTTCCTCCAGACAAGCGATCTTGAACCCCTGGCGCTTCTCTATGGTTTCAACAAATTGCGCAGCTTCCAGCAGACTTTCATGGGTACCGGTATCGAGCCACGCGAAACCCCGGTTTAACTGCTCAACGGTCAGCTTCTGCTCTTCAAGGTAAACCTGGTTGATGGATGTGATTTCGAGCTCCCCTCGAGTAGAGGGTCGTACGGACCTGGCGATATCGACAACACGATTGTCATAGAAGTACAACCCAGTCACGGCGTAACTGGATCTGGGTTTAAGCGGTTTTTCCTCAACGGAAATAGCGCGCCGGTCCCGATCGAATTCAACAACACCGAAACGCTCCGGATCCCGGACCTGGTATCCGAAGATGGTTGCACCCTCTTCCCGCCGGGCTGCTTCGCGCAATTTGGGTGAGAAGCCCTGGCCGTAAAAGATATTGTCGCCAAGCACCAGGCAAACCCGATCACCATCAATAAACTCTTCCCCAATCAGGAATGCCTGCGCCAAACCTTCCGGCGCCGCCTGTGTCGCGTAGGAAAGCCGCAAGCCAAAATTACCGCCGTCCCCGAGTATCCTCCGAAAGCCCTCGTTGTCCTCGGGCGTGGTGATAATCAGAATGTCGCGGATACCCGCCAGCATCAACACAGATAGTGGGTAGTAAATCATTGGCTTGTCGTATACCGGCAATAGCTGCTTGGACACACCCATGGTTATAGGATACAAGCGCGTGCCTGAGCCGCCGGCCAGGATGATCCCCTTCATAGAACGCTTACTCCCAGGGTTCCCAGTCGTCGGCCCTCAGCCCCGCTGCGCTCCAACCAATCGCGGTTGCCCAGGTACCATTCGACCGTAGCCTCTACACCAGACTCAAAGGTGTGTCGCGGCTTCCACCCAAGATCGAGCAACCCCTGGCTGGGCGCAATGGCGTATCGCCGGTCATGGCCGGGACGATCTTCGACAAACCTGATCAGTGACTCATAGCCTCCAATTAGAGGATGTTGTCGCTGCAGACTCTGGCAAAGTGCCTTTACTACCGTCAGGTTCGTGCATTCGGATTGCCCGCCCACTAAGTAGGTGTCACCAATACGGCCCGATTCGACAATACAATAAAGCGCACGGGCGTGATCCTCAACGTGCAACCAATCACGGATTTGGTCGCCTTGACCGTAAAGCGGCAAAGTTCTGCCTCGGAGCGCATTTAGAATAATCAGCGGAATGAGCTTCTCCGGATACTGATAGGGGCCATAGTTGTTGGAACAGTTACTCAGCAAGACTGGAAGCCCATAGGTACGACCCCAGGCCCTGACTAAATGGTCCGAAGCCGCCTTGCTCGCCGCGTAGGGCGAACTTGGGGTATAGGGAGAATCCTCGTTGAAGGGGTCCGCATTCGGCGCAAGATCGCCAAAGACCTCATCGGTACTGACGTGATGAAATCGGAAGCGCTGTTTTCGTCCTGTTTCCAACCTGCCGTAATAAGCTCGCGAGACCTCAAGTAAGACGAGCGTTCCCATAACGTTGGTCTGTATGCAGATTTCGGGGCCATCAATCGAACGATCGACATGGGACTCGGCTGCAAGATGCATCACGGCATCCGGTTGATGATGGTCGAAGATGCGTGCCATCGCCTCGCGATCACAGATATCGGCGCATTCAAAGGCGTAGCGTGCCGACGCGACCACCGAGTCGAGCGCTTCGGAGCTAGCGGCGTAGGTTAACTTGTCGACATTGACGACGGATACCGGGGTCTCATCTATTAGGTAGCGGGTCAATGCTGACCCGATGAAACCGGCCCCACCGGTCACCAGAATCTTCATAATTGTCGTTTTTCTCGCTGCGGCAATCTTGAGCATAGTTCAGCAACTTTCGTACCGAAACTCGTCAAATGTCTTTTATTCAATAAAAATGCCTTAAGTAATAACGCGTTAAACATTCCGTACAAAACCTGGCACAACTTTCGCTCTAATCACCTCAAACACTGCAAACCTATTCCAGAACTGCAGATTCTTGCCGCCCATGTCGAAAAGCGGCATGAGCGATACGAGGTGATCCATGTACGCACAGCATCATTCACAGGCAGCCCAGCATAGCCAGACGGCAATCGCGCACTTGCTGCTCGAGGCCAACGCAGCCTACGGCGAGTCTAACCATCCCAACAGTAGCTACGTCCGTCGGCTCGACGCCCGCGAAGAATGCCGCCAGCTACTGGTTCAGATCACCGGTATAACCGAAGACAACGCTGCAGCCTGGGGGCTCCTCGGCCGCGTCGAGATGGACGAAGGTAACCTGGACGAAGCCCAGGCCTTGTTCCAACGCAGCCTGGCAATCGATCCGGAGCAGGCCCAGCAATATAGCAATCTCGGCTACTGGGCCCTGGCCAGCGAGCGGCCAGCGCTTGCCGAGCAGTATTTCCTCGAGGCTCTGGAGCGTGATCGCCAGTCCGCTTCGGCGTTTTGTGGTATCGCCCACGCCAAACGCCGGCTCGGACAGTTCGACGTGGCCTACCTACACTATCGCAAGCTGCTCCAGTTGAACCTGAACTGGCCGTCGGTCTACAGCGGCATGGTTGCCTGCGCCGCGAACTTGCACGTGGATCAGGCCGATCAAGAGCTGGCTAACGACGCCATCACGTTACTCAGTCGCGATGACATCCCCCATCAGGAGTTAGGCCGGTTTGTCGCGGGCATACTGCGTCAACAGTACGATTTGAACAATCCTAGTGCCGAGGTGTTGCTCGAAGCCGCCGGTCAGGATGAGCTTCTGCTGCTCGCGCTGGAAAAGACACTCATGCCCGATGCTGCCATCGAAGAGCTCGTGACACAGCTGCGCTACGCTGTCCTTGCCGAGGTGGCGAACACCGCTGAGCTGCGAGACGAACTCCACCGCCTTGCTGCAGCCATTGCTCTCTACGTCGACCGCACCGGCTACGCGCTAATGATTGGCGAGGACGAATCTCGCCTGGTGGCAGCCATCGACGACAGCATCAACGCTCAGTTCGCCATGGGCGAAGACATGCCATCGATTGCCGGTTCTTTGATGATCAGCGCCATGTACGGCGCGTTGTTCCATCAGACATTCGCTGTTCGCATGGGCCAGTGGAGCCTCATCGAATGGCCCGTGGGCCTGCAGCCGTTAATGGCCACAAGCTATTACAACCGTGCCACCGAGGAAGCCATCAAGCAGAACTTCGAGGAGAAGGTGGAGGAATTGGCGCTCGCCCCCGCGGACGTGCCCCAAGCTTGGCCGGCCTGGAATCGTCTGGCGCCACGACCGAAAAGCAGCCTGAAAGCGCTGATGAAATCCCGTCTGCGCCTGGAGACGGAAGGTCTGCCAGATACTTTGCGCATCATGGTGTGCGGTGCGGAGTCGGGTCAGCGTGCGTTGGAGCTGGCTGCCAGCCTAAGCGATGTTGAGGTTATTGCGGTCGACGAGTCCCTATCCAACATTGCCCGGGCCGCACGCACCGCCGAGGAGATGGGTCTGGAGCATATCGTGTTCTGGCCTTGGTCACTGGCTAAACGGTTTATTGCCGATGGCCACAAGGTGCATTGGATCGAGATGGGCCGCCTGCCCTCGGGAAACACAAGCCAGGTCGCTTTGGCCGCATTGATCAACGATGCCTGCGAGCAAGGTGCCGTGGTGCACTTGCATACCGAAGCTGCGGGGCAAACAACCGCCGATATCCAGATCCAGCAACTGATTGCACAGCATCAACTACCGCAAACCAGCGCAACACTTCGCCGTTTGCGCCGGATGGTGATTAACAATGCCCAGGATCCCACTTGGCAAGCGTTGCTCGCCAGCACTGATTTTTACGGCTTGGGCGGCTGCCACAACCGCTGGTTCCGCCCTCAGGATGCCGAACAGTTGAGCCGACTAATGGGACTGATGAGTAATGAAGTAGACTGGAAACTGGTACGCGCCCAGGACAGCGACGGCCATGCCCTAGCGTTACCCCCCGTCCAGCGACAGCTTCAGGCTGAAGCAACCGGCAGTCATGTGCAGAGTGTGTTGGGGCAACCGCTTACGCTCTACTTTATGAAGCGGCGTTAAACAGTAGTCTGCAGAACGACAGCCAAGCCATCAGCGACGCCGGGCAATGTAGCCGGCGCTTCGGCATCGGAGGGCCCGCCAGGGCCCCCTGAGTATGAACGGCAGGCCTGTGGTCTGCCCGGAAGCTGAAGCTCCCGCTACATTTGCAGGTACTGCATGACAACCTAACCAGTAACGCCCCACTCGGTGCAAAACAGCTCCCAGTCGGCCAGCTCATCCACATCCCAACGGGGCTCCAATTGACAGACCTGAAACCCGGCGGCAGAGAGTGCGGCCTGCGTTTGAGCCAAGGCTTGGTCCGTTCCCCAGTCAATACCGGCAAGCGCGCCGCCTAAATCCGTTCGACTGCCGATCAACACAAAACCCCCGTCATTGGAAGGACCCAAGACAACGTCGCTGTGCTCAAGCGCGGACAGCGCCTGGCGAACATAGTTCGGGTCAACGGACGGGCAATCACTGCCGACGATCACAGCCCGATCCGCCGATTGAAGGGTCGTGCTCAGGGCGTGGCTCATACGCTCACCGAGATCCTGCCCCACCTGGCTTTGCGGAGGGATCCTGTTTGCTTCGAGTTGGGCCAGTATCCGGGCGGCGTACTTCCTGCTGCCGGGTTCGGGCTTATCCCACCAAAAGTCGACGGGGCAGCCCACCTCGAGAAGATTGCCCAGCACCGTACACGTGAGTTCGATGTGAGCGTTCATCGCGCCATAAGCGCCCAAGGCCGCAGCCAGCCGGGTCTTGACCCGCCCTGGCTCGGGCCACTTGGCGAATTGCAGGATGCTACCGCTCTGATCAGCGGTCTGGTGTGGGAGCGACATCGGGATAATAGATCCTTGCTAGGGTTGCTGGATCCTCACCTCGCCAATAGCGCCAACGCAAGCGCCACATCAGCAGTATCGTTTTCCAAGGACCGTGTTTTTCCCAGCGACGACTGTCGGTCAGCGCCTGGGACGAAATACAATAGGGGCGGGACAATCCAAGCAGCCGGCGACTGAGCGCAACATCTTCCATTAAAGGCAAAGGTTCGAAGCCGCCCACCTCCTGAAACATGGCGCGGCGAACGAATATGGCCTGATCGCCCGTACAAATTCCGGTCAACCGCGACCGAGCATTCATCAGCTCGCCGATCAGGCGGTAAAGCCAGCGGTCACCGCTAAGCCGCACATCGAACCGCCCCCATGCCGCCGGGCTATCAACGAACCGCTGCAGGTTCTCGATGCCATCAGAGGGGAGATGGGTATCTGCATGAAGAAAGACCAAAACCTCGCCACCGGCGAAAGCGGCACCGGCATTCATTTGGCTGGCCCGCCCCTTGGGTGCCTGAACAACCCGGTCGCACAGCGGCTCCGCTAAAGAAATCGTATTGTCTTGGCTCCCGCCATCCACCACGATGACCTCGTGTCCGGCCTCCCGCCATGCCTGAAGCCCCTCAAGCGCCGCAGCGATCGAAACGGATTCATTGAGCACAGGCACGACAAAGGAAACGTGCAGAGGGACCGTGACCACGGGCAGCTCCAACTCCATCGAAAAAGGGGCTTAAACTAACAGCTGATACGCCTTCCGCCAACCTGTCCGGTTGAGCCAGACGCTTACCCTGGGTATCATACCCGACCTCTCGCCCCCGTAGCTCATCTGGATAGAGCGGTCCCCTCCTAAGGGACAGGTAGCAGGTTCGAGTCCTGCCGGGGGCACCAATAACCGATCCAGATAACCCCAATACCTTCCTGAAACCCCTGATTTTACGCCTAATTCGCCCTCTTACTGGCACTAACAGGAACTCTTAGGACATCACTGGATATACCCGCAATTTGTGGGTAATCTTGCGGGTATCGCATTTGCACTGCTCCACGCATACCCACAGGAGTCACGCCAGTGAGCCGGGCCCTTAATAAATTAACGGATAGTGCCGTCAAAAAGGCATCCTCCGACGGACAGAAGCAACGCAAGCTTGCTGATGGTGGCGGACTTACTCTCATTGTTCGGCCAGCGTCAAAGGTCTGGTGGTTTCGGTACCGGTTCGCAGGCAAGGAAAAGACCTTCAGCCTGGGCAGCTATCCAGAGGTGCCCCTGAAAGATGCGCGCGAAGGGCGTGACGAAGCCAGGAAGCTGCTGGCGCAGAATATCGACCCAGTGAACCATCGGCGGACGGAAAGCGCCAAGCATCGCAACGCAGCGGCGAACACGTTCAAGGCCATTGCCAACGACTGGTTGAAGCGGCAAGAAGGCGAACTCGCACCCGGCACAATCAGAGTCACACGCCGTCGTCTCGAAAGCCATATCTTCCCGCACATAGGGCAGATCCCGGCAACAGATATCGAGCCGCCGCTCGTACTCCAGGTGCTGCGCAAGCTGGAGACCAAGGGCAAGCACGAGACCGCCCATAGAATGCGCCAGCGCATCAGCCAGATATTCAGGTATGCCATTGCTGATGGCCGGGCGATCCGCGACCCTGCTGCCGACCTCCGGGGCCTCCTCAAATCAGCACCAACCACAAACCGGCCTGCATTAACCAAGCCGGCGGAGGTAGGCGCCCTGCTCCGAGCCATTGAAGCCTACTCCGGCCAGCCGACGACATGCGCGGCGCTGCAACTGGCTCCGATGTTATTCCTTCGCCCTGGCGAGCTGAGAAAAGCCGAATGGCCCGAAATTGATCTCGAAAACGCGACTTGGACCATACCCGGGCACCGCATGAAGGGCACCTTGAGAGCAAAGCGAGCCGGCAAGGTACCGGACCACCTGATTCCGTTACCAGAGCAGGCGGTAACGGTTCTCGAAGTGCTGCAGCGGATCACCGGTCACCGCCCGTACGTATTCGAAGCCATCAAGCCCGGCCGCCCGCTGTCTGAAAACACCATCAATACGGCGCTGCGATCGATGGGCTTCGATGGCGACACCATGGTTGGCCACGGCTTCCGGGCGACGGCATCAACCCTGCTCCATGAGATGGGCTGGCAGCCGGAGGTTATCGAACTGCAGCTTGCCCATCGTCAGCGGAACCAGGTTGCCGCCGCCTATAACCGATCCGCTAGGCTAGAAGAACGGACGGCAATGATGCAGCAATGGGCAGACTACTTGGACAATCTGAAGAAAGGCGGTTCAGTCGTTCCGTTTAAAGCCAAGAGGGAAGCATGAAAATGGCCAAGTTGAAAGCGAAAGAATGGATGACCATCCCGGAAGCTGCCTCCTTTCTCAATCATATAGCAGGTCAAGAACAGACCATCACAGAATGGGACATACTCCATTACGCGGCATCAGGAGACCTCACACTTTCCATAAAAACGTTCTCTCGCGTGCCCGGCATTTATGGATACTTCTATCCGAGGGGCTCACGGCCGCCGCAACCTGAGACTGATCCTCCAGACTTCGACGGTAAAGTTTTTTACCTTTCCCAGGCTTCAAAGCAGACCGCATCTCAACTCCGCCTGTATGAGGCGGTGAAAAAATGGGAAACAGAGGAGCCAGATCCGAACGCAATTTGGGAGGGCCCGGCGCTGGCTGCCATAGATGAAGAGTCGGCGCTCCAGCCAGGTGTTTGGGACATTCTCTACACAACCATGGCTCAAGAGTACCTCGAGAGCCACTGGAAGAGATGCACCGACGAGAGAGATCTCAATCCAGCTGTCCCGCTGAATATACTTAGCGCAAACTTCGCTAAGATCGACGAGAGAGGCACGGAAACATCTACGTTTGAATTGTGCTTGGTTGAACCTGAACAAGCGGGTGCCGCGCTCGTGAGACTACCCGATCTGCTGCCCGGATCAATACTTTGCATTCGACCTCAAGCATTAGAGGCGCTTTTCGAGGCCTCGCAAACATCGAGCAGTTCAGAGCTCTCTACCAAAGAGAAGAAGACCTACCTCAGAGTCATAAGGGCGCTCTGCGAGCACCACAAAGACATCGACCTTGGCAAGCATTCGACTGCGGCCGCCCAGGTCATAGCAATGGCCGACTCTCTCGGGCTTTCTATTCCAAGTAAGCGCAGTCTTGAGAACCTACTGAAAGAGGTACGCAACCTAGAAGATTGAGCGCAATTGCGCCCGCGAGCTGCGCAATTGCGACAATGTCACCCTAGCCGCTGATTAACTGCCCATGTGTTCCAGAAACGCATGAGGATAATCAGCAATGCACACAGCAGCATCGAAAGTACCAACCGATAGGGCCGAGCGCCTGCTTCGTCGTCGCGAAGTGGAAAACCGCACCGGCCTCAGCCGCTCCACCATCTACCTCTGGATGAGTGACGGCCTATTCCCCAAACCTCGAAAGATCGGCCCCCGTGCTGTTGCCTGGCGCGAAAGCGATATCCAGGCGTGGATTGAACAGCGCCCGGAAGGCTCCGCATGAACTCCGTTGTTAAGCCTGGCTGGTTTACCAGAAGGCGCCAACAGTACCTCGCACTATCCCAGGTACCAAGAACGCTGAATATCACCGCCAGCGAAGTCACAGACGCTGTATCGCGAGGAGATATCCAAATTGAGCGGATCAGTGGCTGCAAAGCGGTCGCGCTTGATGAGCTGATTCGATATGTCGAACGGAGGGCGTCACGATGAGCGAGAAAAAGAAGCGGGCCCGGACCGGCGGCACACCGGTCACGGACCTTAACGAGGCATTCCGAAGCAAGACCCAGTATAAGCGGAAACCCCCTGGCCTGCTAACCCGGGAGCGGCGAATCCTGACCGCCCTCACCCTTGGGCCCAAGACCCGCGAGGAAGTGGACCGTATCGGCAAGGTCAGCAACGGCCCCGAGTACATTCGTCAGCTTCGTGAGCGCGGCTTAGAGATCCACTGCGAACGCCGGTGCTTCAGGAATGAAGAGGGACAGGTCTGCTGTCCAGGTGTCTATCGGCTGGCGGAGAAGTCCGTTCCAAGGGCCATGGAGCTGCTCTATCTCGCTATGGCGGGGTAAGCCTATGCCGAGGGATAGACGAGCCAGAAACGTTGGGAGGAAAGGTATTGGGTCCTTTCTCCAGCTTCCCAAGGACGTACTGAACAGCCGCGCCTACAAGAGCCTGAATGGCTGGCAGGTCAAGCTGTTGGTCGATATCGCGTCCCAGTTCAACGGGAAGAACAACGGCGACCTTTGCGCAGCATTCTCGGTCATGGAGGACCGCGGCTGGAACTCGAAGACCACCCTCACCAGGAGCCTGAAAGCATTGCTCGACTCTGGACTGATCGAGATGACCCGGCAGGGAGGCCGCAATCAATGCTCACTATTCGCTGTGACCTGGCGACCGATCGACGAATGCAGCGGGAAGCTCGAAGTGAAACCCACGAACGGCCCGAGCGCACGATATCTGAATTGGAGCAAAGCCGCATGAAAATTAAATCTTGTGGTCCGTATGTGACCCAACGTGGTCCGTATGTGGACCAGTTAACCCATTTAACCTTAATAATCTGGGCTTATGTGGTCCGTATGTGGACCAGTCAGAGCCGTTTTCAGGGTTTACGTGGTCCATATGTGGACACCTCTATAATTTACCATGTACCGGCTCTACCCAATGACCGAAGGGAAGACACACGCGGGTCGAAATCAGCCATCCGAGAAACGACCGGCGCCCCACCGCAACATCATCTCGATCACAACGAACTCCCCACCTGGATGCAGGAAATAACAGGCCTATCACTTGGCCGGGTGTCGTTGAGTTCATATGTGCCATTTTGGGTAGTTTTTATTTACCGCCACATTCAAGACGTCAATACACGTCTATGGAATGCATAGTTACGCAGCGGAAATCGTATCGTTTTGAGTACACCCAATTAAATTGGATAAATAACCAGTTTCTGGGGTACGCTCGACCGTAGGTAGGTTAAAAACTGTTCGAGGTGGAAACGATGGCACGCCCCAAAGGCAGCAAACAGACACGTCCAACGAGCAAGGCAATCGTCGGTTACTACGAGCTGCTGAAAAGCGCAGCCGACAACGGTGACACCCTGGCGGCCGCTGAACTCATCAAGATCAACATCATGGAAAAAACACGAGGTGCGACCCATGCAAAATGAACGTTCCGCGATCCGACTGAGCGGCCTTGAACATCGCCTGAATTACACCGAATACGACTGGCCCAGTATTACCGGCGCCCAGTTGGAAACCCCCCAAGGGATCTGGCGAGCTGGAGGAAATCTGAACGCCGCGCGCAGGCTACAAGAGGCCGCCCTACTGGCTTTCAATAACTCGGGCGAAGCTATCGGCAATGTGAAATCCGATAGCGACCTGACACCCGAAGCCAAGAGCCGACGCGTTCTGGCCTCCGCAGAGCAATATTTCAATTCAGTGGCTCCGGTCGTCTCTGAACTAAGCAATGGCATGGCGAGCCTAGCAGAGGCCGCGCCGCGCATGCTGTCCGCTGTGAAGCCGCTCAAAGAGACCGATGTGGTCGGTGAATTACGCGACCAGGAGCTACGGTCCTTCCTGCGCACCCTTGGACCAGGGGAGCGCCAGAAGCTGGTCCTCGCCATGGGTAAAGGGGAGCATTCCGAACTGACAGCCGCGGTGCTTCGCGGACCTTCCATTGTTTCCGGCCTGACTGACGACACTGTGAAGTCACTCAACCGCGCAGGCATCGCCACCAGCTACCGGGATTCGGTCACCGCCCTGCACACCCTACTGATGGTTCGGGATGACGTGATCCGAACGGCTATCGCCGGTGCGGACCTGTTGGGCCAGATCCACAATTCGGCAAAATCTACAGCGGTTCGAGCAAAGGCTTGGAAGGCCGACGAGGGCGCCGACACCCTGCGCGAATGGCTGAACGACTTCCGCATGCTGCAAGCAGCGTAAGGGGGGCCAAATGCTTCTATTCGACCTGCGCCAGCCCATGACAGATTGCCGGGTGCACGACACCGAGGAACACCCTCTGGTGGAACTTCGTGCCCTGGCAGACCGAGCCCTTGCGGTAATGATGTCCTACAGCCTGGATTATGCCCGGGTGAGCTACACCATGCTGTCATTCGACCCAGACACCGGTAAGACCGTCACCGTCGAAGCAAGGACGCCAGGGCGAGCCTATGAGCTGGCGCAGGCGGAATACCAACGCGACACCGGCCCCAGTCAGGCCGTGCAATAGGAGGCGCTTGTGAGCTATCGAGCGAGGTTGGAGGTTACGATTGACTCAAAGTCGGGGGAGACCAGGCTCCGCCGGCTCCAATACGAACTGGACCGCACGGAGAAGGCCGGCGCTCTTGTCGGGAAGACGCTTCTCGCTGCAGGTGGAGCCCTGGCCGGCGCCGTGACACTCAATGCAGTGGGCAGGCTGGCCACGATGGCCGACGAGTTCGCCCTACTTCAGTCCCGCGTCAGGGCCGCTACGGACGCCACAGGAGACTATGTAGCGGTGTCTGAAAGGCTGTTCGATATCTCCCAGGACACCGGCACCACGCTGAAATCGAACATCGAGCTGTTTGACCGCATCCGGATCGGGGCGCAGGAGCTCGGGCGCAGCAATGATGAAGTGCTCGAACTGGTGGAGGCGGTCAATCAGCTGGGGCAAATCGGCGGTTCCAGTGCATCCGAGTTGAGCAACGCCGCTATCCAGCTTTCCCAGAGCCTGTCCGGTGGCATCGTCCGGGCTGAGGAATTCAACAGCATCATCGAGAACACCCCGCGGTTGGCTCAGGCGATTGCCGAGGGCCTGGGCAAGTCTACCGGTGAGCTCCGGGAAATGGTGCTTGCCGGCAACCTGCTGGCCGACGATGTGTTCGAATCGATCCTTGGCCAGACCGACAAGATCGAACGGGACTTCGGGAAGCTGGAAAGCACCATCGAGCGAGCAGGAACGACGTTCGGCAACTCGTTTGACGTGTTCATTGGCCGGCTTAACGAAGCGACCAACGCATCATCGAATGTCGCCAGGATTATCGAGGGCCTGGCCTCCGGCCTGGACAATGCCACGGTGAAGCTGTTCGGTGCGGCCGATCCTATCGAAAACCTGAGCGACAAGATTCAGGATTTGGTCGAAGAGCGCTTCAAACTGGTTTTCCTGCTGCGGCAAGAGCAGGAAGCCGGCAGTGTCGCCGCACTCGCAACCCAAAGCCGGATCGATGCCATTGACCGCGAGGTTAAGTCTCTCGATGACCGCCGCAAGGCTCTAGTCCAACAGCGGATCGCCCAGGACGACGCCACACGGGCCGCTGAAGCTGCTTCCGGCTTCAAGCCTAAGCCTGCCGCCATCGAAGATGTTCGAGATGCAGAGGATCTGCGGGCATCCCTCGATAAGCGCTTCGGGATCGAGCTGCAGTACCGTCGCCGCATCGAGGAAATCAACGACCTCTACAACAAGCGAGCCCTGGATGCGGACACCAAGGCAGAGCTGGAGCGACAGGCAGAGCTTGCACGCATTCGGGCCCAAAATCCGGGAACCGGTAACGCCTACGACTCCATTCTCGGGCAGGTAGATGCTCAAGGTCGAGGCCAGGAATACATCGCCGCCCAACAAGCTGAATTCGAGGCCGTGAGGCGCAGCCTTGACCAGCGCTATGCAATCGAGCAGGAGCACGCGGCCCGGATGCAGGCTCTGCGGGACGGAGAACGCCAGGGCCTGATTGAGGACCAGACCGAAATGAATCGCCTTGTTACCGCCTCTGTGGAGCAGCGAAACAAGGAGTTGATGCAACTCGAGCAGGCGCGCCAGTTCATCCAATTGGGCGCCGCAGAGCAATTGTTCGGAAACATGGCGGATCTGGCGAAGGAGTTTGCCGGGGAGCAGTCCGACCTGTACCGCACGATGTTCGCCTTCCAGAAGGCTGCAGGTATTGCGCAGTCCCTGGTAGCCATCAACACCGGTATCGCGATGGCAGCTGCCAATCCCTGGCCGATTAACCTTGGTGCCATGGCTTCGGTTGCCGGCGCCACTGCCGGCCTTGTCTCGAATATCTCAGCGATCACCCTGCAGGGCCAGGCCCACGACGGTATTGACCGCGTTCCCAAGTCCGGCACCTGGAACCTGGAGGCTGGCGAGCGGGTAACCACCTCGAAGACCAGCGACAAGCTCGACAAGACGTTGGACGACGTCCAGAAGGGCATGAACACGGCACCAGTCATCAACGTGATAGAGAACCCTGACCGTGCCGGGAACATCTCATCACGGAACGATACGGACGGCCGGCAGGTGATCGACATCGTCGTCGCCGACTTTCGTGGTGGCGGCCCGATCTCCAAGACGTTCGAATCCACCTATGGGCAGAAAAGGAAGGGTCGATAGTGGCGAGCAACCGGGACGAGAGGGGCCGCTTCCTGCCCCGGGTATCAGGCAACCCGTCAGGCCGTCCCAAGGCCGCCGACGATCTACGCCGGCGCCTGGAGTCCGGCGTGGGCGATGCGGCTGAGGCGGTACTCAAGGCAGCCAAGGAGGGCGACCTGAACGCCTGCAGGATCATCATCGAGCGCACCCTACCCGCCCTACGGCCTCATCATGCCGCTGTGCGGTTTGAGATCGACCCGGCGGCGCCATTGGCTGACCAGGGCCGGGCCATTGTCGCCGCGGTGGCAGATGGCCAGTTACCACCGGACCAGGGTAAGGCCCTATTGGATGGCATCGCCTCATTGGCTCGAATTACCGAAATCGACGAACTGGCCGCACGAATCGCGAAACTGGAGAGCATGACCGATGAAGGACCTTGAGCGCCGTCTGAGACGGCTGGAGAAAGACCGCTTTGTGACCGATGACGGCATTGAGGCCATATTCATCACCATCGTAGACAACTCGAAGGAAGGCCGGGGCCTTGACCTGCCGACCTATGGCTGGCGATTTCAGCGCCATGCTGCAGACGACGTGGTGACGATGAGGAACCCGGGAGAAGACGACGACAGCCTACGGGAGCGCCACATGAACGCCGTCCGACCTCTACTGCCCCACAACAGCGTGCCCACATTCCTGCCGATTACGGAGAGCGACAGCCAATGAACCGCGAACTCAAGCGACGCCTGGCCGCCCTGGAGAAAAGCGGCCCCTACGCCAAGCGCGTCGAGATATGGATTAAACCGCCGGCCGACGACCTCCATGGTTGGGAGTGTGGCCCCGAGACCGTCATGCGCCTGGAAGGCGAAACGGACGATGAGCTGGAAGCCAGGGCCAAGGCCACAATGAAGCGCCTATACCGCGAGAAGACCATTGTCGGGGGCTTGTGGGTCTACTTTGGCATCGGACCGATGGGGAACACGCGATGAAACGGGATCTTGAACGCCGCCTCGCCAGCCTGGAGCAGCACAACCAGGACAGCACGGTAAAAGCTATCAGCGATCTGATGGACGAGCTGAGCGCCGAAGCAGCGGGCGGAGAACACAGCAAATCACCGCACTCAATCTTCGACTGCCTGGAGGATCCAACCGATGCGTCGTGAACTGTGGAGACGCCTGGAGGCCATAGAGAAGGATGCGGGTGTCGGCCAAGAGCTGCCCATCATCTGGGTGTCCAGACCGAACGCCGACAACGAGCACCTACCGCCTGCCGGCTGGACCGAAACAATCGCTGAGGATCCAGTCACCGTGATGCGCGAACCAGGCGAGTCCGATGCCAGTCTTCAAGCGCGAATGATTGCCGAATTTCGAGCGAAGCCGACCTTCTCACCCAAGGCTGCGGGCATATTCACTAGCATCAACGCCGACTGTACCGAAAAGGTATAGGCCAATTAATACAAATAAACTCCGATTTATTCCGTAATAATAATTGCCACAGCAGACCCTAATCGCTACAGTGTGTCGAAAATAACCCAAAATGACACACCAGGGGAACGCTATGTTTATTCGCGCCTATCTCAGGGCCAGCACCGACGAGCAAGATGCAAACAGGGCCCAATCGATGCTTCAGTCCTTCGCAACGGACTGCGGGCACAAGATCGCCAATTGGTACACCGAGAATGCTTCCGGCGCCCAGGCGGATCGCTCCGAGCTTCAGCGATTGCTGAAAGATGCCCAGCCGGGTGATGTGTTGCTGGTGGAGGCCATAGACCGGCTCTCGCGACTACCGGCCGGAGACTGGAAGCGCCTACGCTCTGAGATCGAATCCAAGGGGCTGCGTGTAGTGGCCGTGGACCTTCCAACCAGCCACCAGGCGATGAGAAGCACGGAGGGCGACGAATTCACAGCACGGATGCTGGATGCGATTAACGGAATGATGCTGGATATGATGGCCGCCATTGCTCGCAAGGACTACGAAGACCGCCGCCGCAGACAGGCTGAAGGGATTGCCAAGGCGAAAGCCGCGGGCGTCTACCAGGGCAGGCCCCGGGACATGGACAAGCGACGCAAGATTAAAGAGCTGCTCAAGTCAGGCCTCAGTGTTCGCAAGGTCGCCGAATATGCCGATTGCTCAACCTCAACTGTTCAGACCGTGAAGAAGGAATTTACCAAATCTGCCGGCGCCAAAAAGTCGCCTGAGCGTTGACGGCGAAGGCAAGAGGTGGCTACGTGGCAGCCCAGCCTGATTCTACCCAACGATCTATTTCGGCATGGTTGTACCAGATAACGCCGTCAGGCCCGTACTTCCACTGCCGGCCCTCCACCCATTGCCTTCTGCGGATTTTTATCTGGTCCTTGGTGAGCCCGGTCATTTCAGTGAGCTTTCGCTCAAGCACCCAGCGTGAAGCAGTCACTTCTATAGAGCCCTTATCCGTTCTTTTAAGTCTTCGACAGTCGCGCGCTTCCGGGAAAAGCTTCGCTCTGAGGCCTGCCGGTCCCACATCTCACTTCGCCACGGTTCACTACCGCGCCTGCGGTGGGCTTACAGTTACCACGCAAGGCGCCCGGAAGCCAGGCGCCTGCAATAGCGGAAAGTTCAAACCAGGTTCTTCTCACCTGGGTTTATGATCCTTGTCATCTCTCCAGCCGAAAAGCTCACGTGCTCTTTGGCCTGCTTTACCAGCGCACCTAGAACCACATCCGGATTATCCGCGTTGAGCACGGATGGATCCGTCATATACATCAACAGTATCTCAGCATCGAACAGACGTTCACGCACTTCGTTTATTTTCTGGTGAAGTTCAGCATTATTTTCCATGGTCGCGCTCCTTCAAATGTCCGTCAGCAAGTAAAGTTCAACACCCACGTAGCCCGACTCTCTCAGCTCTTCTACACGCGTCAGGGCATCCCCGTAGGTCATGGGAACAAAGCTCGTGTGGCGTTCGGGGCGACCATAAGCCTTGGCGAAAAAGTGATAGCCGAACCGGTCATCTTCTGAAGGCACATGCGCAGCCAGAGACAGGTCGGCAGCGAGGCTCATTTGTACCACCTCCACCGATGGATGGGTGGCTGAGAAGAAGTCCCTCAGATCTTCAGCCTCAGATTGCGAAACGGGCTCGTCGGGCAACCGTGGTCCGGATTCAGATAGCCTCACTCCGAAACCATGAAGGAAACCCTCTGCGAGAAAAGGTGAATCTGGTTGGGCTTGCGGGTTCATTGTTTTAGCCCTCCCTTGTCCGGCGCTGTGCCGTCCACATTCATACGTAAGAGAGCTATGGTTTCTGGCATGAGATGAGCAGCGATGGTCTCGGTTTCCAATGCTTCGCGGTATGTTCCAACCCAGGCTTTATCGCCGAAAGCCATCATCACTTCCTTCTTGTATGGATCGAGAGTGACGCAAAGGAACGGTCCGGCGTTCGGTATAGCTTCTCTCCCAGCGGTGGTAAGATGCTGATGTTGCATGGTTGAGTTCCTCAATTACTTTACTGTGTAACTCCCCCGCCCTGTTGCAGCAGGCGCGGGGGTCCTATCGTCAGTCCTTGTGACGTGCCACATACTCATCGAGTGCAGTTCTGATGAGATCCGCAAGGCGCACATCTTCACCAGTTCGCATCCGCCGCTTCCTGGCGATTTCGTCAAGCTTCCTTCGCGTTTCCGCCTCTATTCGCGCACTGATGTGCACCAAGTCCGGCATGGTTTTCTCCTTATCGTGTTCGCGTAACACACGAATACAATATCCAGACAAGACTCTCCCTGCAAGGGATCGCTGAGGAAATTTTGTGCCGCAGTGGTAGCTATTGGCAGCCCAGGCACATAGAGAAAATGCGGGTATTGTTGTGGGTACTCAGGCACCGAACAAGTGCCAGCGCCTAATTTTTCATAAGGTTAGATGTGGCTTTCGGTTCCTGCCGGGGGCACCACCTGCACTTCCCCTGACTTCCGCAACATGGGTCGATTTCTATGACTTCTTAGGAGTTCACTTTTGGATCTCCGCTCTCACTGACCCCTTCATGCAATGACGCAATGAGCGGACAAGCGACATTGTCGGGGCCAGCGTGGCAACGATCCACCATCTCGGCGAGAACACTCTCAATTTTTTCCAGTCTGTCGATCTTCTCGCGCACATTCCTCAGCTTGTGCTCAGCCAGAACGCTGGCTTCCTTGCAGTGGGCACCGCCTTCAAGCCAAAGCAGGTCGTCTATCTCATTGAGACTGAATCCCAACTGCTGGGCTGTCTTTATGAATGTTAAACGATCGATGTCGGCGGGGCCGTAACGTCGAATTCCCCCAGGAGGACGCACCGGTTCCGGTATTAACCCTCGTCGCTGGTAATAGCGAATAGTCTCGACATAGACATCCGCGGCCCTGGCAAAGCCACCGATGGTCAATAAGGTCTCCCTACTCGACATACGCCTTGACTCCGTAGTTGACTACGGAAGTAACCTTGCCTCAAGAAACAAGCTCATAAAAGGCGGAAGCTATATGTCGAATTCTAGATCAGGGCGCCGTGCCTTGGCCGCTGGGGGAATCGCGGCAGTTCTCGCCTCGGCCTGTTGTCTAGGCCCACTGGTATTGATCGCGCTGGGCATTTCCGGCGCCTGGATCGGTAACCTCGCGGCCCTTGAGCCTTATCGCCCACTATTCATTGGCGTGGCACTGATAGCCATGTTCTTTGCCTGGCGCAGAATCTATCGGCCAGTGGAACAGTGCCGTCCTGGAGAGAGCTGTGCCGTACCTATGGTGCGAACAACCCATAAGGTGATCTTCTGGGGTGTAGCGGTCCTGGTACTGGTCGCTTTGGTTTTCCCTTATGCACTGCCTCTATTCTATTAAAGGAGAGCCTCCCCATGAGAATGCGCTTTGGTCTGATGTTGATCACCGCCCTGCTTAGCATGCCTGCTTTAGCGACCATGCAGACTGTCACGCTCTCGATACCAGGCATGACTTGTTCCGCGTGTCCGATCACCATCAAGCTGGCTTTGAATAAGATGGACGGTGTTTCGCAAGTCGACGTGAGCTACCCGGATCGTGAGGCCGTGGTTACCTTCGACGACACACTAACGTCCGTGGAGGCGTTGACTGAAGCCACGGCTAACGCGGGCTACCCCTCCACCTTGAAGCCCTCGAACGCGAGTAGGGAGTTCCCCGAATGAGTAGCGCGAGCAATCTGCACGTTGCAGTAATCGGCAGCGGCGGCGCAGCCATGGCGGCCGCCTTAAAAGCCGCAGAGCGCGGGGCCAGCATCACACTGATTGAACGCGGCACCATCGGCGGCACCTGCATCAATACCGGCTGTGTACCTTCCAAGATCATGATTCGCGCCGCGCATATTGCGCACTTGCGCAAGGAGAGTCCTTTTGACAATGGGGTAAGCGCCAATCCCTCAGTGGTAAGGCGGGCAAAACTACTTGAACAGCAACAAGAGCGCGTGGAGCAACTGCGTGATGCGAAATATGAAAGCATACTGCGCAATCATGAGGCCATCTCGGTCCTCAACGGCGAAGCCCGGTTTCTCGATGCCCAAAGCCTGGCGGTCAGGCTGAATGACGGGGGCGAGCAGACTGTCCACTTTAATCGCGCCTTTATCGGAACGGGTGCCCGTCCCGCAGAGCCGTCAATATCAGGGCTGGCCGACACGCCCTATCTCACCTCCACTAGCGCGCTGACACTGGATACTGTGCCTGACCGGCTGATCATCATCGGTGCCGGCTTCGTCGCTCTAGAGTTGGCCCAGGCGTTCGCGCGGTTGGGCAGCCAAGTGACGGTTTTGGCCCGCCGCCACTTGTTATCCAGTGAAGACCCGGCGATCGGTGACGCAATAGAGTCAGCGTTCAGGCGCGAGGGTATCGATGTGCTTAAGCAGACCCAGGCAAGCCATGTCGACCATACCGACAACGAATTCATTCTTGACACCAACGCCGGTGCCCTGCGGGCGGACCAACTGCTGGTGGCGACCGGCCGGACACCGAACACCGAACACCGAGGCTTTGAACCTGGAAGGCATCGGCGTGGAAACCTCCTGTGGTGCGATTCAGGTGGATGAATACCTGCAAACAACAGTCCCAGGTGTTTATGCTGCCGGAGACTGCACCAATCAGCCGGAGTTCGTCTATGTCGCGGCTGCTGGGGGTAGTCGGGCAGCCTTCAACATGACGGGGGGCAAGGCCGCCCTGGATCTCAGTGCCATGCCGGGCGTGATGTTTACTGATCCCCAGGTGGCCACGGTTGGCTTGACCGAAGCCGAGGCCATCAATCGAGACCTGAGCATCGATACCCGTACGCTGAATCTGGAAAACGTGCCGCGAGCTCTGGTGAATTTCGAAACTAACGGGTTTATCAAAATGGTGGCGGAGAAGGGATCAGGGCGATTACTGGGCGTCCAGGCGGTAACCGGTGAAGCAGGTGAACTGATCCAGACTGCGGTGATGGCACTGCGTGCTCGTATGACCGTACAAGAAATCGGCAACGAGCTGTTTCCCTACCTCACCACAGTGGAAGGGCTGAAACTCTGTGCTCAGGCCTTTACGAAAGACGTTAAGCAGCTTTCCTGCTGCGCTGGATGATAAATACTCTACTTGACACTCAGTATAGCGAGCCCCGGATAATCACCGGGGCCAGCCCACTTCTATTGGACCCTGTCGCAGTTCTCGTATATTTGCAGACGTCTCAGAAATCTGTCTCGGGGGCCGCCAACGGCCGGAAACAGGACGAGCGTGAAGAGTGCTGCCAGTAGTAGTCTCATGGCGGATTCTCTTTCAGTTTGATACGTCGGTGGTATCCATTGGCAGCAAAGCTTCGTATCCCGCCCTGGCGCTATAAAGATCACGGATGATCGCAGCTCTCGCGAGTTTCACTCCATTGAGTTGCCTTGCACTATTGATGGCGTCTTCGAGCCTGCCGGTGCCACTGGCCAGCTCGTTCAGGCTGGCTTCCCAGTGAGCGCGCTGATTGGGCAAATGCCGCTGGTTGAGGATGTCCAAACGGTCATAGCCAGCCTGAACGCTCGCCTTCATATCTGCAATCGAAGCCAGCCACTCTCGGTGTGCCTGGGTGGTCCGCCATTGGTGCTGGGAAACTTCGGCGGCGGCCTTGCGAACGGCACTGTGCTGTCGTTGCCCGCTAAACGGTATCCGAATGCCGATACCGATCATCCAACGTTTGCTATCGTCAGCCCACAGGCTGTTGTAGCCCGCACTGGCTGTAAACGCGGGCCTGCGATTGGTCTCGGCAATCTCCAGTCGGGCGCGGGCCTCAGCTTCTCGTGCTTGGGCAGCCTCAATCATCGGGTGATCCATCCCGTTCCGACCGTTGGACACCAGAGGCGTGTCCGGCGGCAGAGACAGTTGCAGGTTGGAATCGGTGGGACGGCGCCCGAGCAATGGGATCAGCTTGCCGGCAAGCCTTGCTTGGTCCGCCTTCAGTTCAACCAATCGGGCATCCAGGGTATCCAATTCCGTTTGCACCCTGAGCATCTGGCTTTGAGAGCCTACGCCATAGCTCAGCCGTTGATCGGAAACCTTCGCAAGCTGCTCCACAAGAGCGCGGGTCTCATGGTGAAGTTCAATCGCCTCGTTGGCGAACCACCATTGCGCGTAGGCCCCCTTAACGCTGGCCGTCAGCTGCCGAACCCGCCACTGAGTGTCCTGCCGGGCTGCGATTACTTCTGCTTCCGCCGCCTTACGGGACGCCGATAGCTGGTCTGGCCAGGGTAATTGCTGGCTGAGCTCGAAACGATGGCCAACCGTGTTGGGGCCCGCCAGGGTTTCTGGTGCGATACCGTATTTAAAGACAGGGTCGGCCCAGGTATCAGAACTATCCACCCCGGCCCTCGCGACCTCGATGGAGGACTTCTGTGCGCCGAGGGCGGCGTTGTTGGCCAGTGCCTCGGCGATCCATTGGTCCACTGCTTCAAGGGATTGTGCAGTTGACGGCGAGGATATCGCGACCAATAGCACCAATATGACTTGGATTTCCGCTAACCGGATCATCGGAAGGTTCCTTTTTTAATAATTTTTTTAAACCGGGCATGCTGCCAGAGATAGAAAATTACCGGGATCAGCAGCAGCGTCAGGATCAGCGTGGTGACCATCCCCCCGATCATTGGCCCTGCGATCCGCTGCATCACTTCCGAGCCGGTACCGCTGCCTAACATGATGGGCACCAGGCCGGCCACGATGGCGGCGAAGGTCATCATAATCGGGCGCACCCGTTGCGCAGCCCCGTGGCTGATCGCCTGGCGCAGGGCATCCGCCGACAACTCCCCTGGCTGATGATCGACGGTCTCTAAAGCGTTGTGCAGGGACTGGTTCAGGTACACCAGCATCAGCACGCCGATTTCCACCGCCACCCCGGCGAGGGCGATAAAGCCGACGGCTACGGCCACGGACAGGTTGTAGCCCAGCAGGTACATCAGCCAGATGCCGCCGATCATGCCAAACGGTAGGGTCCCGAGGATGATGGCCACCTCAGTCAGATTGCGGAAGTTCAGGTATAGCAGGATGATGATGATAGCCAGAGTAAGGGGCACGACCATCGTCAGGCGTTCCTTGGCACGCTGCATGTACTCATATTGTCCGGACCAGGTCAGGGAATAGCCGGAGGGCAGGTCCATCTCTTCCTGAACGCGGGCCTGGGCTTCCTGGACCCAACTGCCCAGATCCCGGCCTTCGATGTCCACCAGGGTCCAGCCGTTGATTCGAGCGTTTTCCGACTTGATCATCGGTGGCCCATGATCGATGCGAATATCCGCCACATCCGACAAGGCGATACGCTTGCCATCAGGCGTCACGATGGGCAACAGGCGCATCTGCTCTACCGAATCCCGGTAGCCCTGGGGGTAGCGCAGGTTGATGGGATAGCGCTCCAACCCCTCCACGGTGCTGGCTACATTCATGCCGCCAATTGCGGTGCGCACCACTGATTGAATGTCTGAGATATTCAACCCGAAACGAGCGGCGGACTCGCGCTGTATATCCACCTTGATGTAGCGGCCACCGGCCACCCTTTCGGAAAAGGCGGAGGCAGTGCCCGGTATATCAGACAGTACCCGTTCCAGTTCTTCCCCTATGCCTTGGATAACCGCCAGATCAGGCCCGGCGACCTTGATGCCCACTGGGGTCTTAATCCCTGTGGAGAGCATGTCTATGCGGGTTTTGATCGGCATCACCCAGGCATTGGTGAGGCCGGGGAGTTTGACGGTTTGGTCCAGTTCCCGGCGTAGGGATTCCGGTGTCACGCCGGGTCGCCATTGGTCTCGAGGTTTAAACTGGATGAAGGTTTCGATCATGGTCAGCGGGGCCGGATCGGTAGCCGTATCGGCGCGGCCTATTTTGCCGAACACGGTTTCCACCTCGGGGATACTGGCGATCAGTTTGTCAGTCTGTTGCAGAATCTGGCGTGCCTTGCCAATGGAGATACCGGGATAAGTGGTGGGCATGTACATCAGATCCCCCTCGTCCAGAGGCGGCATAAACTCACTGCCCAGCTTATTGGCCGGCCAAAAGCCGATGACCAGCACAATCAGGCCACTTGCAAGCATCAGAACTGGACGCCGTAAAGCCCAATCAATGACCGGTTTGTAAAGGAAGATCAGCAGTCGGTTGATAGGATTGCGGTGCTCCGGCAATACCTTCCCACGAATGAAGTAGCCCATCAGCACCGGCACCAACGTAATCGCTAGCCCGGCAGCCGCAGCCATAGCGTAGGTTTTGGTGAACGCCAGGGGTGCGAAGAGCTTGCCTTCCTGAGCTTCCAGGGTGAATACCGGCAGAAAACTGACGGTGATAATCATCAGTGAGAAAAACAGCGCAGGCCCAACCTCGCCAGCAGCTCGTGACATGACGGCCCATCGGTTTTCCGGGGTCAGCGGGGTACGCTCCATGTGTTTATGGACGTTTTCGACCATTACGATGGCACCATCCACCATGGCGCCGATAGCAATGGCGATACCGCCGAGGGACATAATGTTGGCGTTGATGCCCTGGGCATGCATCACCACAAACGCGGCGAGAATACCCACCGGAAGACTGACGATAACCACCAGCGAAGAGCGCAGGTGGAACAGGAACACCGCGCAGATCAGGACAACCACCAGGAACTCTTTCAACAACTTGCCGTATAGGTTATCGACCGCGCTGTTGATTAGCGTGGAACGATCATAGGTGGGCACGACTTCGACGCCATCCGGGAGGCTGGCCTTGATATCTTCGAGCCGTTGTTTAACACCCTGAATGGTTGCCAGTGCGTTTTCGCCGAAGCGCATCACTACGATGCCACCGGCCACCTCACCTTCTCCATTCAGTTCGGCGACACCCCGACGTATCTGGGGCCCCAACTGGATATCCGCCACATCCTTCAGCAACAAGGGCTTGCCATTTTCGCTAACGCCCAGCGGCACCTGACGCAGATCCTCCTCGTTCTGCAGGTAACCAGTAACCCGTACCATGTATTCCGCCTCGGCCATCTCCACTACCGAAGCGCCGGTTTCCTGGTTGGCATTATTGATGGCGGCATGAATGCGCTGCAGAGTGATGTCGTGGGCACGTAGCCGATTCGGGTCCACTACCACTTGGTACTGTTTGACCATGCCTCCCACGCTCGCTACCTCGGATACGCCTGGCACGGTTTGCAGCTCAAACTTCAGGAACCAGTCCTGAATGGCCCGCAGTTCCGACAGATTGTGCTGGCCACTGCGGTCTACGAGGGCATAGGAATACACCCAGCCAACGCCAGTGGCATCCGGCCCCAGTTCAGGTTTGGCTGCATCGGGGAGTTGCCCGGCCACTTGGCTCAGGTATTCCAGCACCCGTGAGCGGGCCCAGTACAGGTCGGTGTCGTCATCGAAAATCACGTAGACGAAGGAATCGCCAAAGAAGGAGTATCCGCGAACTGTCTTGGCACCCGGTACTGAGAGCATGGCGGTGGTCAGCGGGTAAGTTACCTGGTCTTCCACCACCTGTGGCGCCTGACCGGGATAAGGCGTTTTAACAATCACCTGCACGTCCGACAGGTCCGGTATGGCGTCGATAGGTGTTTCGCGGACGGAATAGAAGCCCCATCCGGTCAGAATGAGGGTAGCAAGGAGTACAAAAAATCGATTATGAAGCGACCACTGGATAATGGCGTTAATCATGGGCTGAATCCGGTTTGGTGATGTCCGGGGGCGGTCGCATGGCTCCGCACCCCGGTTTATCGCTATTGTTTCCTGATGTTGGTTATTTGCTGGCCCTTACCGGCCGGTGTCAGGGTGAAAAAAACCGAATCGTTTTTACCCAGGCCCTCCAAGTTCACCTCTGGCGCCACGGGAAACCCCATCGTCATGCTCGGCCAATTCAGCTCCGGAATGGGCTCGTGATTCAGGGTTATCTTGCGTTTTTCGGTGTTGATCGCGGTGATCACGCCGCGACTCTGGACCGGGCCCGTTGACTCCTTTTTGTCCATGCCGGACATGGAGCCCATGTTGCTATCGGCCACCGTCAGAGCGGGACCCAGCGTTAATCCAAACACAACAGCCATCGTCAGGGTTTTCAGGTTCATGGTTTTCTCCAGTGGTTATTGCGCATCTTGCGCAGGTTCAATGCGTTCTATACGGTAGCCTTCAGGTGTCTCCCGAAAGCCGAAGTTGACGCTCTGATCGGGGCCCAGGTCTCCCAAATCCACGGAATCGGCGATACCAAATGTCATCGTCATGGCTGGCCAACCAAGGTCGGGAATCGGGCCGTGATCGAGGGTGACTGAGGTGCTGTCGCTATCGAGTTCCGTGATTCGGCCGACGCCCTGGATCAGCCTGGCAGGCGAGTCGTGTGAACCCGCATCGCCTGCATTTTGCTTATCCGTTTCAAGCCGAAGCATGGCGGCCTCGAGGCTCGTTTCGGAGTCGATCAGGAACTGGGCGGACACGACCACCTGCTGTCCTTCTTTTAGCCCCTCGCGGATGACCACCCTGTCCCCCGCTTCCTGGCCGGTTGCGACCGGCACCGGGCGGAAGTAGCCTTCGTCTTCGGCCAGCAGCACGTGCTGACTATCGCTGCGCTGGATCAGCGCCGTTCTGGGGATGGTCAGCAGGTCATCGCCGATGGGGGCATCCATCGTGAGAGTTACGAACATGTTGGGGCGCAGCCGGCCATCAGGATTGGGAACGCGCACCCGTGCCCGCAAAGTCCGGGTTTTGGCATCCAGCTCCGGGTAGACGTAGTCAATGGTGCCCTGCCATTGAGTGTCTGGCATGGAGGGTGTGGTGAATTCCACCGATTGGCCGGCAACGACGAGCCCGGCCTGGCGTTCGAAGAATTCGGCGATCACCCAGACCGAATCGCGGCTGCCGATGGCCATGATTTCGGTGTCCGGACGCACAAACATACCGGCACGGACCGGCAGAGCGGCCACATAGCCTGAACCGGGGGCGAACACGGTGATGCGCTCACGGACCTTTCCTGTGCTTTTCAGGTTGGCAATTTGGGTATCTGTCATACCCAGGGCCCGTAGCTTGCCGCCCGTTGCTGTCGTCTCTGAGCCTCGTTTCAGGCGCTCGGACATCAGGAACTCATGCTGGGCATTGACCAGCTCCGGCGAATAGATCTCATACAGTGGCTCGCCGCGACGGACTTCCTCTCCCGGTGAGCGAATATGGAGAACCTCTACCCAACCGGCGATACGGCTGTGGACGTGGATCAGTTTGTCCTCGTCGTCGGCGACATAACCCACGGTACGGACCGGAATGGAGACCGAACCTTGGGAGACCGACTGGGTTTTAACTCCCAGGTTGGTCCTGACAGCAGAGTTTATCTGCACCCCGCCATCGTCCCGGCCGGTGTCCTCTTCCGCATAAACGGGCACTAGATCCATTCCCATGGGGGACTTGCCCGGCTTATCCCGGCGGTAGTTGGAATCCATGGGGGCAACCCAGTACAAGGGCTCTTTATCGTCGGCCGATTTCCCGGCTGGACTGCTGGAATCGGCTGATTTGGACATTGGCATAGTTTGCTGACTGGTCAGCCAGCCAAGACCAAAGGCCATAGCGATCACTATCGCCACCAGGGCAATGCGCATTGATGTTTCCTCGTTTAAAGCTCATGAGCGCTTATTCGTAGCCCACTACAGGCCCGTACGAACGTGCGAACAAATCAAAAAGGCTCGGTTCAGGCTTTTGAGGAATTGGGGGGAGGTGTAAGGGTGTCGAGAATGATGCTGAGATAGCCGCCGCGGGGGCGGTGGTGTGCAGGGCCAGAGGAAGATTGCGCCGGCAAATCCGCCTTTTCAGGAACCAGTACAGACAGCATGCCACCGCAACTACCCAAATTGGCAGCCAGGGCACAGTCCGCCGTTGCCATATCACCACAGGCCATGTCTTGTTCCAAATGCGCGGTAGTGGTGTCTAAACCGGTGTTGTCGCAGCAATCCGTCATGGCCACCTGGTGGGCCTTGAGAGAAGGTTCCGTTGGATCTGCCTTAAATTGCCCGAACGCCAGCACCGGCTGCATTGCCATGATCAGCAACAGCAGGTGAATAACAGCTTGGCGAATTGTTTGGTGGGGCAAGAGGAGTGACTCAGGTGATTGAGTTTAAATAAGTTTTCGAGATAGTAAGGTGCAGCTACCACAAGGTCAAGCAGTAAATTGTACGGTTTGGCACTAGCTCCACTGGCCTATTAATTTTTGGACATTCTCCCCATTAGGGACTCCGCCTGGCCTATGTTGCCATTCCTCAACTGCAGCTTTCATGTCGTCACGAAGTTGCTTAAGCTCGTTTAATTCCTGCTCCAGTCTGAGCAGACGGTCTGCAAATAATTCCTTCAGATTGCCGCTAGCAACGCCGCCATCTTCCATCGTTTGATCCAGAATGACTCTGACTTCATTCAGGTTCAGACCCAATTTATTAGCCGCACGAATAAAACGTAAACGGCTTAGGTCTTTCGAATCATACACGTGGTAGCCATTACAGGGATTTGTCCGCGGTCGGAGTAACCCTTCGCGCCTATAAAAACGAACAGTGTCCGCGGAGACATCCGCCAATCTCGCAATTTCTTTAACTTTCACAGCGCCAACCTCCTCTGAACGTTCTTCGTAGTAGCCCGCGAGCCATCAATACGATCTTGTCCGCAGGGAATCCGTGCCCATATGTACTTTGGGTTAGATGGCAAGTGAAAGTTCCTTCCCACGCGCCCGGCTCCCGCAATCAGATAGCCTCATGTTCAGTGCATGGCGCCCATGGCTTGCAAGTGCCACAGTTGCCAGGCGGCAAACGAGATGATCAGCAGCGCTGCCACTGTGCGTGTCGTTGGGTTCTGGATCCAGCCTGAGATACGCCGTGCTGCCATGCCGGTTGCCAGCACCGTCGGCAGGGTTCCAAGCCCGAACGCACCCATCAGTGCGGCGCCCTGCAGGGGTTCCGCAATCGCAAGACTCCAGGCGAGCATTGAGTAAATTAATCCACAGGGCATCCATCCCCAGACTGCGCCCAAACCAAATGCCTGGCGGACCCTGACAACGGGCATAAACCGCTTTCCGATAGGAGCTACGATATCCCAGGCATAGCGGCCCAAGGACTCGATACGAACCAGCCCCTTCCACCAATTGGCGATATATAGCGCCATCAATATCAACATGACGGCAGCCACTATTCTCAGCACAAGAGCAACACCATCCAGCGCATGGCTGAGCCCGGCACCGACTAAACCGACAAGAGCTCCGACGACCATGTAACTGGAGATGCGGCCTGCATTAAACCCCAGCAACAATCCAAATACACGGTGAGGCCGACTCACCTCGCGAGGCACCGAAAAGGTCAGCGCGCCCATGATACCGCCGCACATTCCAATACAGTGCGCACCCCCAAGGAGACCGAAAACAAAGGCGGCCGCAAAGGGGGAGAAACCAAATATAGAAGGATCCATCTGTTATTCTCAAAAGCGAGCTGTATTAATCATCCGCGCCATCACCTGTTAACGTCTCGTACGAATACACTCGACCGTAAAGCCTTGCGCATAAACCGGACACCACGTGAGGCGACCCAGCTTGGTCATTGTGGCTCATGCTCAGCAACCACGAAGAACAAACGGTCAGTGAAGCGGACCTGATCTCTGTCAAGCTGGCTGTCGACTTCTAGGATACCGTCCTCAATTTCACCGGGAGTAAAGCCTGCGAGACTCGACATAAACCGAGCCCGAAGCATTGCATACCAGCGCTCCTTCGGGATCTGGACGTGGTACTGCTCCGTGTTTGTCACAGCTCTGAGACCTGAACTGGAGATTTCATCGAGAAGAATTTCAAGTTCCGGCTGGCTCTCTGAAAAGGCCGTCATCGCCCGTTTAAAAAGGGGAAGCTCCGGCAAACTGGGCCGAGTCACCACCAAAACACGGCCATCGGGCCTTAAACTTGAGCTTATTTTCTCCCAAAAATTCTGACGATTCCGGACGTGATGGATCGATTCCTTGATAAGAATCCGGTCCATTGGCACCTGCCTATGGGCAAACGTTTCAGCAGATTCACAATATGTCTGGAGGCCTCGGTACCGCCCTGCGTTCAAGAGCATGGCGTCGGAGGGATCCACGCATATGGCGTCAGACTCAAGCGGCACGCCCAGCTTCAGGAGGTGAGCAAATATACCGGTTCCACCTCCCAGGTCCGCGAATTTACTATTCCTTCGCATACTCAAATGCCCAAGAGTCTTGGTCAGCATCCAGTCCCGGTAGCCATCGGTTAAAAGCCAGAGATCATCATAGTCCCCGGCAATCCTTGAAAAAGCTGACATCACAATCTCTCCAATGAAGCGGTTCTCGACACACCACACGCACCCGCCTATTCGGCCAGAGACTTCAAGGCCGGCACGGCTGAAGATGCGCTTCTGGCGGTACTGCGGGGCCTAGCGACCTTTCAGGCTGGACGGAGCAATGACATTCAATCGCTCGTCGAGCAGGCCGATGTTCATTTGAACCTCCTTTTTATCGGTCTCTGTCACTAGTCCCAAACTGCGCCATCAAAGGCATCAAGAGGTATCTTCAAATAGCGCCGACCATTGTCTTCGGGCTCGGGCAATTCACCGCCACGTATGTTCACCTGCAGCGCATGGAGGAGAAGCTTGGGCATGGGGAGCTCTTTGTCACGCTCGTTCCGCATGGCGATGTATCCATCTTCAGTCTGATCACCCATCAGGTGCTTGTTGGTTTCCCGCTGTTCGCGCACGGTACTCTCCCACCTTGCCTCTCGGCCGCCCGGTCGATAGTCATGGCCGGTAAATAGCCGGGTCTCGTCGGGCAGGGCCAGAATCTCCTGAATGGATTGCCAGAGCTGGCGGGCATCGCCACCCGGAAAATCGGCGCGGGCAGTACCGCTATCAGGCTGGAAAAGCGTGTCGTGCACAAAAGCCGCATCACCCAGTAAATAGGTAACTGACGCCAGCGTATGGCCGGGAGAAAACAATACCCTGCCCTGAATTGACCCCACCCGGACCACATCGCCGTCCGCAAAAAGATGGTCCCATTGACGGCCATCGGCAGGAAAAACAGGCCAATTGTAAAGGTCCTTCCATAGTGCCTGCACGTCTTTTACATAGGTGCCTATCCCCGTTGGCGCCCCTGTTTTCTCTTTCAGATAGTGTGCGGCGGACATATGGTCGGCATGAGGATGAGTATCCAATATCCATTCAACCTCGAGCCCCTGCTCTGCTATGTATGCCAGGATCTCATCGGCAAGATGAAATGCTGTCGAGCCGGATTTCTCATCGAAATCAAGAACCGGATCGATAATGGCGCACTTTAGGGTTCTCGTGTCGGTAACTACGTACTGGATACTAGACGACAGTGGATCATAGAAGCCTGCTACATCAGGTTGTCCAGAAGAACATCTGAAGTTCTGCATAAGGCGCCCCCTTGCAAAGTTGATAATGGTTATGGATGACCGAGCATCGTCTTAAGCGGTTTCTTTGGCGTCTACAGACGAGCACTTCCTCGACGCAGTACTCTTCCCTGTGTGTCAGCCCAGCCCCGAGCGGGACTTGCCAATGAGTTTTGCAAGTCGGCCGACTCTTGGAATAAACCTCGGCACATCCTGCTGGTAGGTTCGGTACTCCTCCCCAAACCGCTCAATCACCTTTCGCTCTTCATGGCGTGCGAGCAGGCTATAGGCGAGAACGATGATGGGGAACAGACTAACGGAGAACAGCGTCGGCCAATGCACAATTCCCTCCCCGAACAGGATGAGAAAAAGGCCCGTATATTGAGGATGCCTCACGACGCTATAGAGTCCATCCGTAGCAAGGCGATCTTGTTGGTGTGCACGGTGAAGTTCTCGCCATCCCTGCAGAAAAATACCGATGCCAGTCACAGCCAGAGCATAGCCGAGCAGCATCGCGACGAGCATACCCATCTCGCCGATACCGAGCAGCGAAGACCAGAGATTCGCACTGAGCTCACTACCGTCCAAGTCAAAGAACCGCACGAGCAAATAGACAGTGAGAGGGAAGCCGTACATCTCTGCATACAATGCGATAATAAATGCTTGCACCACCCCGGCACTGCCCCACTCCCGCCATGTCCTGGGAGCGAGCCAACGATACATGACCCAGGAGATCAGGACGATCATGATCGCCGCTATACCCCAGGCTCCGGAATGAGCAATAGTTTCTTTCATGTTAAATTTCCTCGTGAGTCAACAAACAAGCAAAGACAGCTTTTATCTGGCTGTCACCGCCTCCGCTTTATTGATCGGTTGACGTCTTGACCAGGCCATTAATGCAAGGCCTCCGAGGATCATAGGCAGGGTTAACAACTGCCCCATGGTCACCCAGCCGAGGGCGATGAACCCCAGTTGCGGGTCGGGGAGGCGGACAAACTCGACCGCAAAACGGAAAATTCCGTAGAGCAACAGGAATAGGCCGGACGTTGCGCCCATCCGACGAGGGTGGCGTGAGAACCACCACAGCACAACAAACAACACAACACCTTCCAGTGCAAACTCATACAGTGACGACGGGTGGCGTGGCGCCTCCCCCATATTCGGGAACACCATGGCCCAGGGCATGTCACTGACCCGCCCCGGGAGCTCGTGATTGATAAAATTGCCAAGGCGCCCTGCCCCCAGGCCAATCGGCACCAGGGGTGCGATAAAGTCCGTGAGTTGAAAAAACCGCAGGTTTTGCTTTCGGGCGAAGACCAAGGCTGCAACCAATACCCCGGTAAAGCCTCCGTGAAAACTCATGCCCCCTTCCCAGACTTTGAACAACCAAAGCGGATTCTCCGCCAATTTGTCGAAGCCATAGAACAGCGCATAACCCACGCGACCACCCAGGACGACGCCGATTGCGCAGTAGAAGATCAAGTCTTCAACGTCTTTGTGGCTCAGCCCCACGCGGTGGGCCCGGCGGCGACCCAGCCACCAGGCCGCGAGAAAACCAACAAGGTACATCAGGCCGTACCAATGGATCTGTAGTGGGCCCAGTGAGATGGCTACCGGGTCAATTTGCGGGTATTGAAGCATAGGCTTTCCTGATTGAGTGTTTGAAAGTACGTTCAGGTTCTAATCAACAAGCCGCTCGGCTTCATTGGCGGACCGTTCCAGCCGCTGTTTGGCAACAGCGATACCTTCACGAATGGCTGCGGCGGACTCGTCATCGTCAAAGCCAGCCATCGCCCGGCGCCAGAACTCGATCGCCTGTTTATAGCGGCCGTCGTCAAAGGCCTCTACCCCCAATAGACCCAGCACCGTCGGCTGACGCGGATCCTTGTCGAGGATTTCATCTACCAGCGCCTGCACCTTATCGGTCAAGGTGCGCCCGGCGGTAAAAAACTTAATCTGCGCCAACTGGGCCAGCAGATCGGCTCTGCGGCCTTCCAGTTCGATAAGTCGTTCCAGCGCACGAATCGCCAGAACTGGCTGGCCGCTCTGCTGGTATAGCGGAAACAGCAATGTCCAAACCTTGGGATTGTCCGGCTGAGTCTCGGCCTGCTCTTCGAGCCGTTCAACCAGCTTCGCCAGTGAGGCATTGGGTGAGTTGAGCACCTCCTGCTGCGCGTCATACAGAGCCAGATCGCCGTCGGCGCCCACCCATTGATACCCGATTACGCTGGCAACGATCACAGCCATCATCACCAGCGGTATTACAAAACGTCCGGACAGGGGCTGCCTGAGAGGCGCGCGACGTCGGGTCTCGGTATCTTCCAATAGATTGCGATCAAGCTCGATACGGCTTTCTTCAAAGCGTGCAGCCTCAATCTCGCCGCGCTCGCGGGCCCTTTCCAGCGCAGCGAGCCGCCGCTCATAGACTGCCAAATTCTGCTCTTCAGCATGATCATCAGCTTCAAACCTTTGCTGCCGGGCATGGGTCATCCTTGTTCGCCGCAACGGTAAACTCAGGAACCACAACACCAGTAGCAGCAGTGGGGCGATACCCAGCCAGAGCATGGTCATTCTGTTTCCTCCCGGTGACGATGGATGAGAGAAGCCAGGCGCGTGCGCTCCTCTTCCGAGAGGGCTCGAACTCGCCTGTGTCTGCGCGCTCGGACAAATGCAGTCACAACCAGGCCACCACCTACCATCATTGTTGCCGGCAACGCCCACAGCAGCCAGGTACGCCCATCAAGGCGCGGGTTGTAGAGTACGAACTCACCAAAACGATCAACCATGAAATCGAGGATCTCCTTGTCAGAACGCCCCTCGCGAAGCAGGAACGCAACCCGCTCCCGCATATCGCCGGCTACCGGTGAATTGGAACTGTCTATGGCTTGAGCATCACATTTAGGGCAGCGTAATGAAGCTGTGATATCGCGGTAACGCTCCGCCATCACCGGATTCTCGAAAGTACGTGCGTCGATAGCTGGAGCAGCCATAGATTGGAATATCGGCAGCAAAAAAAAGAGTAGTACGCAGGAGCGGGCTATTAGCGCCATTTCTCTACCTCCGCCATGACTTCCTCCACCTGGGCGGGCGTGATGTACCCAATGTGCTTGTAGCGAACGATACCGTCTGCGTCGACCAGGAAGGTTTCCGGTACGCCGTATACGCCAAGTTCAAAACCTAAGTCACCGGCAGGATCGAAGATATTAACCTCGAAAGGCTTTCCAAACTCTTCAAGAAACTGTCGTCCAAGGTCACGGGTATCTTTATAGTTGATGCCGACCATCTGCACGCCGCGTTCGGAGAGTTCCAGTAACTGAGGCATCTCCTCCTTGCAGGTCGGGCACCAGGAGGCCCAGACATTGACCAGAGAAACCCGTCCGTGCAGCAGGGATTCATCGACCTCAGCATCGGGATCCTCCAGCGTCGAGAGCGTGAATGACGGAAATTCCCGGCCCAGCAACGCAGACTCGCGCCCGCTTGGGTCGAGCGACAGCCCCCGGTAAAGAAAGAAGGCCAGACCAAGGAACACCAGAAAAGGGAGCAGCAGCAACAGCCGGCGTTTCATGTGTGGACCTCGCGTGTCGGCCTCACCCATTCACTTCCAGCTATGGCTGCACGGCGACGACGGTAGCGACGGTCAGCCACGGCCAGGACGCCCCCGAAGGCCATCAACAGTGCACCCAGCCATAACCAGCGCACGAAGGGCTTGACCTGTATACGCATTGCCCAACTGCCGTCGTCCAGTTCCTCGCCCATAGCAACATAAAGGTCCCGAAGCAGGCTCGGGTGTAGGGCTACATCCGTCATCGGCTGGCCCCGGGCGATATACAGGCGCTTCTCAGGATGCAGGGTGGTGACCATTCGGCCGCCCCGGGTAACCTCAATGGTCGCCGTATCGGCCAGGAAGTTAGGCCCCCTGCGCTCGCCCAGTTCGGTCAACGTAAAGACGTAACCGCTCAGGTCGACCTGCTCGTTAAGCGCAAATCGTACGTCGCGCTCGACAGCGTAGTTCGACACCATCACCACGCCCACAATCGTGACGGCCAGGCCCGTATGGCCGGCCACCATGCCCCAGTACGACAGGGTCAACTTGCGCAACCCGGCCTGCACCGAAGAGGCCTTGCGGACTTTATCGGATAGATCGCGCACCAGCGCCAGCACGACCCACAAGGCCGCGACCAGCCCCAACGCCACGGCTGTATTCCACTTGCCTCCATACAAAAACGGTATCGATACGCCAATAGCCAACGCCGCCAGGCCCGACCCCAGAAGCCGACGGAACAGCTCGCGCCCAGGCATCTGCTTCCAGCGCGCCACCGGCCCCAGCCCCATAAAAGCACAGAGCATGACGGTCAATGGCACGAACAGGCTATTAAAGTAAGGGGCGCCAATACTGATCTTACCCAGTCCCAACGCATCCAGAATCAAAGGGTATAGAGTGCCCAACTGGACGGTGACCGTCATCGTCACCAGTAGGATATTGTTGATCAGTAACAAGGCGTCTCGAGATAGCCAACCGAAGCCGACGCTGGCGCTCATCCGTGGCGCCCGTAGCGCAAATATCAACAATGAAACGCCAACCGTGATACCCAGCAACGCCAAAATAAAGAGGCCCCGCGATGGATCATTAGCGAAGGCGTGGACCGATGTGAGCACCCCTGAACGCACCAGGAAAGTTCCCAGCAGCGACAATGAGAAGGTAAAAATGGCCAGAAGCGCCGTCCAGCTCTTGAACGTGCCGCGCTTTTCCGTGACCGCCAGTGAATGTATGAGGGCGGTCCCGGTCAGCCAGGGAAGAAGCGAAGCGTTTTCCACCGGATCCCAGAACCACCAGCCTCCCCAACCCAGTTCGTAATAGGCCCACCAACTACCCAGAGCAATGCCCAGGGTGAGAAAGGCCCAGGCTATGTTTGTCCACGGCCGCACCCAGCGCGTCCAGGCCGCGTCGAGACGACCCTCAATCAGCGCAGCGATGGCGAAGGCAAAGACCACTGAAAAGCCCACGTAGCCCATGTAAAGCATCGGTGGATGAATGATCAGGCCGACGTCCTGCAGCAACGGATTCAGATCGGCACCGTCAGTGGGTATGCCCGGCAGCAGGCGTTCGAAGGGGTTGGACGTAACTACGATAAAAAGAAGGAACCCCGCGCTAACGGCACCCAGAACACCCAGTACCCGCGCCAGCATATCCCTTGGCAAATCGCGCGAAAAAAGACTGACTGCAAAGCCCCAGCCACTGAGAATCAGACTCCACAACAGCACCGAGCCTTCATGAGATCCCCAGACGGCGGTGAACTTGTAGTACCAGGGCAGCATCGAGTTCGAATTACGGGCCACATAGTCCACGCTGAAATCATCCAGAAGAAAACTGGCAGTCAGGCTGGCATAAGAAACCAGCAGAAAGGCAAATTGCCCCCACGCCATAGGCTCCGCGAACGCCATCCACAACGGGCGCCGGGTGGCGGCTCCCAGCAGGGGCACCGTCGCCTGAAGCAGCGACAGGCAAAGTGCAATCAGTAACGCGAAGAGACCAACTTCAGGAACTGTCAGGGTAAGCATTTCGGGGCCGTGTTCGGTTAAGGCTTCGGCGATGACCGAACCTATCGGTGAGGGTTTCTCAGGTATTGCTTCGTCAGCCAGCCGCAAGGCCGGCTGACGAATTCTCTATTACTTCCGACCAGGTTGGCGGGTAACGCGCAGATACGGTGTCTGCTCATCCCATCCATCAGGGAAACGTTCTTTGGCCTCGTCGTTGGAGAGCGACGGAACGATGATCACATCCTCGCCATTTTTCCAGTCCACCGGCGTGGCCACTTTGTGGTTGTCGGTCAGCTGAAGTGAATCAATGACCCGCAGGATCTCGTCCAGGTTGCGCCCGGTGCTGGGCGGATACGTCAGCATCAGACGTATTTTTTTCGCGGAATCGACAATGAACACCGTACGAACGGTCACCTTGGGGTCGGCTTTCGGATGGATCATTCCGTAAAGATTTGCGACAACCTGATCCTTGTCTGCCAGGAGAGGAAAATTAAGCCCTGTACCCTGGGTTTTCTCGATGTCCTTTGCCCAGTCGTTATGGGAATCGAGCGGGTCGACGGACACCCCGATCAGCTTCACGCCGCGGTTGGCAAATTCATCCTTGCGCTTGGCAAAGGCGCCGAGTTCTGTGGTACAGACTGGCGTGTAGTCGGCGGGGTGTGAAAACAATACGGCCCAATCGCCGCCAAGCCATTCATGAAACTTAATATTCCCCTCGGTGGATTCAACGGTGAAATCGGGAGCGGTTTCTCCAAGTTGCAATGTCATCGTTTCATTCTCCTTTGCTTTGGCTGTCGTTCTCGGTTCGTCAACACAGACGATATCTTTAAAGTCAACTTTAAGGTCAAGGCGTTTGTCAGTGGTTTTTCAGCCAGATCCATCGGGCTCGGCTTTCGTGCCCGATTTTTCGGGTATGAAACTGACATAGAGAAAAAGCACGGTGCCCAGCACAATGGCGATATCGGCAATGTTAAAGGCCGGCCAGTGCCAGGATTGCCAATAGACATCAAAGGAATCCACAACATAGCCACGAAATATCCGGTCAATCAGGTTGCCCATGGCACCGCCAAGAATGAGGCTGTACGCGATGGCTTCTCCCCTGTGGCGGCACTGACGAATCAGCCTGATCAGTACAATCGAGACAACTACCGCGATTGTGATAAGAAAGTATCGCTGCCAACCCCCACCATCGGCAAACAGGCTGAATGCGGCGCCGGTGTTCCAGACATGAACCCAGTTAAAGAACGGGGTCACCGGAATCGACTCACCATACGCCATTGACTGCTGGACCAGCCATTTTACAACCTGGTCAGACGCTGTAATCAGGCCGGAAATAGCCAGCAGGGTGTACGGCAAGAGCTTTTTGCCAGAAATGGACATTTTTACCCCTTGAGCGCCAGGATGCGTCTGGCACCGTTGAGTACGATGATCCCCGCGATGCTGCCTATAATAAGGTCCGGATAATTGGACCCAGTCCATGCCACCAGGGCGCCTGCGGTAATGACCCCCAGGTTGATCACCACATCGTTGGCCGAGAATATCCAGCTTGCCTTCATGTGCGCCCCTCCCTCTCGATGTTTGGATATCAGCAGCAGACAACTGGTATTGGCAATCAAGGCAACGAAAGCGATAGCCATCATCACAAACGATTCAGGCTCACTACCGAATACAAAGCGCCTGACCACCTCTGCGAGCACGCCGATAGCCAAAATCAGTTGGAGTACACCCGCAAGATGCGCGGCGCGCACCTGCATTTTTACGCTATGCCCAACCGCATAGAGGGCGAGCCCGTACACGGCCGCATCGGCAAAATTGTCCAGGGACTCTGCAATCAGGCCGGTGGACTGGGCGATCAGGCCGGCCGTCATCTCCACCACGAACAGGAGTGCATTGATGCCGAGCAACCAACGCAGGGTGCCGGACTCTTGCGCAGCAGAGGTTGTCGATAACTCGGCGGCCTTGATTGTCTTCGGATCGGCGGCGACGGTTTCCTGGAGGGACGCACCTAGTCCCAAGGTCGCGAGCTTCGCAGTGATAGGGTCAGCCTGGCCATCATGCACGACCTGCAAACGGCGGTTCGACAAGTCGAAGGACAGCGCCCGAATGTCTTCAAAGCCGTTCAAGGCCAAGCGAATCATTCGTTCTTCCGATGGGCAGTCCATCTTCGGCACAGCATAAATGCTGACCCATTTCCCCGACGCTTCGGAGGAGGCCTCCATATCGACATCCGCTGCGGGCGTTGAATCGCCGCCACAGTGGACCCCACAATTTTTGCTCATGATACGACTCCAATCGAATATTGTTCGGCTATCATTTAAAACCTTATAGTAACCATAAGGTCAATAGGGCGAAGGAGAGCCCTTGAGGAGGAGCCTGATGCGCATTGGTCAATTGGCACGGTTAGCAGGGGTCGATACCCAGACGATCCGCTTCTATGAACAGCAAGGCTTGTTGCCGCCGCCTGATCGGCAGGAAAACGGTTACCGTATCTATACCGAGAAGCATCGTGAGCGGCTGGCCTTCGTCCTTCGCTGCAGAATCCTGGACCTGTCACTGGCTGAAATTCACGAACTACAGCGCTATCAGGACGACCCTGATCAGCCCTGTACTGCCGTCAATGTCTTGCTCGATGATCACATCTCTCATGTGCGGTCGCAGATAACGGCTCTGCAAGCACTTGAGAAACAACTCGTTTCACTGAGATCGAGTTGCAACGATGGTCGGGAAATTGAGGCTTGTGGGATTCTTGCAGGGATCAGCGACGCCAGTATGCGTCAGTTGTAGGTCTGAGCATCAACCGGATACCCGGTTTTCCAAAGGATGCGGCTGCGTTCAATCCGGCACCTTGGCAATGGTACGGTTAATAAAATTAACAATGGCCGGGCTGTCCCATTCTGTGGCGCCGACCAGTCGGCCAATTTCACGGCCTTCATGGTCAATCAGCAGAGTCGTAGGGACCCCTTCTATACCAAGAGTTGAAGTAGCCAGCGTGGAGGGATCGATATACATGCGGAGGTGACTGATGCCGATTTCCCGGTAGAATTTTTCAACAGCACCACGCCCGGCATGATCGATCGACAGAGCAACCACTTCAAATTGTTCACCGCCCAGCTGAGCCTGGAGCGAGTCCAGCGTCGGCATTTCCTCGCGGCACGGCGCGCACCACGTCGCCCAAATGTTGAGCAACACCACCTTGCCGTGGAAATCTGCCAGCGTTAAGGGCTCACCTTTTGCGTCTTCGAACGCCAGTTCGGGCAGATTCCGCGGAGTTTCCCAGATCAGGAAATCCTGGGGGCCAACCGACGCTGGAACGTCTTCCGCAGTCGTAAAGGCCGGGTTAAACGAAAATGCCAAAGCGAGCACGGCTGTCAGTACCCGGACTAAAGGCCTACCTTGCTGCCACATAAAGGTCTCTCCTGTTTACAGTTGTCAGCTTCCTTGGGCCACGAGGGCTACTCACTCTGAAAAAGGTCTTCAATCCGCCCATGCAATCGGCCCCAGAACCCATCATCAGCGGCATCAGGACCTATGGCGATCGCCTTGAGATAGGTCACCAGATGTTCAGGCTGGAATTTGAGGCCGTGAAAACGGGCACGCATCCGCCCCGTCGGATCGATTACATGGGTGACCACACCGTGTACCTGGACGCCGTCACCCGTATCCGTGAACTGAACGCCGTACGCTTTGGCGAGTTCCGACGTCAACCCGGGCGGCTCACCCTCGGCCCGGTACAGAAAGTGCCAATTGACGGGGTTAAGCTCGAAATTTGCGCCGTAAGCGCGCATGTTTTGCCGGGTCCCGACAATGTCTTCACGGTCAGTGGCAATAGTGATGAAGGTCACCTCATCACTCAGCCCTTCGCCCTCGACCCCAGTTTGCAACTGCCGGATCAAATTCATATGCAAAGGGCAGGCTTCGGTACAGCGCGTGTAGAGAAAATTGAGTACAACGGTTTTGCCTTTTAAATCCGCCAGAGAGAGTCTGTTGCCGTCGCTGTCGGTCAAGTCAAACGGAGGCGCTGGCCGGTCAACAAACTGGGCATACCGCTCTTTCTCGTTTAGCGACGCCTCGACATCCGCCATGGAGTGAGCCATGGCATGGGTGCTTCCCAAGGTAACCACGGCAATCAGTAATGTTCTGAATAAGTTGTTCACAGTCATTCTCCATTAGCGTTGTTTTCCGAAGGAGGTGCCGGGTTATTGTGGGTTGGTATCGCTCAGATTCAGCGCAACGGGCAGGTCGGCCGGTGCCAGGCAAACGCCCTCGTCACTGCAGGCCTGTACCCGCACTGTCATGTCGAGCTTGCCTGCCTCTTTCAACATGGCGGTCTGTTCTTCGTCGGGAAGTAGCCGGATGCTCGCATCGTCGTCGTACACCTCAAGGGCGGAGTCACCCAGCGTGATGTCACTGACCCGGCCGCGCGGGTACTGGGTCGGAATTTCAAGCGACTGGCCGTTGACCGAGGAACTGGCGACGGTGGGAATCAGGAACTCCATGGAGGCCGGGTTGGCATTCACGTGCCAGCCCGGCTCAATGTCCAGTTTCAGAACGATTTCACCGGTATCCCCTGCCAGTGCGTCGTCGCCTCCAATAATGTTGAGGCGTACCTTATCAGAGGAATTTGCCAACCCCGTTCGGGCAGTCGATACCGGGGCTTCAGAACCGGCTCGTTCATTCTGGGCAGTGCTGGGGGTATTTCCGGTATTGGTATCGATCAACATGAACGCCGCGATCGCGATCAGAAAAACCGCTACGCCAGCCAGCAGTACTTTGGGTCGGGTCATCATGATTCATCTCCGGTATCTAGGGTTGTGAGTTTTCGGTGCGGTTGATCGCCTCGACCAGGCTGTCGGTGTCAAAGAGGCCCGTGAAACGGGCGATAACGGTGCCGTCACCGTCAAAAATCGCTGCAAAGGGCAAGGCCTGCCCACCCGTCGCGGTCAACAATGCGTCCTTTTCAGGGTCACTTGCTGTGACATCCACCTGGATCGGCACCATGTTGGCCCGCCGCACGGCTTCCGCCACAGCGGGCTCCTGGTATACCGTGCGTTCCAGTACTTTGCAGTTAATGCACCAGTCGGCGGTGAACTCCAGCAAGTAGGGAGCGCCCCGGGCTTTTGTTTCCGCCAAGAGTTCCGGTGTGTAGGGTTGCCAGACAAGGTCGCCTTCGCTGTTGTCCAGCGGGGATGCGAATACCACTGTCACCGCAAGGGCAAGACCTGCCGCCGTTGCGGCGATCACACGGACGGCCCCATTACCCTGGATGAAGCGGCGGATGCCCCAACCCATGACCAGTGCCAGCCAGAGCCACCATAGCCAGGGGTAGACTGCTTTGGGGACCAGGCTCGCACTGAAAAAGACAGCTGCGGCCAGCAATACCAGCGCGAGCACTTCGCGAATGGCCAGCGTCCAGGGGCCCGCCTTGGGCAATCGTTGCAACCATTCGGGCTTGAGCATCAGCACCGCGTAGGGCAAGGACAGCCCCAGTCCGATACTACCGAATATTCCCATGATCACGGGGGCCGGTTGGGTAACCGCAAAGGCCAGGACGCCACCCAGGAAAGGCCCGGCACAGGGTGCAGCTAAAACCGCACTCAGCAGGCCCGATACGAATGCCTCAAAGTAACGGCGGCCATGGGCCGAGGCGGCAAACGCGGGAACCGGGATGGGCAGGTCCAACCAGGTAACGACTGCAAACCCGACCATCAACGCAACGAGCACGGCGACGAATACCGTCGACTGGAACAGCGTGCCCCAGTTCCACTGCAACAGCGCGGTCAGGCCACCCAGCGTCAGGAAAAAAGTGAGTGTTCCTGCGGTGAACGCCAGCGCAGCCAACACCCGGTGTGATCGCTGGCTGCCGGCCTCACGCAGGATGGTCCGGACCTTGATGGGAATCGCGGGCAGAACACAGGGCGTCAGGTTGAGCAGCAAACCCGCAACCACCGCCATCAAAATCTGACCGGCGAGGAGTAAAGAGGGAAGCTGATCCATTACTTAGTAATTCCCAGCGCCCTTCCCAGCGCTTCTTGCTCGGGCACGCCGGTCTGGCCTCGCCATTGGCCGCTCGCGTCCTTGAACAGCAGCCCTGGCGTTCCGCTGAAACCCAATTCAGCCATCCACTGGCTGTGCTGGTCGAGCGCCGCCTTAAGGTTTGCAGGTATGGGCGTGAGCTCGGAAATCCCGCTCCCGTTACCGCTGTTTCCAAAGTTCTCCTCGAACGCTTGAAGCGCTTTGGCCCGATCATCTGCATTCATGATTGCAGCGGAGAAGCCCAGGCTGGACGGCTTGAGAAAACCAACCATGACCCAGTGCAACCTGACTTTCCCTTCCGACACCCAGCTTCGGGTCTGCTTCCAGAATTTGTGACAGAAAATGCAATTGGGATCAGCGAACACATAGACCTCGGGAACATCCTCTCCACCCTCGCTCACCAAATGGGTATCCTGGGAGAGTTGCTCGGCAATCGACGCGTACGTTGGCTTCGGAATATAGCGTTCCGTATATTGGCGGGTCAGATCGTTGCCGTTGCTTTCCAGCAGCGAGCCGGAAAAAGTGTAGTCACCCAGGCCATAGACTATTCCGGTTTTTCCGCCCTCAATCCTTACAACATAACCGTTCACGCCCTCAGCTGGTGTGGAGAAGCGTTCAATCACCGTAAAACCGACTTCTTCCTGAAGTGCGCTGATTCCCGGATCCATCTTTGGTGACGCAAACGTCAGAGCTGCGAATAAACTCAAAAAAAGTGCAAATGAAAACCGGCGGCAGCACACGATCGTATTCCGCGCCCAAGGCTCCAGAGAAAATGTCATTACAGTTACGCTCCCATATTAAGATGTTCTTCAGGCAGAAGGATGAGGGGTCAGCCAGCTACGTGATCGCTCGCCAGTAGATTCGAGCGATAGGCAAGCGAAGCGAAACCCCGGGAATCGGAGAGTCAGGACAAAACTGAAAGTTTGGGAGGAAAGGGGTCGGGCCCTGAAAGTACACGGCCGAAGCGTGAAGAATGGTCCCTGGAATCGAGGGGAGAACATAACAATGGAAAATCTGGCGTGGCAGGTTCCCCAACATAGGAAGAAATACACGTACTACTACAGTTACCTTGGGCCTTGAGGTTGAAGCAGTCAGGCATCTGCCGGGCATCGGACAACGGGACACAAGTTTCAGCTGTGGGCACCACCCCTATAGAGGTCGCAGCAACTCCCTGTAAAACGGGGAGAAAAGCTACAAGCAGCACCGCTGCCAGTCCCATCAGCCGCTTTGTCATCGCATCCCCACTCTAGTCCGTTGAGAAACTGAGACTTGACCTCCGCACATAAGTTCCTCCGCTCTTTGTTATTGCTGGAGCACGCTCTTGCGCCCCCGGCGATGAGCCAAAAGCAGCTTCGCGATAATCGGCAACAGAGTGATGCCGCTGACAAGAATCAGAATCACCGTAACCACCCCGGATTCGGAGGCCATGAGCAGTCCGCCGAACGCGGTAATCAGGTAGGCTGTCGGGATAACGCCTGCCAACGTTGCGATCACGAAACGCCAGAACGTGAGCGGTGTCAAACCTGCCCCATAGCTGACTGCATCGAAGGAGACAAAAGGCACTAGCCTTGACGCGAAAATAACGAGCATCAATCCACCTTGGGAGCGGTCTTTGCCTAGCCATTCCAATACCGGCCGTACCCGCTCCCAGCGATATATAACATCGTAACCGAAGAACCGGGCAATGGCGAAGGCGATCAGGGCACCGGCCTCAGCTCCGACAACCACGAATACCGTCCCCCAGAAGGAGCCGTAAACCGCGCCGGCGACCATGGCAATCGGGGCGCTGGGAATCGGGCTCAGGACAATGGCAGCGATCATCAGAGCAATGATGCCCACTGGGCCCCCATACCCCAGTTGATCGACCCATTCCCGTAATGCCACCTTGTTGGTCACGGTAGCCAGCGCTCCGGTTTCCAGCAATATCCAGTAGATGGCCGCAAACGCGACAAGCAGTAGCAGAACGCAGACCACCTTGGCTTTTGCGTTCGGTCTTATTCCCGTACTTGCCGAAGCTTGCCGATGGTTTTTACGTTCCAGAGTGGTATTCATAATCTCCTTTGGCGTTCTTCCTAGCGTCCCGATCACCTTTGTTTCGTGAAAACAGATACTTGGTAAGGGCGGCGACGCCTAGTACGAGGAGGACAATCAGCAACAGGGACACCACCCCCATTCCCGCCATTCCAAGCATGCATGCGTCACTTGCCATCATCTCAATCTCCTGATTCTGTGTACGGGGCCTCTCATGAGGCGCTTGCCTGTACAACATTCCCGTCACTCAAGGTGCTTGCCGTAGTGTTTTCGCCACCAGGTTTGAACCGGCCCAATCGAAGGGAGTTGGTCAATACGAAGACACTGGAAAGGCTCATGGCGCCGGCCGCCAACATGGGGTTGAGCAAGTAACCGGTAAACGGAAACAGAACGCCTGCGGCAACAGGAATAAGCGCCAGGTTGTACCCGTACGCCCAGACAAAATTGCCAAGGATCGTTTTGCGGGTGCGCCGCGAAAGCGCAGCAGCATCGACAATACCCCGAAGATCGCCACGCATCAGAACCAAGTCGCCGGCCTCGATGGCAATATCGGTGCCTGTGCCGATGGCGATACCCACATCGGCCTGAGCCAGTGCCGGAGCATCATTGATGCCGTCACCCACGAAAGCCACCTGAGCGCCCTCGCCCTGCAGGCGCTTGATCTCTGCCGCTTTCTGCTCTGGCAGCACTTCTGCAAAAACCCTTTCGATGCCGGCCTGCTGCGCAATGGCCTCAGCAGTAGCACGATTGTCACCGGTCAGCATGGCCACGCGGAGTCCTGCCCCCTTGAGCGCAGCGATCGCTTCCACCGCCCCCTCCTTAAGCGGATCGGCCACCGCAACCAAAGCTGCGAGGCGGCCGTCAATGGCGACGTATAGGGGCGTTTTCGCTTTTTCAGCGAGTGAAACCGAATGATCTGCGACGCTATCCAACTCTACGCCGAGGCGGCGCATATAGCGGTCCGCGCCCACGTTGATCCGGTGCCCGGCCACCTGGGCCTGGATCCCGTAGCCAGGCTCGGCCTGGAACTCACTGATTGCCGGTAGAGTAAGCCCTCGATCCCGGGCCCCCTTCACAATGGCTTCGCCAATAGGATGTTCGCTCTCGGTCTCAACCGCAGCCATCCAGGCAAGCACCTCATCCTCGCGGCCTTCCACCAGGATAAAGTCCGTCAGCTCAGGCCGGCCCCGTGTCAGTGTGCCGGTCTTATCGAGTACAACCGTGTCCATTCGAGCCAGGGTTTCCAGTGCCGCACCTTTGCGGAATAGCACGCCCATTTCGGCGCCCTTGCCTGTGCCGACCATAATGGCCGTCGGCGTGGCCAGGCCCATGGCACAGGGACAGGCAATCAACAGCACGCTGACCGTTGTTACGAAAGCAAAGGAAAGCGCCGGCGCGGGGCCGAAGGTAAACCAGGTAATAAAGGTCAAGACGGCGATAACCATCACAATGGGTACAAAAACCCCTGCAATCTTGTCGGCAAGCTCCTGAATCGGTGGTTTTTCGGCCTGGGCCGACTCCACCATTTTGATGATCTGTGCCAGGACAGTGTCGGCGCCAACACGGGTGGCCCGAAATGTCAGTGATCCATTCTTGTTGATGGTTCCGCCTACCAGTTCGGTATCTTTTTGCTTGGCAACCGGCACCGGCTCGCCACTGATCATGGACTCATCAACGTAGGACTGTCCCTCTTCAACCATGCCATCAACAGGAACACGCTCGCCCGGGCGCACTTGGATACGGTCGCCAGGCACCACTGCTTCAATCGGTATCTCGACAGCCTCGTTGTCCCGAATGACACGGGCGGTTTTGGCCTGTAGCTGCAAGAGCTTCTTAATCGCTTCCGACGTCCGGCCTTTAGCGATGTGCTCGAAGTAGCGTCCCAGCAGAATGAGGGTCACGATGACGGCAGCCGCCTCGAAATAACTCTCGGCCGTACCGGCGGGGAAAAATCCGGGAACCAGTAATGCGGCCACGGAGTAGAAATAGGCGGCACCGGAACCGATCATTACCAGGCTGTTCATGCCAGGGTTGGCATGGCGCAGCTCGGCGTAGCCGGACCGGAAAAATCGCGCCCCGGCGTAAAACAGCACCGGCGTGGTCAGGAGCCATTCAAGTGTCATCCAGCCCCGATGAGGCAAGACGCTGATATAAAGAGCTTCCAGCGCGGGAATCATCTTGCCCATGGCAATCAGTACCACCGGGATAGTGAGGATCGCGGCAAAGATCACTTTCCGGCGAAGATCTATCCCCTCCTTGTTCTGATCTTCGGCCTGGGTGTCAGACTCCGACGCCTGGGGTTCATAACCGGTGTCCCGGATTGCCTGGTGGATTCGAGCCAGAGATACCGTGTCGGAGAGGAACTCCACAACGGCTTTCTGCGTGGTCAAATTGACACTGGCTCTGATCATACCGGGCAGCTTGTTCAACGCACGCTCAACCTTCGACACGCAGGAGCCGCAGGACATGCCGATAACGGGGACTTCCTCCGATTGCACCTGTGGCCGATAACCGGCATCCCGGATCGTCTCAATCAGAGTTCCAGTGGTTGCAGGCTGGTCGAATTCCACCGTAGCTTTCCCCGTCGCCAGGTTCACCTGAGCGGTTGAAACGCCAGGCTGAGCCGAGAGAGCCCTCTCGATGCGTCCGACGCACGATGCACAGGACATTCCTTCAACACCAATCTCTATTGTCTGCATCCTGATCCTGCTCCTCTGTGCGACTGATTGAGCGCCTTTCCGATCCATTCGTTCAGTAATGATGTTATTACCCTTCCTGAGCGATGGCTTCGACAATTGGGCAGCCATCCATCGGCCCCTCTCCCGAACATTCCTCCAAGGTTTTTGACAAAACCGCCTCGATACGGGAAAGGCTCTGGATTTGGTGCCGGATTTTTTTTAGCTGTTCCCTTGCAATTCGCTTGGCATCCGCACGGTCACCATTGGCATCCTGGAGCATCAGGAGTTCGCGAATCTCATCAAGCGTGAAGCCCCATTGCTTGGCATGGATAATGAACTGCAGCCTGGCAACCGCATCCTCGGGATAGCGCCGATAATTCGACTGAGTCCGCGCGGGCTCTGGCATGAGATTTTCCCGCTCATAAAAGCGGATTGCATGACTGGCCACGCCGCTTTTCACAGAGAGTTCACCGATATTGAACGTTTTCATTAACGCGCCTCATACGTCGTTGATGACTGACAGCTTCAACCATAACCTTGAAGTAGACTTTAAGGTCAAGCCTCTTTTGTGCCTATCGGGCAGAGGGAAGGATCAGCGGGGGTATGACGTTTGCTCGAAATACCTGCGTCTATGTAAAGGTTTGTCACGGTGGGAAATAAGAGAAAGGCGGGGATGAAGAGCTTTCTCAGTAAGTAGCCCGAGCCCATGACTCCCCGCTTCAATCATGGCTCCGATGTTTCTTGACGCAGATCTGGGTTTCTTTACGCAGATCTGGTCGAGTCAGCAACATTGGAGATCGGCCGCTGGGGCGCAACCGGATCAGTGCCATCGGTACTCTCAAGCGGCGCAACTGAAGCTTTCGCAGAGCCCGACTTGTCCTTACATTTCATCATGCACAAGCCAAGACCACACATCACCAGACATGGCAGCAGACCGATCAGTATCGGAGCGATTCCGAACAACACCAGCTGTTCCCAGCCGAATGTAAGTCCGGCGGTGACCCCAATGGCACCGAACAACCACCAGCGCCGAGGTCCGGTCAACAAGCCCATCAGTCCTCCCGGGCCAGCCTCCGAATTCACCTTGCCCTTGTCGTCGCAGCTTTTCTTGTCGCAACAGCTCATTATGGTTCCTCACTCTTGCCATGATCGTTGTTTATTGCTCACATCTACCGTGTGGGTTGGCAAATGCTCTTGCAGTTAGTCGTTTCGAAAAACATAACGTTAGAGCAAGGTTTAAGGTCAAGCGTTTTTTTTGGAAACAGCAAAGTAAAGTTGCCTTGCCCTTCAGATACCGAAGTGGTCGTGTCACTGAAATAAAAAACTGCTAGGATTTGGAGAACTAAAAGACGGGCTGTGTGTCACAGTTCTGAATCTTTACAGCTTGAAGCTTGGAAATCGGATGACTGCAACGACCCGCCAAATCATCTCCGTGCTGCTGTCACTACTTCTGGTGATAAGTGGACCGGCGTTGGCCGTCTCCAAAGTGACGGGCGGCCAGGCTGATTCCTCAGTGGCCGATTGTGGTGCCATGATGATGAATCAGGCTGAAAGCGCGGACGCTTCATCCGATGACGAAAACTTTGATTGCGGCGTCGCTTCCGACATGGCGTGCCCAAGTGCTGGCGGAGCGAGCAAATGCGGAGTCAGCTTCGCCTTCTTGCCGGCAGGCTCGGCAGGTTTTGTTGATACCGGCTCCCAACCGGTATGGATCGCCCGTCCGACGATCTACCAGGATCCTTTCCTGGCCTCAGCCACACCCCCTCCCCAACCTAACTCCTGAGACTTAACCCAGATTTGTGCCGTTTCTGGCAACAGATTAACGTTATTTCTTGAAACCTAAGTCCCGTGTTTTCATTTATTCCTCACGGGTCTTTAGATGGAGTGAATCAAATGCGCAATTCAAAAATTAAGCTAGCAGTTACCGCAGCTCTTCTGGCCGGCACCATCGGCACCTTCTCTGCATTCGCCCACGAGGGCGAAGGAAAAGGCATGATGTCCTCGAAAGACATGCAGGGCATGGACGGCATGATGGGGATGATGAACATGATGTCTGACATGTCGCCGGAAGATCGTAAAGCCATGACCGATGCCTGCATGAAAATGATGCAGAGCCATGGCAGCGATAACATGGACGCGGGAAAGAAGGATAAAGACACCCAAGCCAATTGAGGCCTTGGGTAACCCCCGAACTAACATTCATTTGCCTGGGCGCCCACGCGCGCCCGGGCCTTGTACTGCCCATTATTGAACAATCAAGGATTACCATGAAAACCCAAAAACTTGCTCTTTACACGGGTGTGGCTGCCATTGTTCTCGCCGCTGGCGCCACCACGCTGGCGATCCAGGCTAAAGAACCCACCGAGTCATCGACCTCTATGGCCACGGCTGGCACGTCAGGCCCGGCGATTACGATCTACAAGAACCCCAATTGCGGCTGCTGCCAGTCCTGGGCCGAACACCTCGATGCCAATGGCTTTGAGACCACCGTTGTAGAAACCAACAACCTAAACGAGATCAAGCAACAGTATGACGTACCGCGTGAAATGGCCTCTTGCCACACCGCGCTGATTGGAGATTTGGTGATCGAAGGACATGTGCCGGCCGACGACATTGTAGCTTATCTGGAAGATCCGCAGTTCAATACCGTAGGGCTTTCAGTGCCCGGCATGGTCCAGGGTAGCCCCGGTATGGAAACCGGCAAGAAGGAGGATTATAAGGTTATCGCCTTCAGGGCCAACGGTCAGCAAAGTGTGTTCCGCGAATATACCGATTACTGAGGTCGGCGCCATGAGAGCGATTATTCATTCTCTGAGCAGGGCTGCGTTGCATGTTTGCGCACTCACGCTGGCAATCGTTTTGCCAGCGCTGGTTCACGCCCACCCTGCAGACGACTCCCAACCAGTGAAGGCCCTGACGACCAACTCGTCAGGCGCTCTCCTGGTATTGAAGGAGGGTAGCCTGTTTTCCATACAAGACGGAGCTTCCACCGAGATCCCGTTACCGGCAACCGAACCGGTGGCTCGGCCCACCTCCTTGGCTAAGGGAGCGAACGGTAGTGTCTACCTCGCCGGTCCGGGCGTGGGCGTGTGGCGTTACTCTGGCGTCAATGAGGGCTGGCAACCCCTCGACGATACCTTGCCCGATCTCGGGGTTACAGCTATGGCCGCTCACTCCACCCAATCCGAAACCCTCTATGCGTATCTCGGGAAGGATGGCATGTTCCGGACCAGGAACGGCGGCGCAGAGTGGGTGAAAGTGGACAATGGGCCGCAAGAACCCGTGCAGTCATTCCTGCATTCGAACATGCCGGGCAGCATGGAAAGCGGCTGGCTGTTCGCGGGAACTACCCGCGGCGTCGCCCGATCCATGGACTGTTTTTGCTTCTGGGGCGATGCCGGCGATTTGCGCGGCACGGTGTCCGCCATCAGCTATGATCCTGCTGCTCCTGAAAACGTGTATGCCATCATCGAGGGCCAACTTCATCACAGCGCGGACGGCGGCGAGACCTGGACAAACCTCAAGGTCCCCCATGTCGTAACAGCCCTTGCTTTCTCACCGTCACAAGGCCTTGTCGTGGGAACCGAAAACGGGAACCTGTTTGCTCGTGGCGCCGCTGGCAAATGGAAGCCTGTCCATGGGTAAATGGATCTACTCTCTGGCCCTGGTCGCTACGCCTTTACTTGCCGGGGCCTCAGGTGGACCAGGAAGTGCCGACAACGCACCGACAGAAGTCGCCGGGGGCCGGCAAATTTATGAGCAGTATTGCGCCGCCTGCCACGGAAGGCAGGGTGAAGGCGCGGCCAACTGGAAAAAACCGGATGAGCGGGGCGAAATGCCCCCGCCACCTCACGATGAAACCGGCCACACTTGGCGTCACAGCGATACCATGCTGTTCAAAATGATCTCAGAAGGATGGCGACATCCGTTCAATAAAACTGAACGGCTCACGATGCCTGCATTTGGGGACAGCCTTACAAATCAGGAAATACATGCCGTCATAGACTACCTCAAGACCCTCTGGACAGAGGAACAACGGGAGTACCAGCAAATAGAAAGTCAGTAGCCTCGCCTGGCCGCTCGGACATCCACCATTTTGGGATCTCTTATCCTTGCCGCTGGGGTTTTGATCGAAGTTGGCAGGCGCTTTCTGCTTGGCAGTGATCCGCAGTCGCTGAAGATGATGGCCGTCGCATCTATCGCCCTTGTCGCCAACATTGGCTGTCTGCTCCTGATCGCCAAACTCCGCGAAGGCGGCGCCCACATGAAAGCCAGTTGGATCTTTTCGGCCAATGATGTGGTCATCAATCTGGGGGGTTATCCTTGCGGGGCTTTTCGTTGCCTGGACCGACTCCAACTAACCAGACTTAGTTATTGGCGGCATTGTGGGAGGCATTGTACTCACCGGTGCCAAGCGAATCCTCGCATTAAAAGGATAATTCGACGCCTTTGGAGAACGTACAAAGTGCGCATGCGCAACACAGGCCTTTTTTAAGCCTTTCGGCGTTGATCACGCTGGCGGACCACCCGATCATAAAGTGGCCTGTCCTGCACTCCATGGCTTACGGCCAATCGATTGAAATTACCCCTTACAAACAAGCGGAAGACTCGCCCTCACAAACGGTCGACTGCGGAAGGGAGTAGGGATCGATACACAGTGAATTGAAGCGATTCTTTCATGCGGAGCTTCGGGCTGCCTGACGCCAGGGCACCTGGCACGTGTATTGAACGAAGCACGCGTACACGAGGCTTGTTCCCGAGTATGGGAACAACTAATGGCAAACATTTGACCCTGTAGTGACTACAGGGTTCATAACTGTATAGAAATCTTCGTTGATAGAGGCAGATATGCACGACCATAGTCATGATCACAGCCACCATTTCGACACTCACAACCGTTCCTTTGCGATTGCGGTGATTCTCAATACGCTGTTTGTCGTCATCGAAGCTGTGTATGGGGTTGTCTCCGGCTCTCTGGCGCTGCTGGCCGACGCTGGCCACAATCTGAGCGATGTGATGGGTCTGATTCTGGCCTGGGTGGCCAGTTGGCTCGCCAGCAAAGCCGCGACGCACGCCAAGACCTATGGCCTGAAGAAAACCACCATTCTGGCGGCGCTATTTAATGCGCTGATTCTGATCGCCGCTGTCGGTGGCATCACATGGGAAGCCATCCAACGCCTGACAGATCCCGCCGATGTTGCTGGCATGACCGTAGTCGTGGTCGCCGGTATCGGCGTGCTGATCAACGGCGCCACCATGATGCTCTTTCTCAAAGGGCAGAAAGGGGACATCAATATCCGTGGCGCCTTTTTGCATATGGCCGCAGATACAGCGGTATCAGTGGGCGTTGTGATCTCCGGTACGGTACTGATGTTTACCAACCTGACCTGGATTGACCCGATCGTGAGTCTCGTTATTGCCGCTGTGATCTTTATGGGCACCTGGCAGCTACTGAAAGATTCCGTAAAACTGGCCGTCGATGCCGTTCCCAAGGGCATTGATCTTTCGGCTGTCCATGAACGCCTTGAGAATCTACCTGGCGTTCAATCGGCCCATCACCTTCACATATGGGCACTGAGTACCACCGAAAATGCGCTGACCGTTCATCTGGTAAAGCCGGATCCAGAGAGTGATGATCGGGTCATCAGTGAGGCCGCTGACATGCTCAACGAGCACTTTGGCATCCAGCATACGACCATTCAATGGGAGCGCGGTGACGATCAATGCCCGAACACTAGCCATTGTTGAACGCCCTATTTGCCGAATCACGAGCGTCTGCCCCCCCATGCGAGACATAATTGAACGCCATCAAGTCTGGGCCTACCTCATCGCTGTCGTCCTCGGCCTTTTCGTAGGTTGGAAGACTTCCCCCGGTGAGGTGGGGCCTGACTACATGATCTGGACACTACTTGGGATTCTGCTCTACACCACGTTTACCCAAACACCATTGACTCACCTGTCCGAGGTATTCCGAGACCGCCAGTTCATGGGCGCCTTGCTCACCGGCAATTTCGTGGTAATGCCGGCTATCACCGCCTTGCTGGTATTGGCGTTACCGGATAACGACGCGCTGAAGTTGGGTCTGCTTCTGGTGTTACTCATGCCCTGTACCGATTGGTTCGTCACCTTCACCCATCTTGGCAAGGGAGACAGCACCCGAGCGGTTGCGGCAACGCCGGTTCTTCTGGTCGCACAATTGGCTCTTCTGCCACTCTACCTGTGGCTCTTCCTGGGCAGCCAGTTTGGGGTGAATCTTGAGTTTGGGCGACACCTCCTACCCGCCTTTGTTGGGCTGATTATTGTCCCGCTTATCCTGGCATTTCTGACCCATAAATGGGCTGAAGATTCCAGAAAAGCCAGTCGGTTCATTCGCTTGACGGGCCTGATGCCAGTCCCTTTGCTAACAGTCATACTTTTCATAGTCTCGATGACACAAGCCAGCCAGATTGCCAGTACCGGTGGTATTGTCTGGATCTTGATGATTCTTTTCCCGACCTATCTGCTAGCGGCAGCTCTGGTTGGGAAGGGTCTGCGCCAGATCTTTCGGTTGTCACCCGAAACTGGACGAACTGTTGTCTTCAGTCTTGGCACGCGCAACTCCTTTGTGGTTTTACCTTTGGCACTGTCAATGCCAGAGGCCTGGGCTGCGGCCGTCGTGGTGATTGTCGTGCAGTCCCTGGTGGAACTGTTTGGAATGATGTTTTATCTGAGGTGGGTGCCCGATCGGCTGCTACCGAACACCTGAAAAGACTGACACCAATTTAATCAAACTAAAAATATGGAGATCTCACGTGCGAACCCGAACCCTGGTCGTAAGTCTCGTTCTGCTCTGTCTGGCTATCTTCGCAGCCGCTTTTGTTTTATACGATCGTTCTGAGGGCACAAACGAACCCGCCGTCGTTGAAAAAACGCCCCTGGTAAGGGATTACTCACCCGTTATTGGTCCCGAGGACGCGCCCGTAACCATTGTCGAGTTCTTCGATCCATCCTGCGAGGCGTGTCGCGCCATGTACCCCTACGTAAAACAGATTATGGCGGCCTACCCTGACAAAGTGCGCCTGGTATTGCGCTACGTGCTATTTCACAAAGGCTCGGAAGAAGCCGTCAGAATCCTGGAGACGGCTCGCGAACAGGCGATCTATGAGCCGGTGCTTGATGCTGTTATGGAAGCCCAGCCCCAGTGGCATGACGATCCCGATGTCACGGCAGCATGGGATGCAGCAAAGTCAGCGGGGCTCGATGTTGAGGCCGCCCGTGCCAGTATGAACTCGTCTGAAATCGACGACATTATCCAGCAGGATGCTGCGGACGTTAAAGCGGTCGGAATTTCCGGTACGCCGACATTCTACGTCAACGGAGAACAGTTGAGCCGCCTGGGCCCTCAGGAACTGTACGACCTGGTGAGTTCCAAGGTAGAGTCATCGCAGTAAAAAACTAACTCCGGCAACGCCATGTCACTGCTTGACTACCTTTTACCCTACGATTTCTCGCCGCTGACCGTGCTGAGCTACATGCTCGTGATGGGGTTCTATGGCATCGGACTGCTTCGGATGCCGGATCAGGAGCGGCCGGGCGCATTGCGGATCTTCGCCTTCACACTGGGGGTAATAATCTGTTACGCGGTGATGCAGACCCGCTTCGATTACTACGCGCAATACATGTTCTTCGTCCATCGGGGCCAGCACCTGATTCTTCATCACATTGGGCCGATTCTGATCGCCCTGTCCAACCCCTTGCCGGTCATGCGGTTCTGGTTCGCTAAAATCAGCCTACGTTGGAAACATGCGTTACGCCCCCTCGGTTGGGTCTATAAAGTTCTGCAACAGCCCTTTATCGCCCTGTTCCTGTTTGTCGGACTCATTTATTTCTGGCTCTGGCCATCGATCCATTTCGACGCCATGCTCAGCCGGAACCTGTATTGGGTCATGAACTGGAGCATGTTGCTGGACGGCCTGCTGTTCTGGTGGCTGATCTTTGACCCGAGGCCACCGGCCATCACCTCATCGCTGGGATATGGAAAACGCATGCTGGTTCTGGCTGCGGCAGGCCTACTCCAGATGTTCCTGGGGGCATGGATCGTATTTTCGAGAGACATGGTCTACGACGTTTATGAGGTCTGTGGTCGCGCTTGGCCCTTGGCCCCGGAAACCGATCAACTCCTCGGTGGCATGCTGACCTATATTCCTCCTGCAATGATGAGCATCCTCGGTATTCTTCTTATTTTGAGGCGCGCCATGCACGAGGATGGGAAATACAAGACTCATCCCAAACAATTGGAGAAGATGACATCATGATTACCCGCTTTCGCCGAGGCTGCGCAGCTCTCTCGGCTGCCTCGTTGATGATAATACTTCTCACTGGTTGCTTTGATAACGATAAAAGCTGGAATGGAAAAGATATCAGCGGCTTGATGCCCGAACTGAAGTTCAATTTGATCAGTAGCGAAGGCACTGCAGTCTCGGCTGAGGACTACAGCGGTCATGTGAGGCTCCTGTTTTTTGGGTTCACATCTTGCCCGGACGTCTGCCCAACGGCGCTTCAGAAACTGAATCAGGCCACCAGTGGTCTGCCACCAGAGCTACAGGAAAAAGTCCTCATTTTGTTCGCAAGCGTGGATCCCAAGCGGGATACACCTGAGCGCCTCGCCAAGTATGTTAATCATTTCGGTACCGATATCGTAGGTTTAACAGGAGAAGAGCTGCAACTTCGTGAGCTGGCCAAACGTTACAGGACCACCTTCGGTTACGGTGACCCAGACACAGACGGCAATTATCCCGTGTCCCACAGTAGCGCAGTGTATGTATTTGATCGCAGAGGTAACGCTCGCCTATTAATCAGACCGGATTTGAGCGCTAAAGAAATTCAGGATGACCTTATCAACCTCGTTCAAGAGAGTTCTTGAGATCATTTTGGAAATTACTACGGCAGCTTGACCTCAATCTTTCATTACATAGCCGATAGCGTCCGGCCATACAGCTAGTTTTAGAGTGCCAAGCCACAGAGCTCAAAACCTATCTTCGAGTTAATGCTTTATTCAAACTACATTCAGCTTCGTTTGTTGAAATTCCAGCGCTTGTGGACCTTTAACTCCGACGTCTTTGTTCACCAGACATGAATACTGATGTGTTTAGCTCCTCCAAAATTATGAGATCGCCCTACAAATGAAGCTACTAATTATCGAGGACAACGTAATACTGGCAGACAAACTTGCTAGCTGGTTAGTAAAAGAAAATTACACCGTAGATATAGCTCATAATGGCTCAGAAGCAAATTTTTTAGTAGAGACAGGCAATTACCAGTCAATCATTCTTGACATCGGGTTGCCGGATGAAAATGGGTTATCTTTAATGCAGAAGTGGAGAAAAAGCGGAAGAGACGAAGCCATTCTTATATTGACGGCTCGCTCAAACTGGACTGAGCGAGTTGAGGGCTTGAATGCCGGAGCAGACGATTATCTTCCAAAGCCATTTGAATTCGATGAACTAAAGGCTAGACTCAACGCCATTGTAAGACGAAGGGATGGAAGAACAACTGACAAGATCAGCGTAGATGATTACTCTCTAAACTCAACATATCGAACCTTAACAACTCCCGAGCATGAAGAGTTTAGGTTAACGGCGACAGAATATCGTCTTCTACAATGTTTTCTTAGGTCACCAGACCGGGTTTTTTCGCAAGACGAGCTTGTAGAGGCGCTGTACAATATTGAAAGATGCCCCACCAGAAATGTCGTTCAGGTTTATATAGCCAGACTAAGGAAGATATTAGGAAAGGAAAAAATAAAAACATTAAGAGGCCAAGGCTATTTTTTTGCAAAAAAGCCTAATGTCCGAAAATTATAGCGAGCCACGCGAGCGAAGCCGTCCATGGCTCGACACGCCATACTCCAAAGCTCATTGAGTCGTCTAAGTGTTAAAACTTTTCCATGAGATCTGAAATTAATTTTTTGAGAATTTGGTGTTCCTTTTCTAAGTTTTCTACAGCTTCACGGTCATCAATTATTTCTTTAGAGGTGCGCTCATCAATGCTTTTGTTAGGGTAGCTCCTAGCTTCATTGTAACGATCCGCCTGACCGCCATTTTCACCGGCAAAGGCCACTGAAACACCACTACCCAGAAAGACAACTGTTAGTAAAATTAATGTTTTTTTCATGCGAAGCTCCGATGAATACTGTACATAGATCACTGATCCAATACCTTCAGTGCATGATCAGTAGAACATCAAAACCTTAAATACATTTGAAATTTCATACAGTTTAAAAATAATATTCTAGGTAGTGGCAATTTCTCTGGAATCCGCGCATGCGTAATTAGAGCTTTCAGGCCGACAATGAGAAAAATGGAGAAGGGCATACAAAAATCACGCATTTCCGACAGCCAGATAGTATAGATCCCCAAGCATACCTAGGGTTCCGGCGCGTTGTCGCAATCATGGCATGGGCTGGGGCGACCATTTACAACCGGCTCAGAAAACGAAGCTCGATTCGCTAGTAAAAAACGGTCCCGATACCTCCGCAAAAATAGCAGCCAGGCCCCGGACCATGGCATCAAGCTAGCACGTTTCCACTCGGGTAACTCGGCAATAAAACGCCTACATCGAACGCCACAACCGAACCGCTCGTGACGAATGGCTGGTTCAGTATCTCCTCGACAGCACCTAAGCCGCCCAAGATTGTGCAAATCGAAAGCTACGACACTACACTAATGAACGCCCGAATATGGAGCCGGGGAGCATCACCCCGTGAGAGGTTGGCTTAAGGCCCCCCTTGAACTCGCGCTAACAAATGGAAAATTACCCTTCTTTTTCCTTTATGCTTACGATACGTGTAGATTTCTAGCTCTCGGCAAGGGCCGGTCCTTTCCATCGATACAAAACGCCAATATGACACCGAATAAAAGCATTCGAAGAACACTAATCCAGTACGGAGCTATCTTCGGCTTCCTATATTTTTTCCTTATTTTTCTATCGCACGAGTATGTTATATGGCAGTTATCAGATGAAACCAGAAAGCATCGTCTAAGCAAGGAGTTGGAAAGCTTTCAATCCATCATCCAAAATGAGTCACCAGAAGACGATGAGCTCAGAGGCATGATTGATCGATTTCAGTTGCTGCTGGAGCACGCAGTTATCATAGAAATGAAAAACGGGGACATTATAGCTAGTGGCAACTTAGACAAGGCCAAGCTGACCAGCGTTCTTGAAAAGCCCTCAGGCTTTATATACATATCTCAAGATAGGGAGAATCTTCTCGGACTAAAACGAGTCACTGAACAAGGAAATGAGCTGGTTTCAATTACCATCCTGGAGTTGGAAGAGGCACTAACGGAACGCTCGCTAGGAGCTCACCTGACTTTGCTAGCTGCTTCCGCCATCTTACTACTTGTCCTACTAACGTTAGTCGGAGCAGCCACATATCGTGCACTAAAACCCGTAGGGGAGATAAGAGAAGATCTGAGAAGACTCCAATCTGGCAAAAAAAGCCATCTAAACTCTGACGTGCCCGAGGAGTTCAAATCGCTCATCAAACAATTTAACAACGCAATTGAGCTGGCAAGTCGTCGTCTCGACCGTCATCGCCGTCTCAACTCGGACCTCTCACATATGGTAAAAACCTCAATCTCAGCCAATCTTGCCGTTCTAACGGCTGGCGATTCATCTCCACTTTCGCTAGAGGATGAGGCATTTATGGTCTCTAACTTGAGGGAATTGAGCCAAGCTCTGAACTATCGAATGAGCAAGGCTGATATAGCCGGTAAGCAGATGGGGCAAGCATGTTTACCCGTTGAAATCGCAGATAATGTTATTAATGTTATGCAAAAAATCTTTCCCGATAAAATGTTTAATATGCATACCCTTTTGCCTAAAGATTTTAGTTGGCCTATGGAGAGGCAAGACCTTTCAGAAATGTTGGGCAACGTACTCGAAAACTCAGGAAAATGGTGCCACAAACAAGTCGACATATTGATAGCTCAGGCTGGCTCTGCGCTCATAATAGATATATCAGATGACGGCCCAGGGATTGCCCAAAATGAAGCATCTAAAGTGCTCGACAGGGGCTCCCGACTTGATGAAACCATAACTGGATTTGGACTCGGGCTGGCCATTGTGGCCGAGATCATCGAGGATAACTTCGGACAGATGGAAATCGGCACATCAACAACCGGTGGAGCTAGAATTGTGGTCACGCTCCCTATGACCGAGTAAGGAGTGATCTGTGAGTAAATCATTTCCTGTTTCAATCTACTTTCAATGGTGTATTGGGCGCTGGCGCTGGACGCAAATAGAGCTCCAAGACCTTGTTCCAATAACCGCTTCAGTTTTGCGGGAAGGCTCTTAGGATAGCGAGGACGCTCAGCTCATACTTTCCCAATCAGAGACTAGAGGTTTGAGAATTCGTACTAGTGGTATACCAGCCATCAATCTGTTCGAGGTTTGTAAAGGCAAAATTCAGCAAGAAAAAGGGGCTCCCGATACGGAGCCCCATGTTGTAAAAGACCATGTCCATAGCGATGGCAGGCTATGAACTTATCCTCCCAAATTACCGCTGCATATCAGCCAGCTTACCTTTCGAAAAGCGGATAAATAACACGGGTAGAACAAACAGTGTCAGAAATGTTGCGGTCACGAGCCCACCGACGATCACGCTGGCAAGCGGTTTCTGAATTTCCGCCCCAACCCCCGTCGACAGTAGCATGGGTATTAAGCCGAGCGCTGATGTAATCGCCGTCATCAAGACCGGCCTCAGGCGGGAGACCGCTCCCTCGAACACTGCGTTGTTCACAACCACCCCGTCTTTTATTCGCTGGTTAATACTTTCGACCATAACCACGCCGTTGAGCACCGCCACACCGAATAGCGTGATGAACCCGACCGAACTGGGCACCGAAAGATACTGGCCAGAAATCCACAATGAAAAGACTCCGCCGATAATAGCGAGTGGTACGTTGACCAGAATCAACAGAGCCTGCCCCACTGAACTGAAAGCAAAATACAGTAACAATGCGATCAGTCCCAGCGATACAGGCACTACGATTGTCAAACGTTTTTGGGCCCGTTGCTGATTCTCAAATTGGCCACCAATATCAACGGAATAACCCGGGGGTAGATCTACGTCAGAAGCGATGACCTCCTGAATATCGGCAACGACACTGCCCATATCGCGACCCTGGACGTTAGACTGAATGACGACACGACGCTGTACATCATCACGCCGCACCTGAGGCGGACCGGATTGAATAGATACATGGGCGACATCTCCAAGCCGCACCCAGGCTCCAGAGGGAGCCTGTAGTCGCAAATCAGCGATGGTCTCCCGGTCTTCTCTAAAACGTTTGGCCAGTCGTACGTAGATATCGTACCGCTCATTTCCATTGATAATCTGACCCGCAGCGGCGCCACCGAGGCCATCCCGTACAACGCTCATCACATCCGCCACTGCGAGACCATATCGAGAAAGTGCGCGACGATCCGGTTGAACGACCAGCTGGGCCTCACCAGCAATCTGCTCCATCGCTACATCTCGGGTTCCCTGCACGTTTTTAACTGCGGATTCAATCTGCTGCCCTTTTTCAGCAAGAATATCGAGATCCGGGCCAAAGAGCTTGATGGCGAGCTGAGCACGAACCCCCGACAATAGTTCGTCAACGCGGGTTGCGATTGGCTGCGAAAAGTTGAATAGCAGTCCTGGGTGTTGTTCCAGCTTTTCTTTAAATAGCGACTGCAATTCGTAGCGGTCCTTTGCACTAGTCCACTCCGAGGTGGGCTTAAGACCAATGTAGATCTCGATATTGTTCACAGGCTCTGGATCGCCGCCGATTTCCGCCCGGCCGATTCGAGATAGCGCATAGGTCACTTCCGGAAATTCCATTAACAGAGATTCTAGTTTAGGGGCAACCTCAAGGGCAGTCTCAAGACTGGCCGACGGCGCCAGCGTCACCCGAAGATTGACAGTCCCCTCCTCCAACTCGGGAACAAACTCGGTGCCAAGTCTAGGTACAACCAGTGCCGCAAGCACCACAAGTGCTGCTGCTGTCCCAACAACCATTCGGGTGTGTTTCAACGACCAACCAAGCCCCTTTCGGTAAAGCTTTTCAAGAGGTTTAACCACAAAGCTTTCCCGCTCCCGAATTCCTTTTCTGAATGCAAAGGAAGCCAAGGCGGGTACGATCACTAACGCGACGATAACTGCGGAAACAATGGCAAGCATGATGCTTATCGCCATTGGTTGGAACAACTTGGCTTCCACACCTTCAAAGCTGAAAAGGGGCATGAAGACCACGAGGATGATCGCGGTAGCGAAAAAGATCGGTCGAGCTACTTCCCGCCCAGCTTCCTGCAGACGAAGCGCAATACCATGGTTGTCTCGAGATGCGTCCAACGGATCGGGGTCGTTACCTACCAATTCTTCTCGGTGGGCATCATGTTCGGCATCCGGATGTGTCAGATGTTTGAACATATTTTCAACCATGACAACAGAGCCATCTACCAGCATACCAATCGCGACCGCGATGCCGCCCAGCGACATCAGGTTGGCCGAAAGGCCAAACCAAGCCATAATCATCAAGGCTATACCGATAGAAATAGGTATCGAAAGCAGCACCAACAATGTTGCCCGTAGGTTCATCAGAAACAGAGCAAGCACCACGACGATAAACACGAAAGCTAGCAGCAGCGCATTAGCCACCGTTTCTACCGCCTTCGTGACCAAATCCGCTTGGTTGTAGTAGGGCTCAAAGCGAACCCCCTCAGGCAAGGCTTGATTTATGCGGTCAATACGGGCTTCGATCCCATCGATAGTGGCTTTGGTGTTAGCCCCCATTCGTTTGAGTACAATGCCTGAAATCACTTCGCCCAGAGGCTCTACCTCGCCATTCTCGGCCTTACGGGTCATGGTCACGGCACCTTGACGTATTTCACGACCAAGCTCTACAGTGGCCACCTCGTCTACTGTCACCGTGATGCCATTAATGGTCTTGACGGGTATCTGACGAATCTGCTCCAGGCCCTGCTCACCGTTGTCCAGCCAACCCATGCCACGAATAACTAGCTGTTCTTGCCCGCGGCCCATGTACCAGCCCCCAACATTGGAATTGTTGTTTTCCAGGGCTTGCATGATGTCGCTCTGAGATAGATCGTAGGATAGCAGTCGTGCCGGATTCAGATTCACCTGGTACTGACGGACTTCTCCCCCAAACGATAGGATATCGGTGACACCTTCAGCAGGTATCAACAGTAATTTGACCAACCAGTCGTGCAGACTACGCAGCTCCATCGCGTCGTAACCCGAATCGGGATCTGCCATCAGCAGGTATTGGTAAACTTGGCCAAGGCCCGAGGTATTGGGGCCCATCTCAGGCACGCCGACGCCCTCTGGAATCAGCTCTTTAGCCGCCTGCAAGCGTTCAAACACTAATTGCCGCGCAAAGTAGATGTCCGTTCCTTCTTCGAACACCACGGTAACGCCAGACAAACCAGTCTTAGAAATGGAGCGTACTTCTTCAACATCCGGCAACGCATACATGACCGCTTCAATGGGATAGGTAATAAGCTGCTCCACTTCTTCAGCCGCAAGACCCGGAGCTTCGGTATTTACAGCAACCTGGACATTGGTAACGTCGGGAAAGGCATCCAGGTTCAGTTTTGGGATCTGAAACGCTGCCGTAGCCACCAGCACGGTAAGCGCGATAAGAACCAACAGGCGGTTTTTAACCGCCCAATCGACAACTCGGTTAAACATAAGGGCTCCGGCGATCAGTGGTTATGTGGATCAAAGCCACCTTTGGCAATTTGTGATGCGACGAAAAATGCACCCTGCAAAACAACACGCTTGCCCCCGTCGATGCCTGAGATCTCGCGGAGTCCTCCAATTGAGCGCCCCAACTCTACTTCCACAGGTGTGTACTCGCCCTCAGCCTTTTCCACAAAGACTGTCCAGTCGCCGTCCGCTCCCCGCATCAACGCGCTCTCCGGCACCGCAAGCACTTGCTCCTGGGTCTGGAATCGAAAATACACTTCGGCAAACATCCCCGGATGGAAACGATCATTCGGGTTTGGCAACTCCAGCCTGACGGTTCGTGTGCGGGTGACCGGATCAATGGTATGGGCTTCCTGAGATACCGTCGCAATCGCCAGATGGTCTGCGGCCCTGATTTCCGCTTCCAACCCCTGTTCAAGCACGACATCGGAACTGGCGGGTAAGTGAGCTTCTACCCAAAGTTCACTTTCATCCGCCAGGGTAACCAGCGGTTGACCAGCCTCGACGCGTTGTCCCTGTTCAAAATCATCAGTGAGCACTGCGCCATCCACCCGAGCCCTCAGGGAGTATTCTCCGAGACTACCCAAGCGACTATCCTTCAACTTATCAATATCATCTTCACTCAATCCGTAAGCGAGCAGTGTGGCTCTTGCGGCTTCAACATTTGCTTTTGCTGTATTGAACCTCTCGTCCCCGACCACGGAACGACCCAGCCCGCTAATTCTCTCCCACTCCGGATAGGCCTTCCTGTAATCAGCCTGAGCCTGTGCTACCTTCTCACTGAACAGAGTCACTAACGGCTGACCTTCGGTGACGTGTTCACCCAACGCCACGTGCCGGCGCAGAACCACTGAAGCAACCCGAGGTGATACGTGATAACTGGTGTACCCGTTAGTCAGCAACTCGCCGGGTGCATAGACTTCGTACTCGATCCGCTGACGCTCAAGTTTGCCTACCCGAATGTTTGCAAGTTTTTTCTGCTTCAGGTCGATCTTCGCAGCAGCGCTTTCTTCATGCCGGTCACCTCCCTCCTCTTCGTGACCATGATCGTCTTCCTCTTGGTCTTCTTGGTGCTCACTGTCATGACTAGCGCTTTCCGGAGCGTGGTCACGGTCAGCCGAATGCTTGTAACCTTCCTTCTCAGGAGTACCTTGCTCAGCTAACGCAACTGACGGTGTGGACAAATACAGCGACAATGTCAGTAAATAAAACAGAGACTTATTCATAATAAAAATCCAGTTTCAGAGCGTTATTGGAATAAGAAAGTCAGTTCGCCGGACTGGCGCAGGAGTGCGATGAAACTAAGCTGTGCTTGTCTTTCCAGCTCGATACCTGTTTTCAGGCTCTCGGCTCGCTGGCCGAGCGCCTGAAGGTATTCGGAGGTAGAAATGTCCCCGACCCGCCACTGCTGCTCAAGCAAATCAGCACTTCGTTTCACGCGCCCCTGGGATAACTCATTCCATCGGCTGAGCTGCTCGTCGTATCTTTTCCAAGCAGCGCGAGCTCCCGCCAATTCATATTGCTGCTTCCGAAAAAGTGCCTTAAACCGAGCCTCAGCCTCCAAAGCGCGCCGGTTGGCCGCTCTGGTTTCCGCGCTGTAGTTATTGCGAATATTGAGAGGGATCGAAAATGTAAGCCCTACCACATTTTCTCCCCCATCACGTCCTCCATTGAGTCCGACGGTGGGTGAAGCCGTTGCCCTTCGACTGGCAACCTCAGCTTCACTCTTCAACACCTGCCATTTGGCACGGGCAGCCGCTATTGAGGGGTGCAACAGTAAATCAGCATCGTCAGCACGAGTTTCGAGTTTCGGCCAGACATGTTCGGGAATGCCTTCACTCCCTGAAACCCAATCAGGCAACAGTTCCTTGACGCGGACTTCGGCTTGATCAACCGTAGCTTTCGCCTGAGCGACTTCACTCAGTTGCTGCGAGAGGCTCAAAAACAGTAGCTCTGCATCGACACGCCCGAGATCTCCTGCCTGCTGACGCTGTTCGACAAGCTTCAGCAATGCATCTAATCGTTTCTGCTGTGTCTCAGCTATTTCAGCAACGAGTTTGCTGGCTCGCCACTGAACAAGTGCACCCAACGATTCAGATACTTGCTCCAATATCGTTTCGCTCAAGTCGGCTTGGGCAGAAATCCGCATCGCGGAAGCTTTCTCCTCTAATGCCCCCCTTTGATCCGACCAATCGATCGTTTGTGAAAGCCCTACATCGAAATTTTCTTCACTTCCTGTCCGGTCGGCTCCCACTGACAACTCAGGGTTATACAACGGCTGTTCGCTGGCTTCAGCGTCTGCCTGCGTAGCCGCCGATTGCTCTCGAGCCGCCTGTACATCCGGATGTTTACTCACTTGAGTGGATAACCAATTTGCCCAGATCCGTGTTTCGGTATAGCCAAGTAACGGGACCGCTAGTAACGCCATACACAGCAACACTCGGACTGAGTGTCTATAAATATTCATCGCCAAACTCCCAACGATAGAGGTCAGATAAATCGCGTCAAAGCCCTGCTGAAAACCGGGCGAAGCTTAGCTGGCGTGCCTGAAATGAGTTTGAATATGAGGCAGGAGAACTGGCTTAATTAGAAACTTTAACTGGGCGGGATTGAAAGCGGCGGGCCCCAAACCAGAACCCGCCAAAAGAAAGTAACTAAGGATCAGAAGCTGAACTGCGCAGCCAATTGCAAACGGGTATTGTCGGCCGACTCACCGTTCGCTAGCTCTTTATTGGCGTATGACAGTTCTAACCCAAGAGTAACCGGGTCAGCAACTTGGTAGAAGTTACTGAAATAGGCACTCTCCAGTGTCTGGAAGGAGTTAGGGAAAAGATTCTCTTCCTGATCACCCTCCAGGCGTCCGTACGTGAGACTGGAGGCGAGTTTCGGCGTCCACTGCTGACTGACAGATACGTTAAAGCCGTAAGCCTCAATAGTTTCGAGATCGCCATTAGCATCAATATATGCTTCACCGATACCACTTCGACCAGCGTCACTCTCATTATTACTAAATGAGCTGTATATATAACGACCGACGCCGTCACCAAAAATAGCACCCGCCATCAAAGAGGTGGCGTCTGTAACGTCCAGTCGCGCGGCTGCCATAACGCCATAACCAAAAGCTGAGTCGTCACCGGTCGCGCTGGAATCATCTGTCTTGAGCGAGCGAGCCAAGCCCGCGACTTCCAATCCTCCACCATTGCCAGACCACTTATAGCGAGCGGTTAGGTCGGGCACCGTGTCTCTTGACCCCTCAAAGCCGCTGGTTTCGGGATTTTCGGCAGACACCGAAAATTGCCCATCTCCTACGCCCGCGGTGTAGCGGATCTGTGCCTGACGGACAAAACTCACGCCGACCGGACCATTGAAGTCCACTGTAGTTGGGTAAGCGGTGAAGTGCATGAAGTTGCTCCATGTCTGCCCGGCCAACCAGCCGTTTAATTCACCATAGGCATGACGGAGACGGAGCCCTCGTGAATTCGAGAATAGTTCGTTTCCACCACTCCCGAAAAAGTCCGCCTCGACAACTGTTTTCGCTTCACCAAGATCAGTTGGCGTACTAGTACCAATCCGAACCCGCGACTGACGGGCATGGACTCTCAATGAGCTGTCGCTCTCATCACTGGCAGTATTCAGAACACTAGGGTCGAGAGCATCCCCAAGGTCCTGATCCATGTCATAGATCATATCGAGCTTGACGTAACCACCGATGGTTACGGAAGTATTTGTACCTGGTAGCGTCCAACCGTCAGACTCCTTGCTTTGCGCCATGTCGTCCAACTGACGCTGCAAATCGTTAATCTGCACTTGCAGTTCATTTTCGGTTTGGGCGTGAGTGGACGGGGCCAGAATTCCGGCTACTGCCATCATCAATGTTGTGTTGGCCGCCAATTTAAAGTTTTTAGTTCGCATCTAAAACAGTCTCCATGCACTTTTTTTTTGTTTCACCCAATCGACAGGTAGCGCCATTAGCTCCACACCGAAATGCTTGGGCTATCCGCCATTGCCGATATACGCAGCCCGCTGCTCTTTCGTAGAAAAACAGGGGTTGGCTATCAATAACAGACAAACTTGAAATGAAGTTGAAAATTAAGAGCCAACACTTCTTGCACACGGAAAGCGACCACGACCAAATCAACGCATTGTCGAATTAAATGTCGAGTACTTACAAATAAATTCGGTTTTTTCAAGTTGAGTTAAAGCTTATTTGCTTTACTTGAGACTTAACATCTTCGATAGAGGGAGCTCTATGAAAAAGAAATATATATTGATTGCCTGTATGGTGGCGACTGTTGGCGCTGGGACTATCCACGCTGAAGGCACCGAAGCAAAAAGTGTCACCAAGACAACTCTGTCAGAAAAAAGTACACAGAGTCTAAAAAAACAGCATCGCATCATGACAAGAAGCGCTGCCTCTGAGGTGGGAATGGAAGCGCGAAGGCAGCTTATGCTTTCAAAAAAGGATGAGCTCTATCATGAATTGGTTGAATCGGGGGACATTGAATTATCCAGCACAGACCGTTTCGCATTGGACCAATTTAGCCATTAAATTACCGATCAATTTCTATTAACGATACAAGATCACCAAAAAACTTAGTCGACCAATCTTTAAGCCTTCTCATGATGGTCCCCGTGCCATTTTGCCGCACTACATTAGTTGTGCGGCTTTTTTGGTGCCCACCAAAAAGATTGTGTTGTTAATCTCGTTGTTATAGCGAACGCAAATGAAAATCGTAAAGCGACGACTATCTATAAAACGCAAACTACTCTCCTATCTCACACTAATTGGATTTTTCTGTGCAGTGTTAGTTTATGTTTCACAGACTATTTTAGTAGACTACATCCATGACGAACTTCATCGAAATCAGCTAGAAACAATAGCAAATCAAATTGTAAAAGAGGTAGACAGTAGCGGAAAAAACAGCCCTAACAATATTATAGAAAAATATGGCTCAGGGTCATACTCTATTTATATTGAAGATAGCGAAGGTAAGTCTTTTGCCAACAAACAGATAAAGCCCTATCTGGACATAATCAAGGAATCGAGACAATCAGGGCTCTTTCACATATCCGAAAACAACCGTTCTACACTAGGTTATAGTTCAACGTTTGAGATAGAGGGCCGAAAAACAACCGTAGCTGTTGTCGAAAAAAATTCTTTCAGCGCCAAAATCCTTAACAAACTCCACGCTCTAATATGGTACCTCTCGATTACACTTTTCATCGCAGCATCTACTATTGTCTATTTTGGAGTTGCGATAGCTCTGAAGCCTTTAAGGGTAATGAGCGTGCAACTGAATGCGCTAAAAAAGGGCGACCGAAAGAGGTTAGATGAAAAGGTGCCGGAAGAATTCCGGGAGTTGGTCAAACATCTAAACCGGTTACTTGAGTCCTATGAGAAAAAGCTGAATCGCTCGCGCCACCTGGCCGCTGACGTCTCCCATAGCTTAAAAACACCTCTCGCCGTCATGCATTCTATTCTAGATAACAACGCCATACCTTCTACAATTGTTACTGAACTTAGATACCAGTTATCCGATATGCATGAATTAATAGACATTCAAATGAGAAAGACCGAAATGGCCGGCCAGCATATTGGAAAAGCGACACCAATAGTTGAAAAGGCTCTGGCTCTAATAGATGCAGTAAGTCGAATTTATTCATCCAAGAAAATTTATCTTGAAGAAGCGCTGCCAAGAGAATTGGTATGGCCAATTGACGAACGGGACTTTAACGAAATTATAGGTAATTTGCTCGACAACGCTAGTAAATGGAGTTACCAAGAAGCATATTTATATCTGAATGTTCAAGAAGAGACGTTAACCATTCTAGTCGAAGATGACGGGCCTGGGGTGGCAGATCACCAACTTACGGAGCTTACAAAACGTCAAAAAAGACTGGATGAGAAAACTCCCGGGTATGGACTTGGCTTATCCATCGTTGAAGAGATCGTCACTGACTATACCGGGATTATTCACTTTTCGACATCGCCTAAAGGTGGTCTTCGAGTTATGGTCGAACTCCCGAAAATTATTTAAATTATGAAAATGAATTTTTATTATTTAATTAGACACCTACTGATGGGTGAATCCGATATACTTGTGTATCAGATAGCTTGGAATTTTTACTAGAATTTTTTCAGGAGAGACAAAAAATAGTTCGGAAGCTCCCGACACGCCTGAAAACGATTATCCATATCACCGTGGAACTCGACTTCCGCGGCGGTCGCAGTCGAGCTTGCCGGAACCATCGCCAATCCAGCCATTGCTGAAAACAGAACGCTTTACTTCACCTCACTTCCTCCAGTTTGCTTGTTAAATTTTCATGGTTTAAGCCTGCTTGGAGTATGCTAATAAGAACATTCGCATGCGGAGCATCGAGTAGGAGGGGGAGTTGCCTCCCCCACCCTCTCACACCACCGGGCATACGGTTCCGCACCACGGCGGTTCATGGTTGGCTCTGAAGCCGGTTCATCGTATCCAGCAAGCTTACCAAAGACAGGCGGTCGAACACCTTCTTGGGCAGGGCCGCATTCATATGCGACGCACCACTATTCCACCAAGGTCCACGACCATTCACCGCGCTTGTCCAATCCCTCGGCTCGGTTAATCCGAGCCGCATCAGGTTACGAGCCCGAGTGCGGGCCTGTTGACACCGCCACAGGATTAGCCGCAGGCGACGTCTAACCCAGCCATCCAGTGCCTCAGGCCAGCACCACCTGAACCGGAACAGCGCTGTCAAGGCGCTACGCGCCATGCCTGGCGCGCACAAAAAAAAGGCGGAAATCAAAATTTCCGCCTTTAAAAACCTCAGTTAACTCATGCCTATAGTTTCATGCGAACCTTAAATGAAGTTGAAAATAATAAAAAATTTAAAGATAGCTGGATGAAATAACTTGATACCTAGAGTCGGCGCAATACGTTACATGGAAAATTTATGTTCGAATCCTACCCCAAAAGTGGTGTCTTCGGAACTGGCCAGTTCCGCCTCAACTCGAGACACATAAGCGTAGGCTTTGCTCTTGCTGGCCAGCTTGTAGTCCACCCCCAAAGCCGCAAGAGTCAGTTCCTCGTCCGTGGTATCTCCCTCTGTCAGACCATACTGCGCCCTAAACTTCCAACGATCGAGCTTGACTGCTCCACTTAATAGGTAAGAAGCCTCCTGACCGGGCCCATGACTTTCATCGGCCCTCTGATAAAGCGCACCTATCTGAAAGTCACCCAGCCTAGCTATACCTACAGCTCGCAGGATATTGAGACGCTCGCCTCCGCTTGAATCCGCTTCCAATGAATCCTCAACGTCGGAGTCATATGCGACGCTCCCGAAGAACCTGCCGTTATCAAAGGTAACCGCGCTCGAGATAGTATCGGCGGGGCCATCGTTTTCTGCGCCAGTTGACTGCTCCTCACCTGGGACCACGGCAATATCAAAACCTATAGCGTCCAGAAAGCGCGGAGAACTGTACTGAATAATATTGCTGGTTCGGTTTTCTCCAGCGATGATGTTCTTAATATCTCCCTGCAAGTCATTAAATTGGTCGATCTTTCCTTGGGATGATTTTAATGGCGTATCAAACTTTCCTGCTATTAAAGTACCTAAGTCGTCATGCTTAAAGCCGCCAAAGATATTTCGCTGTGAAAGAGTTTGGCCGTCCTTGTCCCCATCATCAATGGCGATTTCGAATTCGGCCTTATAAATCGCTTCCAGGCCCTCGATATCGGTATAAAATGCACCTTTTATGCCCAGACGTGAGGCATTACTTTGGAGCTTCCAGGTGCCATTATTACCATCATCCTGATTCTCATAAGAAACATTGGCTTTGCCGTAGATTTCTGCCCCTTCGAAAGCAAGCGAACTGAATGACGCCACACTTAATCCACCAAAAACCAACATTGAAAAATATTTATTCATGAGATAGATCCCCAAATTAAACAACAAAACATGACACTTGAACCTTTCAAATGTTGAGTAGATGGTGGTATCGCAGCGTTACAAATAAGTTACAAACAGATTATTTATCTTTAAATTCAAAATGATAAATAAAAACCTTTAATTATAAAATGTAGAGCTGAATTGAACTTGAAAATCAAAGCATCAACGGTTTATTGAATATTTTTGTATGAAAATGAGAGATTGCACCTTCGTCTAGTTATCGGGGTCTAGTTATCGGAGCCTGATTATCGGTACGATAATCAGGCTGTTTGTCCTCGAAGGCGCTCGACACCTCCTAGCGCTTAAGGCCTGAAACCAAGCGGTACAGCTATCGATGCCTGGAACACGTGATCGAAATGGCCGTGCAACCGCGCTAGGCCTGTACGAAAACAAGTAGCGCGAGGTCCGAAGCCCGTCAGCTAGCGCATCTAGAATCGACGAAGGAAGGAAGTTAATGGATAGTATCTGGCTGGTACTTGGCTTGGCGCTATTCCCAGCGTTGGGAAACTTCGGTGGTGGTCTAGCCGCGGAGGTCTCCGGAACTACCGGGCGCCATCTCAATTACGCCCTTCATGGTGCAGCAGGACTCATTATCGCAGTGGTGTCGGTTGAAATCATGCCACGCGTGCTGGAGAGTCTTTCAGCCTGGCTAATCGCCATCGCTTTTACACTGGGCGGCATCGCTTACGTAGGTATCGAAAAGCTCGTTGAGGGTTTCCAAAAGCGGCGAAGCCAGCAGGGAGAGAACAGTCAGACGAGCGTCTGGATGATCTACATCGCCGTGTTCATTGATCTGTTCAGCGATGGCCTTCTGATCGGGGCGGGATCGGCGGTTTCGCCGTCGGTTGCAATGATTCTGGCAGCGGGCCAGGTGCTCGCGGATGTCCCTGAGGGTTTCGCAACGATCGCTAACATGAAAGACAAAGGGATCCCCCGCAGCAAGCGCCTGCTGATCTCTGCCTCCTTTGTGATTCCCGTACTCTCGGCAGCCGCCTTCGCTTACTTCGTGCTCAGGAACCAACCAGAAACGTTAAAGTTAGCAGCATTGACATTCACGGCAGGCCTCCTCACGGTTGCTGCTATCGAAGACATGATATCCGAGGCCCACGAGAGCGGAGAAGATACCCATGTCTCCCCTCTGGCCTTTATAGGCGGCTTCGTCCTGTTCGTTCTGGTCTCAGCCGGGTTGGAAGCGGTGACGCCGCAAAGCTAATCGGCTGTTCCCCAATATAGCCACGCCCTTCTGGTCGAATGCGAAGCATCTCGCCATGATCTCGTTTCGCTTAATCCAGAAGGAGTCCTATGATCATTCGATAGTGATATTGCGGTTGATGCTTTTCCTGGTGAGTTAGCACCGAAGCAAAAAATAATGTAAATGTCGCAAGCATACTCCATTTATCGACCGCGTGTGCTGCACACAGCAAAGAAGAGTCGTCAGCGATCCCTCCAACGACTGAGCTGAACAATTGCTGGCGGCGATGGTCAGAGTGCCAACGGTATTGCCCTTTACCCAATTAATAACATTGGTGCATCGAACGTAAATGTATTGAACGGTGTTGCCTTCACCGTCCTCATAGCTGTCGTTTAGTTCAAGCCATGTACAACGGGCGCCCCCTAGCGCAATCCAGGGGGTGCTCGATTGTTCTTCTGGAAAGGTAAAGATCCCGCTTTCAATCGGTTGAGGAGGTGACCTTCTCCACCCACTCGCCCTGGGACAGATCCACAGTGTGATCCAGCGCTTCTTTGCGGTTGATGACGTCCAGAAAGAAACCGTTCTCCTGAAAGGCATCGACCCGCACCGCTGAGGGGGATTACCATATCAACAATCCGTCCACGGCCGCCGCTTCCACTGACAGCCATGTCTGTTGAGGTACGATCTTTCACATCGTTTCCTGATCAAGGCACGGTCACCACGATCTTGCCGAACTGCTGGTTGGATTCCATGTACTCATGGGCGGCGATCATGTCGTCAAAGGTAAAGGTTTTGGACACGATGGCCGAGAAATCGCCGCTTTCAAGTCCCTCTTTGACAAAGCGCTTGCCACGCTCAAAACGTTCGGCGTCGCCAATAACCTCGAACAACGTATAGCCGCGCATGGTCAACGCCTTTTTGAGCCCCTTGATCAGTGGGAATGGCGTGGGCTCGCCCGACAGGGCACCGTAGACGACCAGCGTGCCGCCTGGTGCCATGGCATCCACCAGGTTTTCGACCTGGGGTCCAGCGACCGGGTCGAACACCAGGCGGGCGCCAGCGTCATCAGTAATGCGCATCACTTCGGCGGCGATATCCTGCTCCTCGGTGACGATGACGTGTGCAGCCCCGGCTTTTTTCAGGTCGTCGACTTTCGCCGACGTGCGCGTAGCGGCGATAGAGATGGCGCCGACGCTGTTGGCGATCTGGATCGCGGCTAAGCCAACGCTGGACGACGCCGCCGGGATAATGATTGCATCGTTCCTGCTAAGCCGACCAATTTCTATGAGTGCGCCGTAGGCGGTCAGAAATGGCATCCATACTGCAGCCGCCTGCACCGCGTCCAATCCCGGCGGGCGCGGGGTCACGGCATAAGCGGGCACGATGGCCTGTTCGGCGTAGAAGCTGTAATCGTTCATCGAGAATCCGGGAATCACGGAAACCGAATCGCCTTGGCTGACGCCATCGACCCCGTCTCCGACCGCTTCAACGATGCCGGAGCCTTCGTAGCCGATACCGGCCGGTAGTTGCGGCTCCTCTAAATAGTTGCCTGAGCGAAACATAGCCTCCGCGCGGTTCAGGCCGATCGCCTCGACCTTCACGCGAACCTCGCCGGCGCCGGGTTCACCGACCTCGACCTCTTCATACTGCAGAACTTCGGGTCCGCCAGTTTCATGGAAACGGATCGCTTTAGTCATGTGATGCTCCTCAAATCGAATCGAACAGCGTGCCGATGATCTCGGACAGGCTGGGATGGATGTGGATGGACCGGCATACCGCATCGGCCGTGCCGTCGCCCGCATTCATGGCCACAACAACTTCGTGAATCAGCAAGGCGGCATTTGGGCCGATGATGTGGCAGCCCAAAATCCGCTCGCTGCCGTTTTCTACGATTAGCTTGGCAAAGCCCGCCGGCGCGCCGACGATTTTGCCCTTGGCCACATCGGCGTAATCGACCTTAGCAACGCGATAGTCCAAACCCTGCTGCTTGCATTCGTCTTCGCTCAAGCCGACCGCGCCGATCTCGGGGTCGCTGAACACAGCATGTGGGTTGCTGCGATACGACATCCTTTCGTCGCCGCCCTGGGAATTGCGATAGGCCAGCTCACCTTCGTAGCTCGATGCATGCTTGAACATACCTCGGCCAATCACATCGCCGTAAGCATAGATATCTGGGTGATCGGTGCGTAGATGCGCGTTTACCCGGATAGCGCGGTTGTCTACTTGCACGCCGGTCTGACTCAGATCAAGCGTTTCGGTATTGGGCGTACGACCGGTGGCCACGAGTATCTGCTCTGCATCCAGTGTTTGCGTCGAGCCGTTGGCGGTTTCTACCTCAACCCGCTTGGTCACACCCTCGGTCTTCGCGCGCTTCGCCTTGCCGGTCACCAACCGTACCCGTTTACCGAACTGCTCGGTGAACAGCGCGCGGACGTCGTCGTCTTCGGATAGCAGTTCCTCGCTCGAATTGACGACCGTGACGTCGGTACCCATGGCGGCGAAGAAATAGCCGAGTTCTGCGCCGATATAGCCACCGCCGATCACAATCAGGCTTTCCGGCTGCTGTTCGAGTTCGAGTACATCTTCGTTGGTCCAGTAACCGGCGTCTTCAAGGCCCTCGATCGGCGGAATGGTCGCCCGCGCGCCGCTGGCGATGAAGATCTTGTCGCCAGTGATGCGCGTGCCGCTTTCGGTTTCCAGCAGCTTATCGCCGACAAACCGCACCCGCTCGAAAACCGGCGTCATCGCGGCTTCCACCCATTCGCGAGCGCCGGACGCGTTATTGGCCCTTGACGAACGCATCTGGCGCATGATTCCGGCGAAATCGATACTCATGCTTTCTTGGTCGACATGCACGCCGAAAGTTGCGGCGTCGCGAATGGCATCGACGGTGCGCGCGGACTGAACCAGCGTCTTGGTGGGGATACAGCCAAAGTTAACGCAGGTGCCCCCGATGGCCTCGGGTCGGTCGGTTATCAGCGCTACGGACTTATCGTCCTGGCTGGCGAAATAGGCGGCGGTCAGGCCGGAGCCACCGCCGATGACGACCACATCGTACTTTAGGGTTTCTGCCATGCTAAAACCTCGCCTCGGCCGTTTTACAGTAGATTGCCCCGGTTCACCGGCACCGCCGGGCATACCGATGCCAGCCTGGATGTCCAGGTGGGCACTAGTCCGTCGATTCCTTTACCTGGTTCGAGGGTGTGGCGTTGCGGATCAGCGGATTGTTCTGCCCCGTATCATGTTCCCACTCGGCTTGGGCATCCAGGGTGGCTACCGGCGAGATCATATCCGTCGAGAAAGCGCGGGGGTCATGATGATTGGCAATTTTCTGCGGCCAATCAGGGTTCGCTAGTGCCCCGCGTGCGAGGCTGACGAACTGCACATGCTCAGACGCCAGCAACGCTTCCGCCCGTGCGGGATCTTCGAGTTCGCCGTTGCCGATCACCGGCACGCGGCCGTGTTGCCGAGCCAGTTCAGCCAGGCTGGGGCCATCGTTGCTAAATGCCGGATCGACAGCGCCCGCGCCAGTGATGTGTATAAAATCGACACCGGCCTCGGCCAGCGAGCGGAAGATGAGCGCGGCGTCGTCTTCACCCCCGGCCCAGCGGTGCTGCATATTGTTGACCTTGGTCTGTGAAAGCCGAATGCCCACCGGAAACCCTTCGCCCATCGCATCCTTGACGCTGCGCACGATCATCCGTGGCACGCGCAAACGATTGCCAATACCACCGCCATATTCGTCCGTGCGTTGATTGCTGTAATCGGTGATGAACTGGTCGATTAGATAGCCATTGGCGCCGTGGATTTCCACGCCGTCGAAGCCGGCGTCACGGGCGCGTCTGGCGGCGTCGACAAAAGCGTCCACCACTTCAAAAATACCGGTCTCGGTGAGAGCCGTCGGCATGGCGTATTCGCCCTCATCGCCGTACATCGACATCTTCTCGCCCAGGGGCTGCACCTTAGAGGGTGCAACCGTGTCGTCCTTCCAGCGGTTGCGTTGCACCAAGGCGCCAGCGTGCATAATCTGCATGAAGATCGGCGTTTGGTATTTATGTACCGCGTCCACTACCCGCGCCCAGGCGTCTTTCTGGGTATCGTTGGCAATGCCAGGCTGATTGCCGTAACCCTGGCTAGAGCGTTCATCCGGATAGGTGCCCTCGGTAATGACCAACGCAAAATCGCCTTGGGCAAAGCGGGCATAGTATTGGGCCATCTGCTCGGTAGGAACACCATCCTCGCTAGCGCTTACCCGTGTCATAGGCGCGACTATTGCGCGGTTTTTCAAACTGCTCCCGCCGATATGCCCCGGCGTGTACAAGGTGGGATAACGGTTACTTTCGGGTTTCAGAGATGTGGTGGTGGCCATGTCTGTTCCTGCTTTAGAAGTAAGTACAATAGGAGGCAGGTTTACGTTGTCAGCCCCTCATGCTTGGCTTCGACAGCCTTGGTGGGGCCAAGGCTGTCCGGGTTGACGTGATGTCATATGACATCGTGATTTGAGGCTCGCCTTCCACCGAACCTTCTGTGGGGGTCATTACGCTATGGGGTCATTACGACTTTAATGCAGCCGTCCTTCTTTGCGTTGAACGCTGCGTAGCCATCCGGAGCTTCCGCCAACGGGAGGCGATGGGTGATGATGAAGGACGGGTCGATAAGGCCCTGTTCGATCGTTTTAAGTAGAGGCGGCATATACTGCTGCATATGGGTTTGCCCGCTCTTGAGCGACAGACTCTTGTTCATCAGCCCATGCAGCGAGAAATTGTCCACAGCGTTGGTGTACACGCCGGGCAACGACAGATGGCCGCCCTTGCGGCAGCAGCGAATCATTTCGTTGAGGGCCTCGGGATGATTTTCCTCAGTCGAGTCACTATCCCGGCGCTCGGCTTCCGGGTCGCCCTGGCCGTGGGCTTCGGCGCCCACCGCATCGATACAGCGGTCTGGCCCGAAGCCTTTGGTCATTTCTAATAGGGCTTCATAAACGTCCTGCTCCTCGAAGTTGATAGTCTCCGCTCCGGCCTTGTCGTGGGCCAGTTTCAGCCGTTCCGGTACGCGGTCGATGGCGATGACTCGTCCCGCACCCAACATCCAGGCGCTGCGAATCGTGAACTGGCCAACGGGACCGCAGCCCCAAACAGCCACCGTATCGCCGGGCTCGATGTCCGCATTATGCGCGGCCATCCAGCCGGTGGGGTAAATGTCGGATAGGAACAGCAACTGCTCATCGCTATAATCCGATTCCACTTTCAGTGGCCCAACGTCCGCGTATGGCACGCGCACATATTCGGCCTGGCCGCCTGGAATACCGCCGAGGAGATGCGAATAACCGAACAGAGCGGAGGGCGAATGGCCCATTACTTCGGCTGCCTTGTCCGCGTTGGGATTGGATTCATCGCAAAGTGAATACAGGCTTTTGTTGCAGAAAAAGCAACTACCGCAAGCAATGGTGAAGGGCACCACCACGCGATCGCCCTGCTTCAGGTTCGGCACGTCAGCGCCGGTCTCCACCACTTCGCCCATAAACTCGTGGCCAAGCACATCACCCGCTTGCATACCGCCCATCAAGCCATTGTACAAATGCAGGTCGGAGCCGCAGATGGCGGTGGCGGAGACCTTTATAATAGCGTCTCGGCTGTCTTCGATTTTCGGGTCTGCAACGTTATCTACGCGAACATCGTGCGTTCCATGCCAGGTTAAAGCCTTCATATCGGCAGTCCTCTTTTGAGTTTGCGTAAGAATGCTGGGTAGGTGTTTAAATCCTCTTTTTGAGCTCGTGTCTAGGAACTACTGTTGCGCTACGCTATCGGGTAGCGGCGAGTCGAACTCCAAAGCATAAACAGCGCTGCTGGATGGACGATATACTCATCACGGCCGGATTTGACTGCTCGGATTTCCTACTTCGTTGAGAGCACGGTTTTTTGATCTCATAGGGAAGACAACTATTTCTATAAGTGGAAACCCTTATGACGCAAGTGAAGTCAGTGCCCATTCGACTTGCAAACGTTGCGTCCTCAACAGCGGGCACGCAGTACCTCGCCACGTCACTCCACTTTTGGCGTCGGCCGCACCAGAATTTCATTCACGTCCACATGATCAGGCTGCGACACGGCATACATCACCGCTCGGGCGATATCGTCGTCAACCAAGGCGTGCTCCGGCTTTTCGTCGAAAAATGGCGTGTCGACCATACCAGGCTCGATTAAGGTTGCTCGAATGCCGCTGCCTCTCAGCTCTTCGCGCAAATTATAGCCAATAGCCGTTACCGCCCACTTAGTGGCACTGTACATAGACCCGGGAATGGTGGCGCGGCCTGCGCCAGAGCCGGTCAGCAAGACATGGCCCTTCGATTCGCGCAGTGCCGGCAGAGCCGCCTGTATAGTTAGGCCGACGCCATAAATGTTGGTCAGGATCATGTCGCGCCAAGCCTCATGATCGGCGCCGCTGAACCCGCCGGGCGAGCCGCCCCGGCCAGCATTGGCAAAGACTGCGTCGAGACGCCCGAAACGGTCCAGGGTTTGCGCGACAGCCGATTTCTGCTGATCGAAGTCCTGAACATCGCACTCAAGCGCCAAGGCCTGCTCCGGACCGCCCAACTCCTCTTGCAACGATTGCAACTTATCGACCGAACGAGCCACCAGAGCAAGATGGTAACCGTCTTTCGCGGCCGCACGAGCCGTCGCGGCGCCGATGCCTGTAGAAGCGCCAGTGATCAACATTACCTTGCTTGTCATATCGCGTCCCTCTTGCTTGGCTAGGTGAATAAGCCCAGCGCCCTTTAATAAACACTCGTCAATTCCCAGGTTAATGCGTTAACCAGACCGCACGCCAGCACGTGGACTTTACGGTTCTGCAATGACGATCAGGTGATGTGACGGGCGGGGCTGGCCTGTTTTGTGCTTAATGCTATGTGTCATAACAATGTTTTGGCGCCCGAGGACGAGAAAAACCATGTCATTGCTTGCATCACTGGCCCGTGCTGGAGCCAGCTTTCAACAAGCCGCTGAAAATCGCGCCGCCCGTCAGGCCGCCGCGCAGACCGCTGTTGCCAAGCCCGAGGAGAAAGCCGCAACAGCCGCGGATGATAGCGTTGTCCTTAACGGGGGAGAGCCACGCAGGCCTTCCAGCCAGCTTTCTGTGAATCGTTATAAGCAGGATGTCGGGCCGGATCATGCCTTCGTTCGTGAGACCCTGCGGCATAAACTTGCCGAGTACAGCCTGAATCCGGCCACCCGGATTGCGGTGGAAAAGAAAGAAACGGGAGGATTCGCAATCCAGGGCGTGATGCCGGAAAGCACACGGCAACAGATTGAGAAAGATCTGGATAACAACAAGACTTTCAAGGAGGCGTTCAGCCGGCTCAGTGTCAACGAACCGACGGTGTCATTCGTGGATACGGCGCTCCGTCTCAATCAAGCCTACGGCGTCAGTAACACCCTGCTCGACCAGATGGTGAGCGAGAACCAGCAGTTCAATGGCCTGCAGGACCTCACCCATCGCCTCGACAGCCTACGCCGTAACGCCGGCACCGACAGTCTTGACGCTGCAGGCCAGAACCGGCACTACGCGTTCAGCCTGAACGCCCGCGCCTAACTCGCCAAAAATCTATTGGAACGGCTCGGGGTCGCCCTTGCCGACCCGCACGATCTCGGGCACCTCACCGCAGAAGTTCACGACGGTCGTTGCTTCCATGCCACAGAATCCGCCATCGATGATCAGATCCAGGTCGTGCTCCAGTGTTTCGCGAATGTCGTAGGGATCGGTCATCGGCTCGGTTTCGCCCGGCAGGATCAGCGTACTGCTCATGATCGGCTCGCCCAGTTCCGCCAGCAATGCCTGCACGATGGCATTGTCGGGTACCCGTAAACCAATCGTGCGTCGCTTGGGATGAAGCAAGCGACGTGGCACTTCACTGGTCGCATCCAAAATAAAGGTATAGGGCCCAGGCGTGAACGTCTTCAACAGTCGATATTGGGTATTGTCCACCTTGGCGTACTGCCCGATATCGGACAGGTCCCGGCAGACCAGGGTGAAGTTATGTTTGTCGTCCAGGCGGCGGATGCGTTTGATACGTTCCGTCGCCGGCTTATCCTCCAGCTGACAGCCTATCGCGTAGGCTGAGTCCGTCGGGTAGACGACGACGCCGCCTTTGCGCAGGATGTCCACCGCCTGCTTGATCAGGCGCAGTTGCGGTGTTTCCGGGTGAATCTGAAAAAACTGACTCATAAGACATCCTTTCTAACGGTCATTAAGACGAATGTAGACAGGCAGCCTATGCCTTGTCGTGCTTGGAACCACCCAGGCACTGGGGTGAAGCGGGAGAGACTTCATTGCGGGCTTGCCACTCCTCCGGCGTATAGAGATGCAATGCCAGGGCATGCACGCCCCCTTGAAGCTCGCGACCCAGAGCGCCGTAAATCGCCTGATGACGTTTTACCCGGTTCTTGCCGGCGAAATCCTCGCTAACCAAGGTCACTTTGAAGTGAGTTTCCGAGTTGGCGGGAACACTGTGCATGTGACTCTCATTCGCCACCTCAAGATGGGCGGCCTGGAAGCCATCGGTAAGCTTCTTTTCAATCGCTGACTGAATCGGCGCGTTGGAATTTTGCATCTTGAACCTCCCATATCCTACTCGGCATATTGTACAACATTGAGCGCCGGTCGCGCTTGACAGTCCCGGCGAGGTCGGCCATCTTCCTTCGCCCGTTAGCTCCCAGCACCGAGAATCCCATGCGGCTTTTTATCGCGGAAAAACCCAGCCTCGGGCGCGCCATTGCCGCAGCCCTCCCCGGCCCGATGCAAAAAGGCAAGGGCTGGCTGCGCTGCGGCGAGAGAGATGTCGTGAGCTGGTGTATCGGCCACCTGCTGGAGCCCTCCGAGCCTGGGCAGTACGATCCCCGCTGGCAGAAATGGCAGTTGCATGAGCTTCCCATCGTCCCCGAGCAGTGGGCCGTCAGCCCTAAGGAGAGCGTTCGCGAACAGCTGGGCGTGCTGGAATCACTGATCGGAAAGGCGGAAACCATCGTCCATGCCGGAGACCCGGACCGTGAAGGCCAGCTTCTGGTGGACGAAGTGCTGCGCTACTGTCGCGTTCGGCGCCCGGTGGAACGCCTGCTTATTCAGGATCTGACCCCGACCGCGGTGATCCGCTCGCTAAACCGGTTGCGTGATAACCGCGAGTTTCGGCATCTCTCGCACTCCGCCCTGGCTCGTCAGCGGGCCGACTGGCTGTATGGCATCAATCTTACCCGAGCCTATACCCTGCGCTACCGCCAGCAGGGGCAGCAAGGGGTCTACTCGGTGGGCCGGGTGCAAACGCCGGTGCTGGGCCTGATCGTCGAACGGGACCAGACTATTGCCGGCTTTACGCCGCGCCCCTTTTATACGCTGACGATCAACTGCGTCCCACAAGGCAGTGATCCCCAAAGCGGGGCTGAGGCATTCACCGCCCGCTGGCGTCCCGGCGACGCTGTCCGGGACGCCATGGACGAGGAAGAGCGTATCCTTGATCGCAACGTGGCGGAACAGGTCGCCGCTGACGTCGATGGCCGCAGTGGCGACATAGTTAATGCCCGTTTTCGCGATCGCAACGAAGCGCCGCCGTTACCCCTATCGCTCTCCGTGCTGCAGATCGAGGCCGGACGGCTGTTCGGCATGGGCGCAAAAGCCGTGCTGGACACAGCGCAGAATTTGTACGAAAGGCATCAGCTGATCACCTATCCGCGTTCCGACTGCCGGTATTTACCGGAGGCCCATTTTGAGCAAAAGCATGAGGTTATTGCAGCACTAAGAGGCATAGCTCCGGGTTTGCAGCGGTTGGCGGATCAGGCCGATACCAAACGCCAGTCCCGGGCCTGGGACGACGCTAAGGTGGATGCCCACCACGCCATTATTCCCACCGGTCGGCAGCGGCCGGCCGGCAACCTGAGCAGGACCGAGCAGCGAATCTACGAGCTGATTAGCCGCTATTACCTGATGCAATTCTATCCGGACGCTATTCACCGCGAAGGCCGCCTGGATGTGAAGGTCGCCGGCCACGACTTCCGTGCCACCGAAACCGGCGTGGTGGATCAGGGCTGGAAAGCTCTGGAATTACGCAAGAAAGAGCAATCGGATAGACCCTCTCGTCCCCTACCAAGACTCAAGCAAGGCGATGCGGTCCAATGTACGTCGCCGCAGATCAAAGACCGAATGACCCAGCCGCCCAGTCATTTTACCGACTCCACGCTGCTGTCGGCGATGACGCACATTGCTCGATTCGTAGCCGACGCGGACTTGCGCAAAACCTTGCGGGACACGGATGGTTTAGGCACGGAAGCCACTCGCGCCGGGATAATCGAGACGTTATTCCGGCGTGAATACCTTTTCCGGGACGGGCGCGCCATCAAGGCCAGCGAAAAAGGTCATGATCTAATCGGTGCTTTACCCGCCGTCGTCGCTCAGCCGGATATGACCGCGGTATGGGAAGCCACTCTGGAGCAAATTCGCCAGGGGGAAGCCGATCCCCGGTTTTTTCTACAAACCATCGAGACGCAGATCACCGACTTGATTACGTCTCTAAAGTCGAACGCTCCAGCCGGAATCCCTGGGCCGCCGCCAGAGCAAACGGGCGTGCACTGCCCTCAATGCCGGGCACCCATGCGTGAACGGGACGGCAAGTTTGGACCATTCTGGGCTTGCTCACGATATCCCCAATGCAAAGGCACCCGCCCCATAGAAGACGATACGGACCATGCCGACGGCGCCAATCAGGCACCGACTCCCTGCCCGGCCTGCTATTCGCCGCTTACTCGACGGCACGGAAAGAAAGGCTGGTTCTGGGGCTGCAGCAACTACCCATCCTGCCGGCACACAGTCAGTGATGTTGACGGAAAGCCTTCCACCGTCCGCCCCTGAGTGGCGGGCATTAGCCCGTAAAGCGGCTCCATGCGCTCGCTTTCTCTCCAGTGCACCACCCTCTCCAGCTCGCCACAGCGAGCAGCCTAAGCACACCTATCTTCAGGTCCGGTAAAAAACGTACACGTTTGCTCAGAAAATCCTTAGGTATGCGAATAACCCGGACAGGACTTTACGGTACGGATATCGCTGTCCGATTTATTAACAGTACGCTACACAACGACACTGACCGCAGGCCCTCGATTTGCGAAAATAATCAATAGAATGGCGTCGGCTCTGCACCCGTTTTGCGCCAATATTCTCAGGAGAAACTCAATGCGCATCGCTCTTTTGGAAGATCAACTGGAGCAAGCCAGGAACATAGAACACCTGCTCAGGGAAAGCGATCATCACTGCGACAGCTTTCAGACAGGCCAGTCGTTCCTAAGCGCGGTCACCCATCGTAGCTACGATCTGCTGATCCTGGACTGGCAGATTCCAGACATGACCGGCATTGATGTGCTCAAGCACGTTCGGGCTCAGCTTAACTGGCCGATCCCGGTCGTGTTCCTGACCCAGCGCGATAGCGAGCAGGACATTGTTCAGGCCCTGGATGGCGGTGCAGACGATTACCTCGCCAAGCCGGCTCGCCCAGCGGAACTGCTGGCGCGTATCCACGCGCTGGTGCGCCGCAGCAACCCAGAAGTGGATCGCCAGACCTTGGAGTACGGCGCGTTCAAGATCGATACCAAGGCTCGCATGATCCACTTGCGTGGCGAATTGCTGACCCTGACCGATAAGGATTTCGACCTGACGCTTTTCCTGTTCCAGAACAAGGGCCGCCTGCTAACACGGGAAATGCTGCTGGAGCGGGTCTGGGGCGTCACACGGGATATCAATACCCGCACCGTGGACACTCATATGAGCCGTCTAAGGCGACGGCTGGGTATCAAGCCGGAAAATGGATTCCGTATTAAGACCATCTATCAGCGAGGATACCGCCTCGAAGCCATGGACGAACTGGGCACTGAAATGGATAGCGCCGTCAGTGACGAGTCATTGGGCTAAAAGCCCGACGATTGTTTTCGACCCCAAAAGCCGTAAAGGCGACGTTCATGCGACTATCGACAACCCCTCTACCGGGAATCGTCCGTGCAGTCGGCTTGGTGTTGATGGCTGTTGCCATCTCACCCGTTCAGGCCGAACTACCGATTACCCGGGGCTCCCAAACCGTAGCCTATACGCCATCGGCCCATTCGCGAGACCTGCAGGACTGGCGCTACACGTTGCGCCCCGGCGAAACCTTACCTCAGATCAGCCATCGCCTGCTCGCTAGCGGATTCGATATGTTTCAGTTGGCACGCTACAACGACATTGACGATCCGCAGGCCGTTCTTCCGGGCCAAAGCATTAACATTCCGGTCAGCTGGCTGGAAAAACGGCCCGAACCCGCCATGGCGCTCGCGGTATCGGGTCCCGTCCAGCACGTTGATGGCGTATCGGGCAGGCGACAACCCCTCACGCCGCAAATGACGATTCAGGCCGGTGACGAAATCACGACCCATTCGGGCTTCGCCGTTATCCAATTGGCAGACGGCTCACTGATGCGTCTTGGAAAAGAAAGCCATCTGATTTTCAATCGGCTGACCCGTTTCGGCAAGACGGGCATGGTGGATACCCGCATGCGCCTGGGCCGGGGCGAGCTGGATGCGGACGTCGAAGTCCTGATCGAGGACGGCTCACGCTTTGAGATCGATACACCTTCCGCCGTGGCCGCAGTGCGCGGCACCGCCTTCAGGCTGCGGGTGGACGCTTCCAAAACCGAACTACAAGTAACGGAAGGCGCTGTCGCCTTCGGACCGTCCGGCAAGACCGTCAATATTCCAGCGGGCTTCAGCGGGATCGCTGGCAAGGGGACTCTCAACCCGGTGGATATCCGGCGGTTGCCGTCCGCGCCACAGCCCGGTAGCCCCTTACCCGAGACAGCGCATAAGCTGCCGCTCGAACTGAACTGGCCCGATATCGCGGGCGCCAGCCACTATCAGCTCGACATCTTCAATGCCGACACCGGCCAGTGGGTGACACGCAAACAAACCAAAAACCCCGTCCTGTCCTTCAACCACCTGGACAACGGGCGCTACAACATCCGTCTGGCGGCAGTTGACCCTCGCGGCATGCCCGGCATGCCCTATCGGCAGCAGTTCGACGTGGCCCAGCAAGCCAAAACCGCCACACTGGAACAACCGGCCGCCGACGCCCAGCTTGACGATGAGATGCCATCGTTTTCCTGGCAGTACAACGGTAGCAACGAAGTTGCGCGAGTCGAAGTGGCCGAGACACCCGATTTTTCCGATCTCGCCGCAACCAGCGAATGGGCGCCGGATAGCAACGCCATTCCTACACGTCCTCTCAATCCTGGGGAGTACTACTGGCGCGTCGTGACGGAAGCGGGGGGGACGTCCATCGCCATGTCGGAACCGCGGAAGCTGATGATCAACGGCACATTGCCCCCAGCTCGCATCATTAATATCAACTACGTCGACAGCCAGGTGCGTATCTTCTGGCAACAAGTACGTTCCGCCGACAAGTACCTGCTACAACTGTCTGAGGACCCGAGTTTCCACAACATCATCAAGGAAGCAAACGTCGCCGATACCACAGCGGCCTTGCGCCTGATTCCCGGAAGGCGGTATTTTGTGCGCTTAAAAGCGCTTTCTGACGGTCCAATCACAGGTCGGTGGGGACCTGGCAGGGAGCTTTTTGTTAACTGAACCGCCAAACGACTTGTCAACTGAAGCCCAAACAAGGGGGTTGACTGCCCCCAAACGACATGGGGCAGGAATAACCATGGGTTAGGCGGGCTTAACTAAGCGAGACGCATGTACAGGGAATGGTTTCGACTGACGCGCACGGCCTGGAAACTGGCGCTCCCCCTCATCCTCGTTGCGTTCGCGCTGAAACTTGCCGGTCTTCCACAGCGGCTCGACCTCTGGTTCTACGATACGCTGGCCATGGGTACGCCGCTGGCGCCTTCGCAAAATCTCGAATTAATCGCTATCGACGAGAGAAGCCTGCGTGAGCTTGGGCGCTGGCCCTGGCCCCGCGAGCGGCATGCCGAACTGATTACACGACTGAACGCAGCAGGCGCCAACGTCGTCGTCTTCGATATCCTGTTTACCGAACCCAGTCCTGGAGACGCCCCGCTGGCCGCTGCCATGCGCCGACACGGCAAGGTCGTGCTTCCCGTTCATCTTTATCCATCCACGGCAGACTCCCCGCTCTCGGAACAACTTCCCACTGCCGAACTTACCCGCGCCGCCGGGGCCTTGGGACACGTGCATGTGGAACTGGATGAAGATGGCATCGCCCGCGGACTGTATCTTTACAGCGGTCTGGGTGAGGCGACCTGGCCGGCCATTTCTCTGGCGGCTGCCAAACTCGATGACCAGCGCGTGCCTGAGGCTGTCCCGTTGGACGAGCCTACATCGCCGTACGTGAACGTGCGCAGCCAGTACGCCCATATCCCGCTATCAGGCCGCGTTGGCACCGTTTCGGCAAGCTCATACAGCGATGTACTCCTCGGTCGGGAGACCATGGATCGTTTTACCGGCAAAACGGTCTTCATAGGTGCCACGGCGCCGGGCTTCGGCGATGTCCTACCGACCCCCCTGTCAGGGCTCGCCAGCCCGATGTCCGGCGTCGAATTCCACGCCAACGCCTATTCTGCCCTGGCGCAGGGTAAGGTGATCGATACGCTACCGAAGTATCAGGTAGCGATCCTGGTTATTGCAGTCGTCCTTTTCATTAGTTTAGCCCTGCCTCAACTCAAGCCGTCGCATACCCTCTGGGTGTGCCTGATGACCAGCGCCCTCTTCCTCCTCGCGTCGACCCTACTTTTCCGGCATTTCCACCTGTGGGTGCCGGTAGCCCAAGCGTTGCTGATACCGCTGATTGCCTACCCGCTGTGGAGCACACGGCGCTTGACGCTACTTAATACTTTTCTCAACCGGCAGCTTGATGCGCTCAGTCACGATCCCGGGCTCGGGCTCAAAGACCCGCAGGACCAACAGCCGCTGAGGATCGTCGAAGATCTCCGGCACCTGCTGCAAGCCAACGGCTGGTGGTTATCCCAGGGCGACGTCATTGTGGCGCGCCACCGATTGACGGCAAACGATCGTCCGCCAGCGCTTAGTATCGGCCAATGGACACATGTGGAAGACCAAAGCTGGATACGCTTCAGTCGCGGCGAGCGCCAGTTCGACCTTGGACTCGAGCTACCTCCCAGTCTTTCCAGGGAAGCCAGCCGACGCTATTTGCAGCGGTTGCGCATCGACAATCCAGACAAGTTCATCGATTCGGAACGTGAATTTCCGGCTGAGAATATTGGCGCCCGTATCGAGCGGGTGCGCTATGCCATTGAATCTCTGACAGGTATGCGGGAGTTTATCGGCCGCGGCTTCGAACGGATGCCGGATGGCGTCATCGTGACCGACGCCTTGGCGACGATCCAGTTCGTCAATGGGCACATCGAAGAGTGGTTCGGCGAACCTCGGCCCAGCCTCATCGGTATGCCACTACCGGCATTGCTCAATGCCCACGACCCTCGCGACTCCGCTCCCTGGCAAGAAACCATCGCCGATACCTTGACGCTGGGTCAGACCCGCACGGTCGACCTTCGAATCAAGGGTCTGGACCTGTTGATCCACCTCGCGCCGTTCAGCATGTCGGACTCCGACCAGCACGGCATCATAGCCAACATTTCCAACATCTCGGAGCTCCGCGAGCAACAGCGACAGCACCGGGAAGCCATCGACTTCATTTCACACGACGTGCGTTCTCCCCTGGTTTCCCAATTGGCTCTCATCGCACAACTCAAGCGCCGGCCGGAATCAATCGGGCCCGAGCAGCTTGAGCATTTGGGCAAACTGGCCCGCCGTAGCTATCAGCTAGCGGAAGAATTCGTTCAGCTGGCCCGGGCAGAGCAACTCACCGAAACCCGTTTTTACGATTGCGAATTTCTAGCCGTGGTGGAAAACGCCCGGGACAGTGTGAGCGAGCAGGCGCTCAGCAAAGGCATCGAGTTGGCACTGCATGGCGCCGAAGATATCTGGCTGCGAGGTAACGCCGAGCTATTGGAACGCGCGGTCATCAACCTGTTGACCAATGCGGTGCAATATAGTCCCTCCGGCTCGACGGTAACCATCCAGGTTTTCCGCGCGGGGCATCAGGTTTGCCTTGCCATCTCAGACGAAGGTGCCGGCATTGCCGAAGATGAACTCCCTCACCTGTTCGACCGTTACCGGCGCCAAAAGAGCACGGAGCTTTCAGGCAACCGGGGCGCGGGTCTGGGCTTATCTTTCGTGAAGGTGGTGGTCGACAAACACAAGGGAGAAATAAGTGTGCAATCAACAGAAGGCGAGGGATCGGCCTTCACGATACGTCTTCCGGTGGCCGATCCGTTGGCGTTGATGGCACCGACGCCGGAGTGAAGATCTTATGCGGCGCTCGCCGGAAATCAACGAGCGCCGCTTGTCCAAATAGATTTTCTAACCCATTAGAGGGGCAATCTGCGGTCTATTTAGATCGACTTGCTGACCACACTCGATAACGCGCTGGCCAGACCTTCGGTATCGATTGCCCTGACCGCGAAGTACCACTCGCCTTCCGCCAAGTTCTCGATGGTGTAGCTGGTGGCATTGGCGTCATCGATAGTGACCGCGTTGTCCATTTCGTCGGCATCACGACCGTAACGGATTTCGTAACCGCTCAATTCGCCTAAATACAACTTATCGCCGTTCATCCGCGTAAACGGCGCGTCCCAGCTCAGTCGTGCATAGGTATCGGCGACTTCGGCCTGATCACCCCGATCTCCGCGATCACCGGTGTTCGAGGATACGATCTGCGTGTAGAAGTTTTCCGTTAGCGTTTTCACAGTCTCCAAAGACTGCCGTACGCTGCTATCTACGACTCTGCCTTGAAGGTCCTCGGATAACATCACGGACCGCAGCATAACTTTATCGACAGAGGGCTTACCGTCGCTATCCGTTGTCGCCGAGAAGGCTCCCTCGCTGCGAATGAGCGCCTCGCTGTCCGCAAGTACCTCTTCGATCGAGTTCCAGTTCGTTCCGTCTACGAGAGACAGGAACGCCGCGTTGATGACCGCGAGCTGGACAGCGTCCGTACTGCCTGTGAATCCGTCAAGACGAACCAAATCCGGCGGTGGCAATTGCAGGGTGCCGGCGCGCAATCCGAAAGCAGACTCCATTTCACCGTAAGCCTGTTCAATACTGTTTCCGGCCAGCCCCGCTGTGGACTCTTCGGCTAGGGCAACCGCCAGCGTGGACAGCGGGGTCAGATAAACTTCCCGCGAAGCATCCAGGTTGACCGCAGCGCGCAGACGGAAGTCTTCGCTCAGGATAAAGGTCTCGCCAAAAGCAACCGCATCCGGTGTGCCCACGAAACAGGATGGCACGACATCGCAGGTCATCCGGGTTTGTCCGTCGGCGCTCAGTTCAATCAACACCCAACCTGAGGTCTTACCCGCAACCGGGAGCTGGAAGCGGCCCTGACTGTCCGTTACCGCGGTCTGCCCCAGTGTAGCGACTGCCTCGTATTTACCCGTCTGGGGGCTAATCTCAAGACTCCAAGCCTTGACCTGCCCCTGGCTGACAACGCCCTTGATAGCGCCACCATTGAGCACGATAGACTCTGAAGCCGTATTGGTTGAAGCGGTGTTGCTTGAAGCAGAGGAACTTGAGCCATCGAAGAGACCTCCACCACACCCAGTAAGAATAAGGGAGAGTGCTAAACCGGCGATCCCTGCCCCTGACTGTTTAATGACGGATAAAAACATCTTTTGCCACCGATATATTGACGTGTTGATGGCAGTTTACCCGTCGAGGCACGCTGATAATGTGTTTTACGTCTTCCAGATGTTATTTTTTTAGCCAATTATTTGACATTAGTTAACTAGGCTCCCCTATGCATACAACCAAGATACACTTTGATGTCCGGCGCTTTCGCCCAGAATTCGACTGCTCCGCGATTGGCACCCTGTACCAGACCTCTATCGAAAACCTTGCTCGAGCCGATTACGAACCGGAAGCGCTAGCTGCATGGTGCCAATGGGGCAAAAACACTCATGGCATCGGCCTCACACTCAACCGAGGCCAGACGCTGATCGCCCAGTACAGCGGCCGAATTGCCGGTTTTGCCCAACGTCAACCGAAGACGCACATCAACATGCTGTACATCCACCCGGATTTCGCCCGACGCGGCATCGGCAAGGCGCTTGTAGAAGAACTTGCACTAACGGCCAAGCGAGAAGGCGTCATGCGCCTAACAGTCAACGCCAGCCGTACGTCACGAGGATTATTTGAAAAAGCAGGCTTTATTGGCAGTGCGCCGGAATGGGTTGAACGCGAAAACGTGAAGATCGAGCGATTCCCGATGTCACTGGAGCTTTGATAGAAAGCGAGAAGAAAAAGGAGGGTAACCGAAACGAAAGAAGGCCAGTCAAAGACTGGCCTTCTTAATTGGTAGCGGGGGCTGGATTCGAACCAACGACCTTCGGGTTATGAGCCCGACGAGCTACCAGACTGCTCCACCCCGCATCAAACTGTGTTTTGCCTTTTATTCTCAAGCCCCACCGGGGTCGGGCTCATTACCCGAAGGTCGGCAAACTCCCTTCGGCTATCTTGGGATGGGGAGCCCGACGAGCTACCAGACTGCTCCACCCCGCATCAAACTGTGTTTTGCCTTTTATTCTCAAGCCCCACCGGGGTCGGGCTCATTACCCGAAGGTCGGCAAACTCCCTTCGGCTATCTTGGGATGGGGAGCCCGACGAGCTACCAGACTGCTCCACCCCGCATCAAACTGTGTTTTGCCTTTTAATCTCAAGCCCCACCGGGGTCGGGCTCATTACCCGAAGGTCGGCAAACTCCCTTCGGTCTTCAAATATGGTAGCGGGGGCTGGATTCGAACCAACGACCTTCGGGTTATGAGCCCGACGAGCTACCAGACTGCTCCACCCCGCATCAAACTGTGTTCCGCCTTTTATTCTCAAGCCCCACCGGGGTCGGGCTCATTACCCGAAGGTCGGCAAACTCCCTTCGGCTATCTTGGGATGGGGAGCCCGACGAGCTACCAGACTGCTCCACCCCGCATCAAACTGTGTTTTGCCTTTTAATCTCAAGCCCCACCGGGGTCGGGCTCATTACCCGAAGGTCGGCAGACTCCCTTCGGCTATCTTGGAATGGGGAGCCCGACAAGCTACCAGACTGCTCCACCCCGCATCAAAATCGGTAAGACTGAGGCGTCTCTATGTGTTGCCTCGATCTCAGTGGCGCGAATAATACGGACTCATATTGGACCTGTCAATCGATTATCGGATATGTATTTTTACACACGCCACCAATAGGCGGTCAGCTCGGAATCGTCGTCGTTCGTCGACAGCACTTGCGGATTAACGATTTAAAGGTTATTGAAGTAGACTTGGTTGTAGCGAATTTGGTGTGTTGCGCACGCCAAATGGTATTGAAGCAGTAGATTCGCTTGGGAATTCGATGGCATCGTCTGATCACAAGAAAAGCACCCAGGGGCTGGAAGCTTTAATTCAGCAGGCGCGCCGCAATGAGGCTATCGCTGCCAAACTCTTCGATATTGAACTGGAGATGCTTCGGGCCACCGACCTCTCCAGCTTTATCGACGGACTCACCGAAAATGTCAGGGGCCGCTTTGAGCTGGACGATGTCTGGTTTGTCTTTACCGATATCGAAGAAAATCGTCGTTTGCTGCACCTACTCGATAGCCAAGGCGCGCTGTCGGAAAGACAGCTGATCAGTACCGTCGATTTTCTGCGCCTGACCGACAACGGTAGTTATCCGCTGTTGAGAAACAGACCTAAAGCGCTAGCCAGGCTGATTCCCTCTCACCTCCGCGAGTACATCGGGTCTCTCGCGATATTGCCTCTGCAGATGGAAGGACGACTGATCGGCGCTCTGATTCTCGGCGCGTCCGATGGCCAGCGTTATCAACCGGGTATGGAAGCCTTCTTTCTACATCAATTGGCCGTGAAGACCTCGGCAGGACTAACCAGCATCTGGGCTCGGGAACAACTGCGCCAGCTTGCGACTCGCGACCCATTGACCGGCTTACGTAATCGCCGGGATATGGAATCAACTTTGGAGCAGGAGCTGGGGCGTTCGCAGCGTTACGGCCAAGCCATGGCCTTACTCTTTCTGGACCTTGACGATTTCAAGCACGTCAACGACACCTGGGGACACGAAGCCGGCGATGCCTGCCTGATTCATGTGGCCAACCATTTCCAGGCTCTGCTGCGCCGGGATGACAGCATATTCCGATTTGCTGGTGACGAATTTATCGCACTGCTCCCGGGCCAGAATGAAGCGAGCGCGGACCAAATCGGTAAGCGCATGCTGCATGAGCTGGCACAAAACCCCTTGACTCGGAATGGCTCGGAGATTTCGATCTCTTTCAGCTACGGCGTAGCCTGCATACGACCGGAATCCAACTCAACCGCAGAAGAGTTGCTCAGGATTGCAGATAAGCGGCTTTACGAAATGAAGAGAAGCAGCGAGAGGCGCAAGAGTCAGACCGCCACAGAGGACGCCAGAGATGTCACTAGCGCCCCTTAATGCCAGCGTGACTATGAGCCCTAACAAATAACGAACTTGTATTAACGGACCGCCTTGACGCTCAAGTATCGAAGAGGTCAACCGGAACGACAGCTTCATCTGTCTCGATCATCCCCTTGGCATCTAGAGCTTCACGAACCGGACGGAACGAACGCCGATGGACGGGAGAAGCTCCCAGTCGGCCTAGAGCCTCGAGATGCATGGGCGTTGCATACCCTTTGTGAACGCCCAAACCGTATCCCGGATAGCGGGCGTCGAGCTCGACCAACTCGGCATCCCTTGCCACTTTGGCCAGAATCGAAGCCGCACTGATCGCCTCTACCCGGCTATCGCCTTTAATAACCGGCTCACTAGCCCAACGCCACTTTGGACAGCAGTTACCGTCTACGAGAACATACTCCGGAAACGGCATCAACGCGGCTACAGCACGCTCCATGGCAACCAGCGTTGCTTGGTAGATATTGATCTGATCGATTTCGTGCACTTCGCAACGCCCCAGACTCCAAGCGATTGCCTGTTCCTTTATGAGCAGGGCTAGTTCCTCTCGACGAACCCCGGTCAGGACCTTCGAATCCATCAGCCCGGTAATCGGGCGGTCAGGATCGAGAATAACGGCAGCGGTGACAACGGGGCCGGCCAGCGGACCTCGCCCCACCTCATCGACACCCGCCAGCAGTACACCTTGATAGGCGCAAACAAAAGACGCGCCAATCAACTCATTACTCATCCCGATTACCCTTCAATTCAGCTGTTCGACCTTCAATTAAAGCAACAAGGGCATCAGCAGCCCGCTCATTGGCGTTGCGGCGAAGCTGCTCATGAAGTTCGGTGAAAGCCTGCTTCAATGCACTCGCCTGGCCATCCGATTCCAGGTGATCCAACACAGCCTGCCCCAATGATTCAGGCGTCGCTTCATCCTGCAACTTCTCCGGGACGAGCTCTCGCTGTGCAAGCAGATTGGGCAGCGCGAAAAACGGCACTTTAACAAGATGGGAAGCCAGAAAGTAAGTAACGGTGTTCAGACGGTATCCCACGACCATAGGCTTCTTCAGCAGCATGGCCTCAAGGGTAGCCGTGCCCGAGGCGAGTAGGATGACGTCAGCTGCCGCCATCACTTCCCGGGACCGGCCAAGGACCAACCTGACGGGCAGCTTGACTGCCTGAGCGTCAATAATGGCCTGAACCTGTTGCTGCCTCGCCCGATTAATACAGGGGATCACCAATTGCAGATCTGGCCTACGTGACTGCAGCCAATGTGCCGCTGACAAGAACAGCGCCCCTAGGCGCTCCACCTCACCGGCGCGGCTCCCCGGAAGAATAGCCAGGACAGCACCAGATTCCGGGAGATCCAACGCTTTGCGTGCCGCTGCGGTATCCGGAGACAGCGGCACCGCGTCCGCTAGCGGGTGGCCGACAAAAGTCACCGGTACGTTGTGCTCCTCGTAGAACTTCGCCTCGAAAGGAAACAGGGTCAGCATCAGATCGACCGCGCGGGCGATCTTGAAAATACGCTTACGACGCCACGCCCAGACCGACGGACTCACGTAATGCGCCGTGCATATACCTGCCTTGCGGAGCTGTAGCTCCAGGCCGATGGTGAAATCCGGGGAATCGATACCGATGACGATATCCGGCGGCGTGGTCAGGAAATAGTCGCGCACGCGACGCCGGATGGAGACCAGCTCGCCCAAGTGCTTGAGCACTTCCACCAATCCCATGATGGATAGCCTCTCCATGGGCACCAGCGAATGGAAACCGGCGGCCTGCATTTCCTCGCCCCCGATGCCCGCAAACCGGGCGTTGGGATAACGTTGGCGTAAGGCGCGAATCAGGCCCGCGCCGAGAATATCCCCCGATGCTTCACCGGCAACGATACCAACCGTGACCGGACGTTCGCTAACGATCAAGGGAGACGAAGACGCTACCTCCAGCTCTTCGGACGAGGCAACGGATGCTGGCAGAGATCCAGACACTAACGAACCATTACCGTACAATGCCCCGGTGCGCCTTGCGCAGGGTTTCGATCATATGCTGGACTTCTTTGATATCGCCGAAATCACTCTCGAGCGCCTCGATGGCCTGCGCCAGCGTTAACCCCTGACGGTAAATAACCTTATAGGCACGCCGCAACTCAGCAATCACTTCGCGTGAAAAGCCACGGCGCTTGAGCCCTTCGGCGTTGAGGCCGTGGGCCGAGGCCGATTGGCCACTGGCCATCACGTAAGCCGGAATATCTTTCAACACGATGCTGCCACCGGCGCTCATGCTATGAGCGCCGATATGACAGAATTGATGCACCATGGTACCGCCACCCAGGATCGCCCAGTCACCCACCGTCACGTGGCCGGCAAGCGTCGCGCAGTTGGCCAGTATAGTGTGGTCGCCCACGACACAGTCGTGCGCCACATGAACATAGGCCATCAACAGGTTGTCACTACCAATGCGGGTTTCCTGGCGATCCTGTACGGTTCCCCGGTGAATCGTACAGTTTTCGCGGATAACGTTGTTATCGCCGATCACCAGCGTCGTTGGCTCACCCGCGTACTTCTTGTCCTGGCATTCCTCGCCGATACTGCAGAACTGAAAAATGCGGTTATTGCGACCGACAACGGTCGGGCCCTTTATAACGACATGGGACAGGACTTCAGTCCCATCCCCAATCTCCACGCCCGGGCCGACAAAGCTCCAAGGCCCAACAGTGACGTTTTTGCCCAGTTTCGCGGAGGGATCGACAATCGCCTGAGGATGGACGCCCGTCCAAACCTGTGTCGCCATCAAACTTCTCTCTCAGCGGTCATGATTTCCGCCACGCAGGCGACCTCATCACCCACCAGAGCGCGGCAGTCAAATTTCCAGATACCGTGCTTATCCGTCACGAAGCGCGACTCAAGCCGGAGTTGATCCCCAGGCACCACGGGACGCTTGAAGCGCACCTTACTGGAGCCAGCGAGGTAGTGTATCACGCCATCTGACGGTTTCCGGCCGACGGTCACAAACCCGAGGATTCCGGAGAGCTGGGCCATAGCCTCAATAATCAGAACACCGGGCATAATAGGTTTACCCGGAAAATGGCCATTAAAGAACGGCTCGTTGATCGAGATGTTCTTGTAACCCACTATTGACTGCCCTTTTTCGACTTCCGTGACGCGATCCACCAGCAAGAATGGATAACGATGGGGCAGGAATTCCATAATTTCTTCAATATGCATCATCAGGTACGGCCTCAGGCTCGTTTAAGCAGTTTCTTCTCAAGCTCGCGCAACTTCCGCGCCATCTCATTGAGCTGACGGAATCGCACGACATTTTTTTGCCACCGACGGTTTGTGTCTACGCCCACACCTGACGAGTAAACGCCGGGCTCCTTGAGGCTTCGAGTCACCATAGTCATGCCGGTGAGATGCACTTGGTCGCCAATCTCGAGGTGACCGGCAATGCCCGATGCTCCACCGACAACGCAATGACGTCCAATACGGGTGCTACCGGCAACCCCCACCAGGGCAGCCAAGGCAGTGTGCTCACCGATAGTGACGTTATGCGCGATCTGAACCAGGTTATCCAGCTTGACACCATTATCGATTCGCGTGTTGTCCAGCGCACCGCGGTCGATTGTGGTGTTGGCACCAATCTCGACATCGTCACCGACGACGACCCCACCCACCTGGGCAATCCTGTGCCAAACGCCTTTGTCGTTGGCAAAGCCAAAGCCGGCGGAACCGACCACGGCGCCACTTAGGATAAGACAGCGTTTTCCGACGATGACGTCGTGATAGAGCGTTACCCGGGCATCGAGTCGCGAATCTTCACCAACCGCCGACCGTGCACCCACGAAGCAGCCCGCGCCGATGACCGCCCGCTCGGCAATCGCCGCTCCGGCCTCGATGACAGCCTGAGGGCCGATCGATGCCGAATCCGCGACAGTTGCTGAGGGATCGACCACCGCCGAAGGATGGATGCCCGCCTCAGGCTTGGGTTGTGGATCAAACCAATGGCTGAGCCGAGCATAACCGAGGTAGGGATTATCCAGTAACAGGACATTGGTCGGACACTGCTCCGCCATCTCGGGAGAGAGGATAACGGCCGCTGCCCGGGTGTCTTTCAGGTAACGGCCGTATGCCGGATTGGCCAGAAAAGAAATCTGCCCTTCTCCGGCAGACTGCAGTGTCGCGATGCCGTTGATCTGTACATTCGCATCGCCCACAACTTTGGCACCAAGCGCCTGGGCGATCTCACCCAGCGAATGGACATTGTTCGTCATCGCTTTCTCCGCCAGTCCGCACCTACGAGCCTGTCCCCATGAGCCGCCAAGGCACGTTAAGGGACAGGCCGGCTACAGTCCGCTTAGTTGTTCAGCTTCTCGATCAGTTGTTCAGTCAGGTCCATATCCGGCTTGGCGTAAACCACGGCTTCGCTGGGCAGGACAAGATCCAGATCATGCTCCTCCAGCAACGACTTCACCGCGGCATCCACTTTTGGCCGTGCCTGCTCCAGGAACTGCTGCTTGCGGCCGCTAACCGTGGAGTCGAGACGGTTTTTGAGGTAGTTGAATTCCTGAACGCTTTCCTTGAACTGACTCGTCAGTTCCGTGCGCTCCGTTTCATTCATCATTGCACCGTCTTTTTCGATACGCTCCTTAAGCTTACGCGCCTTTTCCTGCGCGTCTCTCACCTTGGCTTCATCGTCGGCAAATTCGGACTGCAGCTTGTCGCTGAACGCTTGAGCGCCCTCGGAGGAGAATAACGCCCGGCGGAGGTCCACTACACCGATGTTGGTCTCGGCCAGGGCCGGCAGCGCCAGAACCATGGCCATCGTCGCTACCATCAACTTCTTCATCATACTGAGATCTCCTATTTTATTTTATCTTGGCCTTTCGCCCTGTTGTATCAACCGCCTGTTGTATCAACGGCCTGTTACACCAGCGGACAGGTTACGCAATGTCGAGCACCCTAACGTCAGAAGCTCTGTCCGAGGGAGAACTGGAAGACCTGAGTGTCGTCACCCGACTCGGCGTTGAGGGCCTTGCCCAAACTAAAGGCCAGCGGGCCGATGGCCGTGATCCACTGGAACCCCACGCCTGCCGACAACCGAATTTCGCCCAGCTCCGGGTCGTAGCCACGGTCCGAGTCGAACACCTGACCCGCGTCCAGGAAGAACGCCGTGCGCATCGACCTGGAGTCACCCGCAAATGGCGTCGGGAAAATTAGCTCGACACTGGCCTCGGTAAGCAGGTTACCGCCAAACGGGTCCGGATCAGAAAGATCTTGGGGATTATTCGTGGCCAGCGGACCCAGCGAGTTCGCTTCAAACCCTCGCACCGAACCATAACCACCAGCGAAGAAATGTTCGTAGAATGGCATCACAGTGGAATCACCGTAGCCATCGCCATAGCCGATGTCCGTACGCGTGCGGAATACCCATGTTTCAGCGTTATTGATGGGCTGATAGAAATTGGTGCGATGGTTTAGCTTGTAATACGTGATGTCACTGCCCGGGACGGCGATATCCACTGAAATGGAGTGGCTGAAGCCATCCGTAGGCAACACGCCGCGGTTAAGCGTGTTTTTACTCCAGGAACCCGTGAGGAAGTAACTATTGAAGCTATCGCCCTGATCGTCGATAAAATCTTCGACTTCAACGGCCGGGAAATCGTTAGTCTTAACGTTGGTGTGGGTGTAGCCCACCCCAAAGTTCAGCCGCGTCACGCTGTCGATGGGATAGCCAAACGTCATACGGCCGCCGTATTCGTCGAGCAGGAATGAGGAAATATCCTGCTCTTCGAAATCCGTCTCCCGGGCGAACAGACTGAATCCCCGGCTGACGCCGTCAACCGTGTAGTAAGGGTCCTGGTAGGAGAAATTGGCGCTCTTGATCGAGTCGCTGAAGTTGGCGCCGATAGATACCCGCTTGCCAGTGCCGAAGAAATTATTCTCGGAGACGCTGGCGCCAAGGATAATCCCGGAGACCTGGGAGAAGCCCACGGACGCGGACAGGCTGCCGGTCGCTTGCTCCTCAACCGAATAGTTCACGTCAATCTGATCGTCCCGCCCCGGCACCCGGACGGTTTCCACGTCCACGGTTTTAAAAAAGCCGAGCCGCTCGAGTTTTGTCTTGGAGTACTCTATAAGGTCTGTAGAGGCTACGGCGCCCTCCATCTGCACCATTTCCTGGCGCAACACTTCATCACGGGTCGACACGTTGCCGTTGAAATTGACGCGGCGTACGTAGGCACGGTTGCCCGGCTCTACGAAAAAGGTAACCGAAGCCGTATTGTTCTCGCCCGTCTCGGGAACGGCGTTCACGTTGGCAAACGTGTACCCTTCCCGGCCCAAACGGCGAGACAGGCGTTCGGACGTATCCGTCAGTTCCTGACGCGAGAATATATCGCCCGACTCCATCTTGATAAGCTCGCGCAGCTCACTTTCCTCAAGAATCAGCTCACCCCTGAGATCGATGTCGGAGAGGGTGTACTGGGGGCCTTCGTTAATCGCGATGGTGATGAAGACGTCTTTCTTGTCCGGAGATATGGAGACCTGGCTGGACTCCACATTGAAATCGATGTAGCCGCGATCCAAGTACCAGGAACGCAAGCTTTCTAGATCGCCGCTGAGGCGCTCTCTGGCATACTTGTCGGCACTGGTGATGGACGTCCACCAGTTCGATGTTTCAAGCTCGAACAGCCCGAGGAGTTCCTCGTCGGAGAAGGCTTCGTTGCCGATAACGTTGATATGCCGGATAGAGGCTACATCGCCTTCGTTAATATCCAGCTTGATCGCCACACGGTTTCGCGGCAACTCTTCCGCAGTAGCCGTGACCCGGGCGTTATAGCGACCCTGAGCGACGTAGGAGCGCAGAATTTCGAGTTCCAGCCGCTCCAGGGTCGCGCGCTTGAATACCTGACCTTCCTGCAGACCCGCGCTATCCAGCGCCCCCCGCAGCATCTCGGTCTCGATGGCCTGGTTGCCCTCGATATCAATAGAGCTGATTGCCGGCCTTTCTTTGACCGAAAGCACCAGAACATTATCGTCCCGACTTGCGCTTAGATCCGTGAACAGCCCTGTTTGAAACAGGTTTTTGATGGCGTCGGCCAACGAGACTTCATCGATCTCCTCACCGATGCTGACAGGAAAGGAACCGAATACCGTGCCCGCAGAAACGCGCTGCAAGCCTTCAACCTCGATATCGGAAACCACAAATTCGTCAGCCAGAGCCGTCGGCAAGGCCCCAACTGCGGTCATGAGGCCTACAGCCACACTCAGAAGAGAACGTCTCATTCAGATAATTCGCCTGTTCATGCGCGTACGGAAGGTCGCAATTCTCACAACCGCATCAGGTCGTTGTAAAGGGCAAAGACCATCAATGTCAGGATCATTGCCATACCGATTCGTAACCCTACAGCCTGGGTCTGCTCGGAGAGTGGCCTGCGGCGAATCGCCTCTACGCTATAGAAGAGGATATGACCGCCATCAAGGACCGGAACCGGTAACAGGTTCAACACGCCGAGACTGACGCTGAGGTAAGCCAGGAACTGGATAAAATCCTCGAATCCCGAACTCACGCTGGCTTCAGCAACGCGGGCAATGGTAATAGGGCCGCTAAGATTATTCAAAGAAAGCAGACCGGTCAGCATCTTCTTGATGGCGACGAGGGTCAGGCGGGTATCGTCCCAAGTCTCGCCAACGGCATGGGGGAGCGCGGCCAGCGGGCCATAGCGATTCTCACGCAGCATCTCCTCCGGCCATTGGATAGGCGACACTCCGGCGCCGACACGACCGATTACCTCACCGTCTTCAGTCTCGAAACGCGCGGGGGTTACCGTGACGGTCTTATCCTCGCCCTGGCGAGCCACTGTCAGCTCCAGCGACTCCTCGGGCGAGTTACGGATCTTTTCGACCAACGCGAACCAGTCCTTGATCGGCTCACCATCGACCGCTTGCACTCTATCTCCGGACTGAAGCCCCGATGCCTGAGCACGGTCCCCAGGCACAATCTCACCCAGCACCGCCGGAACATCCGGCCGGTAGGGCGTAATGCCGAACAGATCGATCGGGTTGGGCTCGTGCTGATCCAGACGCCAGCCCTCCAGCTCCCCTGAACGGGAGCCGAGCGAACCACCGTCGCGCACAGTCATCTCGATGGGACCGTATTCGCCGGCCCGCTCAAGCAGCAAAGCGCCCACGTCCCGCCAGTCCGCGACCTGCTCGCCATCGATGCCGACGATTTCCATGCCTGGTTCCAGGCCCACGCGCTCGGCAACGCTGCCTGGCTTTACGTCGCCCACGACCGGAGCCACGGAAGTAAAACCTACCACGCTAAGTAGCCAGTAGGCGAAAATAGCAAACAGGAAATTGGCGGCTGGACCGGCTGCGGCGATGGCAATTCGCTTCCCCGGCGTCTTCTGGGTGAACGCCTCGTGCAGCTGGTCCTCTGGGACCGGGCCCTCGCGCTCGTCGAGCATCTTGACGTAACCGCCGAGCGGAATAGCGGCTACGGCAAATTCGGTGCCTCGCTTGTCGTACCAGGAAAACATGGGCTTGCCGAAACCCACCGAGAACCGCAACACGCGGACGCCACAACGCCTGGCCACCCAAAAGTGTCCAAACTCATGGATGGTAACGAGGATGCCGAGTGTGACAATAAGGGAGAGAACCGTTTGAATGAACTGCATGTTGCTCCAGAAGCAGACGGGTTAATCGATCCTCCGTGGCTCAAAGCTGGCCCATAGCCTGAGGGCAGCTTGTCCGACGACAGATACGATACTAGCCGAGACCAGACACTGAGACCGCGCGACGACGAATCTGTTCCAGTGCCAGTGATCGAGACTCCCGATCCTTATCAAAAATGACGCTAAAATTGTCCGCGCTGACAGCTGGCAAAGCGGCCAGGACCGAGTCAATAATAGCGGGAATATCCGTGAAACGCAGTTCCCGGCGCAGGAAGGCAGCGACAGCCTCCTCGTTGGCGGCATTGAGCACCGCCGGACTCGTCCCACCCTGCTCAAAAGCTTCCGCAGCCAAACGCAGGCAAGGGAAGCGCTCCGCATCCGGACGCTCGAAATGGAAGCGGCCCAGCGCAAATAGATCGAGCGGAGCGACACCTGAATCAATCCGCTCCGGCCAAGCCAAGCCGTTAGCGATGGGCGTGCGCATGTCCGGACTGCCCAGCTGGGCCAGTACAGAGCCGTCCACGTACTCGACCATCGAATGGATAATACTTTCCGGGTGGACGTGGACTTCGATCTGCGCCGGCTGAGTATTGAAGAGCCAGCAGGCTTCGATGAGCTCCAGGCCCTTGTTCATCAGCGTCGCCGAATCCACCGATATTTTCTGGCCCATGCTCCAATTCGGATGGGCGCAGGCCTGCTCCGGCGAGACATCGATCAGGGCTTCCGCAGCGGTCTGCCGAAAAGGCCCGCCTGACGCAGTCAGCAGAATACGGCGCACGCCAGCGCCCGGAAAGTTGCGTGTCTGGTGCGGCGGAAGACACTGGAAAATGGCATTGTGCTCACTGTCGATAGGCAGCAGTTCCGCACCACTTTCAGCCACGGCATCCATGAACAGCTTGCCGGACATCACCAGCGCTTCTTTGTTGGCCAACAACACGCGCTTACCGGCTCGAACTGCCGCCAGCGTAGACTCCAGACCGGCGGCACCGACAATGGAGGCCATCACGGTATCGCACCCGTCGGCAGCAGCGACGCTAACAAGGCCTTCGGGACCACCTAGAACTTCGACGCCCCACTCGGCAGGCATACGGCTTGCCAATTCCGCGGCGCTTTGTTCATCCGCCATAACGGCATAGTCTGGCCGATGCAGCCGGCACAAATCGAGCATGCCGTTAACCTGGCGACAGGCTGTCAATGCAAACACCCGGAAGCGGTCAGGATGCCGGCTGATCACATCCAATGTGCTCAGTCCTATCGACCCCGTTGCTCCCAGAACCGTCACCTGACGCATGGCTGCCTCGATTGGCTGTGATGACATAATCTAAGCGATTGGACTGACGTGAAGCCAGCCCAGCCACGTCATACCCAGGGCAAAGACGGGAATAGCGGCGGTCAGACTATCAATGCGATCCATGATACCCCCATGGCCTGGCAGCAACTGACTGCTGTCCTTGATGCCCCGGAAGCGCTTTAACATGCTCTCCAATAGATCGCCAACCACGGACACCGCACCGGTGACCAAGCTCAGGAGCAACAGGAGTAGCGTCTCCTGGCCATTACAGCCGATTAACAGACTCACCAGCAACGATAGCCCGGTAACCGCTGCGAGTCCTCCCCACACGCCAGCCCAGGATTTTCCCGGACTCACGCGGGGCGCGAGTTTCGACTTGCCGAACGCCCGGCCGGCAAAGTAAGCGCCAATGTCCGCTATCCAGACCACGCAGAAAACATACAGTAACAGCAGCAGGTTGTTATCCACATTGGCGAGCTGGAAGTGACTGGAACGCAAGTGGTTAAGCCCGACCCAAGCCGGCACCAAAACCAGCGCGCCCATCAACGCCCTGACGGCCACCGGACGCCAGAGCGCACTGCCCTCGGGGTACGCACGCACGAGCAAGAGCCCCACGACCCACCACACCACCGATAGCACAAGCACCGTTACCGCCGTTGTATGCAGCAACAGGAAAAGCACTAGCGCGGTGAGCAACGCATAGACGATGCGCGCCGTGCGGTTTGTGAGGCCCGCCATGTTGGCCCACTCCCAGGCGCCCATGGCGATAATGAAACCGGTGAAGATGGCAAAGCCCATCGGCGGCAAGAAGAAAATGCACCCAATGGCGATAGGCGCAAGAATCAAGGCTGTGATGACGCGTGTCTTGAGCACAACAGGGCCCGCTCTTGTTATTTATTAGGTTCTTGAGCCAGTCGCGGCTACTTTCTCGGTCTGGTTATTCTCGATCTGACCTTTCTCGATCTGGCCTTTCTCGAGCTGATCGTCAGTCTGACCAAACCGTCGCTTGCGGCCCGCGTAAGCGTTCAGCGCCGCCAGCATTTCCCGCTCATTGAAATCCGGCCAGTAGACTTCGGAAAAATAGAACTCAGTGTAAGCCAGATGCCACAACAAGAAATTGCTGATGCGCTGCTCCCCGGCCGTACGAATCATTAGATCCGGCATGGGCAGGTCGCCAATGCACATTCGCTGCTGAACATGATCTTCGGTGATATCCACCGGCTGAAGCAAACCCTTCTTAACCTCTTCCGCCAACGACCGCGTTGCCTGGGCAATATCCCATTGCCCGCCATAATTGGCGGCAATGACCAGGGTCATGCCGTCATTACCTTCTGTAAGCGCTTCCGCGCGGGCCATGTGCTCGCGAAGGTTGTCGTTGAACGCCGTTCGGTCGCCGATGATACGCAAGCGAATATTATTGCGGTGGAGCTTTTTGACCTCCCGCTCGAGGGCAATCAGAAACAGCCGCATCAGCGCCGAGACCTCGTCTTTCGGCCGTCGCCAGTTCTCGCTGCTAAAGGCAAAAAGGGTCAGCACTTCCACCCCGTACCGGGCGCAGGTTTCAACCGATGACCGCACCGCCTTAACGCCGGCCTTGTGGCCCGCCACACCGGCCAACCGGCGCTGTTTCGCCCACCGGTTGTTGCCATCCATAATAATTGCGACATGCCGAGGCCTGGAGCCCGCTGTCACCGGAATTTCGGCAGTTAGACTGTCCGTCATGCCATCCTCTGATACGTCACGGGGGCGCCAGGTAAAGAGGTGAACGCCCTCACCCTGACAGCCCCCGATAAATTCACTGCGTAAACTACCCGCGCTTAGAGATCAGACCTCCATGAGGTCGTCTTCCTTCGATTTCAGCATCTTCTCGACGTCTGCGATATAGAGGTCCGTCAGCTTTTGGATAGCGTCCTGCCCCTTGCGCTCTTCGTCTTCGGTAATGTCCTTTTCCTTGAGCAGTTCCTTCAAATCGTTGTTGGCATCGCGACGGGCATTGCGGATGGAAACGCGGCCATGCTCGGCATCCGCCTTGGCCTGCTTGACCATCTCACGACGACTGTCTTCGGTGAGCATCGGCATAGGGACGCGAATGACATCGCCGGTGCTGGCTGGATTCAGGCCAAGATCCGACATCATAATGGCCTTTTCGATAACCGGAATCAGGCCTTTTTCCCAGGGAGCAACCGCCAGAGTGCGCGAATCTTCAACGTTAACAGCGGCGATCTGTTTTAGCGGTGTTTGCTGGCCATAGTAGTTGACCATCACGCTGTCCAGAATGGCCGGATGAGCACGGCCTGTGCGAATCTTGTTGAAGGCCGAATGCAATGCGTCGAGGCTTTTCTTCATGCGCGTTTCGGCATCTGACTTAATTTCGTCGATCACGTTTAATTCCTCAATTCAGTCCGTTGCCCGGAAAATTCGATAGGATGCTGGGCTGGGCATTCGCGGATTTTCAATCGAGCGAATTCTAATCGTCTCGTCCACACAAACCCATACCCATCCCTGGTTCAAGCAGGGATCTTATTCGATCAGTGTACCTTATTCGGTCAATGTACCTTATTCGATCAATGTACCTTCGGCTTCGCCAACGACGATACGGGTGAGCGCGCCAGATTTGTTCATGTTGAACACCCGAACCGGCATGCTCTGATCCCGGCACAGACAAATAGCGGTCAAATCCATCACGCCCAGCTTCTTGTCCAAAACCTCATCGTAAGTCAGAACTTCGTATTTCTCGGCTGTTGGATCCTTCACCGGGTCGGCCGAGTAAACGCCGTCTACTTTCGTAGCCTTCAGAACAACGTCCGCATCGATTTCGATACCACGCAAACAAGCGGCGGAATCAGTGGTAAAGAAAGGATTACCGGTTCCGGCGCAAAATATTACGACATCTCCGTCCTTGAGGTCACGGAGCGCGCGGCGACGATCGTAATGTTCGACGATGCCGCTCATGGGGATAGCGGACATAACGCGGGTGCGGATATTGGAACGTTCTAGCGCATCACGCATGGCCAGGCCATTCATCATCGTGGCCAGCATACCCATGTGATCGCCGGTAACCCGATCCATCCCCGCGGCGCTCAATGCGGCGCCACGAAACAGATTGCCGCCGCCAATGACCAGCCCTACCTGAACACCGATACCGATGAGCGCGCCGATTTCCAGCGCCATGCGATCGAGCACTTTCGGATCGATCCCGAATTCTTGCTCACCCATCAGCGCTTCACCGCTGAGTTTCAGGAGCACACGTTTATATTTAGGCTGGGACTGCGAGTGTTTTGGCATGGCGAGGGATCCCCTTACTGGCGTCCAGGCGGACGGTGACAAAGCGGATGCATCATATTCTGAACGCTCCGAGGCTTATTTGGGCGACGACAGAACATGAGAGATCAGGTACGTTCTGCCCACGGCATGGCGTTACCTGGATCAGGGCTGCATGCGAGATAACCCGGTACCGAGAGGGCTCGAGGCCAGGCTATCTCGCATGCAACCCGCGCCACACATCGTCGTGTAGCGCGGGGCTTAAAAAGCCTTTATCAGGCCTTGCCGGTACCTGCGGCAGCAGCGACTTCGGCAGCAAAATCGACTTCTTCTTTCTCGATGCCTTCACCGACTTCGAGACGGATGAAGCCAATCAAATCAGCGCCGGCAGACTTCAGCAGAGCGCCAACGGTCTGGTCCGGGTTCTTGACGAACGGCTGCTCGACCAGGCTGTTTTCCTTCAGAAACTTCTGGATACGGCCGGTCATCATCTTTTCGACGATTTCAGACGGCTTACCTTCCATATCCGGCTGAGCGCGGATGATGTCCTTTTCCCTCTCGACTTCGTCCTGCGGCATTTCTTCCGGCTTGCCCACACGCGGATTGACGGCAGCGATGTGCATGGCGATATCGCGGGCGATTTCGGAATTACCGCCGGTCAAAGCGACGATGGAAGCAATTTTATTGTTGCTGTGGACATAGCCACCAACCACGTCACCTTCAATCTTGACCACGCGGCGAACGGTAATGTTTTCACCAATCTTTTGGACCAGGGCCTGGCGCTTTTCTTCCAGGTCGCCTTCCATTAGTTTGGCCACATCGCCTTCGCCAGTTTTGACGGCTTGTGCCAGCACATCGTTGGCGAAGTTCATGAAGTTGTCGTCACGGGCGACAAAATCAGTTTCAGAGTTAACTTCCAGCAGCGTGGCACTCTTGTTGTCATCAGCCACACTCAGTATGGAGACGCCTTCAGCGGCCGTACGGCCTGCCTTCTTGGCAGCTTTGAGGCCGGAAGATTTGCGCAGCTCGTCAATCGCGTTATCAACACTGCCCTCAGCTTCAACGAGCGCCTTCTTGCACTCCATCATGCCCAGGCCAGTGCGCTCGCGCAGCTCTTTGACCATTGCAGCGGTAATAGCAGCCATGTTCATTCCTCTCGTTTCAATCTCTGGAAAATGGCGCGCGTAAACTGCGCCACCTTTGCTCAAATCCTGCCGGACGTTTTATCCAGCCGGGCGAGAGCCTTAACCGTATGACGGTCACCCAATTCACTCGAATCGGGCGAGCATCGTGAAGACAAACGCTATAAAAAAGGGGGATTCAGCTCCCCCTTCTTCAACGCTGAATCGCTATCAGCCCGTCGCCGGACTTATTCAGCCGCGGGCGCGTCTTCGCTGACTTCAACGAACTCATCCGCGCCAGTGCCGGACTGGGAGGCTTCGATGCAGGTATCGGCAACCGCTTTAACGTAGATCTGGATGGCGCGAATCGCGTCATCGTTACCCGGGATCACGTAATCGACACCGTCCGGGTCACTGTTGGTATCGACAACACCGACGACCGGAATACCCAGTTTGTTGGCTTCCTTGATCGCAATGCGTTCGTGGTCGACGTCGATTACGAACAGTGCGTCGGGCAGGCCGCCCATATCCTTGATACCGCCGATGCCACGCTCCAGCTTATCCATCTCGCGGGTACGCTCGAGAGCTTCTTTCTTGGTCAACTTATCGAAGGTACCGTCCTGGCTCTGGCTTTCCAGATCACGGTAGCGACGGATGGACTGGCGAATGGTCTTGTAGTTGGTCAGCATACCGCCCAACCAGCGATGATTGACGTAGGGCTGACCTGCGCGCAGGGCTTCTTCTTTAATAATCTTCGCCGCGGCACGCTTGGTACCTACGAACAGAACCTTGTTCTTGCTCTCGGCCAGCTGACGGATGAACTTCAATGCGTCATCCATGGCCGGAACGGTCTGCTCCAGGTTAATGATATGAATCTTGTTACGGGCGCCGAAGATGAACTTCGACATTTTCGGGTTCCAGTAGCGAGTCTGGTGACCGAAGTGGGCGCCTGCCTTGAGCAGGTCACGCATGCTTACCTGAGCCATGATATCTACCTATCTTTAACTTTGGGTTAGTCCTCCATGTGTCCAATTGCCCAACCCCGCAGAGTTCAACAGAAGTTCAACTCTAGCGCGGCACCCTGGGTCAACGTGTCGACACATGTGTGTTTTTGCCGGAGCCCCTCATCACGGGACAACAGCTCCAGCGGGCGCGTTTATACCATAACCAGCCCTTCAGACGCCACTCATTTGTTACGTAGTTTCCGTAAAACAGGGACTTACACGAAAAGGTTCCAATGGCTATTCGCGGCAAGGCAACCGTGGTTTATGCCGTCTTTAATTAAGACCGCTGCTCTTAGCAAGCTAACCCGCTCCGGCATCGCCATGTCAGTCGCTGCCGGGGCCTACGATCGCTCGATTTAACAGGCTTTATGCTCGATAGACGCGCTGAATACGCTCTGAATAAAGATGATTGCGCTAGCCCTTCCTTGTACCCTGGGAATCAGCTCCCTAAAATAGGCGTTTGATTCGAATGAAGGGAAAGCCCCACTGATGCAGGTATCCATTAAGACCCCGGAAGAAATCGAAAAGATGCGTGTCGCCGGCCGGCTGGCAGCGGAAGTTCTCGAAATAATTGGCGAACACGTCAAACCCGGCGTTACTACAGAAGAGTTGGACCGCATCTGCCACGATCATATCGTCAACGTGCAAAAAGCGATTCCGGCGCCCCTGAACTACAAGGGTTTTCCCAAGTCGATCTGCACCTCGGTCAACCATGTGGTCTGCCACGGCATTCCCACCGAGAAGAAAGTGCTGAAGACCGGCGACATCGTCAATATCGATGTAACGGTCATAAAGGACGAATATCACGGCGATACCAGCAAGATGTACTTTGTCGGCGAGCCCAAGATCGCCGCTGATCGCCTGGTCAAAATTACGCAGGAATGCCTCTATAAAGGCATGGAGCTCGTTAAACCCGGAGCGCACCTGGGCGACATTGGGCACGTCATTCAGAATCACGCCGAAAAGAATCGGTTCTCGGTCGTACGCGATTATTGCGGCCACGGCATCGGCCGGGTTTTCCACGAAGAACCGCAGGTCATGCATTACGGTAAGCCGGGTACCGGGCTGGAACTGCAGGAAGGCATGACCTTTACCATCGAGCCGATGATCAACCAGGGTAAATACCACTGCAAGCTGCTACCTGATGGCTGGACCGTAGTCACCAAGGATCACAAGCTATCGGCGCAGTGGGAACATACGATTCTTGTCACAAGCGATGGCTACGACGTTCTGACGAAAAGGTCCGAAGAGCACTTCTAGGGCGATCACAGGTTTTAGATCACCGGAGTGCCCTCTAACGTAAGCGGGGCCCTATATGGCCCCTTAGAAGCTGAAGCACCTGCGACACGTTCCCCTGGACGCTAGATACTTCTGCTTCGGAGCAGCCGCAGGGCTGCCAAAATATCACTCATTTGGGTGGGCGTCGGAATCCAATCTATGCCTGTCTATTCCGGCGCGATCTACCCAGCTCTCAACCAGCCCCCGAGGCCTTGTTTACGATGGCGATTGCCGACGTCCTAGATACCGCCAGCCTGGAATCCCAAATCGCGGAGGCGCCCTCACCCGTGGGCCCGGCGCGCAAGGCGCTGCGATCCTCGTTCAACAATCACGCCGAATCGTTCAAGACTGGCGCGGATGTACGCGAACTCGTGATGGCGCGGGCATTGACCGTCGACCGGGTGCTCGCCCTGCTCTGGAAGCGTTACCCCTTTTCCCAGTCTGACGATATCGCACTGATCGCCGTCGGCGGCTACGGCAGGGGTGAACTTCACCCGCACTCGGATATCGATCTGCTGATCCTGACCCAGGATGGCATACGGGAGGAGTGGCAGGACGATCTGGCCGCCTTCATTACGCTGCTTTGGGACTTGCGTCTCGACATCGGCCACAGCGTGCGCAGCATCGAAGAGAGCAAGACCGCCGCCCGAGACGACGTCACCATTCTTACCAATCTGCTGGAAACCCGCACCGTCGCAGGCCCGGACAATCTTCGGGCCAAGCTTTCGACAGAGGTCTATTCGGATAGTGTCAGCGACGATCGGGCCTACTTTATTGCCAAACGCGAAGAGCAGCGCCGCCGCCACGAAAAATACGGCGATACCGAATACAACCTGGAACCCAACATCAAGGGATCTCCAGGCGGACTACGGGACATCCAGACCATTGGCTGGATCACCAAACGTCACTTTGGGCTGGAATCCATCGCCGATCTGACGCGCTTCAGTATTTTGTCCGAGGAGGAGTACCAAATTATCCTCAGCGGCGAGAACTTTCTCTGGCGCCTGCGTTACGGCCTGCAGTTGATTGCCGACCGCAACGAGAATCGCCTGCTTTTTGACCACCAGCGCGCCCTGGCGGAAATGCTTGGCTATCGCGATAAGGGCAAGCGTCTGGGTGTCGAGATGATGATGCAGGAGTATTATCGTACCGTGCTTGCTCTGGCAGAGCTTGCGGACGTCATTCTTCAGTATTATGACGAGGCGATCCTCGGGTCGGATGAGCAAGAGGATATCCGGCCGCTGAACAAGCGCTTTCAGATTCGGAACCGTTATATCGAGGCCATCAACAACCAGGTTTTTGCTTACGCACCCTACGCGCTAATGGAAATCTTCGTGTTGATGGCGCAGAACCCCGGTATCCGGGGCATCCGCGCGAAAACGATCCGCTCCCTGCGTGCCCACCGGCACTTGATCGACGATGCCTTCCGCTCCGACTTAGCGGTAACGACCCTGTTCATGGAATTGCTGCGCACGCCTCACGCGCTGGACCAGACGCTCTCTTTCATGAAGAAATACAACGTGCTGGGTCGTTATCTGCCAGAATTCGGGCAGATTATCGGTCAGATGCAGTACGACCTGTTCCACATCTTTACGGTAGACGCCCATACCTTGCGCGTGATCCGCAACATGGTTCAGATGCGCAGCGAAGAAGCGCTGACGAACTTCCCGCTGGCCTCTCGCTTAATCCATCGTCTGCCCAAGCTGGAAAACCTGTATATTGCCGGGCTCTATCACGACATTGCCAAGGGCCGGGGCGGCGATCACTCGGAGTTGGGCGCGGAGGAAGCGATTGCTTTCTGCGAACGCCATCATCTGAGCCAGCGCGATACCCAGCTCATTGCCTGGCTCGTTGAAAATCACCTGCTGATGTCCATGACGGCCCAGCGCAAAGACATTTCCGACCCGGACATCATTCATGCATTCGCCCGGGCTGTGCCCAGCCAGGTCCATCTGGACTACCTCTACGTGCTCACGGTCTGCGATATCAGCGCGACCAATCCCAAGCTTTGGAATACCTGGCGCGCATCCCTCCTTCGCCAGCTCTACATTGAAGCCAAGCGGGCGCTACGCCGGGGCACAGAAACCCCTATAGATCGCAATGAGTGGATCCAGGCCACCCAGTCGGAAGCCCGTGAAATCCTGCTGGCCCAAAACATCTCCGATGAACAAATCGATACCGTTTGGGATGTGATGGACGAGGACTATTTCTTACAGGACTCCACCGTCGACATCGCGTGGCAAACCGCAGCCATTATCCGCCACGGCGACAATCCGGACCCGCTAGTGATGATTCGCGATACCCGCGGCGGCCCGACCGACGGCTATTCCCAGATTGTGATCTATATGAAGGATCGCGCCGCCCTGTTTGCGGCGACCACGGCGGTCTTCGAGCAGCTCAACCTGAACATCGTCGACGCCCGCATCAGCAGCAGCCAAGATCCCTATTCTATCAGCGCCTATGTCGTGCTCGATGAACGGGGACAGCCACTAGGCAAAGACCAGGCACGCAAGGAACGGGTACGCGAACGGTTGGTAGAAGAGCTGGATGACCCCGAAGACTACCCGGACATCATCCACCGCCGCACACCACGGCAACTTAAGCATTTCTCGTTCCCGACCCAGGTGACCTTCTCCAACGATACGGTAAACCAGCGCACGGTGATGGAGATGATCACGCCTGACCGGCCCGGCCTGCTAGCCCGCGTCGGCCGCATCCTACTCGACCACGGCGTGCGTCTCACCAATGCCAAAATCGCTACCCTGGGCGAGCGCGTCGAGGACGTGTTTTTTGTCACCGACGATAAAGGCGCGCCGCTGAGCGACCCGGCCACCTGTCAGGCCCTGCAGGATGATCTATGCCGCCAGCTCGACGAAAGCGTTGGCATGTAACCGCCCCCAGACAACACTCGTCCATAGAGACCGCTTCCCGAGACTCGCCATGAACCCGAATCTTGACCGTTTACATCCTTATCCGTTCGAAAAACTAGCCAAACTCAAGGCCGGCATCAGCGCACCTGAAGGCATCTCCTCAATCGCCCTGTCGATTGGCGAGCCTAAGCACGCTTCGCCGGACTTCGTTCAAGACGTTATTCGGGAGAACCTGGATAAGCTATCCAATTACCCGACTACCAAGGGCATGGACGAACTGCGCGAGGCGATTGGCGTATGGGCCACGCGACGCTTCGAGCTCAAGCCCGGCACCCTAACCCCGGCGAGTCATATCATTCCGGTCAACGGGACTCGTGAAGCCATTTTTTCGCTGGTGCAGGCCGTTATCGATCCTCAAGAAGAGGCCACCGTAGTCAGCCCTAACCCTTTCTACCAAATCTACGAAGGGGCCGCCTTCCTGGCGGGCGCCACCCCGCACTATCTACCCAGCGAAGCCGATAATCACTTTATCCCCGATTTCGAGGCGGTGCCCGAATCGGTCTGGCACAAATGCCAAATCCTTTTCCTTTGCTCCCCAGGCAACCCCAGCGGCGCGGTTATTCCCCGCGACACTCTCAAATACCTGATTGAACTGGCCGACCGGCACGACTTTCTGATCGCCTCGGACGAGTGCTACTCGGAGCTCTACCCGGACGAAAACAACCCACCGGAAGGCCTGCTGCAGACCTGCGCCGCCATCGGCCGGGATGACTACGCCCGCTGCATCGTATTCCACAGCCTGTCCAAGCGCAGCAATCTGCCCGGTTTGCGCTCAGGCTTTGTCGCCGGAGACGCCAAGATCCTCACCGAGTATCTGCGTTACCGCACCTATCACGGCTCGGCCATGCCGATTCAGCACCAATTAGCCAGCATCGCCGCCTGGGGCGACGAGGAGCATGTCCGACAGAATCGCGCAGCCTACCGGCAGAAATTCGACGCCGTCGTGCCTATTTTAGCGGAGGTGATGCGGGTCTCCGCCCCGGACGCCGGTTTCTACCTCTGGCCGGAAACGCCTTTCGAGGACCATCTGTTCGCCCGCGATCTGGCCGCTAGCCAAAACGTCCACGTGCTACCGGGACGCTTCCTCTCGCGGGAAGTGGATGGCCGCAATCCAGGCGAGAACCGGGTACGCATGGCGCTGGTAGCACCGCTCGAAGAATGCATCGAAGCCGCAAAACGCATCCGCCAGTTCATTCAGCAATCCGAATAAGAGCCCTTTAATCGTGCAAAAACCGATACCGTATAAAACCCTTTAAAAACGATGATGAGAAACGGCATGGACATCTACGGCATCAAGAACTGCGATACCGTCAAGAAAGCCCTGAAGTGGCTGGACTCAAGCGATAGAACCTACACCTTCCATGATTTCAAGAAAGAAGGCGTGAGCCGCCAGCAATTGGAAGCGTGGGAGCAACAGGTAGGCTGGGAGTCCTTACTGAATCGCCGCGGCACCACCTGGCGCAAACTGCCGGATGCGGTTCGTGATAACATAGACCGCGATTCCGCGCTGGTGGTCATGGTCGAAAACCCCTCGGTTATCAAGCGTCCGGTGGTCGAGCACCAGGGCCAGGTCAATGTCGGCTTCAATGCCGATGAATGGACCCGCACTTTCGGCGCTTAATTCTCTCTAATTTTTAAAACACATCGCTTTCAATGACATTTGGATCAAGGAGCAGCAATCACATGAGTTTCGCATTCGGCATTGGTATCGGCACCCAGAACAGGCAGGGCGACTGGCTGGAGACGTTCTACCAGAAACCGCTGTATATGCCGGAAGCGACCCTCGTGGAGATCGCAGGCAATACTCTGAACTACAGGGGCGGCAACCAGGCCATCGAGGCCGATGCGGAGCAACTCAAAGCCTTTGCCGAAGCATTACACCAGGCCGGCCTGGAAGATCAGGCTCGCTTGGCTGAGAAGGCTGCGGGGAGCAAGCGCCCCGCTGTCGTCACACTGCTGGAAACGGACGATACCGCCTCCAGCACACCGGAGGTCTATCTTAAACTGCACCTGATTTCCCACCGTTTGGTGAAGCCTCACGGCCTGAAGCTCGAAGGTATCTTCGGCCTGCTGCCCAACGTGGCCTGGACCAACGAAGGTGCCGTCGACCTGGAGGAACTACCGGAGCGTCAAATGGACGCCCGCATTAACGGCACCACGCTGGAAGTGAAATCCATCGACAAGTTTCCACAGATGACGGATTACGTGGCGCCCCGAGGCATACGTATCGCCGATACCGCTCGTGTGCGATTGGGCGCCTACATCGGCGAAGGCACGACCGTGATGCACGAAGGTTTCGTCAACTTCAATGCCGGCACGGAAGGGACCAGCATGATCGAAGGACGCATTTCCGCGGGCGTCATGGTCGGCAAAGGCTCCGACCTGGGCGGCGGTTGCTCGACCATGGGCACCCTGTCAGGCGGCGGCAATATCATCATCGCTGTCGGCGAGAACTGCCTGATTGGCGCCAACGCCGGCATTGGTATTCCGCTGGGTGATCGAACGACGGTTGAAGCCGGTCTATACATCACCGCCGGTACCAAAGTGGCCCTCCTCGACGACAAGAACGAGCTCGTGCAAGTGATCAAAGCACGCGACCTGGCCGGCAAGCCGGACCTGCTGTTCCGACGCAATTCGCAGAATGGTGCCGTGGAGTGCAAGACCAACAAGTCGGCCATCGAACTGAACGAGGCCTTGCACGCTAATAACTAGGCTGACTACTTATTCCAACTCGAGTTAATCGTTAAATGTAGCGGACGCTTCAGCTTCGGAGCAGTCCGCAGGACTGCCGGGATGTCAGGCCAGGCAGACCGTCCGGGCACCTTCGGCGCCTCAGAAGCTGAAGCTTCTGCTACATGCTCGAGCTAGCCTGAAAACAACTCGGACCAACACCAAACCACGAGATCAGCATGACCCTATCCCCCACCCTCGAACTTGCCATGGACCTCATTCGCCGCAGGTCGGTCACTCCGGATGACGCCGACTGTCAGGCTGTCATGATGCAGCACCTTGGACCCCTGGGCTTCAAGGAAGAATCCATGCGTTTCGGGGAGGTCGACAATCTCTGGGCACGTCGTGGCACTGAGGGCCCTGTACTCGCCTTTGCCGGTCACACGGATGTCGTCCCGACCGGTCCCGAGAAAAACTGGTCCAACGCCCCTTTTGAGCCCGTTTTGCGCGACGGTTATCTCTATGGCCGCGGTGCAGCGGACATGAAAGGCAGTCTGGCGGCTTTCGTTACCGCTTGCGAACGTTTCGTAGTCGCCCATCCGAACCACAAGGGCTCCATTGCTTTGCTGATCACCAGCGACGAAGAAGGCCCGGCGCTGGATGGAACGGTCAAGGTCGTGGAGACCCTGCAAGCCCGCAACGAAAAGATCGACTGGTGCCTGATCGGCGAACCTTCGAGCACCCACCAGGTCGGCGATGTCATCAAAAACGGGCGCCGGGGCTCGCTGCACGGCTACCTGACAGTGCACGGCATACAAGGACACGTGGCCTACCCTCATTTGGCCGAAAACCCGGTACATACTGCCGCCCCCGCGCTCGATGCCCTGGCGAAAACAGAATGGGACCAGGGCAACGCCTTCTTTCCCGCTACAACGTTCCAGATCACCAAGGTCGAAGCAGGCACCGGCAGCAATGTGATCCCCGGCGAGCTGACCGTCCACTTCAATTTCCGCTACTGCACCGAGAACACGTCGGAAAGCCTACAGCAGCGGGTTCTGGAGATACTCGACCAACATAATCTCAAGTACGATTTGCAATGGCACTTAAGTGGAGAGCCTTTTCTGACAGACCGAGGCTCTCTCGTTGGTGCCGCTTCGGATGCGATCAGAACCGTTACCGGTCGAGAAACGGAGCTTTCCACCTCCGGCGGAACGTCCGATGGACGCTTTATCGCGCCGACCGGCGCTCAAGTCGTGGAGCTTGGCCCCGTTAACGCCACGATCCACAAGATTGACGAATGCGTGAAGGCGGAGGATCTGGATACGCTATCGGCTATCTATGAAGAAGTGTTGGTGCGGTTGTTGGTGGAGTAAATGCGGTTGCCAAGGTACTGGCAGCCCTGCGGGCTGCTCCGAAGCTAAAGAGGGTGTTGTAAAAGCACCAGCTAACCGGTTTGCACAGAGAGGGGGAGGCGCCGTAAGGCGCCCATCAGTGTCATTGGCGACTTCCGGCGAGGCTTTCGCCTCGCCCCCCTCTCTCCAAACCTCTCTCTCTCCAGGGGAGAGAGGCTTAGAACCGCGACCTTTTGCAACACCCTCTTTAGCTTCCGAGGCGCCAACGGCGCCCCGTCCAGTCACCGCTGAAACATGCTAGCAACCCAGTTAGCCCGCCGCCGTTAATAATGCGGCGGCGGTGTTTCGTCCTCTTCCCGCTTGATGTTGGATGGTGCCACCTCGGCTAGCTGCTTCTTCAATAGCTTTTTCGCTTCCCAGAGCTCTCGCAGGTCCAGCTCCTGCCGTGTTACCTGATCGCTCAGGGTCGCGATTAAGTCGTCTTGAAATGCCACACGGGTCTCTAACTCGATGAGCCTGACCTCCAGTTCTTCCAAGTTCATGTGATGGGCTCCCGTGAATTCAAAGGCTTTGGTTCGTAGATTGGGTCGTTCGAAGAATGATCTGTTATCATGCTGCGCTTGCACGGAAGCGGCCCTCCTTATTCGGCCCGACCGGCATGTCCGTCTGCGCCTGGTGGTCTATTTTACGTGAAATCAGGCTGTTAGTATTTTTGATTATGGAGAATAAATCGTCACATGCGTAATCCAAAAAAAGCGATCCTTGTTGCCCTCTTAATCGCTATCCCCGCGCCTTTCATTCTGGCGTTCTGCCTGACCACCTTCACCCCGGAGCTCTTCCAGATCCTGTCCAAATCAGGCTCCAGTGAACTGGCCACCAACACACCCTTCGTTCTCGGCAGTGCCCAAGGTATCGCCGCTTACGTTATCGCCGTTATTCTGTTTGGCGTGGTTGGCTTTCTGACCGTGGTTCTTGCCCAGGGTGCATCCCAACAAACCCGGCCCCAGCAGACCAGCCGCACGCAAGGCGGTGGGGATGGTTATGAAGATGACTTTGGTCCGGAAGGTGGCGAGGAAGGCACCGTCAAGTGGTTCAACGTCAAGAAAGGCTTCGGCTTTATCGTGCGCGAAAGCGGAGACGAGGTCTTCGTTCACTTCCGTGCGATTCGCGGACGCGGACGTCGCGTCTTGCGCCAGGGGCAGTTGGTGCGTTTTGATGTGGTTGAAGCCGATAAAGGCCTACAAGCCGATAACGTCAGTACCCTGGAAGACTAATTGATCAGCTATGGATCACCGGCCTTCCAGAAAGAAGGCTGGTGATCTCTTAACCCGTGAAGCTAGTGCACTAGTTCCAAGCAACTTTCTGCTCACCGCGCGAGTCAATCCGCCACCACTTTTCCTCATCCACAGGATCCCCCTCCTTCCAGTCTCCGGGGCTGCAACGAACCTCGGTGTCGAGGTGGCGCCAGGCATTACGCGCACACTCCAGATCCGAACGCCAGGGTAACTCATCACCTTCAAGCACAACGCTGGTGAAATGCTTATTGAACGCACCGGGATAAAGAAAAACACGAACGGGCGCATCACGGTAAAAGCCCCTTCCCTTGACGACGCCCTTCGTTCCGTGGGCCTGGAGCTCCAATCCGTCCAGCGATTCGCTCAACCACTGCCGGATAGGTTCATCAGAAAGCTCTCGCACATAGATTTCTAGGTCGTGCATTGGGGGTCCCGGTCATTCTCACAGAAACGCAAACATACTGCTCGAGCATGCTGTTTGGTTAATTCGCTATGATGCCCCAGCCAGCCCTTACCAGCAATGAGCGAGGCGGTCGCCAAGCGCATTAGCGCCTCGTCAATCTTGGGGGTCGCAAACCATTTGGCTAGTATGTGAGACTTTGCCGTCACACGCGTTCTTGTCAGCAAACGATCGGCTGGACGTCCTTTTTTGCAGCACTTGCACTTCCCGCGCGACATCCCGAGCCGTTACTTGGCAGAGCTTCCCTGCAAGCTCCCGCTCATACCAGTCAACCGCATAGGCCGCATGTTCGATCTCGATATGCGCCAGCTGCGATTGAATGGACTCTACATTTCCGCCTCTCGCCTGCGCAACCAACAGGGCGCGGTTCAAATCCTCAACCTGCCCTTTCAACGCCCGTAGTTGCGGTTCGCCGTGCTTAGCATGAAGGCATACCCTTGTGGCTGCGGCTTCAAGCAGTTGTATTGCCGCTCCAGGCGTTTCCGTAACGGTAGGCGCTCGACCTTGGGCCGCCCGCTCAAGGGCTTCGGGCTCAATGCAAACGCCCAACCGGCGTTCAATACCGCTTTGCCAGGCGCGTAAAATGCTCAGCCTTAGCTCAAAGCTACTAGCCGGCATTGTCAATGTCTGGAGGTCGCGACCGGTACGAGCGGAGAGCACATCCCGCGCCGCGTTTTCGATGTCATTACTCACCAGCAGGATCGGCCCAGGGAATCCCGGTACGACGTAAGAAGCGGGATGCAATGGATCGGCAAGAAGCAACGCCAGATCACGCGGCGACATATCGTCCAGCACCAGAACCGGCGGCAATGCCATAGAAACTTCAGCATCACGCATCGCACGCGTGTCGTCGGCCATCAAGTCGTGCTCGCGGCGCAGATCGAGCCATAGGGAGGGAAACGGCCAATTCGGTACATTCTGTTGAAGAAAGGTGGTTTTGCCCGAACCGGGCTCGCCCTTAATCCACAAGAGCAATTTTTCCGAACTTGCCAAGCGAACAGCTACGTCGTCCGCGAAGTTGAGTTGCCGGCATGAGACCGGCGCTACGGTCATTGGTACAACCATTGGTACAACGCCTTTGGACGTTGCCTTCAAGCCATTCCCTGGCCTATCAGACATCGAAAGCTCCTTTTTTCACGACCTATTCTTAAAAGACCTGTTCTTAAAATACTTGTCCTTAAACGACAAACCTTAAGCCCCTTGGTCTTAAACTCCTTTTTCAAATCACTAAAACGGGTACTGAAATGACGCCCGCTGCCCGCACATCCTATGCGGACAGCTTTCCCAGTCTGACCGTAATCAAACGCGGTTGTAGGTATCTGCGAAGCGCACAATGTCGTCTTCGCCAAGGTAACTGCCGGTTTGCACTTCGATCAGCTCCAGCGGAATGACACCCGGATTCGACAGGCGATGGCGGTGGCCCACGGGGATATAGGTGGACTGATCTTCGGTCAGCATAATTTCATCGTCGCCTCGGATGACCGCAGCCGTGCCTTTAACGACGATCCAATGCTCCGCACGGTGGTGGTGTTTTTGCAGCGATAAAGAGGCACCCGGGTTCACGGTGATCCGCTTGACCTGGAAACGCTCGCCCATCGCTATCCCCTCGTAAGTGCCCCACGGACGGTGCACTTTCTTGTGGAAGCGATGCTCTTCACGTCCCAAGGTTTTTATCTGAGAAACGAGCTTCTTGACGTCCTGAACTCGGCTGCGATCAGCCACCAGAACCACGTCGTCGGTTTCTACAATAACGTGGTCACTAACGCCCAAAGCGGCGATCAAACGCCCTTCAGAGTGGATATAGGAGCCGCTCACATCTTCCATGATGACGTCGCCGCGGCAGACGTTTCCGTCCTCATCGTGCGGCTGAATTTCCCAGAGCGCCGACCAGGACCCGACGTCACTCCAACCTGCATTGAGCGGAACCACAACCGCGTCTTTCGTTTTCTCCATGACGGCGTAGTCAATGGAATCATCGGGGCACGCCTCGAAAGATTCCCGATCCACCCGGATAAAGTCCATATCAGATTCGCGCCCGGCAAAGGCCGCTTGACAGGCTTCGAGCATGGCCGGACTCTGCTTGCCCAATTCCTCCAGGTAACGGTCGGCCCGGAACAGGAACATGCCGCTGTTCCAATAGTAGCCGCCCTGATCCAGATAGGATTTGGCGGTGGACTCATCCGGCTTTTCAACAAAAGCATCGACGGGTGAATAACCGTCAGTAGAGTCGCCCGCCCGAATGTAACCGTAACCGGTATGGGGTGCCGTGGGCACAACCCCGAACGTTACCAGCTTGCCCGATGACGCCGCCCTGGCGCCGACCTGCACCGCATCGGCGAAGGCCGCACGGTCGCGCAGAACGTGATCGGAGGGCATAACGAGCAACAGTTCTTCAGGATTGCTCTCGGCAGCTGCAAGAGCGGCCAGCGCAATAGCCGGCGCAGTATTGCGTCCGACGGGCTCAAGAATGATACCGTCGACCTTACCCGCCGCCATCTCTTGCATATGCGCGGCGACGACAAAACGGTGCTCTTCGTTGGTGATCGCCATCACCCGTGTCTGGGGATCAACCTTAAGTCCACGGTCGATCGTTTCGGCTAACAACGTTTCGTCGGAAACAACAGGTAGAAACTGCTTCGGGTAGGCTTCACGAGAGAGGGGCCACAGACGTGTTCCGGATCCACCGGAAAGAATGACAGCTAACATACAGCATCCTTGTCAGAAACTTTTATCCGATTCTAACTCAAATAAGGGCTGTATTGCTTGTGGGATATTGCTGAAATGCCGTTAAGACGCGGCAATGGTCAGAAAACAGAACGAGGACGGCAGCGTAGTGGCCAGTAAAACCTGTAACTATCGATAAATACCAGCAAAAAATACCAGAGTAATGTAGCGGAAGCTTTAGCTTTCGAGGAGGCTAGAAGCCTCCCGATTTCCGGGCCCTGACGGGCCCTCCGAAGCTGAAGCTTCGTCTACATGTAAGGCACGTATGTCGCCCTAACATGAAAGGCAGGTCAACTTAATCCTGCTGCCAGCCTTGCACCGCATCTTTACCGTACTTATCACGCCATTCATTCAGCGTCTTGTGGTTACCGCCTCGGGTTTTGACCACTTCGCCGGTGTTCGGGTTCTTATACGTCTTCAGGGGGCGCTTGGGGCGGGAACCGGAACCTGCTTCGACTTTAGCGCCTGAAACTGCCGGGTCAATAGCACCCAGCACTTGCAATACATCTTTCGCCGACTTGTTGTACTCTTTCATCAAGCCGCGAATCTTCTCTTCAAACTCAAGCTCATGCTTCAGCGCGTTGTCTTCCTCGAGTTTACGCAGCTCGTCTGCAAGCTTATCCATAAGCTGTTTCTTCTGGTAATACTCGTTAATCTTTGCCATGGATATATCCTTACTTGGTTCAATTTAGTTAATTGATTCAAATAAACTGGAAACTTATCGAATAAAGGACGCCGGATAAGGGGCAAAACTACGCTTAAGTTTTGCCTAGCCGTCACTGACGGAAATCATAGTAGAACAATACACAGAATATGACAATTAAAAGCGATACCGTAACATTATCTTCACTAGTAAACGCAGCCTGACTGCGAAAATAAAAAAGGGCCTCTGAGAGGCCCTTTTGAAATACGCTAAAACCTAAAATCCAGATCACATCACTTTTTACAAGCGCAGATGAGATGCAGTTTTGGCAAACGTTCCTTTCAGATCATAGAAAACGCCACCCGATTTAAGGTACGAGCGAACTTCCGCGTCACCCATTTCAATATATTCACGGTGCGCCACAGTTAGGATAACGCCATCATAGGCTTGTTTTTCGGGCGATGCACAAAGCGATATACCATACTCGTGAACCGCCTCTTCATTACTGGCCCATGCATCGGCGACATCCACTTGGCAGCCAAAATCTTTTAGCTCACGGACGACATCGATAACACGCGTATTGCGCAAATCAGGACAGTTTTCCTTGAAGGTAAACCCGAGAATCAATATCCGCGCGCCCGAAATTGTTTGCCCGGACCGAATCATTGCCTTGATCAGTTCAGACGCGGCATAAGCCCCCATGCCATCGTTAACCCGACGACCCGCCAGAATCATTTCAGGATGATATCCCACGGACTGAGCCTTATGCGTCAAGTAGTAGGGATCAACGCCAATACAATGCCCGCCGACCAAACCCGGCTTGAACGGTAAGAAATTCCACTTGGTGCCCGCGGCCGCCAACACTTCATGGGTATCGATACCCAGGCGGGCAAAGATCATCGAGAGTTCGTTCATCAAAGCGATATTAACGTCGCGCTGGGTGTTCTCAATAACCTTGGCGGCTTCGGCAACTTTTATCGAGCTGGCTTTGTGCGTGCCAGCGGTGATGACCTCGGCGTATACCGCATCCACCTCATCGGCTATTTCAGGCGTTGAACCCGACGTTACCTTTTTAATACTCGTAACACGATGCTCTTTGTCGCCTGGGTTGATGCGCTCGGGACTATAACCGGCGTAGAAGTCCTGATTGAACTTCAGTCCCGAGAGTTTCTCAAGGACTGGAATACAAACTTCTTCAGTAGCGCCAGGATAGACCGTCGATTCGTAAATAACGATGTCGTCTTTCTTGAGCACCTTACCGACCGTTTCACTGGCCTTAACCAGCGGCGTCAGATCCGGCGACTTGAATTCATCGATAGGGGTCGGAACGGTGACGATATAGATTTGGCAATCGGCGATGCCTTCCATAGAATCCGTAAAGGAAAGATGCTTGGACGCCGCCAGTTCGTCCTTCGAGACCTCACGCGTAAAATCCATACCCTGTTTGAGTTCGGCAATTCGCTTCGTATTAATATCGAAACCAACCACTTCGCGCTTTTCACCAAAGGCTACGGCCAACGGCAAGCCAACATAACCCAACCCAATGATTCCAATCTTCTTCATGGTGACTCCTACCTACTATCAGGGAACCAGAATCCGGCTCTTATATTTCGCTTCAAGGGTTTGCCGAAATGCCGCCTTAGCATCCGTGTCCCCATGTACAATTCTTATCTCTTCAGGAGCATCGGGAATACCCTCGATAAACCTGAGCAAATCACTTCGCCCCGCGTGTGCGGAGTAGCCGCCGATCTGATGAATACGGGCGCGTATCGTGTAGCGCTCGCCATCCAATTCAACCCAACCGCCACGGGGACCGTACTTAAGTATATCCCGCCCCGGGGTACCCGCGGCTTGATAACCGACAAACAACACGTCGTTGCGCGCGCCCGCCAACATCGCTTTCAAATAGTTCACTACCCGGCCCCCCGCACACATCCCCGACCCCGCCAAGACGACGCAAGGACGGTGTGAGCGGGCCAGATAATCCACAGCATTCAAGTGGTCTTCGTGGCTATTGATGACCGTAAGCTGCTCGAAAGAAAGCGGATGACGTCCTTGACGGACGACCTCTGTCGCTTCCGCATCCCAGTAAGGCTTGAGGTCGCGATAGATTCCAGTGAACTCCGCCGCCAGCGGCGAATCCACGACGATCTCAAGATCCTGCCAAGATACCTTACGCTCGCTGTCCTGCGAACCGCCCTGCTTTGAGACATCCTCGCTCCCGAATTCATGGATGAGGCTTTCTATCTCATAAAGCAGTTCCTGAGTACGCCCGATACTGAAAGCCGGTATAAGTACCGTACCGCCATCCGCCAAGGCGTTTTCCAGAATCGATTTCAAGCGGTACCGGCGCGTCTCCCGATCTTCGTGATCTTTATCCCCATAAGTGCTTTCGATAACCAGGCGATCTGCACGCTCTGGAGATGAAGGTTCCGGTAGCAACGGTGCGTGCGGCGCACCTAAATCTCCACTAAAGACGATACGCGTTTCCTGGTCGCCGGCTCGGGCATCGCACTCAATATAGGCCGAGCCCAAAATGTGCCCTGCCTGCTGCAAGCGAACAGAAAGCGAACCGTCACTCTCCTCGAACACTCGATGCCAACGACCGTAGGGAAGCGCCACCAGACGAGACCGAATCAGCCCCAGAACGCGATCGATCAAACGGCGATCCCGGGTAAAACCAATCTTCAGCGCATCCTCCAGAATTTCCGGAAGCATGATCGCCGAAGGCTCCGAACAGATAATCGGGCCGTCAAAGCCCGCAGCCAATAGGTAAGGAATTCGGCCCACATGATCGATATGCACGTGAGTGACGACCAACGCACGTATATGCTCGATGGGAAAATCAATGGCCAGGTTCGAAGCCGTGGCTGAATGCCCTTCCTCCTGCCCTTGAAAAAGCCCGCAATCAACGAGAATACCGCTATTGCCGACCAATAATTCGTGGCAGGATCCCGTCACGCCGCGGGTGGCGCCGTGGTGTTTTATGTCAATCACTTCAACGTTCCCTGTTGACCGTCATCCACAATATGAAAAAAGTCAGTGAGGCAACTGCCTGACCGTCGCCTCACTCAATTGAACTACCTGCTCACCCCCATTGCTCCACACGAGATCGACCATGTCGCCGTTGGGTGAATAACCCGTGGGGGCTTCCCGCAGAAGATCGATAACGCCTCCGCAATCGAAACTCTGACTGGCGAGGGTCAGCTTTTTCAAAAGCAACTCTACCTCGGGCCACTGCATGGAGACTTCCCGTGCCATCATGATACGCGGATGACTGGTACCTTGGGGGCTATTACCGATCAGAAGTTCTTCGAAGAGCTTTTCTCCAGGCCTTAGACCGGTAAACATCACCTCAATATCACCCTCCGGGTTGTCTTGCGTTCTTTCCTCAAGCCCCATCAGATGAATCATTTTCCGCGCGAGTTCGGCTATTTTTACGGGCTCGCCCATATCCAACACGAACACTTCTCCCCCGCTCGCCATACTCCCCGCCTGCAGCACGAGCTGGCTGGCCTCGGGAATCGTCATAAAGTAGCGGATAATATCCGGGTGCGTTACCGTAATAGGCCCACCATCGCGAATCTGATCGCGGAAAAGAGGAACAACCGATCCAGAAGATCCCAGCACATTGCCAAACCGCACCATTGAAAAGCAGGTATTGCTCTGGCGTTCCGCCAGGCCCTGAAGTACCAGTTCGGCTAATCTTTTAGAGGCTCCCATCACATTGGTGGGACGCACCGCCTTATCCGTAGAAATCAGAACAAAACGCTGCACACCTGCGCTGATAGCGGCTTCTGCCATGTGCCAAGTACCGAATACGTTGTTCTGGATGCCTTCAATAATATTGTGCTCCACCAACGGAACGTGTTTGTACGCCGCTGCGTGATAGACTGTCTCGATACCAAACGTCCGCATGACCGCCTCGCACCGGCGGCGATGGCACACACTGCCTAAAAGCGGATGAATCTCTACCTGCAAGCCTTCTACACGGTTTATCGACTCCAGCTCACGCTCAATGGAATAGAGAGAGAACTCCGACTGTTCAAATAGCACGAGGCGCGCGGGCTTGTGACGGATAATCTGACGGCAGAGCTCCGAACCAATGGAACCGCCGGCGCCGCTTACCATGACCGACTTGCCGTAGAGACTCTGAGCGACAATGGCATTTTCCGGGAGTACCGGATCCCTCCCCAACAGGTCCTCAATATCCAAATCGCGAATATCATTGATGCGCGCCTGCCCGGTAACGAGCTCAGACATGGAGGGCACGGTCTGTACGGGAATAGCCAGCGGTTCTAGCTGTTTAAGCAGCCGCTTTCGGTCGACTTTGGAGTTGGGATCAAGGGCCAGCAGAATCCGCTGAACACGGCTCCGATCAACCTCTTTGGCGATATGTTTGATATCGACGACGGGCAAACCGTTAACGGTCGACTTATGGTTGGCGCGTGTAAATGTCAGGAAAACCACCGGACGGTATTCGGTACCTTGCGCAAGCGCTGAGGCTAGCTGCATCCCCGTCTCACCGGCACCGACAATGGCGACACGTTCTTTACTGAGTATGCGTGGGCGATTCACGAGCATTCGAACGCCCAAGCGTGTACCGCTAACGAAGATGAAAGCCACAGCGCCATAGATAATAGGCACTGACCGCGGTACGAACGCCTGGAGCAAATAGCCCAAAACAATAAGGGTTAGGCTTGAAGCCACGACACCATAAATTATCGTTAGAAATGCCCTGTCACCCAGATAGCGGATAACGGCACGGTACAGGCCGAGCCTTATGAAGATAACTATAGTAATAGCTACGGTAATGGCGGCGACAGTGAATTGCTCTTGGGATGGAACCCAAACATTTTGCTCCAAACGCAATGCGAAAGCCGCCCAGACTGCAAAGAATAGGAAAAAAGCGTCAGAGAAAACGGATATTAACCGCTTATAAACGCGGGGTAAGTTTAGGAAGACATTAATCATATTAGCCCTTTACACGGTCTCCCGAGCCCTTGCCTAGCAAGGTCATATAAATATATCGAAAGTAGTATTTGATACTCAGCTCAGCTAACAGCTTAGCATCGGTTTCCGCCAGCAAGCGCGGAGTCGACATGTCAATGTTGTTAACTTGCGCCAAGCCGGTGATCCCCGGTCTTATACCGTAGACCCCCCGAGCGTCTCGCTCGGCAATCAACTCTTCCTGGCTAAAAAGACAGGGGCGAGGACCGACCAGGCTCATGTCGCCTTTCAACACATTCCAGAGCTGGGGCAACTCGTCCAGTTTGGTTCGCCGAAGAAAACGACCGAATTTCGTGATAGAAGAACCGCTGGCAAGATGACTTGCTACCGATGCAGTATCGACCTTCATGGTACGGAACTTTACTAGAGTAAAAGATTGCTTATACCGCCCCACTCGCTTCTGCCTGAACAGAGGGGAGCCTGTGTCACACAGCCCTAATACATAAAGAAGGATCAGCATGGGGAGACCAACAACCAATCCGAATAGAGCAAACAGTAAATCCAGACAACGAATCAAGTTATTTATCCTGATAGCCAGTAAAACAACGTTTTAGCCCTTCTTCTACAGAGAAGGGGGGAGTCCAGCCGAGCAGTTCACGATTTTTCGATATATCCACTTGCAGCGAACCAAGCAGTCGCCGAGCCATTGCCCTCTTACCTAAAAGAGCAGCACTGAATTCAAGCAGCCCCTCAGGCACAGGAATGAGCCGTGCTCTCTTTCCATCGGCTTCAGCCAAGGTTCGCAGAAGCTCTGTAGTAGACAGGTCCCTGCCATCACTTACCAGAAATACCTGATTCGCAGCAGCTGGATGATCCAGACAGGCAATAATCAAATCTACCAGGTTATCCAAGCCAACCAGGGATCGTTTGTTGCTAATAGCTCCAAAAGGTAACGGCAACCCTTTCTGAACCAGCCTTATAAGGCTGGCGAAGTTACCCTTTACCCCCGGGCCATACACCAAGGTTGGGCGGATGACGACAATCTCCATGCCAGTTTCTCTACCTATAGCCCAGAGCTTTTGCTCGGCTTCCAGCTTGGAAATACCGTATGGATCATCAGTAGCCACGAGATCACTCGCTGTAAACGGTTTGCCAGGATTCGTCTGTTCGCCGTTCACTTTAATGGAACTGATAAAAACAAACCGTCGGACCCCAGCAGCCGCTGATTGCCGGGCAAGACTCTCAGTGCCATCTACATTAATTTTGCGGAACTCGCTGAGAGGGTCAACCGCATTATCTTGCATAATGTGTGCACGGGCGGCTGTGTGAACGACTAACTGTTTGCCATTCAAAGCTGACGACCAGTCGGTTTTACCATGAATGGCACCAATCGCCGTCAAATTATTGGTTGTACTTTTGTTGGCGGCACGAACTGAACCTGAAGCATTAAAGTTATCACTCGTACGAAGTCTATTCAGGAGAAAACGACCAACGAATCCGTTCGCACCGGTTACAAGAGCGTTAGGCTTTTCAAACATTGGACAGCAACTCGCGATAAATATTCAGATGCTGGTCTACTATTTTTTCGATGGCAAATTCTCTCTCGGCCAACTCTCGACCAGCCCTACCCATCTGGATACGCCGCTCACGGCAATTAACCAAAATTTGAATCGCATCCGCCAAGGCAACGGAGTTCTTTACCGGCACCAGTACGCCCGTAACCTCCGGCTCGATGGCATCGCGGCAACCGGGAACATCAGTGGTAACTACAGCGCGACCGCACGCTGCAGCCTCAACCAACCCCTTGGGTAGACCCTCCCTGTAGGAAGGTAGGCAAACAATATGTGAAGCCGCGTACTCAGCAGCTATATCGCTCCGATATCCGGGAAGCTCGACAACGCCCTCTTTTCGCCACGACGTAACTTGCTCCTCGGTCACACTTGACGGATTGCCTGAATCAACAGAACCGATAAGCCGCATTCGCACTAGAACCCCACGTTCCTCAAGCAATCGTGCTGCTTCCACAAACTCGAAAACGCCTTTATCCCGCAACAACCTTGAAGCCATCGCCACCACAGGCGTACCCTCTGGCTCCGGCAAAAGGGAATATCCACCCAAATCCACACCAGAGCCTCTTATCATTCGCACCTCAGCTTGGCGCAACGCTCCCAGTTTAAGTAATGCGTTTCGATCATCTGGGTTCTGAAAAATAACCGAGAGACGATTTTGGCTGAGAGCCAATCGATAAAGCAATGAGACCAGCCATCGCCTTACTCTTGCCGCCCCGACGTCCATAAACACTGTACCCAATCCCGAAACCGCAGCCACGGTTGCCCTAACACCGGCGAGTTTTGCCGCAATACCACCATAGAGCAAGGGCTTAATCGTAATCAGATGCACCAAGTCGGGCTTCAATTCTGAAAAAAGCTGATAAATCGCAAAAATTGAGCGAATCTCACGGAATGGATTTTGACCACTTCGAGCAAGCGGAATTACGTGGTGGTCAAATCCAAGCTCTAAAATATTCCTGACACCACCGCCAGCGGCGGTTGCCACGTGGACCTCGTAGCCCGCCTGTCTAGCAGCCAAAGCGATCGGTAGACGGTGGGATAGAAAAAATTCGGGAGCATTTACTACAAAAAGGAGTTTCTTCACAAACATTTTACTCAAGCAAAGCATGAAATCCCAAGCGACTCGACAAACTGAGGCGGACCCGACTAGTTGGGCTAGCTTGATGATACTACTTAGGCCTGGGTCGAGGGTTGTTGGTAGTACACCGCATCCCGTGTCTGGTATTCAGCTTACATTTTTCACTATTGATTCTTATTGTTGTGGAGATTAACTTTCAGAGCTTAGGCAACCTCAAAATTTTGGGATCCACTATAAACACTTTCTAATCTCTCTCTCGACTTGCAGCAAGCTGTGTATTGCTGGCTAAGCGTGTAGAACCCAAATCCAAGAGGACCCACTCAAATTAGCCTAAATATATCTCATAATATTTTTCAACATTTGAATGAAGCGAGAACCTATTAACTATATGAGCCCTAGCAAGACAGCTATTTTTAGCATAGTCTTGTTCATCAACTTTACACGCCTTTTCTATAGCATTACTTAAAGCTACATCATCACCTGGTTTTACTAGAGCCCCATACTCATCAACAATTTCCGAAACGCCCCCACAATCCGTAGCTACAACGTATCGTCCACACGCCATAGCCTCGGCAACCACTAAGCCGAAGCCCTCCCATGCGGAAGACAGAACAAATACATCTGTAGCTGCCATAACTTCATTAACATCACTGCGAAGACCAAGAAATTTTATCTTATCCTTCACATTTAGGGTATCTGCGAGCTTCTCTAGATCTTCTAAAAGCGGACCGTCTCCGACAATTAGTAGTTTAAAGTTCTCTAATTTACGTTTTAGTCTAGCTATCGCACGCAAAAGTGTAGGGTAATCTTTTGGCCTATCAAGACGTCCAACAGCCAGTAAAACCTTACACCCATCAACCTTTTCTTCACTGCGAATCTTTGCCCTGGATTTATAACTAAATTTGAACTTATCGACATCTATACCATTTGATACTAAAACCATTCTACTCTCTGGCACGGCCTTTTTATCAACAAACGATTTCACTGCACTAGCACTGACATTGGTAGAAACATCAGTCAAAAAATCCGTAACACGATAAGCAATCATACGCATTCGCCCACCCTCATAACTACTATGAGCAGTAGTAATGAGACGCGGAATTTTTATCGTTAACCTCAATAAACGACTAATAATATTCGCATGAACCATATGGGAATGAACTACATCGGGACGAAAATCAACTATCAACCTACGTAGCTTAAAATAGCATCGTAAAAAATCTCTTCCAGACATTAGACCAATAAAAACAACTTCCACATCAGCATTCTTTGGCAAAACGACAGCATTCCCTGTCAAATAAGCAATTTTCACTTGGTGTCCATCTTGCGCAAGGGAGTCTGACAAATTAACAACAACATTCTCTGCCCCACCCATGCCAAGGCCAGTGATAACCTGTAAAATTTTCATGCGCTTTAACCATCTTCCGTCGGGTGAAAAACGTAAGATCTAGTAAAATATCGACACAGGAAGAAAAAAGTAAAATAATAGGCTGCCATACCTTGCGCATTATTATACAAAAACAAGCCTTTAAAATGAAAAACCAAAACCGCAAAGACCACCAGCGTAACAAAAAAAGGACTTTTTTTAAAAAAAGTTAACACAAAAACAAGCAGCAAGCTTAGCTTTATAGCCAAGAAAAGCACGCCACCGAATAAAACGTCCTGCATATAGCCAGCATCTGTATAAATAAACGTTCCGTCATTTACGGAGCCCCTCCCTATTAGGAAAGCATAATCGCCTGGCCAGAAATACATCTGATTAACCAAATAAGCGCCGGAAGCATCATCGAAAAAGTAGAAAAAGCTAAGCATCCACGCTTTATATGACTGAAGTGCAGGCAACTCAATTACTAAATAGAGGATAACTGCTCCGACCACCGAAAGAAGCACAAAATAGATAAACCTAGATTTAAGAATGTAAAAAAAAGCGGGAGCCAAAGCAAAGAAAGAGGTCCTAGCCGCAATAAATCCTGCAACAGAGCAAAAAGACAGGAGAACCAAGAGCAGGACATTATTCGATCTAAACTTAACTAAATAATAAGAAAACAACAACACGATCAAGCCATAAGCCGTCCCAATACTATAATAACCCGAGCCAGATACAAAGGAGTCACGATAAGGATTATTGCCCAGACTATCACTTATCACCTCACCTCTAAAATATTCTAGAAACGTAAAATAATCCGGAAAAGTCCCCGAAACAAAGTTCACCACTACATTTAAAGCATATACAAAAAAAAGCGAATAAATATAAAACTTTAAACCTCTATCAGCATAGAAAATCAAGAAAACAAACAGGCAAGCCAAGAACACAAAAAAAGCTTTAAACCAAGACAAGACAAACTCTAAATTGCCACCATAACTTAAAATAGTTCTAAATATTATAAAAGCGAAAGCAACCAAGAATACCACTAACAAGGGTAGACTTTGCTTGAAAATCGTTCTGACAACATGGTCAGAAGCCTGAAGTTTAATCGCTAGCGGCAACAAAAGGAAAATAGCTACTAAAAAAGTAAAACCAACACCATTTGGCAAGAAAGGAACTTGCGGATCAAACGCCACTAAAAAAAGAAGTGATATTGAAAAACAGGACTTAATACCTCCTAAAGGCACTTGAGAAAAAACCAGACCCACTAAACGCTACCCTTTAAAGACATAGAACTTACCCCATATAATATTTATAAAAATTAGGATTAATACTTAATACAAGAAACTAAACAAAGGCAGCGACAAGATCTTTGTTCGTATTATGTTAGCCAATGAACTATCTTCTTAAAATATTATAAGGAACAAAAATTTTAACTACATATCTACGGAAACGACGAGTTAGTAACTGCGCAGGGAAAAGCTTTATCGAACTCAAGGCAACCCGAAGGCTTTCGGCTTTTCTATATGGCTGCAAATCAATGGCGTAAGACAAATTCGCCGCAGCCTTTGCTGCTTTAAAGCACTCATTCGACCTATAACCACTTAATATCTCGTTACGAGCGACATGCATTCTTTCGATATTTGCGCTTAACCCTCCCCCGTGCTTCCTATACTCTACGAGAGTTTCACCAATAACATCCAATCTACTACCATTACTTAGCAGCCTCAACCACATGTACCAGTCTTCGATATAAGCGCCGGGGGGATAACCGCCGACATCTTTTACTGAGGACAAACGAATCATTTGAGTTGGCGTGGAGACAGATCGTAGCTGCAAAAAAATTTGCTTAAATTTGACTTCTCCAACCTTAGGCCTTTGCCTGCGAACTACATCTCCGAAATTATTAATTACATTCGTCGCACCAAAGACGCCATCACATTGCGGGTTCCTTGCCAAGTAGGCCACCTGAATTGTCGTCTTTTTAGGCAACATCTTGTCGTCGGATGCTATCGCAGAAAAATACTCTCCTTCGCACCAATCAATGGCTTCGTTTAGGGTTGCGCAAAGCCCCTTATTTGGCCTTGATCTAAACTCAAACCGAGTGAATCTATTATCACATTCGGAAATTAGCTCTCGGATCTTGTCAGCAGTCTTATCTTTAGACCCGTCATCTATAATGATAAGCTCTATGTGTTTATAGTCCTGATTTATTACGCTATAGACACAATCCTGAACATAGCTTTCATGATTATAACAAGGGATGATTATTGAAACGAGAGGATCTACTTCAGGCATCGCAAATACCTTTCTGTACCGACTTGTTTTTTAACGATCTAGTTATAAAAAACGCCATTATCCCCCAGTACAAAAAATAGTTTGCGAAGTGTGCCATAGCCACGCCTTCCAAGCCAAACAACCTAGTAAATTCTACAGTTAGTCCATAAAACATAGCAGCAAATACAATTTCGGAAGAAATAAACAGCTTAACCATCGCTTTACCAAGCATCAGATAGGCCAATATCCAAGCGCCGATTTTCAATGTGTCGCCAGCCATTTGCCACGCGAAAAGTGTTTCCATAGGTAGAAAATCGCTACTAAACAAAACATGGATAATAGTATCCCTTAGAAAATAGATTATTAATCCACACCCAGCAGCAACGGGTAGGATTATTCTATATCCTTGAATAATTTCCCTTTTAATTGCCGATCGATCTTTTAACTCGGATAACTTCGGCAGGAAATAAACGCTTAAAGTGGTGGTCACCAAAGTCAGGTAGGCAGAGCTAAGCCGCCACATAGCCTCCCAGTAACCGGCTGCTTCCCACCCAAAACTTTCTCCCAGGTGGTCTCGGATTAAAATGTGACTAAGAGGCACACAGGCCGCACTAGTAAGTGCCATCATGGCGTACCTCGCCAGATTCTTGGCAGTTTCCCGGTCTACACCACCAAATAGATAGCTAATGCGAAACCAGCTCGCGTTGTAAGTGAGCATGAGAGTTACAAAAAAAGTAAGGGACTGATAGACAGCCAGTGACACCAGAGCCCCGTACAGACCGAGTTGAACCGATAAAAAAGTAGTTACCACCAATGCAAAAAAGCTGCCAGCAATGTTGGCGACAACATAGCGCTGAATCTCTTTCTTGCCGTTTAGTATTGCTAGGAGCAGCGTGTTGAACACAAACAAGACAAGCGTGAGTGCGAACCAAATAAACACGCTGCCCAACGACTCATCTCTTAGGAACCAGCCCGCCAGTTGGCGATTGAAAACAATGACCAACGTAGCGGTAAAAAGGGATCCGCTAAGCGCTATGGTTCCCGCTGTACGCCAAACTTTATGCTGTCTACTTTTGTCCTGATAGTGCTCGGCGGTATACTTTGTTACGCCCGTATTGATGGCACCGCTTGCGAAGGTAGTGATCATCTGCACGGCATTCTGGAATTGCCCAAGCGCGGCATAGCCTGTAGGGCCGACGTAAATAGCTAGAATTTTATTTATGCCCAGCAATGTCAGCATTCTAACAATTACAGCTATTCCGTTTAGCAGGCTTGTTTTAACCAGAGTCATTGTTTAATAAGCCGGAAATGAATTGCAGGCTTCGATAACTTTATTAACCTGCTCGTCACACATTGTCGGGCTGATAGGTAGACTCAATACTTCTTGATGTATTATTTCTGTGACAGGGTAGCTTTGGGCGCTCCAAGATTCGTAAGCTTCTTGCTGATGGGGGGGTATCGGGTAGTGAATCATAGCTTGCACGCCCAGCCCCTGCAGATGCTCCTGTAACGCAGTGCGCGAAGCTGTACGAACTACATAAAGATGAAAAGCATGATTCTCCAAGCAATTCGCCTTTGTATCACTGGCGATAGGACTTCGAATGGCGGGGTTATTGATACCGTTCGCATAAGCAGACGCGATTTCCCGGCGACGCTGAGTTTCTGAATCAAGACAATGCAGCTTCACCTTCAACAAGGCCGCCTGCAGCTCGTCCAGACGGCTGTTCACCCCCTGGTACTGATTCTGATATTTTTGCTCGCTTCCGTAATTGCCCAACGCACGTATGGTTTGGGCAAGCTCTTCATTATTGGTTGTCACCGCACCTGCGTCCCCTAGTGCACCTAGGTTCTTACCAGGATAGAAGCTAAACCCAGCTGCATGCCCCCAACTCCCCGCCCTGTGACCGTCTACCGATGCGCCATGGGCCTGAGCTGCATCCTCCAGAACCAAGAGGTCATGCTGCTTTGCCAACACCATGATGTCCACCATAGGCGCAAGCCGACCATACAAATGAACGGCGACAATCGCACGAGTGTTTGCGGTGATAGCTGCAGCCGTTTTTTGGGGACACAAATTGAACGTCTCTTCATCTGGCTCCACTAATATTGGCTTGAGATTGTTCTCGGTAATGGCCAAGATAGTGGCAATGTAAGTATTCGCGGGGACAATGACTTCGTCGCCGTCTTGCAATTTTCCTAGCTCTTTCCAAGCTCGCAAAGTAAGCGCTAGCGCATCTAGGCCATTTGCGACGCCAATACAGTGCTCGGTTCCGCAGTAGGCGGCAAACGCTTGCTCGAAGCTCTTAACTTCATTGCCCTGTATGTACCACCCAGAATCGATGACACGAGTTGCAGCTTCAATCAGCTCCTCACGATACTGGCTATTGATTGCCTTAAGATCTAGAAAAGGAATCATTCTTCAAAGTACCTAGTAATTCTAGCTGGATTACCGACGACAAGCGCATATGGGGGAACGTCTTTCGTTACCACAGCTCCCGCGCCCACCATCGCGCCTGTTCCAATACTTATTCCGGGCAATAATGTTGCATTGGCGCCAATACTCGCCCCATCTTTAATGGTAATACCTGAAAACTCGCTCGGGTAGTTTTTGGAATGAGGATATGGGTCATTCGTGAAAGTTGCATTTGGGCCTATAAAAACATTACTCTCAATGCGAGTTCCATCCCATAACTGAACGCCGGATTTAACAGTTACATTATCTCCAATGACTACATTCCCTTCGATTAAGCAGTGTGCGCAAATATTACAATTCCTACCAATTTTGGCTCCTTCAAGAATGACCACAAACTGCCATATACGAGTTTCATCACCAATTTCGCATGACGATACATCAGCCAAATGGTGAATAGTACTCATGAGCTCACCTGCTCGATGAAATCCTCATAATTCCGTATATAATCGCTTTCGTCATAGTGCTCACTGGCAACTACGAGCAGGACGCAATCGGAACTGAAATCATGCATTTCGTGCCAAACCATGGGCTCAATCGCTACCCCCTTAGTTGGTGCATCCAGCCAAAGTTCAGCTTTCTCTGTACCGTTATCTAGCAACATGCGACATTGCCCTGACACGCATACAGCGACCTGTTGAAGCTCTTTGTGAGCGTGAAAGCCCCTACTAACCCCTTCCATCGTTCCGAAAATGTAGTAGACGCGCTTGATATCAAAAGGGACGGCTCTTCCAGATTCGAGCGCAACTAACGAGCCACGATCGTCACCCAACATTGGAAACTCAAGCAGATTGATCAACGACATTAGTGCTCTCCCGCAATGTCCAATAAATATTGACCGTAGCCGTTTTTACTCAGCGACTGCCCATTGCGCTTCAAGGCTGCCTTTGTCAGCCATCCATTGTTATAGGCAACCTCTTCCAAACATGCGATTTTATTACCTTGCCGCTTTTCGATCGTCTCTACAAACTGAGCAGCCTCTAACAAGCTTTCGTGGGTACCGGTATCCAGCCACGCGAAGCCTCGACCTAAAAGTTCAACGTGAAGGTCACCCCGTTCGAGATAGGCTCTGTTTACGTCGGTAATTTCTAATTCTCCCCGCTGGGAAGGCCGCACAGCTTTAGCAATCTCTGTTACCTGATTGTCATAGAAATACAACCCGGTCACTGCATGATGCGATTTAGGCTTTAAGGGCTTCTCCTCGATGGAAACCGCTTTTTGCTGCTCATCAAACGCCACCACGCCGAAACGCTCTGGATCTTTGACCTGATACCCGAATATAGTCGCACCTTGGCCGTTTTCCGCTCGTTTCGCAGCTTCTCGCAGCTTAGGCGTAAAGCCCTGACCGTAGAAAATATTATCACCCAACACCAGGCATACGTTGTCGTCACCGATAAAGTCCTCACCAATGATAAACGCCTGAGCTAAGCCATCTGGGCTGGCTTGTATAGCATAGGTAAGATTGATACCGAACTGCTCACCGGTACCCAGTGCTCGCTTAAAGCCCGCCTGATCTTCTGGAGTGGTGATAATGAGAATGTCACGAATACCCGCCAACATAAGCACAGATAACGGATAGTAAATCATGGGCTTGTCGTATACCGGCAGCAACTGCTTGGAGGTGCCGAGAGTTATCGGGTATAGGCGGGTTCCAGAGCCGCCAGCAAGGACGATGCCTTTCATGGGTTTCCTTTAGTTTGCATGCGATCTACGAACTTACGAGAAAAACGCAGCTGAAGCGTTCTACTAGGAGCCGAGTGACGTTGTAGTTGTAGCTGAAGCGAGCATCTCAGCCAGCAACCCCCAGCCGCTCTCGCTGGTAGCTACCGTCTTGCGCTCGCCGGCACCAGTCGAGGTTGTCGAGATACCACTGGATGGTTTTACGGATGCCTGATTCAAACGTTTCTGCGGGAACCCAGCCAAGCTCTCTCTGAATCTTGCGGGCATCGATGGCATAACGCAGATCATGACCCGGGCGATCTGTTACGTAGGTGACTAAGTCCGAATAAGCATCGACGCCTACCGGCTTGTTCGGCACAAACTCTTCCAGCAACGTGCAAATCGTTCCCACTACGTCGATGTTCCGCTTTTCATTGCGGCCGCCGATGTTGTATGTCTCACCGACCTCGCCTTCGGTGGCCACTTTGTATAGTGCATGGGCGTGGTCTTCAACATAGAGCCAATCGCGAACTTGCTCGCCCTTGCCATACACGGGCAAAGGCTTGCCCTCCAGGGCGTTAAGAATCATCAACGGAATAAGTTTCTCAGGGAAATGATAAGGACCATAGTTGTTCGAACAGTTGGTAACCAATACCGGAAGTCCATAGGTCCTATACCAAGAACGCACCAAGTGATCGGAGCTCGCTTTACTGGCGCTATAAGGGCTGCTGGGTGCGTAAGATGTAGTCTCAGTGAAAAGTTCAGTCGTCCCTTCAAGGTCTCCGTAGACCTCATCGGTACTGACATGATGGAAGCGGAAACGTGCTTTCCGGATTTCATCGAGGCCACCCCAGTATCTTCGCGCAGCTTCCAGTAACGTATAGGTGCCTACAATGTTCGTTTCGATGAATGCAGCCGGGCCGTCAATGGAGCGATCCACATGGCTTTCGGCAGCCAAATGCATAATCGCGTCCGGTTGGTGCTGTCTCAGCACACGTTCAAGTTCCGAGCGATCGCAAATATCAACCTGCTCGAAACAGTAACGCTTGTTACCGCTAACTTCAGCAAGGCTCTCAAGGTTGCCTGCGTACGTAAGCTTGTCAACGTTTACAACGTCATCAGCGGTGTTGTGAATAATATGACGGATGACGGCAGAACCGATAAATCCGGCCCCACCTGTAATCAAAAATTTCATGGTTAGTTTACGTCCTCAATGTACCAAGGCATGGCTTTAGTAATCCCTGCAGCAATCCGATATTCCGGGGAGTAGCCAAGTTTGCTGACCGCCTTGCCGATATCTGCTTGTGAGTGGCGTACGTCGCCTGCGCGGAAATCTTGGTAAACGGGCGATTTGATATATTGCTTGCCATTCTCCGCCAACGCGCTCTGAAGCGCCCCAAACAACTCGTTTAACGTCGTACGATCCCCTACAGCAACGTTGTAGACTTCGTTCTTTGCATTCTTATCGGCGGTGGCAGCTAGCAGGTTGGCTTGAACGGCGTTCTCCACGAAACAGAAATCCCGACTGGTCTCGCCGTCTCCATTTACCACCACATCCTCGTCCTGCAGCATTGCGGCGGTCCATTTAGGGATAACGGCAGCATAGGCGCCGTCTGGGTCCTGGCGTTTACCAAATACGTTGAAGTAGCGCAGGCCTACAGTGTTGAACCCGTAGGTTTTTGCGAAAACATCAGCATACAATTCATTGACGTACTTGGTGACCGCATAGGGTGATAGTGGTTTTCCAATATTTGCTTCAACTTTGGGCAAGGCGGGATGGTCGCCGTAAGTTGAGCTACTGGCGGCGTAGGTGAAACTCTCTACTGCAGCATCTCGGGCAGCAACGAGCATATTCAGAAAGCCACCGATATTGGTGCCATCCGTCGTAATCGGATCGTTAATGCTGCGAGGCACCGAGCCGAGCGCCGCCTGATGCAGTACGTGGTCGACATCCTGACACGCGTGACGACAGTCCTCCAGGTTGCGAATGTCCCCTTCGATAAACGTGAAACGGGACCATTGCTCTCCTGAGACCAAAGTCTTTACCTCTTCCAGATTATGCCGATGGCCAGTGGCAAAGTTATCTAGCCCGACCACAGCCTGGCCCAGACCGAGAAGGTGCTCGACTAAGTTAGAGCCTATAAAGCCAGCTGCACCAGTGACAAGCCAAACTCGTGGATTGACCAACAATTCTTGCGCTAAGGCGTCGTATCTCTTCATAGGGCTGCTCACCTCATCACCTGGGTCATTCAGTTACTTATCCACGCAAAATCATAGGAGCTTAGGCGCTGGCATTCGCACTTAGCTGTGCTCTCACGCGAATAATAAATTCAAAGAGAAATGCTCCAAAAACACCTACCATGCCACCCAGCAAACCCGCTAGCACGACGATCAGCGCTCGTCTTGGCCCTGTCTTCTCCGCACTCTCGCGACTCACCACAAGCACTTCCACTGGCTTAAGCTGTTCCAACTGGCGCTCCAGGCTTACACGTTTCTCAATGGCTCTCGCCAAAGCTTCTCCGGCGAACTGCTGCCCTTCTAGGGCTTCGATAACCTTCTCCAGAGATTCAATTTGTCGCTGAAGGCTCTTTTCTTCCGAGCTAATCAAATTGCCCTGATGCTGCTTCACCCTGTCGATCAAGGTTGTGTGTATATCCTTAACAACCTCGGCATTTTCCTTATCCGACTCGGAGCTGAGGCGGATGAGGCGGGTTTGTTCCGGATTGCTTGCGTTTACCTCGAAAGGTAGTTTTTTCTCATGCTCCGCTCGGAAGCGAGTACTCACTTCTTGCAGCCAGCGATTCTCAATAGTGGCAATCACTGCAGCTGGCTGCTCTATGGGGCGCCCGTCGCCTTGCTCGGCCACTTCCAAAAGGCTCGCATATTCGTACTTGTCGGATGTGAAAAGTGCGTATGCTAAGCCCGCTAAAGTCACGACAACAAATACGATATAAAAAACATACCGGCGGCGGACGAACACCGCGGCCAAATCCACCAAACTTATCTCGTCATCTCGCATTTGTTGCTGCTCGTAAGCATTGTTCATCTGAAAAAACCTGCTACAACCTGTTTGAAGAGTCCGGCACGCTACCGCCCCACCTACCCATTTCAGTGCGTTAAGGCGACGAGCCATGCATTCACAGCCTATTAACAACTGTTAGCGCAGCTTTTGGGTATAACCTGCCGGTGATTCGTATACGTCACGAAAGGAGGCGAATTCTACGGTATTTTGCGGAGTTTTTGCAGTTTCAATGAGTGACGAATCTGTAGGGAATTACCTCAGTTCAACCACCCATTATCGCTTTATAGCAGATACGGGCACGCGCACCCTTTGTTGACTCTGCATAAATTCAATCAAAACAATGGCTCGGGTCTCGCCATCGTATGTCTGGAAAATGGCATTGAGGCCTTTAAAGGGACCGTCTTCGATATTGACCGGCTGGCCCGGCTTGATGCCGCCCTGCTCCGCGATGGCCTGCATGCCACGCTTAATCTGCGTTATGACGCTGTCCTCTATAGGAGAGGGCTTGTTACTGAAAGCAACCACTCGCAGCACCCCTCGTGTGGAACGAAGCTTTGCCCATGATGGATCGCTGGGGTCCATCTTAAAGAAGATATACCCAGGGAAAAGCGGCTCGAGCTTCTTTGCCCGTTTACCGTTTTTAATCTTCTCTACTTCAATCTTGGGGTAGAAGCACGCCACATCCTGGTTTTGCAGATGCTCCACAGCTCGATCTCCCTGATTCGGTTTGTGCTGTAGAACGTACCAAGTCATGGCCATGCCTCCTTTCCGTCAGCCGTATGTGTCGATCATCGTTGATGCAGCCTGGGCATCCCAGAACATTCGGCGGCGCCTAGTCCGCGTAGTGGACATGCAATTTAACAGAGGTCTGCCTGCTGCAAAGCTAGTAGGATGACATAGGTCCGTTAAAGCAGCCCATTGCTCGCGGCGGACTGTGCTCAACGTCATCTGCTGTCCTGACAGACAAGCCTATCATGCCCTACACTTCTTAAGGCGCAGTGCACCGAGTGGGCTGTTCAGAGGCATCCTCGCTTTGTGACGCCTATGTTTTGCTCCCGCTTTTATCCATCATCTGACTAAAGACTCATGCCTGAGAATGATGTAGACCTTATCTTGGAGATGCTCCGACAAGCATCGTTACGGCATCTGGCTCGGATGCCTAGGGTAGTTCCCATGGAACCAGAATCTGGGGAGCGTCCCCTCGGAGGCATGCTCGTGATAGAACTCAACGTCCTGCTCCATCGCGCGATAATAGTGCCAAACCTCCCTAAGCCACACGACGCAAAGTACGGCGACCACAGCCGTCACCAGTAGAGCTATCTTTGTCCTACCTCGCCTCTGACGTACCGTTAATGGTGGTACTAGCGCAACAGGCGGCTGGACCAACGCCCAAAACAGTGTCAGAACGAGCAATCCAATTAACATGGAGCCAGGTGCCATAAATACGGCTGAAACACCCGCATGAAAAAGTGCTGCAGAAACCGATGCAGTAAAAGCTGCCAAGATGAGCGCCAGCTCTGGCGCCTGCCCGGACCTAATCAACGTACGTTTTACCCAAAAATTTTTAGCGGCTTGGCCAACCAATACAAGCAACCCCGCGATCAACAACCAACCGTATTCGGCTGCCCACATGAGATACATATTGTGAGGATGCCCAAACTTCGGTGAGTTTCGGTATGCCTCGGTAATAATTTCATGGGTTAGCCAGGATTGCGGTCCCATGCCGAAGGGAAAATTCTGAATGCTCATCTGAAACGCTTCGAGGAATAGCGGCCATCGGCCAGAGCCGCCAGTTTTAATGCTTCTTATTTGAACTTCATCTAGCAGAATGGAGGGGATCAATACCGATAATAAAAGCCATGCGCACACGCCGAAAAGCAAGTATTTCGCCGATACCTTGAGCCACGGAAAGGAAGGTCGACCGATCAACAGAAGGACTAGAAGAGTCCCGAACCCCACCCCTAACATGGTCCCTCGAGCTGACGACATCAGAACGATCCACCACCAAAGCGCGGCGGCTAACGCTACGCCTGTTTTCCACAGTCGATTGTCTTTATACGGGCCAATGAAAACGGCTAGGGGCAAAAGGGGTAGCAGCCAGGTGGCGACATGGCTCCAATAACGAATGTTTACGAAGCCCCAGGGGATATAGTTAACAAGGTTCGCTACGCTACCGCTGATAGCAAATAGATACACATTGATGGTCATTGCGCCGTAGAAAAAACATGCACCCGCGACAAGGAAAATGAACGCACCTACTAAACGTTCAGCACGATTCAATTGAGCCAGACGACCACCCACTAAAATGATAAAAAGAAAATAGAAAGCATACATCCCCGGCTCAATCCAATTAAACGGCCGGAATCGGTAAGGAAAAGAAAGAAGAAAAAAGAGAACAGCAAGAAAAATGCCAGGAAGCGCCTGCCATAACACTTGTGACTGGGATGCCTCTCTAGCAGGATTTAACCACCCAAATCCTACTACTAAAACAACTGAGCCGGAGATGCTTAGCAACAAAAACCGTTGAGCTGCGTATCCCCCAAAAGATATTGGAAGGAAATCAATGAATAGTACTATAAGCAAAAATAACACAATGGTGCTGCACAAGCATTTCATTAAAAGCAGCTCGATGGCCCTGAATAACGGTTTAAGAAAAGCCATAAAACACTTCAGCAGCAGTATCTAATTGAACTCGACAAGTAGACCCAACTCGAACTCCATCTGTTCGGGCAAGCGCACAAAATAGGTCCCTTACCAACTCTAAGTCGCAATAACACCAGAAATGCAGTAAACAAAATCACCTGTCAAAAAAGATCGGAGATTACCACCTCTGTTGAATACTTACTTTAACTTGGCGGAGACGTGAAAATGAAAAGCCCCGATGACAGAAACCGTCGGGGCTTTTCGAGGGTCAAGCAATGTATGTCGACCTTTAACTCAATTAACTCTTGGTACAACCAGTTGGCGTATAAGAATCTTTCCAGCTTGCTGGAGCACCTGTGATAACGCAAGCCCAGCTTCCATCAGCGAGACGGTTGAGGTTGATGTCAGCCCCTGCAACATTCGGGTTACCGTTCAAGTCACACACAAGCGCACCGTTAATCGGAAGTGTCGTCGTGCCTGGAGTATACGCCGCAGATGTTACAGTACACCGGTCTGTAGATTTAATACCCAGATCGCTAAGAGCGTTAGCTGCGAGAGTGCTTCCGTCATTTATCGCCAGCTCATAGGCTGTCTTGGCTGGAGAAATCTCCGCCAGCCCCGCAGCAACCTGGGACTTTGCGGTGTAATCCTGATACTGAGGAATAGCGATGGCAGCCAAAATACCAATGATCGCAACGACGATCATCAATTCAATCAGAGTAAAACCTTTTTGGGCACGTTTCATTTGAACGTTTCTCATGAGCAAGCCTCTATTATTCGTTAAAATTCTCAAGCGACCCGGCTTCCGGCTGGACATTTACCGTAACCGTGACGAGTCTGATGATTGTTCAGCATGCGCTATGCCAGAATACAAAAAAGAAAAATTTATCATTTAAATTCAATATATTGAGACTTTATAATGAGAGAAAGAAAACCTTAAACATTAAGCCAAACGTGTCGCAACAAGCTCAAAATTGACAAAATTTGTCACCTTAGGCTCTGTTATCTTTTGAAACAATTCCACCACAGACGCGCCTTTCAAATTGATCCCAGCCCAACTAAACTTCTGATTCTTAAACTCCTGGTAACCTACCGACTACTCCTCTTATGGCGCTCAACAATCAGAATGTGACACTGACAGGACTTGCCCGTCGCTTCGTGGAAGACGGACTGCTGGATGAAGCTGCTGCAAGGGATGCCTTTCTTCAGGCTTCAAACAACAAAATCCCCCTCATCACTTATCTGGTACAGAACAACCTGGCCGAAAGCCGTGGATTGGCTTTTTCAGCTGCCATGGAGTTCGGAGTTTCCGTACTAGACCTGTCCTCATTTGCCCCGGATATGCTTCCGGAGAAGATTGTTGATGAAAAACTCATTCGCAAGCATAACGCACTGCCTTTGTACAAAAGGGGTAAGCGCCTTTATATCGCTGTTTCTGACCCCACCAACATCCAGGCCCTGGATGAGATCAAGTTCAATACCGGCCTGAGTACCGACGCGGTCCTCGTCGACGACGCAAGGCTGCGCGAACTTATCGACGGCTATCTCGAATCCAGCGAATCATCCATGGGTGACCTTGCCGATTCGGAGCTTGGTGACATGGAAGTGGATGTCGAGGGCGCCGATGAAGATCAAGGTGAAAGCGCGGCGGCCGACATCGATGACGCGCCTATCGTCAAGTACGTTAACAAGATTCTTCTGGACGCGATTCGCGGCGGCGCCTCGGATGTCCATTTTGAACCTTATGAAAAGGTCTACCGGGTCCGTTATCGTACCGACGGTATTCTGAAGGAGATGTCCAAGCCTTCGATAAAACTTGCGCCCAAGATCTCCGCCCGGGTCAAGATCATGGCTCAATTGGATATTTCTGAGCGCCGCGTCCCTCAGGATGGGCGGATCAAGATGAAGCTATCCAAAACGAAGGCTATTGATTTTCGGGTCAATACGTTGCCGACACTCTGGGGCGAGAAAATCGTGCTTCGGATTCTGGACCCCAGCCAAGCCAAACTGGGTATCGATGCGCTTGGCTATGAGGAAGAGCAGAAGGAGATGTACCTGACCGCGCTGGAACAGCCGCAAGGGATGATCCTTGTGACTGGCCCCACCGGTTCAGGTAAAACAGTTTCTCTTTATACCGGGCTGAATATCCTCAATACCCAAGAACGCAACATCTCCACCGCTGAGGACCCAGCGGAAATCAATCTTGAGGGCATCAACCAGGTCAACGTTAACACCCGGGTGGGCCTTGGCTTCGCCGAAGCATTGCGCGCATTCCTGCGCCAGGATCCTGACGTCATCATGGTCGGCGAGATCCGGGACCTTGAAACCGCGAACATTGCGATCAAAGCGGCCCAAACCGGTCACCTGGTGCTTTCGACGCTCCACACGAACAGCGCCCCGGAAACCTTGACTCGAATGATGAACATGGGGGTGCCTGCCTTCAATATCGCGACCTCGGTGAGTCTAATCATTGCCCAGCGTTTGGCCCGTCGGCTTTGCAGCTGTAAGGAGTCTTTAGACGCCCCAAGCGATGTCCTTTTAAAGGAAGGCTTCACAGAGCAACAAATTGAAACAGGCTTTACTTTGTACCGCCCCAAGGGCTGTGATAAATGCAATGGGGGATATAAAGGCCGCGTCGGTATTTACGAGGTGGTGAAGATTACGGACGAGCTGGCCAACATGATTATGGAAGAAGCCAGCTCTATCCAGATAGCAAAACAGGCTCAGGCGGAAGGCTTTGCAAACTTGAGGCAGTCAGCCCTTAAAAAGGTCATTGAGGGCGTGACCAGTCTCGAAGAAGCGAACCGCGTGACGAAGGATTAAACATGGCAGAAAATGCGCAAAAGCTGTCTACCTTCTTATGGGAAGGCAAGGACCGCAAAGGTAACAAAACCAAAGGCGAGGTTTCAGGCACTAACCTTGCGCTGGTGAAAGCCCAACTGCGAAAGCAGGGCATCATGCCCAGCAAGGTCAAGAAAAAGCCAAAGCCGCTGTTCGGTGGGACCAAAAAAATCACGCCTTTCGACATTGCGATGCTGACGCGGCAATTGGCGACCATGATGAAGGCAGGCGTCCCTCTTGTGCAAAGCTTCGATATTGTTGCCGATGGGCTTGATCATAAGGGTCTTCAGGAGCTGGTGGTCACCATTCGAAACGATATCGCGGCGGGCACCAGCTTTGCTGGCGCACTCAAACGCCATCCGCGCCACTTTGATGACCTCTATTGCAACTTGGTTGACTCCGGCGAACGCGCTGGTGCGCTTGAGCAGATGCTTGAGCGGATTGCGGTGTACCTGGAGAAAACTGAGGGCCTGAAGAAAAAGATCAAGAAAGCCATGACCTACCCGATCGCTGTTGTGGTGGTCGCAATTATCGTAACAGCTATCCTTCTGGTGAAAGTCGTACCACAGTTCGAAAGCTTGTTCCAAGGTTTTGGTGCCGATCTTCCCGTCTTTACACAGATGGTTGTCAATCTCTCGGAGTGGATGCAGGCGTGGTGGTTTGTGGTTCTACTGAGTATTGTCGGTGGTATCTTTCTTTTCAAAGAGGCCAATCGACGGTCGCAGAAGTTCTCTGACGCCATTGATCGCCTAGTGCTAAAGATTCCGGTGATGGGCGAAATTATTGATAAGGGAGCTGTGGCCAAGTTTGGTCGCGTTCTTTCAACAACATTCGCTGCTGGTGTGCCCCTTGTTGATGCTCTCGACTCAGTCTCAGGCGCGACAGGTAACGCCGTTTACCGTGATGCAGTGCGTAAAATAAAAGACGAGGTCTCATCCGGAACACAACTCCAAGCGGCCATGAAACAAACCGATGCCTTTCCCGTTATGGCCATACAGTTGACTGCCATTGGTGAGGAGTCGGGCAACTTGGACGAAATGCTGTCAAAAGTGGCGGACCACTACGAGGGTGTTGTCGATGATATGGTCGATAACCTCACGGCTCTTATGGAGCCGATGATTATGTCGGTGCTAGGTGTCCTTGTCGGCGGCTTGATCATCGCCATGTATCTACCGATCTTCCAGATGGGGCAAGTTGTAGGCTAACCCTCTTGTTAACGAAAGGCTTGGAGTTAACGCTTCAAGCCTTTTTTATCGATCTAATTCCAATTACTAAGCCCCGTTCGAGGCCGCATGTCCCAGTTTGAAGCCTTTCTGAACATACCTTGGCTCTTTTATCCTGCAACTATTCTTTTCTCCCTCTGCATAGGCAGCTTCCTAAACGTCGTCATCCTCCGCCTCCCCAGAATGATGGAGCAGGATTGGCGCTGCCAGTGCGAGGAGTTCCTCGAACTCCCGGATAAACAACGCAAGCCGTCGCAAAAAATTACTCTCTCGTCCCCTAACTCCACGTGCCCCAAATGCAATCATGAGATCAAGCCGTGGGAGAATATTCCTGTCGTCAGCTACTTATTCCTACGCGGTAAGTGCAGTGCGTGCAAAACGCCTATTTCGGCGCGCTACCCGATCATCGAGGCAAGTACAGCGATCCTTTCGGTGTTCACGGTTTATTTATTGGGCGCGACGCCAGAAGCCCTTTGGGCTCTGCTGCTGGTTTGGGCGCTGATCGCGCTGACGGTTATTGATTTCGATACCCAGCTCTTGCCCGATAGCATCACCCTTCCCCTGCTCTGGCTAGGTTTGATCCTGAACTACTTTGGCATGTTGACCGACTTTGCCAGCGCTTTTTGGGGCGCGGTGTTTGGGTATTTATCGCTGTGGTCCGTCTACTGGCTGTTCAAGCTGGTGACCGGCAAGGAAGGCATGGGTCATGGGGATTTCAAGTTACTGGGGGCTCTAGGCGCCTGGCTGGGATGGCAGATGCTGCCTGCGGTGATTCTTCTATCCTCGGTGGTGGGTGCGGTTATTGGTTTGAGCCTGATCGCGTTCAAGGGGCATGGGCGTGAAGTGCCGATTCCTTTCGGTCCTTATCTCGCCATCGCCGGACTTTTGGCGTTATGGTTTGGTCCTGAAATCCAGGCGCTTTGGTTCGGGTACCTTCGGGTCTGAGCGCGCGCGGTGTAATGGTTAAATCCTTTCTGACGGAGTAAGTCTTTTTGAGAGTCATCGGCCTAACCGGGGGAATCGGCAGCGGCAAGTCCACCGTCGCCCGCCTTTTTGAACAACAAGGCGTGCATACCGTCGATGCAGATACGGTGGCCCGGGAAGTCGTTGAGCCCGGCACGCCGGCCCTGGCAGAGATCGCCGGGCATTTTGGCGCGGATATTCTAACGTCGGCAGGTGCGCTCGACCGGGCGGCCTTACGCAAGGTCGTATTTGACGCGCCGGCTGAACGCGAGTGGCTGGAGAAACTGCTCCACCCTGTTATCCGCGAGGAGCTGATGCGCCAGCTGTGGCTCACGCCTTCAACTCCACCGCCGTCCGGCTATTCCGCGGGTTACGTTCTGCTGGTGTCGCCCTTGCTGCTTGAAACCGACCAGCACCAGCTGGTGGAGCGTGTAATCGTTATCGATGTGCCGGTCGAAACCCAGATTGAAAGGACCATGGCACGGGACGATAACGATCGGGCTCAGGTCGAACGCATTATTGCGGCGCAAATAGACCGCGAAAAGCGTTTGCAAAGCGCCGATATGGTGATCGACAACAGCGCGCCAATCGAGAGTATCGTCGAGCAGGTCCAAGAGGTCCATCGGAAGCTGAGTGAACTAGGAGCCTCTGAATAACACCTTGTGCTTCCTAACCTAAGAAACTGAGATACTATTCAGTTGCATAAAAAGAGCTTAAAGGCGAAACAACACAGATGGACTGCGTTTTCTGTCAGATTAGCCAGGGTAAGGCGCCGGCCGCCCGGGTACTTGAGGATGAGCATTGCTGCGCGTTCCTGGACATCCATCCCTTGGGGCGCGGCCACGTTCTCGTGATTCCGAAAATCCACGTGGTGCAGATCACCGAGTTGCCCGACACGACTGCAAACCATCTTTTTGCGGTCGCTCAGCGCATCTTGAAAGCCCAACGGACCATAGGCTGGGGCGTGGACGGCACCAATGTGCTGCTCAACGATGGTAAGGCCGCAAACCAGACGCTCGCGCACATGCACATCCATGTCATCCCCCGGGAAAAGGGTGACAGCCTGAAATCCGCAGGCCGCCTACTGCTCCATGTGACCGGCCTATTCGGTCCCAGAGCCCGCCAACACACATTAGAAGAACAGGCTGAAGCGCTTCGCAATGCTCTGGATTACTCAGCAAATTAGACACCTTCGTTACGGTCTCTTCGCCCTCGCTATCGTCCCCAACATGCTCTGGGCCGCAACAGACGATCAGGACCACAAGTTTGTCTCCCCGCCGGGTGTGGAGGATCTTGGGCCGTCATTTTTTACGTTCTCCCCCGAGGAAACTCACTATCCGGCCCGGGACTCCTGGTGGATCGATACCTCTGATTGGGTGATCAAGCAACGCCATTACCGCTCGGACCAAGTTCAGCGCATGGGTGCCTGGGCTGACCGCACGCTATCCGGCGACGCGCAGGCGCTACCCGACAACGAGAGCTACCTGCGTTTGGGCTTTGCCACCCGGTCGGAAACCGGCGACCTTGCCCAGCTCGAGCCGGAAGCGCGTTTCCGTCTGGATTTGCCCACGCTCGAGGAAAAATTAAGGCTCGTCGTCGAGAGTGAAAGCGAGGAAACCAAATCTTTGTCGGAGCGCGACCGCGACCGCCAGCTCACAGACAATGAGCGCTCCGAAAGCGAGGCTACGGGCGCCTTACGCTACATCACGCAAATCACCGAGACTTTGAACCTGAGCAACGATGTTGGCGCGCGCCTCAGATTTCCGCCGGATGCCTTCTGGCGCGCCCGCTCTCGCGCCCGGTTCGAACTTCAGAACAACTGGCAGTTGGATCTCGATCAACGCTTCTACTACTTCCATGTGGATGGTTGGGGTGAAAGTACCTGGGTCGGCTTTTCGCGGCCGTTCGACGAGTGGCAGTTTTTGGCAGCATCGGAACTGCGCTGGGTTCACGAGGACCGTAATTTCGAGTTCTCCGAGGTCTGGAGTCTTTATAAACGACTCAATAACCGCGCGGAATTGAATCCCCGGCTCGGCATCATCGGTGAGAGCAATCCCAACTGGCGCAGTACCGAATACCTAGCCGACCTGACTTACCGTTACCGCATTTACGATACTTGGCTATTCGGCGAGGTTATCCCCGCCGTGAACTTTTATCGCGATAACAATTTCAAGGAAACCACGTCCCTGACGTTACGGATCGAAATGTTCTTCGCCCGGAGCATTCGATGAGCAGACATCGCTCTCGCCCGTCAGAGGACGCGCTAACCCTAACGCCCGTTGCTATCGCCCGTTCGTGCTTCCGGGACAAGTTCGGCGTGCCCCGCCAACCGGGGATGACCCGCCATGCATGGGCCGATCTGATCATCCAGCCGCCGTTCAACCGGGAAGACGCTTTTCGCGGGCTGGAGGCCTGCTCGCACATCTGGCTGACCTTTCAGTTTCATGAAGCGGTTCGCGCCGATTGGCGCCCGACGATCCGGCCACCACGTTTAGGGGGCAACAAGAAGATCGGTGTTTTTGCCAGCCGGTCGCCCTTCCGACCGAACAGCCTTGGGCTTTCCGTGGTCCGCAACGAAGGCTTGAGCCGTCGGGACGGCCACCTGGTGCTACGCGTTCGTGAACACGATCTGATTGATGGCACGCCCATACTCGACATCAAGCCCTATCTACCGTTTGCCGACGCTGTGTCCGAAGCGCATCTCGAGTGGGCATCCACTGCGCCAACGGAGCGGCTGCCCGTCGTCTTCGCTTCGGAGGCCGTAGAGCAGCTGGAGATCTTGGATCAGACGCGTTATCCGGATTTTCAGGCCTTGATCGAAGATGTGGTCGCCTACGACCCCAGACCCTCTTTCCGGCGAGGACGGATCGAAGAGCGAATCTACGGTGCTCACCTATATGATCACAATGTTCGCTTCCGATTCGACGATGACCAAGTGACCGTTTTGACAGTAAGTCTGCTAGACTGAGAGCCATTCTGGCAGCCTATTGAAGGCGTCGGATAGTAGGCATATGCCGGAGTCGCAAATAGGGAACCTCCAGACTCGCCCGTTAGAATTCTGGAAGGTTTCGGAACCAGGGAAACGGTAGCGTGGCATTACGATTATCCCTCCGAAAGCTTGGTATTCGCCCCCTTGCGGCAAGACTATTGGTTTATGTCTTGCTGTTCAGTTTCCTGTTGTCTCTCGTGGCGACCGGCGCCCAGATGGTGGGCGAGTTCGAGCGTCGCAAAAGCGAATTGATGGAAGTTCAAGACCGCGTCGCGGAGATGCTCTTGCCAATTCTTAGCAAGAACCTCTGGATAATGGACATGGACGCGGTGGAGACAAGTCTAGACGGCTTGCTCGCCTTCCCGTCCATGCAATATGCCGAAGTTCAGTCAGACACCGGCGAGCGCTTCCGCTCAGGCCAGCCCATCGAACAGGAGCACATTGAGCAACAGTACAGCATTCTCCTGAACGGCGCCGATCGCGCGTCTCACAAGCTGGGCACGCTGACGATCGGTTCCTCGCTGGAGACCGTCTACAACGACATTGTCAGCCGCAGCCTTGTACTGCTGTTATTCCAAAGCCTCATCGTCATGCTAGGCACCCTGGGCCTGCTGCTAATTGTCAGAGTTACCCTGACTCGCCATCTCGAAACCATCGCCGACTATATCAAGCGCCTCAATTTCGATGCCCTGATTGCCCCGCTGAAGTTGCGGCGCAAGGCGCCAACACGGCCAGACGAGCTGAGCGAAGTGGAACAGGCCCTTAACGTCATGCGCACCCAGTTGTTGGAGGAGGCAGATGACCTGCGCCAATCCAACTTGCGCTCTCAGGATGAGCGTGACGAAGCCGTACGCGCCAATCATGCCAAGAACCTATTTCTCGCTAACGTCAGTCATGAATTAAGGACGCCACTTCAATCCGTACTCGGCTATGCCAGCCTGCTGGAAGACACCAAGCTGGACCAGGAACAGCTGGACTACGTAAAAACCCTGCAAATTTCAGCTGAGGGCCTGTCGGCCATCATCAACGACCTGCTGGATATCTCCAGTATGGAAGCCGGCAAGCTGGTGCTTGAGCATATCGCGTTCGATCTTCGGGATACCCTGAACGACCTGGTGATCATGCTCGGCGATCGCGCCCGGGAAAAGGGTCTGGCGCTGGAGCTTCGGGTCGACGAGAACCTGCCCTCCGCTCTACGCGGCGATCCCATTCGGCTGCGCCAGATCCTGCTCAACCTGACCTCCAACGCGATCAAATTTACCGACTCGGGCCACGTATTGATCAGCCTGGAAGTGTTGGGCCGGAGTCAGGAGGGTATTCAGGTCCGTGTCGCCGTCGAGGACACCGGCGTTGGCATTCACGCCGAAGACCTGCCGCTGGTCTACGAGCCCTATGTTCAGCTGGGCCAGCGGTTTCGCCGGCAGCTTCCGGGCGCCGGCCTGGGCCTGACCATTTGTCGCCAGCTGATCAATCTGATGGGCGGCGTCCTGGATGTTCAGAGCACCCCCAGCGAGGGCTCGACTTTCTGGATCGAACTCGATCTGGCGCTGGCGCCGGAAGGCTCGACCCGTGTGCGGCCGGATACCCGGATGATCCAGGGCAAGCGTCTGCTGGTGGTGGATTCCTACGCCCTGTCGCGCAAAATCACGCTGGAAATGCTCTCCCGCCACGATGTGGAGATCGAAGCGGTCAAGTCCGCCGCTGAAGCCATCCTGGCCTTGCGCCAGAGCAGCGAAGGCGAACTCCCCTTCGACGCCATTATTCTCGACGGCTTCGTACCGGACATGGATAGCGACCTGTTTTGCCAGCAGATTCGGGAAAACCCGAGTTGGAAAGGTACGCGCATTCTGGTGCTTTCTTCCAATCCTCAGCGCGGCGATGCCGAGCATTTCCGGCAGGCGGGCGCCGATAGCTTCCTGAGCAAGTCGTTGCGCGAATCCTGCCTGACACCCATGCTTCATCAACTGTTCGCCGACCGCGCCAGCGGCCAGCGCACGTTCCTCACTCGCTTTTCCCTGCAACCCGCCCAGGAGCAGCGCGAACGCACACCCTTACCCAGCCAGCGCATGCGCATCTTGCTGGTTGAAGACAATCCGGTGAATCGCACCCTGACCCGGCGCCTGTTGGAAAAGCTCGGCTGCGACGTCACGACTGCCAATGATGGCGAGGCCGCCCTCGGTCTTATCCAGTGGCATCAGTTCGACATTATTTTCATGGATTGCGTCATGCCGCGGATCGACGGATTCGAAGCCACCCGTCGCTTGCGCCAGCTAGAGCGCGAAGAGAATCGGACGCATGTCCCGGTCGTTGCATTGACCGCAAGCGCGATGGAAAAAGATGAAGAACGTTGCCGGCGCGCCGGCATGGATGCTTTCGTCGCCAAGCCGGTCAATATGGAGATGCTGCGAGCCATCCTGGAACAATTCTGTCAGAGTGCAATCGACGTCTGAGCTAGTTACCATAGTCTGCGAAAACAGCCTCTTCAGGAAATCAACGTTTCTTGACGACAACAGTTTCCGTACGACAAACGTCTCTTTGCAACAAACCCGGTACTCAGATCGCCATGTTAGTGACTTGCCCCACCTGTAAGAAAGACAACGAATGGGACACGGGCAACCCTCATCGCCCCTTCTGCAGCGAACGCTGCAAGCTGATTGACCTCGGCGCCTGGGCGAATGAGGACTTCCGTATTCCTGCCGAACCTGTAGATCCCAACGAGATCCCGCTTGGGGAAGAAGAGGACTCGGAGCCGTCAAGGCATTAGTATCCGTTAGCGACACACTGTCGTTGCCTGACGTCATGGAAGACCCGCAGGAAACAACCTGACCGTGTTACCCAGCTTTAAGTTGAGCGGCCCCAAGCCCATAGCTACCATGTGCCGCTGATTCCATCAGAACGTATTACAAGGGTGAATCCATGAAATATAGCCGCCTCTCCATCCTGGCACTCGCCGTCGCCACAACCCCAGCTTTGGGCGCCGATTTCGAGCTCAGCCTGACTGACGATTCTGCCAAGGGACAGGTCAATTTCACGCCAACCACGTCCGACATCCAGGGTGGCGTCGGCTACACCTACCATCAGGGCAGCCGCCACATCGCCAACATCGACCTGCATGCCCAGGGACGTACCGCTATCGGTAACTTACCCACCACCGCGGGTATCGGCATGCGCGCCATCGGCTGGGATGACGATCACGTGGACGGGGGCGCCATCGGCCTGGGCGGTTTCGCCAATATGAATATTCCCAACGTACCCGGCCTGTCCGTAGGCGGCAGCCTGCATTACGCGCCAAGTATCCTCTCCTTCGGCGATTCCGATGACATGACCAGCTTCGAAGCGCGAGTGAGCTATCGCGTGATCCGCAATGCAGAAATATTCGGTGGGTATCGCTACCTCAACACCGAGCTCGATCCCAGCGGCGACATTAATCTTGACGAAGGCCTCATGGCGGGCATGAAGATATTTTTCTGAGCTTGAAGTCTGCTCGGTAAACTATCGACGGGGCCGAGTGCCCCGTTTTTTTGATTCCGTGGCATGCCTCACTGTTTACCTCCCCTCCCATTGCTAACCTGCCCCCTTTAATATAACAACACAGGGATTGCGGCAGCTTATGTCTTCGGTTACTCGCTTGGTTTGCATGATTGGCCTGACGATGTTCCTCGCCGCTTGCGGCGGGGGCGGCGACGATGCAGTGGAGGATGCCGGCGCGCGTCCCAACAGCTTTCCCGGCAATAAAAATCCCGGCGATGGCTTCTCGGAATCGAGCACCGGCGACACCAGCAATTCCAATGGCCTCGACAAAAATCAGGTTCGGATCACAGTGGAAGTGCCCAGCTCCATGGCTCCGGATGCACCGCTCTCCCGCCGCAACCTCCGCCTGGTCCAACCCGATAGCATCAGTGTCTATCGCACCAACCAGACATTGCGCCCGATTGCTTCCGTAGATACTGAACGCGGGCTAGACAACGATGGCTTCGACGTCATCGAATTTCCCACCGGCCAGCCTCAGGGCCCTGACGTGCTGATCGAAATCGACTATGACGGCACGCGCATTCGGGCATTTGCGACGGACCGCGATCGCGATATCAAAGTGAACCCCTTCTCGGAATACGTGGTGCGTTATGGGCTGGGGGGGTATAGCGCGCCAGAGTTCGAAACCGTCATGGATTGCGTCAATTCCAGCGACGACGCGCTGTGCATCAATAAGTTCGTCTGGCCGACGCTTGCGGACCAGGTTCAGGACTTCGAAATCAATATCCCCGACGGCAATGACCTGGATAGCGCTGTCGACCTGCTGGAGGAACGTGCCGATTTTTCCGGTTATGTGAACAATATGACTGATTTGGCGCAGGTGCCTCCGGCCGTTTCGGGGGTTATCTCTGCCGATTCCGTGGATATGAATAGCGTCTTTTTTGGGCTGGAATTGGGTCGCAGCAGCCGCTTTTCCGATCAACCGGCAGCCCAATGGGGCACGCGCCGGGGCTACGAGGAGAAACTGGAAAGCTCGGGCACCGCATACATTTACCCGGGGCTAAGCATGGCCTCCTTCGAAGTTTTCAATATCAGCGTTACCTCTATGGCCAGCGACATACCCTATGAGCGTGCCACCCTCTCCCGGTTCCCTACTAATGCCTTCGACGCGCGAGGCCGGGAATTTTGGGGTATCAACACGCATTCGACGTCGCCGAGCGCGGCTGGCATCGAGAATAACGACCGCTTGATGGCCGGCCAATCGCTCTATCAAAGTATCACCGATAAAAGCAGTGCTCAGCCCATCGGCTGGACACGCAATCCATTCTATCTGGACGCCCACCTGCAATTGCTCAATGGGGCGCCCAGCGCGTTACTCGCCAGCTATTTCATCGGGGGCAAGGCCATTGAGCTGGAGAGTAAGCCAGAAGGTTACGACCGTGGCGCCGAAGTAGAGGAGCATTTCATGTCAGTGCTCGATCTTTCGCTCACTCAAAGTCGTGATTTCCAACTTTCGACCCTCGCTGATGCCTATAATCTGGTCAGCTTTTCGGTTCAACTTGGCGATGAGACTTATCCGTTTCGCGCCGAATCCCTTGTGGGAACCTGGGATAAAGAAGCGACCAATGGCCGTTACGCGCAACAAGGCGACACGCTGGAAATTAACCGTAGCGCCAACGGGACGGTAGGTGCAGCCACTGCGCCGCGACTGGACACGGCAAAGCTGGGCACCAGGAGCTCTCAAACCAGCGAGGGCACTAGAGACAATGGCCGCCTTAATCTGGTCCTGGAGAACGTCAGCAATAACGCCCGCGCTCAAGACGGCATTGGCGCCAGTAATCCGGATGGCACGTTGGTGGCGTTCAACCTCAATAACCCAACCAACGGCGATGGCATTCTGGTCGCGCTAAAGCGGACGACGACGGCGCCTGACCTTTCCAATCCGAATTATCGCTTGCAGGGCACGATGGCTGGACTCGGGCCGGATACGCATTATCTCCGTCAGATCCAGGGCGGGCAGTTATCTTTCACCAGCGCCTCGACGGCGAGCATCGCTTTGACCGGTTTGGAAGTCGGTCAGGAAATCAGCACGCGCCAACTGACAACGCCACAATCGGTAAACGGTACAGCTACGACGCTCTCGTATAGCCAAAGCGGAACGACCGGCCAGCTGTCCTTAAGCGACGGCAGCGGGGAACTGGCTCTCGAAGGTTTTCTTTCTAGCGACGGCGAGTACCTGGTGATGCGGGTTCGAAAGTCGTCCGGTGGCGGCGCAGACTACCTCGGCCTCATCCTGGGCATACGTGAGAATGCCTCCGAGTAACAACAACACAACAAACCGGACAAGAAACCCAAACCAAGGTCCGTTTCGTAACCTGCTACAATTCGCGTGACTACCTAAAGCGTGAGCATCTAATTCGCGTTATTAGCTAATTAGCGTTTCGCAGTCTTAATCGCGTCACCGCCTAATTAGCGTCGCAATATAATTAACGACGCAACGCCGCTATTGGAGGACGTATGTCAGCAGGTGCGAAACTGACCGGTATGGTCGTTACGCTGGTGCTCGCTTTTGCATGGGGCACGCTGCACGAGCCTGTCGATTACCAACCGGAATACGATCAGGATAGCGTTACGCTGGACGCCCTGCCGTCGCTGCCGGACTGGGCCCACTCCGATTTGCCGGATTTCAGTACCTTCAGCGATACCGCGGAGAAAAAATCGGCGTTCTTCTCCTTCCTTTATCCCCGCATTGTACTTGCCAACACGCGCGTACTGATGCTGCGGGAGAATCTACAAACGCTGGAAGGCAAACCGGAGCTAAACGAAACCGAGCGCGCGTGGTTGCAGCGCCAGGCAGAGCGCCTGCGCGTGGACGCCGACTTGGCTTCCACAGAAATGTACGAGTTGCTCAATCGGCGCCTGGATGTCATCCCACCGTCGCTCATCATGGCCCAAGCCGCCAACGAATCGGCCTGGGGAACCTCACGTTTCGCGCGAAAGGGCAACAACTTGTTCGGCCAGTGGTGCTTCTCGGCCGGGTGCGGCCTGGTGCCACTGAGCCGTAACGAGGGGGCCTCTCACGAAGTGGCCAGCTTCGAGTCGCCCTATGCGTCGATCAGGGCCTACATCACCAACCTGAACCGGCACGACACCTACCAGGCTCTACGCAACACGCGCGAGCAAGCCCGCACCAAGGACCGCTTTCCCAGTGGAACCGCGCTTGCGCAAGGCTTGATTGGCTACTCCGAGCGGGGCGCCGCGTATGTAGAGGAAATCCAGTCTATGATCAGCTACAACAATCTTGGATACTATGATCAGCAGTATAAATCTCTGATTGGAGAGCGCGACTCACTGCCGGATCTTCTGCAGCTGGCAACGGCGGGCGAAGATGCATTTACACCCGGGGGTATCGCCAAGAACGAGGGCTGACGATGAGAACGCCGGAAATCAACGCGTTAGAAGATAACTGGTCGGTACAGTATTCTGAACAAAACTTCTGGTCCAAAGTGCAAAAACGCACCAAAGCCTTGGGGCGCCGGCCGGTGGAACTCGGCCTGACCCTGTTCTACACCCTCAAGGAGCCCACCACGCCGGTATGGTGCAAGGCTGTTATTTCTGGCAGTTTAGGCTACTTTATCAGCCTGATCGACGCCGTACCCGACCTGACGCCCGTGTTGGGTTACACCGACGATGTCTACGTCATGGCGGCTGCCCTAGCTGCACTCGGCGTCCATGTTACGCCTACGGCACGGGCTAAGGCACGCCACGCCAGCCACCGCCTATTGGGCGACAGGCACCCAACACACCCATCAGACTGAGTCTTATTGCCTGAGAGTTCGTTCACATGCTGAATTTCCTGCCCGCGAAGCTAAAAGGCTGTCTCGCGGCCCTGTTGATTCTAGCCAACACGCTGTTGTTATTTCCGATTCTACTGGCCTTTGCCTTCTTCAAGCTGCTGATTCCGCTACAGAGTACACGAACCGCGAGCACCAAAGCCCTCAACACCATTGCTTACCTGTGGATCGGCTTTAATAATCGGCTGGCAGACCTTTTACACCGTATCGAGTGGCACGTTGAAGGCGTTGACGGTCTTGCTCGCGACGATTGGTATCTGGTCACCTGTAATCACCAATCCTGGGCAGACATACCGGCGATCCAGTACGTGCTCAACGACCGTATTCCCCTGCTAAAATTCTTCCTCAAAAAAGAACTGATTTGGGTTCCGTTGCTAGGCGTCGCTTGGTGGTCCTTGGACTTTCCGTTCATGCGTCGCTACACCCGGGAGCAAATCGCCAAGCGCCCTTCCCTCAAAGGCAAAGACCTGGAAACGACCCGCATGGCCTGTGAAAAATTTCGCTATACGCCGGTCACCGTGTTCAATTTCATGGAAGGCACCCGTTTCACCCCGGAGAAACACGCTAGCCAACAGTCGCCGTACAAACATCTACTCAAACCCAGAGCCGGCGGCACGGCGTTCGTGCTGGGAGCTATGGGAGAGATGATGCACAAAATGCTGGACGTCACTATCGTCTACCCGAATAGCCCCGTCCATTCGGGTAGCAAGGCGCGCCCAGGCAGGCCTTACGGGATCTGGGATTACCTTTGCGGCAGGATACAGAAGATTGTCATCCACATCCGTACCGTCGATATCCCCCCTCCGTTTCTGGGCATGGATTATGTCAACGATGAAAAGTTGAAAGACGAATTTCAGAACTGGATAGACGAAATCTGGTCCGAAAAGGACCAGCGGGTCGAAGCATTACTGGGCACAGAGCCGGCGAACCATCCAGAAGACGTCGAGACGTCGGCGGCGTGACTGGCACTTTTTGCCACCTTTTTGCCACCTGCGCCGACGAGTTACGCCTACAACACCCCCAGTTCACGCGCCCGAACGATGGCCTGGGTCCGGGAGCGTACCCCAAACTTGGCATTAATACGCCGCGCATGGGTTTTGACGGTATGCAGTGAGATGTGCAGGCGGTCGGCGATGTCTTGATTCGACAATCCTATCGCGATCAATTCGAGCACACCCCGCTCCCGGTCACTGATAGGCTCTGCCAACGCTTCCCCAACCACGCTGGGATGGCCACTCTTCTCCACCCGGAAGTAGAGTCGCAACTTGTCGTAGAACACCGAATCGCCAGCCGTCGCCAGAACCTTTGGCAGAAGCGTTCGCAGAGAACGCTCCATTTCCACAAACGGACTGACGTACTCTTCGCGGGCCGCATCCTGCACCGCCTCGCGTAACAGCACCAAGGACCGATCAGGCTTGCCCGCCCTGTCGTGGATCAGTGACTGAAGGATTTTCGAGTAGATGAGGTGGCCCTGGGGCACCAGACCGTTCTCCCCGCCTGACACGGCGTAAACATCAAGCTTCGCCTGTGCCGCGTCCAGCTCGCCGTTGGCGATGTGCAAACGAATACGCATGGCCTCGAGTAGCCCCGGCAGCATGGGGAAGAGTTCCGGGATACGGTCATCCTGCTCATCCATCGGCAGCTTACGCAACGCCTCGCTAACATGATCGAGTTGATCGCCATGGAGCCAGCAGGAAACCTTTAGCGCTTCGAGAATCGGCCGGTAAACCACATCGTCCACCTGCCAGAGCTGCATCGTTCTCTCTGCCTGGCCTATCCAACTGAATGCCTGCTCCAACTCGCCCCGGGACTTGGCAATCAATACACGCAAGGCCATGTTCAGCAACAAGCCCAGGTCGCGGCACTGCTCCGCCTGACGAGCGGAACGCACAAGGCTAGTTTCAGCCTCGTCGAAGCGCCCCTGGTGCCAAAGCGCCAGGGCGAGACTCAACTGCAGACGACTTTCGCCCACCCTTGGCGGTTGATAGGGCGTGTTCAGTGCGACATCCAGCCCCCTGCGAATCAGTGTTTCCGCTCGCTTGAGGTAGCCCTTGCCGAGTTCGATACGGGCATGATCGTAAACCGCCAGTATCTCGCAACCCGCATCGCCGGATTCACGGGCCAACCGGGCCGCGCTTCGATTGGCGCTACGCGCTTCGGCGTAGCACTGTGTGGCGCACAGTGCACTTGAACGCACTAACAACGCCATCAACCGGGCATGATCGGACAGCGCCGGATCCTGTAGAGCCTGATCGGCTTCCGCCAGCGCTGGAGCAATAGCCCCGCGGCCGCGCAGGATAAACGACTTCAAGGCCGACAAACGGCCACCGAGTGACTGGAGCTCATCTTCCGGCAATCCGGATATCAGCTTTTCCGCCTGCGCGAACTGCCCGCCGATTGCATGCACCCAGCCGTACACCAGTCGCAACCGGGGGCTTTTCTCTACGAGATGCGCCGGGAGATGTTGACGCCAGCTCAGCAGCGCTCCGGTATCCTGCCCCGCTAACAAGGCTTCCGAACCCGATGCGGCAATATCCAGCGCGCGGTCGGCATCCTGTGCACGCAGAGCGTACGTCAGCGCCTCCGACCGGTCTCCGCGCGATTCGAACCATTGACTGGCCCTGACCGCACGTTCGAACCGACCATTGAGCCCCCTGGCCAGCAGCCAATCGCGAAACAGCGGATTGAAACGGTACCAACGCCCCTTGCCCGCCACCGGCCACAATGGAAGACCTTTCTGACAGGCGCCGGACGGGGTCAGGTCTCCGTTGCCCAGCGGCTCGTGGATGGCATGGAAAAGCGCGTCGCTGATCAAATCGGGCTCGGCCATTTGGAAAAGCGTTGCCTGGGCTTCAGCGGTAAATCGAGCCAACAGACCATCGCGGAAAAAGCGGGCCACGCCGGGACTCTCGGAAATCGCCCGCCCCAAGGCATCCGCCGTGTTCAGTTCCAGGCGGTAAAGCTGTAACGGTGTCAGCCAGCCTTCGGACAGGTGATGCAGGTGTTCGACCGTGGTGACGGAAATGCGCCCATGGGACATCTCATCGGCGAAAAGCGTCGCTGTTTCGTTTAAGGACAAGGCCAGTTCGTCGACGCCAATACGCTGCAGGCGGCCAGCGATAGCGGGGCCGTGGGTAGAAAAGTGAACCTGTTCGCTGGAGACGATGACCAGCGATAGTGACTCGGGCAGCTCGGCGATTAACTGCGCAACCATCTCCCGCGTCGACACCTGCGACAACCAGTGCGTATTGTCCAGCACAAGGCAGTCGGGCAGGCCCTCGATGCCGGCCTCCCGGGCATGCTGGTAAGACTGGAGCATGAGGGAGACAAAATCGTGGTAAACGTCTCGCTGGAGGGGTGAGCGACCAAGCTGTTGATCCTGCTTGAGCGCGATGGCCAAAAGCGTCAAAAACCTGAGCGGTTCGTTGTCCCGGGATTCCAGAGTCAACCAGGCCACGTTTCGCCGCTCTCTTGCAACGGCCCTGACCGCCTGAGTTTTACCGTAGCCGACGGGTGCTTCCAGCAACAAGACACGTCCTGGCTTGATCGCCGAGTCAATGTGCCGGTATAAGGCCGGTCTTTCCAGCATGTCCTCGGCGGCGGACGGGATTCGAATACGGTGGGTTAACAGATCCCAAATAAGATCGCCGGGCTGCGCTACCCGGGCCTGACCGGCGTAGTCATCGTTCGCCGCTTGTACATCGTGAATACTTTTCAATAGTTGCCCCAGTTGAAACTGTACGATCCAGGCCAATCGCACGGGAGTGGTGTCGCATTTATTATTCTCCTTGTTTTTATTCGTCGTTCCGTCCGGTTATTCCACGTTGACGTCTTACGCGCCCTGGGTGCCGGCTCTGTTTATTCTATTATTTTCTCGGTGCACTCGTATTTTCTCCATTCACTAGAGTAATACAACATTCATAACAATCGCAAAAGGCCTTACAGCACTCAACCTCCTGATTTGACAATATTTCGCACCTTTCGGAAGTTACAAAAAAGCATCAAAAAGACAAAAAAAAGCCCCGACAACGGTCGAGGCTTACGCACGTTAGACGTTTTGCGATTAACGCGTGCCAGCGCGGCGCAGGGCGGCCGGCGTGTACTCCCTTGAGTTTCGCTCAACGCCAAACTCGTAGGGGTTAGTTTCTTCGTTGGTCAGACCCAGCGCCAGATAACGACCGGACAGGGTGTCGTACAGCGTTTCGATGGCGTACCACGGCACCTCCCGGTCGTAGAAGTACATGCTGTGCGCTTCGGCCACACGCCACAGCTCACCGCGGCCGTCGTAATGGTCGATCACCGTAGCCTGCCAGGTATCCTCATCGATGTATAAGTCTCGGCGTGCATAGATATGACGCTCGCCGTCCTTCAGCGTGGCGCTCACATGCCACACCCGGTGAAGCTCGTAACGCGTCAGTTCCTGGTTGATATGGCCAGGCTTTATGATCTGGTCATAGCTCAGGTCCCGGTCAGTCAGCTTGTAGGAATTGTACGGGATGTACATTTCCTTCTTGCCGATCAGCTCCCAGTTGTAGCGGTCAGGCGCACCGTTAAACATATCGAAGTTGTCCGAAGTCCGCATACCGTCTGCGGCTGTACCCGGACCGTCGTAGGCAACCTGGGGCGCACGGCGAACGCGGCGCTGACCGGCATTGTAAACCCACGCGCGACGCGGTTCCTGGACCTGGTTAATGGTCTCGTGGACCAGCAGCACGTTACCTGCCAGGCGGGCCGGTCCTGTGATCGCCTGCTTGAAGTAGAACAGCACGTTCTGATCTTCGTTCGGATCGAAATCCTCCAGGGCGGTACGCCAGGTCAGTTCGTCCTGGAACTTGACGACGCTATAGGCACCATCGGCCGTTGGCGTTACCTGGCCGACATTACGCGAAACGGAACCACCGCGGTAACGGGTAATGTGGTTCCAGATAGCCTCAAGGCCATTCTGCGGTATCGGGAACGGAATGCCTCTGGTGTAGTTATCCATCCCGTTGCCGCTCGGGATCAAATTCGTTTGGGTGGCATTTTCCGCAGTCGCCTCGTAGATCTCCTGCGGGTAGGCCGCCGTGCGGTGGCTCGGATAGACCGGAATGAAGTAGTCGTCGTACTTCTTGATCATCTTCACCTGGCCGGGAGAAAGCTTATCCGCATACTGATCGACGTTGCTCTGGTCGATGCGAAACTCTTCTTTCTCGTCAGGGAACGGGTTGACATAAATACCGTCACCCTCGTAACCCGCCGGAATAGCCTGCAAGCCGCCGTCCCAGGCCGGGATCGCACCGCCATTGCCTGACTTCTCGGCGCCTATGGGAGTCAGTGAATTGCCCAGTTGTGCGGCTTTCTCCGACGAGACTGCCGCGATAACGCTGCCGCTCAGCATGGAGGCAGCGAAGATACCGGAAACCATCAGTTTCTTATTTAATTTCATTGAATCTACCTCGTTATACGAATTCAGGCCCGATCAGAAGGAAACCGATACACTGGCACTGACGTTATCCCGGTCGGCAAGTTCGTTGAAGTCGCCGCCAAAATAGTTCGTATAGCCAACGGTTGCACTGTAACGGTTCTGGTAAACACCGGTAAGGGAGACGCCCACAGCCTTGCTACCCTCGTTGAAGTTACCGCCGGGCGACGGCGCATAGCCCTTCACGTCGTGAGAAAGCGCCAATTGCGGGCTCAGATTCACGCCAGCGAATACGTTCGGATAATCCCAAACGAACCGGGCACGATAGCCCCAAGAGAAGTCGGTGGTGAAACCGTCGTTATTACAGTAGTTATCATTGATGTTGAGCGCGATACAGCCGCCGCCCTCAAGCTCCCCGATACCGTAGGTACCCGAGCGGCCGTAGCGGGCTTCGTCATAGTCCGGCAGGCCATGCACGTATGTTGCACCCACCTCGCCGACGAAGGTCAGCCGGCTTGCGCCCATGATCTGGTCAAAGAACTTGATCAGCGTCATCTGGGCCTGAGAGACCTTAAAGCGGTCGTTGCCGCTGCTGACCTGGCCTGAAAGGTCATTGCCACCGGCTTCCTCTGTGCGCTGGACGTCCAGCAGGCTGGCAGGCTCACCGGTCGCCGGATTTTCAAGCTGCAAACCGCCGTAGATCAGCTCGAAAGCGTTCCACTGGATCGGCATGTTGTCGCGGAAGCTGTATTCCGCACCCAGCGACCAGCCACCGGGGATCGTGGTGTTGATGCTGATGCCGTAAAGGTTGATCCCTTCCGGGTACTCGATGAAGTAGTCCGGGAACCGCTTGCCATTGGCCGGATCGTTGACCACGCCACTCACGTACGGCAGACGGCTATGGTAGCGAATGTAGTAGAAGCCCAACTCTGAATCGTTCAGTTCGGGGACATACCAGCGAATTGCCGCACCGAACTGGTCTCGGTCATCCGGCTGCTGGTCGCCAAGGCGGGGAGAAATAAAGCCCTGCGCGAACGCTTGGGAATCCGGTAGTTGACCGGCTAGAAGAACCGGACCACAGCCGTCGGCCGCAAAGTCATTTGTCGAGAAGAAAGTACCGCAGTCATCCGGGCGAACCTTTTGCCATTCTGTCTGCAGGAAGGCTTCAACCGTCACGTTCTCAGTCAGGCCGATGGAGGTATAGAGCATCTCGACCGGCAACAGTGCATCTTTAAGCTCGGCGCCCGGCGCTCGAATGGCATTGACGTCTATTGGGTTGATAACGTTAACGCCGCCTTGGATAAAGGTACTCTCGCCCCAGCTCAGGACCTGCTTACCGTAACGAATGCTGACCGGGGTTTCGCCGAAATACCAATCGGTGAAGACGTAAGCATCGAGGAACTCACCGCCTGAGGCGTTGTCCTTGGCATCCGGGTTCAGTTCGCGCTGCTGACCCACCGGATCGACAGCACGCGATTCGTCTTTCAGCTCGAAGTCGTACCAGTAACGTCCGCGAACGAAGCCGCCGACACGGGTGAGATAATCATTATCCGTGTAGTAATTGAGGTAAAGCTCGCTGGTGCCCTTGACGATCTTGCTGTAGGTATCCCCTTTCTCGAAGTTGAGGTTACCGTCGTCGTAGTTGTTGGTGGACGCACCGATATTTTCGTTCGCCCCACCCGGAGCGAAGGACGGCCCCAAGTTACCCTGAGCGATCAGCTCCTTGTCCTGTTCTTCGACCCGCCAGCCAGCGCCCGCAGTCAGTGTGGTGTCGAAAGACGCTTCCACGTCCCCCAGATAGAACTGAAAGGCTGCAGCCGGGGTAGAAAGCGTGGCTGCAACTGCTGCCGCCAGAGGCAATTTCGCCCACTGCTGCTGAATTTTTCTTGTCATTGGAAAGCTACTCCATTGTTGTTCTGAGTCGCTGCTCTAGTTATTGGTCTTCACGATGCCGGAGGCTCCACGCACAGTACTCGTGATGCTGGCACTATAGCTAAGCCCGTGGGACGCTTTGATCAGTCAAAAGTATGATTTTGCGGACTCGCAGGTCGATGGCGCTTCCGAAATGTCCAAACTGGCACCTCCCCCTGGGAGCACCGGCCCGGCGGTCAGAATCAATATAGACGCTATTCCGGCTTGCCACCAGTTGGGCGAAAGCTGGCGCCCCCTTTACCGCGGTCGGGCAGCACTTGCCGCCCGACAGAGAACATCGCGAAAGATCGGAGATGACCGAACGTAAGGCCTCAGAGCATTTCAATGGCCATAGCGGTCGCTTCGCCTCCGCCAATGCACAGAGCGGCGATACCGCGTTTCTTGCCCTGGCGTTTGAGGGCGTGCATCAGCGTGACGATCAGACGGGACCCTGTGGAGCCTACCGGATGGCCTTGGGCGCAGGCGCCACCGTGAATATTTACCTTTTCCGGATCCAGCGCCAGCTCCCGGATGGGCATCATAGCCACCATGGCGAAGGCTTCGTTGATCTCGAACAGATCCACATCGTCCTTGGCCCAGCCAGCCTTCTCAAACAACGTCTTAATGGCGCCCACCGGTGCGCAGGTGAATTCCGACGGGTGCTGGGAGTGGCTGGCGTGGGCAACGATACGCGCCATCGGTTTGAGTCCACGGCGCTCGGCTTCGCTTTCGCGCATCAAAACCAAGGCAGAGGCGCCATCGGATATCGACGACGCATTGGCGGCGGTGACCGTACCGTCCTTCTTGAAGGCCGGGCGCAACGTCGGAATCTTCTCCAAGTTAGCCGTCAACGGCTGCTCGTCATCCTCAACGATCGATTCGCCCTTACGGGATGTCACCGTGACCGGGACGATTTCCTCTTTTAAAAGGCCCGCCTTGATGGCCTTCTGGGCGCGCTTGAGCGAATTAATGGCGTAGTCGTCCATCTCCTCGCGGGTATAGCCCTTCTTATCGGCCATATCCTGTGCGAAAGCCCCCATCAACCGGCCGGTTTCTGCATCCTCAAGGCCATCCAGGAACATGTGATCCTGCGGCGCCTGGCCAGGCCCCATGCGATAGCCTTGGCGCGCGCCCAACAGCACGTACGGGGCGTTGGACATGCTTTCCATGCCGCCAGCCACCATAATCTCGTTGGTACCCGCTTTGATCAGGTCGTGAGCCATCATGGCTGCCTTCATACCGGAACCACATAGCTTGTTTATCGTGGTGGCGCCGGTGCTGTCCGGCAACCCAGCCTGGCGCATAGCCTGACGCGCGGGCCCCTGCTTGAGCCCCGCTGGCAGCACGTTACCCATGATGACTTCCTGGACGTCTTCCGGCTTTAGCGAAGCGCGGCGCACAGCCTCGGCGATAGTAATCGCTCCAAGCTCCACGGCACTGACACTACCTAAGCTTCCCTGGAAACCGCCCATCGGCGTACGGGCGCCGCTCACAATTACAACGTTGTCGTGGCTCATTTTAATTCCTCATCAGTGAGTCAAGCTTGAAGTCCACCTGCGCGGCCCCCACCACAGGCAACCCCTCCACAGGTAACCTGTCCGGCGGTTGTGCTGACGCCTTATGGTTTGTGTTGCTGTCTAGGGTTGGTACCTGTCAGGGCTTATGCGGGGCTTCGAGGTACTCGTGCGACTGCATTTCCAGCAGTCGGGACTCGGTTCGCTCGAATTCGAAATTCAACCGCCCACCCGCATAGAGTTCGTGGATCGGTGCGGCGGCCGACATGATGACCTTGACATTACGGTCGTAGAACTCGTCCACCATATTGACAAAGCGTCTGGCCTGGTCGTCTTTGTCGCCGCCGAGCACCGGTACATTGCTGATAATAATGGCGTGAAACTCACGGGCCAGTTCGATGTAGTCGTTCTGACTACGCGGCCCATCGCACAGGGCGTCAAAATCGAACCAGACCACATCTTCGCAGTGGGCCAACGCCCGTATCTTGCGGCCGTTGATCTCCAGTTCCAGCGAGTCCCTGACGCACTCGACTGCCAGGCTGTCGAAACTGCGCCGCAAGCTGGCATCCGCCGAGGACCCCAGGGGCGTGTGAAAAAGCTCCGCCTGCTCCAGCGTCCGCAGCCGGTAATCCACGCCGCCGTCGACATTAACCACATCCGTATATCTCTTGACCAGATCGATGGCCGGCAGGAAGCGCGCCCGTTGTAACCCATTTTTGTAAAGACCGTCGGGCACGATGTTCGAGGTGCAAACGAGCGTCACCCCGCGGTCGAACAGCGTATCGAGCAAGGTCGCCAGAATCATGGCGTCCCCGATATCGGACACGAAAAATTCGTCGAAACAGATGACGGCAGCCTCTTCGGCAAAGCGCTGCCCGACGGTTTCCAGCGGATTCTTAGTACCCTTAAGCGATTTAAGCTCGTTGTGTACCCGCTGCATAAAGCGGTGGAAATGGACCCGCATCTTGCGCTCGAACGGCAGCGACTCGTAGAACGTGTCCATCAGATAGGTCTTGCCACGCCCGACACCGCCCCAGAAATAGAGGCCCTTGACCGGCTCCTCGCGACCGCCACTGAGCTTGCGCCGGAGACGGTTGAAGGTCTTCTGGCGCTGCCTTTCAGATTCAACGAGTTTGTCGTACAGTGCCTGGAGACGCTTGACGGCATCTTCCTGCGCGGCGTCTTTTTCGAAGCCGTCTTTCTGGAGGTCTTGCTGATATCGTTCCCAAGGGGTCATGCGGTACTCTTGCCTCACGCGTGCGGTACTCTTAATCTCGATACGGCTAATCTCGATACTGTTAATCTCGACACCGTTTTTTATCTCGACGCTTTTTATCTCGACGCTTTTTATCTCGACGCTTTTTATCTCGACGCCTTTTTATTTCGACATTCTCAATTTCGCTCAATGGAGTAGTCAATCTCACTGACGGAGCCGTTTTTATGATCGGTGGCGCTGTTTTAATCGGTGACGCTATAAGCCTCAGTCGATGAATAGCCTTACTCGATGCGACCTGACCAATAAGGCGCCGTATTGTCGCTGATTTCGTCTTTTTTCTCCATGATGTGAATAGATGCACAGCAAGTCTTGTGAGCCCTTGCTGGCGAAGGTTTGACCTATTCGATATCAATGCCGGGTCTATTCGACGATAGGAGTACGATCAGGCATGGGCGTTCCGCGGGTCAGACGGTATACTCGGACAACCACGTCATTTTTGAATTCAGGGCCAGGAACAGTATGACCAAACTCATTCTCATTGCTTTAGCGACACTCGTCATCGGGCTCATCGTCGGCGTCCTGATCGGGCGCTCGGGCCAGAGCACTAGCCTGCGCCAGCGCCGCCTGGAACAGCAGATCGACGAGTTGCGTAGCGAGTACACCCGCTATCAGGCCCAGGTCAACGAGCACTTCATGGAATCCGCGCACATGATGCGTCGGCTGAACGATGTGTACCGGGATGTTAGCCAGCATATGGCGCGCGGTGCCAACCGGCTATGTCACGATGAAGAGTGGCTGGACGAACTGAATAGTAAGGATGAAACCGCTCGGCTCGACCGCAAGAAGGATAGCGGCTTCGAGCCGCCCCGGGATTATGCGCCGAAGAGCGACCCCAAAGAGAAAGGCACGCTGGCTGAGGACTATGGTCTCAAGGAAAACAGCGTTGAGGAGAAGAACAAGGCCTGAGAGGGTCGAATGTAGTTGCTGTGAGCAGCTACTCTGTCGGAGCAGCCTCTGGGGCTGCTTCGACGTGGCTTGTTATAAATGTATTACCCTAATGCATTGAGAAAATAACGGAATAAAAGAGTGTTGCAAAAAAGGGCGGTACAGCCCTCTTCCCAACGCACTACCCTCTCAAACCGGATTATCGATATCGATAAACCGATGCTCGATAGCCAGCTCCTGCGCCAGACGCTCCCCTACCGCCTGGACCCCATAGCGTTCGGTAGCATGATGCCCAGCTGAGAAATAATGGATGCCGCATTCACGCGCGGTATGAACCGTAGGTTCGGAAATTTCGCCACTGATGAATGCATCGGCGCCCGCCTCGATAGCTTGAGTAATAAAGCCCTGCGCTGCCCCCGTACACCAAGCTACCCGTCGTATCTCCGGACGTCCCTCGCCGACATGAAGCGGACGGCGTGCCAGGCGCTCTTCCAACAGTCCTGAGAAACCCTCAACCGGCATCGCCGATGACAGCTCTCCCATCCAAACCAAGCCACCCTCCGGTTGCAGCGGTTTGGCATTCTGGATACCCAGCCGGTCCGCCAGCTGCCGGTTGTTGCCCAACTCGGCATGAGCGTCAAGCGGCAGGTGGTAAGCCAGCAGACTGATATCGTGGGCTAGCAGTGTTTGCAGGCGGCGTTTTTTCATTCCCTGAATACGCTGGTCTTCACCCTTCCAGAAGTAGCCGTGATGAACCAGGAGCAGGTCTGCGTCCGCGTCCATAGCGGCTTCAATAAAGGCCTGCGAGGCAGTGACACCACTGACGATACGGCGCACCTCGGATTTGCCTTCAACCTGGAGTCCGTTGGGACAGTAATCCTGGAAGCGCCCCGGCTCCAGCCACTGTTCAACGCGGCGAACGATTTCATCGCGAGTTACGGTTGCTGTCATTGGGTTGTCCTCCCGATACGATCAACTTGCTTCGACGATACCGGGCAGCGCCGCTAAAAGGGCGTCATTCTGGTCGGTCGAGCCAATCGTGATCCTCAGAAAATTTTCGATGCGCGGTTTATTGAAGTGTCGCACGATGATGCTGCGTTCGCGCAAGGCGGCAGCGATATCGGCTCCGGCGTGGAGCGGGTGGCGGGTCAATACAAAATTTGCCACGGATGGCAGCACCTCGAAGCCCAATGACGCCAGCCCCTGTGTGACGCGCTGCCTCTCGCGGACAACATAGTCCGTCGCTTGGCGGAAGTATGCCTCGTCGTCATAGGCGGCAACCGCGCCGACAATAGCCAGGCGATCCAGCGGATAGGAGTTGAAGCTGTTTTTGACCCGCTCCAGCGCCTCGATCAGATCGGTATGGCCAATCGCAAAACCCACACGCAGCCCGGCCAGCGAACGCGATTTGGATAGCGTTTGCGTCACAAGCAGGTTGGGATAACGATCAACCAGCTGGATGGCGGATTCACCGCCGAAATCGACATAGGCCTCGTCGATCACGACAGGCACATCCGGGTTCTGGGTCACGATCTTCTCGATGTCGCCCAGAGACATCAGGCGCCCCGTCGGCGCGTTGGGGTTGGGGAAAATAATACCGCCACAATCGCTAGTATAGTCTTCCGGCCGAACCGCAAACTGCTCGTCCAGCGGTACCAAGCGGGACTCAATGCTGTAGAGCCCGCAATATACCGGGTAAAAACTGTAGGTGATGTCCGGGAACAGCACCGGCTTGCCATGCTGGAACAGACCGTAAAAGATGTGCGCCAGCACTTCGTCCGATCCGTTGCCCACGAACACCTGCTCGGGGGTGACACCGTGATAGTCTGCCAGTTTCTGCTTCAAGGCATCGGCATTGGGATCTGGATAGAGGCGAAGACTGTCGGCCACTTCCAACTGGATGGCTTCGATAACCCGTGGCGAAGGCCCCCAGGGATGCTCATTGGTGTTCAGCTTTATAAGATCAGGCAGCTTGGGCTGTTCCCCCGGCACGTAAGGCACCAGATCGTTGACCAGCGGACTCCAGAAACGGCTCATATTCACTCCTCGGCAGATCGTTCCGACTTAGGACTTCACCCGGTATTCCGCTGACCGGGCGTGGGCCGTCAGCCCCTCGCCTCGCGCCAATACCGACGCCACCCGCCCCATGCGGTCCGCACCTTCGGCGGAGAAACCGATGATCGAGGAACGTTTCTGAAAATCGTATACCCCAAGCGGCGAGGAAAATCTCGCAGTACCAGAGGTGGGGAGCACGTGGTTCGGACCGGCGCAGTAATCCCCCAGCGCCTCGGCGGTGAAGCGCCCCATGAAGATGGCGCCAGCGTGGCGGATCGACGGTAGCAACGCCTCTGGATCGGCAATGGAGAGCTCAAGGTGCTCGGGCGCGATCCGATTGCTGACCACCGCCGCCTCGTCCAAATCTTTTACGTGGATCAGCGCTGCCCGGTCGGAGATGGATGTCGCGATAATCTCGGCTCGCTCCAGAGTCGGCAGGAGTTTGCGGATGCTCGCTTCGACCTGGTCCAGAAAATCGCCATCGGGACTGACCAGAATGGATTGAGCCTGCTCATCGTGCTCAGCCTGCGAGAACAAATCCATGGCAATCCAGTCCGGATCCGTCTGGCCATCGCAGATCACCAGAATTTCGGACGGACCGGCAATCATGTCGATGCCAACGGTCCCGAAGACCTCGCGTTTGGCTGTGGCGACGAAGATATTGCCCGGCCCCACGATCTTGTCCACCTTGGGCACGGTCTCGGTTCCATAGGCCAGAGCGCCCACGGCCTGAGCCCCACCCAGCGTGAAAACACGGTCGACACCGGCGATGCAGGCCGCCGCGAGCACCAACTCGTTAACGGTGCCCCCGGGCGTCGGCACTACCATCACCACCTCGCCGACGCCGGCCACCTTGGCCGGAATAGCATTCATCAATACCGACGACGGATAAGCCGCCTTTCCGCCTGGAACATAAAGCCCCGCGCGGTCCAAGGGCGTCACCTTCTGGCCCAGGACCGTGCCATCGTCCTCCTCGTACCGCCAGGAGGCGGCATTCTGACGCTCGTGGTAACCACGGATTCGTTCTGCGGCCGTTTCCAGGGCCTCCCGCTGCTCTGCCGGAATCGTGTCCAAGGCTTCTTGCATACGATGGGCTGAAATTTCCAGTTCCGAGACGCTATCAGCATGGACCTGATCGAAACGCGCGGTAAACTCCAGCAGCGCGGCATCGCCGCGGGTTTTCACGGAATGGAGGATATGACGGACCGACTCGTTCACCTGATGATCGACACTATCCTCCCACGCCAGCAGACGGTCGAGGGTGGTATCGAAATCCGCATCTGACGCGGACAGGCGCTTCACGGTTACCTCAGTCATAGCACATCCTCTCGGGATACGAACAAAGCGGGATTCTGGTGGGTGGTGTAGAGAATCAGTCGTTGCGACGCCGATCCACAGCTGCACCCAGTTGTTCAATAATAGGGTGTAGGCCCCGGTGTTTCATCTTCATCGAGGCCCGGTTGGCAATCAGGCGCGTGCTGATATGGGTGATTAACTCGCGCGGTTCAAGACCGTTGGCCTTGAGTGTATTGCCGGTGTCGACGATATCAACGATCTCGTCGGCCAGATTCAGGATGGGGGCCAGCTCCATCGCACCATAGAGCTTGATGATGTCTGCCTGGCGACCTTGGGAGGCATAGTACCGGCGCGCCAGGTTGACGAACTTGGTAGCCACACGGACACGGCCCTGGGGTGGATTCACCCCGACCTGCCCAGCCGTCATCAGCCTACAGCGTGCGATATTCAGATCCAGCGGCTCATAGAGGCCCGCGCCTCCGTGCTCCATGAGCACGTCCTTACCGGTGACCCCCAGGTCGGCGCCGCCATACTGGACGTACGTCGGCACATCCGTGGCCCGGATGACCAGCAGGCGGACATTGGGATCGGTGGTGGGGAATACCAATTTACGCGAGCGGTCGATGTCGTCGACCGGCTCGATGCCCGCCTCAGCCAGCAGCGGCAGCGTCTCCTTGAGAATACGTCCCTTGGAGAGGGCGATGGTGATACTGTCGGTCATCGTATTTTCAACGGTCATCGTATTTTCAACAGTCACAGTATGTTCAACAGTTACAGCACATCCGAATCGTATGTCTAAAACAGTACGTTCAAATTCCCGGGATCAGGCTGGTAGCCGGCGAATGCTCGCACCCAGGAGCTGTAGTTTCTCTTCGATACACTCGTAGCCACGATCGATATGGTAGATACGGTCGACGATGGTATCGCCTTCGGCTACCAGCCCCGCGATAACGAGGCTTGCCGACGCACGTAAATCCGTCGCCATGACCGGAGCGCCGTTTAAATTCTGCACCCCTTTGATGATGGCCGTGTTGCCTTCCAGGGCGATGTCGGCGCCCATGCGGATCAGCTCCTGAATGTGCATAAACCGGTTTTCGAACACCGTCTCGGTAATCGCACCGGTGCCTTCGGCGACGCTATTCATGGCGGCAAACTGGGCCTGCATATCGGTCGGAAACGCTGGATAGGGCGCAGTACGAAGATTGACGGCTCGGGGCCGGTTACCCTTCATATCGAGTTCGATCCAATCCTTGCCGGTGGAAATGTGCGCGCCCGCCTCATTGAGCTTGAGCAGCACGGCCTCCAGCAGATCTTCACGGGTATCCTTCAGCTTGACCCGGCCGCCGGTTGCTGCGGCGGCAACGAGATAGGTTCCGGTTTCGACGCGGTCCGGCAAGACATTGTACGTGCAGCCGTGCAGGCGCTCGACGCCGTTAATCTCGATGGTCGCGGTGCCCTGTCCCTTGATGTCCGCGCCCATGGCGATCAGACACTCGGCAAGGTCCACCACTTCCGGCTCCCGGGCCGCGTTCTCGAGGATGGTTTTGCCGTCGGCCAAAGCCGCCGCCATCATCAGGTTTTCCGTACCGGTTACCGTCACCGTATCCAGGAAAATATGCGCGCCCTTGAGACGACCGTTCGAGCGGGCCTTGATGTAGCCATTCTCAACTTTCACTTCGGCGCCCATCTGCTCCAAACCCTGGATATGCAGATTCACGGGCCGACTACCGATCGCACAACCACCCGGCAGCGAGACTTCCGCTCGACCGAAATGCGCCACCAGCGGTCCCAGGACAAGAATCGACGCGCGCATGGTCTTCACGAGTTCGTAGGGCGCGTGGAATTCTTTGATGGTGTTGGCGTGAATCTCGACGCTCATCTTCTCATCAATCATCAGCTCGACACCCATGCGCCCCAGCAACTCGATCATTGTAGTGATGTCGTTGAGGTGCGGCAGGTTGCCTACCGTGACGGGTTCATCCGCCAGCAGCGTGGCGGCCAGAATGGGAAGGGCCGAGTTCTTGGCGCCGGAAATCCGGATCTCACCGTCCAGCGGCTTGCGGCCACGGATGAGTAGTTTATCCACAGTTCTTGTCCTGTTAATGGGGTGTCGCCTGAAACGGCGATTCACCGGTACGCAAATCGGCTGTATGGCCTGACTTCAGGCCCAGCGGGAGCGCTTTCGAGCCTCGCGGGCACACGCTTCTACCCCTAGCTCTGCTTATTGTCCCTGGCGGGCGGCCCACTGTGCGGGCGTAAAAGCCTTGATTGTCAGCGCGTGGATCGTCCCCTCGGACAGCTGCTCGTTAAGCGCACCGTAAATCAGTTGCTGCTTCTTAACGGGCGACATGCCTTCGAATCGCTCACCCACAGCCACCACCAAATAGTGGTTACCGTCGTTCTGGACCTGGATTTCACAATCGGGAAGCTGTTCACGGACCAGTTTTGCAACGTCCTCCGCCTGCATGGTTACCTCTTTATTTACTGGAGTACGGGCCGCAACCCGGCAGCCCAGTCGGAAGTCATTGGCCCCTGACCTATCGTTCAGAGGCAAGATAGACGCGGAATTGTATCGAATTACGGGGGCGGGCTAAACAATAGATAGTCAATGGCCTCAATCAGGCGGGCGCCAGACCGAGATAATCAGCCACCCGACTCATTCGAGCCAAGTCGTAGAGACGCTCGTGGGCGCCTTTAAACTGAAGGTCGACCTTGCACTTCAGTGCTTCGCGCTTCCAGCACAGCATGAGCGAAAGAACGACGCTACTGGCATTTTCCAGGCCGGCGATATCCATTTCGCAGTCCCCGCCCGAGAGCTCACCGAGCAGCGCCTCGCCCTGTTTGCGCACGGCACGGACATCGCGCTCAACAAGGGTACCGGACAGACGCAAGCATCCGGCCGAGTCTTTTTCGACCCTGGCCGGTGCAGGGGTGGTCACGACTTCTCCGCCTCTTCATCGAGATTGAAATCCTTGACGCTGTCGGTCCACCCATTGATGACCGCTTGTACGTCGTTCCGGTTTTCTTCCATTTCCTGAGCAAACCGGTCGCGGAACGCCAGACCGATGTTGACCCCTTCGATGATGACGTTCTCCATCATCCATTGGCCGCTGTCGTTCTTAAACATGGAGTAGGTGACCGGGTAACGGTTGCCGGACGCCGTATTGACCTGCATCTGGACCGACGCGCGATCGCTATTGCTGGCATTGATCGTGGCTTCCTGCACATTAATCGTGAATTTGTCCGCGTCCACCAACGCCTTGGCATAACTATCGAACAGGCTGCGCTTAAACTTTTCGACAAAGGCGTCCCGTTGCTCAGGGGAAGCCTGCCGCGCATACCGGCCCATCACGCGGGCTGCGATTCGACGGAAGTCGACAAAATTCTGCAAGGACTGATCCATTTCCTTGTAAAAGGCCTGCTGATCCTTGCTGTACAGCGAACGGTTGTCGTTCAACTGCTGCACCAACTCCTGCGTATTTTTCTCGACATACTGCCTCAGATCCTCATCCGCCACCGCCGGCGTACCGACGACGATGGATGCCAAGACCACCATTCCGATCCAGAATTGCTGGACTGCCTTCATAATATGCTCCTGACTCACTTTAAACCGGCACTGTACACGGTCGTTACCAACCCGGCCTTTCCCAATCCTGCAGGTTATTTGCCCGATGCAAAATTGCTGATCAGACGCTCGATATTGAGCGCAGATTGGGTGCCATAAAAGGTGTCGCCTGGTTGCATATACGTCTGGTCGGCACCAATGGATACATCGATATACTTCTCGCCCAACAAGCCAGCCGTGCGGATGACCGCGGTGCTATCTGTCGGAATGATATCAACCGATTGATTGACTTCCATTTCCACCTTGGCCTGATAGGTTTCCGAGTCGAGGGAAATATTGGTCACCCGGCCGATTGTGACGCCCGCCATGGAAACCTGTCCTCGCTGGGACAAACCGCCAATATCGTTAAAGTTGGCGTAAATTTTATAGGTGGGCTCGGCAGAAGCCGGCGTCAGACCGCTGACCTGCAGCGCCAGGAACAGCAATGCGCCAACACCCGCAAGCATGAAACACCCAACTACCACTTCCAATGTTCTCTGACGCATCAGATTTCTCCGAACATGACCGCTGTAAGAATAAAATCGAGCCCCAAGACCGCCAGCGACGAATAAACCACGGTCTTGGTTGTTGCCGAACTGATGCCTTCCGACGTCGGCACGCTATCGTAACCCTGATACACCGCGATCCAGGTACAGACAAACCCGAACACGATGCTCTTGATAATGCCGTTGACGACATCCTCGGAAAAATCGACGGAAGCCTGCATGTTGGCCCAGTACGAACCTTCGAAAACACCCAGCCAATCGACGCCCACCAACATACCGCCCCAGATGCCCACCATGGAAAAAATCATGGCCAGCACCGGCATGGAGATCAAACCGGCCCAAAATCGCGGTGCGATCACTCGCCGCAGCGGATCAACGCCCATCATTTCCATGCTGGACAATTGTTCGGTGGCTTTCATCAACCCGATTTCAGCCGTCAGCGCCGATCCAGCTCGGCCGGCAAACAGCAGCGCCGTCACCACTGGCCCCAATTCGCGCACCAGCGTCAACGCAACCATCTGGCCGATGGCTTGCTCGGAACCGTAGTCGGCAAGGATAGTGTAGCCCTGCAGACCGAGAACCATGCCAATGAATAGACCGGAGACGATGATAATCGCCAGGGAAAGCACGCCCACCGCATAAATCTGTTTGATTAATAAGGGGAAACCCGTCGCCGGCTGGGGAACGGCAACAATACTGCGGAACAGGAATTCGCCGGAACGGCCCAGCGAAGCAAAGGTGTCGAGAGTGCCGCGACCCAGCGCCGCCAATCGCTCGATCATCGGGAGGCTCCAGCCAAATCGTCAGCTATCATCGGCGCCGAATAATGGAAGGGTACCGGTCCGTCCGGCTTACCCTGGAGGAACTGCTGCACCCGCTCGGATTCGCTGGCACGCAATTCAGAGGGCACGCCTTCGCCGACAACCTTGCCGCTGGATACGATGCAGGCATAGTCGCAGATACTCAACGATTCCGGCACATCGTGGGACACCAGTACACTGGTCAGCCCCATGGATCGATTGAGCTTACTGATCATTTCCACCAGCACGCCCTTGGCGATCGGGTCCTGCCCGGTGAAGGGCTCATCGTACATAATCAGTTCCGGATCCAGCGCAATACTGCGGGCCAGCGCCACCCGCCGCGTCATCCCGCCGGAAAGCTCGGAAGGCATCAGGTCTCTCGCGCCGCGTAGGCCGACCGCCTCCAGCTTCATCAGCACGATATCGCGAATCATGTCTTCGGGGAGATCGGTATGCACCCGCAACGGGAAGGCAACGTTTTCAAACACGCTTAGATCGGAGAATAACGCACCGCTTTGAAACAACATGCCCATGCGGGCCCGTAAGGCATAGAGCGCCGAACGGCTAAGATCGTGCACGGGCTGGCCGTCAACCAGAATACGTCCGCTATGGGGCTTTAACTGGCCACCGATCAGTTTAAGCAGCGTCGTCTTACCGGTGCCGCTCGGCCCCATGATGGCCGTTACCTTACCGCGAGGAATCTGTAGAGACAGGCCATCGAAGATTCGACGTTCACCACGCAGGAACACCAGATTATCGATATCGATGTAAGTGGATCCGGACGCCATCAAGATCTTCCTGTTGGAACCGTGCGAGAGTGTACTGCGTCAACACCGCAGTAAACGCCCGTTAACTCCGTTATATACACGCCCGCCACGACCATTGGCGGTGACAGACGCTCGCTGAAGGGCGGTACATTAAGCCAAGTTGCCGCCAAGCTCAAACGCTCCGTCTCAGCAATGACTATTCTGCTCCACCGGCGACTATTTTTCCTTCCAGTGGCTAGGCCTTTAAATCCATGATTATCAAGCGCGAGCGCATATCCGGCTGAAATCGACGGTGATGCTCTGCAGACCATAGCGTACCGGCATTTTGTCCGCCACGCCCGGCCGGTTGCGGCAATCCCCCATCTGCCGCACAATTCCCCGCCTCTTTATCGCTCGCTTTGGACTTCCAGACGTCTGGTTTTCCAGGCCTTAATTTTTCAGACTTCGATTTTTTCGGTCTTTTTGTTTTCGGACTTTGATTCTCCAGACATAAGGGAACTGCAGGATGTCTCTACTGCCTTACATTGGCGCCCTCATCGTCGGCCTGATTCTGCTCATCTGGAGCGCAGACCGCTTCGTCGAGGGCTCGGTCGCTATCGCCCGCGGCTTTGGTATGTCGCCCTTGCTGATAGGCCTCACCATTGTCGCCTTCGGCACGTCCGCCCCCGAAATGCTGGTCTCCGCCACTGCAGCCCTCACAGATGTCCCGGCCCTGGCCGTTGGCAACGCGCTGGGTTCGAACATCGCCAACATCGGACTGGTGCTCGGCATTACCACGCTTATTGCGCCGATCCCCCTGAAGCGCGCCGTTCTCTTCCGGGAGTTCCCCATCCTGCTGGCCGTAACGCTGCTGGTGCTTCCCTTATTACTGGATAACGAACTATCGCCCGTCGACGGCGTGATCTTCCTGGTGATGCTGGGCGTCTCGCTATTTCTGATGAGCCGCAATAACAACCCGGCCGATGCCCCAGAGTTTCTCGAAGAATTGGAGGAAATCCCCCCAATGGCCACCGGGCGGGCCATCTTCTGGTTTGTCATCGGCTTGGCGGCGCTCGTTTTGAGCTCGCGCATTCTCGTCTGGGGAGCCACCGAACTCGCGCTCTCCCTGGGAATCAGCGATCTAATCATCGGTCTGACTATCGTCGCCATTGGCACCAGTCTTCCGGAGCTGGCCGCTTCGGTCGCCAGCGCCTTAAAAGGACACCACGACGTAGCGCTCGGCAATATTGTCGGCTCCAACCTGTTCAATTTGCTTGCGGTGCTCGCGATGCCGGCGCTGCTTAACCCGGTACAGATCGAGAGCGAGGTCCTCTACCGGGACTATGGTGTCATGGGCGGCCTGACCTTGCTGCTGGCAGCATTCGCTTACGGCATGCAGAAAAAGGGAAAACTGGCCCGCTTTGAAGGTGGTATACTGCTGGCCGGATACATCGCATACACCATCGTGCTGTATCAGGCAGCGCGCTAGAGAGTTTTGCCGTAATTATGACGACCTCTTTTATCGATTCCGCCCGCGAAGCCATTGGCATCCAGCGAGAGGCCATTGACGCCCTTATCAATCGGATCGACGACACCTTTATAAAAGCCTGCGAAGTCATTATGTCCTGCTCCGGTCGCGTCGTCGTGACCGGCATGGGTAAGTCCGGCCATATCGGCAAGAAGATCGCTGCGACACTGGCCAGTACCGGCACACCGTCGTTTTTTGTCCATCCGGGCGAAGCTAGCCACGGCGACCTGGGCATGATTACCCGTCAGGATGTGGTTCTTGCCATCTCCAATTCCGGCAAGACCAGCGAAGTGCTGACCATCCTACCTCTACTCAAGCGCATGGGCGCACCGCTGATCAGCATGACCGGCGACCCGGAATCGGTGCTCGCCCGGGAAGCGGTGGTCAACCTGGACGTGAGCGTACCGCGGGAAGCCTGTCCGCTAAATCTGGCCCCCACCAGCAGTACCACCGCAACACTGGTTATGGGCGACGCTCTAGCGGTAGCCCTGCTGGCCGCACGCGGTTTTAGCGCCGAAGATTTTGCCTTCTCTCATCCAGGCGGCAGTCTGGGCCGCCGGCTGCTGCTGCGCGTTTCCGACATCATGCATACCGGCGACCGCATTCCGCGTGTGTCGGCGGACACGCTACTCAGTGGCGCACTGCTGGAAATTTCTCGAAAAGGGCTGGGGATGACCACTGTGGTCGACGACCACGACGCCCTGGTCGGCGTATTTACCGATGGCGATTTACGGCGCACGCTGGATCGAAATCTGGATGTTCACGTCACACCGATTCACGATGTCATGACCGTTAAAGGGCGTAGCATCTATGACGATCAGCTCGCAGCCGAGGCCCTCAAGCTCATGGACGAGGTGAAAATCAATGCCCTGCCGGTACTAAGCCGCGACGGACGCTTGGTCGGCGCCATCAACATGCATGACCTGCTTCGCGCCGGCGTGATATGAACGTCAACCCGCTCGAACGAAGACCCAACGAAACGCCGTGAAGGACCCTCGCATGGAACGACCGCTGCCCGATGATCTGATTACCAAAGCCGCCAGTATTCGCTTACTGGCACTGGATGTGGACGGCATCATGACCGATGGGCGGCTGTACTTTACGGCCCAAGGCGACGAGCTGAAAGCTTTTAACATTCTCGACGGACACGGCATCAAACAGCTTCGCCGCAGCGGGATCGAAGTGGCCGTCATCACCGGTCGCAGCTCGCCGCTAACCGCACGCCGAGCCCGCGACCTGGGCATCCAGCACGTCTATCAAGGCCGGGAAGATAAAGAGGCTGCCCTCCGCGAACTTCTATCCGAGCTGAATATTTCCAACGAGGCAGCCGCCTACATGGGCGATGACCTTCCCGACTTGGGCGCCATCATGCTTGCCGGCTTGGGCATTTCGGTTCCCAATGGCCACTGGTATGTTCGCGAACAGGCGGATTACTGCACTGAAGCCGCAGGCGGAGAAGGCGCCGTGCGCGAGATTTGCGACCTGATTCTGCAGGCCCAGAACAAGCTGGCCGACCTGCACCTGACTTACCATTCCGGCGGCGCTACCGACGGAGCGTGACACCATGCTGAATCGACTCAACCGGCTTCGTTTGCGGCACCTGGGCATTGCCATATTGTCGGCCGTGCTCATTGGCCTGCTATGGCAGAGTGACGAGAAACGAGGCATTGACCCGGCCGCTGACCTGCGTGGCCCGCAGGAACCCGACAGTTTTGTCGTGAACGGCGAATACCGGTCCTTCGCGGAGACGGGGCAGCTCTCGGCTGTCATCAGCAGCCCGCGCGTCGAGCAATTCGACGAACAGAGCCTCGCAGACATGGAAGCCCCCCGGGCCCGACTGATCGACGTCAACACCGGTTTACCCTGGACGCTCCGGGCCAACGAAGGCCGCTACCAACTGGATAGTGACATCGTCAGGCTCTCCGGCGATGTTGTCATTACCCGCACGCTGCCTTCCGGAAGTCAGGGCGAACTGAAAACGCCCCACCTGACGCTGGATAACGACAAGCGCATTGTGCACACTGACGCCCCGGTGGTGCTGACGGATCCCCATGGCGTAACCCGGGCGACGGGCATGCAGGCCTGGATCGACGAACGCATTATGGAACTTAAATCACAGGTGGAAGGACAGTATGAGGCGCCCTCAAACCGGTAACACCCACAAGCTCTCCGGCCTTATCGGCATCGCTTTGATGGCGCTGGCCGGCCAGGCTGCGGGCTTCGACCTGGACTCCAACAGCCCAATAAAGGTTACGGCGGACAACGCTCGCCTGGATGAATCCAAGGGGACCGCAATCTACACCGGCGATGTCATCGTGAGTCAGGACGCCACCGAACTGACAGCCCAGAAGGTTGTCCTCTACCGCAACAAAGGCGTGCTCGATCGGATCGAAGCCTTTGGCGAACCGGCACACTATAGCCAGGCACGTCAGGGTGAAACGCCGAAAACCGACGCCGAAGCCCTCACCATCATCTACGCCGCTGGCGACAGCCGCATTACCTTCGAAAAGCAGGCGATAATCCGTCAAGAGGGCAACGTTTTTAAAGGGGATCACATCGAGTACAACACGGCCAGCCGCGTCGTCGTCGCCGACGGCGGGCGCAGTCCGGATAACCCGGACGGTCGGGTAGAAATGCTGATACAACCGCGCCAGTCCAACGAAAACCAGGGCGAGACCAACTAATGGCGATCCTGTGCGCAAGCAACCTGGCTAAAAGCTATAAACAGGTCAATGTGGTCAAGGACGTCTCCCTGGAGATTCGTAGCGGGGAAATCGTCGGCCTGCTCGGCCCCAACGGCGCCGGCAAGACCACCTGCTTCTACATGATCGTCGGCCTCGTGCCGGCGGACCGGGGCCGGGTCACCATCGACGACAAGGATATTACCCCGCTACCGATGCATGGGCGCGCCCGGGCCGGCATTGGCTACCTGCCCCAGGAAGCCTCGGTTTTTCGCAAGCTAAGCGTGCGCGACAACATTATGGCGATACTGGAGACGCGCAAGGGGCTGTCCCGTGCCGACCGGGAAAGCCGACTCGAAAACCTGCTGGAAGAATTCCACATCACTCATATTCGCGACAGCATGGGCATGTCACTCTCCGGCGGCGAAAGACGGCGAGTGGAAATTGCCCGCGCGCTGGCTATGGAACCCGCCTTTATCCTGTTGGATGAACCTTTTGCCGGCGTGGATCCGATATCGGTCAGCGATATCAAGCAGATCATCCGTCACCTCCGGGACAAAGGTATTGGCGTGCTGATTACAGATCATAACGTGCGAGAGACCCTGGATATCTGCGAAAATGCCTATATCGTCAGTGGAGGCCACATCATCGCCTCCGGACATGCCGACGACATACTGGCAAATCAGCAGGTCAAGGAAGTTTATTTAGGCAACGAATTTCGCCTGTAACAAGAATCGGCGTGAGATGAGTTCAACTGATGCCAAACGCAGTACAGAAAGCAATACAGAAGAGCAAAAGCACTCACAGAACCACAGCCCGGCATCTTGTCTGATGCTTCCATCTTGTCTGATGCTTCAAAGGGGCTGGCTGTCGCATATTTCTGCGAAAACGCTAAACTCGAAACATGGCCGTCCGAGTATGGGCTCAAACATCGGCGGCCAGAACGTTGTCATCTGCACACCCATGGCAGTAAACTTCGGCAAAGAAATTGCTTGTAGAACTAAGTCGCCACTTTCTAAGTCCGGGATCAATGCCCTATAACTCCGGGCGCGACGTGGTTCGGCAAAAAATTAACGCCGAGAGCATTAGGGTGACGGGATAAATCAATGGTAATGAAAGCTTCGCTCCAGCTTAAGCTGGGTCAGCAGCTCACCATGACACCGCAGTTGCAGCAGGCCATACGCCTTCTGCAACTGTCGACGCTGGATCTTCAGCAAGAGATCCAACAAGCGCTGGACTCCAACCCGATGCTGGAAACCTCCGAGGAGGAGGAAGGCTCGGACACGTCCGCCGAGAACGAAAACAGCAGCAACGAGGCTGAATCCAAAGAGCAGAATGATTCAGACTCCCAGCAGGAAGACAATAGCTGGGATGAACCGAGCGAAGAGCCGGATTGGTCTGCCGACAACCAGCAGGACATCCCCGACGATCTCCCGGTCGATACAGCCTGGGACGACATCTACCAATCCGCACCTACCTCAGCCTCCCGCGGCGACGACGAAGACGACAGCGACTTTGAGTCTCGCAACTCACCGACAGAAACCCTCCAGGATCACCTGCTCTGGCAACTCAACCTGACGCCCATGAGCGACCGCGACCGCGCCATTGCACACGCGCTGCTGGATTCGGTGGATACCCGCGGCTACCTCATCACGAGCGTCGAGGATATCCACGCGGGATTGGAGGACGAAGCCGACGAGGACCCTCTGGAACTGGACGAAGTCGAGGCGGTCCTGCGCCGGCTCCAGCATTTCGATCCGCCGGGGGTTTTTGCCCGCGATCTGCAGGAATGTTTACTGATTCAGCTTAACCAGTTGCCGCATGACACGCCCTGGCTACCGCAGGCGCGCCTGGTCATCAGTCACTACATCAACCTGCTGGGCAACCGTGATTACGCTCAACTCCTACGCCGCAGCCGCCTCACCGAAGAACAACTCAAGGCCGTACTCGCGCTGATCCAGACACTGAATCCGCGTCCGGGCGACTCCATGGAGCAAGGCGAACCCGACTATGTGGTGCCGGATGTGGTGGTGAGCAAATCGAAAGGCCGGTGGCGCGTCGAACTGAACCCGGAAATCGCCCCTCGGATCCGGGTGAACGCCGGTTACGCCGCGCTGATCCGGCGGGCGGACAGTAGCGCCGACAACACCTATTTGCGCGATCAGTTGCAGGAGGCCAAGTGGTTTATCAAGAGCCTACAAAGCCGTAACGAAACCCTGCTTAAAGTCGCCACCCGTATTGTCGAACATCAGCAAGGCTTTCTCGATCATGGCGAGGAGTCGATGAAGCCTCTCATTCTGTCCGATATCGCCCAGGCGGTCGGCATGCATGAGTCGACCATCTCGCGGGTCACCACCCAGAAGTACATGCATACGCCCCGCGGCATTTTCGAGCTGAAGTATTTCTTCTCCAGCCACGTCAGCACGAACGAAGGCGGGGAGTGTTCGTCCACGGCAATCCGTGCCATGATCAAGAAACTGGTGGCGGCGGAAACGCCAAAGAAGCCGCTTAGCGATAGCAAAATCGCCGCCCTACTTGGCGATCAGGGTATCAACGTCGCCCGGCGAACAGTTGCCAAATATCGCGAAGCCATGCATATACCGCCGTCCAACGAACGTAAACGATTGGTATAACGCAAATACGGATACAGCGTAAGACCGTTATGAGGGACAGCCGCCCTCAAGTCCGGGCGGCCAGACATAATTTCAGGCGTCCGCCGCACGCGACGGGCTCAACATCGGGCGCGCTCTTAAGCGCCCGTGCATGTCGACAAGTAGGAGAAGCCTATGCAACTCAATATGTCAGGTCACCATGTCGAATTAACCCCTCCCCTGAAAGAGTATGTGTCTGAAAAATTTCAAAAACTTGAACGTCATTTCGACCATATCAGCAACTGTCAGGTGACCCTGTCCGTGGTAAAACTCCGCCATACCGCTGAAGCCACGCTGCATGTCGTCGGCGGGGAGGTTCACGCAAAGGCTCAGAACGAAGACATGTATGCGGCGATCGATTCGCTCGTGGACAAACTTGATCGGCAGATCCTGAAGCACAAGGAGAAGACGGTCGACCGAATGCACGGCGCAGCCAGTCGCTAGCCGCTTCATTAAGCGTCAATCGTTATCCGTTTCATATTAGGAAAGCATTCCATCCATGACGGAAACACCTTTAACCATACAGTCCATCCTGGTTCCCGAGCTCACCCTTAGCGGTGTGCCGGGAACCAGCAAGAAGCGAATCCTGGAATTGATCGCCGAGCATATTGCTCGGCGCTATCCAGAGCTTGAGGAAGCCCAGATTTTCAACAATCTGGTCTCCCGCGAGCGCCTGGGCAGCACAGGCATTGGCCAGGGTATCGCCATTCCTCACTGTCGCCTCGAAAACTGCAACCACGTCATTGGTGCGCTTCTGACCCTGGAAGAAGGCGTTGCCTTCGATGCCATCGACAACCAGCCGGTTGATTTACTCTTCGTGCTGATCGTGCCAAAGGAGGCAACCAGCGAACATCTTGAGTTGCTCAGCCAGTTGGCCGAGAAATTCAATGAACGCACTTTCTGCGAGCGCCTGCGTCGATGCGAGGATGCGACCCAGCTTTACGAGGCCATGACGCAGTCGCAGTAGCTGAGTATTCGCACGGGCCATAGCACCAATCCAGACAGGGCATCCCAAGTTAAGGCATAGCATGAAACTGATCATCGTCAGCGGTCGTTCAGGCTCGGGGAAGAGTACGGCCCTCCACGTTCTGGAAGACCTGGGCTTCTATTGCATCGACAACCTACCCATTGGATTGTTGTTCCCACTGACAGAAGAAGCCAGCCAGGCTTCACCGCGCAGGCTCCGCAACATTGCCGTCAGTATCGATGCGCGCAACCTGGCGGGCGAAATCGCCAACTTCGAAGCGATCCACGAACGCCTGGAAGCCACCCAGCTGAAGGTCGAGATTATCTTTCTCGACGCTACCGATCAGTCGCTACTCCAGCGTTTTCACGCCACCCGGCGTAAGCACCCGCTGAGTGACGATCGCACTTCATTGCGCGAAGCCATCGCCGGCGAGAAACGTCTACTAGAACCCCTGGCTCGTCTCGCGGACCTTTACATCGACACCTCCGAGCTCTCGATGTATGAGCTACGGGACATGGTCAAACAGAGGATCGTAGGCCGGCGGGAGCAAGAGTTGGCACTGCTGTTCCAGTCATTCGGCTTCAAACATGGCGTGCCGGTGGACTCGGATTATGTCTTCGACGTGCGCTGCCTGCCCAACCCCTATTGGGATCCCAGCCTGCGCAAGTTTACCGGTGTCGATACCGAGGTTAAGGACTTTCTCGAGCAGCAACCGGCAACGCAACATATGCTGGATGACATAAAACGCTTCCTGGAAGCCTGGCTACCCGCTTTCCGCGAAAGCAACCGTAGCTATATGACCATTTCCATCGGCTGCACCGGGGGACAGCACCGCTCGGTCTACATGTGCGACCAGCTCGGCGCCTACTTTGAAAGCCAGTACAGCAACGTCCAGGTCCGTCACACCGAATTACCCCACTTGACGGCCCAACCCGCTCAGGACACCCCATGATCCGCGAGCCCATCACCATCATAAACAAGCTCGGCCTTCATGCCCGAGCCGCTGCCAAGTTGGTCAGCACGGCGTCGGCGTTCAAAAGCAAGGTATTGATTGGAAAGGACAGCCGAGAAGTGGATGGTAAGAGCATCATGGCGGTCATGATGCTGGCCGCCAGTTGCGGCACCGAGATCGAGCTGGTGATTGATGGCGCTGACGAATGCCAGGCCCGAGACGCGCTCGTCGATCTGATTAACGACTACTTCGGCGAAGGCGGATAACGGCGACATCGGTGGAATTCACCTATACTGATCTCTCACGTCTGCAACGTAAGTCCGCTATAATACATCATTTTCTGAAGCGGCAACCTCCCGGGAGTGACTAACTAACTCTCAGTCTTAAGCCGCCTTTATGGTCAACTCGACCCGATTTCGTGGGTGATTCATGTCCGACGCACTCGAAAACAGCCAGGCCCGGCAGCGCCTCCGTACGCTCGGTGAAGCGCTGGACAGTGGTGCCCTGCAACAGGTCGCCCGCATTCTCAATGGCGGCCTGAGCCCGAGTGACATTGCCCACCTGCTGGAATCCTCCCCGCCGCGCCAACGGGCTTTGCTCTGGAATCTGGTGGATAAAAGCCTGGAGGGGGAAGTCCTCCAGTACCTGAGCGACGATATTCGTAGCTACTTCCTGAGTAAGCTCAACGCTCAAGAACTGGCGTCTATTATCGAAGACTTCGAATCGGATGACCTTGCCGACCTGCTGCAGCAGCTACCGGATACGGTTATCCAGGAAGTCCTCGACACCATGGACGATCAGGATCGCCAGCGTGTGGAGGAAGTCCTGGCCTACCCGGAGGACACCGCCGGTGGCTTGATGAATACGGACACCATCACGGTGCGTCCGGATCTCAGCATCGATGTCGTCCTGCGTTATCTGCGCCGCCACCGGTCGCTGCCGCCTATGACCGACAGCCTCATTGTGGTCAACCGGCGCGACGAATACATCGGCGTTATGCCTATCACCAAGATGCTGGTTTCCAGCCCCAGCGCCACGGTGCGCGAGGTCATGGACACCGATATCGAGCCGATTCCCGTTACCATGGCCGACACCCAGGTCGCGACCCTGTTCGAGCGCTATGACCTGATTTCCGCCCCGGTCGTCAGCGAGAACGGCAGATTGCTCGGCCGTATCACGATCGACGACGTGGTTGACGTTATCCGCGAAGACGCGGACCACTCCCTGATGAGCATGGCCGGTCTCGACGAAGATGAGGATACCTTCGCGCCGGTAATGAAAACCACCAAGCGTCGCGCCGTCTGGCTGGGCATCAACCTGATCACCGCCTTTATCGCCTCTTCGGTGATCGGACTTTTCGAGGGAACCATCTCCAAAGTCGTCGCCCTGGCCGTGTTAATGCCCATTGTCGCCAGCATGGGCGGGATTGCCGGTAGCCAGACTTTGACACTGGTCATCCGCGGTATGGCCGTCGGCCAGATCAGCGCCGCCAATGTCTCCTGGCTTCTAAACCGCGAGCTCCTGACCGGCGTCCTCAACGGCATTCTATGGGCACTGGTGGTTTCTGTGGCTGCCACAATCTGGTTTGGCGACCCTATGATCGGACTGATCATCGCCGCTGCATTGGTCATCAATCTGATCGCCGCGGCCCTGGCAGGCACGTTGCTGCCCCTGTTCCTGAAATCCCGTAACATCGACCCGGCGCTGGCCGGCGGCGTTATCCTTACCACCGTCACCGATGTGATAGGCTTTCTAGCCTTCCTGGGACTGGCGACACTGATTTACGGCTGATTTTCACCTGACTGATGCCGGCGAGCTCTCCAGATTACAGATAGTTGATCGAAAAAGAGAATGGCAATGACGACCGAAGAAGACGATTTCCAGGGCGACGAAGACTACAAGAGTAAATCCCAACTCAAGCGCGAAATGCATGCGCTACAAGACCTCGGCAAACGTCTGATCGAGCTTCGCCCCGATCAGGTCGCGCCCCTCCCCATCAGCGACAGGCTACGGGCAGCCATCGACGAATCACGCCGCATCACCCAGCGCGAGGCGCGCCGTCGCCACCTGCAATACATTGGGAAAGCGATTCGCCAGGAGGAGCAGCTCGACGAACTAATCCGCGCGATTGAAGCCTATGACAGCGGCAGCGCCGAGCACACCCGCCGCCAGCATCTGGCTGAGCGCTGGCGCGATCGTTTGATCGCCGAGGGCGATGCGCTCGTGGGCGAGTTTATCGACTACTGTCCGTCCGCCGATATTCAGCACCTGCGCAACCTGACACGCAATGCCCGCCGCGACGCACAGAAAGAAAAGAATACCGGCCAGGCGAAGAAACTCTTCCGCTACCTGCGCGAGTGCGTCGACGAACAGGAAAATCCGAGCTGAATCGGTTTAGAGGCGCTTAAGCCTTTGGTTGCAAGCGCCGATGCAGCCACACCGGCATACGGTCACGGGTTGTTTCCAGGCGTTCCGGACTCAACTCGTCCAAGGTTAGCGTCATGCCTTCACTGACTTGCGCTGTCATGGTTCCCCACGGGTCGACAATCATCGAGTGGCCATACGTGCGGCGTTTCGAATCATGCTCGCCGCCCTGCCCGGCAGCCACCATCCAGAACTGATTCTCGATAGCACGCGCCCGTACGAGCGGATGCCAGTGGGCCGCTCCCGTCTGGTAGGTAAAGGCACTGGGCAACGTCACCCATTCGGCCCCCTTCTCCCGCAGCAGTCGAAATAGCTCCGGGAAGCGCAGATCGTAGCAAATCGCGAGCCCCAGGCATCCGAAAGGAGTGTCCACCGTCACCACGTCCTCGCCGGGCTCGAAGGTTTCCGACTCGCGATAGCGCCCTTGGGCATCTTCAACGTGCGCATCGAACAGGTGGATCTTATCGTAACGCGCTACCTGCTTCCCTTCATCGTTGAAAACAAGGCAACTGGCGCGAACCCGGTCGCTCAGCTCAGTGCCGTCCGGCCGGGCGGCGATGGGCAGGGACCCGCCAATAATCCACAATCCTAAACGACGCGCCTGCTCCGCCAGGAACGAACGGATCGGGCCTTCGGGGGTCCGCTCATCCTGGCCTCGCTCCAACATTTGGCGTGTGCTAAGTACTGCGAAATTCTCCGGCAATACAGCAGCCACCGCCCCTTTCTCACTCGCCGCTTCGAGAAGCTCGCGAGCATCAGCCAGATTTTGGTCAAGATCGTGACCGCTCACCATTTGCAATACAGCTACACTACGGTTCGTCATCGCACGCTCTCCTGATGAACCATACAGTCGTCTGGAATGTGTTTTCTATTTATGGCTTTTATTCGATACTATTTATGGCTTTTTTCCAATAAAAGCATCAACTCCAACAGCGGATTTCGGCTTAATCCCCCGTATCAAAGACATTACGCAGATCCACATCCGGCTTATCCCACGTGCCCTGAACCAAGTACGTGGCGCTGGTCAATCTACTCAAAGGATCGCCCAAAACTTTATCCAGTACAAACAGGGCGCCCCCAATCGGCGGGGCGACCCCCATCAGAATGGCCGCCAGCGGTAGATTTTGGGTCAGTGGCAGTACCACCACCAGGCGCATATCGAGGGTCTCCTCCACCAGGCTGGTGGAGCCGGTTAATTTGAACGCCCCCGAAGGCCCCACGATCTGGAGTTCCGGCTCCCAGGTCAGGGTACCTGAGTTCAATTGCGCCGTGCCTGAAATAGCATCGAAAGCCACACCCGCCTCGTAGAGATCTGAAAAATCCAGCTTCAACCGCCGCAGGAGCGTGTCCGAATTCAAAATGCCGAAGATGCGAAAAATCTGGGCAGTATTGTTGCTCTCGAGGATTACGCCATCGTCCAGGCGAAAGCCCAGCGTGCCTTCAACGGTTTCAAGCGAACCATTGCTGGGAGGACCATCCCAGCCGAGGTCTACTTCGATTGCGCTCTTTTCGTTACGCAACGGGACGCTCCCGTCAATCCACGGGCTGATATCCGCCAGACTTCCACCAGCGAGCGTACCGTCGATCTGAGTTTGCTCAGTGCCATTGCGTGCTGACCAGACCACATCGCCATCGAATACGAGGCTACCCACCTTACCTTTTAATTGCTGAATTTCGAGTGCATCGGCGGCAGGACGAAACAGAAACGACCAGGCACCGTAGTCTCGGCCATTAAGGCGAAGAGCATCGATAATCACATCCACGTCCGGCCAGCCCGCTATGCCGTTCTCTTCGAAAGGCACCGCTGCTTGTAATGACTCACTCCCGGGCGTCCCTTTTTCTTCGCTTACCAGAATCACTTTACTGAGGTCGACCACGATAGGCTGATCACCGGCGGGTAAAAACAGCTCACCCCCAACATCCTCGCCATCCAGTGAAACGCGCCAACCGTTGGCGTCGGGTATGGCCAGCACGACGGTTTCGTTGAACTGCTGGCCAGCGGCCCGCGCCGACCCAATGCTGAGCGCCACCCGCTTTAACCAATCCGGCGCCTCCAGACCCGGTCCGCCCTGTCCCGAACTTGGCGCAAGGTCAAACTGCGAGAGCCCGTTTTTCCACTGCGCGAGATCCAAGTGTTCCACACGCCCCGTTACTTCCAATCCGGGGGCGCCCGAGAGCGATGTTGACGCCACGCCCAGCTCGACACGGCCACGCTGGAACGCACCACCCGCCCAACGCAGGCGATAGGCTAAGCGATCGCTCCAGTGGCCGGAGAGCAACATGCCATCGTTCTCACCCCAACTCATCACCAGTTCCATCGGTACCGCAGCGCCCACCGGTTTGCCAAAGGGCGCTGGCCATTCCAAAGAAACATTGGCCAGTGACGAAGAAACGGCCAGTGACGATGCGCCGCTGGAAGAGAGGTCCAACCGTGCGGAATATGTGGCGCGCCCATCGATCCCGGGCGGTAAAGACATTTCGAACTGCTCGGCCACATCCGCAACGGCTATGCGCCCGGTCTGGGTGATACGTAGCGGCGCACCGGTATCGGGCCGCGACAGCGCCAGCTCGACAGGATTGCCTAGAAACCGCGCGGTCAGCGGATCGCCGGAAAATCCCGAGTCACTGCTGTAGTGGAGGGTGCCTGCAACGTTTTGCCAGACCGCCTGGGTGTCGCTATAGGCAAACTGGGCGTCCTCGGTTTTTACCGCGACGTCGGCCTTGGTTTGAATGTCGTCGCTCAGTGCCAGCTCAAGACCCAGATCGAGATGAAAGTCGCCCTCAAGATGCAGATCGCTCGCAGCCTCTCCGACAAGCTCGCCCAAAGGCGACGACTCAAGCCAATGACCAACATCCTCGCCGTTAAAAGGCGCAGCGGTTTCGATAGCGACCGTAGTCGGCGAGACATCGCCATCAACCTTGACCGAGGACGGCTCAAGCTGCAGTCCACCCGTTTCACCCGAGGCAATTTGAATCTCGGCGACTTTATTATGCACCTCAACGCTGCCCGAGATTCCGGTTATCACCGGCCACGCCTCGTCATACTTCAGCCTTGCATCTTCGAATCGATAACGCATGCTGACGCTGAAGCTCCCCTTTGGGGCGCCCTCGTTGATCTGGCCATGACCGTAAAACCAACCTTCCGGAACGCTCGCCTCTTCAACCGCGGTCGTTATCCAATCGTAGAACTCCCGATCGACTTCCTTGACCGGAATGAACTCAGCCAGCATTGGCGCGCTGGCATTCCAGCTTCCGACCCGCAACGAGAGTGTATCTTCGCCGGGATCGTTGAGCACCAGCTCGAAAGCGCCTTCCATTCGCGTATCGCCGCGATACCGTATATCGATCCAGTCGGACCAGACGCGCTTACGGCTCCCCTCTATCAGCCAGTTAACCTGGGTGCTGAGCCGTTCCATTTGCCAGTAGTCGGCAAAGAGTTCGGGGAAGCCGAGGGTCACGGAAACGGTATCCACATGGACCCGGCCTGCGGACTCCGTCATGTTGACGGTCCCTTTCAACCCACTGGCGCCGGGCGCGCCGTCGTAGGCCGCCACCGAAACGCCGTCCAGCTCTGCCGCGAGCGCGAAGGCGCCATCGCCGGACGTCCGCAGCACAACGTTCTGTAGTTGGCCACCAGGCTGGTAGCCGGCCAAGGCCCTACGCTGCGTTTCTCCCAGCGGCACCATGGCCAATACCATGGGGGTCACGCTCCCGAGCGGGATCGAGTCCGAGCGAAGCTCCCATTCACTGTCCCGGACAATACTAAGGTCGATAGGCTCGACCGAGTCACCGCCCCACTGCCACGAGAGATCCTTTACGTCGATACGCCAGCCTCCATCGGACGCGTGACGCCACCCCACGTGAGCCTGCACCGATTCGACGGGTGCTTGGCTTTGGCCTTGAGCACGAAGCTGAAGATGCGGGATAGAAACCTTGGCGTTGACGGACTGGAGCTCGCCCCCCCGGAAGTCCAGCCAGGCCTGCCCATCGGCTTCGAAACCGACGATAGCCCGTTCCTGCCAGTCATAACGAGCCATTAGAGCGTCGAACAGTCGGCCGGAATCGATATCCAGGTAGAGTTTGCCGTCAAAATCCCCGCGGAAGAAGTGCTCGCCTTTCAGGTAAAAGCGCGCCAGCTGGATCGCCGAACCCGGCTGCATCGCGCGGCCGGAAGCGCTGAAGACTCCGCGTTCGTAAAGCAGGTCGACCTGAGGAATAAAAAAGGTTCGCAGCTCTTCTTCCGGGACCTTGAGTCCCAGTCGAAGCTGGTTCAGCTGTACAGAGGGATCGGAAAGAATGCCGCCGAGCTTATCGATCCACGCTCTCGGGCCGCCCGCCGTTTTCTCCGCGGACGTTTCATCACTGAGCACAGAGGAATGGGCCAGAGGAACACCCTGGATTGCCATGGCACCGGACGGGGTCTGCTCCAGTGTTAGATCCAGCCCGCTGGCGATAAAATCGCTAAACACCAGACGCTGTCTTAATAGCGACGTCAACGCATCCAGCCTGATCCGTATGCTGTCGATGCGGGCGGCTGGCTCGTTTGATGGCGCCACCTCCTCCACCTCGATACCGGCGATCAGGATGACGGGATCGAACCCCCGCCAGCGACCTTCCAGACCATCAATGTGTACCGGTTGGCCCAGCCGCTGTGACAGTTCGGCTTCAAGTTCCTGGCGGTAGTCGCCAACGGCAGAGACCAGCTGGCGGCCGATGACGACGTACAACGCGACGACGATCAGCAGTGCGAGAACCAAACCCCAAATAAGATTGGCACTGCGCTCAATCCAGCGCAGTGCCCTCGATTTCTCTACCTCGTCCTGACTACTTGTCGCTTCCATGCCGGTAATCGCCGCCTAACCCAAGGCGCAACGCGCCAGAGCCCATATCGTCAAACCCGTTTGAAGGGTACCCGCCATGAACAAGCGTCCGATCTCAGAGCAGGACCACATCATACTGTTCCTGGCTGTAAAAAGGTTCGACCTGAAAGCGGATGCTCTTGCCAATGAACGTCTCCAGGTCCGCAACATTGTCGGATTCTTCGTCCAGTAAGCGATCCACCACTTTCTGGGCCGCCATCACCAAGTAGCTTTCCGCCTCGTAAGCCCGGTTTACCCGCATGATCTCCCGGAACACCTCATAGCAGACAGTTTCAGGCGTCTTGAGAAAACCTCTGCCGTCGCAGATCGGACACGACTCGCACAACACCTGGCCCAGGCTTTCGGTCGTGCGCTTGCGGGTCATTTCCACCAGGCCCAGCTCGGAAACACCGGTAATCTTCGTTTTGGCGTGATCCCGCTCAAGCATTTTTTCCAGCATGCGGTGCACTTGCCGCTGGTGTTCAGGATCTTCCATATCGATAAAGTCGATAATAATGATCCCGCCCAGATTGCGCAGGCGCAATTGCCGGCTGATGGAGCGCGCAGCCTCGAGATTGGTCTTGAAGATGGTTTCCTCAAGGTTGCGATGTCCGACGAAGGCTCCGGTATTGATATCGATGGTGGTCATCGCCTCGGTCTGGTCAATGATCACATAACCACCGGACTTAAGCTGTACCTTGCGACTCAACGCCTTCTGGATTTCGTCTTCAACGCTGTACAGGTCGAAGATGGGACGCTCGCCGGGATAGTACTCCACTTTATCGGAAAACTCGGTGACGAATTCGTCGACGAACTCCATGACCCGCTGATAGCTTTCCCGGCTGTCGATGCGCACCTTCTCCGTTTGCGGCCGAATCAGATCACGAATGGTGCGGATAAACAACGGCAGGTCCTGATAGACGACGGCGGGGACCTTGCCGGACGTATTGCGCTCCACAACAGATTGATTCAGGCGATGGAGGTACTTCATGTCGCCCAGCAGATCCTCGGCAGAGGCGCCTTCGGCGGCCGTGCGGATGATGTACCCGCCGCCACTCGCGCCCAACGCTTCGGCACCCTGTTCCACCAGCGCCTTCAAACGGGCGCGCTCGGCTTCGTCTTCGATACGCTGGGAGATCCCGATGTGCGGCACCTCGGGCATGAAGACCAGATAGCGCGACGGAATCGACAACTGCGTCGTCAGCCGTGCCCCCTTGGTGCCAATCGGATCCTTGGTCACCTGAACCACCAGTGACTGACCCTCTCGCAACAGGGACCGGATATCCGGAACGGTTCTTTGCGTATCCGACGCGGATTCGTCGCCGTTACCGGCCACCATGACATCGGAGGCGTGGATAAAAGCGGCCCGTTCGAGTCCAATATCGACAAAAGCGGCCTCCATGCCGGGCAACACGCGCACCACCTTACCCTTATAGATGTTGCCGACAATGCCTTTGCGGCTGGTGCGCTCGATATAGGTTTCCTGCAACATGCCGTTTTCAACAAGCGCTACGCGAGTCTCGACCGGCGTCACGTTGATCAGGATTTCCTCACTCATAAGGGTGTCTCCGCCGATGACAGCCAGAAGTTCCACACCGGCTGACCTGCTTCCTCGAACAATTCCGCTGTTTCCTGCAACGGCAGACCCACCACGGCACTATAGCTTCCCCACAGGCCGTCCACGAATACCGCGCCCCGGCCTTGAATGCCGTAACCGCCTGCCTTGTCGGCCGGCTCGCCGGTTTGCCAGTAGGCTGCAATTTCCCCATCGGTGATCTTCCTGAACCGCACTTCGGTGACAGCCAGGCGCGCATAGCAGCCGTATTCTCCCGCCAACGCCACCGCCGTCATCACCTTGTGCGTGCGCCCGGAAAGGAGTGCCAGCATCTCTGCCGCTTCCGCTTCACTGGCGGGCTTACCCATAATGCGATCGTCGCAGACCACCGTGGTGTCCGAGCCAATCACCAAACTATCGGAATCGTCAGCCCCGGCCAGTCCGGCTTCGGCTTTTTGACGAGCGAGGCGCTCGACATAGTGATCCGGCCGTTCGCCGGGAAGCGGCGTTTCATCGATATCCACCGGCGCTACCGAAAATGGAAGCCCAATCTGTTCGAGCAGTTCCCGGCGCCGGGGGGAGGCAGAGGCAAGTACAACGGGACGCATGGTCCTGGGGTGTCGAATCATAGTCAGGCCAGTTTCAGGTTGAGACGATCGAGGATCGCGCAGACAAACGGCCAAACAACGGCGCTGGTGACCGCGGGCAAGAGATAAGTAAACCCGGGATTGTCGGCACCCAGCACCTGGTTTACGAAATGCACGATCATCTGATTAATGCCGAGCAACAAGAAGACCATCAAGCACTGTTGCGGCAGGGGAAACATGCGTAGCCGTTGGTGCGTTGTCAGCACCAGAAAGGCCACCAGCGCCATGGCGAAGGCATTGATGCCCAGCGTGCCGGCCTCCAGCACGTCCAGCAGCAAACCCAACACCCAAGCCACCAGCACGCCGAAGCGATGAGGCGAGCGGAAGGTCCAGTAGAAGACCATCAGACCCAGCCATTCAGGACGCAGAATCAGCCAGTTTACGGGAAACAGGGAGATACTCAGCACCAGGGCGACAATGACGCTGACCACAAACACCGGGTAGCTAATCACCGACAGACTCATGAACGTTCTCCCTCACCACGATCCGGCGTGCTATCGGTCTCGGCCGGCGCGCACTCCGGTGGCGGCGTTTCGCCGTCGGCAACGGGCGCGCAATTCGGTTCGGCGCTACGAATCTGAGGCTGAAACACCACTAGCACCAAGTCGCTACGGTTGAGCGCTGCGGCGGGTTGGGCCTGAATTTCGGCGAACGATTCGCCGGGCTCGCTATGAACACGGGTGACCTGGGCCACGGGATAGCCCTTGGGAAAGCGTCCACCCAGTCCGGAACTCACCAACATATCGCCCTCTCTGACGTCCGCCGTATCCGGCACATGCATCAACTCAAGGGAATTCACGCTGCCCGTGCCCAATAGGATGGCGCGCACGCCGCTGCGCAGCACCTCCACCGGCACGGCGTGGCTACTGTCGGAAACGAGCAGCACGCGGGAGGTAAAACGATTGGTCTGGATCACTTGGCCCATCAGGCCGTTGGCATCCAGGATCGCCTGACCTTCGGCGACCCCATCGCGGGAGCCGCGATTAACAATGACTTCGTGAGAAAACGGGTCCGGCGAAACGCCGATAATATCCGCCACCACAACCGTTTCATCTAACTGCGCCGACGCATCCTTGAGGTTACGCAACTCGATGTTATCGGCGGCAAGGGACGCGTATTTGATGGAGCGACGCTCAAGGATGAGCAGGCGCGCCCGAAGTGACTCGTTTTCCTCCAAAAGCTCATCGCGACTGGCGAACACGTCGTCACTCCACTCGCCAAGGCTCGCCGGCACATGCCCCAGCCAGATGACTGGCGTCAACGCCGAGCCGAGCCAACTGCGTAACTCGTCAACCCGGTGAAAACGGGAATCCAGCACCACAAGCACAAGAGAGAGCACCACCACCAACAACAGCCGGAAGCCCGGGATGGGTCCCTGAACAAAAAGTGTCTTGATAGCCCAATTCTCCCCACCTAGGAACCTCTGATTTCTAATTAAGGCTATTGCGCTTTAGGCTTAATCAGAGGTTCCTTAAACGACAACCGCCGCTGCGACGAATCGCCAGCGGCGGCCTTGTGCAGTGAATAGTTCACTGCGATCCAATTCAATAGCGAAAGCCGGATCAGCCTTCGTGTGAAAACATGCCAATGCCGCCCCGGTCGATCACTTCAAGCGCCTTGCCACCGCCGCGAGCTACACAGGTTAGTGGATCTTCGGCGACAATCACCGGCAGGCCGGTTTCCTCGCTCAGCAGTTTGTCCAGGCCGCGCAACAAGGCGCCGCCGCCGGTCAGGACGATACCACGCTCGGCAATATCGGACGCCAATTCCGGCGGTGACTGCTCCAACGCACTCTTTACGGTCTGAACGATCTGCGCCAGAGACTCCTGAAGGGCTTCCAGGATTTCTTCGCTATTCAGGGTGAACGCCCGCGGTACACCTTCAGCCAGGTTACGGCCACGTACGTCTATTTCGCGAACCTCGACGCCTTCGTAAGCGCAACCAATCTCGTGCTTGATACGCTCGGCAGTGGAGTCACCGATCAAGCTGCCATAGTTACGGCGAACGTAAGTCACGATGGCCTCGTCAAACTTGTCGCCGCCCACGCGAACCGACTCGGCATAGACGATGCCATTGAGGGAAATGATCGCGATTTCCGTCGTGCCGCCGCCGATGTCGACGATCATGGAACCGCTGGCTTCTTCCACCGGCAGGCCGGCGCCAATCGCTGCGGCCATCGGCTCTTCGATCAGGAACACTTCACGCGCCCCGGCGCCCATGGCTGATTCGCGAATGGCCTTGCGTTCAACCTGGGTGGACTTGCTCGGCACACAGACCAGCACCCGGGGGCTCGGCGTAATAAAGCTGTTTTCGTGCACCTTGTGGATGAAGTGCTGCAGCATCTTCTCGGTCACCACGAAATCCGCGATAACGCCGTCTTTCAGCGGACGGATAGCCGTGATATTGCCCGGGGTACGGCCCAGCATGCGTTTGGCTTCGCCGCCAACCGCAGCCACCATCTTCTGGGCACCGTTGGTACGAATGGCCACAACCGACGGCTCATTCAGCACAATACCGCGGTCGCGAACATAGATGAGGGTGTTGGCCGTCCCCAGGTCGATAGATAAATCACTGGAAAAAAGACCACGAATTTTCTTGATGAGCATTAGCGTATTTTCAACCTGAGAAAAGCTATGGAACCTCTGATTAAGTCTATTGGCAATTCTGGCCCTCAAGGCTTGCAGAATCGCCAATAGACTTAATCAGAGGTTCCTTTGCAAAATGAATGCGGCAACTTTAGCAGTGGGCCGGTACTCAGGCAAGGCTCATACGGGCCGGAGGCGGCGTCATATCTGACGAAACGAGAGGGTCGTCAAGGTTAGAATCTGCGCCAGGCGGCCTCCCGCAGGCGGCACAATCTGTTACCATATTGCGCCATTAAGAACCGTTAGTGGAGACGTTACGTGGCCATATCCCGCGAGGACATCGAAAAAGTCGCCCTGCTCGCTCGCATTCGGCTTGACGACAGCCAGGTCGCATCCCTGGAAAATGACCTGGGCAATATTCTGAATCTCGTCGATCAGCTTCAGGCGGCGGATACCTCATCCGTCGAACCGCTTGCCCATCCACTCGATGCCACTCAGCGCTTGCGTGCGGACGAGGTGACCGAGAGCAATCAACGCGAGGCCTTCCAGCGCATCGCTCCGGCGACCGAAGACGGCCTGTACCTGGTGCCGCGCGTTATCGAGTGACGCCCCAGCCGCCGAACGACGACTTCATATTGTTACGGATATCCTTTATATGCACGACAAGACAGTAGCCGAACTGGCCCGTGATCTGGAGCAGGGCAAGGTTTCCAGCGTCGAACTGACCCAGCACTTCCTGGATCGGATTAAACAGGAAGATACTCGCTACAACAGTTTTATTACGGTCACCGAAGACGAAGCCCTACGCGATGCGAAGGCTGCGGACGAGCGGCGTGCCAGCGGCGATGCGACGCCCTGGACCGGCATTCCTTTCGCTCACAAAGATATCTTCTGCACGAATGGCGTACGCACCACCTGCGGTTCGCGCATGCTCGAAAACTTCGTTCCGCCCTACGACGCCACCGTCACCGCCCGGTTTCGCAGTGCAGGCGCAGTGTGTCTGGGCAAGACCAACATGGACGAGTTCGCCATGGGCTCGTCGACCGAGAGCAGTTACTTCGGCGCCACTAAAAACCCCTGGGGCGACAACCACGTGCCCGGCGGCTCATCCGGCGGATCGGCGGCTGCCGTCGCCGCACGTCTAATACCGGCAGCTACGGCAACGGATACCGGCGGCTCTATCCGTCAGCCGGCGGCCCTGTGCGGCGTGTCCGGACTCAAGCCGACTTATGGACGCGTCTCCCGCTACGGGATGATCGCCTTTGCCTCAAGCTTGGACCAGGGCGGCACCATGGCAAGGACCGCCGAAGACAACGCCATGATGCTCAACGTCATGGCGGGCTTCGACCCCAAGGACTCTACTTGCATCGACAAGCCGGTCCCCGACTACACCGCCACGCTCAACGAGCCGCTCAAGGGGCTGAAGATCGGCCTGCCAAAGGAATACTTTACCGATCAGCTCGATAGCCAAATGGCTCAACAGGTCCGCACGGCGGTTAGCGAGTACGAGAAGCTGGGCGCGACGGTTAAGGATATCTCCTTGCCCAACACCCATCTGGCGATCGCGGCCTACTACGTTATCGCGCCGGCGGAGGCATCCGCCAACCTGTCCCGTTTCGATGGCGTACGCTACGGCTACCGCTGCGAAGATCCGAAAGATTTGCTCGATCTCTATACCCGTACACGGGCAGAGGGCTTCGGCGAAGAAGTTAAGCGCCGGATACTCATCGGCAGCTACGCGCTTTCCGCCGGCTACTACGACGCCTATTACCTGAAAGCCCAGAAAGTCCGGCGGCTGATCCAGCAGGATTTCATCAAGGCCTTCGAAGACGTGGATGTCATTATGGGCCCATCTTCACCATCGCCAGCCTTCACCCTCGGCTCGAAGACCGACGATCCGGTGAAGATGTACCTGGAAGACATCTACACTATCGCCATCAACCTGGCCGGGGTTCCCGCCATGTCCATTCCCGCCGGCCAAATCAACGGCCTGCCCGTGGGCCTGCAACTGATTGGCAACTATTTCGACGAAGCCCGCCTGCTTAATGCTGCGCACCAGTACCAGCAGGTTACCGACTGGCACACTCAGGCGCCCGCGGGCTGAAGCAGGAGAACGACAGACATGCAATGGGAAGTTGTGATTGGGCTGGAAATACACGTTCAGCTCGCAACCAAAACCAAGATCTTCTCGGGCACCAGCACCGCTTACGGTGCCGACGCAAACACGCAGGCCAGCGCTGTCGACCTGGCCATGCCAGGCACTCTGCCGGTCGCCAACGAGCAGGCGTTTCGTTTTGCCACCATGTTCGGCCTGGCGATCGACGCGGACATCGGCCGCCGCTCGGTGTTCGAGCGCAAGAACTACTTCTATCCGGACCTGCCCAAGGGCTATCAGACCACCCAGTTGGCCGAGCCCATCGTCGGTGCGGGTCATGTGGACATCCAACTTGAAGATGGCACCGAGAAGCGCGTGCGCATCCACCATGCCCACCTGGAAGAAGATGCGGGCAAATCCCTGCACGAGGGCTACCACGGCGTGACGGGCATTGATCTGAACCGTGCCGGGACACCGCTGATCGAGATCGTCACCGAACCGGACATGCGCAGCGCCGAGGAAGCCGTTGCTTTCGCCCGCCAGCTTCACGGCCTGGTGACGTCGCTGGGGATCTGTGACGGCGATATGTCGCAGGGCTCCCTGCGCTTCGACGTCAATATTTCCGTGCGGCCGGAGGGGGAGGAAAAGCTCGGCACCCGTACCGAGACCAAGAACCTGAACTCGTTCCGCTTTATGGAAGCAGCGATTCATCAAGAGGTGGAGCGCCAGATCGATGTACTCACGGATGGCGGCACCATCGTTCAGGAGACGCGACTTTATAACGGCGACCGCAATGAAAGTCGCTCCATGCGCACCAAAGAGGAAGCAAACGACTACCGCTACTTCCCGTGCCCTGACTTATTGCCGGTCGTGATCGATGACGATTTCATCGAACAGGTTCGCCTAACCATGCCGGAACTGCCGGATGCCAAGAAGGCACGTTTCCTGGCCGACTACACCCTCACCGAATACGACGCAGGCCTGCTCAGCGCCAACGCCCGCACGGCCGAGTATTTCGAAGCCACAGCCAAGACGGGTGGCGATGCGAAACTGGCTGCCAACTGGATCCTGGGTGAGCTGAGCGCCCGGCTCAATGCCGAAGATCTGAGCATCACCGACTCGCCGGTGTCTGCAGATCGCCTGGGCGCGCTGATCCAGCGTATTGCCGACAACACGTTGTCGTCGTCCGGCGCCAAGAAGGTTTTCGATCTGCTCTGGAACAACGACGAAGCCGACGTGGATAGCATCATCACCCGAGAAGGCCTTAAACAGGTCTCCGATACCGGGGAACTGGAAAAGCTGGTGGATAACGTTCTTGCCGACATGCCGGAGCAGATCGCCCAATATCGGGACGCCGACGAGAAGAAGCGGAAGAAGCTCATGGGTGGCTTTATGGGGCCGCTGATGAAAGCGTCGAAGGGCCAGGGTAACCCGAAGGTTCTGACGGACATTCTGAAGAAGAAGCTGGACGCTTAAATCTGCTAATAGCCCGCCCGATCAAGGGTGTCGAATGTAGCTGATGGGGTGGCCCCTCCCATCAGCTACATTTAGCCCTCACGCTCTCGCGTTCAGGCTTCAGCTAATAAGAAACCATTAACCGATCAAATCGGCCCAAAGATCATGCTCATCGGCATGCGTAACCCGGGCGCGGACGATCTGTCCCGGAGCCAGGCCGGTTTCGTCGTTCAGATAGACCATACCGTCAATCTCCGGGGCATCGGCCTTGCTGCGGCCGATAGCGCCCTCCTCGTCCACTTCGTCGATCAGCACATCAATTTCAGTGCCTATCTTGCGCTGTAACCGGGCGGCACTGATGTCCGCCTGCTTGGCCATAAAGCGTGCCAGCCGCTCTTCCTTGACCTCTTCCGGCACGGCACCGTCAATCTCGTTTGCCTTGGCCCCTTCCACCGGGCTGTACTTGAACGCACCGACCCGGTCCAGTTGGGCTTCGTCCAGCCAATCCAGTAGATATTGGAAGTCTTCTTCGGTTTCGCCCGGGAAACCGACAATAAAGGTAGAGCGAATAGTCAGTTCCGGGCAGATCTCGCGCCACTTGCGAATCCGCTCCAGAGTCTTGCTGTCATGCGCCGGACGCTTCATCGCCTTGAGCACACGCGGGCTGGCATGCTGAAACGGGATGTCCAGATAAGGCAGGATTTTGCCCTCGGCCATCAGCGGTATCACGTTGTCCACATGGGGGTAGGGATAGACATAATGCAAGCGCACCCAAACACCCAACGCGCTCAGCGCCTCACACAGTTCCTGCATACGGGTCTTGAGCGGGCGCCCCTGCCAGAAGCCGGTCCGAAACTTTACGTCGACCCCGTAAGCACTGGTGTCCTGGGAAATCACCAGTAGCTCTTTCACACCGGCGTTCACCAGACGCTGGGCTTCATCCATAACGTCGCCCACTGGCCGGCTGACCAAATCGCCGCGCATAGATGGAATAATGCAGAAGGTACACCGGTGGTTACAGCCCTCGGAAATTTTCAGATAGGCGTAGTGGCGAGGCGTGAGCTTAATACCCTGAGGCGGCACCAGATCCACGAACGGATCGTGGGTTTTCTGACTAGGCACATGCTCGTGGACGGCGCCGACCACTTCCTCATAGGCTTGTGGGCCAGTCACGGCCAGAACCTTCGGATGGGCTTCCCGTATGCGGTCCGCTTCAACACCCATGCATCCGGTCACGATAACCTTGCCGTTCTCCTGCAACGCCTCGCCGATAGCATCCAGAGACTCTTGCTTGGCCGCGTCGATAAAGCCGCAGGTGTTGACCACGACCACATCGGCATCGTTGTAGGTCGGGACCACTTCGTAGCCATCCATCCGAAGCTGGGTCAGGATTCGCTCCGAATCCACCAGGGCCTTGGGACAACCCAGGCTGATAAAACCAACTTTGCCGCCGTTTGTGGTGACGCCCTGACTATCGCTCATGATCCAAACCAACCTTCAGAAAACGGGAATAAAGAAAGCCAGCGCCCAGATGGACGCTGCGCGGCGCCATTGTACTCCACTCGACTGGCGGCCATAAGTCCGTACTACTGCGACGTCGTGCACAGACCCGCCGACAGACGCGACACACGGCTTGCTCATCTTTTAACAGAGGTCTAAACTTTCAACGTGTTAGCTTTAAAATGCTGAACTCTGGGTGCACTTTATCTGGCAGTCGGTCGCGATGAATCGCCTTTTTATAGAAGAACGAGACTTATAGAAGAACGAGACGACTTATAAAAGAACAAGACGTCGCATGGGCAGTGGACTCACTCCTTCACCTTATTCACGAGGCGGTTTAAAAAATATGGCCGGTAAACTCAACCTGCGCCAGCAACAGCGCGTACCCACCGATATCGATGTCACCGTCATTAATCCCGACGGCGAGAGCCTGGTGTGTAAAACAGCCAACCTTTCCAGAGCCGGCATGATGGTCGAGTGCGAGAGCGACCGCGTACAATCCTTGATCTCCGACCGCTGGAATGTTGCACCGAAAGACCCCGTCGGACTGGACGTCAGATTCTCGGTCCCTGTCGTGACCGTGCAATCCGTCAATATCGAAGCCCAATGTAACGTGGTCCATATTCGCCGTATCTCCCGCAAGGTTTTTCAACTGGGCCTCCAGTTCACCCATTTCGAAGGCAATGGCCACGACTACGTCGACCAGTATGTCAGCCGGCTACTCAGCAAAGACTAATAGCCCGAACTCCCGCGCCCAGATGTTGGTGAAGGCGACCCCACCAAGTCCGCCGCTTTGGCATATTGTTATACCTCTAAACTCTAGCCCATCTTCTTCTTATGCACTTACTCTCTCTGGTATAGTTTCGCTCCAATTATGCGGTACTGCGTCCCTTATACCTGACCCGATGTCACGGATCGCGAGGCGCACCGCCTGAACGAATCAATCTGCGTTTCACGCAACCGGTAACTGGATCATGACCACCTATAATCTGACGCATCTCAAGCAACTGGAAGCTGAAAGCATCCACATCATCCGGGAAGTCGCTGCAGAGTTTGACAACCCCGTCATGCTCTACTCCATCGGCAAAGACTCCTCCGTCATGCTGCATTTGGCACGCAAGGCGTTCTATCCCGGCAAGATACCGTTCAAGTTGATGCACGTGGATACCACGTGGAAATTCAAGGAAATGATCGAGTTCCGGGACCGTCAAGCAGAGAAATACGGCCTCGACCTGATCGTCCATATCAATCAGGAAGGCGTCGACGCCGGTATCGGGCCGTTTACTCACGGTAGTGCCAAGCACACCGATGTTATGAAAACCCAGTCGCTGAAACAGGCATTGAACAAGTACAAATTCGATGCCGCTTTCGGCGGCGCCCGGCGCGATGAGGAAAAATCCCGCGCCAAGGAGCGGGTCTATTCGTTCCGTGACGAATACCATCGCTGGGACCCCAAGAACCAGCGTCCCGAGCTGTGGAATATCTATAACGGCAGGATCAACAAGGGCGAGAGTATTCGGGTGTTCCCGCTATCCAACTGGACCGAGCTGGACATCTGGCAATATATCTACCTGGAAAATATCGAGATCGTTCCACTTTACTATGCTGCCGAGCGGCCGGTGGTCGAGCGCGACGGCACCTTGATCATGGTGGACGACGAGCGCATGCCGCTGAAAGACGGCGAGAAGCCGGCGATGAAATCGGTCCGTTTCCGCACCCTGGGCTGCTACCCGCTAACCGGCGCCATTGAATCCAAGGCCGATACCCTGACCGACATCATTCAGGAAATGCTGCTGGCGAAAAGCTCCGAGCGTCAGGGTCGCGTGATCGATCACGACTCTGCCGGCTCGATGGAGCAGAAGAAACGCGAAGGTTATTTCTAACCGCCAGACAGTTTTACGGGAAGAGAATCATGTCACACCAGTCCGAACTGATCGCTGAAGACATTCACGCGTACCTGAAACAGCACGAAGAAAAAGAGCTACTGCGCCTACTGACCTGCGGCAGCGTCGACGACGGCAAGAGCACACTGATTGGGCGCCTGCTTCACGACACCAAAATGATCTACGAAGATCACATGGCCAGCCTTAAAGCCGATAGCGCCAAGCTGGGTACGACCGGCGAAAAGCTGGATCTGGCCTTGCTGGTAGATGGTTTGCAGGCGGAGCGTGAACAAGGCATCACCATCGATGTCGCCTACCGCTATTTTTCCACCGATAAGCGCAAGTTCATTATTGCCGATACCCCGGGCCACGAGCAGTACACCCGCAACATGGCCACCGGCGCGTCCACAGCGCAGTTGGCGATCATGATGATCGATGCCCGCCACGGCGTATTGACCCAGACCCGCCGCCATTCGTTCATCGCCTCTTTGCAGGGCATCCGTCACATTGTCGTCGCCATCAACAAGATGGACCTGGTGGATTACAGCGAAGAGCGCTTCGAGGAAATCAAACGCGACTACCTGGCGTTCGCTGACAAGCTGGGCCTGCAGGATATTCGGTTTGTCCCGATTTCCGCGCTGGAAGGCGACAACGTCGTTAATCGCAGCGAAAATACGCCCTGGTTCACCGGCCAGCCGATGATGGACATCCTGGAGTCGGTGGAGGTCGCCCGGGACAAAAACCTGGAACACTTCCGCTTCCCGGTTCAATACGTCAACCGCCCCAACCTGAACTTCCGTGGTTTCAGCGGCACGATCGCGTCCGGCGTCATTCGTCCCGGCGATGAGGTCATGGCGCTGCCGTCACGCCGCAAGAGCAAGGTCAAGGACGTCGTCACCTTCGACGGCAACCTGGACGAAGCTTACATCGACCAGGCCGTCACCCTGACCTTGGAAGACGAGATCGATGTCAGCCGCGGGGACATGCTGGTCAAGCCGGAGGACGAGCCGCTGGTAAGCAACAAGTTCGATGCCCACCTGGTGTGGATGATCGACAAGCCTATGGCCACGGACCGCCTCTACGACATCAAGCTGGGGCCTAACTTTACCTCCGGTTCGATTACCGCCGTTCACCACCAGATCGACGTCAACTCGCTGGATAAGGCGACCGATCGCGAGCATCTCGACCTGAATGAGATCGGCTTGTGCGAAGTTACGCTGAGCCAGCCGGTCGCCTTCGATCCATACCCGCGCAACCGCGCTACCGGCGCTTTCATCGTGGTCGACCGACTGACCAACGTCACTATCGGTGCCGGCATGATCAGCGGTCTGGCGAAGGACAGCGGCGACGGCCTGCAACCGGTGACCCCTGAAGAGCGCGAACGCCGCCTATCACAGAAGCCGCTGATCGTTGGTTGCACCGGCAGTCAGGCAGCCGAATTGGCACTGGCGATTGAGCGTAAGCTGTTCGACCTGGGCCGCACCAGTGTCGTGCTGACCGAAGACAACGCCGGCAACGCCGACGATCGCCGCCGGGCAGCCCAACTGGTGACCAGCCACGGTCTGATCGCCGTTGCCGTAAACATCGGCGACGATATTGCCGGCACCGTTGCTTCGGCCGATTCCGAGACCGATCTGGCCGGGGTGGCCGACAGCGTCGTGCAGGAGCTGATCAGCAAGAAGCGAATCTGATAAGCTCTGCGCCATTCAAATCAGAACACGGCCATGATCTGCTCATCCGGATCATGGCCGTTTGCGTTTTTCAGAGGACAACGATGGCCATTAAACAACTGCGAGTGACCTTTGCCAGCCAGATGCAGCCAGGCCAGGAGGCCCAGGTCCGGCCTGGGAAACCGCTACCCGAACCCGGCGGCGATTACGAAGGTCTCCATAAGCAACTCAAGCGGCTGTTCAATGCCAAGCCGGGCAAGAAATACGGTCGCTTCACCGACGACATCGGCGCCAGCCCAGCCAGTGCCTGGTTGCGCGACTACACGGAAGGCAAGCAGAGCTTTGAATCGCTGACCGACAAGCTGTTCGGGCAATGGCAAGAGCTGCTGACCGGCTCCCAAGAGGAATACTTCGGTCACTTGATGCTGGTTCACGAAGCGCTGGCCGACGGCGAGGTGATTTACCTTTTCGCCCTGGAGAACGACAGTGCCCTGCGTATGGATCACCAGCAGGAGCTGGATGCCACCGATGTACTCAGCACCTCACGGCTCAACCTGGCCCTGCGCCTGGAACTCGAGGATTGGCTCGGCGATCATCCGTCAGAAAATTGCCTGACGCTGGTTCATGCCCGGGGCACTGGCGAGCCTGGCGAACTGTTCATCCGCCTCTGCGGCTTTACCAATCAGGTCGACGTGGAGAAGGAAACCCTGACTTTCCTCAACGCGGTGGAAGCGTTTGCCGCCCAAACGGACGAGCCGGAGAAAGCCGGCCAGGTGCGCAGCAAAGCGTATGAATTCTGTAAGGAGCAACACGCGCTGGGTGAACCGGTGGCCATCGAAGCGCTCTCGGGGTATCTGGACGAGGACCAACCGGAGCGATTCCGCGAGTTCGCGTCCGAGAGTCAGGATATTCCGACGAATGCCGTGCTGCACCCGGATCATCGCAAAGTGAAAAAACTTGTACGCATTTCCGGTTCCGGCGGCGGGATGAGCGTCTCCTTCTCATCCGATCTGGTCAACCAGGCGGTCTATTACGATCGCGACACAGACGCGCTGACGATTACCAAGTTGCCAAAGGCGCTCAGGGAACAGCTTCAACGCTATCTTGAAAACCGCCAGGACAGCGGCGAGTGATCGCTATTGCCGGAAGGCAAGCGGGCGCGGCGCGATCTTGCGTCGTTTCAATACGGGCAACGCGTTCCGCGGCATGAGCTGCAGCGGCAATCAGTCGCGTTTGCGGCCGTGGCCGGAAGAGCCGGGAAAGGGCGTGACAGCGCTCTTGACCCGGCCCATCGGGCGGGCGTTTTCGGCAGCCTCGACTTCATCGATGCGGATCACGGCATTCATCGGAATATAGGTGCGCAGAACGCCGTCGAACTCGTTTCTCAGTTTTTCCTGAGAGGGATCAACCAGCACCTGGCTACGCTCACCAAAGGTCAGACTCTCGACCTCCAGAAAACCGAACATCTCGCTGGGATAAACATGCCCAGCGTAGATTTCGAAGATCTCGTCCTGGTTGTAAAAAATGATTTTGTAGCACGTCTTGGCCATTAACCACTCCAATCGACAGAAAACCGCTTTGAGAATCGCGTAAGCGGGTTGCTATCTTAACATGAGTGAGCGTTTCGCAGGATAATTGCCAACGCCTCTGGTTGCTGTTTGATCACACCGTTATAATACCCGGTCCTTTACCCACCAACCCCATCGAGTTCCATGACCAAGAAGCTGTTTATCAAGACGCATGGCTGTCAGATGAATGAGTATGATTCATCGCGCATGGCCGACCTGCTCAAATCCGGCGAAGACGTCGTCATGACGGATAATCCGGACGACGCGGACATTCTGCTGCTGAATACCTGTTCTATCCGGGAAAAGGCTCAGGAAAAGGTCTTCCATCAGCTGGGGCGCTGGAAGCAACTCAAGGCCCGCAAACCGGAACTCGTTATCGGTGTGGGCGGCTGCGTGGCCAGCCAAGAAGGCCAGGCCATCATTAACCGCGCACCTTACGTGGACATGGTATTCGGCCCCCAAACCCTGCACCGGCTACCGGACATGCTCAAGGAATCCCGCAACGGCGGTGTGGGCGTGGTGGATGTGAGCTTCCCGGAGATCGAGAAGTTCGACAATCTGCCCGCCCCCGGTGCCGAGGGGCCGTCGGCGTTCGTTTCCATTATGGAGGGGTGCTCCAAGTATTGTACGTTCTGCGTTGTGCCATACACCCGCGGCGAGGAAGTCAGCCGGCCGGTGGACGATGTGATCGCGGAAGTCGCGCACTTGGCCACCCAAGGCGTGCGCGAGGTGAACTTGCTGGGCCAGAACGTCAACGCCTATCAAGGCGAGACCTACGACGGCGACACCATCGATATGGCTGAGCTGATCACCATGATCGCGACTATCGACGGCATCGACCGCATCCGCTTCACGACCTCGCATCCGGTGGAATTTTCCGATGCGCTGATCGACGTCTACGAGCATGTACCCGAGCTGGTCAGCCATCTGCACCTGCCGGTCCAAAGTGGCTCCGATCGCATCCTGGCGGCCATGAAACGCGGCCATACAGCACTGGAGTACAAGTCCAAGCTACGGCGGTTGCGCAAGATTCGCCCGGACATCAGTTTCTCGTCCGATTTCATTATCGGCTTTCCGGGCGAGACCGATCGCGACTTCGAGGCCACCATGAAGCTGATCAACGACATTGGCTTCGACGTCTCCTTCAGCTTTGTCTATAGCCCGCGTCCCGGGACCCCGGCTTCGGACTTGCCGGACGAAACACCGATGGAGATCAAGAAACAGCGTCTGAGCATTCTGCAGCAGCGGATCAACCAGCAGGCCCAGGACATCAGTCGGCGCATGGTGGGTTCTACCCAGCGCATTCTGGTAACCGGCCTGTCGAAAAAAGATCCTGGCGAGTTCGCCGGCCGCACCGAGAACAACCGGATCGTCAATTTCCGTACGGACAATCCCGAGGTGGTGGGCAGCTTTATCGACGTTGAAATTCTCGAAGCGCTCCCCAATTCCCTTAGAGGCCGGCCTATCGATGACCGGCTGCACTAATGCTTCCGCGCCGCCTGCGGCGCGACCATCCCTTTTTCTCTGTGAGGCTTGATTGAGCAGCGACGACGCTAAACAGTTCGACCTGAAACCCGCCGACCCGCGGCGCCTGGCAGCCCTTTGCGGCCAGTTCGATGAACACCTCAAACATATCGAACGCCGTATGAGCGTGCGTATCGGCTATCGTGGCCACCATTTCCGCGTTCAAGGCGAACCGGAGCACGCCAATGCGGCGGCCGAAGTCCTCCGCCATTTATACCGGGAAACCGAGGCGCTGGACGACGTCTCACCGGACATGGTGCACCTGTATATCCGCGAATCCGGATTCGAGCGCCTGCCCGACGAGCAACCGTTCGATGGCAGTCAGATTATTATCAAAACCCCCAAACTGCAGGCCCGCCCCCGCGGCAAGAACCAGCAGAAATACGTGCATAGCATCCGCACTCACGACGTCAATTTTGGCATCGGTCCCGCCGGTACCGGCAAAACCTGGCTGGCGGTGGCCTGTGCGGTCGAGGCGCTGAAAGACGAACAGGTCAAACGCATCATGCTGGTCCGTCCGGCGGTCGAAGCGGGCGAAAAGCTCGGCTTTCTGCCTGGGGATCTGGCCCAGAAAGTGGATCCCTACCTCCGCCCGCTTTACGACGCGCTTTACGAAATGCTCGGCTTCGAGCAGGTCACCAAGCTGATCGAGAAGAGTGTCATCGAAATCGCACCGTTGGCATTCATGCGTGGCCGTACCCTGAACAACGCGTTCATCATTCTCGACGAGAGCCAGAACACGACACGCGAGCAGATGAAGATGTTCCTGACCCGGATCGGCTTCGGCTCCACGGCCGTGATTACCGGCGATACGACTCAGGTGGATTTGCCCCGCGGCCACCATTCCGGCCTGGTCCACGCTGCTGACGTACTGCGTCAGGTGACCGGCATCGGCTTTACCCGTTTCGAAGCCCGGGACGTGGTCCGTCACCCGCTGGTTCAGCGCATTGTCGAGGCCTACGATGACCACGACGACGAGCTGACAGCCGGAGGACGCAACCATTGAACCGACTTGAGGTCGATATACAACGCGCCTCGCAGGCGCCCGACCTGCCCAGCGATGAACAGCTTTCACGCTGGGCCAACGCTGGCTGGCAAGGTGAACAGGCCGCCGAAGTCACGTTGCGTATCGTCGACGACGAGGAAAGCGCCCAGCTCAATGGCCAGTATCGCCAGAAGGCTTATCCGACGAATGTGCTCTCTTTCCCCTTTGAGGAACCGGAAGGTATCGGGAGCGTCGAAGGTCTTGAGGGTATTAAGGGTATCGAGCTGCCTTTGGCCGGCGACCTCGTGATCTGCGCCGGTGTCGTTGCGCGAGAAACGGAAGAACAGCATAAAACCCTGGATGCCCACTGGGCACACATGGTGATTCATGGCATGCTCCACCTTCAGGGGTATGATCATATAAACGACCGGGAAGCTGAAGAGATGGAAACCCTTGAAATCCGCCTACTTGCGGATCTCGGATTCAGCAACCCCTATCTTGCAGAGGAAACGGATCAGGACTCATGAGCGACGATCACTCGAGTCGCAGTCAGGGCAACAAGTCCTGGCTGGAACGCATTTCCCAGGCTTTCTCCAACGAACCGGAATCGATCGGCGACATCCTGGAAGTTCTTCGGGACGCCGAATCTGAAAACATCATCGACGCCGATGCCATGAGCATCATCGAAGGGGCCATGCAGGTCACCGACATGCGCGCCGATGAAATCATGATCCCCCGCTCCCAGATGGTTACCGTGAAGGCCAGTGCTGAGCCCAAAGCGTTCCTGGCGGACATCATCGACTCCGCGCACAGCCGGTTTCCGGTCATCGGCGACAGCCAGGATGACGTCATCGGCATCTTGCTGGCCAAAGACCTTCTGCCGCTGGCGATGAGCAATGACCTTAGCTGGAGCAAGATCCGCGAAATCTTGCGTCCGCCCACCTTCGTGCCGGAAAGCAAGCGCCTGAACCAATTGCTCAAAGAGTTCAAGGAAACCCGCAACCACATGGCTATCGTGGTGGATGAGTACGGCGGCACCGCCGGCTTGATTACCATCGAGGACGTACTTGAGCAAATCGTTGGCGAGATCGAAGACGAGCACGACTTCGATGAAGAGACCCATATCAAAAGCCGCGCCGACGGTAGCTACGCGGTAAAAGCGGTGACGCCGGTGGAAGATTTCAACGAGTTCTTCGATACCGAACTCGACGAAGAAGAGTTCGACACGATTGGCGGCCTGGTACTCAAGGAGTTTGGCCACCTACCCCGCCGCGGTGAAGAAATCGATTTCGCCGGCTTCCAATTCACCATCCTGAACGCGGATAACCGTGTCATCCGTCTGATTCAGGTTCGTCGTCGTGAGTCTTGACGGCAATCGTCTGAACGGGTTTCGTGCACTTGCGCTGATCATCGGGGGCGGGCTGCAAACCCTGACTTTTTCCCCCTTCGAGCTAACCTGGCTGGGGCCGCTGTCCGTGCTGCTGGTCCTGCTTGCCGCGATGCCGCTGCCAGCCAGCAAGCTATTCCGGGCCGGCTGGCTATTCGGTCTGGGCCTATTCGGCTCGGGCGCGTCCTGGGTCTATATTTCCATCAGCCAGTACGGCAACACCTCGGCCCCGTTGGCGGTGCTGCTCACGGCCATCTTCGTTGCCGGCCTGGCCCTTTTCCCGGCAATCACGTTCTGGGGCTGGGGCAAGCTAGCCGGCGAAGGCGCTGTAAGAAGGCTGATCCTGTTTCCGGCAGCGTGGATCATCGGTGACTGGTTGCGTAGCTGGTTGCTCACAGGTTTCCCCTGGCTCTACCTCGGCACCGCGCAAGTCGATGGCCCGCTGGCCAGCCTGGCACCGATGATGGGCGTCCATGGCGTCACGCTCTTGGTTGTGGCCACGGGGGCCGCGCTCTATGCCTTAATCGACCTGATCCGGCGCCGGCAAACCATCCCAGCCGTTACCGTTGCCGGGATTACCCTACTGCCCTGGGCGCTCGGCCCTCTACTACACTCGGTGAGCTGGACCGAGCGTGCCGACAAGCCAATCACGATTGCCGCCATGCAAGGCAATATCCCGCAGCAAATAAAGTGGGATCCGGAGTTTCTCGAGCAACAGATTGCCACCTACATCAAGATGACGGCCGCGGACTGGAATCGCGACCTGATTCTCTGGCCTGAAACCGCCATCCCCATCACCCAGGATCAGGCGGGCCCCTTAATCGATAGCCTTGCTCAGCGCCTCGGACCGGACAGCACGCTGATTACCGGTATCCCCTGGTATGGTTTCAGCGATGCGCTGGAAGACTTCACTTTCCGTAATAGCATCATGGCTATCGGCGCCGGCCAAGGCATGTACCATAAGCAGAAGTTGGTGCCGTTTGGGGAGTACGTGCCACTGCAGCAATACCTCCGTGGGCTCATCGGCTTTTTCGACCTGCCCATGTCGAGCTTCTCCCGCGGTCCATCCGATCAGTCGCCGCTAACCGCCGGCCCTTACCAGACGATGCCGTTCATCTGCTACGAGATAGCCTACCCGGATTTCGTGGCGCGTAATGCCTGGAATACCGACTGGCTGATCACGATCAGCAACGACGGCTGGTTCGGGCATTCCATCGGCCCGTTGCAGCATCTGCAGATTGCCCGGATGCGCGCGCTGGAAACCGGGCGTTTCGTGTTGCGCGGTACCAACAATGGCGTCACGGCGATCATCGACGACAAGGGCCAAATAACTGAGCGGATCGCGCAATTCGAGCGCGACGTGATGCGCGGAGAAATCTATCCAGTCACCGGCGCCACGCCGTATATGGCCACCGGCTCTTGGCCGGCACTCATCCTGGCCCTGATCCTGATTGTCTTCGCCCGGCCCCGCCAGCTACCCAAGCCGAGTCATCAGACCCACGCCGGGTAAGCTGCGAAACGGTTCAGGACGCAACGTCGCCGCTGATTTCCGGCTCATGGGGCCAGCGAGCGGTAACCCGCTCGAAGTAGTGTGCGTTACAGGCCTCGCAGGGCTCGATGTGGCTGGTTTCCACCAAGCACACCATGTGACCGCACGCCAGACAGCGCAGCACACCAGCGGTCGCGATTTCACCGCTGATGTACTGACTGGGTCCGTGGTGAAGCTTGTGGTCCAGCTCCAGTGTCTCGAGCCGGGTCTTGTCGGCTACGGAGAACAGTAATTCCAGCAGTTTCTGCTCGATCAGCGCGAGATCCAGACGCAGCCATTCGCCAGCATCCCCGCCGGTTTCATCGACGAAGTGCATCAGGTGCCCCACGTCACGCTTGACGTAGGCGGCCAGCAGGTCGATCTCCTCCCGGGTCAGTTCTTCCAGGCCTTTCTCGAATTCCACCGCCTCGTCCAGGCTTTCGCGCAGGCCCTCCCAACTCTTTCGCTCCATCCTGTTGAGGCGCGATACGACGCGCTCAAGCATCCGGTTGTAAACCTGTAATGCTTTGCCGGAAAAAGCCGACTTATCCCGTTCACTCATCACCTGTCTCCTCGCGATTCAAGCGTCAACGGCAGGACTCCCAGAATCGGGAATACGCTTTCTACCTGGATTTCATTCTCTGTCGGAAACTCACTCTCTATCTAAGACTTACGCTTTAAAGTGTGGCACAAACTGCTGGATACTGCCGAGCCGCACCTACCTATATGACTGAACCGTAACAGGCTACCTGTTGAGGCCGGTGTGCGTTAAAATGCGGCATTCCCCGAAGACGCAACGCCATCTTGGCTGGTCGGCGTTCCAAGTTCGTGACCGAATACAGTTCCACAACAGGGTAACCTCAGTAATGGCAGGAATGGACGAGCACTATCGCCCGCAGGACATCGAGAAAAAAGCCCAGCAGTTCTGGGAAACCAATGAGACCTTCTCGGTTAAGGAAGAGCCCGGGAAACCCAAATACTACTGTCTATCGATGTTCCCCTATCCCAGCGGCAAGCTGCACATGGGTCATGTCCGCAACTACACCATCGGCGACGTGATCAGCCGCTACCAGCGCATGCAGGGCATGAATGTCATGCAACCCATGGGCTGGGACGCCTTTGGCCTGCCGGCTGAAAATGCAGCTGTTAAAAACAAGTCCGCGCCCGCCAAGTGGACCTACGCCAACATCGAATACATGAAAAGCCAGCTGCGGCAGCTGGGATTCGGTTACGATTGGAAGCGGGAAATGGCTACGTGCTCCCCGGACTATTACAAATGGGAGCAATGGTTCTTCACCAAGCTCTACGAAAAAGGCCTCGTGTACAAGAAAATGGCCACGGTTAACTGGGACCCGGTGGATCAGACGGTCCTGGCCAACGAGCAGGTGGTGGATGGCCGCGGCTGGCGCTCTGGCGCCCTGGTGGAACAGAAGAAGATTCCACAGTGGTTTATCAAGATCACCGATTACGCCGAGGAATTGCTGAACGACCTGGACCAAATGGACGATTGGCCCGAGCAGGTGCGCACCATGCAGCGCAACTGGATCGGCAAGTCCACCGGCGTCGAACTGGACTTCAAACTGCACGAGCGCGACGAAGCCCTGCGCGTTTACACCACCCGCCCGGACACCCTGATGGGTGCAACCTACATGGCGGTGGCCGCCGAGCACCCGCTGGCCAAGGAAGCCGCCGAACGTAACCGCGAAGTCGCCTCTTTCGTCGAATCCTGCCGCAACAGCAAAGTGGCGGAAGCCGACCTGGCCACGATGGAAAAGCAGGGTATCGATACGGGCTTCAAGGCCGTGCATCCGCTTACTCAGGACCTGATTCCCGTTTACGTCGCCAACTTCGTGCTGATGGACTACGGCACTGGCGCCCTGATGGCGGTTCCGGCCCACGACGAACGCGATCACGAGTTCGCCCGCAAATACCGCCTACCCATTCGCCAGGTCATCGCCCCCAACGATCACCGGGAAGTCGATACCCAGGAAGCGGCCCTTTCCGAGAAAGGCTTTCTGGTTAACTCGGGCAAGTACAACGGACTGACCAGCGAAGAGGCTTTTGACGAAATCGCCAGCCGTCTGGAAAGCGAGGGCGTCGGCGAGCGCAAGGTGAATTATCGCCTGCGCGACTGGGGCGTGTCCCGCCAGCGTTACTGGGGCGCACCCATTCCAATGATGACCCTGGAAGATGGTACCGAGATGCCGGTTCCGGAAGACCAGTTGCCCGTGCGCCTGCCGGAAGATGTCGAAATGGACGGCGTGAAGTCACCGATCAAGGCCGACCCCGACTGGGCCAAAACCAGCTATAACGGACAGCCGGCCACGCTGGAAACCGACACCTTCGATACCTTCATGGAGTCGTCCTGGTATTACGCCCGCTTCTGCAGCCCACAGTATAAAGACGGCATGCTGTCCCCCGATGCCGCCAATTACTGGTTGCCGGTGGATCAGTACATCGGCGGTATCGAGCACGCCATCCTGCACCTGCTCTACGCCCGCTTCTTCCACAAGCTGCTGCGCGACTTCGGACTGGTTAATAGTTCCGAACCGTTCAAGCGTCTGCTTTGCCAAGGTATGGTTCTGGCCGAGACCTATTTCCGCGAAGACGCCAACGGCGGTAAAGAGTGGATATCGCCGCTGGAGGTAGAAGTCCAGCGCAACGAAAAAGGCCAGGTGGTGAGCGCCCATCATCGTGACGATGGGCAACCGGTGGAATCCGGTGGCATCTCCAAGATGTCCAAGTCGAAAAATAACGGCATCGATCCTCAGGCGATCATCGACCAGCACGGCGCCGATACCGTACGTCTGTTCATGATGTTCGCGGCACCCCCGGAGCAATCCCTGGAATGGTCCGATAGTGGCGTCGAAGGTGCCCACCGCTTCATCAAGCGCCTGTGGCGGCTGGTCCATGAACATGCCCAAAGCGGCCGGGCCGGGCCGGTCGATCCGTCGAGCCTGAACGATGCCCAGCGCGATCTGCGCCGCAAGACCCACGAAACCATCACCAAGGTCAGCGACGACGTTAGCCGCCGCCTGACATTCAACACCGCGATCGCCGCCGTCATGGAGCTGCTGAACGAAGTCGGCAAGCTCCAGGTAGCGACCGAGACCGACCGGGCGGTGGTTCAGGAAGCGCTCGACACGGCGGTCCTATTGTTGTCGCCGATCACCCCGCACGTATGCCACGTGCTCTGGGAGACATTGGGACACGAAGACGCCGTAGTGGATGCATCCTGGCCCCAAGCCGACGAGGCTGCCATGGTACGGTCGACGATCCAGATGGTTCTGCAGGTCAATGGCAAGGTCCGCTCCAAGGTCGACGTTCCTGCCAACATCGAGAAAGCGGATCTCGAGAAACTGGCCGTGGAAGACGAGAACGTCCAGCGCTTTACCGAGGGCAGCACGATCCGAAAGGTCATCGTGGTGCCAGGTAAGCTGGTCAACATCGTTGCTAACTGATCGTCTTTACATCCAACCACGGCCGGGAGCTGTCATTGATGCCGAGAAATCCGCGGACTCCGAGTCATCTATCCGCCGCTCTGGCGGCGCTCCTGGCCCTGGCTGTCACCGGCTGCGGGTTCCAGTTGCGGGGCGCTCCACCGGTGTCGGCAGCGCTTCAGCCGTTGAGCGTTAACTGTGATGGCAGTGTGCCCTTCGACCTGTGCGACACCCTGCTTACGCAACTGGAAGAAGGCAGCATCCAGGTCGTCGACGCAGCGCAAGCGGCGTATCGGGTGGAGCTGAACAACTTCTCCGAGACCCGCCGCGCCAGCGCCATTCAGCTCGACGCCTCGGCTGCCGAATATGATCTGCGCCAGTCGGTGGAAATCAACGTAATGAGTGCCGATGACGTGCCCGTGCTGGTGGACGCCGAAGTCCGTTCCAGTGAGATTTACAGCTACGACGAAACCAATGTGCTGGCCAAGCGTCGCGAAGAAGAAGATCTTCGTGAGTCGCTCTATCAGCGCCTGGCCCAGCAAGCCATCTTCCGCCTGGCACCCTTGACGGCAGAACGGCTTGAAGTGATTCGCGAGGATTACGAAGCCGAGCAACAAAGCGACGCCGCGGAGTCGCCATGAAGACCAATCCGGCCCAGCTCGATCAGGTCCTGTCCCGGGGACTGGCGCCGGTTTATCTGGTGTCCGGCGACGAACCCCTGCTCGTGCAGGAGTGCTGCGACAAAATCCGTGCCGCGGCCCGAAAGGCAGGCCATCAAGATCGCCAGATCTTTCATGCGGATCGTAGTCTGAACTGGGGCCAGGTAGGCGAAGAACTCAACGCCTTATCCCTCTTTGCCGAAAAACGTCGCTTGGAGATTCACCTGCCCACCGGCAAGCTGGGCGAGGGTCGCAGTGTTATCGAGCAGGCACTTCAATCCCCCGCGGACGATATTGTCCTTATCCTGATCAGTGTCCGCCTTGACGCTGCCGAGATGCGTCGCAAGTGGTACAAGCTGCTGCAGGAGAAAGGCGTACACGTGCCCATCTGGCCTATCGACTCCGATAAGTTCCCGGGCTGGCTCCAGCAACGGGCCAAGGGGCATGGGTTGACCCTCACCCAAGGCGCCCTGGAAGAGCTGAGCGACCGCCTGGAAGGTAATTTGCTGGCGGCTAGCCAGGAGATAGACCGGCTGGCGTTGTTAGCCCCGAATAAAACGGTCGACGAGCAATTCGTTACCCAGGTCGTGCTGGACAGCGCCCGCTTCAGCGTCTTCGAGCTCGTCGGCGATATTTTGCTGGGCAAAACCGAACAGGCCCATCGTGTCATCGGTGCACTGCAACAGGAACAAGATAATCCGCTGGGCCTACTGGCGATCCTCAGCCGCGACCTGAGAATGGTAGGCCGCCTGCAGTTGGCAATGCAGCGTGGCGAATCCGCCAAGGACTTCTTCCGCAGCCAGCATATTCGCCAGCCCCAGCGCATGCGCCAACTGGAACAGGCGGCGCGCCGCCTGCGGCCGCCTCAGCTGCGCCAGGCCATGGTGCGTTGCAGCGATATGGATCGCAGCGCCAAAGGCTTCGACGATCTCTCGCCCTGGCACCACTTGCGCACGCTCACGACTGAACTCGCCGGTCGCCGACCGCAGTGAGCCGGCGGGCAACCGATTAGTCATCGAAAAAAGACATAAAAAAGCCGCATGCTGAAACACATGCGGCTTTTTGTTCGTCGTATCGGATCAGAACTCGTCAGCAGACAGATCCATCATGGCAGCACTACCGCTACGGATACCCTCGGCCAATGAGACCGTCTTCGGTAACAGCCGATTGTAGTAGAATCGCGCCGTCTTCAGCTTGCCGGTATAGAAGCCTGAGGTGTCCCCCTCCGCCTTGGGCGCTGCCGTTTTCACGATACGCGCCCACATGTAGGCCAACGCCGTCAGGCCGAACAGATCCAGGTACTCAACGGAGGCGGCGCCTACCTCATCGGGGTTCTCGGCAGCCGCCTTAATGACATATTCGCTGACGTCAGCCAGGCGTTCGAGCGCGGCCGCCAAAGGTTCCAGATAAGGACGAACAGCCTCATCGGACTGGTTCACCTCAATGAACTCCGCCACATCCTGCGCGAACAACTCGAAGAAACGTCCTTGGTTGAGCACGACTTTACGGCCCATCAAGTCCAGCGCCTGGATACCGTTGGTGCCCTCGTAGATCTGCGTAATCCGCACGTCGCGAACCAGTTGTTCCTGGCCCCACTCGCGAATATAGCCATGACCGCCGAAGACCTGCTGACCCATCACGCAGACATCCAGACCTCGGTCGGTCAAGAAGGCCTTAGCCACCGGGGTCAGCAAGGCCACCATGCCTTCAGCGTACACGCGACGCTCTTCGTCTTCCGCATATTTTGAAATATCCAGCCACTGCGCCACGTAGGTCGAGAACGCACGTCCGCCTTCGATATAGCCCTTCATGGTCAGCAGCATACGGCGCACGTCCGGGTGAACGATGATCGGGTCTGCCGCTTTATCGGCTTGTTGCGCCCCGGTCGGTGCCCGGCTTTGCAAACGTTCCAGCGCATAGTCCCGGGCACTCTGCAGAGAGGCCTCCGCCGCGCCCATGCCCTGGATGCCTACGCCTAAGCGCTCATAGTTCATCATGGTGAACATCGCCGCCAACCCCTTATTGGGTTCGCCGACCAACCAGCCCTTCGCGCCATCGAAGTTCATCACGCAGGTTGCCGAGCCCTTGATGCCCATCTTCTTCTCGAGGGAACCACAAGCGAGGCTGTTGCGTTCGCCCAGGGAGCCGTCCTCGGTAACCAGGAACTTGGGTACCAGGAACAGGGAGATGCCTTTCGGACCTTTCGGCGCATCCGGCAGTTTGGCCAGCACCAGGTGGATAATGTTCTCCGCCATGTCGTGCTCGCCCCAAGTGATGAAGATCTTGGTGCCGCTCACGCTGTAGGAGCCATCATCGTTGGGCTGAGCCTTGGTGCGGATGATGCCGAGGTCGGTACCGGCGTGGGGCTCGGTCAGATCCATGGCACCGGACCACACGCCGGAATACATATTCGGTAGGTACTTGCCTTTCAGTTCCTCGCTGCCATGGGCATCGAGCGCCAGGCAGGCGCCAGCCGTCAGCATCGGCGCCAGGCCGAAGGCCATATTGGAGGCTTGCAGCATCTCTTCGAACTGGGCCACGAGGGTTTTGGGCATGCCCATACCGCCGAAATCCGGGTTACCGCCCAAGCCGTTCCAGCCACCTTCGACGATGGTCTGGTAAGCGTCCTTGAAGCCCTCTGGCGTGGTGACCTCACCGTCATTCCACTTGCAACCTTGCTCGTCCCCTTCACGGTTCAGGGGGGCGATGACGCCGCTGGTAATCTTGGCGGCTTCCTCGAGAATGGCGTCTGCCGTTTCCGGATCAACGTTTTCTGCCAGTTTGGGTAGCGACGCCCACAATGCGGGGGCGTCGAAGACTTCGTTCAGTACAAATCGGATATCGCGTAACGGTGCCTGATAGTCTGCCATGGATGAATTCCTCTCTGTGCGAGCATTAAAACCTCCGGCAAGCCGATTCGCCGGCGAATCGATAGATTGCGCATCTTGTACATCCGCATGCACAAGCCAGCCGAAAGGTTCTATTCAACGAATTGTCTTATTGTTGGGGCAGGATTTTACGCCAATTTGGCGAGTGTCTCATGTTATCCCCCAAGAAAAAGCCCGCCTCCGAGGAGAGCGGGCTTTTTGCTTTACCTCACGTATCCGGCGATTAGAATACGAAGGCTTCTTCCGGCATATCCATCAGGCTGTCGGCGCCGGCCAGCATGGTCTCGGCGTGGGCCTTGGAGCGCGGCAACATACGCTTGAAGTAGAAACGGGCAGTCTGCACCTTGGCGTTATAGAACATTTCCTCGCTGGTGCCATCGGCCATCTTGTCCAGCGCCACCTTGGCCATACGGGCCCACAGGTAGGCGAACACCGCGTAACCCGAGTACATCAGGTAGTCCACGGAAGCCGCACCAACCTCTTCGCGGTTCTTCATTGCGTTCATACCGACCTTCATGGTGAGGTCGCCCCACTCCTTGTTGATCGCCTGCAGAGGCTCGACAAACTCTTTGAGCTGTTCGTTGTCTGCGTTTTCCTTGCAGAAAATATGCACCCGCTTGGTGAAGACCTTCAGCGCCTCGCCCTGGGTCATCAGAACCTTACGGCCCAGCAGGTCGAGTGCCTGAATACCGGTTGTTCCTTCGTAGATCATACCGATACGAGCGTCGCGGACGTTCTGTTCCATGCCCCATTCGGAGATAAACCCGTGGCCACCAAAAACCTGCATACCCAGGTTGGCGGATTCGTAACCGATTTCAGTCAGGAACGCCTTGGCAATCGGCGTCAGGAAGCCCAGCAACGCATCGGCGGCTTGGCGATCTTCCTCACTCTTACCGCTGTGAACAACGTCCACTTGCTGACCGGCCAGGTAAATCAGCGCACGGGCACCTTCAGAAACCGCTTTTTGAGTCAGCAGCATACGGCGTACGTCAGGGTGGACGATGATCGGGTCGGCAATGCCTTCCGGGTTCTTCGGACCACTCAAAGAACGCATGGCCAGACGCTCCTTCGCGTAGACCAGCGAGCCCTGGAAGCCCAGCTCGGACGCGCCCAACCCTTGGATCGCGGTACCGATACGGGCCGTGTTCATAAAGGTGAACATGCAGTTCAGGCCTCTATTCTCCGGCCCGATCAACCAGCCTTTGGCGCCATCAAAGTTCATCACGCACGTGGAATTGCCGTGGATACCCATCTTGTGCTCCAGAGAGCCACAGGATACCGCGTTGCGCTCGCCCAGGGCGCCATCTTCGCTGGGCATGAACTTGGGTACGATGAACAGGGAAATCCCCTTGGTACCTTCCGGCGCGCCTGGCAGCCGAGCCAGGACGATATGGACGATGTTCTCGGCCATATCATGCTCACCGGCAGAGATGAAGATCTTGGTGCCGCTAATGCTGTAAGTGCCGTCGGCATTCGGCTCTGCCTTGCTGCGTAAGGTGCCCAAGTCCGAACCGCAGTGGGGCTCGGTCAGACACATGGTGCCGGTCCACTCACCACTGATCAGCTTGGTGAGGTAGGTCTGCTTCTGCTCTTCGGTACCGTGAGCCTGGATGGTATTGGTCGCACCATGGCTCAGCCCCGGGTACATACCCCAGGACCAGTTCGAGGTGCCAACCATTTCGCTGACAACCAAGCCAATAGAGTGCGGCAGGCCCTGCCCACCGTAGTTCGGATCCGCGGTCATCGAGGGCCAGCCGCCTTCGACATACTGCTGGTAGGCTTCCTTGAAGCCAGTCGGCGTCTTGACGCCGTCTTCGCTCCAGGTACAGCCTTCCCGGTCACCCACTTGGTTTAACGGGGATAGAACCTGCTCACAGAACTTCGCGCCTTCCTGGATGATGGCATCGACCATATCCGGAGTCGCATCGTCGGCGCCGTCCAGATTGGCGTAGTGCTGCTCGCTCTCCAGCAGCTCGGACATAACAAACTTGATGTCACGCAGGGGCGCTTTGTACTCAGGCATGGAATCCACCTCATTCTCGGTTGTAACCGTCGCGCGGCAACGGACTAGCAGCCTTGGTTTTGCTAATGGGCAAGCATTCGCGCTCTACCCGTTAATTAAACAGTTGTTTGAAACATACGTTTGCAACACCACGACTGTCAAGCTCCCCATGATGAAATTATGTAGCGTGACGCAACCGGATATTGCGAATAATGTCTGAAAATGAGGAGCTTTAAAGAATTCAGGCAGTTGCCTGAAAGTTCGCGGAAGGGGCTGGGTCATTTAGGCTGGAGATACCTTGATAGGCCGTTTCGGCTTGCTGCCGTTGACGGTTGTTCGGCCTATCCTCTTTAGACTCTTCGGGGGCACTCGAATCCTCTTCGGATGGGGAACGACGCTCGGCGGCGAGCTCGACCTGCGCCTGCAGCATTGTCTGCATCGCCTGCGCCGCCACCTGACGGTCCTGAGTGGAGGGTTCGGCGGGCGCAAGTGCCGCGGCGCGGACAGTGCGCATCTTGTCGATCGTCGCCTGCGGATTGTTGGCTACCGGCGCCACATCGATGGGCACCTCGCCGCCCGTGGCATACTGCACGCCGTCCGGGCCTCGGCTGTAGGTGTAGCTCACCGCACCGGCGTATTGGCCACCTACCGACTGATGCGCGGCCTCGTGAGCCCTTACTTCGCGATCCCGGGCCTTGAGGTCTTCCAGTGCGGCCAGCTCAGACTCTTCGAGAGACTGACCGTTCACCGTGCGTGATTCAGGGTTTCCAGCGTCAGCTTGGCCCCTTTTTTCGTCAGAAGCCTGGCTCTTGGTGGGCGGATTGCTAGTGAACTGCTTGTCAGCGGATGCGCTATCAGCGGGGTTTACGGGCGCGGACGACCGCACCACTGGCACCTGGCCAGGCGAATTGACAGTCGGCGAGAGAAAATAGGGTGAGGCGGATAGTGCTAGGGACACCGCAGACACTCCGGCAGCGTTGCGGGTTAGGCCATGATATCCAACAGAGTCCCAACGGTTTCGTCAGCGGTCTTCACCACTTGGGCAGAAGCCTCGACGCTACGGGCATAGAGATTCAATTCAATGATCGGCTCGATCAGACTGTTGCCGCTATCGGTATTCGTACCCTGCGGCCCATCTGTCCCGGCGCGGGCAATCTTGCGGGCGGAGGCCTCCATACCGGCCATACCGTCTTGAACGCCCTGGATACCAATCGCAAAACTATTATTGATCATCATGGCCACCACTTATAGAACCATTGACCTCATCTAACCAGAAACCTGTCTAAAAATCAAACAGACCTTTAACGTCCAGGCGCTTTGATAGAGCTTCGGCGTCCGGTGTGGTCTGCCATGGCAAATCGCCAATCAAGGGGGCCCCCATGTGCATCTTGAGGTATTGCAGATTTTCTGACTCGACCGCCATGGGCTCGGGGACGACACGATTCGCAACCCAACCTGCGACCGTCAGGCCATCGGCGCGGATAGCTTCGGCAGTCAGTAGCGCATGATTGATGCACCCCAATTGCAGAGGCACCACCATAATGACGGGCAAGCCTAGCTCTTGGGGGACTCGGGCGTACGTTTCGCGGTCATTCAAGGGCACCCGCCAGCCGCCGGCCCCTTCGACCAACATGATATCCGCCGGACGCATCTGCAATCCGCGGCAAAGACCAATCAGGCGCTGAGCCGACAACTGCTTACCCGCCTGGACAGCGGCAATATGGGGAGCAATGGCAGGTTCCAGGGCGACCGGATTGATCTGGTCGTAAGGCAAGCTTTCGGTAATGGCGGCCTGAAGCGCCAGGGCATCCTCGTTACGCAAGCCCTCGACTGTTCGTTCGCAACCGGAGGCAACCGGTTTCATGGCGAGCGTGCGTAACCCCGCTGCTTTGGCGGCGTAAAGTAGTGCTGCAGACACCAGCGTTTTACCGACGCCGGTGTCGGTGCCGGTTACGAAGAAGGTCTTTTTTGCCATTCTGAAGATGCCTTACGTGATACGCCTTACGTTGCAGGGTTTACAAGCTATAGATTGCGAGGTTTACGGGCCGGTATGGCGGCCGTCATGCCGCGTGGCCCGGCAGTTCGCGCTGGGCATCGCCGAGGGCGCTCAATAGCTTGTCGAGATGCGCTTCGGTATGGGATGCACTGAAGGTCACTCGCAGACGGGATTCGCCTTCCGGGACCGTTGGCGGCCGGATAGCAGTCACCCAGATACCGCGAGCTTCCAGTGCCTTGCTCAGTGCCAGCGCCGACCACGCATCGCCCACCATAATGGGTTGAATCGGCGTATCGGACGGCATCAAGGCATATCCCAGGCGAGCAGCCTCACGGCGGAAACGAACGACCAGACGGGCCAGGTGCTCGCGCCTGTCGTCAGCCTCGCGCACCAGCCGAATACTGGTACAAGTGGCTTGGGCAACAGCGGGCGGCATGGCCGTCGTGTAAATGTACGTGCGCGCTTTCTGCACCAGATAATCCATCATTAGGGCCGAACCCGCCACGAAGGCACCGCTGGTACCGAAGGCCTTGCCCAGTGTGCCGATGACAATGGGCACGTCGTCCTGGCTCAGACCAAAATGGGCCGCGCTACCACGCCCTTCGGGCCCCACACAACCGAAGCCATGGGCGTCGTCGACCACCAGCAATGCGTCGTGTTGTTTGCACAACGCCACTAACTCGGGTAGGGGCGCGATATCGCCATCCATACTGAACACGCCGTCGGTGACAACCAGCTTGTGTCCATCCGTGTCAGCGAGCAGTGCTTCCAGCGCCGCCATATCAGCATGCGGGTACCGTTTGATCTGGGCTCGACTGAGAATACAGCCATCGATCAGGGAGGCATGATTGAGCTGGTCGGAAAAAATAGTATCGCCGCGCCCAGCCAGAGCGCTGACAACCCCCATATTTGCCATGTAGCCGGTGGAGAAGAACAGTGCGGCTTCACGGCGGGAAAAATTTGCCAGAGACTGCTCCAGGCGATGGTGGGCGGAATGGTGGCCACAGATCAGGTGGGAGGCGCCACCACCCACGCCGGTTTCCGGCAACGCCTCCCGGACGGCGGCAATCGCGTCCGGGTGGTTGGCAAGGCCCAGATAATCGTTGCTGCAGAAGGAGAGTACCGAGCGACCGTCGACGATCATATCCGGCCGCTGCGGTGTTTCGACCTGGCGACGCCAGCGGTATAACCCCTTCTCGCGTCGCTGCTCAAGCTCAGCTTTAAAGTCGCGCACGGATCACCTCAGGCAGACTTACGCTCGGCCGCATCGTAGAACAGATGGCGGTTGCGCTCCTGCTCCATCGCCTCGATGAGCCCTGCCTCGCGCTCGTTATCCGTATGAGGCTCGCCACGCTGTTCCGGACGGATACCCAGGCGCTGAAACAACTGCCGATCATGGTCGGCTTCCGGGTTCGAGGTGGTCAGCAACTTCTCGCCATAGAAGATGGAATTGGCGCCCGCCAGGAAGCATAGGGCCTGCATCTGGTCGTTCATTTGTTCGCGTCCAGCCGAAAGGCGCACGTGAGATGCGGGCATGACAATTCGAGCGACGGCGATAGTACGCACAAACTCGAAGGGATCCAGATCGTCCACATCCTCCAGTGGCGTGCCGGCGACTTTCACCAGCATATTGATGGGCACACTCTCGGGATGGTGTGGCAGGTTAGCGAGCTGCATCAGCAGGCCGGCGCGGTCATCCTCATCCTCGCCCATGCCCATGATCCCGCCACAGCATACTTTCATGCCTGCCTTGCGCACGGTTTCCAGAGTATCCAGGCGATCCTGGTAAGTCCGCGTCGTGATAATGTGGTTGTAGAACTTCTCGGAGGTATCCAGGTTGTGGTTGTAATAATCCAACCCGGCTTCGGCCAGCTCACCCGCCTGACCCTCGTTCAGCATACCCAGCGTCATGCAGGTTTCGAGGCCCAGGGACTTTACCTGGCGTACCATGTCCAGTACGTAGGGCATGTCTTTTTTGGTGGGACTGCGCCAGGCAGCGCCCATACAGAAGCGCGAAGCGCCTTTTTCCCGTGCCGCCTTCGCCTCGGCGACAACGTTCTCGATTTCGAGCAGCTTTTCCTTTTCCAGACCGGTGTTGTAGTGACCGCTCTGAGGGCAATACTTGCAGTCTTCAGGGCAGGCACCGGTCTTAATCGAAAGCAATGTGCTTACCTGAACTTCATTCGGATCGAAATGCTCCCGATGCACGCTCTGGGCGCGGAACACCAGATCATTAAACGGCAGAGCGAGCAAATCACGAATTTCGGCAAGCGTCCAGTCGTGGCGAATCGAAGTGGCAGTCATGTGAAGCATCCTGTTGGTTCTGTGCCGGTCACGCATTATGCTGTTCGATGGAGCCGGACTTTTTCTGTTCAGGGATTGAACGCATGATAAATTGCCTGAGGGCGCTGTCAACCTTCATTCAACCAAAGGTTAACATCTCCCATATTACCCCTCACCTTTGCGCGGGCTGTCTTAGTCCGACCCGCACGACGGGCCTCTGTCCAGGCTGCCGCGGCGATCTGCCACGCAACGATGCGGCTTGCGCCCACTGCGCCCTGCCCCTGGCTTCCTTGGCGGCACACCATGCGCAGTCGCTCTGCGGCCCCTGTATCAGTCAGCCGCCGGCTTTCGATAAAGTTCTCGCCCCCTGGCTGTACGGCTTTCCCGTCAACGGGCTGGTTAGTCACTTCAAGTACGGTAAGCAGCGGGCGTTCGGTCGGCCATTGGCGGAACTTCTGGCCCAGGAAATCGCAAATTCCGGGGTAAACCTACCCGACTGCCTGATTCCCGTCCCCATGCCGTCGCATCGCCTGCGACAACGCGGCTTTAATCAGGCGGAGGAGATTGCCCTCTGGCTGGCTGACAGCCTCGATATCCCGGTGACTTCCCGGGTTGTTCACCGTAAAAAGCAAGGCGAGACCCAATCCGGCCTGACCCGGCGGCAGCGTCTGGTTAATCTGAAAGGTGCTTTCGAAGTCATTGGCGATGTACCCGAGCATGTGGCATTGGTGGATGACGTTGTGACGACGGCAGCCACCGCTCAGGAACTGGCCCGAACGTTGAAAAAGGCAGGCGCTCGAACGGTTGACGTATGGGCGCTGGCCAGAACGCCTAAGGTGCCCACCGAAGACCTGTAAAACACCTTTTAGGCAACTAAACCAGCCACGTAGCGGCCAAGAGATAAACTGGCCGTAAGTCCCGGCGATTCAATACCCAGCAGTTGCACCACCCCCGGCAATCCGTGAGCGGTTTCGGTTTGGATCAGAAAATCCTGAAACCCGGCCTGGGCGTTCCCAAGTTTGGGTCTGACACCGGCATAGGCAGGTTGCAGCCGGTTCGGCTCCAATGCCGGCCACCAGCGCCGGATCGATTCGGCGAAGGCATCGCGACGGGCCGGATCGACGCTGTAATCCACCCGGTCGATCCACTCCACATCGGGCCCGAAGCGCGCCTGCCCGGCAAGATCGAGGGTCAAATGAATGCCCAGGCCACCGGGTTCAGGAACCGGATAGACCAGGGTATCGAACGGATGCCGTCCGGAATAACTGAAATATGAGCCCCGGGCGTAGTACTGCGCGGGCCTAACACCCTGGGGATAGCCCACCCAGCGCTCAAGCAGCGCGATGGCATCGAGACCGGCGGCGTTGATCACACGGCTGGCCGCCAGTTCACAAGGAGACGCCCCACCTACAGTCACAACATGCCGCCCCGGCTCGTCAGCACTGTTCACGGACTGCACCGGTGCACGACAGATCAGCATGCCATCACTGGCTTCCACATCCGCCAGTAGCGACAGCATCAGGGCGTGGCTGTCGACAATGCCCGTGGTGGGCGAAAAAAGCCCGGAAAGCGCGGTAACCTCCGGCAACGCTTGGGCAACACCCGCTTCGTTAACCCAGTCCAAGGGCACACCACAGGCACTGGCCCGATCGACAACAGCCTGGAGGGCCGGTGCCTGCTCCGAGGCCGTGGCGATTATCCATTTGCCGGTCCGCCGGTGGGGAATATTCCGTTGTTCGCAGTAGGCGTACAAGGCTTCGCGTCCCGCGACGCAAAAACGGGCCTTGAGGGAATCAGGGGGATAGTAGAGCCCGGCGTGAATCACCTCGCTGTTCCGTGACGAGGTCCCCTCCCCCCAATGGCCGCTTTGCTCAAGCACCACGACGTCCTGACCTGCAAGGGCCAGCTCACGAGCGCAGGCCAAACCCACGACGCCAGCTCCGATCACCACCGTATCTACTGAATAGCGTTCCAACGTCATGCAACGTTCTCTGACATGTGAGTTGCCTTCTACCATGGTCTTACGCATGTTCCGGTCGGAAGTCTGTGAAACGCAATGCTATCATTGCCCACCCGATCGATCGCAATGACAACGAAGGAGAGGCCCGTGAGCGCATCGTCCCGGCAGCTGGCTATGGCCGGCCTGGTTCTGACCACCCTGTTCTGGGCTGGCAATGCTCTGGTTGCACGGGGCACATCGGAAGCCATTCCGCCGTTCGCACTCTCCTTCTGGCGCTGGCTTATTCCCAGCATCTACCTACTGCCATTCACCATCAACGCAGTGATGCGATACAAGACGACCCTTCGCCGCCATTGGCTCCAAGTCATTGGCTTGGCGTTCTTCAGCGTCGGCGCTTATAACACGATTCTTTACCTCGCCGCCCAGACGACCGGTGCCATCAACATCGCACTGGTCAGTTCCACCATGCCATTGATGATCGTACTGCTGTCGGCGCTCATTCTTCGTATTCTGCCGGGCCGCCTGCAATTGGCGGGTTTGTTCCTGGCCTTCAGTGGGGTGCTGATCATCCTGACCCGAGGCAGCCTGGAGACGCTGCTCCAGGTCAATTTCAATCCGGGCGACCTGCTCATGGTACTGTCGATCGGCAGCTGGGCCTTGTATTCAGTCTTGCTCAAGCGCTGGCCGCTCGATATTCCGCTGTTTCCGTTGCTTTGCATCCTGATCACTATCGGCACCCCGATGATCCTGCCGCTTTATCTCTGGGAACTGCAAACCGAAGGCGGCTTCGCCATAAATTTACCTAATGCAGCCGCCCTGCTTTATGTCGGTACGCTGCCCAGCGTCGCCGCCTACTTCCTTTGGAATAACGGCATAAAGGCCCTGGGCCCGGATATCGCCGGTCTGTTTGCCTATCTGATACCCGTTTTCGCGGCCTTGATCGCGGTACCCATACTGGGCGAATCCATCGAAGCCTACCATGCCGCCGGAGGCGGCCTGGTGCTGGCCGGACTGATTGCCGCATCGCGTCGATCAAGAGCACCGGCCGCGACCGAACGCGCATCGCCTTAACCTGTAGCATTCGCACCGGCGAATAAACTCGTTATACTTCACCGCCCAAGCCCACAAAAAAGCATGGAATGCTACGGAACATTTTAGATGTCTGATCGCAAGCAGTTTCTGATCGTCATGCTGGTCGCAGCCCTGTTCGTCGGCTGGTTAGGCTGGCGCGGCGTGGAAGTGATCACCCTGAACGATCGCCTCCAATCCGACCCTCAATTGAGCAGCTACCCTTACCTGTTTCGCGTATTACGTGTTGATGGCGATACCGCAGTGATGACCTCACCGCGCTCCTATGAAGTCACCACACGTGAAGCTCTGGGCACCCTGTTCCCCGGCATGCAACCTCTGAACGAGGATCACCGGGACTGGCAGCGTGCCGAGCGTGAATTCGCTCGTCTCCAGGCCCGCGCCGGCAACCTGATCCTAGAGGATAGCCGTATCGACCGTGTCCGCTGGGAGCTGGACGCAAACTGGTACCACCTCACGCAGATGAAGAAGCAGAATTCGTCGCTCCGGTAGCGAGATAACCCGAAAACCGGCATACCGTAGCGCTGGCAGAGGCTGAGCCAAGCCCGCGGCTGTGGTATATTGCGCCACTTGAACTTCAAGTGGCGGAGCCTTATGTCTGATACCGGAGAGTCCACCGGACACCCTTACGACGCGCTGACGCCCGACGTCCTACTGGACGCTATGGAAGACGCCGGGTTTGTCATTAACGGTCGCCTATTCCCGCTTAATAGCTACGAGAACCGAGTCTATCAAGTAGGCATCGAGGACAGCCCCTCGGTCATCGCGAAATTCTATCGTCCCGATCGCTGGAGCCGCGCCCAGATCGCCGAAGAGCATGACTTTTCCCACGAACTGGAAGCCGCCGAGGTGCCGGTAGTCGCGCCCATGAAGCTGGCCAACGGCGATTCCATCGCCGAGCACCAGGGCTTCTATTTCGCCGTTTTCCCGCAGCGCGGCGGCCAAGCCCCGGATACCAGCGAGCCGGATATGCTCTGGCGTCTTGGGCAATGGCTGGGACAATTGCACAACCTCGGTGCCCAGAGGCCGTTCCAGGAGCGACCATCCATGGATCTGGTGGCCGGCGCTGAAAAAAACGCCCGCTACCTGACCGATAGCGGCCTGATCCCCCGAGATTTACGGCCGGCCTGGGATTCGCTGATACCGGATCTGATCAGCCATTGCCGCGCGCGCGTCGATGAGGCAGGACCCGTCGACACCCTGCGCCTCCATGGCGACTGTCATGCTGGCAACATTCTGGTGCGGGACGAGCACATGCTCTTTGTGGATATGGACGACTGCCGCCAGGGCCCTGCCGTGCAGGATTTGTGGCTGTTGCTCAACGGCGACGAACGAGAGCAATCGCTGCAGTTCAGCGAATTGCTCGAAGGCTACGAAACCTTCCGCGAATTCAACCGACGAGAGCGCTTTTTGATCGAGCCCCTGCGTTGCTATCGCCAGCTCAGCCACGCCGCCTGGCTGGCCCGGCGCTGGGACGATCCGGCATTTCCCAAGTTTTTTCCCTGGTTTGCCCAGCCGCGTTTCTGGTCCGACCAAGTTTTGGCGCTACGCGAACAGCTTGCAGCGCTACAGGCTTCGCCGATAAACCTGAGTGGACAGTATTGAAGATGAGTGATTCCGAACGCCGTTACAGCGCTCGCGCCTTGCTGGTCACGTTCTTTTTAACGGTGGTCGGTACCATTCTGGTACTCGAATCCACTGGTCGCATCGTACACACTGAAGATAAAGCCGAGGTGCCGGTTGGGGAATTTCGGGCCATCTACGTTGGCCCACGGGAAGATTACCGCATGTCGCCAAAGCCCTCTGAATTGCATGCGGAGTGCTATCGCGGCTATCTGGCCATCGGCTCAGACACCGATAGCACGCTGACCGGCCTATTGGTCGACTACAAGAACCGTGGCGTGCGATGCTTCGCGGGGCCGCAACCACCGTCCGCGGATTCAGCTATTCCGGATAATGACAGCAATGAACCCACCGAATAACGGTAAAGACGATAAAGTCCTCTTTGAAACGGACCGCATCTATACCTCTACCGCGTCCGAGGGCGGAGATTTCCGCTTCGATACTGCGGTAGCCCGCGTGTTCCCCGATATGATTCGCCGTTCGGTACCGGGCTACACCACCATCATTCCGATGATTGGCGTCATTACCGAGCGCTTTGCCCGTGACGATACCCGCTGCTACGACCTGGGCTGTTCGCTGGGGGCGTCGACACTCGCCATGCGTCACGGCGTCGGCGACCGGCGCTGCCGGATTATCGGCATCGACAATTCCAGCGACATGATCGAGCGCTGCCAGCATTTCATCGCCCTGGACGATCATCCTGCCACAGTGGAGCTGCGCTGCGAGGACATACTCGACAGCGATATACGCGACGCGTCGGTTAGCACTCTCAACTTCACGCTTCAGTTTGTCGATCCCGAACGTCGTCCGCAACTCCTAGAGCGCATCGCCCATGGCACGCTGCCTGGCGGCGCGCTCATTCTATCGGAGAAGATCCGCTTCGAAAGCGACTGGGAGCAGTCAACCCAAACTGAGTTACATCACGACTTCAAGCGGGCCAATGGCTATTCCGATCTGGAAATCAGCCAGAAACGCTGCGCTCTGGAACAAGTCCTGATTCCCGAAACCATCGCCACCCACCGCGAACGACTGCTGGCCGCCGGATTCGACCAAGTTACGCTGTGGTATCAATGCTTTAACTTTGTATCACTGCTTGCCGTCAAAGCCTAACAAGGCCCTAGGGAGATTGTGCCGTGTTTGACTGGAAACAACGCTTTCAGCCACTGTTTACCGATTTGGAGTCCAATGGACACCTCCAATGGGCAGACCATATCTGGGATCAACTTTATCGCCAGTTCGAAACCCAGCCCCATGGCGACCTGGAGCGCTGGAACGATGCCCTTTCGGAATTACCGGTATTGCACGAGGTGGACACAGACTTCAACGCGCCGGCCATTACCCTCTCCACACCGAAACCGTTGACCGAAGCCCAGCACAAAGATCTGGAAACCGGCCTGCGCGGGCTGATGCCGTGGCGCAAAGGCCCATTTTCATTCTTTGGTATCGACATCGATACCGAATGGCGCTCGAACATGAAATGGGACCGCATCTCGCCCTTTGTCAGCGATTTGCAAGGCCGCCGAGTACTGGATGTTGGTTGCGGCTCGGGCTACCACTGCTGGCGAATAGCCGGGGCCGGCGCCAGCGACGTTATCGGCGTCGATCCGGGCCTACTGTTTCTGATGCAATTCTTCGCCGTGAAGGATTTTGTCGACGCGCCTCATGTCCACATGATCCCGGGACGCCTGGAAGATCTGCCGGCCAAACTGGAATACTTCGATACCACCTTCTCCATGGGCGTGCTCTACCATCGACGATCTCCCCTGGACCATTTGCTGGAGCTGCGGGATACGCTCAGGGTTGGCGGGGAACTGGTGCTGGAAACGCTGATCGTCGACGGCCCTGAGGGCTACAGCCTGATGCCCGAGGACCGCTATGGCATGATGCGCAATGTCTGGTTCCTGCCCAGTTGCGACACCCTATTGCGCTGGCTTGATCGCACCGGCTTCAAGAATGCCCGCGTGGTCGATGTCACGGTGACTACGACGGACGAACAGCGCTCGACGGACTGGATGCGCTTCCAGTCGCTGGAGGACTTCCGCGACCCGGACGACCCCAGCAAGACGATCGAAGGCTACCCCGGCCCGAAGCGGGCGACGATTATTGCAGAGAAAGGCTGAAAAAGCGTTCGGCCACAGGCGCACGCCGCCAGACAGCCAAAGGTCGCACACAAACTGAGCGCTCGTCAGCGTCAACAAAATACCCAAAAAAAGGCGAAACGCATAAACGTTTCGCCTTTTGCCTATCGCACGCAACCGTTAGGTATTAATCATTCGCACCGAACGGGTGCCGCAGCACCACGGTTTCCACCCGGTCCGGACCGGTTGAAATGATATCGATTGGCGCTTCAATCTGTTCTTCCAGGAAACGAATATAGGCCAGCGCGTTCTTCGGCAATTGCTCCATACTGGTCAGGCCGACCGTGCTCTCGCTCCAGCCCGGCAGTTCTTCGTAGACCGGCTCAATATCGCGATAGTCGTCGCAACCAATCGGTGGCCGCTGCAGCTCGCCTTTCGGCGTCTTGTAGCCCACGCATACTCTTACGGTTTCAAGGCCATCCAGCACATCCAGTTTGGTCAGGCAGATACCGGACACACTATTGATCTGAATCGCATGACGCAGGGCGACAGCATCGAACCAACCACAGCGACGGGCGCGCCCTGTCGTCGTGCCGAACTCGTGTCCTTTTTCGGCCAGATGACGGCCGAAGTCATCGAATAGCTCGGTGGGAAAGGGACCGGCTCCGACACGGGTGGTGTAGGCCTTGGTGATGCCCAGCACATAATCCAGGAACAAGGGACCAAAGCCACTCCCGGTCGCCGTGCCGCCGGCCGTCGTGTTCGACGACGTTACGTAGGGATATGTTCCCAAGTCGATATCCAGTAGCGAACCTTGAGCACCTTCAAACAGGATATGCTCGCCCTTCTTACGCAGGTCGTGAAGGATATCGGTCACATCAGCCGCCATGGGCAGAATTTCCTTCGCCATGGCGAGGAGATCCTTGAGAGCCTGATCGACATCGACGGCCTCTTCACCAAAATATTCGGTCAACACGAAGTTATGGTACTTCATGATGTCCCGTAATTTGGTTTCGAAGGTTTCGGCGTTATATAAATCGCCAACACGCAGGCCGCGACGGGAAACCTTATCCTCATACGCCGGACCAATACCACGCCCGGTCGTTCCAATCTTGTCGTTGCCGCGCGCTTTTTCGCGAGCCAGATCGATGCGCACATGCGTCGGCAGGAGCAGCGGGCAGGCTTCGCTGATACGCAGGCGCTCACGAACGGCGACACCACGCTCTTCCAGTTCACGCACCTCTTTCAGCAACGCTTCAGGGGACAACACCACGCCATTGCCGATCAGGCAGGTTACGTGTTCACGCAGAATGCCCGAGGGTATCAGGTGCAGCGCGGTTTTCTTGCCTTCAATCACCAGTGTATGACCGGCATTGTGACCGCCCTGGAAACGAGCGACGGCTGCTACCTGGTCGGTGAGCAGGTCTACAATCTTACCCTTGCCTTCATCACCCCATTGGGTGCCCAGTACAACGACGTTCTTACCCATGATCTTCTCTCAATCCCGCCCGTCTTGGCCGGACGCATTTATCCGTTTAATGACTCGACGACCCATTGGCCGTCCCGTTTTACCAATTGCCGCGTGCAACCCCGAGCTTGCGGGGACATCGAGGAATCGTCGGGCAACGCCTGCAACACCGTGTCAGTCCTGCGTAGGTCAGCAACCCTTGCTTGCAAACCGACATCGTCACTCACCGGAGCCCATATCGCGCCGTCACGGGGCGGTACAGTGCGTTCTCCCAAGGCAACGAGGGCACGCACATCGGCGCTGAAGCCGGTTGCAGGACGCGGACGGCCGAAGTCGCGTCCGATGGCATCATAGCGCCCGCCTTGTGCCACCGCCTGTCCATGCCCGTGAGCATAGGCGGCGAAAACCAAACCGGTATGGTAGTTGTAGCCACGCAGCTCACAGAAGTCGAAGCCCAGCTCTACATCGGGGAAGGCCTCAGCGATAACCGTTGCCACGGACGTCAACTCGTCCAGCGCCTTCAAGGCCTGGGGGGTCGCCCCAGCTAGCACCTGGCGAGCATCGTTCAAGACCTCAGCCCCCCCGCTCAGGCGAGCCAACTCGCGCAGACGCGCCGCAGGACTGCCCGCCGCCCGGTCACTCAGTAATGCATCCAGCTCGGGGATCGACTTTCGGCGCATGGCGTCGAAAATCTCTGCCTCGGTCTGGGGATCCAGATCCGCCTCGGACATCAGCGATTGGTAGATGGCCACATGCGCCAGATCCAAGTGAATCTTGGGAATGCCGGCAAGCCGCAGGGTTTCCAGCATCAGGCGAATCACTTCCTGATCGGCCAGCGCCGACGCACTACCGAACAGCTCGCAACCTGCCTGAATGGGCGTACGGCCGGTTAGCATGTGCGGACGGGTATGCAGGACGTGACCGGCATAGCATAGACGCGTGACACTGTCCTGACGCAGCGTATGGGCATCGATCCGGGCTGCCTGCGGTGTCATATCGGCACGAACGCCCATCAGACGTCCGGTCAGCTGGTCGGTCAGCTTAAACGTCTGCAGGGCCAGATCATTGCCCGTACCGGTAAACAAAGATTCTAAGTATTCGATGAGCGGCGGGATTACCAACTGGTAGCCCCAGCGCTGGTAGGTGTCCATCATCTCACGGCGCAGAGAGTCGATCTTACCCGCCAGAGGCGGCAGGATATCCTCCACACCATCAGGCAGTAACCAGCGGTCGGATGCAGTCATGAGTCGCGTAAAGTCCGTTCTTTTTGCCCACCGGTTGCAGGCTTCAGAATTTAGGCTGGCGCGCTGTCCTCCCGCACGACGATATTGACAGCAGGTTAGCACGCACCGGGAAAGCGCTGATAGATCCCGGAAAGGGATCACAAAACCCCGCAATTCTACACATTTGACGCCCACAAAAAAACCGGAGTACCGTTATGGGCTCCGGTTTATTTCAAACCCCGGCCGGGGTCGGGGCCAAAGGTCTACGCTTATTGACTGGCCTCTCCCCGGAGGTTGCCAAAGTAGCGCATAAAGTCGCTATCGGCATCGATCACCAGAATGTCATCCTTACTGGAGAATGTCTGACCATAGGCACTCAAGCTGCGGTAGAAGCGGTAAAACTCTTCGTCGGCCGTATAGGCGTCGGCATAGACTCGTGCCGCTTGACCATCGCCCTCACCGCGAGTTTCTTCAGCGGCGGCAAAGGCCTCAGCCAGAACAACGGTACGCTGACGATCGGCGTCTGCACGAATCCCCTCCGCCAGCTCGCGACCACGGGAACGGAATTCCTGTGCCAGCTTCTCGCGTTCGGTGCGCATACGGCGATAGACGGTTTCGCTAACCGATTGTGGCAGCTCGATCGCCTTAATCCGTATATCGAGCACTTTCACACCCAGCTCATTGACCACGGTTTCGTCGATACGTACGACCAGCTCTTCCATCAGTTGGTCACGTTGCCCGGAAACGACTTCGTGCATGGTGCGAACACCGAATTCGTTACGAAGCCCCGTGTCGACCCGTGAAGAGAGCAACGAAATTGCCCGCAACTCGTCGCCGCCGGTTGCCCGATAGAACTGATCCACATCCTGGATTCGCCAGGCAATGTAGGAATCCACATCCAGCGGTTTTTTCTCGACAGTCAGGTACTGGCGCGCCGGGAGGTCGTTGGTCAGAACCCGAACATCAAACTCCCTGACCTGGTCGATCACTGGCACTTTGAAATGCAGGCCCGCTTCGATATCGGTCTCGATCAACTCACCGAAGCGTAGCAAAACCCCTCTGTGAGTTTCCGGGATAATGTAGACGCTGGAAGAAACGATCAACACAACGATCAGGGCGCCGGCTAGCCCAAGAACAGCTTTAGGACTCATGATTAACGCCCCCTCCGCACACTTGATGAGTTGCTACGCTGACGAATTTCATCCATAACCTGATCGGTCAAGGCCTGGACATCCGTGCTCTGTCCCGTGGTGTCAGACGCGCCGGAATCGGTTTGTTGCCCCGAACGCTGCTGCATCAGCCGGTCAAGCGGCAAGTACATCATATTGTTGCTGCTTTCCGCATTGATCAGCACCTTGCTGGTATTGGAATAGACATTCTGCATGGTATCGATGTACATGCGGTCGCGGGTCACCTGCGGCGCATCGCGATAGACATTCAACAGCTCGACGAAACGCGCGGTTTCACCGTTGGCCCTCTCGATCACCTCTTCCTTATAGGCGTTGGCTTCTTCGATCATTCGCTGAGCGCGACCACGCGCTTCGGGCACGACCTTGTTGCGGTAGGTTTCGGCTTCTTCCACCAGACGCTGTTCGTCTTCCTTAGCCCGCTGAACCTCGCGGAACGACTCCTGAACTTCGGACGGCGGCTGGGTACTTTCCACGTTCACTTGAACAATCTGCAAGCCGGTACCGTACTTCTCGAGGAAGTTCTGCAAACGTTGCTCAACATTGATCGCCAAAGCGGCGCGACCTTCAGTCAGCACCTGATCAAGCTGGGAACTGCCGACTTCATGACGCAATGCACTGTCGGTCGCAAACGCCAAGGCCTGGTTGGAATCACGCACATTGATCACATAATCGCGGGCATTGCCAACGCGGTATTGAACCTGCAGATCAACCGACACCAGATTCTCGTCCTGGGTCAGCATCTGACCCTGAGACTCCGCATTTCGTACACTGGTCACCCGCACCTTGGTCACGTTATCGATGATGGGAACCTTGAAGCGCAAACCCGGGTTTTCAGTCGTGTGATACTTGCCAAAGCGCAGTACCACCGCCCGCTCCTGCTCATCAACGGTATAGAACGACTGGTAGATCACATAGCCCAGGAAGACGATGCCGATAATCGCGAGAATAGCGCCAAAGCCACCACTCGACGACGAGCCCCCACCGGAGCCGCCGGAGCTACCGCCCTTCTTCTTGCCGCCGAGCATCTTGTTGAGCTTATCGAGCCCCTTGCGCAGCGCTTCATCAAGATCGGGTGGACCCTGATCATTTCCACGGCGCCCCCCACTACCCCAGGGATCGTTGTCGTTCCGATTTCCACCCGGTTCATTCCAGGCCATAATTCTCTCCGTTCGCAAACTCATCGAATGGCTGCAAATACTATGGATTAAGGAGCCTCTGAACAAGTCCTGAATGCTCTCTTCGCGGCGCATTGGCCACAGAGGGAGCGGATCGGGACTCGGAAACCGCTCACCGACTATGATCGAGGACCGATTTTCCAGCGCTCAATAAAACGCTGCAATGCAGTGGATACAGCACAGACTCATCGAGCCTTCACGCTTTTTTGTCTTGTTTACTCTTTTTCTGTGTTCTCGGCGTAGCGAACCTGATCGGCGCGCATCTCGGCGCGACTCAGCAGCTGGTGCCAATCCCGGGACTGCAAGCGCACGTCCACCTGAACGTCGCCATTATCCAGATAGTGCTCGTCGACGACACTGCCAGCCTCGTGCAGCAATGCCCGTAATTTACCGTCTTTTGGACCCAGCAATATCGAAAGCTGTAGCACATCCTCCGCAACCCGCTCGACCACGGCGTCAAACAGCATCTGGATACCAGCACCGGTTACCGCGGAAACCCAGACTCGAACCGGGACGCCCTCCTCGTTGCGATCAACCCGAGACTGGAAGTCTTCGAGCAGGTCAATCTTGTTATAAACCTGCAGCACCGGCACCTCGTCGGCACCGATTTCAAGCAATACATCCTCGACTTGCTCGATATTTTCGTCCCGGCGCTCGTCCGCACAATCGATAATGTGCAGCAGCAGGGACGCTTCCGTGGTTTCTTCGAGCGTGGCGCGGAACGCTTCGACCAGCTTGTGCGGCAAATGACGAATAAAGCCTACCGTGTCAGCCATGACCACCGGGCCGATATCCGGTAGATCCAGCCGGCGTAGGGTTGGATCCAGCGTCGCGAACAACTGGTCTGCGGCATAGACCGACGCCGTCGTCACATGATTGAACAACGTCGATTTTCCAGCGTTGGTATAGCCAACGAGAGAGACTGTTGGAATATCGGCTCGCTGGCGAGCGCGACGCCCCTGATTTCGCTGCCGGCGGACCTTATCCAGGCGGCGATGAATCGCCTTGATACGCCCCCGCAACAATCGACGGTCCGTCTCCAGCTGGGTTTCGCCGGGGCCACGCAAACCGATACCCCCCTTTTGCCGCTCCAGGTGGGTCCAGCCCCGTATTAATCGGGTCGACATGTGCTCGAGCTGGGCCAGTTCCACCTGAAGCTTGCCTTCATGGGTACGGGCGCGCTGGGCAAAAATGTCCAGAATGACGCCGGTTCGGTCCAGTACGCGGCACTTGAGTTCGCGCTCGAGGTTACGTTCTTGGCTTGGCGAGAGGGAGTGATTGAACAGCACGACGTCAGCTTCATTAACCTGGACGGCTGCACGAATTTCCTCCAACTTACCTTCACCGACGAACAGTCGGGAGCTGGGCTGGTTACGCGACCCGGTAACCTCGTCCACCGCTTCGACACCGGCCGAGCGGACAAGTTCGACGAATTCACCCAAGTCTTCGGATTCGTTGTGGGAAGAAAAATCGATATGAACGATAACGGCTCGTTCACCGACATCAGGACGCTCAAACAAGGAGCAGCTTCTCCAGGAAAAACGGGGAATGGATGCTGCCAGAGCACATCGAACGATCTGCCCTGGCAAACAGCGAGCTAGTGCACTGTTTGGTTAATTCGCTGACTTAATGAGGCCCTGAGAATCTGGATGGCAAGGCGCGGCGGCGGAGGTGTGGTGGTTCCACATCGAGTCGCCGCAACGCCGCTAGCCAGATTCTCAGGGCCTCCCTTCGGGCGAGCGTCTGAAGGCTTTGGTTCTGCGTTGCTGCTCTTTGACATGGAACCACCATGCCTGCAGACCAGCGCCTTGCCCAAAGCCTTCAGAAGCTCGCAGTAAGTCAGCGAATTAACCAAACAGAGCACTAGGATGACAGGCGGCCGGAATCATGACGAAAACCGACCAATCAAATCAGCCGCCTGAAACTATCAAACTTCGCCTTCAACCTCGCCAGCTGCATTTTGCTGCGGAATTCTGACATTGCGGGCAGGCACAACCGTTGAAATGGCATGCTTGTAAACCATCTGGCTCACTGTATTCTTCAACAGGATCACGAACTGATCGAACGATTCGATCTGTCCTTGCAGCTTGATCCCGTTAACCAGGAAGATGGACACCGGAATGCGTTCCTTGCGCAGTGCATTGAGGTAAGGGTCTTGTAAAGAGTGCCCTTTTGACATGTTATTTTCTCCTGTTTTTTTAGTCGCAGATCGTCTGGTAGAAAGCGGATTACCGCTGTTGCAAATATCAGCAGAGGCAACCCCGAACAGGTTTGGGACTCAGCACGCTTCGTCTCAAGCCCGAACAATAAGATACCGGCCACTCTTCAAGACCGGCTTAAAATAACTTGACCACGATAGTCCTAAGTTACCTAATCAATGTGGTGCGAGATTCGATGATTTTCAAGGCGCGCATTGAAGAACTTGACGAATCGGCATTGATCCAGTGCAAATCGTTCCATTTTCGCAGCCAGGTCAACTGGCGTTTGGCCAACTGTCGTGTGGCAGCGACGCCCTTATCCACAAACGTCGGATAGTCAATGTCGCCATCCAGCCACGACCAAGCTTGCCGATACCCTACACACCGGATGGACGGCAACCCGGGATGAAGATCGCCCCGAGCCTGCAAGGCACGGACCTCATCCACAAATCCCGATGCCAGCATCTTGTCGAATCGCAAACGGATACGTTCGTGGAGCACGGATCGATCATTGGGCCCGATCGCCAGCTGCACCGCATTATACGGGAGCCCCCCGGGTGCGTCTGCCTGCCAGCGCGTTAAATACGGGTAATCCACGTTGTCCCGGTCTCGCTCCGGAGACTCACTGGACCAGGCCTCGGAGATTGGCCGACCGGATATGAGCACCACTTCCAACGCCCGCAATACGCGTTGCCGGTTATTGGGGTGGATGGCCCCAGCCGCCACAGGGTCACGCCTCGCGAGTTCAGCGTGCAACGCCGGCCACCCCTCCTGCGTGGCACGCGCTTCGAGCTCAGCCCGCAACGCCGGGTCCGCGCCTGGCATGTCCGCAAGCCCATGCAGCAGAGCCTTGTAGTACATCATCGTGCCGCCGACCAGCAACGGAATACGTCCACGCCCTGAGATTTCCGACATTTCACGGAGGGCGTCGCGACGAAAATCCGCCACCGAATAGGTGTCAGCCGGATCGCAGATATCAATCAGACGGTGCGGAGCCCTGAAAAGTTCCTCAGCGGAGGGTTTTGCCGTGCCGATATCCATATTCCGGTAAATCATGGCGGAATCGACGCTGATAATATCGCACGGCAACCGCTTGCAAAGGTCGATGGCGAGATCCGTCTTACCCGCCGCTGTCGGTCCCATCAAGAAGATGGCCGGGGGCAGGTTCCGCTCCAAAGTCATGGTTCAGCGCCCGCGCAGGAAGAGCTTGTCCAACTCGCCCACAGTGACCAGGGTCCATGTGGGCCGGCCGTGATTGCACTGACCGCTACGCTCGGTGGCTTCCATATCGCGCAGCAGAGCATTCATTTCCGGGATGGTCAGCTGGCGGTTGGCGCGCACCGAGCCATGACAGGCCATCGTACCCAGCAACTCGTTGGTGACCGCTCTCACCCGGTCCGACTGGCCGTGCTCCATGAGATCGGATACGACATCTCGAACCAACTGCTCCGTATCCGCACCGCGCAGCAGCGCTGGAATCTGCCGCACCACCAGGGTTTCCGGCCCCATGCGCTCCAGCTGTAGGCCTAGAGCCTGGAGTTCCTCGACGTGCGTTTCCGCCACACCGGCTTCCCGCTGACTCACGGCAAGCGTCACCGGGACCAGTAACGGCTGGCTCTTGAGATCCTGCGCCTCAAGTGCAACCTTCATACGCTCGTACGTAATACGCTCATGAGCCGCATGCATATCCACGACGATCATGCCCGCACGGGTTTGTGCGAGGATATAGATACCATGCAGTTGCGCTATGGCGAAGCCAAGCGGCGGCTCCTCGTTGCCGGTCTGCGGCGGGGTCGGCATGGGCTGCACAGAAGCAGTTATCGGCGGAGCCTCGGCAACACCCAGCTCGGCCTGGGCAGAACCGCCCTGCTGGGTTCCACCTCCGCCGTTCAGAGACTGGTAGAACGCCATCTGGTCCTGCGCCTGCCAGGCGACCGGACGCTGGCCGCCGTAAGCCGAAAATGCCGCGCCACCGCCATTCCGTTCGCCGCCATTCGTCGCGGCATGCGCGTCTGGCGGCGCGTAGCCGGCTTCACGGCTTAGCGATTGAGCAACCGCACCGTGCATATGATCCTGGGGTTTCACCTCACCCAGCGCCCGGTGCAACGTGCGGAAAATGAAATCATGCACCAGGCGCCCGTCGCGGAACCGCACTTCGTGCTTGGTCGGATGCACGTTCACATCGACGTTGGCCGGATCCAGCTCCAGATAAAGCACAAACGCCGGATGGCGGTTGTTGTAAAGTACGTCCCGATACGCCTGGCGCACCGCATGAGCGACCAGGCGATCGCGAATCACCCGGCCGTTGACGAAAAAGTACTGGAGATCTGCCTGACTGCGGGAGAACGTGGGGAGCGCAACCCAGCCCCAAAGCCGCAGCCCCGATGCTTCGGCATCGATTACGACAGCGTTGTCGATAAATTGCTGACCGCATAGGGCGCCAATTCGGCGCTCCCGATCCAGTGGAGTCATGGCCGGTCGCAGGCTCTGAATGGCTCGCTGATTGTGGCGCAGCGTGAATCCGGTTTCGAAGCGGGCAAGAGCCTGGCGCCGGATGCATTCTTCGACATGACCGAACTCGGTTTTCTCGGTTCGGAGAAACTTGCGCCGGGCCGGCGTATTGAAAAACAGGTCTCGGACTTCCACCGTGGTGCCCACCGGGTGGGCTGCCGGCGATAGCCGGGCATCCATATCCCGTCCTTCCACCTCCACCCGGCTCGCGGCATCGCAGCCTTCCGTTCGTGACGTCAGCGACAGGCGCGACACGGAACTGATGCTGGCCAGAGCCTCACCGCGAAACCCCAGGGAGGCCACCGCCTCAAGATCGTCCAAGTCGGCAATCTTGCTGGTAGCATGCCGGCTCAACGCCAGCGGTAAATCGTCTTCGGCGATTCCGGAGCCTGTATCTCTGACCCGAATCAGCTTGACGCCACCCTGCTCAACTTCGATTTCAACCCGATCGGCCTTGGCATCGAGGGCGTTTTCCACCAGCTCCTTGACCACGGACGCTGGCCGTTCGACCACCTCGCCGGCAGCGATCTGATTGGCAAGTCGGGGACTGAGCAGACGAATGGCAGGCATAAGACAAGAGGGCGCCTCTGTTAAAGGGTTTACGTTGAGCGGTCTGCGCAATCACGATTGACCAACTCGCGCAACATAATACCAGAGACAAGGGCTTGGGCTCAGGTCGAAATCATACATCGGCCTGAGCCCGATACGGGCGGGGTATAAAGTTGCCCCAACTGAAGATCAGGAGGTAGGAACGCTAATAGTCTGGCCGATGACGACCTGGTCGCTGTTCAGATTATTGATTTCCTTGATCCGACTCACGGTCGTTGAGTAGCGACGCGCCACGTCGGAAAGCGTATCCCCACGCTGGATGCGGTAGGAGGCAACCCCGCCGTCATTGCGCTTTTTCCAGGCTAGCAGGGTGCCGGGTGGCGGAGTGTCGTTGAAATAGGCAGAGATACCTTGCCAGATAGCCCGCGCCAGTTTGTCTTGATAACTGGAGGATTGCAGGTTTTTCTCCTCCTGGGGATTGGAGATGAAGCCCGCTTCCACCAGAATCGACGGAATGTCGGGTGATTTGAGAACCACGAACGCGGCCTGCTCTACGCCGGATTTGTGCAGACGGGCAACATTGCCGAGATTACGTAGCACATAGTCCCCGACGCCCACGCTGGCATTGATGCTGGCTGTCATTGACAGGTCCAGCAGAACGCCCGCGAGCACGTCATTTTTGTCTCCCAGCGACACCCCACCGACGCCGCCGATCAGGTCGGACCGATTCTCGTTGCGCGCCAACCAGCGCGCGGTCTCACTGGTGGCTCCGCGCTGGGATAACGCAAACACCGATGCACCCCGGGGCTGTGAGGTACGAAAAGCGTCTGCATGCACGGAGATAAAGAGATCGGCATTCTGCTTTCGTGCCAGCAGCGTCCGGCTGCGAAGATCGACATAGTAGTCGCCATCCCGGGTAAGCCGGGCCTTGAAGCCCGGCTGGGCGTCCACCAGTTCCTTTATCCTTCGCGAAAGCCGCAGAACGACGTCTTTTTCACGCGTGCCGCTGGGGCCAATAGCGCCAGGATCCTCTCCCCCGTGACCCGCATCGATGACGACGATAACATCCCGCTTGCCATCCCTGTTGTCACTGAGTACGGGCTGACGCGGCTCGCTGCGCCGAAGCCCGTTTTCATCGATAAGATCCAGCACCAGGCGATGGCCATATTGCTGGTTCGGCTCCAATTGAAAGCTGCGGGGCTTGATTTCGGACTTGAGGTCAAGCACGACACGCAGGTCGTTGCCGTTGCGTGGCGCACTGCGAATACGGCGAATCGGGCTGCCGGACAAATCCAACGTCTCCAGATTTGCCTGCAAGGTCGTATTCTCAATGTCGATGACCAACCGATCCGGATTCTGCAGCGCAAAAATGGTGTGTTCGACGGCATTGCCTAAATCGAGCACTAACCGGGTATGGTCCGGCGCCGGCCAGATGCGCGCGCTGTTCACAGCCCCGCCTGCTTGAACGCCTGTCGCCACGAGGATTAACACCACAATCTGCAGGAACAATCCCGTCAGCGAAAACTGCCTCATACTGCTCATCGCTCTCAGTCCTTTCATCTCGCGCATCCGTGACGGCCTATTAGCTGATCCAGCCGCTATTCAGGCTTGTATAAAGTGTGTCCAGAAGTTGCTGCCCTGCGGGTGTACCCGCAGTCAGCCGAGCCTGGCGACCAGCTCCGGCCATCGTTAGGGCGATCGCACAATCCGCTGCAGGCAGAATGCCCTCGCCCCGCTCCGGCCACTCGATCAGGCACACAGCACCGTTTTCGAGATAGTCACGAATACCCATGTATTCCAGTTCTTCAGGGTCACCCAACCGGTAGAGATCAAAGTGATAAACCGGTGGCTGAAGCTCTTCGTAAGGCTCCACCAGGGTGTAGGTTGGGCTTTTGACAGCGCCGGTGTGGCCAAGGCTACGAATAACCCCCCTGCTGAAGGTGGTTTTACCCGCCCCAAGGTCGCCGCTCAAATGCAGAACACAGCCCTCACCCGCTGTCCGCAAGGCCTGAACCAGCAACGCCCCGAGTTGCTCTGTGGACGACTCGTCAGGCAAATGAACACTCAGCTCGGCTTTGCTCACGGGAGCACACTCCATTTCCATCAATTCTGCCAACCCACCTTTCAATTCCACGGCTACCGGCCGTTGGCGAACGCCGAAAGTCAACGATAGCCAAGCGGAATCAACACGCCCTCAGCCTCGCCCAACACCTGAGGAATCCGATCTATCACGTCCATCGGCAGCAACCCCATAAAACCTTTATCCAGGGCCGCCCGGTCAGCCGCCTCCGCGTGAAGGCTTGCACCAATCACCGCTGCCTCGGACGGCGCTATACCCTGTACCGCCAGGGAGCCGATAATTCCCGAAAGCACATCGCCCATGCCGCCGGTGGCCATGCCCGGGTTGCCGCCCTGGACCAGAACCGGAGCACCCATATCGGCGGCATAAACCAGCGTTCCCGCGCCTTTGAGAAGCACCACGCCGCCGTAACGTTGCTCCATTTGCTGGATAGCGCCGAGACGATCACTGTTTACCGCCTTGTTCTCGACCCCTAGCAGGCGGGCCGCTTCGCCGGGGTGGGGCGTCAGAATCCAGTTGTCGTGCCGCCCGGGTGCGCGAGACGACAGCATATTCAGCCCGTCTGCATCCATCAAGACGGGGCCGTCGAAGTCCATGATCCGCTGCAGCATCTGCTGCCCCCATGCCCCCTGACCGGCTCCCGGCCCGAAGACCACACCATCGGCCGCTTGCAGCAACGCTTCCAGCTCGTTGCCGTGGGTCAAGCCATGAACCAGCAGACTCGGACAGCGAGCTAGCGCCGGCGCCACATGCTCCGGCCGAGTGGCCAGCGTGACCAGGCCCGCTCCGGTTCGAGCTGCGGCTTCCGCCGTCAGCAGCGCCGCGCCGCCGAAACCGCGCTCACCGGCCACCACCAGAACGTGGCCGCAATGACCTTTGTGCGCCCCGCGAGACCGCACCGGTAGTCGCGAAGCTACCGCATTCCAGTCCACGCGGCGGGCAACGGGGTCTACCCGCGAGGCTATTTCTCCGGGAACCCCCAAGACATCGAATATCACGTCACCGGAAACGTCCGGCCCCTTACCTGTCAACAAGCCAGCCTTCAAACCGATAAAGGTCACGGTCACCCCAGCCTTGACGGCATCGCTCTCGATCCAGCCCGTCGATGCGTTCAATCCTGACGGCACATCGATCGCCAATACCGGGCGACCGCTGGCGTTGAGCTGGGCGATCACCCGATCGAATGGCTGGCGCAACGCACCGGTGATGCCAGTACCTAACAGGGCATCGACAACGACATCGGCGGCAGCGAGGCGATCCGTCAGGTCGCTTTCTCCGAGGGTCTCGTATTGTTCAATATCGAGCCCGATGTCCTGGGCCGTTTCGTAAGCCGTCAGAGCGTCGCCTTTCAACTTCGCCGGATCCGCGACCGCAACACAGCGCACCTCCAACCCTTGACGGCAGGCTGCTGCGGCCACCAAATAGCCGTCACCGCCGTTATTCCCGGCACCGCAAAGTACCAGCACCGTCTTGGCATTAGGCCAATGCCGTGCCAACTGTCTAAAGCCGGATCGGGCCGCGCGCTGCATCAGCTCGAAGCCGGGCACCCCGAATTCATCTATGGCGCATCGATCGAGCGCTTGCACCCCATCCGCAGTGTACAAGCTCTCTGGTAAACTGGAACTTTCAGCAGCGCTCATCGGTCTGTGTATCACCTTAGGGCCTTGCAGCCTCCCTGAAAAAACAGAATCCGGTTGAAATCATTCGGCCAGATGCCTGTTAAGCATAGCAAAACGATCGAAAAGGTCATAACTTAATCAATGTTAACTGAGTCGCTAGACACATTAGCGCGCCAAATCCCTGTTTGGGCACAGGAACTCGGCTTTCAGGATGTCGGTATCACCGAAGCGGATACCGGCGATCATGGTGATCGCCTGAAAGAATGGCTCGACGCCGGCAGGAACGGCGAAATGGCCTATATGGCCGATCACGGCGCCAAACGCTATCGCCCCGACGAACTGCTACCCGGCACCCGTCGGGTCATTTCCGTTCGCATGGATTATTTGCCATCGCCGGATAGTCCGGCACTGACACTCAAAGATGCCGAGAAAGCCTATATTTCCCGCTACACCCTCGGCCGCGATTACCATAAGTTGATCCGCAAGCGCCTTGCGCAGCTTGCAAAGCGTATCGACAACGCGCTTGAGGGTTACAACCATCGTGCCTTTGTCGACAGTGCGCCGGTTTTGGAGCGCGCCCTGGCCCAACGCGCAGGCCTGGGCTGGTTCGGCAAGAACACCATGCTGATTCACCCAAAGGCTGGCTCATTCTTCTTTCTCGGTGAAATTCTAACCAGTGCGCCGCTACCCGTTAGCGAACCTTTTGAGACCGAACACTGCGGCAGCTGTTCAGCCTGTCTGGATATCTGCCCCACGAATGCTTTCGACGGCCCGCATCGTCTCGATGCCCGGCGCTGCATCAGCTATCTGACAATCGAACTCAAAGGCTCGATACCCGAGGAATTGCGCGCAAAGATGGGCAACCGCGTCTTTGGTTGCGACGACTGCCAACTGGTCTGTCCCTGGAACAAATTCAGCAAGCCGACGGATAAGGAAGACTTCCAGCCTCGGCACAACCTGGACAACAGCGACCTGGCGGAACTTTTCCTTTGGTCGGAAGATGAATTCCTCAAGCGCACCGAAGGCTCGGCCATTCGGCGCACCGGCTACGAAGGCTGGCTCAGGAATCTGGCAGTCGGACTGGGAAATGCGCCATCAACCATTCCCGTGGTTGAGGCCCTGCGGCAACGAGCCGACCATCCCTCGGAGCTGGTGCGGGAGCATGTGCAATGGGCACTGAGGCAGCATGGAATCACGAGTTAAAGGAATGCCAGCCCTGCCGGTTACTCATCCAACCGAAAAAAATGCTCTCGGTAATGCCGTAACTCGTTGATTGAATCCCGAATATCGTCCAGCGCCAGGTGCGAGCCCTTCTTCTCCACGCCTTTGAGTACATCCGGCCGCCAGCGGCGCGCCAGCTCCTTGATCGTGCTGACATCGAGATTACGATAGTGAAAGAAAGCCTCCAACGCTGGCATATAGCGCACTAGAAAACGACGGTCCTGGCCAATGCTGTTGCCGCACAGTGGGGACTGCCCCTGCTCCAGATGCTGTTCGAGGAATTCGAGGGTCTGGCGCTCGGCATCTGCATCGCTGACCGAGCTTTCTTTGACGCGCTGCGTCAGCCCGCTCTCCCCGTGGGTTCGCGTACACCATTCATCCATGGCCTCCAGCAAACTGTCCGGCTGATGCACCGCCAGCACAGGCCCCTCGGCAATGGTGTTGAGATCGGAATCGGTGACGATGGTTGCAATCTCAATAATGCGTTCCTTATCCGGATCGAGCCCGGTCATTTCCAGATCGATCCAGACCAGACGGTCAGATGAAGCCATGCTGAGTTCTCCTAAAATCACGTTCACCATAAGCAGATACGGCGCCTTCAACGGTGCTATGATGGCACACTTGCAGGAACAGGCAGAAATTCCCGGGGAATCAAAGACAAAAGCTATGGCGAAACGTAGGCTCAACAGGCAGCAGAAATGGCGCATCGAGAAGATCCATGGGGAGCGCGCTGCACGGGCCACGCGCCGAGAGCGGGATATCAACCGTCAGTTGCAGTCCGGCGAGCTGGGGGATGAGCAATCCGGCCTGGTGATTGCCCACTTTGGCAAGCAAATCGACGTTGAGGCCCTGGAAGGCGACCACCGAGGCGAAATCACGCGCTGCCACGTGCGGGCCAATCTGGGTGCGCTCGTCACCGGTGATCGCGTGATTTGGCGGCCGGGCTCAGATGACCTTGGGGTCATCGTGGCCGTTCAGGAGCGCGATAATCTGCTGCAGCGCCCCGACAAGTTCGGTCAACTCAAACCGGTGGCCGCAAACATCGACCGGATCATTCTTGTAATCGCCCCCGAACCCGAACCCCACGATAATCTGATCGACCGCTATCTCGTCGCCGCAGAGAACTGCCACATCACCCCGCTGCTGCTGCTCAATAAAACAGACCTGATCACCGAGGCCAACCGTCAGCGCATCGATGCCCTGCTGGAGCGCTATGCCGCGCTTGAATACGCCATCGAGCAAACGTCGATACACACCGCGCCGGAGGACGACCACACTATAGAAATGCTTTTACGCGACCGCACCACGGTATTCGTCGGTCAGTCCGGCGTGGGCAAATCGTCCATTATCAGCCGCTTGCTGCAGGACAGCAGCATCAAGGTAGGCGATGTCTCGCAAAGCACCGGCAAAGGCATTCATACGACGACGACAGCAAAACTGTTCCATCTCGACTTCGGCGGCAACCTGATCGACTCGCCAGGCATTCGGGAATTCGGGCTCTGGCATATGGACATCCAGCATCTCGAGTATGGCTTCAGGGAAATCCGGCCGCTGATCGGCCACTGCCGGTTTCGCAATTGCCGGCACCAGGCCGAACCGGGCTGCGCGCTGCTCGGTGCGGAGGAAAAAGGCGAAATCAGTCCCGAGCGAATGCAGAGCTTCAGAAGGATCTACGCAGAGATAGAGGCCTCGGACTGGCAATCCCCGGCGGGCTGACTATGTGGCCTGACTATGTGACCTGACGATGTAGCCTGACGATCACCAGTTCACTTCGTCAGGCTTCGGTTCCGGCGGCGGATCAAACCATTCGCCAGACTCCAGTTGCTTCAGGGCCTGTTCGGATTCTTCGCCGGTAGGCTGCGTCAGGTCGATCAACGGTTGGGCATCGGCGCCGGAATCCGACTGGATATCCTCCACCGCCTTCTTGTTCAGCACGATGATGGCAATGCGGCGATTGACCGGCGCCCGCGCACTCTCCTTATCGAACAGTACCGAATCAGCCAGACCGACCACGCGGCCAATCTGCTCCGAACGAACACCTCCCGCCACGAGCGCCCTGCGCGCGGTGTTGGCGCGATCCGCCGACAGCTCCCAGTTGGTATAACCGGGGCGCCCGACAAAAGGCGTCGCATCCGTATGCCCGGTAAGGCTGAGCTTGTTGGTCACCGCGCTCAACGGCTTCGCCAGCTCGAAAAGAATATCCTGGGAGTAATACTTCAGGCGCGCGCTGCCGCTGTCGAACATCGGGCGCTGCGAACGGTCCACGATCTGAATGCGCAGGCCTTCGTTGGTAATATCGATCAGCAATTGATCCTTGAACTCTTGCAGTGTCTCGCTCTGCTCAATTTGCTGCTTGAGTTCTTGAAACAGCTCTTCCATCTGACGCTGTTCCAACGTTTCCGAGAGTTGCTCGATTTGCTGGTCTTCAAGCTTGATCTCGGTATCGGCGATATCGGCGCTCGAGGCATCGACCACGGAGGCGCTGCCTCCCAGGTCGATAGGATTACGGCTCGCTGCCTCCATATAACCGACTGGATCCTTAAAATAGCCCTCGATGGCCTGCTTTTCTTCATCGGACGCCGTGGTGGTCAACCACAGCACCATGAAGAACGCCATCATCGCCGTGGCGAAATCCGCAAACGCCACCTTCCAGGCACCGCCGTGATGGCCGCCTGTAACCTTTTTGACGCGCTTGACGATGATCGGCTGTTCTTCCACGGCTTACCTCAATCCGGAACGGCGCTGATCGATCACTTGGAACGCACGTGATCGTTGAGTTCCTGGAAACCGGGCCGCTTGTCCGATGGCAGCGCCTTGCGGCCGAATTCGATGGCCATCTGCGGCGCCTGACCCGACACGGTTGCCAGGATGGCGGCCTTGGCACACGCGTAGGCCCTCAACTCGTACTGCGCCTGATGCTCCATGGCGGTCGACGTCGGACCGACGAAGCCATAGCCCATCCAGATACCCAGGAATGTGCCCACCAGTGCGGCCGCGACCTTCATGCCGATCATTTCCGGCGGCCCGCCCAGCAGCCCCATGGTGATCACGATACCCAGAACCGCAGCCACGATACCCAGGCCCGGCAAGGCATCCGCCACCTTGGCCACCGCATGAGACGGCTCCATCAGCTCGTGCTCACGATTTTCCAGCTCCATGTCCATCAGGCCTTCCAGCTCATGAGGCGCCATATTGCCGGAGCTGATAATGCGCATGTAATCGGTGACAAACGCCATCAGCTTTTCGGACTTCTGAATCGCCGGATAACGGGTGAATATCTGACTCTCGCCTGGGTTATCGATATCCTCCTCAATCGCCATCACGCCCTGCTTGCGCGACTTGTCGAAGATGTCGTAGAGCAGGCTTAACAGGTCCATGTAGAACGCTTTATTGAAAGGAGACCCTGTCAGCAACCGGAGGACACCACCAAAGGTTTCCTTGATGGTGTGCATGGGGTTGGAAATGATGAATGCACCGATCGCCGCCCCGCCGATAATCAACACTTCCAGCGGTTGCCAGAGCGCCATCAGGTTGCCCTTGGACAACACGTATCCGCCTAGCACACACACAATGACAATGATTGAACCGAGTATTAACGCCATATCGGTTTGGAACGCCCCCTAAAATAACAGCTCGCCACTTGCTTGGAGCGATTCAACCGGATCAACCCGGCATACCGCCAATGCACTATTGTGGAAATTTGTTTCGGAGAGTAACGGGCAAGCGCGCAGTCCTTGCAAGACAACGGTGTAGCGAACAACCGTATGGCTTGCTCAGCCCGAACTGCTCTTTCATTTTGTTGGTGTCCCGTCCGGGTTGTTCGCAGACGGGACATGAGTATCTCTTAACACTCGTTTTCAGCAAGCATAGCAAGGGCCTGCATCGATCGCGAAAAAATGACCACGTTCCCCGGCCGGGAACAGGATCGGTTGATTATCCAGGCGCGGCAATCTGTTAAGATGCCGCTTTGGAAATCGGACCGTCATCGTGTGAGACATGCCATGCCCGACCTGCCACTGGTTATTGAACCGGACGCTCTGGAATCTCTCCTGGAGGAGCCGGATCTTCTGCTGATCGACCTTTGCCACCCTGAGCGCTATGCCGGTGGTCATCTGCCGGGCGCGGTTTACGTTCACCCTCAGGAAACCCAGCTCGGCTACCCGCCAGCGCCCGGCAAGCTGCCCACCATCGATGCCCTGCGCGAGCTTACCCGCCGCCTCGGCCTCACGCCAGACACTCACGTCGTGGTATACGACGACGAGGGCGGAGGCTGGGCGGGGCGCTTTATCTGGCTGCTCGACTGCATCGGCCACCGCCGTTACAGCTATCTGAACGGCGGTTGGCTGGCTTGGCAGGCGGAGGAGTTGCCGTTAACGACCGACGTGCCCGATCCGCAGCCCAGCGACTACCCTATCGATCTTCAGGAGGCCCCCACGGCGACCCTGGAAGAGGTTCTGGCCGGCCTGAACTCATCCGACCAGATTATCTGGGACGCGCGCTCGCCGGGTGAATATTTCGGCCAACGCATTGCTGCCGCCAAAGCAGGCCATATCCCCGGCGCCCATAATCTGGAATGGACGCAGCTCATGGACCCCTCGCGGGAATTACGATTGCGCCCCGAACCCCAGTTACGCGCGTTGATGGAACAACACGGCTTTACCCCGTCGAAAACCGTTATTACCCATTGCCAGACCCACCATCGGTCTGGCCTCACCTACCTGGTCGCCAAGATCCTGGGCTATCCGCGCGTCCGCGCCTATGCCGGGTCTTGGGCCGAATGGGGCAACCACCCCGATACACCCGTGGAGCGTTGAGATTAATGCGAGATAAGCTTTTCGTGATGAGCCAGTACCTGCTGCCGCAACAAGGGCTATCGCAGTGGCTGGGGCGTCTGGCCGATGACGACCGGTTCCCAAAGGTGAAAAACCATGTCGCTCAATGGTTCATTAAACGTTACGGCGTTGATATGAGCGAGGCGGCCGATGCCGATCTTGCGTCCTACCCCACGTTCAATGCGTTCTTTACTCGGCCCCTCAAGCCCGGCATGCGCCCCGTTGATGAGGATCCGGACCGGGTCACCAGCCCCGTCGACGGCGCCATCAGCCAACTGGGACAGATCGACGAGGGCCGCATTTTCCAGGCCAAGGGGCAAGACTATAGCCTGCTCGAACTCGTGGGTGGCGACGAGCAAAAGGCCAAACCTTACGTCGATGGTGAGTTTGCGACCATCTACCTGGCCCCCAAGGACTATCACCGCATCCACATGCCCCTTGCAGGCACGCTGAAGGACATGACTTACGTGCCAGGACGGCTATTTTCGGTCAACCCCGTTACCGCAGCCAACGTGCCGCGTTTGTTTGCGCGCAACGAGCGTGTGATTATCAATTTCGACACAGAATGGGGGCCCATGTGCATGGTTCTGGTCGGCGCCATGATCGTCGGCAGCGTCGAAACCACCTGGGCAGGCGTCGTAGCTCCCGGCCGGGATATCAATACTATCGATTACAGCCAGGAAGCGCCTATTCACTTCGAGAAGGGTGACGAAATGGGCCGCTTCCGCTTGGGTTCAACGGTCATCCTGCTATTCCCCAAGGGCCGCATGGACTGGACCAGCGAGTTGCGGGCGGAAACCGTATTGCGGTTGGGCCGCGCCATCGGCACGCGGACGAAAAACACGAAGTAAAGAACGGGAAATGCCTGGTCCGGTGGCGGGTTTTGCCCCCAGCGGATCAGGCATGCTCGATAGGGAAACCGATCACATCCTCAATGGCCTGCACGCCCAACCGGCACATCAGCAGCCGGTCCAGACCCAGCGCAACACCGGCACAATCCGGCAATCCACTCCTCAAGGCCGCCAGCAAGAACTCATCCGCCGGCATGCCGGGTTTGCCGTGCTGGCGACGTAATGCGTTGTCCTGCTCAAAACGGGAGCGCTGTTCTTCGGCATCGGTCAGCTCCCAATAGCCGTTGCACAATTCCACGCCATAGAGGTAGAGCTCAAAGCGATGAGCCACGCGATAACCATCCGCCTCCCGGGTTCGCGCCAGGGCGGCCTGGCTGGCAGGATAGTCGTGTATGAACACGGCTGAGCGCTTTGACAGCGCGGGCTCGACGCTATGGGTCAGGATAAAGTCGAGGCAGCCGTCGCGCTCCAGATTCGCGGCGAAAGCGGCATCGCCTGCCTGCTCGCCAACCCGGCGGCGAAGAGCGTCCAAGGATAGGGTAAACGGATCCAGCCCGGCGTATTGGAGAAACGCTTGCCGGTAGGTCATACGCTCAGGGGCCGGGATGTTCAGCCAACCGCAAACCAGCTCGCCCACCTCATCCATGAGCCGATGGTCGTCGAATCCCGGCCGATACCATTCCAGCAGCGAGAATTCGGGATTATGGCGCCGCCCGCGCTCACCGTCCCGAAAGGCGCGAAAAACCTGATAGATAGCACCACTACCGGCCGCCAGCAGCCGCTTCATGTGGTATTCCGGAGAGGTCTGCAGATAAGCTTGGCCGCCCCCGAAACCGGAGGCCGCTGCCAGCCGAGCCGGAATGCAGTCGAGGTGGAGGTCGGTGACACCGTGGCTCGCCAGAAGCGGTGTTTCCACTTCCAGCACGTCACGGCTGTCGAAGAACCGGCGCAGATAGGCGAGCAGCGCCGCTCGCTCCTTCATAGCGGCCAGCGACGCTGTTGGCTGCCAATGGGTCTGCTGGGCCATAGGGGTCGTAGTAGCCCGCCTAGCTACTCTTGACGCGGCTAACGTATTCACCGGAGCGCGTATCCACTTTCAGGACCTCGCCAATGGTGATAAACAAGGGAACGTTGACCACGGCGCCGGTCGTTAGGGTCGCCGGCTTGGAGCCGCCTTGAGCGGTGTCGCCTTTCATACCTGGATCGGTATCGACCACTTCCAGCTCGACGAAGTTCGGCGGAGACACCGACAGCGGCGTGCCGTTGTACAGGGTCACCGTGTAGACATCCTGTTCTTTCAGCCACTTGAGGCAATCACCGACTGCCTTTTCGTCGGCCGGATGCTGCTCGAATGAACCGTCGGTGGCCATGAAGTGCCAGAATTCACCGTCGGTATAAAGGTATTCCATCTCCTGATCGACGACGTCTGCCGCCTCCAGGCTCTCACCGGACTTGAAGGTCCGCTCCCAGACCCGGTTTGACATCAAGTTGCGTAGCCTGACGCGGTTAAACGCTTGGCCTTTACCCGGCTTTACAAATTCGTTCTCGAGAATGATACACGGGTCGCCGTCCAGCAAAACCTTAAGACCACCGCGGAATTCATTGGTAGAATACGAAGCCATGAAAATCTCACCTGAAATAGTGCAGTTGGAAAATCAAAGGGGCTCATGATACAGCGAACCTCCACGTCGGTAGAAGCCCGTCAAGCACCGGAATCACCTTTAACCTGGCAGCAGGAACTGGCTCGGGCCATCAATCGTCCGGACATACTGCTCTCCGAACTCGGCTTACCACTCGATCTGTTGCCTGGTGCACAGGCCGGTGCCCGGCTGTTCAGTATTCGCGTACCCTACCCTTATCTGGACAGAATGGAATATGGCAATCCAGCCGATCCGCTGCTGCGTCAGGTCCTGCCGCTTGGGGACGAGATGCTCGCCAGCCCGGGGTTCGTTCCCGACCCGCTGAACGAATCCGACCATACCCCGCAGCAAGGCTTGATCCGCAAATATCGCAGCCGAGCGCTGTTGATGGTCACCGGCACGTGCGCCATCAATTGCCGCTACTGCTTTCGCCGGCATTTCCCTTACGGCGATCACCGGCAGTCGCCAGATGCGCGATCACAAGCCCTTGCCACCCTGCACGACAGTCCGGAGATTAACGAAATCATTTTCAGCGGCGGCGATCCGTTAGCGATCAATGACCAGCGACTAGCCGCATGGAGCGAAGATCTCGCCGCCATCCCCCATCTTAAGCGACTGCGAATTCATACCCGTCTACCGGTGGTGATACCTCAACGCATCGACGATACCTTCATGCGCTGGTTCGGCGATAACCCGTTGCAGAAAGTTGTGGTACTGCACATCAACCATGCGCGGGAAATCGATGCAAACGTGCACAACGCCATGCAGCGCCTGCGCAGCGCCGGTGTGACGCTGCTCAACCAGAGCGTGATCCTCCGGGGGGTCAACGATTCTGTCGATACGCTGCGCGAACTCAGCGAGTCGCTATTCGATGCGGGCATCCTGCCTTACTATCTTCACGCCTTCGATCCGGTCGAGGGGGCGGCTCACTTCGATGTCTCCGACGACCGGGCACGCGCATTGGTTCGTGAACTATTAGGCCAGCTGCCGGGTTTTCTAGTGCCTCGGCTTGTACGCGAAGTTCCGGGAAAAGCGAGCAAGACGCCTTTGAATCTATAGTCAAAGCGAGTTTTTCGCACTTTTTTGTCAAACAATGTCAACTTCAGGCTTTGTGTCTTTTTGAAACCGCTCTGCTACTTTACAGTCACAAATATTATTATAAAAAAACGTTTTGCCGGGCTTTTCCTACTTGACAGCGACTTGCACAAATCCGGCAATAGAGATCAAGGACAGCACGGACAGGGGACGCTGAGACGCGTCTATTGCCTCAGGGTGCTGAGAGCACACGAGGTAGGACCCAGGCACAAGGTATGACGGTGAAACCTGATCTGACATTGCCCGAGCAAAAAATAGCCAACTTATCCTTCTGCGATGCGACACCGAAGTCCTTCGCCAGATGGATCGGCGCGCTTCCGATTGCCAACGTTGGCGAAACATCGCGCCAGCTCTACCACGCTATTATCGAGCTCAACCAGTTGTTTATCGCCCCCCAGCAGCGTCTGCAATTGCTGGAATTGATTCGGCCTCGCATCAATTTTGTCTGCAAGGAGCTGTCGCGCCACTACCTTGGACTCGCCATCGCCCTACCGGAAAAGCAACGCAAAATTGCCAATCTATCCCAGGCTCTGCAGCTCCACCTGGCCAGCGGTTACAAAACCACGCTGATCGAGCTTCTGGACGCCGGTGCCCTGGACAAGAATCGCAAAGCGATTACAGCGGCCTGTCATCGCGTCATCAGTGATTTGGGTTACACCATCCTGCGTGCACATCAGCTCTATTGCCCGAGCCCGGCAAGGAGCTGGCTGGAAAGCCACCGGGTTTACCGTTTTGCCTTGCGCAACAACCTTCTGGAAACACCTGTCGAAGACGAAACGTTGATGCATCGCAAGTCGAGTACTGTCGCCGATGCTTATAAGCGTCTTCTATTGCTGGGTTGTGCTCGCCCTAACCAGTTGCGGCAGAACGAATTATTACAGGCCTACGAACTATTCGAGGTCTGGACGGATCGTACGAGCTGCAGCAGCAACAACGTCGATCAAGCCCTGTTTCTGGTGCACACAGAGCGCGATGCCGCTCCGATCTACAGAAGCCTGGTAGAGCAGGACCAGATTACGGGCGACTGCTTCGGTTTCAGTTCCGTGGACCTCTCCGGACATATCGGCGAACACCTGAGTAAGCCGGCACCGGAAAGCGATCTCCCTTTGCCGCTCAGCGTTTCGGACAACCTCCTCACCCACCTAAGCCAAGCGCTGGGCATTCTTACCAAGCGCAATTTCAAGCGCGTGAGCACCCAGGGCAACCTCCAGGTCTGCGTCGGCCTGACTGCGGCTCACTATTTCATAGCTGGCGAGAAGACCTTCAAGCAATTCATTGCCAGCGGCGACAACGAACAGGAGGGCGACAACAACCTCTTCCTGAAACAGGCCCGGCGCCGCAACGATGCCTGGGCGGACGCCCACGATGCAGGTCCGTCCAGGGATTTCTCATCCTCTGCGGATACCCCGATTGCGTTTCGCGGGACCGGCGGCTCCGCTCGCCTGGACGAAAACCGCAGCGACCGGCCCAAGACATTCTCCTCGCCACTGGTCAATACCAGTCCTGGCGGCTACTGCGTTAGTTGGGAAGGCGAAATGCCGCCCTCGCTGCAGGCGGGCGAAGTACTCGCGGTACGCGAACAAAGCGCCCACCCCTGGAGTGTGGCCGTGGTGCGCTGGATAAGACAACTGCGCAACCAGGGTACTCAGATCGGCATTGAGCTGCTGGCGCCCAGCGCCTCGCCCTGCGGTGTGCGCCTGATCCAGAAGATAGGCAATTCCAGCGAATATCTGCGCGGCCTGCTGCTGCCGGAAATAACCGTTATCGGCCAGCCCGCCACACTCATTACCCCGCGCCTCCCATTCCAGCAAGGCAGCCGCATTGTCCTGCGCCAGGGCGACCGGGAGGATAATGGCCAACTCTCCAAACGGCTATCGGCCACCGGCAGCATCAGCCAGTTCGAGCTCCGCCTGCAAAGCCGGACTAAAAGCGCCGACAGCAAACCATCGGGCCCCGGCGGCCACACCGGCGAGGACGAATTCGACTCTCTCTGGCCTTCCCTGTAAGCTTCTCAAGCTGTTGCAAGGGTATCGTGAGCGCGATTGAGGTTGAGCAAACCCGTCATCACCGCCTAGAATCGGCTAAGCTCTATACAGGGCGTCGGTTTCAATCAACCGACGGCCCCATAAAGCTAAGGGGTTGTACCTGATCCCTGCCCAAGTCGCGTTAACGCCGGCAGGATTAAGGCATAATTCGACTTCGATACCCGAATTCAATTGCCTCTTCCGTGAAGGATTCACGGGATGCCGGCTGCGCGAGATGGTTTACGAATGCAGAAGAAGAATACGACGGTTCATCTGCTGATCCTCGATCCTTCCCAAAACGATGCCGAAGTACTGGTCAGCCTGTTGAGAAACTCCGGCCGGGCGACCCGGGCCCATCGAGTCACTTCCGAGGAAGATCTTGAAGAAGCGCTGAGAACCAGTCATTGGGACCTGATGCTGGCCCGGGACCTGGACGATCAGGCAGTCTCTCCCGATGCTGCTTTGGCGCTCATCAAACGCCTGGACAAAGACATCCCCTTCATCCTGCTAACCACCGAATTCAACCGCGAACGCAGCGTTCAGGTCATGAAGGCCGGCGCCCAGGCCACAGTGCCGGGCGATTACAACGACCTCATCATACTGACCGTCAACCGCGAACTGGACAGCCTGGCCGCACGACATCAGCGCCGGGTGCTCGAGTCGCACTTGCGCGAGTCCGAGCAGCGCTGCCAGCTCTTGCTGGAAAGCTCCAAGGACGCCATCGCCTACATCAACGATGGCATGCATATCTATGCAAACCAGTCCTACATGGATTTCTTTGGCTACGACGATATCGACGACATGATCTGCGTGCCGATCCTGGACACGCTCGCGCCGGAGAGCCACGGCGACTACAAGGAATTCATGAAAGCCTTTGCCGAACACAAGGAAGACGGCATGGCCCTCAACTGCATCGCCAAACGCAGCGACGGCAACGAACTGAACATCGTGATGAAGGTCTCCGCCGCCACCTACGATGGCGAACCCTGCACGCAGATCGTCGTTCAGCCCGAACAAAACAACGCCGAACTCGAAGAGAAGCTTAAGCAAATCAGCACCCAGGATTTGCTCACGGGTCTCTATAACCGCCAGCATCTGATGGACGAGCTGGGCCATGCTATCGTCCGCGCCGGAGAGACCAATCAAACCGGTGGACTGGCCTATATCGCGTTAGACCACTTTGTGCAGGTGCGCGGACAACTGGGAATCGCCGGCGCTGATCTGATGCTGGGCGATGTCGCCAATTTGCTGCGCGACAAAGTAGAGGAAGGCATGACGCTGGCGAGATCGAGCGACGATGCCTTCTGTCTACTGGCACTGCCCTGCCAGGAAACCCGGATGGCCGAAATTTGCGAGTCAATCCGCAAAGCCATCGAAGACCATCTGTTCGAGATTTCCGGCAAGACGATACAGCTCACCGTCTCCATCGGCATCGCCGCGATCACGGAGAATGCTCCGAAAGCCCCGGATGTACTGGGTCGGGCTCACATGGCGTCCGCCGAGGTGCGCAAACTCGACGGCCATGAAGGCGGCAACGGCGTGGTAGTCTACAACCCCGCCAAGTACGAATCCCTGAACGATTCAAATTCAGTGGAGGCCATCCAGAAAGCGCTGGACGAAGACCGTTTCCGCTTGCTGTTCCAACCGATTATCAATTTGCGGGGCGAAGGCGAGGAACATTACGAAGCCTTCGTACGCATGCTCGATAAAGACGGCGAGGAAGTTTCGCCTTACGACTTCCTGCCGCCGTCCGGCCCGAGCGACATGGCCAGCAAAATTGATCGCTGGGTCATCTTGCAAACGATCAAGCACCTGGCCAGCCACCGCTCCAAAGGCCACGATACCCGGCTCTTCCTCAACGTGACCGGCGAAACCATCCAAGACAAAACGTTTACCGCGTGGCTCAGCGTCGCCCTTAAAGCGGTGCGCTTGCCCGGCGATTCGCTGATTTTCCAGCTCCGGGAAGGGGACGCTAACAATTACATGAAGCAAGCGCGGGAATTCGCCAAATCGCTACGCGAGCTTCACTGCAAGCTCTCCATCAGCCAGTTTGGCTGTGCACTGAACCCGTTTAACACGCTCAAGCATGTGGACGTGGATTACGTGAAGATCGATGGCTCCTTTACGGAAGAAATCCAAAAGAACGAAGATGTGAGAGAAGAAGTTAAGGAGATGGTTTCGGCACTGCAGAAGAACGGCAAGCTGACCATCATTCCGCTGGTAGAAAACGCTTCAGTGCTCGCGACTTTGTGGCAGGCTGGCGTCAATTACATCCAGGGCTACTACCTGCAAGCGCCGGTGCCGGAGATGGATTACGATTTCGGGGATCAGTAGGCCAGTTCCGTAGGTTGGGCTAACGAAGGCAGCCCAACACGATGCTTAACCGTCGATGGGTTGGGCTTCGCAAGTTCAACCCAACCTACCGATTCCCCGACCGAGTTACTCTGCCTTGAAAAACTGCCCGGTATCGCTCTCCCTGAAACCAATCAGGTATAGAATGGCATCCAGACCCAGCGTGGAAATCGAGTGCCGCGCGGACTCTTTGACCAGCGGCTTGGCGCGGAACGCAACCCCCAACCCCGCCTGACTCAGCATCGGCAAATCATTGGCACCGTCGCCCACGGCGATCACTTGCTCCCGGGAAACGCCCTCCCGCTCCGCAATCTCCACCAACAATTCGGCCTTGCGCTGACCATCGACAATACGGCCCGAGACATCGCCGGTGACCTTGCCGTCCTTGATTTCCAGCTCGTTGGCGTAGACATAGTCAATTCCCAGACGCTGCTGCAAGTGGCGTGCAAAATAGTTAAATCCACCGGAGAGAATGGCCGTGCGGTAGCCCAGCGCCTTCAGGCTGCGAATCAAATCCTCTGCGCCTTCAGTCATTGTCAGGCGGTCGGCGATAGACTGCAGAACGCCTTCATCGAGGCCCTTGAGCAACGATAGGCGCTCGGTAAAGCTCGCGCTGAAGTCCAGCTCTCCCTGCATGGCCCGCTCGGTGATCTCTGCGACCTGCTCGCCAACCCCCGCTTCACGCGCAAGTTCGTCAATCACTTCCGCCTCGATCAAGGTGGAATCCATATCGAACACCACCAACCGTCGGCTGCGACGGAAGATCGTATCTTCCTGGAACGCAATATCCACGTTCATTTCGCCGGCAATGCGTAGGAAATCGGTGCGCAGGGTTTCCAGATCCTGAGGCGTGCCGCGCACGGAAAATTCGACGCAGGCGATACGGTTATCCGCCGTATTTAGCGAAGGCCGCGCCGACAGCCGCGTGATATTGTCGATATTCAGCCCATGCTGGGCGGTGACCGCCGAGACCTTGGCAATCTGCTGGGCCTTAATGTCGCGCGCCAGCAAGGTGACGATATAGCAGGCCCGGTTTCGGCCCTCAGCCCACTGCTGGTAGTCCGCCTCGGTGATGGGCGCGAAGCGCACCTGCAAATCCAGCGAATGGAGTCGAAACAGCAAGTCGCGAATCACCGGCGGTGCATTCGCCTCGTCCGGAATTTCCGCGAGAATTCCCCAGGTGAGATGATCATGGATGACCGCCTGGCCAATATCGAGAATGCGCACGTCGTAACGCGCCATGATACCGGTGATTTCGGACGTCAGCCCCGGTTTGTCACGGCCGGATACGTTGATCAGAACCAGTTCACTCACCGTCTGCCGTTCCTTCTTCCGCTGCACTTTCAGTCACGGGAGCATCAGCCACCGGAGCAGCAGTCACGACTTCCAGGGCATCTACGCGTTGGAGTCCACGCGGCAGTTTATGCCCACGACGGCCGCGTTCGCCGATGTAATGCTCAAGATCGCTGAACTGCAGCGTCATCTTGCGTTTACCGGCCTGGACCACCAACTGATCCGCTGGACGGAAGACGCAAACCGAGACGACAAACTCCTCGCGCGTCTGAACTCTCGCCGAGGGGATGGAGATAATTTTGTTTCCTTTACCCTTGGCCAGTTCGGGCAGTTCGGCCAACGGGAACACCAGCATGCGGCCCTCATTGGTAATCGCGCCGAGGTGAACGTCCTCTCCTTCCGGCACCATGATCGGCGCCATGACCCGCGCGCCTTTCGGCACCGAGACGATGGATTTACCGTTGCGATTCTTGCTGATCAGATTGTCGAGGTTGGACACGAACCCGTAGCCGCCATCGGTCACCAGCAATACACGCTGACGCGGGTCGCCCATCATAACCCCGGCGAAAGAGGCACCCGGCGGCGGATTGATGCGTCCCGTCAACGGATCGCCCTGCCCGCGGGCAGACGGCAGGCTGTGCGCCATCAAAGCGTACGCGCGGCCGGTCGAATCGAGGAAAATGGCTTGCTGGTTGTTGCGCCCCTTGGCAGCCAGTGCGAAGCGGTCGCCCGCCTTGTAGCTGAGCCCTTCCGGATCGATGTCATGCCCCTTGGCGGCGCGAACCCAGGCCTTCTCCGATACGACGACAGTCACCGGGTCGTTGGAAACCAGATCCACTTCACTAAAGGCCCTGGCTTCCTCGCGCTGGACAATGGGGGAACGGCGGTCGTCACCGAACGTTTCGGCGTCGGCCTGGAGTTCGGACTTAATCAGGTCGCGGAGCCTGGATTCGGATCCGAGAATAGACTGCAAATGATCGCGCTCCTGGGACAGCTCATCCTGCTCTCCCTTGATCTTCATTTCTTCGAGTTTGGCCAGGTGCCGCAATTTCAGTTCAAGAATGGCTTCGGCCTGTTCCGCACTCAGGTTGAAGCGGCGTATAAGCTCGGCCTTTGGTTTGTCCTCGTAGCGGATGATCTCAATCACCTCGTCGATATTGAGGTAGGCCACCAGCAAGCCTTCGAGGAGATGCAGGCGAGCCAGCACCTTATCCAGACGAAACTGCAGCCGCCGGCGCACCGTCGTCGTGCGATAGGTCAGCCACTCAGTCAACAGCGTGCGCAGGTCCTTGACCTGAGGACGGCCATCGATGCCGATCATATTGAGGTTAACCCGGTAGCTCTTCTCCAGATCGGTGCTGGCAAACAAATGCGTCATCAATCCGTCGAGATCGACCCGGTTGGAGCGCGGCACGACGACCAGGCGCGTGGGGTTCTCATGATCAGACTCGTCACGCAGGTCCGCGACCATCGGCAGCTTCTTGGTCTGCATCTGATGAGCAATCTGTTCCAGAACGCGGGCGCCGGAAACCTGGTGCGGTAGTTCGGTGACCACGATCTCGCCGTTGTCACGCACCCATTTGGCCCGCATGCGCAGTGAGCCGCGGCCGGTCTCGTAGAGTTGGCGAATGTCTTTGCGCGGGGTGATGATTTCTGCCCGTGTGGGGAAATCCGGCCCCTTGATATGCTCCAGCAATTGCTCGGTGCTCGCTTCCGGCGCATCGAGCAGACGAATACAGGCGGCGGTGACTTCACGCACGTTATGGGGGGGAATATCCGTTGCCATGCCCACGGCGATGCCGGTCGTGCCATTGAGAAGCACGTGCGGCAAACGCGCTGGCAGAGTCGAGGGCTCATCCATGGTGCCATCGAAGTTGGGCACCCAATCGACCGTCCCCTGCCCCAGCTCACTCAGCAGAACCTCGGCAAACGGAGCCAGACGCGACTCGGTGTAGCGCATCGCGGCAAACGATTTGGGGTCGTCCGGAGAGCCCCAATTGCCCTGGCCGTCGATCAGCGGATAACGGTAGGAAAAAGGCTGCGCCATCAGCACCATCGCTTCGTAGCAGGCACTGTCGCCGTGGGGGTGGAACTTGCCCAGCACATCCCCGACCGTTCTCGCCGACTTTTTGTACTTGGCGGTCGCTTTGAGCCCCAGCTCCGACATTGCATAGATAATTCGGCGCTGCACCGGCTTCAGACCGTCGCCCACATGGGGAAGCGCGCGATCCAGGATGACGTACATGGAGTAGTCGAGGTAGGCCTTCTCCGTGTAATCCCTCAGCGCGACGCGCTCAAATCCTTCGTCGGTCGTCTGAAATTCAGCCATATCGGCCCCTTTTCCTAAAAATTTTCGATCGGATCGTCCCAACTAGTGCGCTAGTAGTTCGCTAGTAGTGCGCTAGGGCAATCCTGGTAAGGGAATCTCCGGATGGGGTCCGGGGCTCCCGACAGCAAGCGGCCATTATAGGAAGGCCGCGGCTAACACACCAACTCTTCGCCGCTTTTGCGCCAAAGATTACGGATGGTTGAGCCAAAAATCAGGGATGGAATAGCGGAATCCACGAATGGAGGGTCCCGGGTAGGCTCACTATTCTCTATCTCGTGGTCGAGACGAAGCCGGTTTCGATTTGCAGACCGGCATCCGGACAAACCCGGCCCAATCCGCAACAGGCGCAGCGGACGCGTCGTCTACAGAGAAGGGTGATCCTCGTTCCTATGCAGACACACTCGCTGAAACTGACTTTGAAAGCCTGCGGCCGCGCCGTACTGACCGCCTGTATCAACGCAGGCCTCGCGCTGGCTCTTATGTTGCTGGTCGAGTTCGCCATCAGCGGCAGTCTGATTCTGGCCGAACCCTACCTGTATGCCGGGTTGCTGATTTGGATCGTCGTGTTTACCGGACAGATGTTCCGCCAATACCGCCTCTGCCATTGCCAACGGATTGAGCAATAGCCCGCTAGCCCCATCCTAAACTGAGCTCAGCCACAAAATCCGACGATTTCTCCCATAGTTGCTACTCTCATCTATGTAGCTTCCGTTTTAAGCGCTGGGAGAATAATAATGAACGTCATTCGCAAACTGGGCCTGAAAACCAAGATCGTCCTTCCGTTTGCCTTGACCGCTCTGGCGATCATTGCCTTGGGCATCGTCAACCTGCTCACGACCTATGGACTGGTCCAGGATACCGATCGCGTCGCGCACAACTACCTGCCCTCAGTGAGTGCTGCGCTCAATGCCGACCGAGACCTTTATCAAGCCTATACCGCTCAACAGAACCTTATTTTCGCCGCCCAAGCCGGTGAGGATACCCAGGCACTTCTGGCCGAATACGAAGAGAATGCCCAGCAAGCCTTCGACCGAATGGATACGGTACGCAACCAGCTTTCTGCCGATGGCGTAGAGCAGCAACTCGGGGGGGTTGAGAGCGCCTATGATCGCTGGAAAGGCGCCGCCGATGAAGTTAATGCACTTGCGGTGGCCGGGGAACTGGCACAGGCCCGGAGCACCATGGCCGGTAGCGTCTTGCCGTTGTTCTCCACCTTGAGGGACTACTACGACGTCGCGGGCGCCTTTGCTGACGAAAGGGCTCTGGCAACGGCCGAAGGCGCGACAGCGGCAGGCTACCAAAGCATGACGGCAACCGTTGTCGTTACGATCATCGTATTGGCTATCAGCGGTTTGATCTTTTTTGTTGCGACGCGTCTGATTATTGGATCGATCAGCGAACTGCGCTCGCGCCTGGACGATATTGCCGAAGGTGAAGGCGACCTGAGTAGCCGCGTGCCGGTCGAATCCAATGACGATCTGGGCCGTCTCGCGAACAGCTTCAATGCCGTACTGGGCAATCTGCAGAGCATGGTGAGTGAGATCAAGGGACTAGCCGGGGAACTGAACCGCGGCGCAGAGAAGCTCGACCGCGCCGCTGCCGAGAACCGCGACGGTATCAGCCAACAGACCGATGCCATCACCCAGGTGGCCACCGCCATCAACCAAATGCAGAGCGCCATTGAAGAAGTGGCCGGCAACGCCGGTACCGCAGCGGATGTCACCCGTAGCGGCCAGGATAATGCCCAGTCCGGCGCTCGCATCGTGCGCAATACGTCGGAGGAGGTTCATCGACTGTCTGATCAGATCGAACAAGCCGTTGGCGTTATCCGTAAGCTATCGGAGGATTCCACGAACATCAGATCGGTACTGGATGTGATTCGCGGCATCGCCGAACAAACCAATCTTCTAGCCCTGAATGCCGCCATCGAGGCCGCCAGGGCCGGGGATCAGGGCCGTGGCTTCGCTGTCGTCGCCGATGAAGTCCGCACGCTGGCCCAGCGCACCCAGGAATCCACCACGGATATCCAGTCGATGATCAGCACCCTACAAACCGGGGTTTCCGATATTGTGTCGGTGATGGAGAGCGGCAACGAGCAGGCCGCTCAAACCGTTAGGCTATCGAGCGAGGCGGAGCGCGAACTGGGGGCCACCATTCTGCAGGCTATGAACAGTATCAGCGATGTGAACGCAAGCGTTGCGTCCGCCACGGAAGAGCAGACGCAGGTAGTGGACGAGATCAATCGCAGCATCACGCGTATCAACGATCTGGCGCAAAACAGCGACGAGCGGTCGGTCGAGATCAACCAAATCAGCGAACTGCTTGCAGGCTATGCACAAACCCTGAATACACACGTCGGTCGCTATCAGGTCTGATGGTCGTGGTCAGCCCGAGCGGTTTGTGGTGGCGACCTGCCAAGCCAAGCCAATCAGGTTGCGAGACCTACAAAATTAGCGGCCATCAAGGCCAGTAAAACAACGGTCAAACTCAAAGTAACGAATCGAAGCGATCGATTGCGCCGGACGCGCTCCATAACACCTTCCTGAAAATGAAAAACACCGCCAATTTATACCAGGCGGTGTTTTCCATTCAAGCACTGTGAAAGACTGATTTCACGGCTTGGGCTGGCAGCGGCGGTTATTGCCGCACGCCCTCGATGGAGATAATCATTTCCACCGTCTTCGAAGCCGGCCCCAAGTCGGTCGGGATTCCCCAATCCGCCAGCCGTAGCTCGGTATCCGCCTCAAAGCCCATGCGGTAGCCGCCCCAGGGATCTTCGCCGTGGCCGATCATTTCCGCGTCCAGGGTGATCTCGCGTGTCACGCCGCGCAGCGTCAGGTCGCCGACGATTTCAGCTTCGCTCTTGTCGTCTTCATCGACAATGATCCGCTTGCTCTTGAACGTGGCTTCGGGAAATTCGTCAGAGGCGAGAAAGTCATCGCTCCGCAAGTGCTTGTCACGCTCGGCATGATTGGAATCCACGCTGCCGGTGTCGATAGTCACCTGAACGGAGCTCTCCGAGGGATTGGCTGAGTCGTAGTCAAACTGTCCGTCGAATTCGTTGAAACGCCCGTACAGCCAGCTATAGCCAAGGTGTGAAATCTTGAACATCACGAATTGATGGGCGCCTTTTTTATCGAACGCATAGGTGCCATCCTGCTCCGCCGCTTGAGCACCGCCAGCCATAATGGCCATGGATACGGCAGAGGAAATTGCCAATTTTTTCAACATGCTAGTTCTCCTTTTCCCGGCCCGGATGGACCTCATGTTAAACGACTCAAGTGTCACGAAGATCGCGCATTGCGATCCTTCAAACCAACCATGCGTCGCAGTGTTTCGTCACGATCGATCAAGTGATGCTTAAAGGCCCCCAATGCATGGACGCCAGCCAGGGCCACCAACGCCCATGTCGACCAGTAGTGCACGTCACCGGCGATGTCTTCCATCCCCTGCTGACGTCCCGTGACCGACGGTACGGTAAACCAGTTGAACACGTCGATGCCCGAACCGTCCGCCGTCGGGATGAGGTAGCCGCTCACTATGGCGACAAATGTCACGATATACAGCAGGGCATGAGCGATATGGCCGCTGAGTTTCTCCCAGGCCTTGTGTGAAGGCAGCGTAGGGGGTGGCGGAGATATCAGGCGTAACGCAACCCGGAATACCATGACTCCTAACAACAGTAGGCCAATGCTTTTGTGGATGTGGGGAGCAACACGATACCACGTGTCATAGTAGGTCAAGTCGACCATATAGAAACCAAGGCCGAAAAGACCAAAAATGGCGACCGCAACCAACCAGTGCAAGATGATAGTGGCCCATCCGAACGTTCGGTCATCATTGAACAGCGCCTTAGCCATTTGCGTTTCAACTCCTGTTAAGCAGCATTTCAGGCAGAAGTACTCGCCGTCTCGACCGTCGTCAAACAATAGCGCCCATACTAAGAACCGGCACCGGGACCGCCAACCAAAATATTCTGTCCCTGTTGTTCAGAAAAACTGTTGGTGCTCAAAAGAATGAAAGAATGGATGGATCAGCTACCGGGCATAAAGTTCCGATAGATTCACATCGCCAGGTTTTCATGGTCGCAAATCTGTAGGCCGAGTTTTCACACCACCTTGGTCGAATAGGGCTAATACTGATTGTTGCCTATGCTTATTAACGCCATAGTTAAAAGCCATCCTGCTTCTCGGCATTGCTGAGACAGGTTCCCGCACAGGCGTAAGGAGCGTAAATCATGGAAGTCGAATTCGACGAAGACGTTGTAGTCCCCAGCAACAACTAAAATAGTCCCAAGCAACTATTAAATCCGTATACCCTAAAATAGTACCGAGCAACCGCTAAAGCAGTACCGATCAACGAGGAATAGCACCAAGCAGCAATGAAAAGCCGTATTTAACAGCGTCTGTTGGCGGCCAGAGATTGAGTGTCGGCATCCGGTATCCAGTCCACTCATGCACCTGTCCATAATGACAGCTCATGCAGTTGTATAAGCGACTGATCGAACGGACATTTTTAACTCGGTTTTACTGTTGTCGCTGGCTTTGGTCTGCAAACTTTGGCATTCTGCTTTACGTGGATAGCTGACTAACGACGCTATTCATTGAACGCCTGCACCCATAACGATCCAGTAGTCTTTCATCCAAGGATCGATGGCGGCAGGTTGCCCCTAACGCGTGCAGTAGCTTCGATGTCGACGAGTGTTCCACACCATAGCGGCGATCCCGAGCTGGAGATCCTGACTCCCATGCTCGACCGCCATCCTCAAGGATGGTCGGCCAGTTTCCAGGGACTCACCCTGCGCACGGCTCTGCAGCCCATTTTCAGTATTTCCCATAAACGTATCGTCGGCTATGAAGCGCTCATTCGCGCCTTCGATAACGACAACGCCAGTGTCCTACCGATCCACCTGTTTCAGCTTCCGACCAGCGATCCCGAAAATGTGCTGCTGGACCGCCTCTGCCGCTACCTTCATATCCAGAACTTCGCGGGGCTTCAGGATGACGTCAACTGGCTTTTCCTCAACGTTTCCCCCCGGGTGGTCGCCACCGGCAAGCGTCACGATTCGTTTTTTGGCCAACTGTTGTCGCGCATCGGTTTTCCGCCCCACCGGATTGTGGTGGAAATCGTTGAACAGCCCACGGACGACGCTGAGCAGTTGCGGGACACCGTGGCTTACTACAAGCAATTGGGCTGTCTGACCGCCATCGATGATTTTGGCGCAGGGCATTCCAATTTCGAGCGCATTTGGAACCTGGCACCGGACATCGTCAAGCTCGACCGGCAGATCCTCACTCGCGCTACAGACGATAAGCGTGCCCGGCAGATCCTCAACGGCATCGTTTCGCTGCTGCACCAGTCCGGTTGCCTTGTGCTTTTAGAAGGCGTGGAAACCCGCGATCAGGCCATGATCGCCATCGATGGCGGGGTCGATTTCGTGCAGGGCTTCTTCTTCCAACGCCCCGGACTGGAGCTGGATGAGGTCATAAAATCAGCGACGGACTTCGACTCGCTACTGACCGACTACAAACGGAACAGCCAGGACGCGCTAGACCCCACCCATGAAATTGGCCAGTTCTTCGAACAGCGTTTTGCCATCGCCGCAGAGGCCATTCGCCATGGCAAATCGTTCAGCGACGCCTGCCAAGCGCTGACCCGGCACTACACCGTATCGCGCTGCTACCTGATCGATGACAAGGGCGTGCAAACGGAAGATACATTGAATGCAGATCGCCTGATTGAGTGCTTCGACCCGCGCTTCCGGCCGCTCGAGAATACGACCAACGCCGACTGGTTCCGCCAGCACTACCTGCGCCAAGCCCTCAACCAGCCCGATCACCTGCAAGTCACCCGCCCTTACCTCTCGGTAACGGGCGCCTACATGTGCGTCACCTTATCCCTGGCGTTCTATCGCGGCGACGAACTGAAAGTGCTTTGCTGCGACATCCTCGCACGCTGAAGAAGCTAACACGCTGAAAACGCTGAAAAAAGTAGAAGCCAAATAGCCTCGAGCACCATGAAGAATGCGGTTAGGATGGCCGGTTAGACCGGCACGTCCGCCATGTTGCCGTAGGTTTCGAGCCAGGAGCGGCGATCGGAAGCGCGCTTCTTGCCCAGCAGCATATCCATACGCTCATCGGTACCGTCGTTATCTTCCAGGGTCAGCATGACAAGACGGCGGGTATCCGGCGCCATGGTGGTTTCACGCAGCTGCAGTGGATTCATTTCGCCCAGCCCTTTGAATCGGGTGACGGAAATCTTGCCTCGACGCTTCTCCGCCTCGATGCGGTCCAGAATGCCCTGCTTCTCGTGTTCGTCCAGGGCATAGAAGGTTTCCTTGCCCAAATCAACCCGGTACAGCGGCGGCATCGCGACGAAGACATGCCCGGCAGCCACCAGCGGCCGGAAGTGCTTAACGAACAGCGCACATAGCAGCGTGGCGATATGCAAACCATCGGAATCCGCATCCGCCAGAATGCAGATTTTGTTATAGCGCAGGCTTTCCAGCTTGTCCGATCCGGGATCCACACCGATGGCCACCGCAATGTCGTGCACCTCCTGGGAAGCCAGGATTTCACCCGAATCCACTTCCCAGGTGTTGAGGATCTTGCCTCGCAGCGGCATCACCGCCTGGAACTCGCGGTCTCGCGCCTGTTTGGCGGAACCACCGGCAGAATCCCCTTCCACCAGAAACAACTCCGACCGGTTGGCGTCCGCCCCCGAGCAATCCGCCAGCTTGCCGGGCAAAGCCGGTCCCTGAGTGACCTTCTTTCTGGCCACCTTGCGGCTGGCCTTGAGCCGGCGCTGGGCATTGCTGATGAACAGCTCGGCCAGCGCTTCGGCAATATCGGTGTGCTGGTTGAGCCAAAGACTGAACGCGTCCTTCACCACACCCGAGACGAAAGCAGCCGCCTCGCGGGAAGACAGTCGTTCCTTGGTCTGGCCGGAGAACTGCGGGTCCTGCATTTTGAACGACAGCACGTAAGCGCACCGGTCCCAGATATCTTCCGGCGACAAGCGTACACCTCGCGGCAACAGGCTGCGGAACTCGCAGAATTCCCGCATAGCCTCAAGTAGTCCGGTCCTCAGACCGTTGATATGCGTACCGCCCTGGGCCGTGGGGATGAGGTTGACATAGCTCTCCATCAGCGCCTCGCCCTCTTCGGGCAGCCATTGGATCGCCCAGTCCACCTCTTCGGTATTGCCCGCCATACGCCCGGTAAACGGTTCGGCGGGAATCAGCTCGATATCCGCCAATGCGGACCGCAGGTAATCGCGCAGTCCGTCTTCGTAATACCACTCGTCCTTGTCGCCGGTAGTTTCCTGTAGAAAGGTGATGGTCAGCCCTGGGCATAGAACCGCTTTGGCGCGCAGATTGTGGCGCAATCGGCTGACGGAAAACTTGGGGCTATCGAAGTACGAAACGTCCGGCATGAACTTCAAGCGGGTACCGGTATTGCGCTTGCCGACGGTATCGACCACTTCCAAATCGGTCATTTTTTCGCCATTGGCGAACGTCATGCGATGCAGTTCGCCGTCGCGCTTGATCGACACTTCCAGGTGAGTGGAAAGGGCGTTGACGACCGAAACACCCACACCGTGCAAACCACCGGAGAAATTATAGTTGCCCTGGGAGAACTTGCCGCCGGCGTGCAGCCGGGTCAAGATCAGCTCGACACCCGGTACGCCATGTTCCCGGTGTACATCGACCGGCATGCCGCGGCCATCGTCCTCGACCGAGAGCGATCCGTCCGCATGCAGGACCACGTCGATGCGGCGGGCGTGGCCAGCCAGGGCCTCGTCCACACTGTTATCGATAACTTCCTGAGCCAGATGGTTGGGCCGCGAGGTATCGGTATACATACCCGGCCGCTTACGAACGGGATCCAGACCGCTGAGGACTTCAATGGCGTCGGCGTTGTATTGTTTCTGGCTCATAGGGCGTCAGCTGCTCTCAATAAACTGCTATCGGGAATGACGCCCATAGCTTAGGGATTCACGGGCAAAGTTCAACGGTTCTTTTGTTGTGCCCGGAACCTAGGCCGTGCGGTTAATTCGCTGATCTAGCCTCAGGGATGTTCCCGGGAAATCGGAAACGGCGCTTCCCCGGCAACGGTGACTGTTTTCCAGCCCGTGGACGGCAGCTCGAATACGATACAGGGGGTGGTCAACGCCTGGGTTACCATCGCGTCGGCCGCTGGCCGTCTTACCTTCACGCTGACTTTGAGCTGGTGCCCGTCCATTCCAGCGTTCTCGAAATCGACGCCGTAACCGCCGGTACGCTGCTGGCCCAGGCTCGCCACCATCAGCCAATGGTCAGATTCCTCCGGCCAGGCGGGCAATTGGGCGCCCAAACTCGACGATAGCTTTTGCCACTGAGCGGCATTCTCGACCAGCACCAACCCGGGTGCCGTCAGGCCACAGTGCGCAAGCGATGCCACGGGCCGGACCTCTTCGGTCACTGAATGAGATGCGCTGGACATGGAGGTGCATCCGGTCAAAAGTAGCTGACTGGCTAACAGGCCTGCCGCCGCTCTTGCGAACTTCATCGAGGGGCCTCCCTGCGTCGCTTCTCGTCAGGGAGTGTGGACAGCAATCGATAGCCACGGAAATCTGTCCTCGGCAACGAAGCGCTTTCCAGCGAGGGCCGGGTGTAGCTGGTCGTCAATGCGATGCCGGATAAAGGGCTATCACCTTTCACAACCGGCTGAGGCAGCCCATTGGTGGGATACTCGGCGCAGGCCTCTCCGGATTGGCAAATAAAGCCGTCGTTGTCCATATCGGTGCCCGCCACGAGAAAGTATTCGCCATTGGGCACCTCGTCGAATGCAAAGAGGTAGCGTCCATCCCGTGCCACAACCGTGGTCTGCGCAACGGGCTCACGGTTGTCGTCGGCGGTCACCAGCAGCACGAAATGTCGCCCGGCGTTGCGGGCGGCGGGTTGGTCGCCAAGCTGGACGTTAACGGGAATGGCTAAGGACTGCGATGCGCCCTCCGCGTTGTCGTATGTCACCGTAATTTCAGTCTGCGTAGCCGCAGACGCATCGAGAATGGACGCATTCAGGAGCAGCGCATCCCCGTTTCGCTGGGAGACATCGACATCGAGCCAGACGGGACTCGTCACGCCAACCGACGCGAGCACGGTGTCGGTGTCTTCCGCAGGCACCACCTCCAGCGCCAGCTGATCGGAGGTCACAGAACCGCCAAACTGAAGGGATGATGGCGACGCCGTCAGAAAAGCGCCCAGCCCTCCGGTCGTAACCGAATCCACGGCCTTAAGGGCGTTGATCAGACCCGCACCGTATTGATCGGCAGTGCCGACAGTATCGGTGAGAACACCCCGCCGGAGGAGTTCGAGAAATTCGGATTGGCTCAATCCGCCATGCTTTTGACGCATCAGCGCCAGCACGCCCGAGACGTGCGGCGCCGCCATCGACGTTCCCTGCAGTCCGGCATAAGCCGGAGTGAAAACGCCGCCGGTGTCCGAGCCCCAGGTGCTGATGATCACATCCCCCTGGCCATCGTTATTGCCATCGCGGGAGGCATCGCCGCCGGGCGCGACCAGATCCAGCCAGTCGCCGAAACTCGAGTAGCTGGCCCGCTGCCGGCCCGCATCGACAGCGCCGACGGCAATGGTGTTGTCGAAGGCCGCCGGATACACCCGCGCATTCGTACCCTGGTTACCGGCAGCGGCCACCACCAAAATGCCCGAGTCGACAGCTCTTTGAATAGCCGCTTCCAATTGCGCACTGTTCGCGTCGGTGCCCAGGCTCAGGTTCATCACATCCGGTTTCAACGTATTGTCCGGGGACGTTAAGGCATCGATCGCTGCGATGATGTCGCTCAGCGATCCCATGCCATCGAGGCCCAGCACCCTGATGGGAAGAATCGTCGCATTAGGTGCAACGCCCACCCCGCCCATGGTGTTGTCCAGCGCGGCGATGGTGCCCGCGACGTGGGTGCCATGGAACGACGTCGCATCGGCGCGGCCGTTGCCAGGATTTGCCGGATTACCGTCCCTTCCGGAAACGCCGTCAACATCCGCATCGCCGGTGACAAAGTCATTGATCGGAAGCACCAAAGCAACGTTATTGCCATTGGAGTTGCCATCATCCAGATCCGGGTGCCAGTTCCCAACGGTGCCGGGGGTCTCGCTGAATATCCCCGTGTCCAGCACCGCAACCCGAATCCCCTGCCCCGGCGTACCGACAGCCTGCCAGGCTGCAGGCAGGTTAATCAGTGGATAGCTCCATTGACGGGAATACAGCGGATCGTCATCCGCGGCGACCGCCAGGGCATGAAACTGATAGTTGGGCTCGGCGGCAACCACACCGGGCGCCTGCCGGAGTTCGCGAATCCATTCCAGCGTCTCCTGGCGAACGGTTTGCGAGGACGCCTGCACGCTACGATTAGAGCCCGTACGATTGACCAGCCATACGCCGCTGCCCAATGCGCGCGACGAGGCCACCGAAGGCAGGACCGTTGCGAGAGCGCTGACACCAGCGGGCGACGCCATGGTGATGACAGCTTCGTCGGGCTCGAACGCGGTATCCGGATAGCTGAAGGTGGCGGATGACGCCGATGCTGAATTGATACTGACAACATAGCGGAACGGCCCGCCGGAGAGGGCTTCAAGCTCCAAATCGTACACCTGCCTGGCGGAGCTGGAAGGTGGCCCGATACTGACAGCAGTAGCCGGCGTTAAAGGGCTGGACCCCACTTCGCCACCGCTTCCGGAGAGTGTTACCTGGCCTACCGGCGGGCTGGAAAGCCCCCCATCCGGCTCGAAGGCCTGCACATAGACGGTTTGCCCGCCTTCCAGCGCGAGCCGGAAACGGTCGTCCTGATCGAAATAGTAGACAAAGTCAGTATTGTAACGCCCTGACTCAGCACTCAAGTAGCCGCCGACCAGTGCGGGGCTGGGTAAATCCTGTGGGTCTGCCGAATTGTCACCGGCCTCGCGAAAGAGGAAATCCGTCGCGGTATCGCTATCGGACCGGGTGCGCGCCTCGATCTGGATGACGCCACTGAGGTCCGCTTCCGGCACTACCGGGGGCTCAACGACGTTATCACCGTCGTCACTGCTACCGCCGCCGCCCCCACAACCGGCTATTACCACCGTGAACAGGATTAGCGTTGGGACTACACTCGCGTAAGAACTGGACAACTGAATCACCTCCCCGCAAATTGGCTTATACGCTCCGGCACTTCAAACGTATCTATTTCAGACAGCCCTGTCTTGATCTTAGGTTAGCCCATAACCTAAAAACGAAAAAAAGCCGCTGCCAGATGCACTAGCGGCGGCTTTCTTAATATTACGCCTTCAGGCGTAGAAGAACATGGGCACAAAGGCGACGATTAGCAGCGTGCTGCCCATGACCACAAGTGGTAGCAGCAGACGCTCGTAGCGATGCCAGAAACTGCCGGTGCGCTCGGCCGCCAGCACCTCGGTCTCGCCGACGACTTGCCGGGTAAGCAGATGGTTCAGCGCCACCGGCGGGCTGAGATAGCCCAGCTCAAACGCGACCAGACATACCAGCCAGAAGTGCAGCGGAACGATTCCGAGATTGATCGCCGCCTGGGCAATGGTGGCGGAGACCAGAATGACCGCACCGAACGGATCCATAATCATGCCGATAAAGGTCAACATGACAACGATCACCAGCATGATGATCCACGGATTGCTTAAACCCTCCGGGAAGATCGCATGGACGACGTCAGAGCGTTCGAGGATACCGCCCAGGCAAACGGAAAAGCCGATCAACGCCAGCAATGCGCCGATGTGCACCGCTGAGTCGCTGGCCGCAGCGACGCTCCGGCTGCAGAATGCAGCAGTGCGGCTCTGGCCGGGTTCCCGGCTGCCCTTGCCGGCATCCAGAAACACCAGCGCCAGCATCACCAGCGGCAAGATCAGGGGCGCGCTGTACTCGTTGAACGTCAAACCCAGCAGGAACCAGATCAGTCCGATAGCCAAGGCGGCCACGAGGGCGTATGGCATCAGCGGTGTAAGCCGTCGTGCGGCTTCGGCAAAGGCGCCTGGCTGGGGGCGCGGTTTCCAGTTGCCCTGGGTTTTGCAGACCACCAGGGTGAACAAACTCGCTGACATCATGAAAATCCAGAAACCCCAACCGTACAGCTCGTCGGTAGTCACTTCCTTGTTTAGCGCCGCCACGACCACAATCAGCAAACACGGATTGAGCACCACCCCCATACTGCCGGACATGGCCGTAGTGGCCAGGGACAACTGGCGTCCGGCTCCGGACTTGCGCAGCTCGTCGTAGATCACGCCGCCAACCGCGAGAATGAAGATACCGGACGCGCCGGTGAACGCCGTCGGGAATGCGGTCGCGAAAATCATCAGCGAAGCCAGCGCCGGGGCCGGCAACCGGAAAGGCTGGATCACATTCAGCAGCAGGCCCGGCAAGCGGGTCTGTTTGAGCACCATGCCCACCAGCACGTATAGCCCGATGTTGATAAACATCGAAGCCAGATTACTCATCTGGCCAAAGTAGATCGCCAGCCCCGAACTATAGCCATCGACAAAGTAGAAATAGGCCATGGCGATCAGCCCCATCTTGCAATACAGCGGGATTGAAAGGAACGACGAGGGGGACAATTTGCCGGGGCGGATGCGCTCGGGTACCACGGTAAGGCGATAGGCATTGATGGCCACAAAAAGTCCGAATACGCCCGTCCAGGCATACTGAAGATCGCGCAGAGCATCGGACGAGCGCGAGTCGCCCAGCTGCCCGGCGTAAGTGGACAGTGAATACGCCATCAGTCCGTTGACCAATAACTGAACCGCCTGGGACAACGTCCACTCAGACCGGTTGCGCGGCAGACGCAAGGCGATATGGTCGGCGTCGAACGCGGCAATCATGGCCGCCAGAGCGAACAGGCCCAAAAACAGGTATTTGGTCAGGTCGATATTGTCCAGCAACCAGTCGGCAATGCCCTGTTCCACCACCTTGAACAGGGTCAGCGCGGGGGTAATCTGCTCTTGATTGGTCGCGAACATGGCGTGCTTCTTCTCGCAAAGCGCCAGGTTCCTACGAAAACTCTCCCTTAACGCCTGGGCATCCGGCGGCGACGAGAATAAGGCGTCCGGATCGGGCTTGTAAGCCTGCATCCGCTGTTGCACCGCTGCCTCGACATCCCTATCCACACTGCAGGTGGGCTCGGTGGCCCAGGGGTTCAGCAGGTAATAATCGGGCCAGGTCTGCTCGCCGATCCAGAGCATCCGCGAATGCAGCGAGTTGCCCATGCCCAGCAGCAGAGTAAAGACCAACAGCGCCAGCAGGACGACCCCATGTAGCCGGTGGACCGGGTACAGTGTCGTCATCCTACTGGCCGAAAGCGCACGCCAGTTCATGATGCGTTGCCTACCCTTTATTCGCGGTTTTCAGCGGTGCATTCGGAGGCGCCCGCATTACTGGCGCAACGGACTTTGCTCAGCAACGACATCATTCGGGGATCGTAGACCTCGGGCGCGCCATTCATGCCATCGCGCAGCTCCATCCGGTTTTCACGGAACATTTCCTGATAGCCCTGAACATCCGCATCCGGAATCCGGATCCACTGTTTCTCGGGAATGTTTTCTTCACTCTTTTCCACCAGCGCCATCGCCTGTCCGTACATCGCCCACATTTCCTGGCGGGAGGCTTGAGCTAACTCCTCGCTGAATACATCGTCACGCGCTACCAATTGGATGGTCAGCTGGGCGAGCGGATAATCGACGATCCCGCCTCGATCGCCGACGCCCTTGTATAATTCCAGGGCCTCGTAAGCGAAGGCTGGCGCGTAGGCCGTATCCACCGAGCCATTATTGAACTTGCCGGCAAAGTTGGTGATGTCCGAAGGCACCACCGTCGCCTTCACGTAATCCACCATGTGGATCGCATCTTTCTGATAGTCCAGGGTGGCCATACGCTTGCCCGCCAGCTCACCCGCAGTGTCGATGGCGCGGTCGTTCACGAACAGATAGCCGGCGCCCGCAGGGGCGATGCCGAGGATCTCGTAGCCCTCTGCCTTCATCAGCGAAGCCGCCTTGGGCTGGGCCAGCGTTGCCAGTACGGTTCTTAAATCGTCATAGCTGGGAATGGCGCCGACCGCGCTGATGGAGCCGGTAAACCGGTTAAAGCGGCGGATCCGTATATCCGTGGCAGCCAGCACATCGCATTGTCCGGATTGAAAGTCCCCCAGGGCCACGCCCTCATCGGTGTAAGGCTTGAGCTTGTAGTCCACACCGTGCGCCTTCATCTCCAGGGCGTAATCTTTCATCAAGTTGTAGACATCGCCATTGGCGCCAATAACATCGAATACGCACATACTGACTGACTGGGACTGGGACTGGGCTAGGGCTTGAGTCACGGGCGTTACGGCCAGCGCCATCAACATTGCTGCGGTTGCCTTGCGGAACATTCGGAACCTCCAAATTGTCTTTTTTATGGTTGTTTAACAGGTCAATCGATCAAGCCGGACTCCGGCCGGTCGTGGCCACAGATCCTCTCGCGCCGCCCGTATAGCGGATCAGAGCAGGCTATCGAGATCCATGACCTCCGCATCCGTCGAGCTCTCCGGACTCATCTTGCCGAAGTAGGTACGCGGTGTGCGGTAGCCATACGCTTCGGTCCAATGCTTATCGGACCCATGGAGAATGACCGAACGGCCCACCCGGTCCACCAGCCGGTAGTCTTCACTCACCTCGAAGCCGTCTTCGGAGGCGACGAACCGGGCGATCACGTTGGCGATGACGTCGTCCCGCCCCTTGGTTTCGGCGGCCACAACTTCAAGCGCCATAGAGGCGCGGAAACCGGCCTTAACACCCAGCTCGGCGCTGCGACGCAGAACCCGCCAGGGGTCCGGTGACGTAGCCGGGCGGGTGTCCGGCAACAGCAGCCATACGTTGGCCCGGATAGCGTCGGGAATGCCGCCCCACTTTTCGTTATCCAGGCATTGCGCCGCGCGCTCGGCCTGGGGTGCGATGTCCTTGGGAATGCCGGCTGCGCCGCCGGAGCTGGTATCGTTAATGATCGCCTGGAGGCCGGTCAGAAGTCCGAGTAGGAAGGTAAGCTCATCCTGATCCGCGTGGAGAATCGGGCATTCCGCTGCCGGATCGGCGGGATCGTATTCGTATGCGCGCATGGCACGCTCGAATGCCTTAAGCCGGCGCTCGGCGGTAATGGCATGCCAGCGTTTGGCGGCATTGCGCGCGTCCTTGGCGGCTGGTACGTCGCCCTGATAGTTGGCTCGCAGGTAGCGTAACTCTTCCTCCCAGGCCTGTTCCTCCGAGCAGTTCGCCGCCAGCAGTTGCAAAAGCGAACCCGTGGTATCCGGCCGATCCGTGACCCGCCCGAAGGAATAGACCAGCGGGTCCAGCGAATTGCCCAGGTTGCACGCCATGTTGGCATCCGACATCTGCATCACGTAGGGCGTCGCTTCAGATTCCGAGTAGCCGGTGATCACCATGCCGGTCGTCTGATAGATGGGGTTGTAGCCGCAGCCCGCGAGGGAGGCGAGCAATCCGAACACGAGCAGAATACGGTTCGTGGAACCCGTCATCCAAAAACGAGGGATGATTGACGTATGCATTCCCGATCCTTTCTCTTGTTTATTGTTGTCAGTGGAAGCGTCCAGTTCTTCCGGTCGGGAGTTCGCCCAACCAAACACGGCTTTTTACCTTTTCATTGCCTCTCACTACGTCTCACTACGTCTCATTACTTCTCATTACTTCTCGTTACTTCTGGAGTGCATGAAAGAATGCGGCTTGGCGGTTCGTTAGTGAATGACCGGAGTGCCGTCGGAATTGGCCTATCAGGCCAATCAGGATGGCGACACACCCATGCCAGCCCCTCACTTCGGCCTGATTTCGGACGGCTGTGCCGGACAGACGCAGGAACCGACCAAACCTTCAGAGAGGGGTGAAACACAGTCATCCATGGGTTAATAGGTGGGTTAATAGGTGGGTTAACAGACAGGTTAATCGTTAGGTTAGTCGTTAGGTTAAGAGGAGGTAGTCACCGGGCTCGTCATCCCCAGCATCGCCATCACCTCGTCAGCAAGGGTGTCGAGGCTGCGGGGACCGTCGGGGCGGTACCAAGTCACCGTCCAGCTCAACGCGCCGGTCAACAGGCGCCGGGCGATAAAAGGATCGGCAGCCAAACGCCCTGCCTGACGCAACTCGCCGAGCACATCCAGCCATAGCTGCTCATAGATATCGCGCAATTTCAGAATGTCCCGCTGGGACTCGGGCGACAGGCTGCGCCACTCGAACACCAGCACGGCCATGGCTTCGCCGGTCTGGCCATTGATAGCTTCCAGCTCGCAGAGAACCAGGGCACGCAGCCGCTCGTCGGCCGTCGTCGCCTGCTTGACCGCGTGGCGCATCAGCTCCGTGTTGAGCAGCACGGTTTCCACCATGACCGCCTTAAGAATAGCTTCCTTGGAGCGAAAATGGTGGAACAGACTACCTGACTGAATCCCCACCGCCGTCGCCAGATCCCGCACTGTGGTGCGCTCATAGCCTTTCTCCCGAAACAGCCGGGCCGCTTCTCTCAGCAAACGTCCACGGGCCCCCGCAGGGTCGGAAATGCGTTCGTCGGCAACCAGTTCGGCAAGGATGGATTGGGGGGTCAACTCGTACGTCCTCTGTCGTTATCTAAACGTTATCTAAAGGCCACGTCAGTGTAACCTGAACCGGATCATTTACAAACCAAGCGCTTGCTTGGTATTGTCGTTTTCACAGTACGTTTGTTGCCATTGCGAAAAAGACGACAACGCCGGAAAGGACACCTCATGACACGCGCACCGCTGCGAATCGGCTGCTCCTCCGCCTTCTGGGGCGACACCGAAACGGCCGCCCGCCAATTGGTGGATAAAGGCCATCTGGACGTCCTCATTTCCGATTACCTTGCGGAGATCACACTGTCCATCATGGCTGGCCAGCGCATGAAGGACCCGGAGGCGGGCTACGCCCGGGATTTCGTGCAAACGGCCGTGGGCCCGCTGCTGAGAGACATCAAAGACAAAGGTATCCGGGTCATCAGCAATGCCGGTGGGGTGAATCCGGAGGCCTGCCGGGATGCTCTGCAGGCGCTTTGCGACGAGCAAGGCGTGGAGCTGAAAATCGCCCTGGTGCAGGGCGATAACCTACTACCGCAAAAAAAAGCGCTTGAGCAGCAGCGCATCACCGAGATGACCACAGGCGATCCCATGCCGCCAGTGATAATGAGCATGAACGCCTATCTGGGCGCGCCGGGCATCGTTGCGGCGCTGGAAGCCGGTGCCGATATCGTCATCACCGGCCGGGTCGCCGACAGCGCTCTAGCTTTGGCGCCGCTGGTTCACGCGTTCGGCTGGGCCTGGGACGATTACGACAAGCTGGCCCAAGGTAGCCTGGCGGGCCACTTGATCGAGTGCGGCGCCCAGGCCACCGGGGGAAACTTTACCGATTGGGAGACGGTCGAGAGCGGCTACGCGGATATGGGCTTTCCCATTGTCGAAGTTCAGCCCAGTGGCGATTTTATCATTACCAAGCCTGAAGGCACCGGCGGCGCCGTCAACGTCGGAACGGTCGCGGAACAGCTAGTTTATGAAATCGGCGATCCAAGAGCCTACCTGTTGCCAGACGTCACGTGCGATTTCAGCCAAGTGAATCTGCAGGAAACGGCACCTGACAGGGTCGCCGTTTCAGGCGCACGCGGCTTTGCGCCCACCAACAGCTACAAGGTCTCCGGCACCTGGCCGGACGGACACAAATGCACGGCCACCTTCCTGATTGGCGGTATCGACGCACCCAGAAAAGCCCAGCGCGTAGCCGATGCCATCGTCGCCAAGACCAACCGCCTGTTTCAGAGTCGCGGCCTGCCCCCCTATTCCGAAATAAACGTCGAACTGCTCGGCACCGAAGCCACCTATGGCCCACACGGTCGAACCGGCCAAAGCCGTGAAGTCGTGGTGAAGATCAGTACCGCTCACCCGAAGAAAGAAGCTCTGGTGCTGTTCTCTCGCGAGATCGCCCAGGCGGCAACAGGCATGGCGCCAGGACTGACCGGTATAGTCGGCGGACGACCGACGGTTTGGCCCAAGATTCGACTGTTTTCCTGTCTGGTGCCTAAGGATCAAGTCGACGTGCAAGTTCAAGTCGATGGCCAGAACAGACCGGTACCGGTCAACACTGAAGGTGTCGAGGTCGTGGAAGCAGGCCCGGATAACAATGAGTTTCCACCTGCAGCCGATACAGACACAACCGTGCGGCTGATCGACCTCGCCTGGGCGCGCAGTGGCGACAAGGGCGACCACAGCAACATTGGCGTTATCGCCCGGCACGCGGACTATGTGCCCTATCTCGCCAGTGCGCTGAGCGAAGCCGCCGTCGCCGATTGGATGCGCCACACATTGAACCCCCGGAGCGGCCGCGTTACCCGCTGGTTCATGCCCGGTTTCAATGCCTTCAATTTCCTCCTTGAACACAGTCTTGGCGGTGGCGGCGTCGCCAGTCTGAGGATCGACCCCCAGGGTAAGGCCTTCGCCCAGCAACTGCTTGAAATGCCGATCCCCATTTCCCGCGCCGCGCTGAAAGGACATCAAACATGAGTTATCAATCGATTCTCCGCCCCGGCCTGTTCGACGGCCAAACCATTATCGTGACCGGCGGCGGATCCGGTATCGGCCGCTGCACCGCCCACGAACTCGCGTCGCTGGGCGCCCATGTCGCTCTGGTCGGCCGTAAGCCCGACAAGCTGGATACCGTGAAAGGCGAAATCGAGGACGACGGCGGCAAGGCCTGGTCCTATCCCTGCGACATCCGGGAGGAGGAGGTCGTCGCAGCAACCATCAAACACATCCTGGCCGCTCACGGTCCGGTCAGCGGATTGGTCAACAACGCCGGTGGGCAATTCCCCTCGCCGCTTGCGTCTATCAACCAGAAGGGCTGGGAGACCGTGGTGCGCACCAACCTCACCGGCGGCTTCCTGATGGCCCGGGAACTGTACAACCAGTCCATGAGCAAGACCGGCGGTGCCATCGTCAATATCGTGGCGGACATGTGGGGCGGTATGCCCGGCATGGGGCATTCCGGTGCGGCACGGGCGGGCATGGTGAATTTCACCCAGACCGCTGCGGTGGAATGGGGCGCCACGGGTGTACGCGTCAACGCGGTCGCACCGGGCTGGATCGCTTCGAGCGGCATGGATACCTACCCCGAGCAGATGAAAGCCTGGATTCGCGGCCTCGCGGACGGGGTGCCGGGCAAGCGTATCGGCACCGAATCCGAGGTCAGCTCGGCGATCTGCTTCCTGCTGAGCCCCGGCGCGGCCTTTATCAGCGGGGACACCCTGCGTATCGATGGCGGCGCATCCCACGGCGGGCGGGTATGGCCCTTGCCCAAAGCCAAAAACGTCGAGGTCTTCAACGGCTTCCACCGTGCCGTCACCCCCAAAATATTCAGCGAAGACTGAGGACCGCCATGCAGATTATCGAGTCCGCCATCGACCCCCAATCCGAAGCCTTCGCAGCCAATGCGGAGTCAATTCGGAAACATATCGATGCCTTCCGGGAGGTGGAGCGGCAGGTCCTTGCCTTGGCGGAATCAGCCCGGGAAAAATTCGTAAAGAAGAACAAGCTGCTCCCCCGTGAACGCCTCAACCGCTTGCTGGATCGGGGCACGCCTTTTCTGGAACTCTGTTCTCTGGCTGGCTACAAGATGTACGACGACAAGAACGGCAGCATGGCCGGCGGGGGGATTATCGCCGGTATCGGTACGGTGAGCGGCGTCCGCTGTTTGGTCGTGGCAAGCAACAGTGCGATCAAGGGCGGGACCATTACCCCGGCAGGCCTGGACAAGACCCTACGTCTGCAACAGATCGCCCTGGAGAACAAGCTGCCCGTCGTCTCCCTCTCGGAAAGCGGCGGCGCCAACCTCAACTATGCCACGGATATTTTCGTGCTCGGCGCCCGAGGGTTTGCCAACCAGGCGCGGCTGTCCGCGGCGGGTATTCCCCAGGTGACCGTGGTTCACGGCAATGCCACAGCCGGTGGCGCCTACCAGCCGGGCCTCTCCGACTACGTGATCGTGGTGCGCAACAAAGCCAAGATGTTCCTTGCCGGTCCACCGCTACTCAAGGCCGCGACGGGTGAAGTCGCAACGGACGAGGAGCTGGGCGGCGCGCAGATGCATGCCGAAATTGCCGGCACTGCCGAATATCTGGCCGAGAACGACGCCGACGGCATCCGCCACGCCCGTGACGTGCTCGATGCCCTGGCCTGGAACGAACGCCTGCCACCAAAGCAGACGGTCGAATGGGATGAGCCCCTTTATTCGCCGGAGGAACTCTCCGGCGTGATCCCGGCCGATCCCAAGTCGCCTTATGACGTCCGCGAGATTCTCGCCCGTATCGCCGACGGCTCCCGGTTCCAGGACTTCAAGGCCAACTACGATGATCAGACCGTGTGCGGCACGATCCGAGTCCATGGTCATCGTGTCGGTATTATCGGCAATAACGGACCGATCACGCCGGAAGGCGCGACCAAGGCGGCTCAGTTCATCCAGCTCTGCGACCAAGCGGGCACGCCAATTCTGTTCCTCCATAACACGACCGGATTCATGGTCGGTACCCACGCGGAGCAGCACGGCATCATCAAGCACGGGTCCAAGATGATTCAGGCCGTCGCCAATTGCCGGGTTCCGAAACTCGCCATCGTGGTGGGCGGCTCCTACGGTGCGGGCAACTACGCCATGTGCGGCCGCGGCCTCGATCCACGCTTTATCTTCGCCTGGCCCAATAGCCGCACCGCCGTCATGGGGCCAGCCCAGGCCGGCAAAGTAATGCGAATCGTCGCCGAGGATAAGCAGCGCCGTAGCGGCGTGGAACCGGACGAGAAAACGCTGGAATTCCTGGAGCAGGCTACTGCCAAGAAGCTAGAGGACGGCTCCACCGCGCTATTTGGTACGGCACGGCTTTGGGATGACGGGCTGATCGATCCGCGGGATACGCGCAAGGTGCTCGCATTGGTTCTTTCGGTTTGCCGGGAGGCGGAACAACGGGAACTACGCCCTAATAGCTTCGGCGTAGCGCGTTTTTAAAGGGCAACAAACAGAACAAGGGGACCCACATGCTATTCACCGAAGAACACGAAGCGCTCCGAAAAACCGTCCGCGACTTCGTCGAAAAGGAGATCAATCCACACTGCGACGCGTGGGAAGCCGAGGGCAAATTCCCCATCCACGACATTTTCGGCAAGTTGGGCAAGCTCGGTGTATTAGGCATCCATAAGCCGGAGGAATACGGCGGCATGGGCCTGGACTACAGCTACAACCTGGTTGTTGCCGAAGAGCTGGGTACGGCTCATTGCGGCGGTGTCCCCCTGGCCGTGGGCGTGCAGACCGACATGTGCACACCGGCCCTGGCTCGCTTCGGTTCGGACGAACTGAAACGGGAGTTTCTGGCACCGGCAATCGCGGGCGAAAAGGTAGGCTGCATTGGTGTTAGCGAGGTCGGCGCGGGTTCGGACGTCGCCGGGATGAAGACCACCGCCCGCAAGGACGGCGACGATTACGTCATCAACGGCGCCAAGATGTGGATTACCAACTCTCCCAGTGCCGATTTCATCTGCCTGCTGGCCAATACATCCGACGATAAGCCCCATAAGAACAAGTCGCTGATCATGGTGCCCATGAGTACCCCCGGTATTTCCTTTTCTCCGCACCTGAACAAATTGGGCATGCGCTCCTCGGAAACCGCACAGGTCTTCTTCGACGACGTGCGCGTCCCCCAGCGCCACCGCATCGGCGCCGAGGGCACCGGCTTCATGATGCAGATGGTGCAGTTTCAGGAAGAACGTATGTGGGGCGCGGCCAACGTCATCAAGGCGCTGGAACACTGCATCGAGGCCACCATCGACTACTGCCGCGAGCGCCAGACGTTCGGCCAGCCGTTGATCGACAACCAGTCCATCCACTTCCGCCTGGCCGAACTGCAGACCGAGGTGGAAGCCCTACGCGCCCTGACCTACCAAGCCTGCGAGCTCCACATACAAGGCAAGGACGTCACGCGCTTGGCGTCCATGGCCAAACTCAAAGCCGGCCGCCTGGGCCGGGAAGTCACCGATAGTTGCCTGCAGTACTGGGGCGGCATGGGCTACATGTGGGATAACCCGCTGTCCCGTGCCTTCCGCGATGTGCGTTTGGTGTCCATCGGCGGCGGCGCGGACGAAATCATGCTGGGCATCATCTGCAAGCTCATGGGCACCCTGCCCGGCAAGCGAAAGGATTGAGGAGCCACGATGACCACTCTGCCTGACTGCCGGACCTTGGCTTTGCTCGAGAACGGATCCGTGCTGCATATCACCCTGAACCGGCCAGACAGCCGCAATGCCATGAGCCTTGAAATGGTTCGGGAATTGACGGCCGTCTTCGATCGATTAGCTGCGGATCGCAACGTGCGCGCTGTGGTCCTGCGTGGCTCAGGCGGGCACTTCTGCGCCGGAGGCGATATCCGCGATATGGCGGCCGCCCGTTCGCAAAAAACGACTAACGGCGAGGACCCGTTCCGGGATCTGAATCGCGCTTTCGGCCGCCTGATTCAGCAGGTCAACGAAGCACCGCAAATAGTGATCGCCTTACTGGAAGGCGCGGTTATGGGCGGTGGTTTGGGCCTGGCCTGCGTCAGCGATGTCGCCATTGCCGGCCAGAACGCCCGTTTCGCGATGCCGGAAACCCGTTTAGGCATTATTCCGGCCCAGATTGCGCCTTTCGTCGTGGAACGCATCGGCTTAACGCAAACCCGGCGATTGGCCCTGCTTGGCTTGAAGGTCGATGGCCGCGAGGCGCAGCGGCTGGGCATCGTGCATCAGGTCGTGGCTGATGGAAACGCGCTGGACGTCGCGCTCGAAGATGCCCTGGACTCGCTTATCCGCTGTGCACCGCAAGCCACAGCGTCCACCAAGGCCCTGCTTCACAAGGTCGGCAAGGTGGCGATGACAACATTGCTGGACGAGGCCGCCCAACAGTTCGCTGACGCCGTTCGCGGCGAGGAAGGCACCGAGGGCACGCTGGCCTTCATGCAAAAGCGCCCTCCCGCTTGGGCCACGGAAGACAACACATAGGTCACCAAGCATGCTCAACAAGATCCTGATTGCCAACCGGGGCGAGATCGCCGTACGCATCATGCGCACCGCCCACGCCCTGGGTTACCGGACGGTCGCCGTCTATAGCGAGGCCGACAGCCAGGCGCTGCATGTCCAGACTGCCGACGAGGCTGTCTGCATCGGCCCCGCCCCTGCCAACGCATCCTACCTGAACGCGCAGGCGATCCTCGATGCGGCAGCGCTCACAGGTGCCGAGGCGATTCATCCCGGTTACGGCTTTTTATCGGAAAATGCCGACTTTGCCCGGGCCTGCGGTGACGCCGGGCTTATCTTCATTGGGCCGCGCCCCGAAGCCATAGAGCTCATGGGCAGCAAACGACGCTCCAAGGTCGCGATGCAGGACGCCGGCGTGCCGGTGGTGCCCGGTTTCGAACAGGCCAATGCGTCCGATGAAGCGCTGCGAGAAGCCGCAAAGCAGATCGGCTTTCCGGTGATGATTAAGGCCTCTGCCGGGGGCGGTGGTCGCGGCATGCGGCTGATTCACGAGTTTGACCAGCTATCCGACCAGATTCAGCGCGCCCGCTCCGAGGCAAAGAACGCCTTCGGTGACGACGAACTGATCCTGGAGAAAGCGGTGGTCGAGCCGCGGCATATCGAAATCCAGATTTTTGCCGATACCCACGGCAACGTCATCCACCTGGGCGAGCGGGATTGCTCTATCCAGCGCCGTCATCAGAAAGTCGTGGAGGAAGCCCCCTCCCCGTTCATGACGCCGGACATGCGCGACGCCATGGGTGAAGCCGCCGTGAAGGCTGCCAAGGCTTGCCATTATGTGGGCGCGGGAACCGTGGAATTCCTGGTAGACAAGGAGCGCAACTTCTACTTCCTGGAAATGAACACCCGTCTCCAGGTCGAGCACCCGGTCACCGAGCTGGTGACCGGCCACGACCTCGTGGAATGGCAATTCCGCGTCGCCGAAGGCGAACGGCTTCCGCTGGGCCAGCAAGACGTCCAACTTCGAGGACATGCCATCGAAGTGCGGCTCTACGCCGAAGACCCGGCTGCGGAATTTATGCCCCAGACGGGCGTTCTGGTCGACTATACCCCGGCCCGGCTTCAGAACGTGCGTTACGACAGCGGTGTGCAAACCGGCGATATCATCTCGCCGTTCTACGACCCCATGCTGGCAAAAGTCGTGTCCTACGGCGTTTCTCGCAACGACGCCATCCGCCGCTTGAAGCGGGCACTGGAAGACAGCCGGGTCTTCGGCGTCACCACCAACCAGAGCTTCCTCAGCCGGATCCTGGGCCACCCTCGATTTATCGCCGGCGAGGCTACCACGGCTTTTCTCGAGACGGACTTCGCCGATGACCCGTCCTTGCGTCCGGCTCAACCCACCCTGCGGGATCTGGGCGTCGCCGGCATTCTTTTCAGTCATCCCAAAACCCATGCCACCGCCTTGGGCTGGAGCAACGGTCTGTCTACGCCACTTCCACTGAAGCTGTCATTCGATGAGAACCATTACGAGATCAGTCTTCAATGGTCGGGCAATCGCGTCACCGTTCACGATAATCAAGCCAGCCTGTCGCTTGAGGTGCTCACGGTTACGCCGCAAGCGGTGGACTATATCGACAACGGCATTCGTCAGCGTTGCCAATATCAGCGCTCGGGGGATCGCCTATATTTTCAGCTGCATGATCAACAGCTCAGCCGGACCCTCTGCGCCATCGACGTGACCCACGCGCCTATGGCGGCGCTTGAGGGGAGCGGATCGGACCGGATACTGGCCTCCATGGATGGCGCCATCGTCGATGTGCGCGCAGAACCGGGCCAGACCGTTCAACGGGGTGATACGCTGGTGGTGCTTGAAGCCATGAAGATGGAGCATCCCCTGGTTGCCGAGCGGGACGGGCAGGTTGCCCGTATCCACGTGACGGCAGGCACCCAGGTCAAACGCCGCCAGGTTCTGGTGGAACTGACCAGTGAAGATACCGCATCCCATGAAGGAGCATCGGCATGAGCATGAAGGACAAAACCATTTTTATTACCGGCGCCAGCCGTGGCATTGGCCGAGCCATCGCCCTGGCTTGCGCTCGTGAGGGCGCCAATATCGTTATAGGCGCGAAATCGGACGAACCGCACCCGAAGCTGCCCGGCACCATCCACTCCGTAGCGGAGGAGGTGGAAGAAGCCGGCGGTAAGGCGCTCGCTCTGGTGCTGGACGTCCGCGACGACGCGATGGTCAAAGAGAAAATCGACAAGGCGGGCGAACACTTCGGCGGCATCGACGCCCTGGTCAACAACGCGGGCGCCATCCGTTTGCAAGGTGTGGAGAAGCTGCCGGTCAAACGCTACGACCTGATGCACCAAGTCAATGCCCGGGCGGTTTTCACCTGTTCTCAAGCTGCGCTGCCCTGGCTGAAAAACTCCGGCAGCGGCCATATTCTGAGCCTTTCACCGCCCCTGAATATGGCGCCCAAGTGGTTCGCCCAATACGGCGCCTACACGACCACCAAGTACGGGATGTCCATGCTGACACTGGGCATGGCCGAAGAGTTCCGGCAGTACGGCATCGCCGTGAACTCTTTGTGGCCTAAGACACTCATCGCAACCGCTGCGATCGAATTCGAAGTGGGCGGAACGGAGATGATGGCCCAGGGCCGCAAGCCGGACATTATGGCCGATGCTGCGGTGACCATCCTCGGCCACAGCCACGAAACCATGAGCGGTAAGCTGCTGATCGACGAAGATGTCCTGCGCGATGCCGGTGTCACGGATTTCGAAGGCTATCGCTATTCGGCAGGCGACAAGCCGCTGTTGCCGGATCTATTTCTGGATTAGTGCTCTGGACGTGCTGTTTAAGGGACTCCGAAGGGTTTCTCAGTCCGGGGCCAGGGCCATAAAACCGACAATACGGACGACAGCATGACTCAAGACACCATCTCCGTAGGCGACCTAGTCCGCCAACTGCCCGGCGTCATGCGCCGGGCTCCGGCCATCGCCAAAGGCCTCTACTACTATTCCATCGAGAACGACCGCAAGGCGCTGACTCTCGGCACGCTGATCGAACGCAACGCCGGGAAGTATGGTTCCCGTCCCGCGGTGATGTGTGACGATCGCCGTCTCACCTATACCGAATTCAACGCCTGGGCCAACCGCATTGCCCACTACCTCCGGGCTCAGGGCCTGAAGAAAGGGGACAGCATCGCCGTCCTTTTGGAAAATCGCCCCGAACTGCTGGCCATGGTCGCCGGCGCCGCCAAAATCGGTGTGGCCTGCGCCATGCTCAATACGTCGCAAAAGGGCAAGGTGCTGGAACACAGCATCAACCTGATTGCGCCGCAACTGATTATCGTCGGCGAAGAGTTGCTGGATACATTCGAGAACGTGCGCGGCCACGTCGCGTTTGGCCATTCATCGCCCTACCACTTCGTGCCGGATACCGACTCCATTCACGATTTCGGCAGAACGCCCGAAGGCTATATCAACCTGGCACAGAAAATCAGCGGCTACCGTGGCGACAATCCGACCGTGAGAAACGGTCCGCGGTTGGGCGACACCGCCGTTTATATCTATACCTCCGGCACCACCGGGCTGCCCAAAGCGGCACCGGGCTCGCATCGCAAGTTCATCAAAGCTTACGGTGGTTTTGGCCTGATGACCCTGAATATGGGCCCTAGCGATGTGCTCTATTGCACCCTGCCCCTCTATCACGCCACGGCGCTTTTAGTGTGCTGGGGTTCGGTGCTCTCCGGCGGTTCGGCCATCGCCATGCGCCGCAAATTCTCGGCAACCGAATTCTGGAATGATGTCAGGCGTTATGGCGCAACGACCTTTGGCTACGTGGGCGAACTCTGCCGCTATTTGCTGAACCAGCCTCCGAGCCCGGACGACCGCAGCCACGGCCTAACCAAAATGATCGGCAACGGTCTACGCCCATCGATATGGCGACCGTTCAAAGAACGCTTCGGCGTCGAAACAGTGGCTGAACTCTATGCGTCCAGCGAAGGCAATATCGGCTTCAGCAACTTTTTCAACATGGACAATACCGTGGGTTTCACCACCGCGCCTTACGCCTTGGTGAAATACCATGAAGGCACCCGCGATCCCATTCGCGGCGACAAGGGCCGTTTGGAGAAAGTAAAGCAGGGCCAGCCTGGTCTACTACTGGGCGAGATTACCGCCAAGTGGGCATTTGAGGGCTACACCCAGAAAGAAGCCACCGAACAGTCGATCCTGCGCGATGTGTTCAAAAAAGGCGATGCCTGGTTCAACCCCGGCGATGTGCTAAAGGAAATTGGCTGGCGCCACCTACAGTTTGTCGACCGCATGGGCGACACCTTCCGCTGGAAAGGCGAAAACGTCTCCACCACCGAAGTGGAAAACATCATCGACGAATCCGGTCTGGTGGAAGAAGCCATCGTCTACGGCGTGGAGATTCCCGGCACCAACGGCAAGGCGGGCATGGTGACGCTGGTGCCGCAACAAGGCGACATAGTCGCGTTCGATGCCCGGAAGTTGTTCAACTACTTACAGGAAAACCTGCCGCCCTATGCCATTCCCGTATTCGTGCGGGTGACCTCGGCTATCGAGAAGACGGGGACTTTCAAGTACAAGAAAGTGGATTTGAAGAAGGCGGGGCATTCGCTGGATCGCGAGGATGACGTGGTTTACGTCTGGTTACCGAAGACGCAGGAATATACGCGGCTGGACGCGGCGCTGGTGAAGCAGATTGGGGATGGAGAGATCAGTTTCTGACACAGAAGTCAGGTCGCCCATCGATGCTCGCGGCAGGGTGTAGCGGACGCTTCAGCTTCCGAGCAGACCGCCGGCCTGCCGATATATCCCGGGGCTCTGACGGACCCTCCGAAGCTAAAGCGTCGGCTACATTACTGAGGCTGGCGGTGGGCCCGATAGACCCGCCGCATCCCAATCAGCCGACTTTCAGAACGACCTTGCCCGTCGCCGTGCGACCGGTCAGTGCATTCAGCGCGCTCACGTAATCTTCGAACGCAAAGGTCTCGCTGATTTTCGGCTTGATCTTGCCCTCGCTGTAGAGCTTGAGCAGGTCTTTCATGTTCTGGGCGCTGACGTCCGGTTCCATGCGGGTAAAGTTGCCCCAGAATACACCGATCAGCGCGCAGCCCTTGAGCAGAGTCAGGTTGGCGGGCACTTTGGGGATATCGCCGGCGGCGAAGCCGATGACCAAGTGGCGGCCGTTCCAGGCCATGGCGCGCAGAGCCTGCTCGGTGAAATCGCCACCTACGGGGTCGTAGATAACGTCCACGCCTTTGTTGTTGGTTAGCTTTTTCACGGTCTCTTTAAGGGGCTCTTCGGCGTAGTTCAGCAGCTCATCGGCGCCGGCTTCTTTTGCCACTTCCAGCTTCTCGGCACTGCTTGCGGCGGCAATGACATGCGCCCCCATGGCCTTGCCCAATTCCACCGTGGCCAGGCCAACGCCGCCGCTGGCGCCGAGCACCAATAGGGTTTCGCCCGGCTGGATGTTCGCCCGCTGCTTGAGCGCATGATAGGAGGTACCGTAAACCATGGTGAAAGCGGCTGCTTCCTCGTCGCTCATGTTATCGGGCACCGGCAGCAGATTGGCCTCGGCTGCGACGATCTCCTCGGCGAAGGCGCCAAAGCCCGTCAGTCCCATGACGCGGTCACCCGGCTTGAAGCGAGTCACCTTCTCGCCCACGTCCAATACTTCACCCGCCATTTCGCCACCGGGCGAAAAGGGCATGGAGGGCTTGAGCTGGTATTTGCCCTCGATAATCAGCGTGTCCGGGAAATTCAGGCCAGCCGCTTTGACGCGAACCTTGACGCCGCTACCTTTCGCATCCGGTGAATTCACGTCTTCGATAACCAGCGTATCGGCCGGACCATATTCCTTACAGAGAATCGCGCGCATGGATGACGCCCCTTTGTTGTGTGCATGACAAATTGCCTTTAGTCATGTCGGGTTGACCAAACAATGAATGGCATCAAGCTAATGCGATTGTAAAAATGAGGCAAATCAATATCAGTTATGCTTCTCCATAAACAGCAGTCATAGTTAGAGAATAGAAACGACAATGGAATGGAACGATAGAAGAGAATGAGAGGTGTTGGATCGCTAGATGGCGTTACGCCAGGAAACCGCTCACAACAACCGCTGCAACAACAGTAACGATGGCCGCCGCAAACAGACCGGCGCGTTCCCTTCCCAGCGTCACCGTACCTTCGGTGCTTTCCCCGACCGTGGCTATCGATGGTGCGCTGTCAGGCTCCTCGCTTAGCAAATCAATCATACCGCGGAGCATATCGGCATCGAAGGCGAATGGATCGAACCGCGCCTGACCAGCGCTTTTCAGAAAGTCGACAATCGCCGTCTCCACGGCGATGTATTTCATCGACCAGGCGTCAAAAGCGTACGCCTTGATGGGCTCCTCAAACAGCAGCGTTACCTTACGGTGCCGATGGTCGCCACAAATACGATTGAAAAGCGCATGCACCTTGTCGGATTCGCCTTCCAAGCACTGAAAAAAATGGCCATCGCCGTAGTAGAGTCCGCCAACCAAACCGAGCTTCGGGTTACTGCGTCTCGATGCCATCAGGATTTGGGTAATGTCAGGCTCGATACCGCCATGCCCTACCTGTTCCTGAAAATTGGCCTCGCTGGCGTAGGCCAGCCTGATCAATCCCATGCCTGTACTCCACAACTCAGGTCCGGTTTGTCGTCAATTGAAACGAGGCGCCCCCTTTCAATCGCGTCGGCGTACATTCACCGTTTTTCGTTACGCCCGGTGGGCCGGCAAAGATGCACTTCCATGAAATGTTTTATGTTTTTTTGTGTGAGCGATCTGCCACGAAGACGGAAAAGCGTAAAAACCTGCAATAACACCCCGGCTTCCTTGGCCTCAGCCCACGTGACCGCTAAGATTATTTCGCTTATGGAACCTCTGATTAAGTCTATTGGCGATTCTGGATCTCCCTGAAAGCCGGAATCAAGGCGCGGCTTCGCAGGAAGGCTGGTTGCCTTTCAAGAAGTCGCAACGCAGCAGTCCGGCTTTCAGGGAGAGCCCCTTTGGGCAAGCCTTGTGGGCCTCTCTGGACTGCGTTGCGAATCTTGGCAAGGACTACGCCATTGCCGGCGATCCGCGCCTTGCCAGAAAAGCCCTCAAGGCTTGCAGAATCGCCAATAGACTTAATCAGAGGTTCCCTATAAAAATCTCTAACCCTGTTGCTTCACACACTTAAGGCAGACCCATGCTCGAAAAATTCTTCAAGCTGCACGCCCACGGCACGGATGTTCGGCGCGAGGTTATCGCAGGCATCACCACATTCCTCACAATGGCTTACATCATTGTGGTCAACCCCAGCATTCTGTCGGCGACGGGCATGGACTTCGGCGCGGTGTTCGTGGCGACCTGTCTGGCGGCCGCCATCGGCACGCTGATTATGGGTCTGCTGGCCAATTACCCCATCGCCCTAGCGCCGGGTATGGGGCTCAACGCCTTCTTCGCCTTCACGGTCGTCGGCAACATGGGCTATAGCTGGCAGGTGGCGCTGGGCGCCGTATTTCTGTCCGGTCTGATTTTTTTCCTGCTCAGCATATTCAAGGTGCGGGAATGGATTATTAACAGCATCCCCATGTCGCTACGATTCGGTATCTCGGCAGGTATTGGCTTCTTTCTGGCACTGATTGCTTTTAAAAATGCGGGCATCGTTGTCGATCACCCAGCAACACTGGTCAGCCTGGGTGAAGTGAAGACCGCCGAATCGCTACTCTTCTTCGGGGGTTTCGCCCTAATCTGCGCCCTGTCCTTTCGCCAGGTCACTGGCGCGGTAATGATCGGCATCATTGCCGTGACCGTGACGGCAATGCTACTCGGCCTAGTTCAGTACGAAGGCTTTGTTTCCGCACCGCCCAGCCTGGCACCCACCTTTATGCAGCTGGATCTCGCCGGCGCACTTAACGTAGGCATGATCAGCGTGGTGTTTGCCTTCCTTTTCGTCGACCTGTTCGATACTTCCGGCACCCTTATCGGCGCCGCTCAGCGCGGTGGTCTATTGGACAAGGACGGCAAGCTGCCACGTCTGGGTAAGGCGTTGATGTCGGATTCCGTCGCGACCATGTCCGGCGCGGCGCTGGGCACATCGACAACAACCAGCTATATCGAATCCACAGCGGGTATCTCCGCCGGCGGCCGAACCGGTCTAACCGCTGTTGTCGTGGCCGTGCTGTTTCTGGCATGCCTAATGCTGTCGCCCATCGCCAGCATCATTCCCGCTTATGCCACCGCGCCCGCCCTCCTTTATGTTGCGGTGCTGATGGCCAGCGGCCTCAAGCTGGTTGACTGGGATGACATTACCGACGCTGCGCCGGCTGTCGTGACCGCCCTGATGATGCCGCTGACTTTCTCCATCGCTAACGGCATTGCCCTGGGTTTCATCACCTACGCCGCGCTCAAGGCACTCAGCGGCCGCTGGTCCCAGTTGAATGCGAGCGTGGTCATCATTGCGATTATCTTCATCCTCAAATTCATCTTTCTGAGCGAATAAGCTGGAGGGCGCGGGCTGAGCCTGCGCCACCCGCCTGAGGCCCCGAACCATGGACTACTTCTCCGAGAGCATCAAAAAAGCCATCCGCACCGTGCCCGACTGGCCCAAGCCGGGTGTGCAGTTCCGCGACATCACCACGGTACTGCAGGATCGTACCGCCTTCCGCAAGCTGATCGACGCCTTCGTCCATCGCTATCACAGCGAGGAAATCGACGCCGTCGCCGCAGTCGACGCGCGCGGCTTTATTATCGGTTCCGCCCTGGCCTACGAGCTGAACGCCGGCTTGGTGCTCGTGCGCAAGAAGGGCAAGCTGCCGTTCGACACCCTCGTGGAAGACTACGAGCTGGAATACGGCACCGCCTCCGTCGAATTACACAAAGATGCCTTCAAGTCCGGCGATAAAGTGGTGCTGGTAGACGATCTAATCGCCACCGGCGGGACGATGCTGGCCGCCAGTCGTCTGATCCGCCGCATCGGCGCTGACATCCTGGAGGTCGCAGCCATGATCGACTTGCCCGACCTGGGTGGCTCGGCGCGTCTTCGCGAGGAAGGATTGAAGGTCTATACCGTCTGCGCCTTCGAAGGCGATTGATTCCGGCGCCTAGCAGTGGCACTGTTTTGGTTCACCTTCGCACCCAAGGAAGACGCGTACCATGCACGCCTACCAACACTTTTGGCATACCGGTAACCCGATAGAACTACCATTGGGGAAAATTGTGTGCGTCGGCCGCAATTATGCGGCTCACGCCAAAGAGCTGAACAACCCGGTGTCCGACACCCCACTGCTGTTCATGAAACCGGCCACCGCCGCCACCGTCATGGAGCAGCCGATACATTTGCCCCAGGGGCGCGGCGAGGTCCATTTTGAAACCGAGCTGGCCGTATTGATCGGCAAGCCATTGACCGACGCCACCGAAAAGGACGTCCGGGGGGCCATTCTGGGCTTCGGCCTGGCCCTGGACCTGACCCTGCGCGACGTGCAGAGTCAGCTCAAAGCCAAGGGGCAACCCTGGGAGCGCGCCAAGGCTTTCGACGGTGCTTGCCCGTTGTCACCGTTCGTACCGGCCGAGGCGCTGGATCCCAAAGAACCCATCACCTTCGCCCTGGATATCGACGGCCATCGCCATCAGCGCGGCACCACGCAGGAGATGCTGTTTCCGATTGTCCCGCTGATCGCCCATATCAGCGAACACTTCACGCTGATGCCTGGCGACGTGGTGCTCACCGGCACACCTGAGGGCGTAGGTGCGCTTCACCAGGGCCAGAAGCTCACCCTGCAGCTTGGCGAAGAGTTGCTGATCGACACCCGGATCGCCTGAACCGGTCAACTTGCGTTTGAACGGACTCGATGTTTTCTGAACCGGAAAGAAAAGGGTAACGTAACGCCCCTTCTTGATCGTAGGCTGACTCGTTAAACTCAAGTCAGCCCATCGCCCTATAAGAGATGGTTTGTCCACCACGCTTACGGGCTGCAACCCCAGGAACATCAATGGCCAAGAAACCGGTAACTTCCCGTAGAGGTCGTTTTTTTAAACTCGCCGGCATGACCGCGTCGGTCGCCGGACAATACGCCGGCCAGCGCGCGCGCCGTTTCCTCGGCCGTGAAGAAGACGAAGCCGCCCGTAGTGAAAGCTACACCCGGATGGCTGGCCAGATTGCCGACACCCTGGGCGAACTCAAAGGGGCGGTAATGAAAGTGGGTCAGATCGCGTCGCAGACCCAGGATTTTCTCCCCAAGGAGTTTTCCGACGCCCTGCAAAAATTGCAGAAAGAAGCCCCCCCGATGCCCTTTGAGGTCATCGTCGACCAGATCGAGCGTGAACTGGGCAAGCCCCTCGGCGAAGCCTTCGAATACCTGCAGGAAAAGCCTTACGCCGCCGCCTCCATCGGCCAGGTGCATCGAGGCCGGCTGCATAGCGGCGAAGACGTCATCATTAAGGTTCAGTACCCGGGCGTGGACGAATCCTGCGACTCCGACCTGCGTCAGCTACGCACGGCGCTCAAGCTCGGCGGGCTACTGAAAATGCCCAAGGAAAGCGTAGACCAGCTCTTCGGCGAGATTCGCGAGAGACTGAAAGAAGAGTTGGACTACGAGAACGAAGCCCGCAACCTCAAGCTGTTCCGGAATTTCCATCAAGATGACGAAAAAGTCCTGATTCCCGACGTGATCGACAGCCACTCCGGCCGCCGTGTCCTGACCCTGGAACTGGTCGAAGGCGACCACATCAGCGAGATCGCGCCAGAGCACTACGATCAGGATACGGTCAATGGGATTGGCACTCGCATCTTCACCACCATGGCAGATCAGCTATTCCGCTTTCACTGCATTCACGGCGATCCCCATGCCGGTAACTTTGCCTTTCGTCCCGACGGCACACTGATCATGTACGACTTCGGCTGCGTCAAAAAGCTCAAACCGGACATCGTCGAAGCCTACCGCAAAGCCCTGATAGCGGCCCTGGACGAGGACTACGCGGCCCTGGACCGGCACCTGATTGACCTGGGCGCGCGCGTGGAGAACCAGCCTGCGGTCGACCAGGCCTACTACGCCATGTGGCGCGACATTCTGATCAAGCCCTTCAATACCGACGCGCCGTACAACTTTGCCGAGTCGGAGATCCATAAAGACGTCGCGGCAAAAACCAGCACCGTGTTCAAGTACCTGGATTACTTTAAACCGCCGGTGGAAAGCATCTTCATCGATCGCATGATCGCCGGGCATTATTGGATGATGAAGCGGCTGGGCGTCCACGCGGCGTTTGGACCGGAACTGGAACGCTATTTGGACGAAAGCCGATTGAAACACACCAGCGCCGGCGGTGACTGATATAACGTAGACGCCAAATGCTTGTCACCGAGGTCATCCGGATGAGGCGAGTCAATGTGGATAGCAGCACTTTAGCTCGACTGCCGGTAGCAGACAAAAAAGGCCGGAACACGGCCTCAGCGCGGTTCCGGCAAGGTCCTCACGATGAGAGTAGTGAGGTGGGGAACGTGTGGGTTAAAGGTCACTGAACGTTGGCATAGGCCGCTTCCAGAGTTTGCACAGCGGACATATCAGGCCGCCATCTGAAAGCACGCCTCGGCACATCTACGGCATGCACTCGCGCATTCCTTACAGTGATCGTGATCGTGCTTTTCACACTCTTCAGCGCAGGCTTCGCAGATTTGCGCACAGAGTTGGCACATGGCGATTGCGTTTTCACTTTCCCGGGCCATGGCGCTAGCGGTGATGCGGCATTGGGCGGCGCAGTCCATATCCAGACGGATGCAACGGGCCATCATCGCTACGTTTTCCTCATTCAGGCAAGATGCGGCGCAATAATCGCAGATATCGGCACAGCGATTACATTCCGCGATGCACTCGGCATATTTTAGCGTGGACATATCGTTGACCTCCTTATCGATGTCTAAAGATTTTCTGACGTACCTAGCGAGCTTTCGTGTCGGTATACGCAAGCTTTTATCATCGTGCACTTATCTTGGAGGCCCTCCACTATCCCAGGTTAAGGATTTGGTTAAATTTCCATCTAAGTCTGAAAAGCCAACAAAGATAAGCATGGGGTGCGGCCGGCGCCGCCCCCCCAGAAAAGCTCGAAGCCAAATCAGAATTGATCTACCGCGGGTTCGCGCTCCCAGTACCGGAGCTTCCTGCAAGCATTGATGAACGTCTTTGCTGAGCTCGGGTCGTCCACGGGAATACACCCTTTGTCCAGCATCTTATCGAGGCCTGCGCTTGCGAAAAGCGCGTTTGCCTGGGAGACATAGCCGATGAACTTGCAGTGGGCGAAGGCATCGTTAACGAAGTCGCGCGCCGTAGCATCTTTCGCCAATGTCTCCACCTCATCATCGGAGGGAATAACCACCACAGCGTCGAACAACACCGATGGCCCACCGTCCAGTTTTTCATCCGCAGGAATATGACGGCCAACGCTGTCTTTGATGCCACCTATGGTGGGGGCGATCACGGCCATTATCGCGCCTTCGTCTTCGATGGCCTGCTTCATGCCATCGATGATTCCGGAATCTGCGCCGTTGGTCAGAAGCAGCCCCACTTTGCGTCCCTTGAAGCTGTCCGGTCCGTTCAACAGGATGCTCAGCTTGGGCGACTCCTTGAGATCCTGGCGAGTCGGCATGGCCGCCTCTGCGGCCTCGGGCATGTCTTCGAGGCCGAGCCCTTTCGCCACTTGATTGGCCAGGCCCTCGTCGATGTTGAGTAGATGCGAAACCATGCGCTCGCGGATATCCAATCGCTCGCACTTACTCAGTTCAAAAATGAAGGCATTAGCAATGTGCCGCTGCTCGATATCTGTCTGGCTCTTGTAGAACTGCCGTGCCTGACTGTAATGATCGGCAAAGGTCTCGGAACGCACCCGCTGCTTCTCCCCTTCGACATGGGACGGATAGGTGGTGAAGCCCCCGTCCGGATTCTCCCTGGGCCCGCTGCCCTCGCCCCAACTATTGGGTTCGTAGTTGGCGCGCCCGGTGGGATTCTGCATCGCCATATGCCCATCCTGCTGGAAGTGGTGCATGGGGCACTTCGGCGCGTTAATCGGTATCTGGGTGAAGTTTGGCCCGCCAAGGCGCTTGAGCTGCGTATCCAGATAGGAAAAGTTCCGGCCCTGGAGTAGCGGATCGTCCGACTGGTCGATGCCCGGTACGATATTCTGAGTGCAGAAGGCGACTTGTTCCGTCTCGGCGAAGAAGTTATCGACCACACGATTGAGTACCAGCTTGCCTACCTTGCGTACCGGTACGTCTTCCTCGGGAATGATCTTGGTGGCGTCAAGCACATCGAAATCGAATTTCTCCGCAAACGCCTCGTCGAATATCTGCAGTCCCAGCTCCCACTCGGGATAGTCACCGCGCTGGATGGCGTCCCAGAGATCCCGGCGATGGAAGTCCGGGTCGGCACCATTGATTTTCAGAGCTTCGTTCCAAACCACGGACTGCAGTCCCTGTTTGGGTTTCCAATGAAACTTCACGAATTTCGCTTCGCCCTGGGCGTTAACAAAGCGGAAACTATGAACACCGAACCCCTCGATAAACCGGAAGGAACGGGGGATAGCCCGATCCGACATGGTCCACATCAGCATGTGCATACTTTCAGGCGTTAACGTCGCGAAATCCCAAAAGTTGTCATGCGCGGTCTGCGCCTGGGGAAAAGCCCGGTCCGGCTCCTGCTTCGCGGCGTGGACCAGGTCTGGAAACTTCATGGCATCCTGAATAAAGAACACCGGGATGTTGTTGCCCACCAAATCCCAATTGCCTTGTTTGGTGTAGAACTTGGTCGCGAAACCGCGTACATCTCGCGGTAAATCGAACGACCCCTTGTTGCCCGCGACGGTCGAGAACCTCGTAAACACCGGCGTTTGTTCTCCAGGGCGCTGGAATAGGTCCGCCGAGGTTATGTCCGATAGGCACTCGTAGTTTTCGAAATAGCCATGGGCGCCATAACCCCGTGCATGGACCACGCGTTCGGGTATGCGCTCGTGATCGAAGTGGAAGATCTTTTCACGCATGACGTGATCTTCCATGATGGTCGGGCCACGGGCTCCCGCCCGCAGGGAGTTCTGGTCGTCGGATACCGGGCAACCCTGCTGGGTCGTCAAGGTATGTTTGTCGCCTGTGGCTTCCTGATGATATTCGCCGCCCTTGCCCGCGCGGCCGCCTTGGTATGTGAATCTTTCAGCCATTAGTCTCGCTCCTTTGGACTTGGTTTCGGTTCACGCCAGACGACTTCAACGTGCGATTTGCCGCCAGATATCGACAGCGGCAACCGACAATGCCGGCCGCTCTCCCAGTGGGCGCACGCCTAAAAAGGATCATGGCAAGGTTCACACCGGGGACAGCCTGCATGTCACCATGCAGCAGCGGAGACTTCGAGATGCCAGCAGCCGATCCGTCGTCTAGCTGATTCTCGTTACTAAAAACAGCACGTGTTTGCCTGCATGACAGGCGCCGCACAAATACCCCAAATACCCTGTGCGGAAACCGGCCTTATCGGCCGGCTCGGACCTCTTAAAAAGTTAAAATAACAAGTTAAAAGGCCCTTGCGTCCTGGGTATCGATAGACAGGACGCCGACGACCTGCAGTATTAGAACTGCAGTACTGCATTCGAGCTAAAGATGGTTTATTTCTAGCCGGATTGTCCGAGTGCCTCGACCAACTCACGCTTGGACATTTGACTACGACCGGCAATCGATTGAGCCTGGGCGCGCTCATAAAGCTCGTCGCGGGATAGCGCTGACAGATTTTCTTCATCCGTGCCGCCCGATTTACGCTTCCCGGACGGGCGGCTTGCGCTGCTACTACGCCCGTCGGATGCCTTGGCCCGACTACCGCGCTTGGACTGGGGCGCCTCGCTTTTGCCTTGCAGGCGCTCCTTGAGAACCTGCATCAAATCCACGACCTGACTTTCGTCTTGATAGCCCTGCTCTCCTTCGGGCAGGCGCACGATGTCCTCGCCGGAGCGCAGTTTCTTGTCGATGCGCTTGAAGACGCGTTCGGTTTGCCGGTCTGCCAGCAACGCCCGGTCAAGGGTTTTACCCGAAAGCGATTTCATCGCGCGCGTCATCTTGTCGACCTGTTTCGAATCCGCTTGGGCCAACTCGGGTAGCCCGACATCGGCCGGCGAACGTATTTCGTCCTGGAAGCGCAAAGTCTCCGCCCGGAGCAAGCCTTTTTCGGAGATGATCGCCACGATGTATTCCTTGCCGCGCATCACGAACGTGGCCACGCCAGCCCGTTTTTTCTGCGCCATGCTACGAGCCAGCAGGCGGTAAGGTTTGGTTGCGCCGGAGTTGGGCGTGAGGTAATAACCTCGCTCGAAGAAAACCGGGTTAATGTCGTCTAGCGGCACAAAACGGCTTAAGTCGATCTCGCGAGTTTTTTCCGGTGCTACAGCCTCAAGATCGCTGTCTTCGACAATGACGTATTTATCCTTGTCGATGGGATAACCCCGGACCAGGTCCTCGTTTTCGACGACACGCGATTCCTTCTCACAGAAATAGCGCCGCCGTAGGGGCGTGCCGTCGCGATCGACCATGTGTAAGGACAGGGGCTTGCTGCGGTTGGCGGGGAACAGGCTGACCGGCAGACTCACCAGACCAAAGGCGATGACCCCAGACCAGAACGGGCTAGGTTGGATAGGCCCCGTATCGTTGTCGGCCTTTTTGTCTGTAGTCTTCTCGTCTTTAGCCTCGTTAGCTTTCCCCTTTCTGCGACTACCGGTCATTTTTTCATCCTCTTGAGGCTGGCTTCCAAGGCGCTGGACAGGTCCTCGGAAGGTTCCTTCTTGCGCGCCGGGGGCTTTTTAACTTTCCCGCCCTTGCGTTTCCGTTCGATCATTTCCAATACCCGCTCACGGTACTCATCGTGATAATCATCGGGCTCGAAAGACGCATCCAGCATTCCGATCAGTTCCTTCGCCATATCAAGTTCCCGGCCATCAAGCGTCTTCCCCTCCGGCGCCTTGAGCTGATCGGCAGAAATCACCCGGTCGGCATAGCGTAAAGTCATCAGCATGGGGTAGCCCTCGTAGAGTTGCAGGGCGCCTACATATTCCTTTTTGCGCATGACCCAGCGGGCCAGCCCTTCTCGATCGGCCTTCGATAAGGCTTCGCCCAGTGCCGCGTATGCCTCGTCGTCGCCATCCGGCCCCAGATAGTAAGGGCGGTCGTACCAGCGATGATCGATGACCTTGGGTGGGTAGAAGCGCACTATTTCAATGTCCCTCGAGGCCTCCGGTTGCAACTCATCCAGCTCGTCGGGATTAAGTAGCACTTCATCACCCTCATCGGTTCGATAGGCCCGCAGCATGCTATCGCGCTCGACGACATCGCCTGATTCCGCGTTAACCATGGCCTGACGCACAGGCTGATGATCCTTACCGTGCAGCAGCCGAAAATGGATATTGCGGTCGGATACGGCAGAGTAGAGCTTGACCGGAACCGCAATATCCTTGAACCGCACAGTCCCTTTCCAGATTGCACGTGCGGCCATCAGCCCTCCTCGGTGCGCGAGCTACGGGACTCGGCGGCACACTCGGGACAAAGCAGGTCGGACGACTGCACCTCGTCAATCACGCAGGTATGGCACACCGGCCGATCGCAGGCTATGCAGTAGGCCAAGGCCTCGGCATGCCAACTGCCTTCGCAAAAAGGGCAGTACTCGCCACCGGGCGAAAGCCACCAACGCTCATCTTGGGGGCGTTCTCCTGATTCGGATGTCATCTGTTCGACTCCAGTTTTTCCAGTGTATTTACCGTCAACGGACGCCGGGCCTGCTCAAAACCCTCCCAGGGATCGTCTTTCAGTGAACGCAGCCTACGGAACAGGTTTTTGACGGTATAGCGATCCCCGCGCTCTACGCGGGTCACTTCGTCCCATCGCAGAGGCGTCGCTACCGGCGCGCCCTCCCGGGCGCGGATCGAGTACGACGCTACGCTGGTGGCGCCGCGGCCATTACGTAGGTAGTCGATAAAAATACGCCCCTTGCGGCGGGCCTTGGCCATGTGGGTGGTCAACAACTGGGGCTGTTCCTGGGCATGGATGTTGGCCACCACGCGGGCGAACTGTTTGATAACCTCCCAATCCGCCTCGGGTTCGATGGGAACCACCACATGCAACCCCTTGCCGCCGGTGGTTCGCGGGAAACCCGTCAGCCCTGCCCTAGCCAGCCTTTGGCCGAGGTGGTGCACAGTCTCGGCCAATACGGACCAAGGCACCGAGGGGTCAGGATCGAAGTCGAAGGTCACCGTATCGGGGGTTTCCACGTCCTCTATGCGACTGCCCCATGGGTGCAGTTCGAGCACCCCGGTTTGCGCCAGGTAGACGAGATCGCGGGCCGTCTCGACGTAAACGAAATCGGAGTCATCACCGGAATTCCCGGCGATGGTGACTTGCGGCAGCTGGCCGGCCAGTGCACGGCCGGGCCGCTTCTGGAAAAAGCAGTCGCCAGTCCAGCCATCGGGACAACGAACCATGGCAAGCGGACGACGCCCTACATGGGGCAGCATCCACTCCGCAACGGCGTCCAAATACTGCGCAATCGCCCGTTTGGTCAGACCAACCTCGGGAAAGACGACGCGATCCGCGTGACTCACGGCAACACCGGCAATGCGCACGCCCCGAGGGCCGGGAGAGTTCCGGGTTGGCCCTTCAGCCGTCGTCCGGCGTGTGGAGCCTTCGGCTGATTTAGCTTGCTCGGTGTCTGCGCTATCAACCGAAGGCGCGGTGTCTTGAGTTGTTATTTCGTCTGCAGTCTTGTCGTCGCGCAGCCCACGAAAGACCGGCTGGCGCAACACTCCGCGAGCGGAGCGCTGGGCATACTCCACATCAACGACGAGCTCAGGCTGAACCCATTGAGCGCCCTTGCTATCCGGTACCTGTTGCGCAAAAGGGCGGCGTTCGATACTCAGGCTTTGCAGCCGTTCGCGGAGCATTCCGATCTGGTGTGAGGAGAAACCTGCGCCCACCCGGCCCTGGTATTCAAATCCGGACGATCCGAAGGCGCCCAGCAACAGTGAACCGAAACCGGTTCGCGCTCCGGAAGGTGGGGTATAGCCGCCCACGACGAACTCATCCTGCAGCGTGCATTTAGACTTTACCCAGCTTTCCTGGCGACCCGGGCGGTAGCGGGCATCGACCTGTTTGGAAATAATGCCTTCAAGGCGCATGTCACAGACTTCGCGCAGGAATCCGGCGCCGTGCCCCAGAATATGGTCAGAGTAGCGCACGGCGCCGCCCGCTAAATCGGGGCGCGCTTCCAGCACCGCTTTCAGCGCGGCCTTGCGCTCCGTCAACGGCGTGCGCATCAGGTTATAGCCATCCAGGTGGAGCAAATCGAACACCTGCAGTACCAGGCCAGCGTCATGCACGGTGCCTCCAACGCCGCCGACCCGGTCCTGAAGTTTACGGAAACTGGTTGTGCCGTCCTGATCGAAGATCACGATTTCGCCATCAATGATCGCTTCGTCGACGGGTAGCCGGCCAAGCGCGTCGACCAATTCGGGAAAGCGATGGGTCCAGTCCTTGCCATTGCGGGTTAACAAGGCGACGTCGCCGAGATCCAGACGCGCCATAAGACGATAACCATCGAACTTGAGTTCATGCAGCCACTGATCGCCCTTCGGGGGCCGAGGTTTGAGGACCGCCAACTGCGGGGCTGGACGATCAATCAGGGCCTGCTTCCGGGTATCCGGCAACGCAGCAGGATCGACGGCGGGTTCTTGAAGCTGTGCAGTCCAGACTCGGTTTTTATCGGCTGCAATCTCGTCCATGGAGCGGCCAGACACAATGCTCAGATCGTCCGGGTCCAGCGGTTGCCTCGCAGGATCAGTGCGTTTGATGAGCAGCCATTGCCGGCGATCCTGGCGGCCCTCACGCGACTTTCCAGCCGACGACCCAGCCGACGACGTGCGTACCAGCGACCAGCGGCCGGTCAGTTTGGAACCGTGCAGCTCCAGGTCAATCCGGTCAGCGCTGGGCTTGCCGAGCGGACGCCAGGTGCCTGTATCCCAAAGCATGACAGTGCCGCCCCCATACTCCTGGCGCGGGATCACACCTTCAAAGTCGCCGTACGCCAGTGGATGGTCTTCAACCTCAACCGCCAGGCGCTTCTCGCCCCTGGCTAGACTCGGCCCCTTCGGCAGGGCCCAGCTGCGTAAAACACCGGCTTGCTCCAACCGCAAGTCAAAGTGCTCGTGGCTGGCAGCATGCTTATGCATGACGTAGCGAGCATTCCCTTTCCGGCTTTGCGCAGGCTGGCCCTGCGGCTCCGGCGACCGCTCGAAGTTACGCTTATCTCGGTAGGCTTTGAGGGAGTCGGGCATCCTGGCGCCTCAATCGTTAGTCTATCCATACGACAACAACCCTAATAGAGCCAGCCTGATACACCTTCAGCCAAGGTGACAATGACATACATCAATCATTTTGAGCCTGCGCCCCTATTTAGCTAATACATTAATCGACTAGCACATTAATTAACCGTCACCAAAAACGACCCTCTGGCCAGCGCAGTTAATTGGTTTGAGCACGCCATCGGCGTTACGCTGAAAATCAGTCTCGCCCATCGATCCAGCAGCCTGGGATTGGGTTCGAACCTACTGGCATCGCTTTTAAGCCGTCCAGCAATACCAAGGTCAATCAGGTAACGCTTCACGAAATCAGTCGCGCTCCGTTAGAAAACGACCGCGGCGGGCCAGGAGGCGTACCGAAGAAGTTAGGATAGGAGGAATACCAAGAGTTAGGAGGCGTACCAAGAGTCAACGGTTTAAAACAGGGAAAGCTCAACACGGCAGTTCTTTCCTGATCAGGTTCGCAAACGCAACGCTTGCAGGACATCTCGATCAGACAATGGAGGATCCCGAATGGCACGGAGCTCTTCAACATCATCAAACAGTCCAACCGCAGATAACCGCAAAGATACGCACCGGCCGGTGTATATCGTCGACGGTTCCAGAACCCCCTTTATTAAAGCGCGTGGCCAACCTGGCCCCTTTACCCCAGTCGACCTTGCGGTCCAGTGCGGTCGCCCGCTACTACTGCGGCAACCGATGGCGCCGGACGCCTTCGATCAGGTCATTCTGGGTTGCGTAAACGTGTTGCCCGAGGAGATGAACCCCGCTCGGATTGCCGCGCTGCGTTTGGGCATGGGCGAGGCCATGACGGCTTTCACGGTGCAGATCAACTGCGGCTCCGGCATGCAATCCATCGATACCGCCTATAAATACATCCGCGACGGCGACAGCGATCTGATTCTCGCCGGCGGCACCGAAGCGCTGAGTAAAGCGCCGATGATGCTGACCGAAGACGCGGCCCGTTGGCTGGCTGGTCTCAACTCAGCCTCCTCGGCTCAGGACTATGCGCGTCAGCTTGCGCAGTTCAGCCCCTCGCAATTCAAACCCGAGATCAGTTTGGTCAAGGGGCTGACCGATCCCATCGTAGGGCTGAGCATGGGCCAGACGGCCGAAGTGATCGCGCAGCAATTCAACATCACGCGGAGAATGGCGGACGAGTACGCCGTAACCAGTCATCAGCGACTGGCCAAAGCGCAGGAAGAAGGCTGGCTCGACGGCGAGGTGGTTCCGGCCATCGCCCCGGACGGCACACTTTACAAGCATGACGATGGCGTCCGTGCGGATACGTCCGTGGAAGCGCTGGCCAAACTCAAGGCCGCCTTCGAACCGCCGTATGGGCAGGTGACGCCGGGCAACAGTTCCCAGGTCACCGACGGTGCCTCCTGGCTCATCCTGTCATCGGAAGAGGCGGTGAAAAAGCACGGCCTGGAACCCATCGCCGTGATCAAGGACAGCGAGTGGTCCGCCCTGGACCCGAAGATCATGGGGCTTGGCCCCACCCTGAGTTCGACCGAGATCCTCAAACGCCAGAAAGCCGGCCTCAACGACATCGACCTGTGGGAAATCAACGAAGCCTTCGCCGCCCAGGTATTGGCCTGCACCGCCGCCTGGGACGACCCGGAGTTTTGCCGGGTCGCCCTGGGCCTGGATGAGCCCATGGGACGGCTCGATCCGGAGCGATTGAATGTCGACGGCGGCGCTGTGGCTATTGGCCATCCCGTCGGCACCAGCGGCAACCGGATCGTGCTGCATTTGGTAAATGCGCTGCGCCGCAAGCAGCTTAAGCGCGGCATCGCTACCGAGTGTATCGGCGGCGGCCAATCCGGCGCCATGCTGATCGAGACGGTCTAGGACGCTCAAGGAGGAACAACACCATGACAGGTCACATTCTCAAGACATTGAGTACCCGTGAAATGGCGCTGGGTCCGTTCGATACCGGCGAGCGCCCTTACCAACCGATCAAAGACGGCGACTGGAAGCACTGGCACCTGAGCCGCGATGCAAACGATATCGCCTGGCTGCTCTTCGATAAGCAGGACGCCAGCGCCAACGTACTTTCCGCTGACGTGCTCGAAGAGCTGGACGCGGTGGTCAGCCAACTGGAAAGCGATAAACCCCGAGCCCTGGCGCTGCGTTCTATCAAGGCCTCCGGCTTTTGCATGGGCGCGGACATTTCCGAATTCAAAGAGCTGACCTCCGAAGAAGACGTCGTCGAGAAGCTGACACGCGCCCACGAGGTGGTGGATCGCTTCGAGGCCTTGCCGTTTACCAAGGTCGCCATTGTCCATGGCGCTTGTCTCGGCGGTGGTTTGGAACTCGCCCTGTGCTGCGACCACCGGCTGGCTATCGCCGGCGCCAAACTGGGCTTTCCCGAAGTGCAACTGGGATTGCATCCGGGGTTGGGTGGTACGGACCGGCTGACGCGCCTGATAGATCCGATAGAAGCCATGACCATGATGCTGACGGGCAAGAACGCCCACGACAGCAAGGCCAAGAAGCTCGGCCTGGTGGATGACGTCATCCAGGAGCGCCACGTGGAAGCCGCTGTACGCATGGCGGCCGAAGGCGAACTCAAGCAAAACGGTAACGGTTTCCGTGAGCGGTTGCTGACCACGCGCCCGGCGCGCCAGCTGGAAGTCCGTCAAATGCGGTCGAAAACCTTTAGCAAGGCGCCGCCCAAGCATTACCCGGCACCGCAGGCGCTGATCGAGCTTTGGGAGGAGCATGGTGGACAAGAAAAGGCCATGCGCGAAGCCGAGGTTAAGTCCTTTGCCCATCTGCTGACCACTGAAGCCTCGCGTAATCTGGTTCGCGTGTTCTTCCTGCGGGAGAAGATGAAAGGCATGACCCGGGCCGATGCCGAGCCTGTACGTCACGTCCACGTGGTGGGCGCTGGTGAAATGGGCGGCGACATCGCCGGCTGGTGCGCTTTCCAGGGGCTACGCGTCAGCCTGTTCGACATGGAGCCGGACAAAATCGCCAAGGCCGTTAAAAAGCTCGGCGACCTATGCGAGAAAAAACACCGCTCGAAGGGCGAAACACGCACTATCCTCGACAACCTGATCCCGGATTTCGAGAACCGGGGTGTCAGCCATGCGGATCTGGTCATCGAGGCGGTTCCGGAAGAAGCCGAGATCAAGCATAAGGTCTACGCCGAAGCCGAACCCAAGCTCAAGAAAGGCGCTATCCTGGCCACCAATACCTCGAGCATTCCCCTGGAAAGCCTCCAGGAAGGCCTGAAGAATCCAGAGCGCTTGGTGGGGCTTCACTTCTTCAACCCGGTCGCCAGCATGCCCCTGGTTGAAGTGGTTAAACACGATGCCATTGACGAGAAGACTTACGACCGGGCTCGCGCCTTCGTGGGGCAGATCGACCGCCTACCGGCGCCTGTCGCTACCGCGCCAGGCTTTCTGGTGAACCGGGCGTTGACGCCTTACCTGGTCGAAGCCATGGTGATGTTGGATGAGGGCATCCAGGCGGAAGCCATCGACAAAGTGGCTGAGGATTTCGGCATGCCGATGGGGCCGATCGAACTGGCCGATCAAGTCGGTTTGGATATTTGCCTGAGTGTCTCGGACATGCTGCGCGAACGTCTGGATACGGATATGCCCGACTCCCCCGCATGGCTCAAGCAAAAGGTGGAAGAAGGCAAACTGGGCAAGAAGTCCGGTGAAGGACTGTACACGTGGAAAGACGGCAAGGCCGACAAGAAGGATGGGGTTTCCTCGCCGCCGGACGATACCTTGGACCGGATGCTGCTACCCATGCTCAATGCCTGCATGGCCTGCATTCGAGAAGGTGTGGTGGCCGACGAAGAGACCGCCGATGGGGCAATGATCTTCGGTACCGGCTTCGCACCGTTCCGCGGTGGACCGATGAAGTATGCCCACGACCGCGGCTTCGACGCTATCCGGGAGACCCTGGCCACACTGACCGATCGTTACGGCCGGCGTTTCCAGCCCGATCCGGGATGGCAGGGTTAAAGCTGGCACTCGCCCCATGACGAAGAGCCCCAAACGGGGCTCTTTTCTATTGTCCCGATAGGCGGCCAATTCAGATAAACTCATGTAGGCTAAGGGCATTCAGCGAGAGCATGGAACCTCTGGAAAAGTCCTGAATCGCTTTGGTGGCCCGGTTTTGCAATCGAAATGGGGCCAAACCGTCTCCAGAGGCTCCCGACACGTCAGTTTAAGGAGTACCTGATGAGCGACAACAACCAGCCCCAGCAGCCGGGCAATCAACTGGACGAAGATGCCATTGCCTTTGCCCAGGGTATTTTTGATCTGGCCCGTAACGGTGGCACCGATATACTGGGACCTTTGCTCGATGCCGGTGTACCGGCGGACATTCGCACCAGTAGCGGTGACAGCCTGTTGATGCTGGCCAGCTACAACGGGCATCTGGAAACCTCACGCCTGCTTTTGGAGAAAGGCGCCGATCCCAACCTACCCAACGACCGCCAGCAAACACCGTTGGCCGGTGTCGTCTATAAAGGCGAAATGGCGATCGTCAACCTGCTGCTGGAAAACGGTGCCGACGCAGATAGCCGGCCCGAAGGGGCGAAAACACCGCTGATGTACGCAGCGATGTTCAATAAAACCGATATGATCGAGCGCCTCTTGGAGGCTGGGGCCGACCCGGAAGCGGTGGATGCCGATGGCAATTCCGCGCTAACGCTGGCCAAGGCCATGGGCGCCGAGGACGCGATGGCGCTGCTTGAGTCCCGGTAACGGCCTAAGCCGATGCGGTCCACGTCCCGCCGGCCTCTTACGCGGGTGCTTTTCAAATACCCATACTGAGTCGCCTTGTTCTTTGCAGGCCCAATGAAAAACCTGACATTCTCCTCCCACTATGCGCGGGCCGCTCTCCACGGACTGGAAAAGCAACGCGGCAACTGCGATGCCCTACTGCGCAGCCGGGATATCGACCCCGAACTGATCCGCGAGCCCAAGGCCCGGGTGCCGCGAGAACAGTTCATTCGCCTGTTCCGGCTGGTGTGGAAGGAATTGGACGACGAGTTTATGGGACGCACCACGCACCCGTGCCGTGTCGGCCATTTTCATCTGATGGGCTCGCTGGTGGTCCACAGCAGCAACCTGGAAGACGTGCTGCGCCAGAGTATCCGCTGCTATCGGCTATTCTCAGATGACATCCGTATCGAGCTGGATCTTGAGGGGGACGAAGCCAGGCTTTCCCTCACCCATCGCCATCCCGAACTGGATCCGGACCATTTCCTGGTGGAGTGGCTGCTAATGGTCTGGCATCGCTTGGTAGGCTGGCTGATCGGCCGCAAGATCGTACTTAGCCAAGCCACCTTCACCCAAGCGCTGCCCCACCACTTCGACGAATACCGGTTCATCTTTCCGTGCCGCTGCCATTTCGAGCGTGAGAGCAACAGCCTGTTCTTCAGCAAGCAATACCTGACCATGCCGGTAGTCCGCTCCGTCCGCGAGCTAGACGAATTCATCCTCGGCTCGCCGCGGCATCTGATGATTTGGACCGTGGACGACGACAGCGTCACCACCCAGGTCCGCCGCCTGCTGGAATCCTGCGACGAAAGCCGCCTGCCTAACCTAGACTGGGTGTCCGGGCAGTTGCACACGACCTCCTATACCCTCAGCCGCAAACTCAAAGCCGAAGGCAGCGCCTACCAGAAGATCAAGGATAATTTACGACGGGACCAGGCGGTCACCCTGCTCACCCGGCAGAACCTAAGCGTGGCGGAGATTTCGGCGCAATTGGGATTCACCGAGCCGGGCGCCTTTTCGCGGGCATTCAAGCACTGGACGGGGGTCAGCCCGCTGGCTTATCGGCAGCAGGATCAGTAAGAGCGAAGGCCGGAAATGTAGCCGACGCTTTAGAGGGTGTAAAAGGCTGCTTTAAAGCCTCTCTCCCCTAAAGCATCTGCTACATTGGCCTGAGAAATTTGTAAGCGTCAGAGAATTTCTATAGCTACAGCGGTCCCTTCACCACCACCGATACACAGCGAGGCCACGCCGCGCTTCAGGCCGCGACGCTTCAACGCGTTGATCAACGTCACAAGAATCCGCGAACCCGACGAACCGATGGGATGGCCCAGGGCGCAGGCGCCGCCAAAGACATTGACCTTATCGGGATCCAGGCCCAGTTCGTTGATCGCCAGCAACGCCACGACGGCAAAGGCCTCGTTGACCTCGAACAGATCCACGTCGTCCTTGGTCCACCCGGCCTTGTCGAGCACCTTCTGAATGGCCCCTATCGGCGCCAGGGTGAACTCGGCGGGCAAGCGTGCATGGGTGGCATGCGCCACGATTCGGGCCAGCGGTTTCAAGCCTCGCTGACTGACTTCGTCGGCATGGGCCAGCACCAGCGCTGAAGCACCATCGCTGATGGAACTGGCGTTGGCTGCGGTCACGCTGCCCTCTTTGGCGAAAGCGGGCTTCAACGTCGGAATCTTGTCGGGATTGGCTTTGCCGGGTTGTTCGTCAATTTCCACCAGCGTCTCGCCATGACGATCCTTAACCGGAACCGGCACGATTTCGTCATCGAAATCGCCGCTCTCCGCCGCCGCCAGCGACCGCCGCAACGACTCGATGGCATAACTGTCCATCGCCTCGCGACTGATCTTGTATTCATCCGCTACGCGCTGGGCAAACACGCCCATCAGGCCACCTTCGTAGGCGTCTTCCAGGCCATCCAGAAACATGGAGTCCATGACTTGGCCATGCCCCATCCGCAGCCCCTGGCGAGCCTTGGGCAGCAGGTACGGTGCCTGACTCATGTTCTCCATGCCGCCGGCAATCATGATGCGGTTGGTGCCGGCCTTGATCTGGTCGTGCGCCATGATGACGGCCTGCATGCCCGACCCGCACATCTTGTTCACCGTGGTACAGCCCGAACTGTCGGGAATACCCGCCGAGCGGGAGGCCTGCCGCGCCGGCGCCTGACCGAGACCCGCCGGTAAAACGCAGCCCATCACCACTTCATTGATATCCGCCGGCGTCAGCTTGGCCCGCTCAATGGCTGCCTTGATGGAAATAGCGCCCAACTCCGGCGAGCGCACGCTGCTCAGCGCGCCCATCATGCCGCCCATGGGCGTGCGGGCCCCGCCTGCAATCACAACATCGTTATCTGCCATAACTCACCTCAAGTCTGTTGAAGATACTCACTTGCCCAAGACGGCGCGAGCGATGACTTCTTTCATTACTTCGGATGTCCCACCGTAGATGCGCTGTACACGGGCATCGGTAAAGGCGCGGGAAATCGGGTATTCGGTGGTGTATCCATAGCCGCCGAACAACTGCAGACAGCCATCGGCCACCCGGCACTGCATTTCCGTGGCGCTGTACTTCGCCATGGAGGCGGTGGCGGCATCCAGCTCGCCCTGGCTGTACAGATCGATGCATTCGTTGATGAACGCCTGGTTGACCCGGTAGTCGGTTTCCATTTCGGCGATACGGAACCGGGTGTTTTGCAGTTGCTTGAGCTTCTGGCCGAAGAGCTCGCGCTCGTCGGCATAGGCAATGGTCAAATCCAGCGCACCGCGGGCGGCGGCGCAGCCCAGGGCGCCAATGACCAGGCGCTCGCGGGGAAGTTCGGTCATCAGGTAGACGAAGCCCTTACCTTCCTCACCCAGTAGCGCCGAGCGCGGTACTTTCAAGTCTTCGAAGAACATTTCCGAGGTGTCGCCGCAATGCTGGCCAATCTTGTCCATGTTGCGGCCCCGGCTGAACCCGGGCAGCGTGGTATCCACCAGAAACAGGCTGATGCCCTTGGCGCCCGCCGCCGGATCGGTTTTGGCGGCGACGATCACCATATCGGCATGCTGGCCATTGGTGATGAAGGTCTTGGATCCGTTCAGCACATAGTCGTCGCCGTCACGCTTGGCGCTGGTGCGCATGGCCTGCAGATCGCTGCCGGCGCCCGGCTCGGTCATGGCGATAGCGCCCACGGCTTCGCCGCTGACCATCTTAGGCAGCCATTGCTGTTTCTGCTCGTCGCTGGCGATGTTCGTCAAATAAGGCGCAACAATGTCCGAGTGAACCATGACGTTGGTGGCCAAGGCGCCAAAGCCCATGCGGGCGAGCTCTGCGCCCACGACAATGGAGTAGTCGAAGGTGACGCCTACCCCGCCGAAGTCCTCGGGTACATCCACGCACAGCATGCCGGCCTCGCCGAAGGTGCGCCACACGTCACGGGGCACGATACCGGCCGCATCCCAATCCTCGTAGTGTGGCTTGACCTGGCTTTCAAGGACCTTCACTACCATGTCACGGAACATGGCGCGCTCTTCGGGTTCTTTCCTGTCGTTCATACAAGCACCTTGTTGTTCATACAAGCACCGCGTAAAGCCGAATCTATTTCGGCGCCATGCGAAGCGCACAATCCAGGCGGACAACCTCACCGTTCAGGACCGGATTTTTCACCATCTGTTCGACCATCATGCCAAACTCTTCCGGCTTGCCCAGCCGCTGCGGGAACGGCAATGTCGCCGCGAGACTTTCCTGCACGTTCTCGGGCATCGCCGCCATCATCGGCGTCATAAAAATCCCCGGTGCGATGGTATTAACGCGAATCCCGCTACGCGCCAGCTCTCTCGCAGCCTGAAGCGTCATCGCCACCACGCCGCCCTTGGAGGCGCTGTAGGCCACCTGGCCAATCTGGCCTTCGTAGGCGGCCACCGATGCAGTGGAAATAATGACGCCACGCTCGCCGTCGGCATTCGGTTCCCGTTCGGCCATCTGCGCTGCCGCCAGCCGCATGATGTTGAACGACCCCACCAGGTTGACCTGAATAACCTTGTTGAAATCATCCAGCGGCATCGGGCCGTCCTTGCCCACGATCTTCGCCGCGGGCGCGATGCCGGCACAACTCACCGCCACGCCGCAGGGGCCGTGCGCTTCACGGGCCGTTTTCAGGGCGGCTTCGGCACTCTCGGCGGAGGCGACATCGCAACGGACAAAAATACCGCCGATTTCCGCCGCCACGGCATTGCCTCTCTCTTCCTGTAGATCCAGGATCGCCACCTTACAGCCTTCCGCGGCGAGCGCCCGTGCTGCGCCCTCGCCCAGGCCGGAGGCGCCTCCGGTTACGATTGCGGGTACGTCTTTAAAATCCATCGTTATGTCCTGTGTTCTGAATAAGTCGTTGGGATGAACGTTGCGGCTGTGACAGCGGGTATCTATCGGAATTCAGTACCCGCCAGCAGCGCCCACTAGATACATCCAGTGTGAATCACCTGCCCTTGCCGGGCCATGACATCTTTATGCAGGAAATTTGATAAAAAGCGGCGAGCGGAACCCTTTATGTTGCATAAATGATTCAGAAGTCGCCCAGTCAGAAATAGCCCAGTAATCGACCCAGAACCAAAGCCGTTACCCAGGCGCAGAGAGAAACCAGCGCGCCAAGCCGTATGGTCACAGGCATAGACGCGCCGAGGGGAAGATTCCAGATAGCCTGCCGGGTTAGCGCGCGCCCCATGACCAGGGCATTCACGACCCCGCCTACAACGACGGCCATCTTGCTCAGAAACAAAAAAGAGCCCGCGTAGTCCGCGGCCGCCGTGGCAAAAAGCAGCAGGCCGCACGCGACGGCCAAACCCAGTCCGCATGCCGATGTCAGCCTCAGAACCCGCAGGAAGGGCGCGACCGGATAGCCGCGCCACGCCCCCAGCAAGCGCAGGTCAAGCGGAACAATCCCGCCCACCAGCAGGGCAACGCCCAAAATGTGTCCGGCGTTAACCAACGGATAGAGCCATGTGGACTGACGCAGCGCGGCCACTGGCGCAGCGCTCTCGATAAAGCCCAGAGCCTGCTCCATCATTCCTTCGGCGCTATCCTCCAGATCGTATGGGAAAGATCGTCCGCGACGATGAGGGCACCGCTTGGGTCCACGGTCACGCCGACCGGCCGTCCTCGCGTTTTATTGTCTCCTGAGAGAAATCCGGTCACAAAGTCAACAGGTTGACCGGCCGGGCGTCCGTCGCTGAAAGGTATAAAAACCACCTTGTAGCCCACAGGATTCGCGCGGTTCCAGCTGCCATGCTCGCCGACGAACACCCCTTCCGCGAACTCGTCACCCATTTCGGGGATTGAAAAATCGACGCCGAGTGCAGCCACATGCGATCCGAGGCTGTAATCGGGCACAATCGCCGATTCTACTTTTTCAGGCTTCTGCGGCCGGACCCGCTGATCGACATTCTGCCCCCAATAACTGTAGGGCCAGCCATAAAAGCCGCCTTCCTGCACAGACGTCAGGTAGTCGGGAACCAGGTTGGGCCCGAGTTCATCCCGCTCGTTCACCACGGCCCATAGCTGATCTGTGTCTGGCTGAATCGTAAGCGCGGTGGGGTTACGCAGCCCCGTCGCATACGGTTTATGTGCACCGGTCTCGGCATCGATCTGCCAGATCTCCGCCCGGTTGACTTCCGCCGCCATACCACGCTCGGTGATATTGCTGTTGGAGCCAATACCCACGTAGAGAAAACGCCCATCAGCGCTGGCCGTCAGCGCCTTGGTCCAGTGATGGTTAATCTCAGAGGGTAGCTTCGTAACCTCTTCAGGCCGCCCGCTGGCCTGGGTCTGGCCTTCCTCGTAATCAAACCGTACGAGCGCATCCTGATTGGCAACGTAGAGATTGTTATCAACCAAAGCCAGTCCATAAGGCGCGTTGAGGTTCTCGGCGAAAACAGTTTGCTCCTCATAGCTGCCGTCTCCGTCGCTATCGCGCAGCAGAGTCAAGCGGTCGCCACCCTTAACCGAGGTGCTCCCCTGCGACTTTATATAACCGGCAATCACACCTTTCGGCTTCGATAGCGGTGCGTCACCGCCGCCACTACCTTCGGCAACCAGGATATCGCCGTTGGGCAACACCAGCGTTTGGCGCGGTATCTTGAGGCCGGTGGCGATGGCTGTGATGGTGTAGTTGTCGGGCACCGTCGGTTGCTGATCGCCCCACTCGGCAGGCTCGGGAACCGTCATGCCAGGCAAGAGCCCTCGTTGCGGTTCTGGAAGTGTCGGATTGGGGCCGTATTGTTGTTCCGAATCTGGAGCGCCATCTCCGCAGGCACTTAGAAAAACCGAGAGCGTACTGACGTAAAAGATGCTGGAAAACCTCATTCCCTACCTCCTGCGCTGAGACTGGAGAGCCCGATCCAAGTCGCCGCGCAAGCCAGCACGGTAACAATTATCGATAGAATAAAGCCGGTGGGCATCATGCCCCAGGCGTCTTTGGCGTGGACCAGCGCATTGAAGAAGCCCACAACCCACACGGCCAGCAGCAGAAAAAAATAAGCGAGGAAAAGTCCGCGACGGCGGTCAGCACGGAACAGGCCGATGATCGCGCATAACAGCGCCAATCCAGCGAAGACAAGACCGCCGGCAATCAGCCAGGAAGCGAACATGCTCCAGAGTATGTGGTAGGTCGACGAGTAGGCATAGTCGCTCAACGTGGCCCCAAGAAACAACGGAATGGTGCCAGCGAGCAATATAGCGTGAAGCGGATGCAGCGCACTTCGATACGTTCGATGGGCAGTCGCCATCATGGCAAGCTCCTCCTTGCTGAGTAAGCAAAGATTCTGCGCCTGGATCGGCCCGGGCACTGCATCGAGCTCTATTCCAAGAGCAAAATCGTGAGCATTCGGGTGGAGTATAGCTCATCCGTATGCCCCTTACAGGCCCCCTTGGACCGGCCCACGAATTCAGTTCCGAGAAAGCCCGCAAGGCTGGCGAGAAAGGCGGGAAAGTAGCTCACGAAACGGGCAATGCTCACGAGTTCGATTTGGAAGAAGCCCGCAAGGCCGGTCAAAAGGGCGGACGCCAGAGTCAGGGTGGTTGCAGCTAACTCATCCTTTCTTAAGCGTCGATAGCACGCCGGTTCGCTCCGGGGTGCTCTTCATTTTAAATTTGATCTGTCCCGCCACAATCCCTAGCCTTTAAGACTTAATGAAGAAAAGCCAGTCGATGCCGACCGTAATGTTCCGACAATTTATCGATGTGCCTGCACAACTCCGGGCCTCTTACTCCAATTCAATAAGATTTCTACAGCTTGTAGATTCAGGGTCGCTGAATGCAAAAGCCATGGCGCAGCAATAATCGTTTTCAGGTTTTTCCCGGAAGCGATTGCTATGTGCCTGAACTACTCTCTAGCATCGATTCAGCCACCGATCTCATCATTCTTGAGCAGTATCTGGTCGAGTCTGGACGCTTTGCCGACAGGTTCATCGATGCTTTGAGAAACGCAGCGAATCGCGGCGTGAAGGTTTTCCTGCTTTTCGATAGTTACGGTTCTCAAGGTCTGGAAGCGATGGACCGGCAACGATTGGATTATCCCGGAATTGCTCTGGCTTATTTCAACCCCGTTTCTTTACCTCGGCTTTGTCGAAGTATTACGCGAGACCATCGTAAGTTGCTGCTTGTGGACCGAAAGGTCGCTTTCACAGGGGGTTTCTGTCTTACCGACGAGTTCCTTAATTGTTGGTATGATCTCGCCATACGCATCGAGGGACCTGTGGTCGAGGATTGGTTCGACTCGTTTTACCGATTGTGGTCGTCACGGCTCGTTTGTGGCGCCAGAGAATGGCCTTTGCCTTTAGTTCTACGTAACCGTTCCGAAGTTGAACATAAGACGGGTAAAAGCGAAGGACGGATGACACGGACCCAGGGCCGGCGGCGACCTATTCGGCACTCTCTTCAAAGTCACATTGAAGAGGCCCGTAAGCGCGTCTGGATGTACACGCCTTATTTTCTGCCCACTCGAAACCTACTCCGACAATTACAAGCGAGCGCCCGGCGTGGTGTCGATGTTCGGATCATCGTTGCCGGCAATAACCACGATCATCCGGCCGTACAATATGCCGGGAGGAGTTACTATGGGCGGCTCCTACGCGCAGGTGTGCGTGTGTACGAATATCAGGCCTCTTTCACGCACGCAAAATTCTGTCTTGCCGACGACTGGTGCACAGTGGGCTCATGCAACTTTGACCACTGGAGCTTTCGGTGGAACCTGGAAGCCAATCAGGAAGTAAAAGACGGCGCATTCGCTGAAGATATCGCTGAACTCTATCGATCACACTTATTTGAATGTAAATCGATAAGTCTTGATACCCGGTCTCGCCAAAGCGTCGGGCAACGGTTGCGGCAGCGAGTATTGGGCGCGCTGAGCGCTGCGGTAAAGTTTCTGTACTGAAAGCGATTGATATTCCGCTTCGCTGCCCAGGATCTCTCAATTGTCGGTTAGATCTGGTTCCCCTGTTTGAGTGGCGCAAACGTCTCTATTGCCGATAACCCACTAATAAGCATCGTCCATACCAATCAATGTGAGAGCCTGCTAGAAGTGCACTCTGGTTTGATCCGGATAACGGGGTGGCACCGGCTAGCCGACCAATTTAGTTTTGACAGCGGTTACTTGACTCGCTATGACATCGGCGCCAAACAACCGATGCCAAGGTCATTCGGATAATTCGCAACTGCGGCTGCACGCCAAGTAACCACTTTATGCGACGCTGATGGCCTACAATCTTTTCACGGTATCGTCGCTCTGTTCTCAGGAATCGCGGTCCGGGTAGAGATCGTATTCTTTGCCCTCGATAACCACCCGTTCGGCCTTGACCAGACGTTCATTCTCGTCGGCCGAGCGGTGACCGTGCACGCTGATTTCCTGCCCCTGGCTCAACTGGTCTTTGGACAGCCCCACCCGATCATTACGCCAGGGCTGGCCCACCTCTATGACCCAGGCCTCGCCCTCGACCTCAATGGTCACTTCGCCGTGGGGATTGCCCAGCCGGGTTTCGGTCACCGATCCACTGATCTCGAATTCCTCGTCCGTGGCCCAGGCCCAGCCGTGGTGGGCCGAGACCGTTTGAGCAAAGACGGTGCACAGAAGCGGCATCAAGATTGTGAGTAACCTACGGTGGATCGTTGACATGATAAAACTCCCTTTGGTTCCGTTTCGCTTCCCCGAAAGCAGACTGAGGGATGGACAAATACATTGGCACCGACGCTAGGCGACACCGGCATTCACAGTAGATGACCGGCTAACCGGTTAAAAATTCCCTACCGGACGCCCGGCTGATGCCACAGACGAAGCAATTCAACATGCGCTCAGAAACACTTAATTCTTAAGTTCGTAACTGAAGTTCAGAACCCACGTTTCTGCAGCTTTGGCGGTGGTCTTCCAGGTAAAGCAGTACTCCTGATCGTCAGAAGCGAGAAGCGAGGCCTGATGCTGGTCTATATTGTCAATCAGCACCGGAAACAGAGTCTCAGTTTCGGTATGGACGTGCACGTTGAAGTTTACCGCATACGGTGAGTTGAACCTGTATAAAATTTCCGCGCCTTCGTTCACCGGCAAACATTTTTCGGTAAAGTAGCCCGGTGCGCGGCCCATCTTAAACGAGAAATCGTGTTTGGTGGCAGCGTGCTGCCCGTCACCATGGTCGTTGTGAGCATATCCGTTGCCTGACAGCGCCAGGAGCGCAGTAGCAAGCCATGCGTAACCTGTTTTGCCAATACTCACTTTAGGCCTTTCCGCGAACATATAGATTTCATACCAACTGTAGCTGCGAAACCATAGGGTGTGGGGATACCAGCATCCGTTGAGTAGTGTGGCAACCGGCCCAAGTATGGAACCGGCTGCCCTTTATTTCTATTTCAACAACTCGGGGAAATTGAATTCAAACCCTGCCGAAACAAAATGACTCGGGTCCCTGCTGAATTCAAATCGCTGCACTTCCGCCGTAAGGAAAATCAGGCGGCTCACGCGATAATCTATCCCCACTCCATAAAAGAAGTCGGTACCACTCTCCTCGTCATCGGTGATGGCGACCTCTCCCTGGGTCGTGCTGTAGTCCCTATCCCAGAAGAGAACGCCGCCGCGAGCACGGAGTCCCAGCCGATCAGTTATGGCATAGCGATATATGGCGGATGCTGCCGGCCCTTGCCCGGATTCGGGATGCACAGCCGCAATGTCCCGATTGACAGGTGTTGAGCTAAAAGTAATCTCAGTGTCCCCTAAATCTACCCAGGCGATCTCCAATGCCAGACTCTCGGTCAAGCGGTAGCCCGCCCCGATCGTGCCCGCCAGGCGACCGCCGTCGGAGGAATGGACGGTCGCCTGGTATCCGCGATCAGCAAACCGGCCTTCAATATCGCTATGACTGATGTCGGTAAAGGCATAGCCAAGGCTCCCTGTGAGGTATATCGGTGGGGCTCTTTCCCCGGTCACCCCGCGATTGGCAGCCTGGGCCTGCACAATATCAAGCGAGGAAGCCAATACGCACACTGCGATCACAGGCAAAGCTAATGCCTTAAGCTTCGCTCCTAGAGCCGCGCGCAAGCGCGCGGCCCTTGCGGCGATACCCGCGGCAATCAACAAACCCAGACCGAAGGGGCCGAAGGCACCACCGCCGCCCGATGTTTTCAGAGTGCCACTATTCTCCAAGCCGGCAATCACTGCGACACCACCCGGGTCAACGACCACGCCGTTTGCTTTACCATCATCGTCGTTTTCTCCTCCATCCGTCATGGTTAACTGCACACACCAGTCGCCCGGGTTTAGGCCTGCCCGGTACTCACCACTCCCTGCCGTCGGGCAGAACCCTGGCTCACCGGGAGCAGAGGCCAGCGAATTGCCTGCGTTTTCACGGAAGTCCACCCAGCCGCCTTCTGCCGAATACTTCCGATAAACCGCGTTCTGCGGAATGGCCGCGCGTTGCGGAACCACCACGCGGACGCTTTGCCCCGCGGAAGCCAGGTTTTCCACCGTGAAGTCAAAGATACCACCCACATTGGTCGTTTCGGGATCTTCCGGTAACTGCGTGATGCTGGTTGCACCAATGTCGCTTTCCTCCAGCAGGCGGCTACCTCCGCGAGTGGCAAAACGTGAATACTGGCCCAATTTGATGCACGTACCGGGGTCGCTCTCCATCAGGAAACGCTGGTAGTCCTCGACTTCTTCGGGCACCACACTGCAGTCATACAGTGAACTATCCAGGTAATCGGGAATACCGTCTTGGTCCGCGTCCCCATGACCTTCGTTTGCATCCGGCACCCCATCGCCATCGCTGTCCTGTACCGAAGATAGTGCCGGCAAGACGTCGACGACTTTCAAGTGAACTGTCGTCGAATCCTCAGCCGCAGGGCGACCGTTGTCAGTGACCACGACCGTTAGCGGATAATCTCGTCCCGGCTCCATGACACTGGGATCGAGGGTTACGCTGGCCGAGGCACTGTCGCGGTCAATCAAGATACCGGTGTTCCAGTTGAACTGATGGCTATCGTTCCGATTTCCGTCGGTCACCAAAGCGCTTAGCACAACAGGACCTCCGTCGCGAGTTACTACCAAGCGCTCTTCACCATCCTGGCGAACCACGACGTCGACCTCCGGTGAGATATTTCTTTCACTGACCGTCAGAACATGGCGCGACGATGGACTACGATTGACGCCTTCCCCCAGGGTTACGACGATCGTTTCGTCAGCCTCCGGAATTGCATCGTTGGTCAGGCTAAACGAGAGGGTCGTTTGCAGGCCTTTATCGATCACTGCGATACCGCCCGCAAGGTTGTGGTCTGCCGGATTGGTTGCACTACCCGACACGCTATAGGGCACCTCGACCGGATAGAAAGGCGATGGGCCATTCAGCACAACCTTGATCTGCACGTCCGCACCTTCGGGCTTAACCTGATCTTTGCTCAGGCTGACCAGCGGCTTCACGTTCAGGACCTGGTTGGCCGTACCCACGTTGCCCTTATCATCTTCCGCGGCCCAGACGATTTCATGTCGGCCCGGCGGGAAGAAGGGCTCATTGTCGACGAGCGACTTGGGATAAGGCGAACAGCAATTGGCTCCGTCATTCGAGTCCGATGCCGAGGCCAGGCCCAACGCTTCAAGTTGCGCGCGACTGATCTTGGTATAAAGTCCCGTCGCATTGACAGTGACCTCAGGCGGCGCCGATACCGTAGGTGGAGAACTGTCGCCCAGCGGATCTGTACCGTCTACATACACCTCAACAAAATCGGGTGTACCGTCGCGGTCACTATCCAGGAAGAGCGAACCATCCGCAGGATTAGTGCCGTCGACCTGGTTCTCAATGAAGTCGGGTACGCCGTCACCGTCCGTATCCCGTACGCTCTCCGCGATACTGGCGTTCGACCCGTCAAAATAGAGTTCACCATAGTCCGGCACCCCATCGCCATCGGCGTCCAGGAACCTCGAACCGTTGTCCGGATCCGTCAGGTCGACACGGAGTTCCACGTGGGTGGGTACACCATCCCCGTCGGCGTCAGCGTAGCTGCGCTTATCCATTTCATCCGTGCCATCGATAATTTCGACATAGTCCGGCACGCGGTCGCTGTCCGTATCGACATAGCTGGCGGCATCGTTGGGATCGCTGCCTGTTACCGTTTCCTGGTAGTCCGGCACACCATCGCCATCCGTGTCGCGGAAGGACTGCTGATTGTTGGCGTCGGTGCCGTCGACGACAGTTTCCACATAGTCGGGTACGCCATCGGCGTCCGCATCCCGATAGTCAGCGTCGTCGTTGATATTGGTGCTTTCGGTCTGCTCTACCTGATCAGGTACCTGATCGGCGTCGGTATCCCGGTAGGAGGTCTTGTCATTGGGGTCCGTGCCCTGCTCGGTCTCCAGCCGATCGGACACGCGGTCACCGTCGGAATCGCGGAAATCGCTGCCGTCATTGGGATCGGTGCTGTCGAGGCTACTCTCCACATAGTCCGCGGTACCGTCGTTGTCGGTGTCACGGTAGTCAGTACCGTCGTTGGCGCTCGTGCCCTGCGCCGTCTCGACGCGATCCGGCACGCCATCGCCATCGACGTCCTTGTAGGACGTCTTATCGCCCGGGCTCGTGCCATCCCGACTTTCCTGATCGTCAGGAATGCGATCGCCGTCCGTATCCTGGACGTCCGAAGTATTACCGGGATCGGTGCCGGCCTGGCCTTCCGAATAGTCAGAGGCGCCATCACCGTCGGTATCCAGATAATCAGCAGCTAGGCCAGGATCAGTGCCCTCCTGCATTTCAACGACCCCCGGCACACCATCCCCATCGTTATCCCGATAGGACGTCCTGTCGTTCAAATCCGTCTCATCACGGGTTTCCTCATCGTCAGGAACGCGATCCCCATCGGTATCCCGCACATCACTGGCATTGTTTGGATCGGTTCCATCTCGCGCTTCGGAATAATCGGAAGCGTTGTCACCGTCTGAATCCAAGAAGTCGCTTTTGTTGTTTATGGCAGTGCCGTCCCGGGTTTCCACATGATCGGGCACGCCGTCGGCATCTCCATCCTTATAGCTCGCCGCATCACTCGGATCGGTGCCATCCGTATTTTCGGTACTATCAGGCACGCCGTCGCCATCGCTGTCCTGAAAGACCCAGATGTCGAACGCGGGCAGACTGGAGGCGGCGCCGTCGCTGTCCGTCACCGTGATTCCGATGGAGGCATAGGTGCCCCGATCGGCGTTCCCCGGGGTACCGGAAAGCTCACCGGTTGACGCATCGAACGTTGTCCAGGACGGCTGATTGGTGACACTGAAGGTTAATACGTCGCCGACGTCCTCATCGGAGGCGGTCGGCCGGAACTGGTATGGTGTATCAACCTTAACCTCAGTGTCGGGTGTTCCGCTGATAACCGGTGCATTGTCATTGATATGGGAGAATCGCACGTCGCCCGCAGAGGGTGCGGTCGAGGTCGTGCCGTCCGAGGCGCTCAGGCTGTATGTGGGCGCGACCTCACTGTCATCATGGACAAAGGTGACCTGGCCGAGGTCGACACTTTCCTGGGTAAAGGAGGTAATGGCAACGCCAGGGTTGCCTGAGTTCTCAAACTGCCCATTCGATACTTCCGTGACACTAATCGCGATCTGGCCGCGATCGGTATCCGGATCCGAGAAGTTGATGTTTTCAGTTCCCAAAGCAACGGCGCTGCCTTCGGCAACGATCATGCCGTTCGCGGAACCTACCGGCCCGCCACTGGCCGGTCTTGAGGGGTGATCCTGCACATCGACATAGAAGTTATAGGAGTTGCTCTTACCTTCCTTGTCCTTGATGAACAGCGACAGATTGCGGTCGCCCGGCGCACGCAGGGTAAAGGTATCCTGGTAAGTAAGGTTGCGGACGAGTGCCGTGACCGCGGCGGGCGTAGCATTGGCCCCTGCGAAGTTGATCCGTAACGCGCGGCCCTGACCATTATCATTGGCGTCTATGGTGCCAATGGGATTGCCTTCGTAGAGAACGGTATCTCCGGACAGTCCAATCTGGCCCGCGCCCGTTCCCTGATTCCGAACACTGAGATTTTCCTCCAGGCCGTCGGTGAAAGTAACGTTCACCTTCAGCTCGCCGCCGTCGAAATCAACGTTATTGCGATCAGTCACCAGGGCATCTTCACCGGCATCGATAATCTGGCGGTCTGTGGTGCCATACACGGTCCGGTCCGCCTCCAAATTTACGATTTTCGGCGCATCCGGATCCGGAACAATGAAATTGAGAACCAGGTAGTTCTTAATCGTCGTATTGGTCGTATCGCGTACTTCGAAAGTAATGGGATATGCGGCAGGCGCCAGGTTAACCGGGTCAAATGTATATTGGCTTTCAACGCTCGCATCTTCGGTCAGCGCGCCCTGGATATTCCCGAGACTGGTGGTTTCGATTGCCGTGCCGTTAACATTGAAAGTATAAGTCGAACCCTTTTCTACAATGACGTTACGGGTTTCAGGTACATTGGCCGACTCATTGAATTGAGTTGCCTTGTTGTTTTGCAGGTACAGAATGAAATCCACATGGGATTTCGACTTTTCGATACCGTTGTCGTCCTGGTCTTCCGCCACGATACCGGCACTGTATAACCCGGGCGCTAAGCTGCCTGAACCCGACCAGGTAATCACGCCTGTGTTCGGGTTAATTGAAAAACCATCCGGCTGCACGGCATCACTCGCGCCCAGCTCATCGAGGTTGGCCAGGCGGAACTTCAGCTTATCGGCATTAGGATCGGTGGAACCGGTGTTGAATGTCCAGTTTTCCAACCGGGTGCCGTCCTGCCTGATCTGGGGTACTTCAAAGATGATAGGCAGCTCAATCTTGGGTGCCAGGTTACCGCCCGCTAGATTAATAACCGTCTGAATTTTCCATGCTTTCCCGGCATTGTTAACCAACTCGTTGATGCGGCAACACGAGGTGTAATACACCTCATACGAGGTACTTATATCGAGGTTCCGGGCCTCGAAAATGTTCGTACTCAGTGCATATTGGCCATTCGCGTCCGGACTTCCGGACAACGTGGTGACGTTACCCGTGCCCACTTCAGCGAACGTGATCGCGGGTTCGGAAACGAAGGAATTTGCGGTTGGCGACTCGACAAAATCTGTCCGCCAAGCGGTCTTGACCGTGAGTCGTACATCATTCACTTGGCCATCATTGTCCAGGTCCAATGCCTGCCAGGTTATTGACCCACCGCGAAAGTGGCTGGCTTGGGCCAGAGCCGGCGCCAGGATTGCAACGATCAATAACACGCCACTGAGAGTACGAGGGAATCGAAACATTTAAGTGCCTATATCTTTTTTTTGGGTCGCACTTGTGTGCATCTATAGAATACTCGGTTGGGATAATTAAACAGCCCGTCCACACGATTCATTACAATTGCACATAAAACGATCATTTATGAATACGGATGGTTAAAGATTTTGGAGTCAGCCATCTCAAAAAACTTACATTATTTATTATTTCGTTACATATAATTACGAAGTAATATATAAATATGGGGAGCAATTTCTTATTTATTGAGTGGCCAGACAAATCGAAAACACGCCGCAGTTCCCACGACGTATTGTTTGCTTTATCTCTTCTCATAGCCCTTTGGACAGCCCAGCCATCTTACGTCTCTGTAATCTCACGGCACTATTCGCCTTTTCCAGGCTGAGCTAGCATGAGTCCAAAGCCCTTGATGGAGCAGTCAACCGGATCCAAAGCATTCAAAAACGTCCCGGTTGTCCGTCTAACATGGAGGTTACCTGATGCCAGAGAGCCAACTGTGCACCCTCACGTGTGACGGCAAGAAGCTGATCGGGCCTGCCGGCACCCCGTTGATCGATTTCCTTGCCCGCTACGATATCGACCTGCCCCACATCTGCTACGACAAGACGCTCGGCGCACTACAGACCTGCGATACCTGCTGGGTACGCGTCGACGGCGAACTGCAGCGGGGCTGCACGGTCCAGGCCGAAGATGGGTTGAATGTCGAACTGGACAATGAAGACGCCCGCCAGGCCCGGCATGAAGGCGCCGACCGCATCGTCGCCCGGCATGAACTCTATTGTTCGGTGTGCGAGAACAATAACGGCGACTGCAAGGTCCATAACGTCATCAACGCGATGGATGTCAGTCACCAGCGCTACCCCTACCGCACCAAACCCTATGAAACCGACGATAGTCATCCGTTCTACCGTTACGACCCGGATCAATGCATCCTCTGCGGGCGCTGCGTGGAGGCCTGCCAGAACGTCCAGGTCACCGAGACCCTGACCATCGACTGGGAGCGAGAGGACCCCCGCGTCATGTGGGATGGCGGCGAGTCCGCCAATGACTCCAGCTGCGTGTCCTGCGGCCACTGTGTCACCGTCTGCCCCTGCAATGCGCTGATGGAGAAAACCATGCTCGGCGAGGCCGGGCCGCTCACCTCGCTTCCCACAGCGGTGAAGCGCCCGGCCATCGACTTCGTGAAGAAGATCGAGCCGACGCTGGGCTTCCAGCCCATTTTTGCCATGTCGGAAATGGACGAAGCCTGGCGTAAATCGGAGATCAAGAAGACCAAGACCGTATGCACCTATTGTGGCGTGGGTTGCGCCTTCGATATGTGGACCCGTGATCGTAAGATTCTGAAGGTCCAACCGGTGGAAGAGGCGCCGGTAAACGGGATATCTACCTGCATCAAGGGCAAATTCGGCTGGGACTTCGTCGATTCCGACGACCGCCTGACGACACCGCTGATTCGCGAGGAAGGCCGTTTTCGCGAAGCCAGTTGGGACGAAGCCTATCGGCTGGTCGCCAAACGGTTCAACGAAATCAGGGACGAGCACGGTCCCGATGCCCTGGCCTTCGTGGCCTCGAGCAAATGCACCAACGAAGAATCCTACCTGATGCAGAAACTGGCCCGCGCCGTTATCGGGACCAACAATATCGACAATTGCTCACGCTACTGTCAGTCGCCGGCCACCCAGGGCCTCTGGCGGACGATGGGCTACGGCGGCGATGGCGGCTCGATATCGGATCTGGAACAGGCGGACCTGATTTTCTTTGTTGGCTCCAACACCGCCGAAAGCCACCCTGTGTTGGCCACCCGGCTTAAGCAGGCGCAGAAACACCGCGGCCAGAAGCACCTGGTGTTCGACCTGCGCAGACATGAGATGGCAGAGCGGGCCGACGAATTCATCCGGCCCAAACCAGGCACCGATCTGGTCTGGCTCTGCGCCATCAGCAAGTTCATCCTGGACAACGGGCTGGAGGACAAGACGTTCCTTGAGGAGCGGGTTATCCAACTGGACGAGTACCGTGAGAGCCTGGCGCCCTTCACGCTGGAATACGCTGAATCCGTCACCGGCATCGACGCTTCACGACTGGAATCTCTCGCCAGGATGATCGTCAGCGCCGGTAAGGTTTGCGGTGTCTGGGCTATGGGTGTGACCCAGCATATCGCCGGCTCGGATACCTCGACGGCCATCGCCAATCTGCTCCTGGTCACCGGCAATGCCGGGCGCCCAGGCACTGGCGCGTATCCCATGCGCGGACACAACAACGTTCAGGGCTGCAGCGACTTTGGCTCGATGCCCGGCCGGCTTCCCGGCTACGAGTTCGTCACAGACGATGACGCCCGCAAGCGCTATGAGGATGCCTGGGGTGTCAAACTCTCCACCAATAAGGGGCTCAACAACCACACGGTGGTGGAAGCCATTCACAAAGGTCAGGTTCGCTCGCTTTATGTGGTGGGCGAAGAGATGGCTGTGGTGGATTCAAACGCGCATTACGTCCAGGAGGCTTTCGACAAGCTCGATTTCATGGTGGTACAGGACATCTTCTTCACCCGCACCTGCGAGCATGCGGATGTGGTGTTCCCCGCAGCACCCAGCGTCGAGAAAGAAGGCACGTTCGTTAATACCGAACGTCGCATCCAGCGCCTTTATCAAGTGCTGGAACCCAAGGGCAACAGTAAACCCGACTGGTTGATCCAGACTGAACTCGCACGCCACCTCGGGGCAACCTGGAATTACCCGTCCCCGGCCGACATCATGGCGGAAGCCGCCTCGCTTTCCCCCATGTTTGCGGGCGTCACCTATGAACGTCTCGAAGGGTATAAATCCCAGCAATGGCCCATCGCTGCCGATGGTACGGACACCCCTCACCTGTACCTTAACGGTTTTGCGTTCCCGGACGGTAAGGCGCGACTGTATCCGCTCGAGTATACCGAGCCGACCCAGCAGACCGATGAAATGTACGACCTGCACGTTAACAACGGGCGGCTGCTGGAGACCTTTCACGAAGGCAACCTCACCCACCAGTCAGCAGGCATTCGCAGCCAGGTGCCCACCAAGTTCGTGGAAGTCTCGCCGGAACTGGCGAAAGAGCGGAATATCGAAAGCGGCCGCTGGGTTCAGCTCACCTCGCGGCATGGGTCAATCCGCTTGCAGGCGCTGGTCACCGACCGGGTGACCGGCAATGAGCTGTTCGTGACCGAGAACGCCACGCGCAACGACCACGCCATTAATATTCTGACCTCCTTCGACGCCGACAAGGACAGCGATACCCCCACCTTCAAGGAGATCGCCGTTTATATGGAGCGCCTCGATGTTCAGGATGATCCGCCGCTACCGGCAAACAATTTCCGTTTTGGCAAACCGACGCCTCGGCGGGGAGTTGAAGCTGAACTGAAGTGGAACCGGGCAGACTACACCCTGCCGCCGGCCAAAGCCCGCTACCCGGAGAAATTCTGATGGCCAAACGCATACTGTACGAGGTGCCCGAGCCGCCCAAGCCCGATACAGCGCGAGAAGAGCTGGACCAGCTCGTCGAAAATCTTAGCAATACCGGCGTTCTGCGCTTTGCCAACGACGTGCTGAAAGCCTCGCCGGAGGTCTCCGAAATCCTGCTCAAAGGTCTCAATACTGAACAGAGCCGCAACGCAGTTCAGAACCTTTCCCTGCTGCTGATGGCCCTGGGGCGCCTGCCACCGGAGCGCATGGCTGCGATTACCCGAGCCTTCACCGAAGGGCTGGATAGCATGGAAGAGGCGGCCAGCGAAGCGTCGAACGAAAAAGCGCCCGGGATACTGGGCTTCTACCGGTTGCTGCACGACAACGAGCTATGGCAAGGGCTCAGGCCGATGCTGGCCGGTATAAAAGGCTTCTCCGACCGGATTCACGAACCCCCGGAAAAGCCTGCCGCCAAGCGCGAAGCCGAGCGCAAGTCGGAGTAATGTCCCTGGGCTGCGAGCGCGTCATACGCTAGTCTGGAACCAAAGGCGTTTTTCGCGAGAAGGTCCGGACTGAGCCCGATGTACACATCGCCCTACATTATTTGCGAATACTGCGATTCGGTATACCACCGTCCGCAACTATCGTTGCACCAGAAGGCGCTGTGCCAGCGTTGCGGCGCGGTGGTTGCCCGGCACAACCTGTTATCCATCGACCAGTCGCTGGCGCTGAGTGTCGCCGCCGGCATGCTTTTGCTGTTTATCTGCTTCTATCCGGTGTTGATGCTCAAAGCTCAGGACCAAATCAATTCTGCCAGCCTGTTCGACACCGTGTTGGCCCTGGCTGAAGGTCCGATCAGCCTCATGGCCCTCATGTCCGCCTTCGCTATCGTCTTTGTACCGGCCCTGCAGGTGGTATTGATGATATGGCTGCTGGTTCATGCGCGGGGCGGTGTCCGGGCGCCGGCATTCCGTGGTTGTATGCGAGCGCTGGCCGCCTTACGGCCCTGGGGCATGCTGGAGGTTTTTCTTCTCGGTTGCCTGGTCGCTGTGGTGAAGCTGAAGGGTCCACTGGACGCGGCGCCGACGCTGGGGCTGTTCGCACTGGGGTTTCTCAGCCTGCTGATGATCGGCATGGCCGGCCGCGATGTCCACCTGTTGTGGGAGAAACTGCCATGACGCCGCCCTTTGCCGAGCAACTCAATCTGCGGCTCTGCCATTGCTGCCGCTTGGCCTGCCCAGCCGATGAATCCGCCGCTAATTGTCCCCGCTGCGGGTCCCCGCTGCACATGCGCAAACCCAATGCGATTGCCCGCACCTGGGCTCTGATGCTGGCGGCGTTGGTTTTCTATATCCCTGCCAACGTGCTGCCAATCATGCATACTGATGCGCTTTACCGAGAGTCGTCCACAACCATACTCGGCAGCGTCGTCACCCTTTGGCAGGGGGGCGCCTGGGATATTGCAGCGATTATTTTTATCGCCAGCGTCGGCGTGCCGGTCACCAAGTTTCTGGTACTGGGGCTGCTGCTGATCACCGTACAAAGGGGCAGTTTGCGGTCTCGCCGGGAACGCACCGTGCTATACCGCGCCCTTGAGCTCATAGGCTACTGGTCTATGCTCGATGTATTCGTCGCCGCCCTACTGGTGTCGCTGGTGCAGTTCGGCGTGTTTGGTACTATCGAACCGCGGCTCGGCATTCTTTTTTTCGGCTTGGTGGTGGTACTCACGATGTTGGCCGCCCAAAGCTTCGATCCACGACTGATATGGGACACAGAACCACGCAATGAGTGATGACCAGATGTACAGAGAGCCGGGCGAAGCAGAGGTAAAGTCCCGGCGCTGGGGATTGTCGCTGGTGTGGCTGGTTCCGCTGGTCGCTGTGCTGGTCGGGCTGTCGATGTTGATTCAGGCCTGGCACGATGCCGGCCCGACGGTCCGCATCACATTCGAAACCGCGGGCAGCCTGGCAGCGGAGAAATCGCCGGTGAAGTACCGCAACGTGGTAATCGGCGAGGTCACTTCGGTTCAGCTCAGCGAGGACCATGAAAAAGTCATCGTCACCGCCCAGCTAAACCGCGAGGCTTCTTCCTTCACCCGGGAGGATTCACGCTATTGGGTAGTCCGTCCCCGGGTGGGTACCGAGGGCATTTCCGGACTGGATACTCTGCTCTCCGGCGATTTCATTGCCGCCGACCCCGGCACCTCGGAACAACGCTCGGAAACGTTCAAAGGACTTGAGTCACCGCCGCCGGTCACCTATGGCGAGCCTGGCAAGCGCTTCCAACTGAAGGCCCAGAATTTGGGTTCGCTGGATATCGGATCTCCGATCTATTACCGCAAGGTACGGGTGGGACAGGTGGTCTCCTATAACCTGGACGACTCCGGCGACGGCGTGAACGTCGCTATTTTCGTGACCGCACCCAACGATCGCTTCGTCACCAGCGGCACCCGGTTCTGGAACGCAAGCGGGATCGATGTTGGCGTCAGCGCCAACGGCGTGGATATCGACGCCCAGTCGCTGATTTCAGTCGTCGCCGGCGGGATTGCTTTTGGCTCGCCACCGGGCGCAGATCCACCCACGCCCGTAAAAGCCGGCGCCGAGTTCCAGCTATTCGACGAGCGGGAGACCGCCCTGGCGCCCAGCAAAGGGCCCGCGCAACGCATTCGCATGCGGTTCACCCAGTCGCTGCGTGGTCTATCGGAAGGGGCTGCGGTGGACTTCATGGGCAAGCGGATCGGCGAAGTGACGAGCGTCTCCCTGGATTACGATGCGCAGAATAAGACATTCCCGGTCATTGTCGATGCCCGGGTGTACCCGCAGTTGATGGGGCGCGCTTACGACAAATTGCTGGCAACCGTAGACGCGGGCTCCCGGGAGCAAGAGGTCATTCCGAAGCTGTTCAACCGTTTTGTCGCCCAAGGCCTACGTGCGGAGGCACGGACCGGCAACCTGCTGACCGGCCAGCTCTACCTCGCCCTTGAGTTCTATCCCGATGCGGGACCGGCGACCGTCGATGCCAATCGCCGGCCAATACTTATTCCCACCCGCCCCACCAGTCTGGACCAATTGCAGGACCAGCTCATGGCTCTCGTCAACAAGTTCAGCGAGATCCCGCTCGAAAGCATTGCCGGGAACATGGACGGCAGCCTGGCGGAATTGAGGCAGACCATGGAACAAATCAACGACGACTTACTACCGGCGACCGACGGCGCCCTGCAAGGCATCAACGACACCATGAAAAACATGCAGCAGACGCTGGCTTCGGCCGCCGAAACCCTGGACCCCAGCTCGCCGGAACGCCAGCGGCTGGGCCTGGCGCTGGACGAGGTCGAACGCATGTCCCGCTCGGTCAGGGAATTGGCGGATTACTTGCGCCGCCATCCCGAAGCGCTGATTCAGGGACGGCCGGAAGCAGCACGGGGTAATCGGTAACCATGAAAAGAGGTCATCGGTAGCCATGAACCAGTTCAAGTACTACAAGCAATGGGGAGGGGTCTGGCTTTGCCTGGCATTTCTCGCCGGCTGCAGCAGCACACCGATACAGTTTCATACGCTGATGCCGTTGCCCACCGACACGCCCTCCGATCAGCAGGAAAAGGTTGTGGTGGAGAGTGTCAGCGTGCCGCCCCAGGTCAACCGGACCGAACTGGTGGTCCGCGAGGACGCCAGCGGCCTGCTCATCCTGGAGTCGGAATGGTGGGGGTCGTCATTGCCTGAAGAGATCCAGAGCGCACTTACCGCCCGCCTCGATGGCCCGAGAACCCCACACCCGGTCAGGGCGTGGGTAACCGTGTCTCGTTTCGACACCATTGTGGGCCAGGCGGCCTGGCTGGAAGCGGAGTTCCGGCTGAGCGTCACCCAGGATCAGAACGGGCGTATGACCTGCAGCTTCCGCCAGAAAAGCACCGCCGGCGACAGCGTCACCTCGCTGGTACTGGCTCACCAGGATAATGTGGAAACTCTGGCCCAACGCATCGCCGAAGCCGCACGCCAACTTAAACAGGGACAGACGCACTGTCCCTGAGGATTCCGCGGCAATGAATCAGGCATGCCCGGCGATGGCGTGCGGCACGTACGCCTCCTCTAACAGGTCCATTTCCCTGCGACTCAAGGTAATGTTCAGCGCGGCGATGGCATCGTCCAGATGTTTTTCTTTGCTGGCGCCGACAATGGGGGCTGTCACCACGGGATTGGCCGCCACCCACGCGAGCGCGATCTGCGCCATGGACGCATCATGCTCGGTCGAAAGCTCGCGCAGGGCCTCAATCACGGGCGCGTCCTGATCGCTGCCCAGGTTCCACTTGCGCGTCGCTGCATCAGTCCGGGCGCGGGTACTCTCGCCCCCTTCGCCTTGGGTGGTCTTGCCGGCCAATACGCCGCGCGCCAGCGGACTCCAGGGAATAACGCCTACGCCCTGATCCGCGCATAGCGGAAACATCTCACGCTCTTCTTCGCGGTAAATCAGGTTGTACATAGGCTGCATGGTGACAAAGCGGGTCCACCCATTTTTCTCCGCCACGTGCTGGGCCTTGGCGAACTGCCAGGCGAACATGGATGAAGCACCGATATAGCGCGCCTTGCCGGCTTTCACCACGTCGTGCAGTGCTTCCATGGTTTCTTCGATGGGCGTGTCGTAATCCCAGCGATGGATCTGGTAGAGATCGACGTAATCCGTCCCTAGCCGCTGCAGGGAATCGTCGACGGCTTGCATGATGTGTTTGCGCGACAGCCCGCGGTCATTGGGCTTGTCGCTCATGGGGTTGTATACCTTGGTGGCGAGAACCACATCGTCACGCTTGGCGTAATCCAACAGCGCCTTACCGACCACCCGCTCGGACTCGCCCAGTGAGTACATGTCGGCGGTATCGAAGAAATTAATGCCTGCATCCAGCGCTTTTTTGATGAATGGCCGGCTTGCTTGTTCGTCCAGTACCCAGTCACGCCACTCCGGCGTGCCGTAGGTCATGGTGCCCAGGCAAAGGGGAGAAACCTTCATACCGGTGGTGCCTAAACGACGGTATTCCATGGCGAGCTCCTTTTAATTTCACGTCGCAACTAATTTCAGGTTGGCTAATACAGCAACTTCAGGGAACGGCAATGCCGAACGTTCGATCGAACGGTATCGGGAAGAGAGGGGGATTTATGCTGGACCTTGGTATAGGGTTTTGCAAACAGCAAAGTTTAGCGGGGCGGCTCGGGGTCCACATCCCGGTAATCCTCGGGCCGAAATCGGGGCGTACATAGCGCGAGGAAAATCAGGTGGCTCTCACCGGTATTCCGGATGCGCTGCGGATGGCCGGGCGGGATGATCACCACATCGCCCACCGTGACAGTTTCAGCGAGCGCATCGCCTATCTCCACAAGCCCTTCCCCATCGAGGATCACATAGCGTTCCACTTGTTCCGCCAAGGTGTGCAACCGCGTAACGCGCCCGGGCTCGACCCGGGCACGGGCAATGGATAGCGCAGGATCGTCAGCGCTATTGGCCATCTCCAGGATGTAGCAGCCCTCCTCGAAGAAGTACTCCTTCGCCGGATCGAAACGATTGATCGCTGGCTTGATCGTAGGCTTCATTCTGTACTCTCGTTTTATCGATTATCTCATCAATGCAGCGCCCTGCTTCCGGGAGCTCGCCTATGAAATGGGCTATTCCGGCATCATCACCCTGAAGCTGGACGATTAAGCACCGTTCTGATTTTGGTGGCGCTATCTTCAACGTCGGCACTTTGGTCTTCGTACCAACGCGCGACCATTTCATGGCCTCCGTCTAACGCACTCTTAGTCATACGTTTTAGCAGGTTGGCCCTTTCTTCCAAAGCCCGCAGTGTCATCCACAACGAACGCTCGAGCTCTTCGTTCTGCCCGGCCAGCAGCGACAGGGCGGTAAATGAATGTCCAACATGGCAGCGGAAGCGCTGCAGTTTGCCCTCATCGTGTTGCCATAGCGCACCGCCACAATCCGGGCAGGCAATCGGCACCAGCGTACCCGTCTTCTGCTCATCTTCGATGGTTGCTGCTTTCTCAGCCATTTTGACCTCAAGTTCGATGTCCTTGGGTATGGGTACGTACTGTCCGACGGGCTCGTCAACGAGCCGAGTCAAGATACGGCCCATCTCAGCAACAGCAACCTGGTAGTCAACGGGCTCGGCCACCATCAATGCATTGAGGGGCATTTCATTGCAGACAGCATCATCCGGTTCCTGCACCACCGTTTTGCCGTTGCAACGTTTAATGGCTCGCAAACCGGAGCTGCCATCATCCAATGCACCCGTCAGAATGACTCCGATGACGCGGGGACCGAAATAGGTAGCGGCTGAGCGCAATAAAGGGTCGATTGCCGGTCGACTACGGTTCTCCTTAGGCCCATGAACGACACCGATCCGGTCCTGTTGCACCAGCATATGCCGATCCCGTGGCGCCAAATAGACTCGCCCTTTTTCGATGGGCTCATTGTGTTCCGGAACGATGACGGGCAAGGCACTGGCCTTTCCGATGATGGCCGGCAACATCCCCGGGCCTTCGGGCGCCATATGCTGAACCACAAACACTGAAGCCTCCAAGTCCGCCGGTAACTGAGCCAGCAACTTGGGCAACGTTTCGACTCCGCCCAGCGATGCGCCGATGACAATAATCTTGTGGTCGCCCATTATCTCTCCGTTTTTCAGATGCAATCCTTGTCACAGCCGCTACCCCAGGCCCCTAACAACCTTTTAGTTGCCATGATATTGGTACGAATGCTCTACATTCGCAACATTCTGGATGATTCGATACGGCTACCGTAAACCAGAAGGGATGCGCAACTATTGACGGGCACGAGGACGCTATCCTCTATAGGGAATGGGGTGGCGTTGCCAAACTGCGCCGCGCCCGGAAGCGCCGCAGCAGTGCCGCCGCTGCCGGGAAAACCCCCATAAAACAGGCCTGGATGTTTGACTTGCTCCCGGCAAACTGTATGTCTTGCCTGAAGACGCTTTTATTACGCAGCCATTGTCATTAAATCTATAAGTAGACGTGACGAGGTGAAGGTAGATAGAGAGGTTCAATCAACAGGGACACGTTTCGAACGGAGAACCGACAATGCCCAAATGGCTCGACCAGCTCGCCAGCGATGTCCGCGGCAAGGTTAGCAAGGCCCCGCTGCCTGACGACGTCAACCCGATGCTCGCCACACTGACCGACAACCACTTCTCCCACCCGGACTGGCTGTTCGAGCGCAAACTCGACGGCGAGCGCTGCCTGGCCTTTCACGATGGCACGTCAACCCGCCTCTATTCGCGTAAACCCAAGTCCCTCGACGCCACCTATCCGGACATCCGCGACCCCCTGGCCACCCATGAGCGGTCTTTTGTCGTCGATGGTGAAATTGTCGCCTTCGAGGGCAAGACCACCAGCTTCTCACGCCTGCAGAAACGGATGCAGATCAAGAACGAAGCAGAGGCGCGGCAGTCCGGCATCAAGGTTTACTACTACGTCTTTGATTTGCTCTATCTGGATGGCTACGACATCACCGCCCTGCCCCTGCGGGAACGCAAGCGGCTGCTTGAAGAGTCACTCCGTTTCGAGGCACCTCTGCGTTACACCCAGCATCGCAACGAAACCGGCGAAGACTACCTTAAAGAGGCCTGTCAGAAAGGTTGGGAAGGCTTGATCGCCAAGGATGCTCAGGCGGGATACCGCAAAGGCCGTTCGAAAAAGTGGCTTAAGTTCAAATGCGTCAATCAGCAGGAAATGGTGGTCGTCGGCTACACCGACCCGGAAGGGGAGCGTACCGGTTTCGGCGCCCTGCTGCTGGGTTTCTACGAAGGCAAGCAGTTGCACTACGCCGGCCGTGTGGGTACGGGTTTCGATGAGCGTGAACTTAAAGACTTGCATGAACGGCTGCGCGCATTAGAGCAGGATGAGCCACCCGTCGTCGATGCGGCCAAGGCAAAAAGCAAAGGTGTCCACTGGGTCGAACCCACGCTGGTCGCCGAAATCGGTTTTACCGAATGGACCGACGATAACCGTCTGCGTCATCCGCGGTACCTGGGCCTGCGGGACGACAAATCACCCAAGGACGTCATCAAAGAAGAGCCGGGAGCACGCACATGACAGAACGCAAATTCGGCAAACACACCATCGATCTATCCAATCAGGATAAAGTCTTTTTCCCCGACGACAAGATCACCAAGGGGAGCGTTGTGGCGTATTACGATCAGGTCGCCGACTTCATGCTGCCGCACATCAAAGGCCGGCCATTGACCCTGCACCGGTTTCCCGACGGCATCGGCAAGAGCGGCTTCTTCCAGCAGAACCGGGCCGACCACTACCCCGGGTTTGTGGATGAATATGCAGTTGACCACGGGGGAAATACCGGTCAGGTCCGGCACATACTCGCCGATCATCGCGCCGCCCTGGTTTACCTGGCGGATCAGGGCGCCATCACCCTTCACCGCTGGCTCAGCCAACAGGATCACATCGGCAACCCGGACACGCTGATATTCGATCTGGACCCGCCCGGCGACGACTTCGGACCCGTGCGCCAAGCTGGCCTATGGGTGGCCGACGCCATGCGGGAATTGGGGTTGACGCCTTACGTGATGAGCACCGGGTCCAAAGGCATCCATGTCGTCGCGCCGCTACGGCCGGAAGCGGACTTCGACCGTGTACGCGAGATCGCCCAGGGGCTTGCCCGCTGGCTGGCCGACGAACATTCGGACGAACTCACCACTGAACAACGCAAGAATAAGCGCAAGGGACGCATTTACCTGGATGTCATGCGTAATGCCTTTGGCCAAACCGCCGTCGCGCCCTACGCCATTCGCGCGAAGGCCGGAGCGCCGGTAGCCATGCCCCTGGAATGGGACGAACTGGAAGACAAAAGCATCACCCCGCAAAGCTTCGACCTGAACAACGCCACCAAGCACCTCAACAATCGGCACGATCCATGGGCCGATATGCACCGGCACGCTATCAAACCCGATAACATGGCGAAAAAACTGGAAAAACTTCTGACTTAGATTTACTTGGATTAAAGTTAAATATGTAGCCACTTATCCTATGTTATGGTCATTATCCGACGAATTGCTTTCTAGTAGCGGTTGGTTTTCCCATGTGCAAATATCGGGTTAACGTAGCGATGCGCACCCCATGGCGTGTAGTTGTGTTATCGCCAAACGGAAAGCAATGCCTTTTGTAAGACAATAAATACTGAACTGCTTATGCAGCCTTAACCGAGAACCAAAGTTATAGAGGGTGTTGCAAAACGTAGCGAGCGAAGGCCAGGCAAGGCGAAAATCCGCGAAAAAGCGCAGTTTACTAGTAGTAAATGAGCATTTTGATCGGACTCGCGCACGAGCGGATTTTCAACGCCGCATGGCCGAGCACAGTAGTTTTGCAACACCCTCTACAGGTTAGGTGCTCGCAGCTGCCAGTAGTGTAGGAGAAAACCTGCTTGGTTGAACGTATATCCACCGGCATTGCCGGTCTCGATGAAATTAGTGAGGGTGGGCTACTAAGCCAGAAAACCTACATGATCAACGGAGGGCCCGGCAGCGGCAAAACGACGCTCTGCCTGCACTTCCTCGCTCAGAATCCGGAAGAAGACGCGCTCTACGTCACTTTCGACAAAAATACCCGCGTCATTCGCTGGTTTGCCGAAAGCCTCGGCTTGATGACCTCAAACCTGCATTTCGAAGACCTTTCGCCACGCGATATCGATGAAGAGCTGCAATCGTCCTTTGATGTGATACCCAGCTCAGAGCTTGGCCTGGGTCCGATGCTCAAGAAAATCTGTGAGGCGGTCGATCGACACAAGCCGCGGCGCGTCGTCATCGAGCCTATGTCCACCCTTCTCTATCTTTCGCCCGACAGCTACCAGTTCCGGCGGCAGTGCCAAGCGCTTTTCAACTACATTACCGACGCCGGGGCAACAGTAATATTTACCTCCGAAGCCGGATCGGCCTCCCAGCAAAACAATACCGGTGGCGATCTCCAGTTCATTTGCGACGGTGTTATCGAATTGCAGAACATGCGTGAAGGCCGGAGTATCAGCGTGACCAAATTCCGTGGCTCGGGCTACTCGGAAGGGGCGCACTTCATGCGACTGACTTCACACGGCATGGCCGTATATCCCCGTCTCATCCCTGAAGATCACGTCCGCGAGTTCCGGCGGGAGACCGTTTCCAGCGAGATCGACGAGATCGACAAGCTGCTCCACGGTGGCATTGACCGCGGTACAGTGACGATTCTCTCCGGCCCGTCCGGTGTCGGTAAGACGACACTCGGCATGCAATTCGTCCGGGCTGCGGCGAGGCGCGACGAACGCAGTGTGGTTTATAGTTTCGAGGAAAGCTCGCAAACCATGTTGCACCGCTGCCGAGCCATAAAGATGCCGGTTGACGACATGATCGACGATGGCGCCCTGAAGATCAGAAATATCGAACCCATGCTCTATTCGCCGGATGAGCTCGCGCTTTCAGTGCGACGCGAGGTGGAAGAGCGCGGGGTAAAGACCGTCATGCTGGACAGTTCATCCGGATATCGCCTCTCGGTTTCAAAACTTTCCGTGGCCGGCGAAGATATTGTTGAACGACTGCATGCGCTGTGCCGGTACTTGGTGGGCGTGGGCGTTACGGTCATCATCGTCAATGAAACACACACGATCTCCTCCGATAACGTGCAGCCTACGGAACTGGGCATCAGCCATCTCGGAGATACACTCATTCTCATGCGCTATCTCGAAGTTGAAGGCGAAGTCAGGAAGACAATCGGCGTTCTTAAGAAGCGAACCGGCAATTTCGAAAAAAGCCTGCGCGAGTTCGAGATCAGCGACGACGGCATTAAGGTCGGCGCTCCCTTACGTCACTTGCAAGGTATTTTGCGCGGCTTGCCCTCGAACTACTCCACGAAGTAGGAAGTCGTTGCGACATACTGATTAAGGAGCGCTTTTTGGCAAGGCTATTCGTCTCAGTTGGCCATACGGGCAACGAACGCATCTTCCGGGATGTGCTTCCCGACTACGCGTTGGATTTCTCAAAATCGGGCCGGCTGCCCGAGACGCCTTTCGATATAGCCGTTCTGGACCTGAACGCCTTCAGCCGTTTGCGCCAAGACCTAAGTGCCCTTCGCCGTCTCAACGCCCCAATCGTACTCCCCGTACTCCTCATCTTGCGCGAGAGCCAGATGGCTCAGGTCCGCCATTTGCTCGGTAGCGAAGTCGACGAGGTGCTATTAAAGCCCCTAAGCAGCGCCAACCTGGCGGCCAGAGTCGACAATCTTGTGCGCGCGCGGGCGCTCTCCGAAAAACAGCAAACCGAGCTGGATTCTGCGCGCCAAGATCGCCTTCGCACCCATAGAGCGTACAAGGTATTGGCGGCTTGTAACGAGACCGTGCTACGCGGCGATACCGAGGGCCAGCTCATCGGTGCCGTCCTGCAGAATGTAATCGAGCTCAGCGACTACAATCTGGCCTGGGTGGGCGTCGCCCGTCACGACGAGCAACACAGCATCGAGGTCCTGGCCCATGCGGGCCATCTGGAACCGTTCATGAAGCAGCTCATCGTCCGCTGGCAGGACGATGCCTACAGTTATGGCCCCTCTGGCCGGGCCATCAAGGAGCAGCGAGCTATCGTTTGCCAGAACGTGGAAACCGATCCCGACTATGCGCCCTGGCGCGAAGCCGCCCAGGCCCACGGCATCGCGGCCACCCTGGCGCTGCCCATGGCGTTCGACGCCGGCGAAAATGGCGTGCTGGCGATCTACAGCGCGCTTCCCAATGCCTTCAACGCCGATGAGATCATGCTATTGGAGCGACTCGCCGCCAATCTATCCTACGGGGTCAGCGCTTTGCGCACGCGTACCGATTTGAAGGAGCAACGTAGTCTGGCGTGGGACCGTGCTTATCGGGACGCCCTCACCCACCTGCCGAACCGGCATTGGGTAATGGAAGAGCTGAACAAATTGGATATCGAAGTCGCCCGCCACAAGCGCTATGCGGCCGTCCTTTTTATCGACCTCGACGGCTTCAAACGCATTAACGATAGCCTGGGCCATGAAGTAGGCGACCGCCTGCTCCATCGTGTAGCCGAGCGCCTCAGGAGCATTGCCCGGGAAGAAGATTTTGTCGCCCGGTTGGGCGGTGACGAGTTCCTGATACTGATGCGTTTCGACCCATCCGATGACGCTATCGCCGCTGCTGAAGTCCCGCGCGATGCGGTTGCCGAAGCAGCGGCGCAACTGGCCCGACGCCTGGTGGACGGACTGAGTCAGTCGTTCGAGGATGCCGAAATGGAACACCACCTGGGTAGTAGCATCGGCATCAGCCTGTATCCGGACGACACCGATCAGGCTCGCAGCCTGGTCAACTGCGCCGATATTGCCATGTACGAAGCTAAATCCGCTGGCGGCGGCGATTTTCGCTTTTACTACAACGATCTGTCCGTGCGCCAGCGAGATAAGCTCACGCTCAAGAACGACCTTTACAAAGCAGTCAACGACCGCGCCTTCACCGCCTATTTCCAGCCCATCGTCAACATCGAGACTGGCCAAACGGAGTATGTCGAGGCGCTGATGAGGCTCAATCGTCCGGACGGCACCGTGGTCTCCCCGATGGAGTTCCTGCAAACCCTGGAGGAAACCGGACTCATCGCGCGCACCGGACAGCTGATGCTGGACGAAGCCGGGCACACCCTGGCTCACTGCCGGGAAATCGAGCCCGACTTGTGCCTGGCATTGAACCTTTCGGTGAATCAACTTTGGCAGGCGGACTTGGTGGAGCAGCTTGAGCACATGCTTGAGAAATACAAACTGCCACCGGCCGCATTGATGCTGGAACTCACCGAAGGCTCGATGATTTCGGACGTGCGCAAAATGGAAGCCTTTCTCCAGCAGCTGCATGCGCAAGGCTACGAAATTGCTATCGACGATTTCGGCACCGGCTATTCCTCTCTAAGCCGGCTCAGGGCGCTGCCCGTGAGCAAACTCAAACTCGATAAGTCGTTTCTTACCCAAGTGCCGCAAAACCGGGAAAGCCTGGACATGGTCAAGGCCGTGCTGCAGATGAGCAACAGCTTGAACATCACGATGGTCGCGGAAGGTATCGAAACCGAAGAGCAGCTCGAAGCGCTGCGCCAGCTCCGCTGTCCCTTGGGACAAGGCTACCTGTTCGCCCGGCCGATGCCCGCCGCCGAGTTGTTGAACTACCTTCTAGCCAACAAAAAGCAGAACACTATTTAATCAACAATCATCCTCTAATCAACAACCACCCTATAATCAACAATGACCCTCTAGCCAACAATCACTATCCAGTCCCCAATTGCTATCCAGTCCACAAAAAGCGGAACACTACAGGCGGATAGCCTGAACCACCCGTGCCTTCAGTAGCTCCACCAGTTCGGGGTCCATGAAGGGAAAGCGATCCGGTATATCCAGGCAGACCAAAGTCTTGTCTTCGAATTGCAACGGGAAGGCATTTCGCAGCCATTCTTGGTGGAAGGGCTCCATAACCACCACCGTATCGGCCCATTCGATCAGATCCGCCGACACCGGCCGGTTAGCTTCGGGGCTAATGCCGGCACTCAGAGGTTCGACATCGGGATAGGTTGAAAAAATCGCCTCGGCCGTCGGGCTGCGAAGCCGGTTCTCGCTACAGACGAAAAGCAGTTTCATGAGATAGCTCCTCCAGGGTTCGCCATCGCGTCCAACAGCCGTTCCGCGGCTGCACGAGCCTTAACCCCCGCCTTGAGATCACCCATTACGTGGGCCTGGACGATAGCCCCCTCCTTCAACATGATCACTGCCTCAGAGACTGACTCGACGCTGCGGGGATCGTCAATGACCTGTGCAACGTGCCGACGGATCAATTCGGCAATCGACTGTTTGTGATGCGCGCATTGACGATGGATCGGGTGTTCCAAGTCGCCAAACTCGGCACTGACATTGATGAAGAAGCAGCCATGGAACGGCTGCATTTCCTCGTCTCGTTGGTTGAACCAGTCATCGAGTGCTTCGAATAGGGCCACCAGCGCAGCCCGGCCGGACCTCGCGTTATCGACCCGAGCGGTTAACCAAGCGGTAAACCGGCGGTCCCGGTAGTCCACCGTAGCGGCAACCAGATCCTCCTTGCTGGCGAAATGGTGGTATAGCGTTTTCTTCGCCACGCCGGAAACCTCCAGCACGCGATTGATGCCGACCGCATGCACCCCGTGCCGGTAGAACAAGTCAAAAGCAACGCTGACCAAGTGCTCCCGTTTACTCACACGACGACTCTCCGCTATTCGATGCCGTTATTCGATGCCGCCATATTGACACTGGCAGACAAAACTGTCTACCGTAAGTAGACAAACCGGTCTACCACAACGAGGTCGTCATGAAATATCCGCTCAACCTGACACAGTACAAAGCAGCCCTGCTAGCTGGCCTAGGCGCGGCTACCTGTATCACCGCGCTCAGCCTCCTCGGTACGCTCAACAGCGCCATAGCGCTGATGGCGCCCTTCGGGGCCACCATGGTGATCCTGTTCGGTCTACCCGAAAGTCCTCTCGCACAGCCTCGCAATATCGTAATGGGTCATGTGCTGACCGCTGCGGTGGGGCTCGCCGTCGCGATGTTGCTCGGTGTGCATGCCTGGTCCCTCGGGTTGGCCGTGGGCTTGGCTGTAACGTTGATGCTGGTCACCCACACAACACATCCCCCGGCAGGCGCGAATCCTCTGTTAATCATGCTTACCGGCGAGGACTGGCATTTCCTGCTGATGCCCGTGGCTGCCGGCGCACTCGCTATCGTTGCGTTTGGCTACCTGTATCACCGGATCGTCTCGGGACAGACTTATCCGACAAGATGGTTATGAATAGTGCGCCAGCGGTTCTGCGCTACACTTTCCCCGCTAGCCATCGACTTTCTCGCTGGCTAGCGGGGCACCCACTACTCATCGATAAACCAAGAACCCGCCATGCCTGCATCTTCCAGCTGTCTCCATCTGGACACCGTCGCCGTCGGCAGTATTAGCGGCGTCACGCTGACCGTGAATCCGGGCGAAGTCGTCTGCATTTCGGGTCCGTCAGGTGGCGGTAAAAGCCGCTTGCTGCGGGCCATCGCCGATATCGAAGCCCATGGCGGGCGCATTCGGCTCGATGGTCAGGATCAGCAGTCGCTGGCCGGGCACGCCTGGCGCCGCCGAGTCTTGATGATTCCGGCAGATAACCCGTGGTGGTTCGATCAGGTGGGCGACCACTTCCTCGGATCGATGCCACGCAGCGACTTGGAAGCCCTGGGTTTCGACAGCGATGTCTCGACTTGGCCGGTCAGCCGTCTGTCCACTGGAGAGCGCCAGCGGCTGGCGCTGTTGCGCGCTCTGGTGCTCGAACCCGACGTCCTGCTATTGGACGAACCCACCAGCAACCTGGACCCCGATCGCGTGGTTGCGACGGAAACGTGGTTACTACAGCAGATTCGTTCCCGCCGGATGCCGACGCTCTGGGTCGCTCACGATCCCGAACAGATCGCCCGCATCGCTGATCGCCATTTCCGCCTGCGATCCAACGGACTGGAGGCCGTGTAATGGAAGTAATCGATATTGCCTGGTGGAAGCTGGCGTTAGCGTCGGGGCTGGTGATGCTGCTCGCGGGCTTCACCTACGCGGGCCGGCTTGGGATGACGCGCAGCCTGTTGATCGCGGCACTGCGAACCGTCATACAGCTTGCACTTATCGGGCTGGTGCTCGAAGCGTTGTTCGCCAGCGCCGGTTTACTTTGGGTGCTGTTGCTCGCCGTCGTCATGCTGCTGGTCGCCGGTCGGGAGGTGATGGCGCGGCAAAGCCGGCGCTTAACGGGCTTCTGGGCTTTCGGTCTGGGTACCGGGGCTATGTTCGTGTCGTCCTTTACGGTGACCGTGTTTATGCTGGTCGTGATTATCGGGCCCGAGCCGTGGTATGCGCCCCAGTACGCTATTCCCCTGCTGGGCATGATCCTCGGTAACGCCATGACCGGCATCGCACTCAGTCTGGACCGCCTGACAGAGTCTGTCTGGCACCAGCGCACCGTGATCGAAGCGCGACTGATGCTGGGACAGACCTGGCGTGAAGCGGTGGGCGATGTCCGCCGCGACGCCATGCGCAGCGGCATGATTCCCTCCATCAACGCCATGGCCGCCGCCGGTATCGTCAGCCTGCCCGGCATGATGACGGGCCAGATCCTGGCCGGCAGCCCGCCGGGGGTGGCGGTGAAGTATCAAATTCTGGTGATGTTCGCGATCAACGTGGGGGCGGGCTTCGGCTCGGTCATCGCAGTGACCTGGGGGAGCCGCCGACTCTTCGACGAGCGGGAACGCTTGAGACTGGATAGGCTGGAAAAGCGCTCAGGCGGCTGATGCTGTCGACTAACCTCGGTAACGGCCTTCCCGGATATCGCGCCAGGACACGTCCCAGGGCGATCTTATCCAGAGCCACAATGCGCGCAGCAAACCCGGCGGTACGGCCTTGCGCGTTCCCCCTGCCGTTGCATCCTTCAAAACCGGGGAATTCCGGTGTGCAGGTTGTGGTGGCGCTTGTTTTCGTGGTGGCGGTTGTTCCGGCTGACCCGCTGACTCCGAGAAAGGCGCTTCGACCTCCTGCGGTTCCGACCCTTCTGGCAAGGGTTCGATGAATGAGGCGGTCTCAATCGGCAGAGGGAGTTCGGCAACGCTGTGGCCGGCTTTCAGATGTTCGAGGTTTGCCAGCAAGCCCGCCTGCATCTGGTCCAGCAGGTGCCGCATCGCCACCGGCAGATCCGGTCGCTGTAACAGTTTACGAATATCGCTGCCCATGACTCTCACTTGCTGAATCACTTCGCGGCGCGCACGCTGCTCTTCGCGAGCAATCGCCAGTAGCTGCGTCTGCAGACGCTCCCGGTCCAGAGGTAAGCGGAAATCGGCAAAGGCCACACCGCGTCGCGTGAGCATGCCCCGGACCGCCAACGCTGTCCGCGACAGCCGCTTCAACGCGTCGATGTCGTTGCTGGCACCCACCAGCTTTGCCTCGTCAACGGGCGCGTCGCCCGAACTGATCTGCTCGATCAACGGCACGAGCCGGGAGAACAATCCGCCAATGCGACGATCCAGCTTCTCTAGGCGCAGGCGAACTTCCGCATCTGAAAGGTTACGCACCTTACGCCCAAGGCCTTCGATAAAACGGGCCATATGGGGCTGGTCGTCCGATGCCACCGCCCCTTGCGCCAGCATATCTTCGACGCTATGTTTTAGCCCCTCGATAGCACTGGCTGCAACGATCAGACGCTGCAGAAAAGTCCGGCTTTCCTCCAACTGCTGCAACGCACGGGTCGGTGTAAGTTCGGCTACGCCGTCTGCCACTCTTGCCTCCAGTTTGTCCTACTTTTATACCGGGGTCCTACTTCTCTCCCGGGTTAGGGCTTCTCCCCATCCCAGTTTAAGGATTGTCGCCCGCCATTCCAGCTATACCGGCTCACCAAGACGGATACGTGAAAGATCTAATGGGACAGAGATCACAACGTGATCCATCACCACCGACCCGGCATCCTCCATCACACGGTATCAGACGGGACCTTGATGACCCGGAACTTTACCCGGTTCCGGCCTTCGCTTTTCGCCTCGTATAGCGCGGCATCGGTCTGACGCATCAGGTCTACAACGGATGTATCGGCATCGTCACCACTGGGGGATACGATGTAGACCACGCCAACGCTCAACGTCAGCACAGAGCTGACCTGGGACCTGGGGTGATGGATACCCAACTGCTCGACGGCCTGGCGCAGCTCTTCCACCCACCTACGGGCCTCGCTTTCCGAAAGCCCCAGTACGACAACGGCGAACTCCTCGCCGCCCAGACGAGCGCAAAAATCGCCTGAACGCCGGGAAAAAGACGTTAACGTTTGCGCAACGAGCCTTAACGCTCGGTCTCCCTCCGGGTGTCCTAACGCGTCGTTGAATTCCTTGAAATAGTCCAGATCAAGCAACACGAGCATGAAGGTTTGTTCCAGACGCATGGCCTGGCGCCAGAGACTGTCGGCAGTCCAATCGAAGGCGCGGCGGTTGGGAATATCCGTGAGCGCATCCGTCATCGAGAGCTGGGTCAAATGGGCCTGCTGAGTCTGAACGTGCTGAACCAGCCGGTTGAAGGCTCCGCGAATCTGCTCTAGCTCGTAAACCGGCGTTTCCTGCGGCAAGAGTTCAAGGGCTTCGCAACGAACCATCGACTCGATGCGTGAGGCGTTGCGACGCAAGGGCCGCACCAGCACACGGTCGGTTATGGTCAGGGTCAAAACCGGCACCATCATCAAACCCAGCAGCAAGAAGACCTGGTCCGCACCGATGGCCTTCGGCGTCGCTATGGGGTCGTGCTCGATGGAAAGCACGGCGACCGGGGCGTTGTCGGGATCCGTCAACAGACGCTGGCGGGCCGCCTGAAAGCCTTCCTCAAGTTCACTCTCAGCCAGGAGCGGCACCGTGTCTGGTGTGTCCTGTTGGTTGGCCGGGCGCATGTCGACAGTCAGCCGCGTAATGGCTTGCAGGCCACTCAACTGGTCTTGGGAAATCTGCCGTACGAACAAGAGGTACCCTGCTGGCGGCCGGTCTTCCTCCGACGTGGTAATGTATTCCAGCGCGAACTCTGCCGGACCCTGATCCGTCAGAATCCAGCCCGTGACGGATAGCTCGGGGTCCCCGGCCGGGATGGCGCCGACAAGCCCCGCCAGCGATTGCGGCATGACCTGTTCGAACGGAGCCCACTCGTTGTTCTCAAGATTAAAACCCCGGCGCAGCACAGGTCGAAGGTTCGTATCGTAGTAGCCGATAGCCACAAGATTGAAGAGGCGAAACGTTTCACCAACGATGTTGCCTGTCACGTAATCGTCGTGGTCTGCCGGCGCTTGGATGAACGCGTAGGTGTCGTCCCAGTGCGCCCAATCCCGGGCAACGGCGAGCAAGTTCTCGCGATTCTGCTGCAATCCCTGTCTCAGACTTTCAAGTTCACGCTGCTGATGGGCCTCGACCGCCGCCAATTCGCGGGGGTACTCACTCCAGAAACGATAGGCAAGAAAGATGGCTGCAATCGATGCGCAGGCGAACAGCACAAACTGAAGCGAATAGGTCTTAACTGAGCGCATGTCGTGTAAATCGTCTACGGGAAGAAGCCTGGGGAGGACATCGGGCGGGACAGGCACGACTGGAGCTTGCCAGGCCACCTCTCAAGACGAGAGTGTGGCTCAATTCTGAAGAAAATCGAGCACAAGGCTGTAATAAAGGGTGAAACAACTGCAATAAGAGGTGAAATGACTGCGCCTCGCACGACGTGTCGCCTGACCATAGCGAAACAACAAGCCTGCCTCGGTGCGGCGAGCTGAAACACACCTAAGACGGAAAGCCGTGTTATAAACATGAAGCCTAGAAGGCCAGCTAAAAATAAATAATCGTTATAGCCGAGGTACATCTGTTTACTATCAAATCCCGTAGCATGAGGCGTGGCTTGCCTACAAATCCACGTATTGAGGCGCCGCATTCAAAGGAGTGATTATTAGGTAAAAATGCCTGCAGTAATGATCTCCATGACATGTGTTGGGGATCGCCGGACACGCACGACCCAGTTTCTCTTGCTCGTGCCAGCGCGATCCCCGTCCAAAAAGGAGAATCACAGTGACAGTACGTCAAAACCTTGTCAGAAAGATCCTTGTTACGAGCATCGCTTTATCTCCCGCAGCAGCCTTGGCTGCTCCAATGGAATATACTGCCACACTCGATTCCCTGAACGGCTCGGGGGTCACTGGCGAGGCCAACCTATCTCTCGATGGCAGTGAACTCACAGTTCAGATTCAGGCCGAAGGTCTGGTGCCCGGCCAGCCACACCCACAGCATATTCACGGTCGCTTTGGCGACGACGGCGAACCGATGGATTCGGTAAACCCGACGCCAGCGGTGGATGCCGACGGTGACGGCTTTATCGAAGTGCCCGAAGGTGCAAATACCTACGGCGCGATTCTGTTGCCCTTAACCTCGCCTCCCGGCGGTGCCGTGGCGGACTTCCCTACCGCGGATGACGGCACGTTGGACTTCATGCAGGTCTATAATCTCGACAATGACGAGATTTTCAACGGCGACTTCTCTTCCGAGGATCTGTTTTCCCTGGATTTGCGTGAGATCGTGCTTCACGGCATGACCGTTCCCGAAGGCGTGGGCGCGGGTACGCCCAACGAAGTCAACGGCGAAGGCGGTTACAATCCCCTCGTGCCTGCAGCTTCTGGTGAAATCCGCGAAGTGGCCCAAGTACCGGAGCCTGCGTCAATCGCCTTGCTCACCGGCGGCTTGATGGCCTTTGGTGGTCGTCGCCTGGCTAAACGGAGACATACAACGGGTTGAGCTGTCGTCTAAGCTGCTTCATTAGCCGCTAAAATTTACCCGCAAATCGTAAAGCCCTTACGCCCCGTAAGGGCTTTTCTTGTATGGAGCCAGTGCCGCAATAGCAGCAAGAACAACCAGCGCCGACAAACGGAGCACGAACACAGCAGCCGTCAACGGTCGAAACGTTTGGCCGCCTCCACGTATCGGTGCAGGATAAACGGCCAGCCATAGTCCGACGACAAGGCGGCTTGGTACTCGTCCGCTCCCTGGCCATGGCGTTCAATGTTGCGGTGCTCCAGCGTCACGCTGCAGGTGTCCGAGGTCTCGGGCCGGAAATCGATGATCACAGTACTGGCCTGTTCAGGGTCCGGCTGAGGCTCTCGATTCAAGCCGATTTGCCACGTAATCACCAGTTTCTCCGGGGCCGACCACTCCAGCACACGCCCCCAGTCGCACTCGAAGCCATAGGGACCCTGTTCGGTACAGCGGCCACTCTTGCGTGGCTCGATCCTTAGGTCCACCAGCGTACCCTGGGACCAGGTATACTCAGCCGGCCACCAGGAAGCGAGGCCGTCGGTAAACAGGCGGAATGCGTCGGACTGAATAAGGGGAACAACCACTGAATGTCGAATAGCGTTGTCGGGAATCGCCATGGCGTTATCGTCCTTTGAATTGAAGCCTGCAGGTAAACGAGGCTGGACCGGAGCCTGTTCATGCCTCCACACGTCCCCGAAAGGCCAAGAGCCCCACAGCGTTTTTCCCATCATTCATTGTTGGCGAGTCAGGCGTTAAAAACAATGCTCCTTAGATAAGTACGCTCTTGCTCGAGCATATTTTGTTTTCCCGATGCGTGATTATTCCTCACTCAACGCGTGATCGAACGCCGCCTCGACAACGTCGAAGTCCGGATCGTTCGGATTCAGTGGATCGAATGACTCTGGCGCTTCGCCCGCGCGCCATTGGGGCCCAAAGGCCCGGACCGCCATATAGAACAGCAATGCCCGCCGGCGGTCGACGCCGTCTTCCAGCATCGCTTCGTAAAACATGCGGTGCGCCTCACGGGAACTGCGAATATGTTTGTCGATAGCCACATCGTGAACCACGCTCGCCCTCCGGTAGTCGCCGACAAACGGCGTGCCGGCGATCCTGGACCAGATGGCCTCGGGTAGGCTGGCACCGTTGATGGTATCGCCCGCTTCGGCGGGCCAGGTACGGCCCTCCCCGTCGATAAAGGCGAAAGGCGCCAGCAGTTCCATCTTGCGGTCCAAGCCGCTTTCCACGATCCAGCGCGTTTCAACATCTCCTACAAACGGCATAACTGAAGCTCCTCTTTCGCCAAACCCAACGCTCGTTCAATTTAAATATAGCCACTACTCATATAGAACGTACTGAGACTAGAACGTACTGAGACCAACCCGATACCGGTATCGCAACGCAAGCTCGCTGATTGAATCGGATCTCGTTACTCAGCTCACCTCTATCTTCCAGACCTCGAATATCCTAGCAATATTGTCCAAGCCATCATCCCGAGCGAGCGTTAAGGTATGCTTAGTTTCAGCGGAGATACCGCAGGGGTCGGCAATGGAACAGCAGAGTCAGTTTCGGTTTATTAAAAGCACGCACTTACTGGAGGTGACCGCTCTCGAGGCCGCTATGGACGGCTTCACCTACGACAAGCACGCTCACGAGGAATATGCCTTCGGCGTCACCCTGAGCGGCCGCCAGGATTTCTTCAGCAACGGTGTCTATCATCGTAGTCCGCCGGGCCATGTTATCCAGCTCAATCCCGATGAAGTTCACGACGGTAATTCCGGCGGTGACGATCCACTTAACTATGTGATGCTCTACGTCCACCCGCGTCAGATCGAGCCCTTGTTTGCCGATGCCGCTGGCGTCGAAAGCGCCAAGGATATTCGTATGAGCGAAACGCTGATGCACGACCCGGTCCTGCGCGGCTACATCAACGAATTGGTCCGGCTGATGGCCCACAACGTCGGTAGTCGTATCGAGCAGGAACACGCGCTCTATCAGATCGCCTCGCGCGTGGTGCAGCGGGTGGGCAAATTCGAGCCGAATGAGCTGGCGCGGCGGGCTGACGGACTGTTACGGCGCGCCAAGGATTTCATCCATAACCACGTGGATGCAGACCTTTCCCTCGAGGACATCAGCGAAGCCGCCAACCTCTCCAAATACCACTTTCTCAGGCTGTTCCGGCGCCAGTACGGCATTACCCCGCACCAATACGTGATCAACTGCCGCATCAACGCTGCACGCACCGAACTGGATGCAGGTGCGTCCCTGAACGATGTGGTCTATCGCTACGGCTTCTCCGACCTGAGCCACTTTAACCGGCGCTTCAAACGCATCTACGGCATGACCCCGAAGCGGTACCAGGCGAGCGTCACGGCCTGACCGACCACATCCGACCAGCACGCTAATCCTCGATAGGTCCGATCATGATCGAAATCTTCGCCTATGCCATAGGCGTGATGTACACGCCTGGGCCCGTAAACCTGCTTGGCCTGAATTCCGGTATCAACGGGCATTTCCGCGCCTCCATCGGTTTCTACGTCGGTGTCGGCGCCGCCATGCTGATCCTGTTCCTACTGTTCGGCTGGGTCGGCTCGAACATCGTCGGCGCTGACGGCCTGGTGCTGGTCAGCACAATCGGCTGCGGTTACATCGCCTACCTGGCATTCAAAATCCTGCGCGCCAGCGTCGACATCGATGCGACCAGCCACGCCACGCGTCCCTTGCGCTTCCGTGAGGGGCTGGTCACCCAGCTGCTCAATCCCAAAGGTATCGTGGCCACATTGCCTATCGCCACAATCCAGTTTCCTGGCGTGGGGATTCACGGCATCGCGCTGATTCTCTGGTCTGGCGTGCTCGCTTTGCTCGCGATAGGCGCGCCCGGGAGTTATTCGCTGGTGGGCAGCCTGGTGGGCAAACGCATCCATAATCCGGCGTTCTTCCGGTGGTTCAACCGGATTATGGCGTTGCTATTAATCTATGTGGCGATGACCATCGGCTATGAATATATCTATCTGCCGCTCTTGGGCGTCTGAAACACGTTAGTCGGATCAATGAAACGGAAACAGATAATTCATCCACGCCGACATCCGTAGCAGGATCTTGCGCATGACGGCCACATGATGGAAATGTTCGCTATAGAGCGCCATCTGGCCATAGGCGCCGCCCGGTAGGTGCTGGCGGTACTTGTCGAAAGACGGATCGGTGATGCGGATGGTCACAGGGATGCGCCCCGGTGGAGCCGCATCTATAGCCAGGTCGCCGGAGGGTTGCAGCTGACCTTCCGCCAGGATGGGCATCACAAGGTTTACCTCACCGGCAAAGACCTGGCCGGGGATGCCGTCAAAAGCGACTTCGGCTTCATCGCCTTCTTTCAGCCGAAGCAGGCTGTTCTGGCGGAACCAGCCGGTAAACACATCGGCTTCCTGATGGACGAACACCATGGACGGCCGCAAGGGAAGGCTGACCGCCATCATCCCCGGGCGCAGGAAAACCTGGGATACGTAGCCCCGGGTCGGCGCCTTGACGACTGTTTCGTCGAGGTTGTACTCAGCGGAGATCAACTGGTTCCTGAGGTCATCGTAACGCGCCTGGGCCAGGTCCTGATCCCGCCGTGCGCCGGCACCCCGGCTTGCCAACTGAGTCGCCCGGTCCAGGTCCATTTTCGCCGACTTGAGCTGAGCTTGCAGTGAATCCACCTTTGCCTGATATCGGGTTGGATCCAGCCGGAATAGAACATCGCCCTTTTCCAGCAACGTATTGGGGCTCGCTTCGACGCTGACCACCCGGCCTTTCACCGTAGGGATAATGGGCGTCGTCAGCTCGTACTTGCGCGCGCGCTCGGAATACGGGTGGTTGTAGTTCATCACCATGATCAACGCACCGATGAGCACCACGCCCCCGAGTACAGCCGTCGGGACCGTCCACTTGTTCAGGGGCACCCGGAATACCTTAAAGATCACGACGCAGATCGCGGTATAGGTCAGAATCAGCAGTAGATCCATGCTCAGGCCTCCGGCTCGCTTGCGGACCGGTTGGCCTCGTAGCGGTCTAGGCGGGCTTTGAGTTCCGAAACCTGGGTTTCGAGACTGGCAAGATGCTCGTGATCCGACCGCCCATCCTTAAACCCCCATCCCCGGTCAGGCCGGTAGAGCGTCGCCCAGATCCAAAGGAAGGGCCAGAGAATGTGCAGCGTCAACAGGCTGATCCAGCCGGTAACGTGGATCGCATCCTGATGGGGATGGCCACGCTTTTTCGCGATCTCATAGGGAATATCATGGATGGCGATAATGCCGTAGAACAGCACGATTACCACGAAAAACAACAAGAACAGCGCCACGTAGTCGAGCATGGGTCCGAAATCCTCTCGGTATACCTTTCCTTTAGGGAAGACTAGCACTGTTCAACTAACGCGCCTGTTTTTTAGATTTGTATTAACTGCCAACGTGATTTCGTGCCATCCCCCTGCCTAGGCTATCCTGGGTCATTTACAAGTCAGGTAAGGACGTACATCGTTAAGTGAGCGCGACATAGCATCAGTGTTTCGTCATTATCAAGGAGAGTATATGGATTACCAGCCACTGCTGTTTGCCCTGGAAGGAAGCGAACATTTGGGTCAGGCCGTTGCCGACGAGCTTGGCATCCAACTGGCCGAACACGAACTCCGGGAGTTCGAGGATGGCGAGCACAAGGCCCGTCCGCTGCAGAGCGTGCGTGGACGCGATGTCTACGTGCTGCATACCCTATTCGGCGACGAGGCGCACAACGTCAACGATAAGCTCATGCAGCTGCTGTTTTTTATCGGCAGCGTCAAAGACGCGGGCGCCCATCGTGTCACCGCCCTGCTGCCTTACCTGGCCTATGCCCGCAAGGACCGCCGGACCAAAGAGCGTGATCCGATCACCACCCGCTATGTCGCCCAGTTATTGGAGACTATGGGTACGGATTGCGTCGTCGCTCTGGAAGTGCACAATCGCGCAGCGTTCGACAATGCCTTCCGGTGCAGGGCGGTCCACCTCGAAGCTCACCGCTTGTTTGTCGACGCCTTGAAAGAAAAAATCGGCGACCAGCCGGTGGTCGTGGTTTCTCCAGATGCCGGCGGCACCAAGCGCGCCGACCGTTTCCGCGATGTATGGACCGAAATCACCGGAGACGAACCACCTACCGCTTTCATGGAGAAGCATCGCAGCAAGGGTGAAGTAACCGGGGACGCCGTGGTGGGCGACATGACCGACCGCGTGGCCATTATCATCGACGATATGGTGTCTGGTGGAACGACGCTACTACGTGCGGTGGAAGCGTGCAGAAATAACGGTGCAACTGCGGTATATGGCGTGATCACCCACGCCCTGTTCCGTCCGGGCTCGGAAAAACTCTATGATGCTGAGGTGATGGACGAGTTGCTGATCACCGACAGCGTGAAGCCCCAGCGCGAGGCGGCTGATACCAGTAAGGTGACTGTAATTCCGGTGGCTGAATTGTTCGCTGATGCCATCCGGGACCTGCATGACGGTTGAGTGTTTGAAGGGACGTTTGATAGCAGCACCCGGGGGTCTAAGGAGTTTTGGGCAGGTTCCGGCCCTAACTCCCCGGGGTCAAGCCATCTCCGTAGCTATCGCCGTCAAATTCAATAAGGCATAAACCATGGCCGAACGGATCCGAGAAAGCCAGGCAGCGCGAACCGTGAATAGGTATCTCGCTCATCGCCTATCAACGGTGAATGATGAAGCACCAGAAGCGGAATCCAGTCACAGCTGCAACGGCGACATGTAACCGCGACGGTGTCAGAATCTCTTACAGCATGCATGGCAACTTATTGTAATAAAGGAAAAATTTCGTCAATCCCTGGCCATTCCGTAATATAATGCGCATGCGTTTTAACCCTCCGTTTTAGCTCATTTGTCTCCTCTGGCTGGCAAGCCTACCCTCTCCAAAATCCGCATGTTGCGGCCAAAAATGAACACGGCGTCATTCGTCACACGGGTCAGTCGTTTCATTACATAGGTTGTAGCAGGAACCCATCCAAAAATCGGCTCGTATGCAGCGAAACGACGCTAACAGGCGGCTCAAAACATAAAAACCCGTTAAGGGTCGACTCTAAACTAAACAAATATTAATTATATCAATGATTTATAGGCATCTTTTGACAGAATTGTTTACATATAAACGAGCACTCCCGCCGCAAAGATGTTTCGCAATTTCACAGTCACCTGTTTACTGGAGGATTTTTATCGGTGGCACAAGCTTTGAATACCGGCGGGTGCCTCTGATAACGACGAAGCCGTTCAACTGGATGGCCCGGAGGCGTTACTCAACCAATGAAGCAGGAAGAAGCACTATGCTGAAAAACCAGAAAGTACTCGCCGCCGCGGTAAGTCTGTCCTTGGCAGGCGCGGCTGGAACGGCCGCAGCAAAGCCGATCGAGGGTACCCTCCTGTTCGCAGGTCAGGCCGAATACCTGAATGAAGCCGGCAAAAAAACCGAGTCCGTTCTTGACGCTCGGGAGATACAGTTCCAATCACAGGGCGATGACACTGAAGACAACGCGAGCCTCGTGGGTGTCGAGGGAGATTTCGCCAACACTCTGTCCATAGGCGACAGCGGCCAGTTCAATGATCTGGTTTTCAACCCGCCCTATTCTGTTGAGGGAGACAGCCTGTGGTCGTTCGGCGATTTCAGCTTCGCGCTGTCCTCCATGGAAATCGTCAACCAGGAAGAAACCTTCCTGTCGTTGTATGGCGAGGGCACCCTGAGCTCGACGCTGGAAGGCTACGAGGACACCGACTTTGTCTGGTCCTTTAGCAGTGACGCAACAGGAAACAACGGCGGAACCTTTGCGTTCTCTTCTACTGCGACAGAAAACGAGAACCCCTCGACTGATACACCGTCCGAAGTCCCCGAGCCTGCAACGCTGGCCCTGTTCGGTCTGGGCCTCGCAGGTATTGGCGCGGCCAAAGGTCGCAAGAAGGCTGCCTGAAACGCCTGACTAGCTCAGCGTTGAGGGGTGACACATCGCGTCCTGCGCCGGTGACGCAACCCCTGGTTTAGCCAGTAGTATGCGGGACCGTCGGTTCGGATTCATCGAAGGACCAACGGTCTCGTAGTCCAGTTTCCTGCACGAACCTTGCTTTTTGCGTATTCCAGACCAAGGTTGCCACTGATTCCAGACGAAACCTGCCACCCATTCCACGCGAAAGCTGCCACTGACTCCACGGCAAAGCTGCCACCCCGGCGAGCTGCCTGACTCACCCCATCAAAACCGTCCGACGCGGGCTAACTACCGGTATTCTGACCCTTTTCATCCACGATGCCGATCTCATGGACCAGCTGCTGATCACCGACAGCGTCAAGCCTCAGCGTGAATCGGATCAGACTGACAAGGTTACGGTCGTCCCGGTAACAGAACTGTTTGCCGATGCCACACGACGGCTAAACACCGGTTGATAGGCGCTGCCGTCGACAGCCGGTACGTCACGGCGGTTAAGGGCTCACTCCCCGGCCCTTTGCGGAGCGAGCGCATTCAATCCCAGGCGAACATAGCCTCGGGTTATTTCGCGCCAGGGTTTCCGGTCGTCGTTGCGCTTCAGATGACGGGCCGTCAGTACGGCCCAAAGCAACGCCCGGTAACCCTGATAAACCGCCAGCAAGGCCTCTGGCGCAGGATCGTCCGAACATTCCCGATAAACCTGAATGAAGCGGCGCCCGATCCAGGTCACGCCGATGCGGTCACATTCCAGGGCGAAAAAGGCCAGCTCCTCCAACGGATCCATTGACCGCAGCTCGGCATTGAACTCCAACCGATCGATAAACACAGGCTCTTCGCAGAGATAGACGTGCTCAGGACGAAGATCGCCGTGCACGTCAATCCGATGCCGGCCGGCGAGCGCCGACTGCGCCTCATCCAACGCCGCCAGCAGTCGTTCCACAAGCGTACTTAAGGCATCGCCCAGTTCGACCGGTAATTCATCGAGTTCCCGTTTGAACGCCCGCACCTCTTCGGAGTAGCGATCCACCGCAACATAGCCTTGGAAATCACGGCTGGTGTAGAAATTCGCCAGCTTTGTGGCAACTTCGTCGACTTCCGTTTCCACTACGGCAGCGTTATGGATCAGGTACTCGAGATTGCATGTCTCCGATAGCCGTCGCATCTTCACGAGGTAGTCCAGTGGCTCTCCCCGCCCCTCCAGATTAAACCCTTGGTCATCCCGGGCGAGCGTCAACACACCTTGGTAGACATCGGGCGCCAGTTCGGAGTTAATCCTCACTTCGGTTTCACAATTGCGTAAACGCGCCTCGCGCGTGCTGAAATCCAGGAAGGTGTAGGTCAACGGCTTCTTGAGCTTGTAGACGAAATCCTCCGTCAAAAAGACACAAGACAAGTGCGTCTCCGTGAATTCGACGCCCGAAGTCGACTCGGAATAGGTCTCTGGGCGACACAAATAGCGGATTATCTCGTTCCATGAATCGGTGGACGCGTGCCCGGTCGCGCTTACGCTCCCGGCTGGCTCCTGTCCTTCCATTATGTACCGGCCTCCTTGTGCCGCTATTGGCGGGCTTTGGCATGTCTACACTCACACTGCGCTTCACGACTCAGCGGGTCTCTTTATCATCGTTGTAGCTATCGTCGTTGTAGCTCCCGCAGTTGAAGCTAACGTTGCTTAAGCTAGCGTAGTTTAAGCGGCCAGTACGACACCAGCGGTTTACCTAAGCCTCCTTAACGGGCGGCAATGTCGTTCTGACCGATAGCCAAACCCAGCAGATTTCCTACCTCTTCCATGAATATTTTATATAAGCTTCATAAACAAACCCCTCGGGCAACGGCCGGCGCGATGCGGCCAGTTTCTTCTAAAGGCCCGCCATAGCGGCCTTTCAGGTCATTCGGGCTAACCAATACCAAGCCTGCGAGCGGCACGATTGAGCCAAGCGGGTTTCTTGACTGAGATCGCCACTGCGCCGAGGATTAGTGTGCTCTAAATCGAAGTAAGCGCGATTTTCCCGCTAGGCGGTTTCCCGGTCATTCAGGATGGAACAAGGTCTGTTAAAGACTTCGAAGTAATGACCGCGAACTGGTTGGACGTCGCTTCAAAGTGAAGATAAGGGAGACCTCACGATGAGCAATGATAATAAGCCGACAACGACCGATGCAGGCATACCCGTAGCCAGCGACGAAGATTCACTCTCCATCGGTCCGGACGGCCCCTTACTGCTGCACGATCACTATCTGATCGAGCAGATGGCCAACTTCAACCGGGAGCGTATTCCCGAGCGCCAGCCCCACGCTAAGGGCGGCGGCGCATTCGGCCATTTCGAAACCACCGAGGATGTGAGCCAGTACACCAAGGCGGCGGTATTCCAGAAAGGTACCAAGACCGATGTCGTGATGCGTTTTTCTACCGTTGCGGGTGAACGCGGTAGTCCCGACACTTGGCGCGATCCTCGCGGGTTTTCCATCAAGTTCTATACCAGTGAAGGCAACTACGACATGGTGGGCAACAACACGCCGGTGTTCTTCGTCCGCGACCCGATGAAATTCCAGCACTTCATTCGCTCGCAGAAGCGTCGTGCCGACAACCACCTGCGTGACCATGACATGCAGTGGGATTTCTGGACCCTGTCGCCGGAGTCCGCTCACCAGGTCACCTGGCTGATGGGTGATCGGGGTATTCCCAAGACCTGGCGCCATATGAACGGCTATTCCAGCCACACGTATATGTGGACCAACGCCCAAGGCGAGAAATTCTGGGTCAAGTACCACTTCAAGACCGAACAGGGCATCGAGTGCCTGACTCAAGAAGATGCGGATCGCATTTGTGGTGAAGATAACGATTACCACACGCGCGACCTGTACGAGTCCATCGACCGTGGCGAGCATCCAAGCTGGACGCTCTACATGCAGATCATGCCGTTCAAGGACGCCGAAACCTATCGGATCAATCCATTCGACCTGACCAAAGTCTGGCCGCATGACGATTATCCGCTGATTAAGGTCGGCAAGCTGACCCTTAATCGCAACCCGACCGACTACCATGCCGAGATCGAGCAAGCGGCCTTCGAACCGAACAACCTCGTGCCGGGTATCGGCATCAGTCCGGATAAAATGCTCATCGGCCGCGTGTTTTCCTATGCAGACGCGCACCGGCACCGGCTCGGGGTCAATTACAAGCAGATTCCCGTCAACGCACCTAAGGTCCCAGTCCATAGCTACAGCAAGGACGGCGCTATGCGGATCAATAACGTATCGGATCCCGTCTACGCACCAAACTCCAAAGGTGGCCCTTCAGCCATGGGCGAGCGTTATCCGACGGACTCCACCTGGGAAACCAGTGGCAACATGGTCCGAGCCGCCTATACCCTGCGGGAAGGAGACGATGACTACAGCCAGCCTCGCGACATGATCAACAAGGTCATGGACCAGGCCGCCCGCGACCGCTTGGTGAACAACGTGGTCGGCCACGTATCCGGCGGCGTGAAGGAACCGGTGCTGTCCCGGGTATTCGAGTACTGGAAAAACATCGACCCGGAAATCGGCGCCCGCATTGAGAAGGGCGTTAAGGAAGGCATGTAACGCGGGTATTGCCCGTTATGGAGGCACTTCTTGCGAGGGGTGCCAATCCAATCGTTCTAATCCACCAGTACTAAACCATTAGTACTAAACCATTAGTGCTAAACCATTAGTGCTAAACGAATAGTACTAAACGAATAGTGCCGAAAGCCCGCCACGGTTGTTCCGCCGGCGGGCTTTTTTTCAGGCTTGCGCACAAGTACCGCGCAACGCAGCGATTCGCCGCAGCGTGGACTTCTCAGAGGTTCCCGTTAATTCGGCAACCGCAACACAACCTATGTGAGTAGGATCGACTAGGAATAAGGCGTATTGTTCTTATCAGGAGGCAAGCTTACCAATGGATCAACTCACGTGCGTTAAGAGCGTATTTTGCTCAGACCCTTCGTACGACCCCCGCTCGGGGCTTGTCGACGACGACATGCACGTTATTCCCTTCGAGGAACTGGGCCCCATTGTTGTGGTTTCGCCGCATCCAGACGATGAAAGCCTTGGCTGCGGCGGGCTCATCGCTCGTTGCGCCAGCTTGGCCGTTCCGGTGACGGTGCTCGCCATGACCGATGGCGAAGCGTCGCATCCCGGTGATCGCGCTTGGCGCGTGGAACTCGCCAGCATTCGCAAGAGAGAGCAGCGTAATGCATTGAAGGTTCTGGGATTAGTTCGGCCGGACATCGTTTCGCTGGGCCTCCCCGACGGCGGCCTGCACGCGATTGAGGGACAGATGCGAGAACGCATCGTCGCCCTGATCCAGGATGTTGTCCAATCCCGAATGATTCGAAGCGTCTTTGTGCCGGCGGTTGACGATCGTCACGACGACCACCGGGAAACGGCGATGCTCATCGCCGAGGTGGTTCGACGCTGCCCCGTGGAGCATGTATTCAGCTACCAAATCTGGCCACCGGAGAAGCGTTCAGCGCGGGTTCAGGCCAACGAAACGCGCTATCACCACGATATTTCGGATTTACAACCATTGAAGCAACGTGCAATCCACGAACATCAATCCCAGTTTGCTGCGCCGGATCTTGCCCATGCCGAAGGCTTCCAGATCCCGCCTGACTTACTGGAAGCCAAGCTCAAGAACAAGGAAACCTACGCGCTGGTTAGCGACGTATCCGCATGGAGCGCATGAGGAAAACGCTGTGAGGTGATGTCCACAGCGTTAGCGCCATGCGCATTGAGGCGAGAGGTATTAATGCGATGATCGCCGGCGCGCCGCATATACAAGGAAAGATATGGCCAAGGACATCACCAGAACCCAGCGTTCGTGGAGCTTGCCAGGCGACGGTACACGTTCGGCCATCGACAGGCCGGAGAACCTACCCGTGCAAACGGGGCTGGTCATGCACATCGCGCTTCAGGGCTGTTTACGCGCCGGCGACATCCCCTACGGTTTGACGGCCGATACCGGCGGCCACATTCGCTATCTGTTAGAGCTGGTGGAAGCACTCTCGCAACGCCCTGAGGTCAGCCACCAGATCATTGTCACCCGCGCTTTTAACGACCCCAAACTCGGTGCGGACTACCATTGTCGCGAAGAAGCGTTAGGGCATAACGTCACGCTTTGGCGCTGCAATGGAAAAACAACAGATTATCTCCCCAAGGAGGCTCTCTGGCGCGAGCTACCCACGCTGACGGAGGCGCTGATACAAAGAGTAATCCAGCACGGCGTGCGGCCCGAACTCATACACGCACATTATGCCGATGCCGGCGTCGTTGCCCGGCATGTGGAAGAGAGATTGAGAATCCCCTACATTTTTACGGCGCACTCTCTGGGCGCATCCAAAGCCCGGCACCAGCCTGAAGCCGGGATTGCCAGCAAACCTTTGAGACGCCGCATCCTCTCCGAGGAAAGCGCCATCGAGCGCGCTCGATGGCTCGTTGCCAGTTCGGAACATGAAGCTCGCATCCAGTACGGCATGTACCGGCACCACGATTCAGGCAAGACGCTCGTCAATCCGCCAGGTTGCGAGTTGGCGCAGTTCCGCAACCCCGCACCAAGGGTATACGCGAATCAGGTCGACACGTCGCTACGACGCTTCCTCCGTCACCCCGAGCGGCCCTGTCTGCTGGCTATCGCGCGCCCCGTAGCAAAAAAGAACCTGCAAACACTGTTACGAGCTTACGGCGAGAGTCCTGAACTCCGCGAGAAGGCCAACCTGGTCATCTATGCCGGTACCCGCCACGATATTGACTCCGGCGAGTCCGAAGCGCGGGACGTCTGGCTGGAACTATTGAAGTTAATCGACGACTACGACCTCTATGGCCTGGTTGCCTACCCCAAACAGCATCAATTTCATCACATCCCGGCGATCTACCAGTGGGCCGCCCAGCGCCGGGGCGTGTTTGTGAATCCAGCGCTCAATGAACCCTTTGGATTGACTTTACTCGAAGCGGCGGCGGCCGGCCTGCCGGTGGTCGCCACACGGGAAGGCGGCCCCGTCGATATCGTTCGCCGCTGCGGCAATGGGCGCGTTATCCCACCCACCGATGCCAAGGCTATCGGCGAGGCTTGTCTCCAGATTCTGTCCGACGATGTGGGATGGCGACGGCTTAGCGCTTGCGGACAGAAGAACGTCGGATTTTACACCTGGACACGGCACGCCCAGCAATACGTGAATGAGCTGAACATAGGCCAGCCCCCGGCGCCGGCCCGATCCGACCACAGGCCAGACTCCGAACTATTGGCATGCGAACACTTACTCGCCTGCGATATGGACGGCACATTGCTAGGCCACCGCGCAGGTCTTCAACGGCTTCGGCACTGGCTCGTGAGCAACCGCCAATTCTTGTTCGTGGTAGCCACGGGCCGTTCCGCGCCGGAGGCGCTGGCCGAACTTGAAGCCTGGTCTGCGCCACTACCGGATTTCCTGATCGCCGATGTGGGCTCGTCAATCTACCGGATAGATGCGCAGGGACGGCCTCGCCTGCTTCCTTCTTGGCAACGTCAACTGGACGAAGGCTGGCAACGCGCGTCTTGTCAACAACGGCTCGATCGTTTGGAAGACATCCTGTTGCAACCGGCACAGACCCAGTCGGCTTATAAGTTGAGCTATTACACCGATAGCGCCAAGGTCCCCACAGCCATACTTGTCGCTCGAGTCGAACGCACACTTGCGGAAGCTGGCCTGGAGGCCCGGGTGGTGCACTCCCACGGCCATCTTTTGGACATTCTTCCAGCACGTAGCGGCAAAGCCCTGGCGGTGGATTTTCTGCGCCGGCGGTTCAGTATGAATCGCCAACAGATCGTTGCCGCAGGCGATTCCGGCAACGATGAGGACCTCATGCGCTACGCAGCATTGGGCATCGTCGTGGCCAACCACAGCCATGAGCTCGATGCCCTGCGGGCGTGTGACAACATCTACTGGGCGCGGTCTGAAAGCGCGTCCGGCATTCTCGAAGGCCTAAACCACCGCGAGAACAGTCTCGACGGTCGCCACGTCCAAGCATCGACAGTCGGCCGGCCACGCGCACCATTGGAGGCTGCCGAGGAACAAACAACTCAATCCAAAACCGAACTTGCCAAAGCCGACCTTGAAAGCGGCACCACGGGTATCGAAGCAGGAGCTTGATATGTCCTCACTACAAACCGTCGTAAACGACATGGCATTCGCCCGGCGTCCGGTGGGGTATTTTGTCCACCATCACGGGCACGGGCATGCCAAGCGCTGCTTGGCGATCACCCGGCAAATGCACCCCCGCCCCGTGACGATTTTCTGCGCCAAGCCGGAAATTTTTCCAGACCTGCCGGACAACGCGAACATCGTGCGGATACCTGATTTCCACGGCAAACAGGCGCGATCGGAACAGTTGCACAACCAGCCGGCCTGTCTTGCCCTGGATTGCGCCCCCGTCGGCGTATCGGCGATTCGCGGCACCGGCGGCATCATCGCGTCCTGGCTCGCCCGCGAGGATCCGGCCCTGTTTGTCGTGGACGTGTCGGCAGAACTGGCTCTGCTTGGCCGCATCTGTAGTGTGCCGGTGGTGAAAATCCGTATGCATGGCGATAGGGGCGATCAGGCGCATCAAGCTGCCTACTCAGCTTGCGCAGCTATGCTGGCGCCTTACGATGCCTCCCTGGAGCAGGCGGATTGGCCGTCCCATTTCCGCCAGCGCACCTTCTATACCGGCGGCCTTATCGATACCAGCGTGGCTGTGCCGAGCAAAGCCGAAGCCCGGGAGCGCCTGGGTTTATCGCAAGACCAGCACATTTTTACCGTTGTAGCCGGCAACGGCGGCGTAGGCATTCCCATTGCCCCCGTGACACTCGCTGCCCGTGCCTATCCGGATGCCCTGTGGCTCACGGTCGGAAAAACGGTGCGCTATGGCCACGAAACGGATTTCTCCAATCTGATGGATGTGGGCTGGGTCGACAACGTCAACGATTACCTGGCTGCAGCCGACGTGGTGGTAGCAACGCCAGGCGACACCCTAACTCATGAGATCGCTCGAGTTGGCAGGCCGCTCATTTGTATCCCCGAGTGGTGCTATTACGACGAACAGGCATGCAAAGCCCAAGCCCTCGAGGCGCGTAATCTTGCGGCCTATTCACCCACTTGGCCTGCCAGCTTCGAGCAGTGGCGGCAGCTGGTTGCTCGGGCCAACGATTGCGACATACCCAGTCAGCACCTGCTGGTTGACGATCAGGCGGCTCGTCGCGCCGCGGATTATCTCGAGGGTCTGATCCGCGACCTCTGGCTTGAAAGCCGGCCCGATGAACTGGCGGAAGATGAGCTTCCGGGTCTCCACCGAGCGATGACCGCCTCGCCTGCCCCGGCCAGTACGGCGTACGAAGAAACGGTTCCCGGCTCGGAATGACGTCCATGGTCGACATGCAAGACAGCGGGCATACACCCAAAGCCAGCGTTTTAACGCTGGTACGGGGCCGGCAAGCGCATCTCGATGCGCTCGTCGAAGGTCTGCAAAAGCAGACCGAACCGGAGTTCGAGCTGGTCATAGCAAGCATGCAGCCCGAGCCTCCGAGGGTCAGGTCCGGCCTGCCCTTCCCGGTATCCATCGTCACGATACCGGGGGATAAACTGCCGTTGGCCGCGGCGAGAAACGCCGCAGCTAAAGCGGCCCGTTCCGACCGGCTTGTCTTCCTCGACGTCGACTGCATTCCCAGCCCCGGCCTGGTCCGCCAGTATGTTCGTCAGCTCGGCGACTCAGGCCGGTGCCTGCTCGGTGAAGTGCGGTACCTGCCGGGCACCGTTCCGGCCTGCCAGTTAACATCGGCCACCTTTGCCGATCTCGCAGCACGGGCACTTCGTCACCCTGCGCGGCCTGCCCTGCACGGCAATGCCTGGATCGACGAGCCTGAACACCGGGCGCTCTGGGGACTTTCATTTGCGCTCAGCCGGCAACAATACCTGGCTGCGGGCGGCATGGATGAACGCTACGTGGGCTATGGCGGCGAGGAGACCGACTTCGCCGAGCGGCTCGCGGCAAGTGGAATCCGCTTGGCGTGGTGCCCTCATGCACTGGCCCTTCATCAATATCATCCGGTCTATACGCCGCCCCTGGACCGGTTCGACGACATTCTCGATAACGCCACCCGCTTCCATGGCACCTGGGGCAGTTGGTGCATGGAGTACTGGCTCGACTATTTTGTCCGCCACGGCCTCATTCGCTGGACACCCGGGGCTGAACAGATTGAGATTCTACGACGCCCCACGCCAGGGGAGATCGAAGCCTGCCGACAAACACCGGAGGTTGCCTTCGCATGACATCGCATACTCAAGCATTTTCGCCGGATACTTCTCCTGAATTCTTCGAAAGCCTATACCGCAATTCGGAGGACCCGTGGGACTTTCGTTCCTCCGCCTACGAGCGTAACCGTTATAGCGATATCGTCGGAGGCATTAACGACCGACACTACACCAACGCATTCGAACCCGGCTGCGCCATCGGCGAGCTGACGGCCCTGCTCGCACCCTACTGCCAGTCGCTGCACGCCATGGATTGCTCAGCGGCCGCTGTCCAAAGCGCACAGCGTCGATGCGACGAGTTTGCCCACGTTGATATACGCAAAGGCAGTTTGCCGGGCGATCTCCCAGGGCAGACCTTCGACCTGATCGTATTTTCGGAAGTGGGCTACTACTTCACGCGCCACGATCTTGCCCTGCTAGTGGCTCGCCTATGGACACGACTGAAACCCGGTGGACGGATAATCGCCTGTCATTGGCTTGGTTCCTCCAGGGATCACCGTCTCCACGGGTCGGTGGTACACCAAACCATGGATCAGGTCATTCGCACGCCTGGGGACTTCGATATCGCGAACCCGGGCTACGCGCTAAAACGCTGGACCAAACCGGGAAGCTAACCATGGACGACACCGCTCTCAACCGGGTACTGGCCGCGTTGCCGCCTACACCCAGCGCTGACGATTACCGGCATATCGCGCATCAGCTATTGCCGTATATTCAGGCTGAGGTGCCGGCTATGGGCGAAGGCGAAAGCCTCGAACGGCTTCGCTTTTTGATGCAGGTGGCGCGCCGTGATCTGGGTCTTGCCCGAATCATCGAGGGCCATCTCGATGCGACACAGATCCTGTATGAAGCCCGGCATCCTTTGCACGACGAGTCGCTTTACGGCATATGGGCATCGGGCGGGCCCGCCGATTCCACACAAATCGACCACGACAGCCCGACGGGATCCGGCAAACTGTTGGGCAGCAAACCCTTTTGTAGCGGCTCGGACATCGTCGATCGGGCCTTGGTCTATATCTATTCCAGCGAACAGTTGATCGACATCGACATGCGGAGCGCCGCGGCTGAAAGCAGGCTCCACTTCGAGGCGGAACACTGGAAAGCGCCGGCCTTTGCCGAGACCCATACCTGGACCGTCGCCTTCGATAGCCTACTGGTTCGTCCAACGCAGCGCATTGGCCAGCCCAGATGGTACTTCGAACGGCCCGGTTTCTGTCTCGGGGCTTTGGCACCCGCTGCATGCTGGGCAGGCGGCGCCTTCGGCCTGGTTGACCATGTGCGGCAGCAGACTCTTAAAAACGGCCACGCCAAGGCCCACCTCGGTGCCATGGTCGCGGCAACGACGAGCATGCGGACGATGCTCGCATGGGGAGCGGAGCGGATCGATGCCGACCCCGGCAACGACGGTGGGCACCTGTTTCCAACGGCGCTGCTCGTTCGGCATCATATCGAGCGCGGTTGTGCCGATATCCTGGACCGCTTCGGCCGGACACTCGGGCCGCGGCCCTTGGCGTTCGATGCTGAGAACGCCCGTCGTGTTAGCGAGCTCAGCCTCTATATGCGTCAATGTCATGCCGAGAGCGATCTGGAAGAGCTCGGGGTTCACCTGGAAAAGCACCCCGGCTTCCCTTGAGTTTTGGGTACCCGCCAATCTATCCCCCTAGCATTTGCCGCTACGGCAATGCTTTGGCAAAGACCTCCTTGAAGCGATCGAAAGCCTCGATCTGGGGTAGATGTCCCAGGTCCGACAACTCGTAAAGCTGGATATCTTCGTTGCGCGCACGAATAGCACGGCCCAGTTGGTCGTAGCGCCCAAGCTCGTACTCCACTCCGTCTTTCTTCCAGTTGCGGCCCGGACCGGTACGGTCGCGGGTACCGAGAATCAGTGCGGCCGGGACGTCCAGATCGTCATATTCCTCCACGACTGGCTGGGTAAAAATCATGTCGTAGGTCAGCGCGCTAACGTAAGCCAGGTCCTTCCAATCCGGACCCTGGACCCAGCCAACCAGCGGCTCGGTCAGCGCGGCGTAGCGATCATTCCAGTCGCCGGCGTAGTAGTTCTTTTTCTGGTATGCCGTTATCTTTTCCGGGGTTTTCTTCAATTCGCTCTGGTAGAAGAAACCGACATCCTTGTATTGGACAAAGCGCAGATAGTTCTCAAGGCCAATGGGGTTGACCAGAACCAGCTTCTCGGTCGCGCTCGGATAGTTCAGCGCAAAGCGCGAAGCCAGCATGCCACCCATGGAATGACCGACAATCACGGCTTTTTCGATATCCAGGGACTTCATCAGCTCACGGGTGTTGTTGGCCAGCACCGGGAACGAGTATTGATAACCGGTTGGCTTGGAGGACTTGCCGAAGCCAATCTGGTCCGGCATCAGCACGCCGTAACCCTGGTCTTGAAGAAACTGCGCCGTCTGTTCCCAGTAGGCACCGTTGAAGTTCTTGCCATGCAGCAGAGTGACGACCGGCTTGTCACCTTTCGCTGGCAAGTACATGTAGGTCATCTCCAGTTTCTGATTTTGAGAATCGAAACTGAAGGTCTTCACGTCGAAGGGGTATTCATAGCCGGACAGGCGTTTGTCGTACGAGAGATCGTCCATCGACGACGGGGTACTGTTCTTTTCTTCGGCATGTACTGGCACTGAAAAAACAAGCACTGCGGATGTAATTAAGGGCAATAGATAGCGCACGAGGAACTCCTTTCCCGATTCGCATTCATGGCTTAAAACCTAGAAATCAATATTTTGATGGAATCAGGGCATGGGAGTTCCGCGCATACGATCAGATCGTGTTTGCCAGCGAAGGTTTCACGCCCGCCAGAACGGCTTTCCGGCCTCCTCGGCCAGTGAGCCTACGGGTAACCCGACATCCTTCTCCGCCAGATAGGCATCCATCTCGCGCAATTGCCGGCGCAGCCGCGCACGGGACCGGTAGCGCCGGACCCAAGCACGAAGGGTCGCGCTGATCGTTACCCAGGCCCTCGCGCGCCGGGCTGGGCGCTCCTCCGATGGACAGGCTCCGGGCGACGGGATGAAAACAGCCGGTTTCCGGGATGACGCCGCATTCTGCATAATACCTTCCTCCATAAAAGACGAATTGAGCCAAGCCTGTCATTGCCATTAAACTGCGGCTAGGAAGGCGCATCCATCAGTCATTCTTGAAAGCGGCGTTCGTGAAATATGAACATAAAACTCGACAAGCTTCGCTCCTTCGTTTTGGTGGCGGATGAAGGCAACCTGACGCGGGCAGCCCATCGCCGTCACACCACTCCATCAGCCGTGAGTGAACACTTGCGCCAGTTGGAAGATCATTTCGGGGTGCCGTTGTTCGAACGCTCGTCGAGGGGAATGAAGCTGACGCCGGAAGGGCGCAAGCTTGTCATGCCGGCACGGCAGGCACTGCTGCAGGTGGCTGAGCTGGATGAGATCGCGCGAACGCTGCGCTGCGAGAAGCCTGCGCGCCTGTTCCTGGGCCTGAACGCGCCGCCGGAATATCTGAAGGTGGATCAACTGCTGCGTCAGGTCGCGCGGGATATCCCGGAAGTCTCTCTTGAACTGGGCACCAGCGCGTCCTACCTGATTGCCGACCAGGTGGGAGGCGGCAAGATGGATCTCGGTTTCGTGTACGGTGACGTGCTGGACGATCGGATACAGAACATCCGGCTTTCGACCATTCGCATCTGCATCGTCGGCCCTATGGAGGACGGGCTGGAAGCCCTTCCGCAAGACCCTAAAGCCTTGCAGCGCCTGCCTTGGATCTGGCCATCCTGCAGCTGTCCTTTCGACCGGTTGATGCCGGAAATTATCGGCTGCGGCCGGGATGAGGCGAATGCCGTCAGCACCTCCGAGGACGAACACACCACCCTGTCGATGATCCGCGCCGGCATTGGCTACGGCATCCTCGAGTACGAATTGGCCAAACACTGGGCTGACCGCGGCAGCGTACGCATCTACGAAAAACCCGACAGCACGGTCAGCCTGAACCTGTTAGTACGACGAGACCAGCTTGCGCGCAAGCCGATTCATGCGTTGGTTGAGCTAGTGAGGCAACTTTGGGCACCCGAGCACGCCGTCCTGGATAGCGCAGAAGCTATATCCGAGAGCGTAGCGAATAAAGTGGAGAGCACAGCGGAATAATCGCGGATAGACAGATACAAAAATACCCAAAAACGTATACCGAACGCTCTCAACGCACCACATGCTTCTGCGATAGAGACGTCTGCCGCTGCAGCACCATCGCTGTTGCCAAGGTAAGCAGAGATAACACACCCAATGCGGCGAATGCCCAAATGTAGGCCTCTACAGTGGTCAGGCCACTCACCTGCTGCAGAATAATGACAACCCCCACCGCCCCGATAGCGCCAAACACCCGTTGTACGATATTGACCAACGTCGTTGCATCGCCCATCTCGCGGGCCCGCGCAGCCGTGTAAGCCGCCGCTACCGCAGGCATCAGTGCCAGGGCCAATCCGGCGCCACGCGCAGCCAGCGCAAACGCCAGCACGCCATCGGTAAGCGCCGCCGGAAATAGAAATGGAATGGTACTGATCAACAACAAACCGGCACCGGTCAGGGATATCGGACCTGCGCCGTAGCGATCCGTCAACGAGCCTGCCACCGGCAGCGCCAAAGCGGTGCCCAGGCCCATGACGAGCAAGCAAATCCCGGTCGAGCCCGGCCCCAACCCCATCACGATCTGCAAGTAAAGCGGCAGAAGAAGCAAACCAGCGTACATGTTCGCCCCGGTAAAACCGGTGATCGCGGTGGCCGCGGAAAAGCGCTTGGAGGCCAGCAGGTGAAGGTCGATCAGCGGATACCGCGTGTGCAGTGTACGCAGGACAAAGGCAACAATCAGGAGGGCGCCCAGCGAACCCGACACGAACGCTAACGGCACAAGGCCGTTAGCGCCTATCTCCGTCATCCCATAGAGCACCAGGGGTAGCCCCAAACTTATTAACAGTAAACCACTGACATCCAGCCGGCGCTCCGGATGCCTCCGCCCCTCCGGCACGACACGAATCGCTGCCAGTAACGCCATCACCCCAAAGGGCACGTTAATCCAAAACAACCATCGCCAGGACACCACATCGAGCAGGAGGCCGCCCACAGCGGGACCTATGGCGGGTCCTAACGCGATCACCAACCCCAGAAAACCCATGATCCGCCCGAGCTGACGACCGCCGGCAATGGCGCCTATCACTGCCTGGCCAGCCGGCACCATCAATCCCCCCGCCAGCCCTTGGAGCAAACGCGCGGCGATCAGCATTAGCGGACTTGTCGCCACTGCGCAGAAAGCCGATGCCATGACGAAAAATGCCAGGCTGATCGCCCAAATCCGGCCATAACCATAGCGGCCGCCCAGCCAGGCAGCCGCAGGCAGAGAAACGGCAAGCGCCACCAGATAGCCCGTACTGACCCACTGAACCACCGGCAAGGTCGTCGCAAAGTCTACGCGGATGGATTCCAGCGCGAGATTGGCCACCGTAGAATCGAGCATAGCCATAAAGGCGCCCGCGCCCGTGACCGCAGCGATGCTCCAGGTCCGGCCCGGGATGGGAGGATTCGCGCTCCCCTGCCTATCCATTGCGCACTCCTAACGGCTCGGCCTGTGATGAAAAAGTTTGGATTAAGAAGTTGGCAACACCTATTTGAAACTAGTCGGTTAGTCGACGATTCGCATTAACACTGGATACGTCGACCGAAATGGCAGGTAATAGGTCATCAATAAGGGGACTGGGGGAAAAGCTGTTTTCCGGGGGTGAAAATAGCCGGGAGGGCCGTTCACATCGCCGACTCTCAAGCGCTGAAACCGTCGAGTACCGTGCCGACCCTCCTCTCTATCTTTCCGCTTAAACCGCTCCGCGGGGCGATTTCCTCACACCTGATCTGTAGAGGGCCCAGCCACCAATCAGCATGGCGGCGCCCCACACCAGAAATCCAATATCCCAATAGAGCCATTCCGATGGCGGCACAGTTTCATTGACGTGATGGATGCCCAGCAACTGATGGTTGATAAGTCCTTCAACCACGTTGAAAAGGCCAAACCCCATGAGCAAAGAACCGATCAGAAGCTTTGCGGACCACCACAAGCGCGAGCGGTGCGACGTCCGCCATAACAGAACGAGCCCCACGACAACAAAAATATAGGTGCTTGCGTGAAACAGACCGTCCCATAGCGTATTGATCTTCAGGTTGGTTAAGCTCGTATCGGGATAGCCGGCGCTCGTCAGCATATGGTGCCATTGCAGAATCTGGTGCAGCACAATGCCATCGAAAAAACCGCCCAGACCTAAACCAAAGAATATGCCCGCCGCGGTTGGAAAAGTTCGATCTTTTTGGTGCGCCTGATCACTGGCCATGGGACTGCTCCCTTTGTCGTCCATGATATGCGGTTACCGAAGCTTGGCACATTTCCCCATCCATTATGGGGATTTAACTTATCGTAATTTGTGTTCTAAGGAGCCTCTGAATAACTCCTGGACCGCCTCTGCGTGCTCTGAAGGCTGTAGCTGCAAGGCGTGGCTCGCTGGTAATGGCCGTAGCCCTTGCCAAGAGCCGCAACGCGGCAGATGCAGCCTTCAGAGCGCGCCCTTCGGGCTTTTAGAGCCAGAGGCGATCCAGGAGTTGTTCAGAGGCTCCCTAACCAACCCGTCGCACCTCGAAGCCCCGGACATCAGCCAGGCTGGAATTTTCACTGTGCGCCTCATGGCGTACGACGCTGAACGAGCCGTCCGTTTCCAGCACTACCGCCTGAACCACATCCAGGTTGGCTACTCCCGCCGTTCGTACCGCGGCAAGCACCTCGCCCTTCGTGATACGGGCACGAAGCAGGGCTTCAGGAATAAAGCGCCCCCTTTCGAGAAGCAGTTGCGGCTCTCCCGTTACAATCTTTCGGACCCATTGGATACGCACACTGGACCAGGTCACTACGAACTGTAGAGCGATTAAAAGCATGAACGCGAGAACGCCTTCAGCGAGCGCGACGTTTTTACTCAAGATGATCGATGCCAAGGTCGAGCCCAGAGAAACGGTCACGATCAGATCGAAAGCGTTCATCTTCGCCAAGGTACGTTTACCTGAGATGCGCAGGCAAAGAATCAAACAGGCATAGGCGAGAACACCGATCACCAGAATGCGCGCCAGTCCTTCCCACCCGTCGTAAAGAATATTTTCCAAGGTTCCCTCCTGTCTGTAACGCCCAGGTCGAGGCAAGGGCGGCTTCGAATCACGAGGCCGCAGGTTTACGAACGGGACAGCACCGACCGAGATCGGCGTCCCTGCGCCGCCTTCAGGGATTGCCGTTTAGCTCGACGGCCAACCGGCCTTTTGCGAACTGCTCGGCGAACATGCCCGATCGTCTCCCCGTAAAGCCAGATACAGCAGCGGGCCGGCCGAAACGAATACTGCGGTTAACACGAAAAATGGAGCGATATACAGCATCCCCTTACCCCGGCTTTTCGCATCCTGATACATCCAGATACAGCCCAAGACCGCGAATATATAAAGATCGATAACGACCTGGGCCGTGTCCGGACTGGACATTAACGCCATACCAAACGCGAGGAGCGATTGCTCTGCGCCTGCCATTACCCAGAAGGGGTAAGCCATGAATGCACAGAAAACAACAAGAGGGAGGGGTGAGATTCTCATGATCGTCCTTGGTTGTGAGTAAACAATGACCCGGGGCTCAATCTAGAGCGCTAGAGCCAGGCGAAGCTACCGGTCATTAAACCCGTTTTTCGCAACAATTGCTTCCATGCATGCCTCAATAAGAGACACTCGGAACTAGGAATTTCGGATTTCGAATTGCTTGGCGCCGGAAAAATGAAGACGGTTCTCAGTCGTTTGCCGCGGTCGGAAGCTGGCTGAACCTCTCAGTGCGGGGGAGATGGCCTAACGCTACGATGTCGAACCGCTCGGCCAGGAGCCCATACGCGGGCTCTTCCCGGAATCGCCGGTAGGCCTGCGCAAAAACGGCAGCTTTGCGCGAGTCCTCTTCGTAAGCCGTCAGAGCGTCTGGCCGGGCAAACGCGATATACATCTGTTTGCCAGCAAAACGCGCACCTTTGAGAGGCTGAACTTGATGATGGAGGCCCTCGATTCCTGACCCGGCCCGATTCCGCGCTATAGCGGCACCAAAAACGGCATCGTAACGGTCACTAAGCAGCATGTCGAAGAGCTGCGATTGCGTCACGGTAGGCCGCTCAATGGGAGCGCCCTCTGCCAGTAAGCCACTGATGCTGTCGCTCATATAGTAGCCGTTGGGAACGGCAGTCCGCCACTGGCGCACCATCCGATCCAGGGGCGGCTGATACTGAATCTCTTCCGCACGGCTCGTCCTGATGTAGAGGAGGGTGTCGGAAATATGCAACAAATTGTCCGGCAGGAAGACAGCAAACTGCGACCGTTCATAGGAGTAAGCCATGTAGGTCACCGCGTCGACTTCGGCCTCCTCCAGCGCACGCATCGCGCGCTTCCAGGGGTAGCGCCGAAAGATCACCCTCCACCCGAGCCGTTCCGCCACCGCCCGCACGATTTCAACGTGAAACCCTGTTAGTTGAGCATTCTCGTCCAAGTATTCGAACGGCGCGTTATTGGCATCTTCCATGCCCACCACCAAGGTTTGCGCCGCTGACTGTGCAGCGCAACTCAGCCCCAAAAGCAAAACTATAAGAACAATTTTTCCCATCTGTACGCCCAGGTTCCGGGACTGCGCTAATCCTGGTCATTCAGAATCCAGTATCTGTACGAACGCCATCCGGTTTACGCCCACAAACGCCGCCCTCCGGCGCATCGGGACTGTTAGGGAGCCTCTGAAAAAGTTCAGGCTGTGGATGAAGCGCAAGGCGCACGGAGCGCAAGACGCGAGACATACCTTGCTGGTAGGCGAGTGTCTGAGCACCGCGCAACGCAGTGATTCGCCGCAGAATGGACTTTTTCAGAGGCTCCTTAGTTCAAGCATAGCCAAGTTCGGGGAATGCGAAAAAGATTCTCTGCACCGATGCCGGATAATTGAAGCATCCGCACACGCGCAGGATAGCGGGCTCTCATCCAGAGCAGTATTGCCTGAAGGATGTCCACAAAACCTGTGGTGCATTCGTCCGGTTTATTCGTGCTGCAGGATGTTGAGCAGCTTTCCAAACGGGTCGCGAACGTAGAAGCGCCGCACGCCCCACGGTTCGCTTACAGGCCCGTATTCAATGGGAACGCCCGCCTCGTTGAACCTCGCCAGTGCCGTGTCCAGATCGTCCACTTCGATGGACAAATCCGGCACAGGTGTGCCTGAGCCACCCTCGGAGCCAAAACTCACCTGGACCGTCATGTCTTCGGTCGAGCCGTAAGTCTGGAACCAGCCGTGGTCCATCAACAGCTCAAGACCCAGAATGCCTCCGTAAAAGGCGGCGGCCTTGTCGAGATCCGGCGTCGCCGTGTTCGCCATAATGCGTTTTACTTTCATCGTTCGCCCCTGGGCTCAATAGATTCTAACGAACTCGATAACCGCCTTTCTCAATGACGCAAAGACGCCATCCACTCCAAAACCCCTTCACTTGCCGGCTTCCGAATCACCCGCGCCCGGGACACATTCGACTCACCCGGATCAATCACGGTGATCGGCACATCGAAATCCACGAAGTCCACTAGACCGGCTGCTGGGTATACCTGTAGCGATGTGCCGACGATTAACAGGTGATCGGCGGTGCCAACCACATCAGCCGCAGTTTCGATCATGGGGACGGCTTCGCCGAACCAGACGACATTGGGGCGCATCTGGCTGCCCTGGTCGCAGGTGTCGCCCAGCCGAATCTCGTTGTAGCCAATATCGTAAACGAGGTCTTCGCGTTTGCTGCTACGGGCTTCGGTGAGTTTGCCGTGGAGATGGACCACGTTGGTCGAGCCGGCACGTTCGTGAAGGTCGTCGACGTTCTGGGTGACGATGGTGACGCGATAGTCCTTCTCCAACTCCGCCAGGACCTTATGGGCGGGATTGGGCTGGGCGCCTTTCAACTGGCGGCGGCGTTCGTTGTAGAAGCGCAGGACCAGTTCGGGATTGCGCTGGAAGGCTTCGGGGGTAGCGACGTCGTAAACATCGTGTTTTTCCCACAGGCCGCCGTTGTCGCGAAAGGTGGCCAGCCCACTCTCGGCGCTCATGCCAGCGCCGGTGAGGACGACGATGTGATCTTGCATATCCGGCCTCGCATGCGTTGGAAATGTATTGACACTTTAGCAGTTGCCAACGGCTGAGTGGAGACGGACTTATCGGGAAGGTAATGCTGATGCCGGATGACCGGCCTGGACTATCCAGACCGGTGATCGCTTCGGGTTAAAGATCGAAGATCTTGCCCGGATTCATAATGCCCTTCGGGTCGAACACCTGCTTGATGCCTTTCAGGTAGGCGATCTCAGCTTCGCTTCGGGTATATTGCAGATAGGGCTTCTTGGTCATGCCCACGCCGTGCTCGGCGGAAACGCTGCCGTTATAGCGCTCGACGATCTCGAATACCCACTTGTTGACCTGCTGACACTTGTCGAAGAACACCTCCTTGGCCATGTCCTCCGGCTTGAGGATATTGAGGTGCAGGTTGCCATCGCCGATGTGGCCGAACCAGATGATTTCGAAGTCCGGGTAATGCTCGGTGACCACGGCGTTGATCTCGGTCAGGAATTCCGGAACCCTGGAAACCACCACAGAAATATCGTTCTTGTAGGGCGTGCGCGGGGCAATGGACTCGGAGATGCCTTCGCGCAGCATCCATAGACTCTTGGCCTGGGTCTCGCTCTGGCTGATGGCGCCGTCCAACACCCAGCCGTTCTCGACGGTTTGCTCGAAGAGGCTCATGGCGGTGTCCATCACTTCGTCGGAAATAGCCTCGAACTCCAGCAGTGCGTAATACGGCGCTTCGGTTTCGAACGGCGCCTGCACTTGGCCATGGGCGAGCACGAACTGCATCGCCTCATGCGAGAAGAACTCGTAGGCGGTCAGGTCGATCTGCTTCTGGAAAGCCTGCAGCACGTCCATGGTATTCGTCAGGTCCGCCAGCCCCAACACCAACACCGTAAGGTTGTCCGGCTTGCGGGTCAGCTTCATGGTCGCTTCGGTGATAAAACCCAGCGTGCCCTCGGCGCCGATGAACAGGTGGCGCAAATCGTAGCCGGTATTGTTCTTCTCCAGATCTTTGTTCAGGTGAAGAATGTCTCCCTTGCCGGTAACGACCGTCAGGCCGCCAACCCAGTCACGGCTCATGCCGTAACGGATGACTTTGATACCGCCGGCATTGGTGGAGAGGTTGCCGCCTAGCTGGCTGGAGCCTGCGGACGCAAAATCGACCGGGTAGTAGAGGTCGTTGTCTTCGGCGAAGTTCTGCAGCTGCTCGGTAATCACGCCTGCCTGGCAGCGCACCGTACGGTCGCTGGCGCTGAAATCGAGGATCCGGTTCATGTAGTCGAATGCGACCACCACCTCGCCATTGGCCGCAACGGCACCCGCGCTGAGACCGGTACGACCGCCCGAAGGCACCAGGGCAACTTGATTCTCGTTGGCGAAGCGGACCAGCGCCTGCACCTGCTCGGTAGTCTTGGGGAAAACGATGGCGACCGGCTTGGGCGGGTAGATCTTGGTCCAGTCCTTGCCGAAGTTGTCGAGATCGTCCGGGTCCGTGAGCACCTTGCCGTCGTCTACAAGGTCTTTGAGGGCATCAATAATCGGGTCGGCAGTCATGTAGATGTAGGTCTCGTGAAAGGCAAATCCACGGCGTTTCAATCAGTTCCCAGCGCTGCGGTGGCAGGCGTCACAGGGATTTGATGGAAGTCACCGAACACAATGTCAAAACGGGCGATTATGGTATCATACCGGCCCTATTCTGCGAGCCCGGCCGCCTGGACGGCTGCGGACACGGTTTACATCACGCGACGAAAGGTCTGTTAAGCCCATGGCAAATACGTCCCTCGACAAGAGCAAGATTCGGATCCTGCTGCTGGAAGGTGTCCACCAGTCTGCGCTGGATACGTTGCACGAAGCGGGTTACACCAACATTGAGTACCTGAAGCACTCCCTGGCAGAGGACGAGCTAAAGGAAAAGATCGCTGACGCGCACTTTGTCGGTCTCCGCTCCCGCACTCAGCTAACCGAAGACGTATTCGAGGCGGCCAAGAAGCTGGTTGCCGTGGGCTGTTTCTGCATCGGCACGAATCAAGTGGACCTGAAGGCGGCGACCCGCCGTGGCGTGGCGGTGTTCAATGCACCGTTCTCCAACACCCGTAGCGTGGCCGAGCTGGTGCTGGCGCAGGCCATCCTGCTGCTGCGCGGGGTTCCCGAAAAAAATGCCAAGGCCCACCGCGGCGAGTGGCTCAAGTCCGCCAAGGATAGCTACGAGATCCGCGGTAAGAACCTGGGCATCATCGGCTACGGCAATATCGGCACGCAATTCAGTGTGCTCGCCGAATCCCTCGGCATGAAAGTCTATTTCTACGACGTGGTATCCAAGCTGACTATCGGCAATGCCACCCAGGTCAGTTCCCTCAAGGAGCTGCTGAACATCGCTGACGTGGTGAGCCTGCATGTTCCCGAAACCGCGGCCACAAAGTACATGTTTGGCGCCGAGCAATTGGCTCAGATGAAGCCGGGCAGCATTCTAATGAATGCGTCTCGCGGCACGGTGGTAGACATTGAAGCCCTGGCGGAAACCATGAAGAGCGGCAAGCTGCTCGGCGCTGCGATTGACGTCTTCCCAGTCGAACCGAAGTCCAACGAGGAGGAGTTCGTCTCCCCGCTGCGGGAGTTCGACAACGTGATCCTGACGCCACACGTCGGTGGTTCCACCATCGAGGCGCAGGAAAACATTGGCCGCGAGGTGGCGGAAAAGCTAGCGATGTACAGCGATAACGGAACCACCGTCTCGTCCGTCAACTTCCCCGAAGTGGCGCTGCCTTCCCATCCGAACCAGCACCGCCTGCTGCACATTCACGAGAACATCCCGGGCGTCATGTCCGAAATCAACCATGTGTTCTCGGACAATGGCATCAACATCTGCGGCCAGTACCTGCAGACCCAGGAAGACATCGGCTACGTGGTCATCGACGTGGACAAGGCCTATGGCGAGCTTGCACTGGAGAAGCTCAAATCCGTTCATGGCACCATCCGCTGCCGCGTTCTTTTCTAATCGGACTGCCTCCCGATAAGAACTAAAAAGGCGTGGTCCCTTGGGAGCACGCCTTTTTTATTACCGAGGGCGCTGTTAACCCTGCATCGGCACCAGCGTCAGTTCGACGCGGCGATTCTGCTCGCGGCCGGCTGCCGAGTCGTTGGAGGCAACCGGGTGTTGCTCGCCATAGCCCGTTGCCCGTGTCCGTGATGAGGTAATGCCCTGGTTGAGCAGGAAATCCCGAACGGACGAAGCGCGGCGCTCACTAAGCATTTGATTGTAGGACGTCGAGCCGGTGCTATCGGTATAGCCCTCAATCTGGATCATGGTCTCGTCATATTCTTTGAGAACCAAAGCCACGGATTCCAGGACACCGGTGAATGTCGGCCGGATCGAGGCCTGGTCGACATCGAAGGTGATGTTGCCCGGCATGATCAGCTCGATCTGGTTGCCGTTGCGCTTGACGCGAACGCCTGTGCCTTCAAGTTTGTGGCGCAATTGCGCTTCCTGGCGATCCATATAGTAGCCGATGCCACCGCCCGCTGCGCCACCCGCGGCTGCGCCGATCAGGGCGCCCTTTCCACGGTCGCTTTTGCTGGAAGTCGCCGCGCCTACAGCCGCCCCGGAGATGGCGCCGATCACACTGCCTTTGGTGGCACTGGATACTTTCTCTTCTCCCGAATACGGGTCGTAAGTCATACAACCGCTGAGCGTGGCCCCTGCAACCACGACTGCCATGATCGTTTTCTTCATCCTACATCACTCCCTAACTGCTTTTTACGTCTACTACACGCCGGCGGCTGATTTGGCCTCGGCCGTTTCATTGCTTCGTTCAACGAACGCGTTGATCGTCACGTTGAACACCGTTGCCTGAAGGTCGGTCGCCTCGTTTACGAGGTGGTGACGGCCATTGGGCAACCGGCGCTCGGTGACCGACGAAAACTTATTCTTGATAATCCTTAGATTATGCTGCCAGTCGACCGTCAGGTCCTTCTCCCCCTGAATCACGGTGACCGGGAAATCCACCGGTGGCGCGGCCTCGATCAGCGGCACCCATTGGCGCAACGCCGATACCCAGTCCACGTGGACCGCGCGAGCCTGCAACGGGTCATGTTCGCGCAGGAAACGAAGGAAGCGGGAATTGCCGCTGTTCGCCGAGAACATCCTGCGCCAGCGCGAAATAAACGGACGCATCACGCTATGCAGCACCTTCGCGCCGATCCAGCCCGCCGGGCGCACCAGGGGCGCCAGTAAAACGACGTGTCTGAATGCAGGCTTGCCGCTGAGCGCGGTGTTCAGCAAGTAGTCAATCAGTACCCCGCCGCCGGTGCTCTGTCCCACCGCAAACCAGGGGCCGCGAGCTCTGTCTCTGGCGGCATCGAGCACATTGGCCAATACTTGCTGATACTCCAGAAAGCTGCCAATCGCCGCAGGCGTGCCACTTGAAAGGCCATGGCCCGGCTGGTCGTAGGCCAGCACGTCAAAACCCGCCCCCAAACAGCGATCGATCAGTTGGCTGTATAGGCCAACATGATCGAAATAACCGTGCAGGATAAAAACCGTGCCACGCGATTGCGGCAGGCGGTAATAATGGATCGCCACACGGTGGGCGCCGGCTTTGAGGTTACCGACGGTGTACTGTACATCCGGGTGCTCGACCCACAGATCCAGGCCGTAGAAGCGGCAGTAGGCGGCGATCTCCTCCTGCAGCTCTGCCCGCCCGTCACGCGCTGCTCCCTGGACCTCGCCAATGGCGAAATCAGGCAACAGTGAGATCAGGCTGGCCCGTTCCCACTCGGGCATATCCAGATTATCGGTTTTCCAATACACAGTGAATTCGCCGTTTGCGGACATTCTACGAAAGGGGTTTCAGAGACGTGATTACGTCTCTGTCATCTGGATGACGCCAAACCGATTTGCCGCGACAATTCAGTGCAACCAGATTTCAGTGGAACTACATTATCACAACGTGAGGGGGTGCGATGGTGCTGTATTGACCCAAATACACGCGTGCTCACGGGTATATGGCCACATCAATCCGCAAGTCGATCAGTGACAATGGCCGGAATGGCAACGGAGTTCTCGATGCTGCAAAGCGCTTTACAGAATGCTCTCAGATTTACCCTGCAAACCACGGTCAAGCCGCTGCTCCGGCCCGGGATGCCGGTGGGCATTCAACGCGCGTTGATCCGCCAGGCCTATCGATTATCGCCGCCACCTCGCCAATGCCTGTTTTCCCGGTCAAAAATCAACAACGTCCCCTACATGAAGGTGACCCACGGCGCCCCCAACGCCACCGCCATGCTCTATCTGCATGGCGGCGCCTATACCATCGGATCGGCGCAGACCCATAAAGGGATAACCGGCCATATCGCCAAGGCATCCGGGGGAACTATCTTCGTTCCGGATTATCGTCTGGCTCCGGAGCATCCGTTCCCTGCCGCGCTGGAAGATGCCTTGGCCATCTATCGGCACCTGCTGGGGCTCGGTTACCGCCCGAACCGCATCAGTATTGCCGGAGATTCGGCTGGCGGGGGCCTGACTCTGGCGCTGGCGCTGAAGCTCAAGCAGGAAAAGCTGCCGCTGCCCGGAGCGCTGATCATGTTATCGCCATGGCTGGATCTCACCCACCGCCATATCCACACGCCGGACATCGAGCCCGTCCTGCAATTGGGCTGGATCAGAAAAGCCGCCGAAAACTACTGCAGCGGACTGTCGCTTGAAGAGCCGTTCATCTCTCCGCTCTACGGCAACATCGATGGGCTGCCGCCGATGCTGATACAGGCCGGCACGCAGGAAATACTGTTGAACGATGCCCGCCGACTGTCCGAGAAGGCACGCCTGGCCGGCGTCAATGCGACGCTGGAGGAGTACACCGACCTCTGGCATGTCTTTCAGATTCACGCTGGCCCTCTGGACGCCGCCAACGAAGCTATACGGCGGATAGCGGAACATCTGGCCCACTACGTCAATACCCCGCGCTGAATCAATCACATCTTAAAGCGCCGCGACCGCATACTGCTTCTTCTGTTCAGGATTGACCTTGGGCCTGACCGATATCGAACACGTGGCTACACAACGGTATTACGCGCCAGTTGACTGGGCTACTGAGCAGGACCTGACACCACGCCTTAAAGCTCAATGTCTTCCAGGCGAATCATGCCGGCAATCAATCGTTCTTTGCGTACACGCGGCCAGCGTTTGAGCGCATACTCGAGCTGCGCCGCCCGGGTACGGTCCCCAACCTTCACGGAGTAGGCCAGCGCCAGCGGCCCTTTGCCGCGCAGGCTACGCGCCGTGCGAGCGCCACCGGATTGGTGTTCTGCGAAGCGGCGTTTCACATCTGTGGTAATACCGGTGTAAAGCGTGCCGGTGCGGGTCCGCACCAGGTAAAGAAACCAGGGTGTCATCGTGCTTCGGCGACCCTTTCCCGTCTCCGCCCCCTTTGCTGCCACCATAACCCCACAACGATCAGTATCAGTCCCACGTAGGTGGAATTAAGGATCTCCTCACCCAGAATGAAATGGATGAATACCAGCGAAAGGAACGGCGATATAAAAATAAGATTGCTCACCTGGGACGTATTTTCCGCTTTTTTCATGGCGAACATCCACAGAACGAACGCAATGCCCATCTCAAAGACACCGACATACACCGACGCCAGCAAGGCCGTGTTGGAGCCCGTGGGCAACCCGTCGGTCACCATGCAGATGACCACGATAAACGGTAAACCGAAGAGAAAGTTAAGGAACAGCCCGACCAGAGGGTCGCGGGTATCCCGGGTGTTGGCAATCCAGTAGACCGCCCAAATTACCGTGCTGGCCAGGGCCATGAAGACACCCACCGCATCGGAAAACGCCAGCGCCAGCACATCGCCCCGCGTGGCAATCACCACCACCCCGCTGTAACAAATCAAGCCAGCGACGATATCGGCCAGGCTCAGCCGCTGGCCTAATAAGGGCACCGAAAGGTAAGCCAGGGTTAAGGCCCAGGTGTAGTTGAGGGGCTGGGCCTCCTGCGCCGGAAGGCGATCGAACGCCTCGAACAGCACCAGATAGTAAAGCACCGGGTTGAGCAGCCCCATTACCACTGACCCCAGGTACTGGCGGCCAGTCAATTCAAACAGCGCCGGTACCCGTCGCTGGATCACGATAATCGCCGCCAGCACCGCCACCGATGTCGTGCAGGCGATCAGCATCAACTGCAGCGGCGCCAGATCCCTCAGGGAGAGCTTGAAAGCGGTTGCCACTGTGGACCAGAGCAGCACAGTGGCGCCCCCGAACATCAGTGCATGCTTCTGGTTTTTCATATTCTTCCAGGCTCGCGCAGTGGCTTAAGAGGGTGCTGCAAAACTACTGCGCTCGGCCATGCGGCGTTGGAAATTCGCTCAAAATGCTCATTTACTATTAGTAAACTGCGCTTTTTCGCGGATTTCCGCCTTGCCTGGCCTTCGCTCGCTACGTTTTGCAACACCCTCTTAGGCGAACATCGCACAATACCCCAAGAGACCCTTTTCCCGCCAGAGATCCGGGCTCCCGAACGGCCTGGGAGCGACCTTTCAGCGTTGTTCTTTATGGACAAAGAATGGGTAATCCTTAACTTGAACCAAAAAGCAGAACTGGCAAGGTGATGAGTGTCAGAGACGGATGGGTTGTCGCTCATGTGTTGGCGCCATCCACGAGAGCCTCTGGGTAAGTCGTCACTTACGCAGGTGCTTCTTTTACAGCACTTTTGGGAAAGCAGTACGCGAGAAACGAGTTAGCGAAACAACTTGTCAGCGAAAAATCAGCGAAAAAATAGTGAGGAGATTTCTATGAAAACATTGATGACCTCCCTTGCAGTTTCCATGTCGATGCTCGCCGCCGGTCCCACCCTGGCGCAATCCACCGAAAGCCAGAGCCAGACCCAAAACCAGCAGAGCCAGGGCTACCAGAATCCCTCGGCCACGGGCACGCAGAAAACCAACTATACCGATGCACAGCTGAAGAAGTTCGTTAAAGTCCAAGAGGACATCAGCGGCATCCGTGAGGAGTACATCCCTCAGATCGAGAAGACCGATGACCAGAACAAGGCCCAGAAACTGCAGATGGAGGCCAACGACAAGATGGTCACTGCCATTCAGGACAAGGGTTTGGACATCCCCACCTACAATGCCATCGCGACCGCTTACAACAGCGAGCCGAAAGTGCGTAACCGTGTGGATGCCTTGATGTAATTTTCAATTCAGCATCAAAAAACCCCGCTTCGCCAGCGGGGTTTTTTTGTGCCTGACTGTTAGGCTCCTTAGCTTCGCTACTCCATTAATCCAGGCAGGAACAACGCGATCTGCGGGAACATAATGAGCAGTACCGTCGACAGGAGCAACAGCACAATAAACGGCGGCGTACCGGCGATTACCTCCAGATACGGTCGCCTGAATATCGCGACGGCGGTAAATATGTCGCAGCCGAACGGTGGCGTTGCCGAGCCAATCGCGGCCTGCAGTGTCACCAGCGTACCGACCAGTACCGGATCGATACCGGCCGCTTCCACGGCGGGCGCGAAAATCGGCGTCAGGATGAGGATCACGACAATCGGGTCCACGAACATGCAGCCGATAAAGTAGGACACGGCGATCAAGCCCAGAATGAAGTACGGGCTGTCCGCGGCGTTGGCGACCACGTCACCCAGCAGCAAGTCCGGAATCTTGGCAAAGGAAATCACCCAGGAAAAGGCTGTCCCTGCGGCTACGAGGATAAAGACAACCGCCGTGATCAACCCGGTCGAGAGTGCAACGGACGGCAAATCGCTGATCTTGACCTGACGGAAAATCACCACCTCCAGCAACAGCGCGTAGGCCACGGACATGGACGCCGCTTCGGTGGGACTGAACATCCCCGAATAGATACCGCCGATGATGATGACCGGGAACCCCATGGGCAAAATCGCTTTTTTAAGCGCAGCCCCCCGCTCGGACCAGCTGGCCTTCTCCTTGGTCGGAATTTTGAGCCGCACCGACTTGAAATAGCAGTAGACCGAAAAGAGCACCAGGATCATTAGCCCTGGACCGATGCCCGCGATAAACAGATCGCCGACGGAGGTGCCGGAAACTACGCCATAGATAATCATGCCGATGGACGGCGGGATCAGAAGCGCGATGTCGCTGGCATTGATAATCAAGGCCATCGCGAATTTATCGGTATAGCCGGCCTCGATAAGTTTGGGTCGAAGCGGCTGGCCCATGGCCACTACTGTCGCCTGGGTGGAGCCAGAAACGGCGCCGAACAGCGTACAGGATACGGCAGTGGTCATGGGCAGGCCGCCGCGCAGGTGGCCGACGAACTTGGACACCACATCCAGCAACCGATCAGCCGTGTGCCCTTTGATCATGATATCCGCCGCCAGGATAAACATCGGGACCGCTACGAGTACGCTCTGGGAAATGCCGCCGATCATCTGCTGGATCAGAACCGTCCCTTCTAGGAACGGAAACTGGGAAAATAGTAAAACCATGGCTCCGATCAGCAGCGGCACCATCATAGGAAAGCCCAGCAGCAGGAACACAAGCATGATGACCGCGACCACAATCGCCGTGGTAAACGTGCTCATGCCCGCCAGGCCAATAAACTCCATGACCTTATCCATTGGACTTCTCCTTGTCGTCGGCGTTCGGCGCTTCGTTCTCGCGTTCGAAGTGCTCCTGCTGTTCCGACGAGAGCCCCGCTTCAATGGCCAGTTCTTCTTCGTATTCGTCCGGATTATGCCAGGATAGCCAAGCGCCCTCGCTGATTATGTTACGTACACCGGCCAGGAAAAACTGGGCCGAACCCACGATCAGACCGACGGGGACGATGAGGTAGGGAATCCACAGAGGCAATTGCATCGAGGGCATCACCCGACCGGAGTTCTGCAGATTGTCGATGTAGTGGATGGAGTACACTGCGAGCAGCGCCAACAGAGCGCAGGAGAAAAAACTCACAAAGGTGAGCAATATTTTTTGGCCTTTTTTCGGCAACATGTCGTGCAGGGCAGAAACGCGAATGTGACGTGCGTTACGCACCCCGTGACCGACACCGACAAAGGTCACGATAACCACAAGGATCTGCGCGAGTTCGTCGACGAAGGATAGGCTGTGCCCCATATTCCTGGCGAAGACGCCAACGATACTGGTCGCAGCCATAACCAGTATGCCGGTAATGAGAATACCCTGCTCAACGACGTTGAGCCCGGTATCGAGCATGTGAAAGGGCCCCTGCTTTTTTCCCTTTCCCTTTTTTTCTGGTTCTTCCGGGCCATCGGATGCGCCCCTGGGTGATGCCATGGTTTCGCTCCATTTTCTTTTCAGGTAAATACAGTATACGTTGTAATAGATGGCAAACTTCAAGAAATATGTCTATTTGATAGTGTGTTATCGTGGCGATGTTGGTTAGAACTCAAAGGAGAAAAGAACATGAGAATACTCATCCGCTGGCTGGGAAGCCTGACCCTTCTGATGTCATTCGTACTGGTCGGATGCTCGGATTCAGGCGATGACAGCGCGAATCAGGAAGCCAATACCCAACAACAGCAATCCTCAAGCTCGTCATCTGAAACTGCCGCTAAAAGTGAGCCTGTAACCTGGCGCTTCGCCCTCGAAGAAATCGAAGGAAGCGTACAGGATGCCTACGCTCAGGAATTCAAGAAGCGCATGGAAGAGAAGTCCGACGGTCAAGTGAAGATTGAGGTTTATCCTTACGGTTCGCTGGGTACTTCATCTCAGCTGACCGAACTGGTCCAGCAAAAAGCCGTCGAGCTGGCCTTCGCCTCCCCGGGCCATTTGGCGTCCGTCATTCCGGAAGTCGGTATTTTCACGCTGCACTTCGTGCTTTCCGATGACAACCAAGTCAACAAGGAAGTGCTGTCCAGCCAGGACGTACACGACATTCTGGCGCCGGAATACGCCAGCCAGAACCTTCAGCTGCTGAGCATTGTGCCCGAAGGCTGGATGGTATGGACCGCCAACAAGCCGTTGCGCACACCGGCCGACTTCAATGATTTCAAGATCCGCACCATGACGTCGCCGATCCTGACCCAATCCTACGAGGCCTACGGTGCCAACCCGACGCCGATGCCCTACTCCGAAGTCTATAGCGGGCTGCAGCTCAAGCAGATCGAAGGCCAGGTCAATCCGATCTTCGCCATTGAAGAAATGAGCTTCTACGAAGTTCAGGACTACATGATCATCGCCAAGCACGCGCAGTTCATCGCTACGGTCATTGCCAACGACGAGTGGTATGGAAACCTGCCTGAGGAACAGCGCAAGTGGGTCGATGCAACCCGCGACGAGATGGTGGACTTCATCTACGACAAGCAGGAGGAGTTCAACCAGCAGCGTTTGGAGAAGATCAAGAGCAACAGCGACACCGAAGTTATCACGCTGAGCGATGAAGAGCGTCAGGCTTTCCGCGAGGCGAGCATGGGTGTACGCGACACCTATGTCGAGCAGGCTGGCGAAAAAGGCCAACAACTGCTGGACACCGTCACTTCGATGGTTAAAGAGAAAGACGGCGGCTCAGGTTCTGAATCAGGCTCAGGCCAGCAGTAACCTCTCGAGGCTTCCTGCCTGAAGGCGTGGCTCCGGCCACGCCTTTTTTAATGGTTTACCCGCCAATACCCGTATGCAAAACGCACTGACCTACTTGAGCATCCCGGCCTGAAACTGCGCTAAAACCTTCCCATCTTCGGTCATCAGCAACAAGGTTTCGCCCTCGATGGCAAAACGCTGAGTACGGTCCAACGCCACAAAAAGAGCATTTTCCGTTCCCGCCCGGTCCGGGCACATCATGCGCGTCGAGGCCAACGGCCCAAGCGCGAGACTGTCCTTGCTACGCGCGTAGGGTCCGCTGAAACGATTGCAGCCGGCGAGGCCTGAAAGCTTTCGCTCCGCATCGAAAACAATGTGAACATCCCGCTTGCCTTGTACCGGTTCAATCGATTCGTTACCCAGCGTCTTCAGTACCCAGTAGGTTTTCTGCAAGCCCACTTGAGGGCAGTTTTCCTCCCCCGGCTCCATAATCGCATCCAGAGCAACGGCACGTAGGTACAGCACGTCGCCGCTGCCTTCCGGCGCATCGTCCATAATCCAGTGCGCGGTTACCTGCATGGGGAGGCGCGCTGGCGGCTGCAACCCGGAGCCGCTATAGGCCGCTTCAAGCTGCGGATAGGCCGCCTCCATTTGTACCGGCCAATTGCGGCGAGTACGCGGTTCATAGGCAAGCGGCGCGTCGGCCTGAGTCATGAAACAGACCGTCATGGGGCGTTCGGTTTCCAGGGGTTCGGCGTCGTCTTCGCGGTAGAGGACCGAAGCGTCAGCAGACTCGGAGCGCTTCAGGGTGACCGCTTCCGCCGATTGCACATCGAGAAAGTAGCGGGACGCATCGCCGCCACGCGCAATGGCCACACCCATACCATTGATATCGTGCCATTGACCCCAATCGAACTGGGGATCAGCTTCGGCAGTCTCGTCTCTCACGATGGATCGCTCGAACATGCCGTTCTCCCAGAACGCCCAAACCTGCCGCTCATCTTCGGAGGTATAGGTTCCCGGGCTCAGTGGCAGCGTTCGATCACCTCCGCCATCGACTGGCCCCTTGCTGGCGCAACCCGCCATCAGCCCGGCAACCGAAAACAAAACAACCGGCAGCGATAGACTAGCCTTCATATAGATTCCTTAATCGAATACTCAATCGGTCGACACTTTTGATCGGCGCTTTTAATCAGCGCTTTTAATCGGTACCTGCGTCACGACGACCGGCCGCAAAGTTCGGAGGAGAAGCAGACGTCACCGTGTGTTGCGAGTCGCCAGGCCAGTTTTACATTGGAACAGATCTCGGCCCCCAGAAAATCTTGCTCCTACGAGAGCATCCCATCTCTTCCCGGAGGCCACACCGTTCGATCCTCAACGGTTTTTCGGCCGGGTCGCAATCAGTCGCGAATCCGCCAGCGCCGCCGTACGGTGATGAACCACAGCCTGGTATTCCGGATCGCCGGTCATCGCGAGGAACGCTTCTGCGGAGGGATAGCGCACCAGCAATACCTCGTGCCACACCTCATCCTCGGGCGCGATCACGTTGGTCATCGCCTCGCCCACCCATTCCGGCTTCGCGCCTACCTTTTCCAGCTGGGCGAGCGCCAGCTTGCTATATCGGGCATAGGCTTCACGGCCCGTGCAGGGCTTTTCTCGATCCTCCGGCTTATAGTTCGCCTGATCGTGAAAGCGCAGCAAATTCAGCATGACGACCGGCTCATCCGGCGAGAAATGCCGAACCAGCGATTCCAGGCTTGCGCGAGAAGGATGGATCGATGACATAAACTAGACTCCTTGTTTTTGAAAGATAAGATCCAATTTTCAATAGCAAAGGTTCGATTGGGTTGGTTATTCCGGCACCGCCCAGTCCAGACGATGGTGGGCCGCAATAGCGCCGCTCCCAGCGATTTCGTCCAAGAGGGCCTGCAAGGTCTCGCCCCACTCCCAGGGCGGATTGACCAGCAACAATCCGGAGCCCCTCATGCCCCGCGCCGGTGCCTGGTCGAGCACGTACTGGCTGTGCAGTACCTTTCTGACCGGGCTTGCCTGAAGACGCTGGATCATCGTTTCGAATTGGGCCCCGGGCAGGACCGGATACCAGATGAGGTAGACACCGTGCCGACACTGCTTCCACGCGTTAATCACCGTGTCGGCAGTCGTTGCGTAGTCGTCTTTCACTTCATAAGGCGGGTCGATCAACGTGAACAGCCGGGGTTCGGAAGGAGGCAAAGACGCCAGCAAGCCTTTGAACCCATCGCCAGCCGTTACGCGTACATCCCGTGTTTTTGCCCATTGTTGCAACCGGGTGCTCTCATTCGAGTGCAGTTCGAACGCTGTGATCCGGTCCTGCTGCCGCTTCAAACCATAGAGCCAGGCGGGCGAGCCCGGATAGTAGCGGATGGTAGAGGCCCCGTCGGCCTCCCCTATAACACCCCAGATATCGCGCCACAGCATGTGTTTAAGCTTGTCGCGCTGGGCCCATACCCGTTGGATACCGCCTTCCGCCTCCGACGTTTTTCTGGCTTGTTCGCCCGTCAGGTCGTAGTGCGCGCTGCCCCCATGCGTATCGAAGCAGGCAATAGGCGTCGCCTTGCGCTGCATTAGGTGCAAGGCGATGTAAAGACCAAGGTGCTTATGCACATCGGCAAAATTGCCCGCGTGGAAGGCATGAAGATAACTCAGCATAAAAGAACAGGTTTCCGGTCGAGGCGAAGGCATTTCGAGAAGAACCATTAAGCCGCAAGACGAGGCGTCCAGCAACCATCTGCCAAACCGTCGTCAGCCATTCCATCAACACTGGCCATCCCGACGAAGGCCGCTTGCATTGCAAATCTTTAAGCCCGGCCTATAATCGCAAATACAAATAACTATCATTAAAATTTTAAACAACGGTATTCCACCAGGGAGTAGTTCGATGAGGGCTCGCTTTTCGCTTACAACGCTGGCTATTGCAGTCGCTGCACCGGCCTTGATCACCGCATGCAGTTCGCTCGATAGCGATGCCGCCATGAACGAAAAACCGGCCACCCCGGCCAATGTGGTCGAGCAGTATACCGATGTCGCCTACGCCACCTACCAAGACGCACTGAATACAGCAAAAGCCCTGAACGAGGCGACCGATACCCTGATTGAAAAACCCACCGCCGACAATCTTGCCGCAGCCAAAACGGCCTGGATTGAAGCGCGCGTACCCTACCAGCAAAGCGAAGTCTTCCGTTTCGGCAACGCGATCGTCGATGACTGGGAAGGCCAGCTCAATGCCTGGCCGTTGGACGAGGGTCTGATCGACTACGTTGCAACCTCGGACTACCAGTACGAACTGGGCAACCAAGGCGCAACGGTCAATATCGTCGCGAGCGAGGAAGTCAATGTCGGCGGCGAAACCGTCGATGTCGCCACGCTGACCCCGGAACTGCTGGCCGAACTCAATGAAATCGGCGGCTCGGAGGCTAATGTCGCCACGGGCTATCATGCGGTCGAGTTTCTGTTATGGGGCCAGGACCGGCACGGCTTCGAAGCGGGCAACGGCGAACGCCCGGCAACCGATTACGCCACAGGCGACGCGTGTACTCACGGGCACTGCGAACGCCGCGCCGCTTATCTGGATGCCGTGACAGACCTACTGGTGTCCGATCTGGAATGGATGGCGTCCCAGTGGGCACCGGACAGCAACGACAACTACCGTGCAGAGCTGCTAGCCATGGATCCGCAAGCGGCGGCCCAGAAGATGCTGTTCGGTATGGGTTCCCTGTCGCTGGGCGAGCTTGCCGGCGAGCGGATGAAAGTCGCGCTGGAAGCGAACTCCTACGAGGACGAACACGACTGCTTCAGTGACAACACCCATAATTCTCACTATTACAACGCGATGGGCATCCGCAACGTCTACACGGGCACCTATACGCGCGTGGATGGTAGCGCCGTATCCGGTCCTTCGCTGTCCGACCTGATGGCTAAAACCGACCCGGAGCTGGACAAGCGTCTGCGCTCTGACCTGAACGCTTCGGTCAATGCTCTCCAGGACATGAAGGATCGCGCCGAAGCATCGACTCATGCGATGACCTTCGACATGATGATCGCGCCAGGCAACGACGAAGGTGCCGCCTTGATCAATGACGCCATTGCCGCGCTGGTCGCACAAACAGGTTCCATCGAGAAAGCGTCCAGATCCCTGGGCGTCGACGCCCTTCAGCCGGACGATGCTGGGCACACCTTCTAAGGTCGCCCGAAATCGTCTACTCTTTGGGGCCCTCTTTGCGGGCCCCAACATTGACGACACCCGATTCCGCGGAATCGGGTGTCGTGCCATTCCTAAGCGCATCATAAAGCCGCATAAAAAGTTGCATCAAAGTCATCCCATGAGCGCCAAAAGCCGTTTCACCCTGGCAATGACAGTCCTCCTTTCGACCGGCGCCCTGGAGGTCGCCCCAGCTCCGGCTATTCAGGAGACGCCGATGACCGGCGGTGAGGGTTCGGTAAAGCAGTTCGATCACAACGCCTATTCCCTGCCCCAGTCCAATCTCTCCATGACCAAGCGTCTGGACTTCAGCGTGGGCAACAGTTTTTTTCGCAATCCTTGGGTAGAGGCACCCTCGAGCACCGATGCGCGGGACGGCTTAGGCCCGCTCTTTAACACCAACTCCTGTCAGGGCTGCCACATCAAGGATGGCCGCGGCCATCCCCCCAGCGTCGACCAGCCTTCGGTATCGCTTTTTCTACGCCTCGCGGTACCGGCGGATCCCCAAATCGATGCCGAGATCCTGAAAACTCACGGTTTCAAACCGGCGCCTGTTTACGGCAGCCAACTGCAAACCGCAGCCATCCCGGGCCACAAGCCGGAGGCCAACCTCAAACTCACCTGGGAAGCTGTCGAGCAAACCCTGCCGGATGGCACGGCGGTAACGCTGGAGCGCCCGGTCTACCACATCGAAAACCCGAACTACGGGCCGCTACCTGAGAACCTTCAGGTGTCCCCTCGCGTCGCCCCGCAGATGATTGGCCTGGGGCTGCTGGCCGCCATTCCCGAAGACCGAATCTTGGCCGGAACCGACCCGCAGGACGACAACGGCGACGGCATCTCCGGCCGGGCGAATCGCGTTTGGGATAAAAAGGCGGAAACAACCGTGTTGGGCCGCTTTGGCTGGAAAGCCGGCGAACCCAGCATCTTCCAGCAAAGCATGGGTGCTTTCTCAGGAGACATGGGCCTGACCTCCACACTGAGGGCCAGTACCGATTGCTCAGCGCAACAGAAATGCGACGAATTTCCTAACGGCGGCACCCCTGAAGTTAGCGACAAGATCGCCCGTTTTATCGATTTCTACGCCAGCAGCCTGGCCGTACCGATGCGCCGCAACATGGAAAATCCACAGGTGCAGCGGGGCGCCAAGCTATTCAACGACATTGGCTGCGCCGGCTGCCATACGCCGCGTCACACCACAGAAGAAGTGACTGACCGGCCGGACCTTAGCCATCAGACCATTTGGCCATACACCGACCTGCTTCTACACGACATGGGGCCGGAACTGGCGGACGGTAGGGGCGAGTTCAAAGCCGATGGCAATGAGTGGCGCACGGCACCGCTCTGGGGCCTGGGCCTGGCGCAAACGGTTAACCCTCGGGCCGGGTTCCTGCATGACGGTCGAGCCCGCACCCCTGAGGAAGCCATCCTCTGGCATGGCGGCGAGGCCCGGTCCGTTACCGAAAACTACCGTGACCTGCAGCCGGGCGAACGTGACGCCCTACTGCAATTTCTCGATTCACTCTGACAGGAGCGCTTGCGATGCCCGCCCTGCGTCATCTCATCGCCGTCCCCCTTTTCGTCCTGACGCCATGGGCGCTGGCTACGGAGACACCCCGCAAACAGTGGCTGGCGGATATTGGAGACGGCTACCAATCGCTCGCCAACCGCGCCGCCGAGCTACAGCGCGTTGCCGAGGACTATTGCGCCGTCCCCGGAACGGATGGCCGCACTCAGGTGGAAACGGCCTGGAAAGAGGCCTTCCTCGATTGGCAAGCGGTCCGTTTTGTCGATTTCGGCCCTATCGAGCAACACAGCCGGGCCTGGCAAATCCAGTTCTGGCCAGACAGCAAAAACTTGGTGGCCCGCAAGGTGGGTTTTGCACTGGACCAATCTGCGATAACCCAGCAGCAAATCGATGAAGCCGGCGTAGCGCTGCAAGGCTTTCCCGCCCTGGAATACCTGTTATTCGATTCCCGTATGGGGCAGTCTGAGCAGGCACTGCCGGCTGACCAAACCTGCCAGTTGCTGACGGCCATTGCAGGCCACCTCGAAACGACTACCGCCAACCTGGCAGAAGACTGGCAGCATTTCGCCCCCCACTACCTGAGCATGGAAAGCTACACCGCCCGTACCGTCGAAGCGGGACTCAATGGTCTCGAGATTCTGCAGGCCCGGCGCTTAGCCGAACCCATGGGGTTGCGGAATACCAAAAAGCGCAACCCCTACCTGGGCGACGCCTGGCGCAGTGGTCACTCACTGGCTGCGATCGGCGCCAGCGTAGATGGCCTGTACCGCTACCTGTACCCGGGCTTAAAGACGTTACTGCGCCAGCACAACAAACCCGAATTGGCGGAGCGCTTGGCCAAGCAGTTCGATAGCACCCTTGAGGAGCTGAACGCCTTACCCGATGCATTAGCGCCTTCCCTGGAAGACGACGAGAAGTATCGCGAGCTACAGTCGCTGTTTATCGAAATCACACAGCTTGAGCAGGTTCTGGCCAACCGTGTCGCCCCGGCCCTTGGTATCAGCCGTGGTTTCAACTCGAGTGACGGCGACTGAGATGATGACTCGCAGGCGTCTTTTGCAAACCGGCCTTGCGAGCATAACCTTGGCAGGATTGAGCCCCCGCCTCGCGTTGGCCAGCAACACTCAGGAGCACCCGCTAATCCTGAGTGCAGTAGACGGACCGGATGGCCAGCATTTCGTCGCAGGATTCGACCCCGTGGGCCGCACCCGTTTCAAACTCCCGGTGGAGGACCGTTGCCACGGTGGGTGCCAGCGCCCGGCATCGGATCAGGCATTGCTCTTCGCCCGGCGCCCTGGCCGGCATTTCTATGTGATCGATACCCGCCGCGGTGAGCACGCCGCGCGTGTCGAAGCGGGCAACGAGTTTCACTTCTATGGCCACGGCGTTTTTAGCCCGGATGGGCGTTATCTGTATGTCACCGCCAACCATTTTCCTTCTGGCCAAGGCGTGATCAGAGTTTACGATGCCAGCGAAAACTACCGCCAGGTGACCGACTACACACTGAACGGCATCGGTCCGCACGAACTGCGCCTGCATCCGGATGGCGAGACCCTGGTGATCGCGCTCGGCGGCATCAAGACCCATCCCGACTACGACCGCATTAAGCTCAACCTGGACACCATGGCGCCGGCCCTGCTGCTCATGGACCGCCGGACCGGCACCATCCGCCAGCGCTATACCCCTTCCGATCATCAACTGAGCTGCCGCCACCTGGATGTCGGGCCGGACGGTACTGTCATTGCCGGTTACCAGTACCAAGGCCCCGAATGGGAGGCTCCCCCTCTAATCGCCCGCCTGGATGGCATCACTGGCGAATTCAATGAAATCGCCCTGCCGGAGGACCAGCAGGCCTTGCTGCGCAACTATACCGCCAGCATTGCCGTGCATCCTCACACGCCGTTTTGCGCCATTACAGCGCCGCGGGGCAGTCGGGTAGTGCTGATCGATTACCACAACGGCACCTATCTGCACAGCATCGAGGTACCCGATGTCGCCGGCGCCCTGCCCCTGGCGGACGGCCAGTTCGTTGTTTCCTCCGGTAACGGTTCGGTCCAACTGATCCATCCTCATAAAAAAACTACAAAGCTGCTAACCCACCTGGACCTCCGCTGGGACAATCATCTGACGCTCGCTAGCTAGTGTGCCGTGCGGTTCGCGCTCTGACGACTAACGCAACATATCGCCTGTAAGCGGTGCCCTTGCGCTGCTACTATCTCGACCTTTTCGAATGATCTAGAGGGAGCCTCTCTTTGGCCAGCCAGCGTCGCGATACCGCCGAACAACTCTATAGCCTGATTGCCAACGAAGAAGATGCCCGGTTGTGCAAGGATATTCCCGACAATGCCTGCCACGATGTGCCACGCAATTTTTTCCTGATTCTGGGTAGCCTGGTGCTAACCAAATTGGGCGACCTGCTGGTAAACCCAAAAACGGTGCTGGCCTGGCTGCTGGGCGCGGTAGGCGCCTCCGGTCTTGTGGCTTGGTTGGTCCCCATCAGAGAATCCGGCTCACTGATCCCGCAAATGGCCATCGGGGCGTGGGTCCGGCAAAAGCCTGTGCGTAAATGGTTCTGGATTGGCGGCAGTCTGGGACAAGCCGCCAGTGTGGCAGCCATGGCTGCCAGCGTCTGGTTTCTGGAGGGCAATGCCGCCGGCCTTGGCGTGATTGGCGCGCTGATCGTCTTTTCTCTGGCGCGGGGGTTCTGCTCGGTTGCGATGAAAGATGTCCAGGGCAAGAGCGTTCCCAAAACCCGCCGCGGTCGCCTGTCGGGGCTGGCCACCACTTTGGGCGGCAGTGCAACCGTCGTGCTAACGGTGCTCCTGTTCTGGAATCAGGGCGACCCATCGACCGGTTTTTACGTTGCCCTGCTGGGCATGGCCGCCCTCCTTTGGGTGATTGCAGGCGTCCTGTTCGCCGGCATCGAAGAAGAACCCGGCGAGACCGGCGGTGGCGGCCATGCTCTGCAGGAGGCCATACGCAGTTTATCGCTCCTGCGGGATGATCCGCCTTTTCGGCACTTCGTCGTGACCCGATCGCTTCTGCTGTGCTCTGCCCTGGCATCGCCGTACTTCGTCTTGCTCGCCCAACAGCAGGGCGACGGCAGCGGGTTGCTGGCGGGTTTTCTGCTCGCCAGCAGCCTGGCCAGCTCAGTCAGCGCTACAATCTGGGGCTGGATGGCGGACACATCGAGCCGCCGGGTGATGATTCGCGGCGCCGCGATTGCCAGCGGTGTCTGTCTGGCCGTCGGTGGGCTCAACTTGTTTTCCGAGGCCAATCTGCGCAGCGCCTGGCTCTACCCGTTGGCTTTCTTTGTCCTCGGTATTGCGCATGCCGGCGTACGTTTGGGGCGCAAAACCTACCTGGTGGACATGGCTGGCGGCAATAAGCGGACCGACTACACCGCCGTCAGCAACAGCGTGATCGGTGTACTGCTGCTGGTCACGGGCGGGTTGAGTGCACTGGCCTCGCTGATCTCGGCCACGGCGGTCATTATCCTGCTTGGTCTTATGGGGGCATTGGGAACCGTTAGCGCTATACGCATGAAGGAAGTGGAGTAGGGCCGCCCAAAAGGCACCATTTTCCCATCTTTTAAAATTCCTCCGGCATTAACGTAAGTTTTTGCTACATAGCGCAACATTGCGTAAATTAACGGTTGGCCTTTACGGAACGTCCAGGGAGGCAAACTGGCCAAGTGCATTGAGCACGCCGTCCGGCAGACTACCGGACATCGTTGTAACGCCTCCCGGCCGGGCAAAACCATTGGAAGGATTCGAGATGACAGTAGTCAAGCAGCAGTTCTCGCCCATTCGCACCGAGCGCTTTATCCATACGCTGATCGGCTGGTACGTTCGGACCCGGGAGCAAGTCGATCTTGGCCCCTTTGCCGATGCCGCCGCCGCAGAAACGGCGCTAAAAGGTCACCTTGACCAGTACCGCGACCTCAATCGTCCGCGCACGACCACCACGCTGCACCATGGCATGGACATCCATGATCCAGCCGCCTGCCGCAAGAGCAATTGCGCCGTTTGCATGGAGGCCCGTATCGTCTCACAGAGCATGGGTTTGCAGGCATAGCACCGGACTGGATTTTGAATGAGCCCCAGCCCTAAGCCATAAGAAACCTGCAGGCACTCGCACTGCAGGCTTTCGTCGTCCGGGATCTACTCAGGGCGCCTTGCCGTCGTTCAGCGCCAACGCGCCCTTGACGATGCGATAGATCACCCAGATCGAAATACCCAGCAGGACAAACCAGCCAACCAGAATGGGTAGGGTGATAAAGCCGATGACGCACCAGAGCAAACCTATCCAGAACGTCCGGATCTGCCAGCGGAAGTGCGGTTCGATCCAGGTATCGCGGACGTCATCCAGCTTCACGTAGTTAACGATGACGCCTGCCAGGCCGCTGATGCCACCAAGGAAAAAGGATAAGGCCTGCAGAATGTACACCAGTACGGCCAGGTTTCGAGACGTTTCCCCACGACGCACGATAGGATCGTCACTAGCGATTGAGCGGGCTTCATGTTCGTTCAAGACTAAGTCCTCATAGACCAGGCATTTCGGCCAGTATAGAGGAATATGCCGCTAGTTTGCGCCAGGCACCGGTACGTGAATCCCGTTAACGATCAGATGGATGGCAATCGATAGCATCATCAGCGAAATGAGGCCGTCGATAATGCGCCAGGCCAGCGGACGTGACAGCACCGGAGCCAGCGCCGATCCGCCCCATGCCAGCAGCGCGAACCACATGACGGAGGCACTGCTGGCGCCTGCCGCAAACACCATCGGCTCCGGCTGCTGGGCGCCAATCGACGGAATGAGTAGCAACGTATCCAGGTAAACCTGCGGATTGAGCAGGGTGACCGCCAGTGTCGTCATCAGCACCGCGCTAAGGCTGCGCCGAGAGCTGTCATCCGCCACCAGAGCGCCGCGGCCCTTAACCGCTCGCACAAACGCCGTAAATGACATCCACAGCAGGAAAGCCACGCCTGCCCAGCGAAGCGCATCAAGGGCAGAGGGGAAGGCGATCAGCGCCGCACTTACGCCCAGCATGCCTATGGTGAAGAGCGCGATGTCGGCACTCATGCACAGCGCCGCCGACCACCAGTGATGCTCACGCCGAAAAGCCTGTCCCAGCAAATAGGCATTCTGTGCTCCGATCGCGATGATGATACCGCCACAAACCACGAGGCCGGTCAGATAACTCTGTAACATGGTGCTCTCCCTCAATCTGCAGGGGAAAGCGTACGCAAAACCGGCTATAGTAAAAAATCATATTGCTAATGCTGCATTAATTTTACTTATGCTCGACTATAAACTTTTGGAAGCCCTGATCACCGTCGTCGAAACGGGCGGCTTCGAACGCGCAGGCCTCGTGCTGGGCTTGTCCCAATCCGCCGTCTCCCAGCGCATCAAGCTGCTGGAATCCCGTCTCGGCCAGCCGGTACTCACCCGGCACCCTCACCTTCAGGCCACGCCCGCCGGGCGGCGTTTGCTGAATCATGCTCAGCAGGTGCAATTGCTGGAACGCGACCTGCGGCGGCAAATCCCCGCCCTTTCCGAAGACCGGACCCGTCTGCGGATTGCACTCAACGCCGATAGTCTTGCCACGTGGTGGGGAGACGCCATCGGCGACTTCTGCCAGGAGGAAGGTCTACTGTTGGATATGGTGGTTGAAGATCAGGATGTCGGCTTGCGGCGGATGCGCGAAGGGGACGTCGCAGCCTGTCTGTGCAGCAGCGATCAGCCGGTCGCAGGCGCGCGCTGCATGGCGCTGGGCAATATGCCCTACCGCGCCTGGGCGCACCGGAACTATGTGCCGCGCTATTTCCCCGAAGGGTTGACGGCTCGGGCGTTCCAGGAAGCGCCGGCCATTGTCTTCGGCCCCCATGACCAGCTCCAGCACCGGTTTCTCGCTCAGTGCGGCTACCATGGCCGGTTCCCCTATCACCTGTGTCCATCGTCCGAGGGGTTTATCCGGCTCGCGATGGCTGGCATGGGCTACGGCATGATTCCTGACAACATGATTAGCAACCGCCAAACAACGCTGCTGGTGCCCGAGGGGGAACTAATCAATCTGGCTGAGGAGGTCGTCGTCAACGTTCCGCTCTACTGGCATTACTGGCGTCACGGCGGCGAGTTTATGGAGCGCCTGACCCGGGCTATCGCCCGAGCCGGTAGCGCTTTGCTCGAGCCGTTGCCCTAGCGAGACGTTTCCTGCGGTCGGTAACCCAACCGGAAACCGCCCCAATGCCGGCCCTTGACGTAGATCGGCACCGACAGGTCATGCATGATCTCGCCGGTATCCCGCCGGTAGGTCTGCAACAACATATCCTGCTTGTGACTGCCGCAGCGCTTCCCGGTGCGGTCGTTGAACAGGCGCTTGCTGCGGCTTTTCACCAGATCCACTTTGGGGTCCCCTGTCGGCGCATTGGCGAACGCTTTGTTATGCGTCGGCACATAGCCGTCAGGCGCGCAGGCAATGGCAAACACCAAGGCCTTATGGGCCTCTTTCACCGGTTCCTGGATGGCGTGCAGGTGCTGGTCGGTGAAGCGGTCAAAACCGCTGTGGTATTTCTGCGGATTGGTATTGGCCACCGGCACACGCTTGCTGTCGAACAGCTGGGATTCGGTCAGCTTGCCATCACTCATAGCCTTCTCGAACATGGCGCCGATCCGGTCGGCGCCTTCACGAGCCCGGTGGTAGAAGAAGCGGTGATAGCTGGCCTCGCTGTTGAGTGCGAAGGCGGCGTTGGCATTCTCGGCAATTTCCATCAGTCGGGACGCTTGCCCGGCCAGCGCCTGTACACTGACATCGCTCTCGGTCATCTCGTCCCGTAGGGTGGCTATCGCCTGAAACATTTGCTGCAGGCTAGCTTCGTTGTGCTGATCGCCTTCAGCGATACCGGATACCTGCCGCTCCACCTGATCGGTCTGGGCACGGATCTCGTTCAAGCGCTCCCCGACGCTTTCTACCGATTCCAGTCCGCTTTCTATACTTCCCGCCAATTTTTCGATCTGGGATACGATCAGCCCGGTATCGCCCCTGATGGCCTGCAGTGTTTCCGCAACCTCGCCGGTAGCCTGCGCCGTGCGCCCCGCCAGTTGGCGAACCTCATCCGCCACCACCGCAAACCCCCGGCCCTGCTCACCCGCCCGCGCGGCTTCAATCGCGGCGTTAAGCGCGAGCAGATTGGTCTGCTCGGCGATGCCCTGGATAGTGCTCGTCACACCCTGGATCTTTTCGGATTTCTCATTCAGCGCCTGAATCTGGCGCAATGTCTCGCTCGACTGTTGGTGCACAAGGCGCACTTCTTCAATCGCCTTGGATAGCGCTTGGCGACCACTGACGCTGAGCTCGCTGGCTTGGTGCGACATGGCGGCTGCCTGTTTGGCCTGTTCGGCCGACTGACGGACGGTTTCGGTGATCTGGCCAGCATAATCGGCCATCTGCGACGTCTCGGCCACCTGGCGATCCAGCCGGGACTTCAACTGGTCCGCTGCGAAGGAGACCTCCGCTGCGGAAATGGCATTGGCGTCGGCTCCGGACGAGAGGGATTCAACCAGCGAATTGCCCGAGCGTGCTTGCTGTAACAACGACGGAATCCATCTCGCCGCCGGGTTGTCGACATCGGTTTCACCGGCTTCCAACTTGGCGAAGCCACGCTCCAAAGGATCGAGCACACGAACGATCAGCATCAACGTCGCGACCACAAGCCCGACAATCAACCCCACAACTAGAGAGGCCGCATCCAGGCCCAGCATTGGCGACATGAAATACCCCAAAACCACAATAATCAGCGCAACGACACCCACAGCAGCGATGGCTGAACGACCGATAAATTTCATTGAATCGCGATCCTCTGAACGAAATGCCCGCTAACGCCTGTTGCTAGGAGCCATATTATTGTTGTTTTCCACGGACTCGCCTTTGTCTAGAGCCCTGCCCAGATTAAGCAAACATATGCGACAGATATCTCCTACTTTAGTTGATATCTGTACATTAATCGGTATGCGCCTTAATCAGCATCTGTAATTTAGTTGGTATTTGGTAACCGGATCAGGACGAACCGTTATTGCGCTTTGGAACGCCTTGCAGGAATAAGCGCACCCGTTCGGCGATCTCGTCATCCTGCATGAAGTCGAGGTCGATGCTGTTCAGATTGGGCGTGCGACCCGTGCGCAGGGTGGTGTCGCCGTCACGCAAATACAGCAGCAGGCGTCCGGATTCGACCGGCTCGACCATGGGTACGATCCGGTCCGTTCGGCTCAACCGAATGAGGATCGAAAAATCTCCGTTTTGGTCAACCAACTCGTATCCACGGTTTTTCAGTTGAGAAATGACAGCGTGTTCTACTTTCCCCAGAAATCGAAACCGGCCGGGTGCGGGTCTGACATCGATATGAAAGGTGCGTGCCGACTCAGGAAGGGGCTGTGCTCCTGCATCCAGAGCTAGGGGTTGGACAGGCTGTAGGGAACAAGCTGAAAATATCAACGCACTCATAACCGCTATAAACCGGCGAAAGCCTGCGGTCAGCCGGTGCGTAAACCATGAAGGGATATTTCGGACAGGCGGAATAAAGCAGAAATCCGGGATGGTCTCCATGCGCTGCTCCAATGAATCCAGATGCGCTAATCACAACAGAACTCAGGTCTCTTAATCAGAGCAGCCAGACGACCACCCCGTAACCGCTCGATCAGCAAGACAGTCTGCCGAGCGGTTTAGACGGGTAAGTGACGCTTAGTTGTTGGTCGCGTCTTCGGCCGTATCTTCCACGGCTTCGCCGGCTTCTTCAGCGCTTTCCTCAGCATTCTCTCCCATGCTGTCGGACTGGCCAGTCGCATCCTCGTAGGTTTCTTCCATAGAGTCGCCAGCGTCTTCAGCCATGTCGCCTGCGTTCTCAGCCGCCTGATCTACGGATTCACCCGCCTCTTCGGCCGGGCCTTCGTCACAACCCACGAGTGCCAACCCCATCAGAGCTGCGAACGTACCTGCGATTAATTTGTTCATGCGCTTTCCCTCAGCAAATTATGAATTCCAAACGAACGTTTGATTACGCGAGCAGTGTATGAGGGAGCGGCACATCAATACAATAAAAGCGCGATTACGTTTTCTTTAATAACTAAAGAACGTAAGTACGCCACGCGCATGGGATACAGGCGAACCGTCATGAAAGCCATAGCCCATCAGGCCGAAACCTTACCTCCCTGGGTCACCGGCTTTCCATCGACCAGTATGAGGTGGTCCAAGCGGATCAACTGTCCTCGTTCCAATAAGAGAAACTCTTCTCCCGCACGGGTGAATACATCGCGAATGCGATCATGAAAGTTCTGAATCTGACCCGCTTCATCCCGAAAGATAATTTCGACAGTTCGATGGAAGGTGGCCACCTCCAACAGAATGTCGTGAACGGCGCAATCAATGGGGCGGTAGTTTGTCATGGAGCATCCTTTGCCTGACGGTGCCGCGTTCCGGAACCCGAACGCCACTAAAAGTATCACGTGCTGTGTATTACAAGACGTCTACCCAGTCTGGTTCAGGATAAGCGTTAATGCCAGCCACCGACGACTGCCGGCGGCTGGCAAACCACGAGGGAACCTCGAAGATATCGCCGCCCCTATTTTGGGCGCTATTGGAAACACCGTAAGACGATCAGAACCACTCGGCTTTCATTGTCAGACAGGTGTCGTCCCTATTCTGTAACAGCACGATATCCTGAGCCACGGTTGGCAGCTCCCAGTGGAAGAAGTATTGCGCGGCCTGCAACTTGCCCTCGAGGAAATTGCGGTCCTGCTCGGACAAGCCCGGGGAAGCCAGTTTGAACTCCGCCACATTGGCCTGACGCAGCCACATCCAGGCTACGGTAATGTGACCGAACATATGAAGATAACAGGACGCATTGGCCAGCACCGCGTCCGGGTTCTCTTTCGTCAGGGCGGCACCCAAGTCCTGGGTCACCTTAACGGCCCGCTGCAAGGTTTCACTCAGTGACAGAGCCCATTGCTGGCAACGGGCCGTCGTGGCCGCTTCAAGATCCACCTGCATTCGCTTCATCAACAGTTGCAGACCGTAACTCTTATTCTGCCAAACCTTACGCCCCAGCAGATCCAGCGCCTGGATACCGTTGGTGCCTTCGTGAATCGGGTTCAGGCGATTGTCGCGCCAGCACTGCTCAACCGGATACTCCCGCGTATAGCCAGCTCCGCCATAGACCTGGATCGCCAGATCATTCGCCTTGGGGCCGTATTCCGACGGCCACGCCTTCATGATCGGCGTCAGCAGATCCAGCAAGAAGCCCGACTGCTCGCGCACGTCAGGGTCCGGATGGGTGTGCTGATCGTCCACCAGACGCGTTCCGTAAAGGCACAGCGCCAAACCACCCTCACAATACGCCTTTTGAGCCAACAGCATACGCCGCACATCGGCGTGCTCGATGAGGGCTACCGGCGGCGTTGTGGGATCGGACTGGGACGGCTTGCGGCCCTGCAACCGGTCTTTGGCATAGTCCAGACTATGCAGGTAGCCGCGATAGCCGATCACCGCTGCGCCGAAGCCAACCCCAAGGCGCGCTTCGTTCATCATTTGGAACATGTACTTCAGCCCCTGGTGGGGCTCGCCGACCAGATAGCCATGGCAAGGTGCGTCGTCGCCGAAACTTAGCGCAGTCGATGTGGTACCCCGGTAACCCAGCTTGTGGATTAGCCCCGCCAGGGCCACGCCGTTGCGACCGGTGACCTGGCCATCGGCCGTTGTCAGGAACTTGGGCACGATAAATAGTGAGATTCCCTTCACCCCGGGAGGCGCGCCCTTGATCTTCGCCAAAACCAGGTGAACGATATTCTCGGTAATGGACTGCTCGCCACCGGAGATATAGATCTTCGCTCCCTTAATTAGGTAATGGCCGTCGTCGGTCGGCGAGGCCGAAGTGCGGATATCGCTCAACGAAGATCCGGCATGGGGTTCGGTAAGCGCCATCGTGCCGGAATAGCGGCCATCCATCATCGGCGGCAGATACTTATCCTTCTGCGCGCCGGAACCAAATACGCGAATCAGGTTGGCCGCTGCCGTCGTCAGGAAGGCGTAGCCAGCCGTACCCGGATTGGCGGCGGTAAAAAAGCCATTACAAGCGGCCATGACGGACTCCGGCAATTGCATCCCGCCCAAGTCCTGGTCGTAGCGACCCGCCAGGAAGCCGGCCTCCGCGTAGGCCTGGAACGCCTCTATCACCTGCGGCAGCATCTCCACCTGGCCATTGACGAAGCTGGGTTCCTGCTTGTCCGCGAGGCTGTTATGCGTTGCGAACTTCTCGCGGGCCATGCGGTCGGCTGTCTCGATCACCGCATCGAATGTCTCGCGGCTATGGTCCTGGAAACGGTCACGGCTGCACAGCGCGCCGGTATCCATAACGTCGTAGAGCAGGAAATCCAGATCGCGTCGGTCAATGAGGGTGTCAGTCATTACGGCTACCTTATTTTGAGAAATCGGTCCAAAGCCTTTTGAGAGATCGATCAAGGGTCGCATAGGGCGGGTTTGGTGAAAACCGTCACATCTGACACACTTTAGGCCAAATCCGCCAGCCACACCGTTACAGCGTGCAACCATGAGACAGGTCTCCATCCTCGGCTTTCCGGGCGCCCTGGCCAGCGCAATCACAGGCATGATCGATCTTTTCCGGCTAGCTGGCGTCACCTGGGCGCGCATCCAGGGCACCGAACCGGAGAGATATTTCGAGGTACAGCTTCTGACCGAAGACGGTGCGCCCTGCCGTTGTCTCAACGGTATTTCCCTGTTGGCCGACGGCAGCTTCGCAGCCCATGAACCCGGCGACCTGATCCTGGTACCGACTATCGGTGGCCCCATTGTGCCGACGCTGGACGAGTCAGGCGCGCTTCTGGAATGGCTAAAACGTCAGGCCGCGGAGGGCCGTGAAATCGCCAGCAACTGTACGGGCGCCTTCCTGCTGGCCGAAGCCGGACTACTCGACAGCCGCAAGGCGACGACGCACTGGGGCTACAGCGCACTGTTCCAGCAACGCTATCCCCAGGTGGATTTCCACCCGGAACAATTGGTGACGCTGGACGGGCCGATCGCCTGCGCCGGGGGCGGAACCGCCTGGTGGGATCTGGGTATTCTGCTGGTCGAACGCTATACCGGGGCCCAAGTCGCGCGGGAGTTGGCCAAGGCTTTCGTGATCGACGCAGGCCGGCGCAGCCAGGCCCCTTACGCGGCGCTACAAACCAAGCGCTACCACCAAGACGATGCGATACTCGCGCTTCAGGACTGGCTCGACCAGCGCTACGCCCGCCCACTGGGCACCGATGACCTGGTACGCCAATCGGGCTTGAGCAGCCGTTCGCTATTACGCCGTTTCAAAGCCGCGACCGGGGAGACTCCCCAGCATTATCTACAGGCGCTACGCATAGAAGCGGCCAAATCGCAGTTGGAGTCCTCCCGTCTGCCGGTGGAGCAAATCACCCAGGCTGTTGGCTACGAAGATGTGAGCTCTTTCAGCCGACTGTTCCGACGCCAGACCGGCTTGACGCCCAGCGATTATCGCGCGCGGTTCGGTCGCTAGCGAGCGGGCGACCACCCGTAGCAGCCTGATCGAACCGGGCGGTGGTAATCGCCTCCGGGGTCACGTAATATCGCCTGTTTGCAGAGATACGTTACCTTTCCGTAATCCCTTTCACGGTGATGGGACGGATAAAGATCTGCTGGACAGGTCTGACGGATAGGGATGATGACCAGGGATCTGATAAACAAGAGCCCTGCCACCCTGGGTTCGCCGCCGGCGATGGATCGGAATCAGATCGTACAGAGACTCAGGGATGGGTGAGCCCACATGTTTTTCCTACTTCGCAAGCGTCATCAGTCCTACACCCGGATTACCCGCCAACTCGACGTCAACCTCCGGGGGCGTCTGACTCGCGCCCTGCTTTGGTTGCTCGGCCTGGCCGGCGTCCACGTCGTCGCAATGATCGTGTTTGAAGACCTGGGTCTCGGCGATGCCATCTGGCTCACCCTCACCACCTTGACCACGGTAGGCTATGGCGACTTTTCCGCATCGACCGTCCCCGGCCGCATCGCCACCACGTTCCTGCTGTATTTCGCCGGCATTACGTTGCTGGCCCAGCTCGCGAGCGACTACATCGATTACCGCCTCAAGCAAAAGGAATACATGATCAAAGGCCTCTGGAGATGGCGTATGAAAGATCACGTGCTGATTATCAATAGCCCCCTTAACAATCCTGCCGTCTACTTCCAGCGTCTGGTTAGCCAGTTCCGTGCAACCAAGGCCTTCGCCGAGACGCCCATCCTGGTCCTGACCGACGCCTTTCCGGAAGGTCTTCCCTCGCATTTACGGGAAATGGGCGTCGTCCACTATCACGGGGAATCCACCGACCGCAATGCCATCGAGGCCGTGACCCCGGAGCATGCCCGGGCCATCATCGTGCTCGCACGCGACGAACACAGCCGGATTTCCGACAGCGTCACTCTCGATGTCCTGCTCCGGATCAGCAACCGCTGCGGCGACAAGCTACCCTACACCGTGACCGAGTGCGTCGACGAGGATAATCGACAGCGTACCGAAGCGGCCGGCGCCAATGCTACGCTACGCCCGATCCGCGCCTACCCCGAAATCCTGGTACGGTCGCTGGTAGCGCCCGGCGCCGAGAAAATCCTGGAGAACCTCTTCACCCATCATGACGACCATGCCATGCGCTTCAACGTCGAAGTCACGGACGCCCTGTGGTCGGATACTGCCTGTAAACTGATCAAAGCCGGGCATGGCACGCTCATGGCCTATGTGACCGATAGCGGCCGGGTGGAATGCCATCCGGCCCCCGATCACCGCTTCAATGCCAGCGCCTTAATCCTGATGGTGCGCGAGGAGGCCATCCCGACTGAACAGGATCTCAGGCACTGCCTGCAAACCTGAAACGCCGTAACCTTGCCCGCCAACTAGAGCGGGCTGTCTTCAAGGAGCGATACTCATGAATACTGCCTATTCCACCGTCAAGGCGTACGTGCAGCAATTGCCGCTCACGGTCGTCGACGAACATCCCGACGACCAGCTCCTGATCGTCGAGGCGCCCGCCCAGGGCATCCATAACCTGATCCTGGACTGCGAGGACGACATTCTGGTGATCGAGCAGTTTATTACCCACCTGCCCGGCGCCGATGCGGCCTGTTATCGGACCCTGCTGCAAATCAACCGGGAACTGGTTCACGGTGCGCTGTGCCTCGACGAAGACGGCGAACGGCTGATCTTCCGCGACACGCTGCAACTGGAAAATCTCGATCTGAACGAACTCGAGGGTTCGATCAACGCTCTCAGCCTGATGCTCGCCGAGCATGCCGACCAATTGATTCAATACGCCCGCCAGGGAGGAGCCACCGCATGAACCTGTTCAAGCGTCTATTCAAGGTTAGTTCGTCCGAAGCGCATGCCGCCCTCGACAAGCTGGAAGACCCCATCAAGATGAGCGAGCAGGCGATTCGCGACCTCAAGGCGGATATCGACAAGAGCCTGCAAAGCCTTGCCGAAATCAAGGCCATCGGCATTCGCAGCCGGCGCGAGCTGGAAGCGGCCCAGGCCGATGCGGAAGACTACAAGGTCAAAGCGATGCGTCTGCTGCAAAAGGCATCCGCGGGCGAACTGGCTGCGGACGAGGCCGACCGGTTGGCCACGCGGGCACTGGAGCAACAGGCACAGGCCCAGAAGCAGGCCGAGCAACATCGCCAGGAAAAGGACAAGTACGAGCGGCTCTCGGCGGACCTGGAACACCGTATCCAGGACTTGCGCGCCCAGACCACCCAGTGGGAAAACGAGTTAAAGACCCTCAAGGCGCGCGCCAAGGTCAGCTCCGCCACCAAGAAAATCAACAAACAGATGGCGCAGATCGACTCATCCTCCACCATTGCTACGCTGGAAAAGATGCGTAGCCGGGTGGAAGAAGAGGAAGCCCTGGCCGAGTCCTACGGCGACATGATCAAACCCAACCGCAACCTGAATGACGAAATCGATCAGGCGCTGGCCGGTGGATCCCCCGGCGGCGATGCGCTGAGCGATCTCAAGAAACAGATGAGCCTCCACGGCAAGGATGAGCCGTCCAACCCGTCCTGAGGACGTCCTGAGGAGAGAGACTGTGCTTTCAGAGCTTCTGTTACTGCTGGTGTTTGGTGTGCTCGGGTATGGAGCCTATCGGCTCTGGTCGAACCGGCAGCAGAATGGCAATCGTGCCTCGCCGCTGTCCACATCAACGCCGTCCAACGCCACCATTGAGCAGGTGCGACCCGGGGGCATGATTCAGTTGCCGCCGCATGGCGAGGATATGGAAGAGCGCGATGTCCAGATTACGGCGCGCCACGCCTATCGCCAGGACGGTTTCAACTGGTACGAGCTGGAAGGCCAGTCCGGCGCCGGTACGGTCTGGCTGGATGTCGAGCACGACGACGAGCTGGAGACCAGCGTGACCTTGCAGCGATTGGCGCTCGACGACATCGGCCTGACCACCGACGCCCTCGCCGGTCTCAAGCAGGGAGCTACCGTCAACTGGCAGGATAAAGCCTTTCGTTTTGCCGAAAAAGGCCGCGCCCAGTTCCTGAAGAATGGCGATGCCCAGAGCGCCGAGGCACTTGAATTCTGGGACTTCGAAGGTGACGACGAGCGCCACGATCTGGGCATCGAACGCTGGGATCAGGATTACCGCGTCTACGTGACCCAGCGCATCGACCCGGCCCGCATCAGAATCTACAGCCTGGGAGACAATACGTGATCGATCTGGACATCGACCTCCAGCTCCTCTTGCGCGGCGCCAGCATGCTGCTGCTGTTTGTGCTGCTATTCGTGGTAGCCAAGTACCTCAAGCGGCTACTGACGCCCTACGATATCGAGCAGGAACTGACCGGAGTCGACAATCTCGCCCAGGCCACCAGCCTGGCGGGCTACTATATCGGCTTCACCATCCTGTTCTGCGGCGCGTATCTGGGCCCGAGCGAGGGCTGGTTGACAGATCTGGCCGCCGTCACCGGCTATACCCTTCTCGGGCTGGTGCTGCTGAATATATCGCGCCACCTCAACGACCGTTTTATTCTGCATTCCTTTTCCGTGGCGGCCGCAATCCGCGACCAGCACAACCAGGCGGCCGGCGTTATCCAAGGCGCCAATTATGTCGCTTCGGCTCTGGTGGTCGCTGGCGCCATCCACGGCGAAGGTGGCGGCATTGTCACCGCGCTCGTGTTCTACGTGATCGGCCAGGTCGCCCTGATGCTGTTCAGTCAACTCTACGAGTGGCTCACGCCCTACCGCATCCAGGCGGAGATCGGGAAAGACAACCTCGCTGCCGGACTGGGCTTCGGCGGCAGTATGATCGCGCTCAGTATCGTTATTATGGCTTCGGTCAACGGCGACTTCGTCAGCTGGAGTTACAACCTCTCTTGGGTCGCTATCAACATCCTTGGGGTTTTCCTTTTCCTGATCATTGTGCGGGTGTTTTTCGACAAGGTGATCATCAGCCGCGACGACCTGAATAAGGAAATCGCCGACGACCGCAATGTTGGGGCTGGCCTGCTTGAGTTTGCCATGGCCGTCAGCTTCGCCTCCGTCCTGTATTTCATGATCGGATAACGCCATGACCCAGAATCAACCGCACCCTCAAATGCGCATCGTCGGGCGCTGCCTCTTTATTTTCGCCGTGGTTTCTCTGATTACGGCCTTTATCCTGAGTGTGCTGGGCGGCACCGACAAGCTCCGCGAGAACGTCCCGGCCGATGGTGGCATTATCGGCCCGTTCCACATCGAGGAGGGCAATACCGTCCTTCGCGCCAACGTCCACCAGAACCTTCCCGTCAACCAGTGGAGCTTCGTCACGCTTGCGTTACTCGACAGCCAGAAACAGTATCTCACCGGCTTCGGCGAAGGCTTCTGGGACGAAGACGGCTATGATTCCGACGGCTACTACTGGCGGGAGGCCGAAGAATCCTACGAGGCCAAGGTCACGGTCGCCCAGCCCGGCGACTACTACCTGGAGGTGACGCCGGAGAGCAATCTCTCCGCCAGCCAGGTCTCGGGCACTCCGATCAGCGTGCAGGTAGCGACCCTCGGTTTCAGCCCCATTCCCCACATGGCTACGGGCATCATCGCGTTGATTGCCTATGTCGTGCTGCGTTTCTTCAGCCGATCAAGCAGCACGCTCGACTTGCTCCGGGAACACTAATCAACAGGGACGTCACTATGCGTTTAATCACCGGCATGACTCTGGCACTACTGGGCATCCTCTATCTCGGCATGTTCGCCTTTGCCAGCGACGGCTACGGCTACTCCGGCCACGATGGCTACAATAGCGGCCCCTCGTTCTGGTATTTCGGTGGCCCGCGCTACTACCCCAACCGTTCCGTCCGCAACGGCAGTGTCGGCGGCCCGGGCGACCGCGGCGCCGGCATCCATTACGGCAAGTAGGTACCGAGTCCTTGTTATCCGATACGTCGCAACATCAAGGAAAACTGCAACGCCAGAAACAGGTGCTGATCGGCTCCATCCTGATCGCGGGGCTGTGCTCGATTATCTACGAGCTGCTGATCAGCACCACCGCTTCGTATTTCCTCGGCGACAGTGTGCGCCAATTCTCGATTACGATCGGTATCTACATGGCGGCCATGGGCCTGGGATCGTGGCTGTCCCGTTGGATAAACGGCAACCTGCTGATGGCGTTTATCGCCGTGGAGTTGGTGCTGGGGCTGATTGGCGGCCTGTGCGTGCCGTTCATGTACCTGGCCTACGCCTACACCGACCTGGTGCAGCCGGTCATGATCCTGCTGATTTTGACGGTGGGCACACTGACCGGACTGGAAGTCCCCCTGCTGACGCGTCTGCTCGAACATCAGGACGTTCTCGCCAGGAACCTGTCCAACGTGTTGTCGCTCGACTACCTGGGGGCGCTGCTGGCAACTCTCGCCTTCCCGTTCCTGGTGCTGCCCTGGATGGGTGTGTTCCAGTCGTCGCTGGTTTTCGGCCTGCTCAATATCGGCCTGGGGCTGCTCAACCTCTGGTACTTCGCGCCGCAGCTCGACCTGTCGCGCAAGCGGCTGCTGGGCTGGTCGGGCGCCCTCGTGACCTCATTCCTGGCCGTGCTGCTGATCTTCTCCCAGGGGCTGCTCTCTCACTGGACCAACAGTCTGTATAGCGACCGCGTGGTCCATCGCGAACAAACGCCCTATCAGACCATCGTGCTCACGCAATACAAAGACGACACCCGGCTGTTTCTTAACGGCAACCTGCAATTCTCGTCCGTTGACGAATACCGTTATCACGAGGCGCTGGTGCATATTCCCCTGTCCCAGCACCGGGCGCCGCGCCGGGTTCTCCTGCTCGGTGCTGGAGACGGCATGGCTGCGAGGGAGCTGCTCAAGTATCCCGGGGTCCAGTCCATCACCATGGTGGACCTCGATCCCGCCGTGGTCGAGTTGGCCCGAACGGATCATCGCTTGATCACACTGAACCAGGGCAGCCTGGATGACCCGCGAGTCACGACCGTGGCTCATGACGCCATGCTGTTTCTCAAGGAATCCACGGAACACTACGACGTTATCCTCGCGGACCTGCCGGACCCGAACAACGTCTCGCTGGCTCGTCTGTACAGCCGGGAATTCTATCGGCTAGCGAAGAAGCGCTTGGCCCCGGGAGGCATCTTCACAACCCAGGCCACGAGTCCCTACTTTGCGCCCAAGGCGTTCTGGTCCATTCACGCGTCGCTGGCAGCGGCAGGGTTTGAGCGGGTCATCCCCTATCATGTGCAGGTGCCGTCGTTCGGAGAGTGGGGCTTCGTGTACGCCAGCCGCTTGGAACAACCGCTGAAGCCGACCGAACCGGCCGTCCAGACCCGATTCCTGGACCGCACCACGTTTGCCGAAGCCTTAACCTTCCCCCGGGACCTCATGCCGACCGACCCGGTGAAACTCAGCTCCCTGGATAATCCGACCGTCCACGACTACTACATGGACGGCTGGACTTACTGGCACTGACGAGGATCTGGCAGGCGCAAGCGGTGACGATCAGGCCCAGCGTTATTTGTGCCGTTGACCTGCATATTGACTCAAACGCCGGCTCCAGCGCTGCTTGGCATATCGCCGAAGATTAGACACGTTATCGGTCTCGTCCATAATTTCAGTGCCCAGCAATGTTTCCAGGAGATCTTCAAGGGTCACGATACCGAGCCAGGTGCCCAACTCATCGTACGCCACCGCAAGGTGTTGCCGCTCGCGTAACATCTCCGCAAACACATACTCGATATTGGTCCTACCTTTCACGCGCTTAACCGACCTCAGGTTCGCCATCAGGTCGTCACTGTCACTCAAGTTGATGAGGTCCGACTTATGTGCATACCCCAAGGCCTCACCCTCCTCATCGATAACGGGGTAACGGGAGAACGGCAGTGATCGTGCGCGTTCACGAAACTCTGCCACGGTGGTTTCCGGTGTAATCGTCTTGCATACGGTGCGCGGCGTCATGACTGCACTTACCTTGATCTCGTGGAAACGCAGTGCGTTCAGGATCAAGCGACGCTCATCGTCGTCCAAGGCCTGCTGGTCCCGGCCAATTTCAGCCAGTGCACTGATTTCCGCACGAATGTCCGTTTCCGGCTCGCCGGAGACCAGACGACGGGTCACCTGCTTGGACAGCCACACGAAAGGCGCCAGAATCTTCATCAAGACACCCAGGATCGCCGGCAACCGGGGTGCCAAATCACGCCAGTATTTCGCGCCGATAGTCTTGGGAATAATTTCGGAAAAGATCAGTATTGCCAGCGTCATTATTGCAGACGCCGCGCCAATCCAGGCTTCACCGAAGACAACCGCCACCTGGGCTCCGACGCCGGTAGCGCCAACCGTATGGGCAACCGTGTTCAGCGTAAGAATTGCCGATAAGGGGTCGTCTATATTGTCCTTCAGTATCCGCAGACGGGCGAAAAGCTCAGGCCGCTCCTGGCGAACGGATGCAATATAGCTGGGTGTAATCGAAAGGAGCGCTGCCTCCAGCACCGAACAGAGGAATGAAAAGCCAATCGATAGGATAGCGAAAAGAGTAAGTAATATCATGGATGCCTACAGTGAACGATGTGGCGCGAGTATAGATGAGCGCACAGGCCCATCCAATCACAAAGTCCACTAGTGCACTAGATCGCCGCCGCTACCTCGGTCCCCTGCCGAATCGCCCGCTTGGCATCCAACTCCTCGGCAACATCCGCCCCGCCGATCAGGTGCGATTTGATCCCGGCAGCCGCCAGGTGGTCATGAAGATCGCGAAACGATTCCTGGCCGGCGCAGATAATGACATTATCCACGTCCAGCACGCGCCGCTGCACGGTCTTGCCGTCCTTACCGGTGACCGTGATATGCAGGCCCTCGTCATCGACACGCTCGTAGGAGCAGCCGCGCAGCATTTCCACTTCCCGGTGCTTCAGACTGTTGCGATGCACCCAGCCTGAGGTTTTGCCAAGGCCGCCGCCTACCTTTCCTGTCTTGCGCTGCATCAGATAGATCTTACGGGGCGCTGGTGTGGGCCGCCGTTCAGCGAGTCCGCCAGGCCCCTCGAAGGCCGGATTGACACCCCACTCTTTCTGCCAGTTCGCCACACTGATCTGTTCGCCTTCCCGGTGGCCGCCCATTTCGTGGGTGAGGAATTCGCTGACATCGAAGCCGATACCGCCGGCGCCGATCACCGCGACGGACTGGCCCACCGGTTTGTTGTGGCGCAGTACGTCCAGATAGCCCAGCACCTTGGGGTGATCGATGCCATCGATTATCGGCGTGCGAGGTTTGACGCCGGTGGCAATCACGACGTCGTCGAAGCCTTCGCTTTTTAAGCTATCCACATCCACACGGGTCTCTAGTTGCAGATCGATGCCAAGCACTTCGATCTGGCGGCGGTAGTAGCGCAGGGTTTCGTAGAACTCCTCCTTGCCGGGGATACGCTTGGCGTAGTTGAACTGGCCGCCGATGTCGCCGTCGGCCTCGTACAACGTCACCTTATGGCCGCGTTTGGCAAGGGTTGTCGCCGCAGCCAGGCCTGCCGGACCGGCGCCTACGACGGCAACGCGTTTCCGCACCGGCGCCACGGTCAGTAACAGTTCAGTCTCGTGGCAGGCCCTTGGATTCACCAGGCAAGAGGCTCGCTTAGCCTGGAATACGTGATCCAGGCAGGCTTGGTTACAAGCGATGCAGGTATTGATCTCGTCGGCCCGGCCTTGCTCCGCTTTGCGGACAAACTCGCTGTCGGCCAGCAGTGGTCGCGCCATGGACACCATATCCGCCTTGCCCGCAGCCAGGATGTCCTCGCCGATTTGCGGCGTATTAATGCGATTGGTGGTGCAGATCGGGATATCCACTTCGCCGTAGAATTTGGCCGTTACATCGGCAAAACCACCCCGCGGCACCGAGGTCACAATGGTCGGCACCCGCGCCTCGTGCCAGCCGATACCGGTGTTGATGATGCTGGCGCCAGCTTTCTCGATGGCCTTGCCCAGCGTGACGATCTCGTCCCAGGTCTGACCACCCTCCACCAAGTCGAGCATCGATAGGCGGTAGATGATGATGAACTCGGGGCCGACCGCTTCACGCATGCGGCGCACGATTTCCACCGGCAAGCGCATGCGATTCTCGTAGGGGCCGCCCCACTTGTCGGTGCGATGGTTGGTACGTTCGCACAGGAACTGATTGATGAAGTAGCCCTCGGACCCCATCACTTCGACACCGTCGTAACCGGCAAACTTGGCGAACTTGGCGGCAGTGACGAAATCGTCGATCTGCTTATCCACGCCCTTGGTGGACAGCGCCCGTGCCTTAAAAGGACTGATCGGAGCCTTGGTCGCCGAAGCCGATACAATCAACGGCTGGTAGCCGTAGCGGCCCGCGTGCAACAGTTGCAGACAAATCTTACCGCCGGCTTCATGCACTGCGCCGGTAACCTGGCGGTGCAGGAAAGCCGTCGCACGATTGTTCATGGTGGACGACAACGGTGCCAGCTGCCCGACCAGATTGGGTGAAAAACCACCGGTCACCATCAAGCCGACGCCGCCGTCGGCACGCTCGGCAAAATAACGCGCGAATTTGTGAATATTCCAGAAACGGTCTTCCAGCCCCGTGTGCATGGAGCCCATAAGCACACGGTTCTTAAGCTCGGTAAAACCGAGATCGAGCGGCTTGAGGAGATTGGGGTACGCGGTTGTCATGTCGGGAATCTCTGATTCAGTCTATGGGCGATTCTCATCAGGGTGGCCATGGTAGCATAGCCGCTCTACGACTAAAGGCTAACAAGGAGCGCCTAAAAAATGGCCAAGAACGCTTCAGATCGGATCCTGCTCGACATCGACCGGGGCATCGCCACCGTCACCCTGAACCGCCCGGAAAAATACAACGGGCTGGACATGCCGATGTTCGAAGCCATTGCCGGAACCGCGCGCAAGCTCAAGAAGGAGCGGCAGGTACGCGCCATTGTCATCAAGGGTAACGGGGAGGCCTTCTGCTCCGGACTGGATGTAAAGACGGTGAGCAAAAATCCCGTCAACTTTCTCAAAATGCTGATCAAGCCCGGTCGCAGGATCAGCAATCTGGCGCAGGATGTCGGCTACCTCTGGCGCGAAGTGCCCGCGCCGGTCATTGCCGCCACGCACGGCTACTGTTTCGGTGGCGGTTTCCAGATTGCCCTCGGCGCGGATTTTCGCTATTCCACGCCGGACTGCGAGTTTTCCATCATGGAAACCAAGTGGGGGTTGATTCCGGACATGAGCCTGACCGTCACCTTGCCCGAACTGATTAGCATCGATCTGGCCAAGGAACTGACCATGACGGCGCGGCGCTTCAATGGAACCGAAGCAAAGGAGATGGGACTGATAACGCGGGTGTGCGAGGACCCCGTGACCGACGCTTACGCTTTCGCCGAAACACTCGCCCAGCAGTCGCCCGATGCGGTAGCTGCGGCAAAACTGCTGTTCAATCGTGCATGGCAAGCCGACGACAAAACGAGCCTAGCGTGGGAAACCCGCTTACAGAAGAAGATCATCGCCCGCACCAACCAGCGCACGGCGATTTCCAGAAATACCTCAGACCCCGAGCGCGCTTACGAAGACCGGCGCAGTTTGTAACCCCAGTAAGGACGCGCACCGCATAAAAAAATGCCCGGACCAAAGCCCGGGCATTCTCTCGTCGGAACGCGTGGCGTTCATATCGGCCGTAGCGTTCACATCAACCAATGTGCTTCAGGCTGATTACTGCATGCTGCTTTCGTCGTGGCCATCAGCGCCGTCTTTAAATTCTTGGCGCGTGATTTCGCCATCGTTGTTGGTGTCGCGAGACTCCATCGACATGCGATTGCCTTCAGCTTCACCCTCCGTACCGGCACTGGCAGAGCCACCTGCGGCTGTGCTGCCGTACATGTTCAGCTCTTCTTCACTAATAACGCCGTTACCGTCGGTATCGACTTGCTCGAAGCGGGGGCTTTGCATAGCCATCCCGTCTTTCTTGTGCTCCATGGTAGTGGCCCCTTCGCGGTCGGCCTTACTGGAGCCCTCGTTATCCATGCTATCGGTACCTGCCAAGGCCATAGGTGCGACCAGTACCGTGGAGATTGCAGCTGCTAGAGTCATCTTCCTGATCTTCATAATGCCTCCTTACTTTGATGGCAATTTTACGATCTGCTTTTAAATGAGCTCGCCACTGACAAGCATTTTGCTTTACGTCTGCCCAAAGACCTCTGGGCGAACCGGTAGATTTCAACCGGCTCTCACTATCAACTTACGGGAGGCGTTCCTTTTTAGATGCCTCATATGTTGTTGACAGCGGCTCTTTAACTTAGGTTCCCCACCTATACCCCCCAGTAAATGACCTCTGCTTAATTTTGCGCCATACCGACGTCCAGTACACATAACGCTTGGACGCCATACGCATCCTCAGCTGCGACCTGAAAGCCATCATTCACCGATCTTCAAAACAAGCCTTTCGGTCGCGCTCAGACCTTATATTCATTATGAGTCTGTAATGTTTTAGCTCGCTAATATTAATAGTGCAGCGGTCGAACTAGGAGTGCATATAAAGAAGCAGAGCTATAGAGACAACCTGGCTATAGATTGAGCCTATGTATAGCCTGCCGATACATCGGTGGTTTTCTATTGGTCGTATGGCCAACCTTCATCTTCACTAAAGGAGGGAGTCGTTTCCCGGTGCACTGACGCTAACGCCTCGGCGACATCGTCCGCCGAGGCGCCGACTGTAGGCCGTCAGTCGCTACGAAGATCAAAAAGCATGTAGTCAAGCCGTTTTGATCGTAATAAACAGGCGCCTATAAGGGCGCTCATGGGAGGTTTGTTATGAACATCAGGATGTTTGCTCTGGTTGCAGTCTCAGCCATGTTGATACCCGCTACATCGGCGCTGGCCGACGATTCGATGAAGAAACAAAGCGACAGCGAGGGCATGAGCCAAAGTGGCGACATGGCCATGAAAGGCCCTAAATTCGAAGAAATGGATACCAATGGGGACGGCAAGATTTCGTCTGACGAGCTGAATGTGTATGGCAACACGGCCGCCGGTGATTCCACAGCCGAGCGGCGCATGAAGCGCATCGAAAAGCACGACATGAACGATGACGGCAACATCAGCCGTGAAGAGTTCAATGAGGCTGTTAAAAAAGCCCAGTAAATAGACGGCGCCCGGTAACCCGCAGTCGGGCGCCATCATCCAAGCTCATCAATGCTTGACCTGAGAGGTTGGCCACGTATCATCACCGTTCGAGATCAACCAAGCGCTCTGGATACCCTGCAGCCTGACAATCGCCGGTTTAGCCAATAAAAGAGGCATCGCGCGGTCAGGCCCCAGAAACGCGTTGACGGAGCAGTCATGTTAGAACGGCCCCGTGAGTTCACATTGCCATCCCCCGAGCCGGACGCTTTCGTGCCGTTACGCCCCGGCCGTCTTCCCTATTTCCCCGACCCGCCCAGCCCGCTTTAAAGCGAATTCGGTCGCGCTTAGGCTGTGCATGGCCGAGACCTGGACGCTAAACTCAGGCAACCCAGGCGTATTCCTGACAGTCGATGACCGAACAGCGTTGAACGCGTAATCATCACATTTGAAGAACAACGAGGTTGCAATGACCCTTGCGCTGGTCGTCTTACTGCCTTTTATTGGCGCTATTGTTGCCCCCCTCTTTGCGCAGGCGGGCCGCACGGCAATTGCCATCGCCTCTTCGATACCGGCGATTGTGGCGCTTGCCATGCTCTATCCGCTCTGGGAACCCTTGTCCCAGGGCAATGTGCTTGTCGAAACCATGGAATGGCTGCCGAGTATTGGCCTGTCCCTGAGTTTCAGGCTGGATGGATTGTCGCTGCTGTTTGCGCTGCTGATCCTGCTTATCGGCTTGCTGATCATTCTGTATTCCCGGTACTACCTGAAAAAACACGAGAATGTCGGCAAGTTCTATTCTCTATTGCTGATGTTTATGGGGTCGATGCTGGGCATCGTGCTTTCCAGCAACCTCATCCTCATGCTGATTTTCTGGGAAGTGACCAGCCTGGTGTCGTTCCTGCTCATCAGTTTCTGGAATTACAAGCAGGATGCCCGGCGTGGCGCGCGCATGGCCCTGGCGGTGACCGGCGGGGGCGGCTTGGCGCTACTCGCCGGCGTGCTGCTACTGGGCCAGATCGTGGGGAGCTATGAACTGGACGACGTTCTGGCCGCCGGCGATCTGATCAAGGCCCATGCGCTGTATCCCGTGGCGTTGGTGCTGGTTCTTTTGGGCGCCTTCACGAAGTCTGCCCAGTTCCCCTTCCATTTCTGGCTACCCCACGCCATGCAGGCGCCAACGCCGGTTTCCGCGTATCTGCATTCCGCGACCATGGTCAAGGCGGGGATTTTCTTGATGGCGCGTCTCTATCCCGCTTTGGCGGGCACGGAGCTGTGGTTTTACCTGGTCAGCTTCACGGGCATGGTGACACTGCTCGTAGGCGCCTATACAGCCCTATTCAAGCATGACCTCAAAGGCTTGCTGGCCCACTCTACGGTCAGTCATCTCGGACTGATTACGCTGTTGTTCGGCATGGGCACCAAGTTGGCGGCAATCGCTGCGGTTTTCCACGTCATTAATCACGCCATCTTTAAGGCGTCACTGTTCATGGCGGCCGGGATAATCGATCACGAAACCGGCACGCGAGATATGCGTCAGATCAACGGCCTCTGGCGCTTTATGCCGCACACAGCCACGCTGGCGATGGTCGCGGCCGCCTCCATGGCCGGGGTGCCGCTGCTGAATGGCTTCCTCAGCAAAGAGATGTTTTTCGCCGAGTCTTTGGCACTCAACCTACCCGGCCTCTGGGCTTACCTGCCACCGTTAGTGGCCACGCTAGCCGGGATTTTCGCCGTCGCTTACTCGGCCCGCTTCATCCATGACGTCTTCTTCAATGGAAAACCGGTCAACCTGCCCATCTATCCGCCGCACGAACCGCCGCGCTACATGAAGATACCCGTGGAAATCCTGGCCTTTGCCTGCATCATGGTGGGCATGTTCCCGGCAATAGCCGTCGGTCCGCTGCTGGACTCCGCTGCCGCAGCCACGCTGGGCGGCGCCGTACCGGAGTATCAATTGCAAGTGATCCACGGCTTCAATCTACCGCTGTTCATGAGTTTCCTCGCCTTCTTCGGCGGTCTGCTGATGTACACCCAGCGGCAGAAATTTTACGACTTCCACGACCGTTTCCGGGATATCGACGAGAAAGCGGTGTTCGAGACCATAGTGTCCTGGCTGGCTGAGCGTGCCCGGATGCTGACCGAGCGGATCGAGAACGGGTCCTTGCAACGCTACGCTGCGCTGTTGATCGGTGCGGCGGTGGTGGTGGCCGTAGTGCCGATAGCCGGCATGGGCGTGAGCATTGGCAGCGAGGGACTGAGTAATGTCGACATCCCTACCGCTGTGGCTGCGATACTCCTGATTGGCTGCGCTCTAGGGACGGCTGTCGTACACCGGAACCGGTTGTACGCGCTGATTCTGCTCAGCGTTGTCGGCCTGATCGTCGCACTGACGTTCGCTCGGTTCTCAGCGCCCGATTTGGCCATGACCCAGCTTTCGGTCGAGGTCGTCACCATCGTGTTGTTGATGCTGGCCTTGTACTATCTCCCCTCCTGGACGCCCCTGGAGGCCGGCCGTTTCCGGCGCTGGCGTGACGGTCTGATTGCACTGCTGGCCGGCGGCGGGATGTTCCTGATTACCCTGGCGATGCTGACCCGACCGTTCGAGTCCATCTCCGACTATTTCCTGGAGAACAGTGTCACCGGCGGTGGCGGCACCAACGTGGTCAATGTGATCCTGGTAGACTTCCGGGGCTTCGATACTCTGGGTGAAATCACCGTGCTGGCCATTGCGGCACTGGGGATATTCGCCATGCTGCGAGAGGCGAGACTAACGCCACCCTCGACGGATGGTCAGGGCCACCCCTGGTCCCGAGATGCCCACCCCACCATGTTGGCACAGATCTCGCGCCCCTTGCTGCCGTTGGCCTTGATGGTGTCCGTATTTATCTTCCTGCGTGGGCACAACATGCCGGGGGGCGGCTTTATCGCCGGGCTGATCACGTCGGTGGCATTGATTCTCCAGTATATCGCCAGCGGCATGCGCTGGAGCCACCAACGCATGCCGTTCAGCTTACGCACGCCCATCGGATTGGGGCTATTGGTCGCTACGGTTACTGGCTTGGCCAGCTTTACTGTCGGCTACCCGTTCCTCACGTCGACCTTCAGCCATATTCACTGGCCCATCGTGGGTGAGTTCGAGCTAGCCTCGGCACTGGCCTTCGATATCGGTGTCTACCTGACTGTGGTGGGAGCCACGCTCACGATTCTGGCCAGCCTGGGTCGTCTTTCCATGAAATCGGACGCCACGGCGGAGGGTTCTTGAGATGGAAATCATGTTTGCACTGGTCATTGGCGCCCTAACGGCGTCCGGCGTTTACCTGATCCTGCGGGCCCGCAGTTTCCCGGTGGTGGTGGGGCTGACCATGTTGTCCTACGCGGTGAACCTGTTCCTATTCTCCACCGGACGTCTGGCGACTGGGGCGGCACCGATTATCGGCAAGGTCGAGAACTATACCGACCCACTACCCCAGGCGCTGGTCCTGACGGCGATCGTTATCGGCTTTGCCATGACAGCCTTCGTCGTCGTGCTGGCCTTGCGCAGCCGGGCGGATACCGGCGACGACCATGTGGATGGACGTGTGGATTACGAAGCCCCCAAAGACGATGCTAAAAAATCCGCGGAGGAGGCCAAATGAATCACTGGTTGACCGCCCCCATCCTGTTGCCGTTGCTGGGAGGGATCCTCCAGATCTTCATGAGCTTCGCGCCTCTGGGTTTGCGCCGCACACTGGCACTGGCGACCACGACCTTGATTCTGGTGGTCGCAATCGGTTTGGTGATGCTGGCCGACGATGGCAGCTATCGGATCTACGCCTTCGGCAACTGGGCGCCGCCGTTCGGCATCGTCCTGGTGCTGGATCGCCTCTCCGCCCTGATGGTTTTTATCACCGCTCTGCTGGCGTTTTTCTGCCATATCTATTCGACCCGCGGCACCGACGCGATGGGCCGTCATTTCCATGCGCTCTTCCTGTTTCAGCTGATGGGCCTGAACATCGCTTTCCTGACCGGCGATCTGTTCAATCTTTTTGTCGCGTTCGAGGTCCTGTTGATCGCCTCCTACGGGCTGCTGATGCATGGCGGTGGATCGGTGCGTTCGGTACCGGGCCTGCATTACGTGGTGCTTAACCTTATCGGCTCCTCCCTGTTCCTGATCGGCGTGGGCATGCTTTACAGCGTAACTGGCACGCTGAACATGGCAGACCTGGCGCTAGCGGTGCGCGAGGTGACGCCTGAGGACCTGCCGCTAGTGAAAGCCGCTGGCATGATCCTGCTGGTGATGTTTGGTCTCAAGGCCGCAATACTGCCGCTTTGCTTCTGGTTACCACAGGCCTACGCTGCCGCCACGGCACCTGTCGCGGCCCTATTTGCCGTCATGACCAAGGTTGGCGTCTACGCCATTCTGAGGGTCTACACGCTGATTTTTGGCAGCGAAGGCGGCCCCGTAGCGGACCTGGGCATGGATTGGCTGTTCCCGCTGTCACTGCTGACCCTGGCCATGGGCGTTATCGGCGCTGTGGGTGCCGACGGCCTACGCAAGCTGGTGGCGTGGCAAGTCATCATCTCGGTCGGCACGCTGCTGGCCGCCTTTAGCCTGAGCACCGCCCCGGCCACATCGGCTGCGCTGTTCTACCTGATTCACACGACCTGGATTACCGCGGGTTTGTTCCTGGTGGCCGATCTGATCGCCCGACAGCGAGGCACTGCGGAAGACCGTATTGTGACCGCGCCTCGCATGCGCAGCCGTACCCTGCTCAGCATATTGTTTCTTCTAGGCACCACGGCCGCCGCGGGGTTGCCGCCGCTGAGCGGCTTCTTTGCCAAGGTACTCATCCTGGAGTCCGTTGAGACGGGTACAGCCATGGCGTGGGTCTGGGGCGTCATCATCGTCGGCAGTTTCCTCACGGTGGTGGCCTATAGCCGCGCGGGCAGTATCGTGTTCTGGCGTAACGTCGAAGGCCATGTCAAAGATCCCGGCCGTCTGACCCTCCCGGTCACAGTCTCTACGGCGGCCCTGATCGGCATGAGCGTCGCGATCGTCGCATTGGCCGGCCCGATTTCCGAGTACACTGACAAAACGGCCCAGCAACTGCATACGCCCTCGATGTATATTGAAATCCTGCAGACGCCAATGGTGGGCGAGGAGGTTTCCCAATGAGCGGGCGTTTCGGATTGCCTCATCCCTTCCTGAGCCTGGCGCTGTTCCTGGTGTGGCAGGCTCTGGCTAACGGCGTCAGCGGCGCCAGTGTCGTGATGGGTCTGCTACTGGCGTGGCTGCTGCCGTTGTTTACACGCAACTTTTGGCCCAATAACCCTTCGGTAGGCCGGCCAGTGCGTTTCCTGCTTTATGTGGCGCGCGTCATCTGGGATATCATCGTCGCCAGCTTCAACGTCGCCTTCATCGTTCTAAACCCGCGGCGGCGCCCAAAACCCGCTTTCGTCTCCTTCCCCCTGGAGCTGGAGCATCCGCTAGCTATTTCCACTCTGGCAGGCACTATTTCCCTGACGCCGGGTACCGTAAGTGCGGACATCAGCGACGACCAGACTCTGCTACTGATTCATGCGCTCGATGTGGGCGACGAAACCGAACTGATCGAGACCATCAAGCGAAACTACGAAAGGCCGCTGCGGGAGATTTTCAAATGATCGAAATAGCGCTGAAGATCACGCTCGCCATGGTAACGCTGGCCGCCGTGCTCAATGTCTATCGCATCGTCAAAGGTCCGGACGCCCCCGATCGTATCCTGGCGCTCGACAGCCTTTACGTTAACGCGATCGCTCTCATTATCCTGATGGGAATGACGCTTCATTCGCGCATGTATATCGAGTCGGCGCTGCTGATTGCCGTGATGGGGTTTGTGAGTACCGTGGCGCTGGCCAAACACCTCAAGCGCGGCAGCGTAATCGAATAGACTTCATTAGAGGTTTCTTATGTCCATTGTTATAGAAATCATCATCAGCATCCTGCTCGTCACCGGCGGGCTCTTTGCCTTGGCCGGCGCGATTGGCCTGGCGCGGCTACCGGATTTCTACACGCGCCTGCATGCCCCCACCAAAGCCACGACACTGGGTGTTGGCGGCATCGTTTTCAGCTCGGTCGTGTACTTCTCGACCAGCGAGCATGGGCTGGGCATCGAGGAAATCCTGATCATGCTATTCCTGTTCCTGACCGCGCCCATCAGTGCCAACATGATGGCCAAAGCCGCCATGCATCTGCGGGTCGACCGGGTCGAGGGAACCCGCGGCAACCCCTGGGACCAGTAGTTCAGACCGCTCAGCCGCCGGCCGCCGCAAACAGTGCCCGCCACAGCATGACCAGGAAGAACAGCAACAGCGCGCCGAAGGTACCGATTATCACATACTGGAGCCAGGGCTTGCGCTGTCTCCCCGGGGGCTCCAGGCGCTTTTCGATATGGCGGCGAAGTAACGCAGCGTTGCGATTATTGGCCTTCCAGTAGAGATCGAAGGCGTCGCCCACCAGCGGCACCAGGCCAACAACGAACTCCACCAGCACATTGCCGGCCATTTTCACCACCTGCCGGGTGCCGGCGCCGAGGCGCGCGGCTTCGACCATCAGATAGAGGGAAAGAACCAGGCCGGTTGCATCGCCAATACCCGGCAGTAGGCCGATTAGCGGATCCAGACCGAACCGAATACGGGTGAACGGGATACGAAATTGGCTATCGAGAAGCCGTGCCGAGCTGTCCAGCCGCGCCAGGGCCTGTTCCAGTCGTGCTCGCTCGGCCGGGTCGAGAACCGGGTCAGGGTGCTTGCCATTCACCATAAATTTCATCCAAGTAGAACAATTTTCCCGTATAGTAGGCCATCCAAAATTCAGGAGACATATTTTATGTTGAAAGTGAACGAATACTTTGACGGCAAAGCCAAATCCATCTCTTTCCAGACGGCGACGCTGCCAGCCACCGTGGGCGTCATCAGCCCGGGTGAGTATGAGTTCGGGACCAGCAAGAAGGAAACCATGACCGTGGTCAGCGGCGCTTTGGAAGTCCTCCTGCCAGGCATGGAGACCTGGATGACCTACGGTGCCGGCGAAACTTTCGAAGTGGCCGGACAGGCCAGTTTCAAGGCTAAGTCCGACGTCGATACCGCGTATCTGTGTACCTACGAGTAAGGATTTCGACACCGCCCCCGGCAGGGCTCTGCCCTGCCACACTGCTTTCCGCTCTGTTTACTCTTAACGCCCTTTCCATAACGTCGTTCCAACGGCCTCGCTACAGCAGCCAATGCCCACGCGCTCACGCTTTCGAGTGATTTGCCTTTTCCGTGAACTGTGTCAGATTACCCATACAACCGAAAAACAAAATTCACTTTCATAAATTGAAGAGGTTGTTTCACGATGGCAGACACAAAAATAATTCCGCCGGTTAGCAATGCCTACACCTACCCCCTGTTGATCAAACAGTTGCTGCTGTCGGGCCCGCGCTATGCGCCCGATGAAAAAATCGTCTTCGGCAATCACAGTGAGTACACGTACCGCGACCTGGTCGAGCGCATCCATCGCCTGGCGAATGTGCTGACCGAAGCGGGCGTTAAAGCGGGCGATACGGTCGCCGTGCTGGACTGGGACACACCGCGCTATCTGGAGTGTTTCTTCGCCATTCCGATGATCGGCGCCATCCTGCATACGGTCAACGTGCGCCTCTCTCCCGAGCAGATCGTCTATACCATGAACCACGCCGAGGACGACCTCGTGCTGGTCCACGACGATTTTGCGCCGTTGCTGGAGAAAGTCAGCGACGACCTGCAGACGGTCAAGGGCTACATCCAGCTCACCGAGAACAGCGAACCTGTCTCAACCGGGCTCAAGACCCACGGCGAGTACGAGGCGCTGCTGGCCAAGGCCGAGCCACAATTCGACTTTCCGGACTTCGACGAAAACAGCATCGCCACCACCTTTTACACCACCGGCACCACGGGCAATCCCAAGGGCGTCTTCTTCAGCCATCGTCAGCTGGTACTCCACACCATGGCTCAAGTGGGCAGCCTGGGCTTCAGCGACGAGATGCCCTTGCTGCGTTCTTCCAGCGTTTATATGCCGGTAACGCCGATGTTCCACGTCCATGCCTGGGGCGTGCCCTACGCCGCGACCATGATGGGCATCAAGCAGGTCTATCCCGGCCGCTACGAGCCGGAACTGCTCGTCGACCTGTTGAAGAAACACAACGTCACGTTCTCTCACTGCGTGCCGACCATCATGCAGATGATGCTGGCGACAGAATCCATCAAGACAGCGGACCTCAGCAACTGGCACGTTTTGATCGGCGGCAGCGCGTTGACCGAAGGTCTGTGCAAGGCCGGCGCCAAACTCGGCATCCGCATGTACACCGGTTATGGCATGTCGGAAACCTGTCCGCTGCTGTGCTCCACGCACCTGACCGAGGACGATGTAAAACGCCCGCTGGAAGAACAGACCGACAAACGCACCCGAACCGGCGTTGCGGTGCCCATGGTGGATCTCCAGGTCATCGATGCCGACGGCAACCCCCAGCCCCATGATGGCAAGTCCAAGGGTGAAGTGGTGGCGCGCGCGCCCTGGCTTACCCAGGGTTACCTGAAGGAACCGGAAAAGGGCGAGGCGTTGTGGGAAGGCGGCTGGCTTCATACCGGCGACGTGGCCACAATTGACTCCGACAATACGTTGATGATCCGCGACCGAATCAAGGACGTGATCAAAACCGGCGGCGAGTGGTTATCCTCGTTGGATCTGGAGAACCTGATCAGCCAGCATCCGGCCGTCGCCGCAACGGCAGTCGTTGGCGTTCCCGATGAAAAATGGGGTGAACGCCCCCACGCCCTGGTCATGCTTGCACCGGGCGAGGAAGCGACCATTGAGGATCTCCAGAACCACCTGCAACAATTTGTCGACAGTGGAGAGATCAATAAGTGGGCCATTCCGCAGCAGATCGATTTCGTTGACGACATTCCCAAGACCAGCGTGGGCAAGATCAACAAAAAATTGATCCGAGATCAGCTCCACTGACTGCCTGACCGGCGCCGCGAGAGCTGCGCCGGCCCTCTTTGCCTAGCGCGCTGCCGGGTTAGTTCGTCAACCTACTCATGAACTAACCCGGCAGCGCACCAAGCCGGTTCCTGTCCGAACCGTAACCGTCCCGGCTTTAAAACCACTGGATCTGTCTATATTTCTAAGTAGATTGGTTTTAGCGTTTATAGCTCACACGAACAATAGCCGGAGTCACCATGAACACCATTATCAAACGTTTTCTGATCGTATCGAGTCTCTATCTGCTGGCGCCGTCCGCAGGGGCACTCGATGTGGGGAACAAACTGGGGTCCGGTGCGCTGCTTCTTCCCGAAAAAGAGGTGTCCGTCGACGGCGAGGCACAGGCGCTGGTCAACGAACTCCAGGACCAGCTCGGAATCACCAGAACCCAGGCCGTCGGCGGTGCCGGCGCCATGTTTCAACTGGCAAAGAATGAGCTCGAACCGAGCCAATTCGGTAGCATCTCCGACCAGCTGTCTGGCGTTGGCAGCCTGCTGGGCGGCGGCAGCGGAGCCCAGTCGAAGGGGCTGATGGCATCGGCTCTGTCCGGCATTTCATCGATGGATAGCGTGGAAAAAGCGTTCTCCGCCTTGGGACTGCAGGGCAGCGCGGTCGAACAGTTCGCGCCGATTATCCTGGATTTTCTCAAGAAACAAGGCTTGAGCGCAGGCGTGCTGGGCAATCTCACCTCGCTTTGGACACCCAATGCTTGATGCGCCATCGACCATCAGCTCCCTACAAAGACGTATTCAGAGCCCTTAATGACCAAGACCCTCCGTAAACTATTCGCCTCGGCCCGTGGGCTTCAGCGGGCGCTGAATATCTTCGGGCCCTATCTGGGTGCGGGCGTCTCCGTCCAGCATATTGCAGAGGATTTCAGCGAGGCGACGGTGGAGTTGAAACTCCACTGGTACAACACCAACTATGTCGGCACCCACTTTGGCGGCTCGCTCTATAGCATGACGGACCCCATGTATATGCTGCTGCTGATGAATCGGCTGGGGAAGGATTATATCGTTTGGGACAAAGCCGCCAGCATCGATTTCCTCAAGCCCGGCAAGGGCACCGTAACGGCCCACTTCGTGTTATCGGATGACGTTGTCGAGGATATCAAGACACAAGCCGCCACGGGCGGGAAGGTATTGCCGGAGTGGCCCGTGGATATCGTGGACGAGTCAGGAGAAGTCGTCGCCCGGGTGCATAAGACGCTTTATATCCGCAAAAAACGCCCGGCTTGATAACAAACCAAGCCGGGTGTTTTCTATCTAGTGCACTAGTCGCCGGTCGCGCCGGAGCCCACGCGCTGCCCCAGGATGCGACCGATGATCTGCCGCCGGGTTTGAAGCGCGGCGTCCGCCGCATGCAAACGTGCCCGATGACGCGCCGCGTCCCGCCCCGATCCGGAGACGACCGCGGTGAAATAGTGGGTCACCGCTGTTTCATAGGTTTTGAAGGTGCTTTCACAGGCACCCTGCGCAGCCTCGGCAATATCTGCAGGTGGCGCAGAAAGCACGTCCACGTAGGGGTCCGACTCCGCCACCATACAGTCTTGATAAGCACCGAAACTGGTTTGTAGCTTACCCTGCAGGTTTTCACGCTGCGGCTGCGGCACGCCGGGCTGCATGCTGGCGCACCCTCCAACCACAACGACAGCCATTGCGAGCGCGACGCCGCGTACCATGTCATCCCTCCTTTCACGGCTTGGCAAAGGCATATTCGCCTCCTTTCTCGAGCGCGCGCTGGTAGGCTGGTAATGCCTGGAAGCGTCTGACGTAGTTGCGGATCTTCGGGCGATTGCGACCTACGATGCCTCGGGCCAGGGACGATTCCAAAGGAAAGCTCATCTGGATATCCGCAGCACTGAATTTATCTCCCAGAAACCACTCGTTCTTGGCCAAGTGCGCTTCCACAAAATCCATATGGCTCTTGATCCGGGGACTGATGAACGCTTCGTTGGTCTTGTTGGCGATGCCTTTGGCAACCGGCCTGACAAAGAACGGCATCGGGTTGGTTTTGAGCTTCTCGAACACCAGTCGCAGCAGCAACGGTGGCATCAGCGAGCCTTCGGCGTAATGCAGCCAATACGTGTAATCGATCCACTGCTGGGTGCCGGGTTCGGGGAGCATGGTTTTGCGGCCATACGTATGGGCCAGGTAATCGAGAATGGCACCGGACTCGGCGATCGTCAGCTCCCCATCGGTAATGACGGGCGCCTTGCCCAGGGGGTGAACCTGCTTCAGGCTCTCCGGCGCCTGCATCGTCTTGGGGTCGCGCTGGTAGCGCGTGATGTCGTAGGGCACCCCGAGCTCCTCCAGCATCCAGAGAACACGCTGCGAGCGGGAGTTGTTCAGGTGATGAACGGTAATCATGAAGAAACCTCTGGTTGGCATCCTGTCATTGAGCGGGCTGGCCTCACTGTACGCAATCGCGCCGTTTAGGGCGACCCGAGCACAACCAGCGATTGCCCATCCTTACATTCGAGCAGATTGAAACAGTGGATCGCCGAAACGTGTACGACTTAACGAGACATGCACGACGTAGCAAGACGTGTACGACCTAGCGAGCCGTTGATGGTCGACGAGCCAGGATGACCAAGCCTATCCCGCCCAGGATAACGATCGAAGCGATGACCAACCGCGCGGTCACCGGCTCAGCAATCAACACCAGGCCAAATACGGCGGCAATCACCGGAACCGAAAGCTGGACACTCGCCGCCCCTGTCGTCGTCAAACTGGGCAAAACAGTGTACCAAATGGCGTAGCCAATAGCGGACGCCAAAGCGCCGGAGAGCACCGCCAGCACAACGCCCTGCATCCCGACCTTCCAGAACGGCATCGCCAGTAGGAGTGCGACCAGCGCCATGGGCGCCGAGCGCAAAAAGTTATCCGCGGAAACGACCAGCGGCTGGCTAACGCCTCGCCCACGCAACGAATACACGCCCCAGGCCATACCGGCGACGGCCATGAGCAGGGCCCCGCTTAACGATGGCGCGGTGACGCCTGGCGATAACAGATAGATCAGGCCTCCGACGGCCATCGCCGTACCGGCCCATTGCATAGCGGAGGGCCGCTCCCCGGTGATCAGCCCCCAGCCGATCATCGTGAGCTGAACCAGCCCAAACAGGATCAGAGCGCCGGTACCGGTATCCAGGGAAAGGTAAGCATAGGAGAAGCAGATGGCATACAAAAACAACATCGCCCCGGAGAACCAGCTACCGCGATTGCCGGTCTTTGGTCCCTTAACCCGAAACCGGACCAGCAACCAGAGCATAATGGCACCGGACAGCAACCGGATAAAGGTAAAGGAGGCGGCATCGATGGTCCCGGAATCCAGCGCCATGCGACCGAAAACGGAATTGGCGGCAAAGGCCAGCATGGCAAGGATCGTCAGGCTAACCACTCGCATCGATCCGGACATTAGTGCTCCCTGCCCTTGCCCTTGCCGCGCAGCAGCCCAGTCACGCTGAACGACGGCCGGCTGGTATCAAGGATGTATCGAGAGACACTATCGGTGCTTCCGGTAAATGTCGCGCACCCAATCGAGGGTTGGCCGTCCGGCATACGCGTCGATGAAATCTCTAAGCCCCCGGGGCCGCTCGCCGGGAAACTGGAACGGCGCTTCGGGCGGCTCTGCCAACGGGCCGAGCAGCGAGGCCACCGTCAGATCAGCTACCGTGAACCGGTTGCCCACTAAGTAACCGCCATTCGCCAGTTGACCGTCGAGTCGATCCAAAGCTGCGTTTAGCCGCTCGAGACTACGCTCGTAACCGCGCGCGGTGATGCCCATGGCCTCCTTCATGGCACGGATAACGACCGGCTGGCTGGTACGGAATGCCATGCGGCCTACGGCACCCTGGCCTTGAGTCAGAATGTCGAACATCACAGGGGGTTCGTCGATCAAATGAAAATAGGCGGCACGCCGCAGATGGGGGCCAATCTCCCGGTCAGCGAAGGTCTGCCACTCGAGCGCTTCTTCAAGGGCGCCCTCACCATCCGGATACAGGGCAGGTGCCGAGGGAAAGCGCTCTTCCAGGGTCTGAATAATGACGTCTGATTCGGCAATGTAGCGTCCATCCAGCTTTAGCACTGGCACCTTTTTCTGACGCGTTCGACGGAAGATGACCGGCATGTGGAACAGCGGCAGGAGGTTACGGGGCTCGTAGTCGAGGTGTTTATGATCGAGCGCCCATCGCGCTTTCTCGCAATATTGGGACACCGGGAACTGATATAGAACGGGCTTTATCATAAATTTTCTGTCCGCACGTCGATAAGGCGCTATCGTTGGAACAAAAAGGCGCTATGGTCGGAACAAAGACGATTGCCGGGTCGCATGTAAACGCCACCAGGATCGGAAATAGAATCACATCAGGCGATCGCTATCCACCCGCTTTTTTGACAGTCCATCCCTTGTCTTGCAGCAACGGCACCAACACATCCCGTTGGTCGCCCTGAATCTCAACCACGCCATCCTTGACCGTACCTCCCGTACCGCACTTGGCCTTCAGGATCTTGGCGTAGTCTTTTAGCGCTTTCCCCGCTAGCGGTATACCGGTAACCAAAGTGACGCCCTTGCCCTTACGGCCTTTCGTTTCCCGGCTGACACGGACAATACCGTCACCGGCGGGCACCTGATCTTCGCCACAGCGGCAGTCCGATACGGGGTGACGGCATTGCGGGCACATGCGTCCTTGATCCGTCGAGAAAACCAACCCACCCGCGGATTGCTTCTTCAAATCACGACTCCTTAACCTACTTCGACTTTAGAAAACCCGTTCAGGATCCGATAAACCAGAACAGGAACGCAAGGAAGAATCCGCGCCGATAACGCGGATCGGCCAGTCGGGTTAGGCGTGGCGTTTCACCGGTGTCCCGAGCCGCCAGCCCCGGCGCGATGGATTCATCCACCAAGTCGGAGCGGTCTTCCGCCAGCACCGCCTGAGCCCGGTCCGCATCCGCTTCATCCACTTGCAGCCGAACGCCGCCCATGGCGTCCGAATAGAGCCACTGCATGTTGATGGTGTGCTCGTCCGCCACCAACGCCTGAATGCCTTCGGACTCCAGCCGCGAACGCGCGACGTGAGCCTCGAAAGGTAGGGAGTAGCGAGCGACCGTGACCCAGCTCATCGATGTCTGCCGTTTCAGCTTGGTGGGTAGCGTTCAAACATGGCGGTAACAACCTCGTTGATCAGCGCGTTGCGATCTTCCGGAGACTGGCGTTCGTCCAGGTAGCGCCGGCTGACACCGCGCCAGACCACCCTCTCGGAGCTGCGATCCACCAATTCCACGACCAGCTTGCCCTGCTTCACTTGGCGTACCTCCGGCGGTGTCGACACACCAAAACCAAAATTCCCGCGCCCTAGGCCGAAACCGTAGGTAAAGCCGCTGGATTCCAGTTTTTCGGCGTCCTCCACGCGATAACTCACCAGCAAATCGGCTGCTTCGGCGTCGGCTTGGGAGAGCGTTTCCATTTTCATTTCGCGTTGGATGGCACTCTCGACCCTTGCGCCGTCGAGGCTCAGGAAGCTGTCCTGCCCTCGTTCCGGGGCAAAAGCCCAAGTCTGGTAGCTGCCGAAAGCCGCGTTGGTATCATAATCCGTCGATACGATGCTGGCACAGCCCGACATCAATCCCAGACACATCGCCAAGACCAGGTAGCGCATAATTCCTCCGTTCATTGCCCAAAAAATCGTTTCAACACTCTGATACGACAAAACTTAGGTTTCGGAGGCATCCGCTTCGGCAGCTGGCAGTCCAATGCCTTCGGCCCGGCAGAAAGCCAGGAATGCGTCGTTGCGATCCAGGGGGACCGAAACCCGCATCTCCACTCCATCACCATAGTCCACCTCGACCACATCCGCCTCATGCTGGCCACACCAATGCCTGACAGGCTGCTCTAAGGCGAAGTCCAGTTTCAGATTGATATCGCGTGTGGGGCGCTGGATCTTGCGCGCCACCTCGGACAGTACTGCCTCCGTGGCTCCGGCGTAGGCTCTGACCAACCCGCCCGCACCGAGCTTGATGCCGCCGAAGTAACGAATCACCACCACCATAATATCGCCCATGTCCTTATGCTGGATCACATTAAGAATGGGTTTCCCCGCCGTGCCCGAGGGCTCGCCATCGTCGTTCATCGCCGCTTGGCTCGCCGCACCGGGGCGACCGATTTGATACGCCCAGCAGTGGTGGCGAGCGTCGGGAAAGTCAGTTTGAGCCCGGGACAAAAAGGTCATCGCTTCCTCCCGCGAACCCACCGGTGCAACACGGGCGATAAACCGGCTTTTCTTGATCTCGATGACCCGCTCGATTGATTCCGCCGGTATGGGATAATCTTTCTGCGTTGGATCGTCGTTGTACATGAGGTCCGTCGGTGCGAGCGCTGTTATTCTGAAAGCGCCTGTTTATGAAAGCGACAGTTTATGAAAGCGCCTAGAGAGTTTCAGCTTACCAAGGGTGAAGAGGAAGGGACATGAACCGTTCGGTGCAACCGGATGACGAAGAATTCATGCAAAGTCCGGGCACTGCTGGCCCGGCACAGGTCATCAAAGCGGGCTGCGGCATTCGCTTCGATGAAGATGAGTTGGCCGAAGGGATCGATTTTTCCGGTGTGGAGCAACGCCGCCTCGACGCCGAGCCGTCCGCTTTTTCAGGTGAAGACCGGCCAATCGAGCCGCACGACAAGGCCGCCGGCTGAGCCGTTTTCAGCGGTGATGCGGCCGTCGTGCGCCTGCATGATGTCCCGTGCAATTGCGAGCCCCAGCCCCCAGCCCTGACCACCCCGAGCCCGGTCGGAGCGGAAGAATGGCTCGAAAAGATGAGGTAGGTCGGCCTCCGGCACACCGGGCCCCCGATCGGCAATTTCACAGGTCAGCCACTTGCCGGCGATCATCAAGTGCAGGTTCACCACCTGCCCCGGCGGCGTGTGGTCCAGCGCATTCTGCAACACGTTATCCAGCGCACGGTGCAGCAGCCCGGCGTCTCCCAATAGGGTCGCCATTCTCGCATCCTCGGCGACTTCCAGATGGCAATCGACCCGTTGTTGCTCGGCGTAATCCGCTGCACCCTGCAACACGTCATTCAGCACCATCGCCATTCTGACCGGTTCCTGGCTCATGGACTGCCCTTTGGCGCTCAGCCGGTGCAGGGTAAGGATCTGCGCCGTCATCGCTTCCAGGCGTTCGTTCTGGCGCAAGATAGACGCCATGATCTCGGGATCGTCGCCACTGTCGCGTGCGAGCTCGATGGCCACCCGCTGCCGGGCCAGCGGTGTACGCAGATCGTGGGAAATATCGCGCAGCAATTGCTTCTGACGGTCAAGCAATTGGCAAAGGCGGTCCGTCATGGCGTTAAACGCCTGTGCGAGGGCGCCAATCTCATCGCGCCGATTGGCGACGGCCTGGCGCACCCTCAGCTCGGTATCGCCATCGGCGATTGCCCGCGCTGTGCTCTCGACGTCCCGCAACGGGCGGCTTATACGCCGGGCGATCCACCAGCAGGCGAGTGTTATCAGAATAAAGGTCAAGCCAAGCTCGAACGAACGGAACAGACGCGGATCCAGCCACCCATCGCCACCGGCCCGTGGCCACACCACCAGGCGATAGCCCGAGGGCGCATCGATAACCGCTGGGCGTTGCGGTTGCCAGCCCGCACCGTGCCGCTCACGCAGCTTTCCCGCTATGCCATCGCGCGCCTCGTCCCCTTCGATCAGGAACAGGTGAAGCCGCTCACGCTCACCCTGCTCGCGTAATAGGCGAAAAGCCTGGCGCCGTTCGCCAGCCTCCTTCAAGGCCACGGCCTGTTGCGCCAGCTGCGCCAGATCCTGCCGTTGCTCGAGCTGGGCGCGCTCTCGACCGGCCCATTCGTGGATGGCGGTATTGCTCAACACCACGGCCAGCGCCATGGCGAACCAGATCAGAAAGAAAATGCGCCACGACAGCGGCAGGAAAAAACGCGCCTTCATGCAGGTCTCCGGTAGCTGTAACCCAGCCCGCGAATGGTTTCGATACGCGACGCGTCGCCCTTGTCGAGCTTGCGCCGCAAATTGCTCACATGCATATCCAGGGTACGGTCGTGGGGCGTGAGACGCCGTCCAAGCGCCCATTGCATCAAATCAGTCTTACGAACCACTGAACCGGCACGACTGATCAGCACCTGCAGGATCTCATATTCCGTGGCGGTCAGCTCCACAGGCTGGTCGTCCTGATAGACCCGGCGTGCGTCGGGTTCGATCCGAAGATCGCCAATCGCTTGCGTGCGGGGGCCATCGGTTTTTTGGTCCCAAGCGACCCGGCGTAATGCGGCTTGGATCCTCGCTACCAGCTCGCGCGGATTACAGGGTTTGGGAATATAGTCGTCTGCACCGACCTCGAACCCGACGATCCGGTCCGTCTCCTCGCCGCGAGCGGTCAGCAAGATCACCGGCAGGCGCGTGCGATAACGAAGCTGGCGCAATACATCCAGCCCGTTGATATCCGGCAGCATGATATCGAGCACGACGAGGTCAGCCAGCTCATCCTGGGCCAGGGCGAGACCATCGCTTCCCGTGGCGGCTTCGCGCACGACAAAGCCCTGGCCATTGAGGTAGCGGGTAAGCAGGCTGCGCAGCTCGTCATCGTCTTCAATCAGCAGAATTCGGTCCTGCATTGCCGGTCCTCAATCGTCCTGTCAGCCTGTTTCGATACCCTGCTTCCACACCCAGTCTATCACCCCTCTTTGGCTCTCTTTGGCCCGCATTTCCCCTTTACCCAACCTTTACGTTGCCCTGACAGGGCCTGACATTGAAAGGGGTACGCTTTTCTCCGACAGCTGCAGCACTGGCTGCAACACCTGCCCACAAGGAGTCTTTCCATGAAAACGTTCAAACAATCCCGCCTGGCCATCCCTGTAGCCCTGGCGACGGCCCTGGCCATCAGCCCGCTGGCGTGGTCCCACGGCTCCGACAGGGACCGCGACCCCGCGCCCCGTCATCACGATACACAAGACCATCGGTCGGACATGAAACACCGCTTCGATCACCTGGCCGAACGCCTGAACCTGACCGAGAACCAGCGCGGCGAACTACGTGGCATTTTCAAGAAGCGTATGGAGGCGCGCAAAGCCCGTTTCGCTGAGGAGCATGGCGAAGCGCGCCCCAACGTGATGACCGGCGATCCGGAGAGTAGCGCGTATAAGAATAACCTGAAAACCGCAGCGGACAACGCCGCCGAAGCCGCCCGTGCTCGTGTCGAGGCCCGTGCCGCGCACTATCGCGCCATTTACAGTGTACTCAACGAGGACCAGCGCGGAATTTGGGACAAGATACAGGCCGAACGCAAGGAAGACATGAAGGCAAGGCATAAGCGCCACTCCGGCCCGGGCGCAAAAGGTTCGCGTCACGAATGAAAGCCCATCGTCACGTGATCGGAACCGGCTAATTGGCGTATGGTTGGGGGCCTCTGCACACGTCCTGAACATCTTCTGGCGTTCAGAGACTCCCAATCTCCATGAACCAGCGAGCCTGAATCAGCTATGGCCGAATCGTCCCTTGAACAGACCGTCTCCGCCCTTCGTATCGAGTGCGTCAGCTCCATTGACGACATTCGCGAAGCGGACTGGGACGCGCTCAGTGGCGTCACCAATCCGTTTCTACGCCACGCCTTCTTCGCGGCACTGGAACGCAGCGGTTGTACGACCCGGAAGACGGGCTGGATACCCGCCCACCTGAAACTCGTGGAAGGAGAAGAACTGGTCGGCGTCATTCCCGCGTTCCGCAAACTGCATTCGATGGGCGAGTATGTGTTCGACTGGGCCTGGGCCGACGCCTACGCCCGCTACGGCATGGATTATTACCCGAAGCTACTGATGGCTGTGCCCTTTACCCCATCGCAGGGTGCTCGGTTGCTACTCAAGCCCGAACTGCGCCAGCGTCTCCAGCCGGGAGACCTCCATGCCGTGTTGGATCAAACCGCCGAAGCCCTCGGTTGCCACTCCTGGCATCTCTTGTTTCCCAACGCGCGGGATCAGGCATTGCTGGACCTTGACGGCCGGCTACACAGGCTGGGTTGCCAGTTCCACTGGTTCAACCGGGATTACACCAGTTTCGACGATTTCCTGGCCACCCTCACCTCGCGCAAGCGCAAGTCCATCCGCAAGGAGCGCCGGCAAGTTAACGAGCAAGGAATCGAATTCCGCCACTTCCCCGGTCAGGCACTGCCAGACCCTGTATTGGACGCCTTCTACGTGTTCTACCAAGCCACCTACCTGAAACGGGGTCAGCGGCCTTATCTGAACCTGGAGTTTTTCCACGCGTTGCGACAGAACCAGCCCGAACAGATGCACGTGGTGATGGCTGTCAAGGATGGGCAGATGATAGCGGGTGCATTGTTTCTGATGGGGGCCGATACACTCTACGGACGCTATTGGGGCTGCCTTGAGGATTACCAGCACCTTCACTTCGAAACCTGCTATTACCAGGGGATCGAGCTAGCCATCGACAAAGAGTTTCGCTGCTTCGATGCGGGCGCGCAGGGCGAGCACAAACTGGTTCGCGGCTTCGAGCCACAGCTGACCCACTCCTGGCACTGGGTGGCCCATCCGGGCTTTGCCGATGCCATCGAGCAATTCACCCTGGAAGAGGCGGAGGAGATGATCGCTTATCGGGATGCAGCGCTGGAGGCTTTGCCGTATCGGCAAGACGAGTGATTGCGTGCCCGCAAACGCGTCATTTTAGCCTACAAGACTCGCAATCATCGAAAAAAAGGTTGCCCCAAACCAAAAGCCCGGGTTATGTTTTAGTCATTCAAACTGTCGTGCTCAAAGATTGATCCAATGATTCTGAATTCTGTCGTCGTCATCGTAAAGCTAGTCCTGGTGGTCGTGGTGCCATCCGGGGGCTTTTGCGTGGATGACAGGATGAGCTAACAACAGCCAGACTGAACACCGAAAGCCCCCGGCACCGAAAGGTCCCGGGGGCTTTTTTTTGCCGCTCCAAAACAAGGGAAAATACCGTGAACGCTGCACAGCATATCCTCGACACCTTGAGACGACACCGTATCGATACGGTTTTCGGCTACCCCGGCGGCTGCATCATGCCGCTGTATGACGCGCTGGTCGCAGATCAAGCGGTGGGCGGTGTCGAGCATGTCCTGTGCCGTCACGAGCAAGCCTGCGCCCTGGCTGCGGATGGCTATGCCAGAGCCAGCGGCAAGGTCGGCGTGTGTATCGCAACCTCGGGTCCCGGCGCGACCAACCTGATTACCGGCGTGGCCAATGCCCACCGCGATTCCATTCCCATGCTGGTGATTACCGGACAGGTCCCCTCCAGCCTGATCGGCACCGACGCTTTCCAGGAGACGGATGTTCTGGGCATGACCCTGGGTATCGTCAAGCACAGTTATCTTGTCACCGCAGCAGACGAGATTCCCGGCGTTATGGAAGAAGCCCTCAGTCTGGCCACTTCCGGCCGCCCGGGACCGGTTTGGATCGATATCCCCAAAGACGTCCTGTTAGCGGACGTGAACAGCTTCATCGACAGCGCGGCAGCGACCGATGGCGAGTCGCCAGCCGATCCGGTCCTGATCACGCACGCCATTGACCTGTTAAGAACCGCAAGACAGCCCCTGCTCTACAGCGGCGGCGGCATCAGCCTGGCCAACGCGGAGGGGGCCTTTCGTCGCTTTGCCTCGGCCTCTCGGTTACCGAACGTCGTGACGCTAAAAGGCATTGGTAATACTGGCCGGGGACATCCGGATCATTTAGGCATGCTCGGAATGCACGGCTCGAAGGCGACCAATATGGCGGTCGACAGCTGCGACCTGCTGCTGGTTATCGGCGCGCGGCTGGACGACCGCGCTACAGGCGCCGTAAACACCTTTGCCCCCAATGCCCGTTTGATTCATATCGATGCCGACGCTGCCGAACTCGGCAAGCTGTGTCCGGCCGATCTAAGCATCCGCGGCGACTTGAACGCCATCTTGCAGGCACTCACCGATCAATTCGAGGAACAGCCCTTAGCCATCGAGCCCTGGCGCAAGCAATGCCGGACATGGCATCGAACCCACGGTTTCCAAGCGGCTGTCAACGAAGATCCGCACGCGCCGATTTCCGGACCCGAGTTCATACGCCAACTCTCCAGCATCACGCCGAGGGATGCGATCGTTGCCTGCGATGTGGGCCAGCATCAGATGTGGGTAGCGCAGTACTTCGAGTTCGATCACCCGCGCAACCACCTCAGCAGTAGTGGTTTGGGTACCATGGGTTTCGGCCTGCCAGCGGCGATTGGCGCCCAGTTCGCCTATCCGGACCGGCCGGTCGTCAACGTCACCGGCGATGGTTCTTTCATGATGAATGCCCAGGAGCTGGCGACGATCCGACGCCACAAACTGCCGATCAAGCTGATCATCATGGACAACCAGTGCTTGGGCATGGTGCGTCAGCAGCAAGAGCTTTTCTACGGCAATCGCGAAAGCCAGATCAATCTGGACGACAACCCCGACTTTCTGGCTCTGGCCCGGGCTTTCGATATTCCATCGTTGCAGATCACCCGTTCCGACCAGGTCCGACGCGGCATCCAGACCATCCTTGCCTATGACGGCCCGATGCTCCTCCACGTCGCTATCGACCGGACCGAGAACGTCTGGCCCATCGTGAAACCTGGGGCATCCAACCGTGACATGCTGGATGCGACCCATGGGCAATCGAACAAAACCCAGCTCTCGCACAAGGAAAACGTGGCATGAAGACACCTAGCAAAACCACCCGAATGCATACGCTCGCCTGCCGGATGAGCGCGGAGGCCGCCGCCATCGAACGGCTGTGTCAGGTAACCCGGATTCGCGGTTTCCGGATCGAGCAAATGCAGGTTCAGACGAGTGATGACGGGCTGGAGATTAGCATGACGCTAAGTGGTGAGCGTTCTATCGACATGCTTCGAAGTCAGCTTGAAAAGTTGCACACGGTGACGCATCTGCGTCCTGCGGCGGAACAGGGGCCCCTGAAGCAAACCGCCTGATGCGCTGGAACTCTTCGCATCAGGCGGCCTTGGAGGGCGTGAGATTGCATGCCGTGAGAGGTCACACCGTGAAAGGTCACACTATGTGACGTGAAACCTGCCGTCCTTTTCGACAAACGGGTTGTTGAGGCTTGAACTCTCACCCTGGAGCTTGGCTTCGGGGTGATTTTCGGCCATCAGCTGTTTCATCTTTTCCCGGTGCTTTCTCGGCACGTCGACCATGGCCAAGTATTCCCCACGGTCAATAGCGTCGTGGAAACGCCGGATACGATAGTTCTCGCCCACGATGCCGCCAAAGCCGCCTAACCAGCCGCCGGCGAGCGTAAAGAAGGCCACCAGCATGATCCAGGCGAACAGCGGCCACTCGAGACCACTGAACATCTGAAGCCCGACCGTAAGCACGAGGCCGAATACCGCGCCAATCATCAATCCACGCTCCATAAAGCGAACGATATCGGTACGGTCCAGAACGCTGGCGCGGTGCAGCCGGTGAGTGTATAGCCCGGCTTCGTCCTTACTGACGACGTGAAATCGCCAGTCGGTGACGCCATGCTCGTGCAGATCCGCGGAAATTTCATCCATGCTGTCGATGCTACGCGCGAGGTAGTAGAGCCGTCTCATGATTCATCCCTCCCTGCGGTCGGGGAATAGTTGAGTACTCTACTTAAGTATACGGACTGTCGGTCCTGGCGTGATTCTTTCCTCAGATGGATTGCCGATAACTAAATCTGTTTTAGGAGATCGTAGAATAAGCCGGGCCGAATCTGGCTTGGCTTTAAGCTGTAAGAGCTTTAAGGGCGCTGGGACGGGGCGCCAAGAGACTCCAGCGTGCGGTTCTGCAGCTTCTGCAGCCGGTCACTGATGGTGATCGGGTACGGCTCCGCAGGCTCCAACTGACGCAACCTGTCCGGCAACCGGGCGACCGCTTCCCGGGACGTACGCGTCGCCTCGTCCAACGGTGCTATGGCGCCTTCGACCACCCGGCCGGCCCAAAGGGTCGGTACCAACAACGGTGTGCCTTCCATCGTCTCATCGCGGTGCGCAATGACATCGCCCATAATGTTGCCGTTCTCATCCTGCTGACGAAAGACCTGCTTGCGGCCTGGAAAGGACTGTTTACCCGGTGAGTTCTTCATGCGTGGCTTGCCGGCATATTCGGTGAGTTTGTAGGCCAACTCCAGCGCCGGAGCGTCGTTGGACGCCCCCACCGCAGTCCCCACGCCGAAGCCGTCCAGGGGGGCGCCGTCATCTTGCAGGCGGGCTATCTTGTATTCGTCGAGACCGCTGCTAGCCATGATACTGATATGCTTATAGCCCGCCTCGTCGAGCAGTTTCCGGCAGCTAAAGGCCAGCGCCGACAAATCGCCGGAGTCCAGACGGATACCGCCGATGTCCACATCCGGGTTTTCCGTCATCCACCGAATGATGTCCTTAACGGCCTTTTCGGTGTCGTAAGTATCCACCAGCAATGTCGTGCCAGGATACAGGCGAGCGTAGGTGCGGAAAGCGGACATTTCGTCGTCGCACGCCTGCACAAAGCTGTGCGCCATGGTCCCTCTCGGTGGCAAACCATGGTCCAAACCCGCAAGCACGTTGCTGGTGCCACTCAGCCCGGCAATCCGGAATGCGCGCACGCCACGATAAGCCGCATCAAGACCGTGCATACGGCGCATGCCGAAATCCACTACGGGCTTGTCGCCAGCCGCGATCACGAGCCTCGACGCCTTGGACGCGAGCAAGGATTCCAAATGCACATAGTTCATCACCAGGCTTTCCAGCATCTGCGCTTCGGCTATCGGAGCCTCCACTTCCAGAAGCGGCTCCTGCGGGAAAACCGGTGTACCTTCGGGTAACGCTTGAATGGACCCACTGAAACGGAAACGGCGAAGCCAGTCGAGGAAATCAGGCTCAAACCGGTTCAGCTCACGTAACCGGTCGATGTGTTCTTGGGAGAAGCGGAACGATTCTATAATTCGAGCGACATGCTGTTGTCCGCAGGCCAGCACAAAATTTCTATGTTTCGGCATTTTGCGGAAGAAAAGACTGAACGTAGCGGTCTCCTCCATGCCTTCAGACCAGTACGCCTGAGCCATCGTTAATTCGTACAGGTCGATCATCATCGACAGGTCTTTTTCCTCGACCATTCACCCTCCTTAGAACATTGCGATAATTACCAGAAACATGTGGAGCCTTAACCGATAATCCGCGCCCCGGCGGAACTCAATTCATCCAGCACTTTGGGGGCCTTGTCATCCTCCACCGCACGGGAGCCTTCTGCCAGGAGATCCACCTTGAATCCGGCGTCCAAAGCATCTTTGACCGTTGCTTGTACACAGACATCGAGCGCCAGGCCAGCGATTTTGAGGCGTGACACGCCACGGCGCACGAGAAAGCGGTCCAGCTGAGTCCCATCGAATGCGGAGTAGGCATCTTGCTCGAACGCGGTTCCTTTGCTCACGCGAATGGCATCGGCGGGCAATTCCATTTTTGGATTGAATGACGCCCCATGACTATCCTGGACGCAATGGACCGGCCACGGTCCCCCACGGTGTTCGAAGCTGCAGTGATCCACGGGGTGCCAGTCGCGCGAAGCAACGATAGGCCAATCGTTCTCGCGGGCCTCGCTAATGGCAGCATTGACCACCGGAAAAATCTCCTCGCTGTCTGGAACGGCGAGGCTACCGCCCGTACAGAAATCGTTCTGGATATCCACTAGCAAGAGCGCGGTCTGGGTTTGATCGGCCATCGTGAACACCTTACCCGGTAAGGGTTTGATAAGTTCGCTTCTTTAATAGCCTTGGGTCTTGCCTGAAAAAATGCAAGTGCCGCCTATTGGCGGCAGGGGGAAAGGTAAGGCAGGTGATCGCCAGACAGTCCTTATCCGGCGCCACAAAATGCGTGCTTAGAAGGTGTATGCCAAGCTGGCTTCCACCGTGCGCTCAGCGCCAAACCAGCAATTCAATCCGTCGTAACAGGAGTAGTAGCGCTCATCGGTGGCGTTATTAACCGATACCCCTATCGAAGCTCCCCTCAGGGTGCTGCTTACGTACCCAAGATCGTACCCTAAGGCCAGATCGAGCAGGGTCGCATCGGGAACCTGATCGGTATTCGATGCGTCCAGTTCAGCCTCACCGATGTAGCGCACGCCCATGCCTGCATTAAGCCCGGCAAGCACACCGTCAAAGAAGCTGTAATCAGCCCAGGCAGAGGCCATATGCTCGGGCACCCAGACCGGAGTTGTGCCTTCAACAACACCCACAGATCCAGCGTTAGCTTCAGAGTTACCCTCCGTCACCTCCGCATCCGTGTAGGTATAGGCCATGCTGAGACGCAAATTTTCGATGGGCTGAGTCTGAGCTTCAAACTCGATACCACGAGACCGCACTTCTCCTGCCTGCAGCGTGTCGTATGCGGTCCCGCCTGGATCCCTGACCTCTACGTTCTCCTTCGTAATGTGGAAAGCTGCAAGAGACATTGTCGTTATACCGCTTGGCGCAGCGTACTTGATACCTGTTTCCCATTGCTTGCCAGTGGACGGATCAAATTCGTTGCCAAATCGATCGGTTCCCGATTCCGGCTGAAAACTCTCGGAATAGCTTACGAAAGGCGAGATTCCATTGCTAAATTCGTAAAGCATCCCCGCGCGTGAAGACAGGTTATCTTCTTCCAGCTCGCGGTCGATCTGCGCGCCGTACTCGATGCCTTTTTCAGTACCCCGGTAGTGATCGAACCGCGTTCCTGCAATGAAAACCCATTGATTCCAGCGAATTTGATCTTGCAGGTACAATCCCAACTGTTCCTTTTTCAAATCAAAGTCGCTTGTATAGCCGGAGGCTGCAAAGTCGAGTGCGGCAGGGTTGATTTGGTAATAATTCGGTGCGAAAAGATCGATGGTTGGTGCTTCAGCATCCTCGTACTGGATATTGGAATCCAAGTAGAGGTAATCGACGCCGATTAGAACATTGTGTTCAAACTCTCCAGCCTGGATAAGGCCCGACAACTGGTTATCGACGGTAACGCCCTGGGTTTCCTCGTCTGTCAGGTAAGCACGGCGCCCCAAAGTCCGCCTATCCGTACCCAAAGCGGTGCTATAGGTATTCTCCTGATAGGCAGACGCATCCGTATACCGGAAATTATGCAGGAAGGTCCAGCGGTCAGTGAAACGGTGGTTGATCTTGTACCCCAGCATAGTCACTTCACGAGTATACTGGTCCCAGTTAGCATCTCCGGAAAAGCTATCGACTGGCAACTTCCCATTGGGGTTGTATTGGAATAGCCCCGCTGCCGGCAGGGTGTTGTAGACGCCGAGATCGGGATCCTTTTGGTAATACAGATTGAAGTTCACCAGCGTGTCCTCGCTGACCCGCCAGTCAACTTGGGGCGCAAGCATGATGCGCTCTTCCTCGGAGGTTTTCGCCTGACCATCCTTGGAGCGCGCGAGCCCAACCACACTGTACGAAAGATCGGTATCGCCGAGCTGCCCAGTACTTTCGAAGCTGCCTTCCTTCAAATCGTGGCTGCCGGTTGCAACTTCGACACGGTTGTAATTCTCTGCATCCGGCTTTTTGCTGATGAGGTTGACCATACCGCCGGGTGCCATCGATCCATATAGGGTCGACGTTGGTCCTTTGAAAACTTCAATCTGCTCGACAGCCATCAGGTCAATCTGAGGCTGAAGGTTCCAATCGTTGTAGAGCAGCACGAGGCCATCGTAGTAATTCTGATAATTTATAAAACTGCGGATGTTAAAAAGGTCCATACGCGTAACCGCACCGCCCCGCAACTCGGTGTTGACGCCAGACGCGTATCGCAACGCCGATGCAACAGAATCCGAATCGCGCATTTCCAGAGCTTCACGATCCAACACAGACATACTTTGTGGGGTCTCTCCCGGCTCTAAAGCCGTCTTGGTTGCCGTGTTCCTGTAGGTCTCGCTATAAACAGTAAGGGCATCCAGCTCGACGGCATCGCCTTCCTGTGCCTGCGCATGTGGCGCAAATGACAGGGCCACAGCTACGGACAACAGTGTCCGCGGGAATGAAGATGGGGTGGTCATGAAAAGTTCCTGTTACTTCTGGGTGGGCCAAGGAGTCTAGTGAATAATAATCATTCTTATTATAAGACGCCGGCCTCACTGGAACTTAACCATTTGGTGCATTCGGACAATTCTACTTTCAGGAAGCAAGAACGCCGAAAATAAACGTTACGCTATACCTAAGGAGACGCAGTCCACCGTCATCTGGCGAGTGGGATCGGGCTCGACGGGCACCCAATACTCCATGCGCGCATGAGCATCGGACGATTTGAATCCAGGCGGATAAACTTCAAGGTCGTAGCCGAAGCGACCGCGATAGCCCGATGCAGGCAGCCAGTGGTGGATAAACCAGTCGAGTGTTTTTTCAAGAGCGGCTAATGGCCCCTGAAATGGAATGATGGCATACGTCTGAGCAGGAACGGTAAGTCGTCGAAAGCCGGATTCGATGCGGTCGCCTTCCCCCTCATGGCCCGCCCAGTAAGGGAAACTACATCCGTTATCGGTAGACTCCGTGACACCCAGAACGCCTATGGACGGCCCATGGAAATTTGCCCCCACGCGTTGATGGAAAGCGTGCCAGAGTCGGGGAACACGGAAGGCAAAATCCGGTGACTCGGAATACAAGCCTCGAATCTGGTCACAAAGACCGACTACGCTGAACGTAGGCCGGAACTCGAGGCGGATCTGCAGCATTCTATGATCGAGTTCAGAAGGCGGAGAGGGAACGTTGCCGGTTGAAATCGGCGTGCGTAGGCCAACAAGCTGCCCACGCTGACGGTAGCTGCCCGGCGAGCAGCCAAACATTTGGCGAAAACTACGGCTGAAACTTATTTCCGAACAGAAACCGCAAGCCAGCGCAATATCCAGGTGACGGCTGTGGGTATTGAGTAAGGCGTTCGCAGCACGGCTCAGCCTTAATTCGCGGACATATTGGGCGACCGATAAACCCGTGTGCGCGTTGAACACCCGTTGAAATTGCCAACGCGACCAGCCAGCAAGATCGGCTAGAGAATCGACGGACAATGACGTATCCAAATTGTCGTGAATATATCGAAGGACGGTTTCGATACGAAGTTTGGGGTCGGTAGCAGAAGAAGAAATCATGGAGACACTCAAAATGACACCTTATTCAGGATTCACTTTATCGCAAATAATTATCATTTGAAATAAGAATGAGGTGGCGACCTTCTTACACAACAAACCTGGAGCAAGCAGGTGTTTCTCACCTGTCCCCGCCAGGCAAAACACCTTAGACTGCCCGCTCGATTCGCCAGCGAGCGCCCCTATCTATGTCCGCCAAAACGTCCGCCAAAACGTCCGCCAAAACGTCCTCCAGATTTTATCGGCAGATCACCGGCATCCTCCGCGAAACCAAGGCAGTCTACCTGACACTGCTGAAGATCCTGGTGCCGGCCCTGATCATCGTCAAGATTCTGGAAACCCTCGGCTTCACGGAGTGGCTGGCGACGGTGCTGGCGCCGCTGATGTCGTTGCTGGGACTGCCAGCGGAGTTGAGCATCGTCTGGGCGGCCACCCTGCTGACCAACATCTACACCGGCATGGCGATTTTCTACAATCTGCCGGGCGACCATATGCTGACGGTGGCCCAGGTCACCGTATTGGGCACGCTCATGGTGCTGGCGCATGGATTGCCGGTGGAAGGCGCCGTAGCGCGCAAGGCTGGGGTGCCCTGGTGGCTGACATTACTGCTTCGCGTGGGTGGGGCGATGATTCTCGGCGGTCTGCTTAATCTTATTTACCAGTCGACGGGTTGGCTGCAGGAGGCCAATCAACTGGTGTGGAAGCCGGGCAACATAGAGACCGGCCTCGGTGCCTGGGCAGTGGCACAAGTGCAAACCCTGGCCACCATCTTCGTGGTGATACTGGCGCTGATCAGCCTGTTGCGCCTGTTGCGGGCGATAGGCATTGAACGGTTGCTGCATGCCCTGCTCTATCCGCTGCTGCGCTTGCTGGGGATCGGCAAGGACGCAGCCAATACCACGATTATCGGTATTACCCTGGGGTTGAGTTTCGGCGGCGGGTTGTTGATCCGGGACGCCCAGTCCGGCCGGCTCAGCGCCCGTGATGCATTCCTGACCCTGGCCTTCCTCGGTCTCTGCCACAGCCTGATCGAAGATACCTTGCTGGTGATGCTATTGGGTGCTGATCTTTCGGGCATCCTCTGGGCCCGTGTCCTGTTTGCCTTCCTGGTGATTGGCATTCTGGCACGTCTACCCATTTCGGATCGGCCGCAGCCGGACAGCTCCGAAGAGCGTCCGGCTACTTAGCCGCCTCCAGCATGGGGGACGATATCAAGCGATAGAGTCCACCACGCCACCGTCGACGCGCAGGGCGGCGCCGGTGGTCGCCGAGGCCTGTTCCGAGCAGGCGTAGACGATCATGTTCGCCACTTCTTCGACTGTAGCGGGCCGCTGCAGGATCGAGGACGGCCGATGGGCCTTCACGAAATCTCGTCCGGCCTCTTCGAGGGATACGCCCCGCTCCTTAACATCGTCTTGCAGCATGCCAGCGACGCCCTCGCTGAGGGTCGGCCCCGGCAACACGGCATTTACGGTAACGCCGGTGGCTGACATGATCTTCGCCAGCCCGCGAGAAATGCCCAGCACGGCCGTCTTACTGAATCCGTAATGAAGCATCTCCGGTGGCATGTTGAGCCCGGACTCCGACGACAGGAAGACCACTCGCCCCCAGCCGCGCTCCTTCATGGCCGGCAGATAACTGCGCGCCAGCCGCACACCGGACATGACGTTGACGTCGAACATCTGCTGCCACTCGTCGTCGCTGATCTCGAAGAAGTCCTTGGGCCCGAAGATGCCGACATTGTTCACCAGGATGTCGCAGTCGGGCACTTCCTCGCGGATGGCGTTGCAGCCCTCGTGGGAGCCGGCATTTGCAGCCACGCCTTTTACCTCGGCGCTGGGCACTGCGTCCCGGATTGCGGCTACCGCTTTATCGACAGCCTCCTGCGTGCGGCCGTTCACCACCACGGCTGCGCCAGCTTCCGCCAGCCCCTTCGCCGCGGCATATCCAATACCCTTGGTCGATCCGGTCACTAGCGCTGTCTTGCCGTTCAGACTGATTTGCATGACCTATCTCCTTTGCTTGGACGATTCCTTGTGGATTGGGTGTTGAAAGGACTTACTCATACACTCTTTCAGTCCTGTATTGGCTTTCGGTCCTGTATTGGCTTTCGGTCCTGTATTGGCTTTCCGTGCTGTATTGGAAAGGTACATCCTATGTATTGAAAAAATACTACTGAGGCAGACTAACATTTGGAACCGAGTTATTCAGAGGCACTCTAATACTCATTGAGATGTTAAAACCCGTTTTCGACCGTTTAAAACAATGATCCTTAATGAGGCCTCCCGTCATCTCTTCTGCTACGCACCCACTCAAACACTTCGTTGAAACCGTCCGTGGACGGCCCCGAACCACTGGCGATACCTCGAGGCGCTGCTATTCTTTTTATATGGTAATGACCTTTTCACGTCGTTCACTGAGCGTGCTGAAAATACCCGCCTTGGCCTTGTTCGCCCTGTTGGCGGTCGGTCAGACTTTTGCGGATGCCAAGCCTGCACTTAGGGTGGGTTTGGAGCCCTTGCCGCCGCTGATCAATGAAAACAGAACCGGATACAGCATCGAGTGGCTGCAAGCCGTCGCCGAGGAAGCCGGCATGGCGCTGCATATTCGCATCATGCCTTACAGTCGGGCCAAGGTTGCGCTGATAACCGGGCAAGTCGACTTGATCGGTCATACTCCACGGGGTTTGGAAACCGGCGGATTTTATGATGATGCGGTGGAGCTGAACCACCGGGTGCCGACTAAAATGGACGCGTTTGCCCTAACGCCTGCCGAGCTGGACTTCGAAGAGGGCTGGATGGAGCTTGTCGGCACGCCCTTCGGCAATTCGGCCTTTATCGCCGACCTGACGGGCGTCACTCGCGACCGGTTTGTGGAAGCGTCACTGACACGCATCGTGAACATGTTGGTGGCCGGCCGTGTCCATGCGGTGGTTTTCGAGCGCATGTCGGTCGTTACCCAGTTACACCACCAAGCCTCCAAACCGGTTTACTACCGATTGGTCAAGGAGATAGACGCGGGTTTCGCCGTGCGCAAAGACAATGATGCCTTGCTAAAGCGCCTAAACGCAGCCGCACAACGCATCGATGCGGAAAAAATCTACGCGCCCTATGAGAACGTGCTGGATTGGCCGGACAGGGGGACGATCGAGCCCTAGTACGTCTCAACACCCCTAGTACTTCACCCCTGGTGGCTAGTACTTCACCCCTGGTGGCTAGTACTTCACCCTTGGGATAGTACCTTACCCCTGGGATAGTACGTCCCCCCCTGGAATCTATTAACACGCCTCGTACCTACCCATGCCGGGTACACCTATCACGACAGCCCTTTCCACAGCCCCATGCAACTGATGAGCAAAAGGACGCCACCCAGCAACCGGAAAAACACCGGCGTTTCCGATTTGAGCATGTGGTCATGGAATTTCAGGCCAATCACATGACCGATTGCCGCACAGGGCAACAGCCACAGGTGATGGATCAGTTGCAGATCCACGCCAACGGCAATAAACGCCGCCAGCTTGATGGTCACCAAGATGAACCAAAGGGCAAAGAGTGTATCCCGCAGCTTTTCCTTAGGCAGCTGCTGGGCAACGACCGCAATAATTAGCGGCGCGCCGATCAGCGATGTGCCGCTGATATAACCTCCCAGCATCAGGAAAACCGTATCCACCACCTTGCTGTTGCTGCGGAAAGGCCGGTTGAAGATATACGACAGCGAATAGACCGATACGATGCCAAAGATGATCACGCTCATGATCTGGGCCGGCAACGTGATCAAACCGAAAACGCCGATCAGCTTAGGCACAATCATGATGCCCAGAATGCGCCAGAGATAGGGCCACTCCACGGTACCGCCTTCCGGTTTGGTATCGGCTTTGCTTTTGCGGTTGTTCATGACGATGGTGAGCGACGAAAACACCAGCAAATGCACCGCAATGAGCGGCAGGTAGACCAGCGGATCGTTGTGGACCAGCAGCAAAAACGGCAGAGACAGTACGGCCCCGCCAAACCCCAGCCCGGAACGAACGAAACCACTCCAAACGAAAATCAAACCTATCAGAACATATTGGACGAGCGACAAGTCAGCCATGACACCCCGAAATCGGAACAGGTAGCGGAAAATCAAAGAATTGGGAAGACGACGAGTGTAATCGCCTCGCAAACAGATTGGTACTCGACTGAGGTGTGGGGAACCCTTGACCCTACCCTGTTCCGCGCGCTGCCGCCTGAGACGTCGGTCAAAAAAATCCAAAAGTCTCGGGCGCCATGCCTTTTGTGTATTTTTATAGGCAAGTCAGCGAAATCCGGGGAATAAATGACGTTATGAACTAATTCCGAGACATCGATCCGAGGCCTACCAGCCTGCTGAGGCCGTATTAACCATTGACGGCGCGTGCCGAACACTCTAGGTTAATCCCTGTTCAACGCCCCACAAGGCAGCGATTGAACCCTGAAATCAAATCACCGGCCATAAGCCGGTTTACAAAAACAAGATGACCACCGATGCCGAGATCCGGCCACGTGGATAGGATTTCAAAAATGAGCAAGCAAATCGCATCCCCAATGGGACTGTGCCTGTCGCTGGCCGGTTCTTTGCCCCCATGTACTGCCCGATCTTCCCGCCGATCGAACGTCGCATCGCCAACGCAATTACCTGACATATCGCAACAGTTCCGTCTGGGACGCGTGCTGGCTATTATTCCCAGCCGTTAAACGCATCCGGTTACAGACGCACTGTGCGTAGCACGATCAGCTTTGCCGCTGGGCGTGTTCTCATATGCTAAGCATCCATCGCGAACACCCTCTATCGCGAACACAACGGACTGAACTCACGCCGGTTCAGCCGTACTAAACTGTAACTGAGCCAGGCGGTAATCCCGCTTCCGGCTCGAAAACTGCTGCCGCCTGTCAGCCTCACAAGGGTACGGACGGCCCGGACGTAAGGTGTAACGCCATGAACGTATTCAGCCATCCCGAGTTCGACAACCACGAGCATCTGTCCTTTTTCTGCGATCCGGAAACCGGACTCAAAGCCATCGTCGCCATTCACAACACCTCGCGCGGCCCAGCCCTGGGCGGCTGCCGCATGTTCCCCTACGCGACCGACGAGGAAGCGCTGCGCGATGTACTCCGTCTTTCCCGCGGCATGACCTACAAGTCCGCCCTGGCCAACTTGAACCTGGGCGGCGGCAAGTCAGTCATCATCGGCGATCCACGCAAGCACAAGACCGAAGCGTTGATGGAAACCATGGGGCGCTTCCTGGAGCAATTGAGTGGCCAATACATCGCCGCCGAGGATTCCGGCACCAGCGTCACGGATCTGAAGGTGATGGGCCGCCATACCGCGCATGTGGCGGGTGTTAAGGAGCATCTCGGCTTCAATGGTCTCCCCAGCAATGGCGACCCGTCGCCGGCAACCGCCTACGGCACTTACATTGGCCTGTGCATGGCGGTCAAACACGGCCTCGGCCGGTCCGACCTCGAGGGTCTGACGGTCGCAGTACAGGGTATCGGCAACGTAGGCTATCGCTTGGCCCGCCACCTGAAGGACGCGGGCGCCAAACTTTGGGTCTATGACATTCACAAGGACCAGATGGATCGCGCTGTCGAGGAACTGGGCGCCACGCCGGTGTCGGCAGAGGAGATCCTATCCTTGCCGGTCGACGTAGTCGCGCCCTGTGCCCTTGGCGCCGTGCTGAACGACAGCTCAATTCCGAAACTGCAAGCCAAGGTCGTGGCCGGCGCCGCCAACAACCAGCTTGAACGCCCCGAACACGATGCGGCGCTGCAAAAGCGCGGCATCCTGTATGCGCCGGATTTCGTTATCAATGCCGGTGGCATCATCGATGTCTTCCACGAACGCACGGATCACGACCACAACATGGTCCGCGCCCACGTGGAATCCATTGGCGCCACTTTGGACGAAATCTTCACGCGCGCTGGTCGCGAGGGTCTCCCAACGGGTACCATCGCCGACCATTTGGCGGAGGAACGCTTCCGCCATATCCCCGCTCAACATCAGAACACCGCCAGAAAGATGGCAAAGGTGGGCTGAAATATTGAGTTAGCCGTTGATGAGGCCGGGGCTGTTTCCCGGCCTTGGTCCCCTGGGAATCCCTGACATGACCCTGTCGCCACGACGTTCAAGCGTCTTCCGCGCAGGAAAATTGTAACCGGGGGTTCACCTACAACAACAAAGCTTTCGCAGGAGACTATAGTTATGTCATCTTCTTCTTCCGCCACTGCAGGGGGCGTCATGGAAGGTTCTACCGAAAAACGCGGCCTCTGGTCGTCACGACTCGCCTTTATCCTCGCGGCCACCGGCTCTGCCGTCGGCCTGGGTAACATCTGGAAGTTTCCCTACATCACCGGTGAAAACGGTGGTGGCGCTTTCGTTATGGTGTACCTGGTGTGCATTGCCGCCATCGGTATTCCAATCATGATGGCTGAGGTGATGATCGGCCGGCGCGGCGGACGCAGCCCCATCACCAGTATGAAATTAATTGCCCAAAACGACGGCTTATCCAAAATCTGGCCGATTGTCGGTGCGGTCGGCGTCCTCGCCGCGTTCCTGATCCTCTCCTTCTACTCGGTGATCGGCGGCTGGGCGGTATCTTATGTAGGTACCGCGGCGACCGGCCAATTGGCGGGCCAGTCCGAGGAAGCCATTGGCGCGATTTTCTCCGGCCTGCTGGCTGATCCCGGCACGCTGCTGCTTTGGCACACGGTGTTCATGGCGCTGGTGATGCTTGTTGTGGCGCGCGGCGTTAAATCCGGCTTGGAACGCGCGGTGAAGTTCCTGATGCCGGCGTTGTTCGTCCTGCTGCTCATCGTGGTGGGCTACGCAATGACCACCGGTGCCTTCGGTCAAGCGGTCAGCTTCCTGTTCGCGCCCAACTTTTCCAGCCTGAGTACCGCCGGCGTCCTGGTCGCCCTGGGCCACGCCTTCTTTACCCTGAGTCTCGGTATGGCGGTGATGATGGCTTACGGCTCCTACCTACCGAAGAACGTCTCCATCGCCAAGACGGCGGTGACGGTTTCCATCATCGATACGGTGGTCGCCCTGACCGCAGGCTTAGCCATCTTCCCCATCGTTTTCGCCAACGGCCTTGAGCCCGGCGCCGGCCCGGGCCTGATCTTCCAGACCCTGCCATTGGCGTTCGGTCAGATGCCCCTGGGCAGCTTGTTCGGCACGCTGTTCTTCGTCCTGCTGATCTTCGCCGCATGGACCTCTGGCATTTCCCTGCTCGAGCCGCTGGTCGAGTGGCTGGAAGAGCAGAAAGGCATGAACCGCACCGTCAGCACCCTGGGTGCCGGTATCGCCTGCTGGGCGTTGGGTATCGCGTCGATCCTGTCGCTGAATGTCTGGTCCGATGTCACGCCATTGGGTATGTTCGCCATGTTCGAGGGTAAGACGATCTTCGACCTGCTCGATTTCGTCACCGCCAACATCCTACTGCCGCTGGGTGGTTTGCTGGTTGCGATCTGCGCGGGCTGGTTCATGTCTCGCCAGGCACTGGAAACGGAGCTGGCGACATCACCGGGCGTGTTCAAGCTGTGGTACAACACCTTGCGCTACTTCACGCCGGTTGCCGTGGCTATTGTGTTCATCTATAACCTGCTTTGATCGGTTATTAACACAAGGAAGGCGCGGTCGAAAGATCGCGCCTTTTTTGTTGGTGTCTGCCTTTGCGGTACACATGTCTTCATCAGGCGACAGTAATCGCCGGCTCGACGCTGTTTGCTGCCCGCAGATAGCTCCACAGGCGGCTGGTTGAGGCGTCCTTTGCGAGGAACTTCCCGGCCCGAAAATTTTCCAGGTAATGGGCATTCAACAAGTGCCCGCTGGCCCGGTAGGTAAAGCGCTTGCCGGAGAACTTGTCCAGGTTGGCCGCCACGCCGATACGCGCCACATAATCGCCGGTATGGTAGAAATGCTCAGCGTATACCTGCGGCAAATCCAGCTCCGTCGCGGCGCTGGCGAAAGAATAGACTTCCAGCTTATTGAACAGCAACGCGCGGGAACCGGTAAGCCGGTTGCGCAACTGATAGAGCGCTGCGGTACTGATGATGCCGCCCTGGGAATGCACGATGAGCACCACCTTGCTGTAGCGTTTCAACGCGTCTTCCAGGATATCCGCCACGCTGGTATCCAGCGTCGACACCAGCTGCATGGTGCGTCCGATAATGCACTCGAAGATATCCAGCGCAAAACCGTCGGACGGGTTATGCATCAGGTACACCTTGCGCCCGAACAGGTCCGCGAGGGCCTTGCCGTTAAGCCGAAGCACGTTGCGGTCCGTGCAGATGCCATTGAGAAAAAACCAGCCCTGGTCGTCGTCGAACTGCACACGGTCTTCTTCCGGCACCTCGTACGGCAAATGCGGCACCTGCCGGAATGGCGAGAATACCGGGAAGGCCAGCGAACGCGCCGCATGCACGAAATGAAGGATGGACTCGTAGTTACCGGGCGCGAACTCGGACCAGCGCGCCGAAGTGTCGACCGGTGTTAGCACGAATGGCAGAGAAGGTAGATTGCGAATGCCTGTGGCGAGGCGTTTGAGCTTCTCGGTCAGAACCATAATCAAGCATCCCGCGAAGAAGTGGAGAACGGTTTGGAATAGCGGAGGCGACTTACCACCCACTTAGTAGTGCGCTAGTAGTGCACTAGGGCGCCTCCGGGCCGCGGTCGGACCCCCCTTTCATGACGCCGCGCTCGAACCAACCCAGCGCCACCATGATGATAAAGGCCATGGCTGTCAGCATGCCCGCCAGTACAAGGTTACCGATGCCGCAGGCTACGCCGATGGCACCGGCGGTCCAGATCGATGCCCCGGTGGTGATCCCCTGGATATTGCCGCGGCTCTGGATGATGCTGCCTGCGCCCAAAAAGCCGATGCCGTTGATCACTCCCTCAACGATCCTAGTGGGATCGATCCGGGCCGAAGGATCGCCCTCGGCGGTGGAGAACATGATATCCATGCCGACCATGATGAAAGCTGCCGCCCCCAGCGCAACCAGCATGTGGGAACGTAAACCCGCCGGCTTGCCACGAAGCTCTCGCTCAAGACCGAGAATCAAGGCCAGACCGGCGGCGGCGGAGAGACGAATCAACATATCGAGCCACGGAATTTCCGTATCCACGCCTTCCTCCTCATCGACGACGAACCAGACAACCCGGTAAACGGCCTTGTCAGACCTCTGGCAGAGGCTATTTCCCCAACAGCTCTCCCACCGCACGAAGATTCGTAATGTGGTCGCAAAGCGACTTGACGATCATCAGCAAAGGCATGGCGATCACCAGCCCCACCGGTCCCCAGAGCCAGCCCCAGAACAATAGGCCGACGAAGATCGCCACAGGATTCAAGCTCGACATCTGGCTGGTTAGCCAGGGCGTTAATAAATAGCCTTGAATACTGGTGATCCCCAGCGATATGCCGCCTACGAGAATGGCCATGTCCAGCGCACCGAACTGAATGAACGCGGCGGCGCCGGAACCGATAAGCACCAGGAAGGGACCAAGATAGGGAATGGCACTGGCTACGCCCGCCAATACGCCCCACAAAGCGGCCTGCTCCACGTCCATAATGACGAAAGCGAGCCACGTCAGAATACCGACGAAGATGCCGCTCAAGAGCATCACGAACAGGAAGCGCCTCACCTGGAGATGGAAGTCGTTCATGATCCATACGGCTTTGCGCATGCGACCGAAAGAAGGCCCGGAAATTCTGACCACTTTCCGCTTGTACAACGACCCCACCGACAACAGGAAGAACACCAGTAGCAGTACAGAAAAACACTGAGTTATCAGCACAATCGCAGCCGATGACCCCTGCATCATGTATTGTTTGATATCCAGGGGCTTGTCGACGATCATGACGGGCGTCACGCCTATCGGCGTATCGTTGTTATCGTCGTCTTCAGCAGCGGTCGCCTCGATTTTCTTTGCCGCTTTCTGGGCCTTTTCAACCATACTTTCTTCGGTGGCACCCCCATTGGAGGTCCGCTGGAACCGATCCATGGCCACCGGCACCTTGTCCAGCATGGCCGCTGCCTCTTCCTTAAGCGGCACGCTAGACAAGCCGAGGATACCGACCAGCAAGCTTAGGATAAGCGCCGCGCTCAGTACCCTGGGCAAGTGCAAACGCTCCAGTAAAGACACCAGCGGATCCAACGCGTAGCTGAGAAGCACACTGACCACCAGTGGCAACAACACGGCTTGAGCCCATTCGATAAAGTAGAGCGTTGCGACCGTGGTCAGGAGCACCAGGGCCGTACTGCGTATGTTGATCGACTTGATCAGAACCTTGGTTTCCGGATCCTCGCCTGCAGTCTTTTCCGATGGTGTACCGGACGGCGGTGGGGGTTCGGCCTCTTGCCCGGCGCCATCCTCTGCCGTTTCGTCTTCACTCAGCGAATCGTCGGCATCCGATTTCTTCTTGTCGTCGTTCGTGTCCATTCAGTTACCTTGAAAAAACTTCAGTTGAATTCCGTTGAGACCTCAGACCTTTCAATAGTTACCTACCAGCCAATAGTTACCTACCAGCCAATAGGTATCCACCAGTAGGCACGCAGTAGGTACGCGCAGTACGTACGCGGTCTATACACACAGTAAAGCCTATGGTTGGCTTATAAACATTTCGATTCATTCATTCTTCTCATCGCCCGGTTTTAATCGGCTAATGTCAACCTCAGGTTAGTAACAGGCGTCGATCTACTGCGTCCCACATTACTTAAAATCGTCAAGGAGACATTAACCCATGAGTGAACCACTGAATGGAAAGAAAATCGCCTTTCTGGCAACCGATGGCGTCGAACAGATCGAGCTGACCCGTCCCTGGAAGGACTTGCAAGGTGCAGGTGCAACCCTGGAGTTGGTGTCGCTGGAGGCCGGAGAGATTCAAGGTTTCCATAAGCTCGACAAGGCGCATACGTTTCCCGTGGACAAGACCGTAGCCGACACCGATGCCGCCGACTACGACGCGCTGGTACTGCCCGGCGGCGTAGCCAACCCGGATCTATTGCGCATGGACGAGAATGCCGTCTCGTTCGTCAAGAAGTTCCTCAACGAGCATAAGCCGGTGGCCGCCATATGCCATGGCCCCTGGACACTGATTGAGGCAGATGGGCTTAAGGGCAAAACGCTCACCTCCTTCCCCAGCTTGAAGACGGATATACGCAATGCCGGCGGCACCTGGGTCGACGAGGAAGTACACGTTTCCGATGGCCTGATTACCAGCCGCAACCCGGATGACCTGGATGCGTTCTCCGCCAAGATCATCGAGGTGATGTCGCCAGCGGGCTAACCTATAGATGAGGCCGCGCTACAGCTTATGCGCTTTCGTCGAGCTGTAGCATGGCGGCCTTGAACCTCACACGCCAGCATCCATAATCTTTACTAAAGGATAAGGGCATAAGGACAACGCAAGGTAACGCCACCGGACCATCTGGTGGCGAAGCAAGGAGGTTAGTATGGATGACCCTAAAACTGTCGTTAAGAACGAGCCTCGCAAGAGCCTGATTATTCTGTTTGCCGCTGCAATCTTCACGATCATCATCGGCGTGATCGTCCTGTTTGCACCCGGTTCGGGAGAGACCGACATGGCAGAAAATGTCGGCTGGATCATGATAGCGATTGGCGTCGCCTGCCTGGGACTTTACGTTTACGGTCGGAAGGAACGGCCTAAGGCGCCGCCTAAATAGCAGCGAGCCGTTCGTGAGCTGGTCGCACCGCCTCCGTGCGGGTGCGATCGGCACTCATCGAGTCAGGTAATCCGCCATCGTCATCAGAATCAAAAAGCCCAGCCATAGGAATCCTCCGAGAGCATATAGCCGGATCAGCGCTTCGGCCGACCTGAGGCGCATGAAAAACGTCATCACCAGTGCGGCCATCAGGGCTGCGCACGTTAGGCTGATAACGAGCTGGAGCACACCGGATGTCATCGAAGCGCCCAGCACGCTGACGCCGAGCAGTATGAGAAGGCCGATCCAGGTGAGCAGCATCGGGCGGTAGTTCATGTAGTTCATCTTGGAGGGCATAAGTGCTCCGTCAATACGATATTTGCGTCTTCAGTTGGCCTGTTCACGCCCAGGGCAAGGCACGGCTCGCCGGGAATGGCCGGGCCCTTGCCAAGAGCCGTAACGCGGCCCTGGGCGTGAACAGGCCAACCCTGCGGGCCTCCCTGTGGTGCTTCGCCACCGCGTTGCAGGGCTTGGCAAGGGTTGCGGCCATTCCCGGCGCCCTGCGCCTTGCGGCGAAGCACCACAGGGAGGCTGAAGCCGTAAATATCGTATTGACGGTGCACTAGCCTCGCAGCAGGTAAAGCACAGTAAATACGAAGATCCACACCACATCGACGAAAGCCCAATAGAGTCCGACGATATGGATCTGGCGGTCCAGCTTCGCAGGCGCCCGCCAGCCGGCGACCAGCGCCGCCATGACAGCCAGGATAACGATGCCGATCAGCATATGCGCAGCGTGCATACCGGTCATCGCGTAGTAGAAGTTGAAGAACAGTTCGGCCACTTCCGGGTGCTCGCCCGGGTAGTTGAACGGCAAATCCATCACCGGCAGCAACTGCTTCGTGTACTCGTGATGCCACTCGTACGCCTTGATCCCGAGGAAGACGAGTCCCAGCAGAATAGTCCCCAGCAGAAACACCAGGCTCAGGCCCCGGCGCCGCACGCTGACAGCCTGCTCCGCCAGTGCCATCGTCAGGCCACTGGTCAACAGCAGGACCGTATTGATCGTGCCCAGCACCAGGTCCAGATGATGGGCCGCCTCCGCAAAGACGTTCTCGTGCTGGACCCGTAAGACGATAAACGCCCCGAAAACCCCGCCAAACAAAAGCAATTCCGTTATCAGGAACACCCACATACCCATCAGTCCGGCGTGGCGCTGCTGGGCCATGGTATTGAATTGCTCGGCGGGGGCGGATTCAGGCGTCTCAGTCGTAGACATAGGGCCCCCCGGTCACCTTCGGCGTTTCGGTGAAGTTGTGTTTTATCGGCGGTGAGTCCGCAAGCCACTCCAGGCCATAGGCGTCCCAGGGATTGGCTGGCGCCCGCGGTCCGCGCCAAAGCGACCAGCCCAGGTAAACCAGCGGCAGCAGGTAGCCAATCGCCAGCACGCCGGAGCCAAGCGAGGACAATATATGAAGGAACTCAAAGGCCTCGGGGTAGTCGTGATAGCGCCGCGGCATACCGCTGTAGCCCAGCAGGAACTGGGGATAGAACGTCAGGTTGAAACCGATGAACAAGGCCAGGGCCGCCACCTTGGACCAGAGCTCCGAATACATCCGCCCGGTCATCTTCGGCCACCAGAAATGCAGACCGCCGAGGTAAGCCGTCACGGCGCCGCCCACCATGATGTAGTGGAAATGGGCGGTCACGAAGTAGGTGTCGTGCAAATGCACGTCCAGCGCCAGTGCCGCCAGGAAAACCCCCGTCAGGCCGCCGATGGTGAACAGCCCCAGGAAAGACAGTGCATAGATCATCGGCGCCGAGAACCAGATGTGCCCACGGAACAGCGTCGCTGTCCAGTTCAGGGTCTTTACCGCCGACGGCACCGCCACCAGAAACGTGAAAAACGAGAACAGAATACCGGCATAGAGGCTCTGGCCGGAGACGAACATGTGGTGCCCCCAAACCACGAACCCGAACAACGCGATGGCGGCAATTGAAATCACCATGCCTTTGTAGCCAAAAACAGGATTGCGGGAAAAGCACGCAATGATTTCCGAAACAACGCCCATGGCTGGCAGGATCATGATGTAAACCGCCGGGTGCGAGTAGAACCAGAACAGATGCTGGAACAGCAGCGGATCGCCCCCCAGGGCCGGATCGAAGATACCGATCCCCAGTCCCCGTTCCAGTCCCAACAGCAGCAGCGTCACCGTCAGCACGGGCGTGGCCAGCACCATAATCAGTCCGGTGGCGTAGTTGGCCCAGACAAACAGCGGCAGCCGCTTCCAAGTCAGGCCCGGAGCCCGCATGGTATGGGTGGTCACAATGAAGTTGAGGCCGGTCAGGATCGACGAGAAGCCGACGACGAAGACGCCGGTGGCCGCGGCGATCACCGCGGAATTTGAGAATAGGCTGGAGAATGGCGTGTAAAAGGTCCAGCCGGTGTCCACCCCACCCGCGATCACGGCCGCCAGGGTGAAGATGCCGCCCACGGTGTAGATGTACCACGACAGCAGATTGAGCTTAGGGAAGGCCATGTCCTTCGCACCCACCATCATCGGCATCAGAAAGTTGCCGAGCGTGGCGGGAATGGACGGAATCAGAAAGAACCAGACCATCACGATCCCGTGCAGCGAGAACATTTTGTTGTAAGTTTCCGAACTCAGCAGATCGCCGGGCGCCGTGATCAGTTCCAGCCGAATCAGCAGCGCAGCAAGACCGCCAAGAAAGAAGAACCCGGTGATCGACGCCGCATACAGCCAAGCGATGCGCTTGTGGTCCACCGTCAACAGCCAGCCGCGCAACGTCCAGTCATGGCTGAGGTAATGCCCGGAAGCGTGTTCGGCATGGGAGGCAGTGATCATTGCGTTGCTCCTGAAGCGTCGTCCTGATGCCAGTCCCCGGGCTGCAGCGACTTGATATAGGCGATCATCTGGAAAATCTCGCTCTCGGAAATCTGACCCGAGAAGCTCGGCATGATCGGCTGAAAGCCGGCGACCACATGCTTCTGGGGCTGCAGGATCGAGTCGCGGATATAAGCCTCGTCCGCGACGATGGTATCGCCGCCCTCGAGGGGCACCGTGCGGCCATACAAGCCGTCCAGCGCTGGAGCCGGCGCCCCGGCACTGTCCTGATGACAACCGGTGCAGCCATGGCTCTGGAACAGCTGCTTGCCGGCCACCGCCGGACTGGGCCCTTCACCGTGACGGGTCAGCCAGTCTTCGTAGTCAGCCCGGGACATCACCACTACCCTGCCCCGCATCCTCGAGTGATCGTTACCGCAATACTCCGCGCAGAACAGGCGGAACTCCCCGGTCTGCGACGCGGTAAACCGGGCGGTGGTGTAAAATCCCGGCACGGCGTCACGCTTCAGGCGTAGCGCGGGAATGGAAAAACTGTGGATCACGTCCTGCGACGTTAAACGCAGCGTCACGGACTCGCCCACCGGGACATGCAGGGTATTGATCTCACGGGTGCCGTCGGGATGCTGGACCTTCCACATCCACTGCTTGCCGATCACATTAATGGTGATATCCGACGGCTCGTCGCCATACACGTCCATGTAAAGATGGCTGCCCCAATAGAACAGCCCCATGAAGAACAAGGCCAACATGGCGGCGAAGCCAATCTCGATCCGGTGTCCGGCTTTACCGGCAATGCGCGGCCTGCGGGCGCCGGTCCGCGAGCGGTGATAGCGAAACCCGAACACCGCAATCAGCCCGACCAGGATAGCAATCAACAACGCCGACAGCCCCAGCAACCCGTAATACAAATGGTCCACCTGGGTGGCGTAGTCGGAGGCTTCCGTGGGAATCAGCTGGTAGCCGATGTCAGGATCGACAATCGCCTGCTCGCTCATAGTCGATTACGCCTCCGCATCCAGAAGAACAAGACCACCACAGCCACCATGAATATGCCGCCGGAGGCCTGCAGCAAACGCATCACCGCCAGGTTGTACTGACCGGACTCGACGTTGAAGCGATAACAGCGCAGCACCACCTGATCCACCGGGCTACCCACTTCGCCTTTTCCGGCATCCAGCAGGGCCAGGCGCAAATCCGGTGCTTGAGGATCGATACCGAACAGATAGCGGTTGATGGTGCCGTCCGGATCAACGATGACCAGCCCGGCGGGATGGGCATAGCGGTCGTGCTCCGCATCGTAGACATAGTCGAAACCGACGGCCTCGGCGAGCCGGTCGATAGCAGCATGATCGCCGGACAGGAAGCGCCAGTTGGCGGCAATATCACCGTTGCGCGAGCGCATCCGCCGCTCGACCGCCTGCGCCTCTTCCGGGCCCTCGCCGGGATCGATGCTGACGGCAACCACTTGGTACTCGTCGGGAGCAAACGAAAGTTTCTCCGCCGTCTCGGCCAGCCGGCCGAGCAGCATCGGGCACAAATTGGGGCAATCGAACCAGGACATCACCAGCACCATGGGCTTGCCTTGGGCGAGCTGCCCGATCTGTACCGGCGCCCCCGTGCGATCCAGGAACGTGATATCGCCGGGCAGGGTTTCGCCGATACGCTGATCGAAGGCGACCTGCTCCAGGCGCTGCTCGGCCGTCTTCGCCTCATGTTCGGAATGGGCGTGGCTCTGGGCTGCCATCAGTATCAGCAGCCATCCTAGCGTCCAGGTGATCCGTGTCATGGGTTTACCGCCCCCTCGCTACCTGGCAATTTCGCCTCCTCGGCTGAAATGCCGGGCTCCGGCAACCCCCGCTCCAGCAGCAGCGCCATCGCCTCGTCGATGGGGATATGCACCACACCGGCCTCGCGGTCGACCCAACCCACGGTTTGCAGCCGTTTCTGCGCCTGGGCTTCAAGCACCGCGAGATCCTTGGGTGGATCGGCTTGCAGCTGCGGCCGCCCGGACAGCGGCCGGTCTCCGAAGGGTGTCGGTTCGGCGGGCGTCTGCCAGGCCTGGAACCCCCACCAGACGAGGAAGACGCAAGCGACAATCACCCCCAGGGTCACCAGCATCGCCGTCACTAGCGGCCCCACATTGGATATATCGTCTTCATGTCCCGGTGGCCGGGGATCTATTTCAGCCATGGCGCGCCCCCTGCATTGCGGTATAGCCCCTGATCCAGCCCAGGTAAGTGGCCCCCGTAACGACCAGGATGAGCGGGGTCAGGATCATTTGTTCGATCTTCAAGGGGCCGAAAGCTGGGAGTATCAGCCATTGCAATTGCAGCACATGCCCGGCCAGGCACAGCATCGCCACCGTCGACAGCCAGGACTGGCGTTCCTTCGCCCGGCTCGGCAATAGCATAAAGAACGGCACCAGGAAGAAGAGCAGGAACGACATCACACTGATCTCGCGCCAGACAGGCTCGCTGCGATGAATGTACCAGCCAATTTCGTCCGGCAAGTTGCCGGACCAGATGATGATGTACTGAGAAAAAGCCAGAAACGCCCAGCCCAGAAGGAACGCCAGCCAAAGGTTGGCGAGATCCTTACGCGGCCCGGCCTCCATCCCTGTACCGCCCACCAGTAGCCCCACGGCTAGCGCCACACCCGCCAGGTTGGTGCACAGCATCAGGCCGAATACGTCCGAATAGAATTTCGGCTCCAGGGACATGAACCAGTCAAAACTGAAGAAGGTGATCGATAGCACCCACAGAATCAGGCCCGGCGCATGGAGCCCTTGCGGCCCCCGCCCTCCTATACCGGCACCGCTTGAATCCGGCGACCGCCAGAGCCCCTGCATCCATGCCAGGGCCAGCCAGATGCCGCAGTAGATCACCAGCCGTGTGACAAAAAACGGTAGGTTCAGGTAGAACTGCTTGCGCTTGACCACGTCCGGCAACAGGTGTTCGGGCTGGGTCCAGGCAAACAGGGTTTCCATTGCCAGTACGAGCGGTACGAGGGACAGCACGAACAATGGCAGGGTTGCCACCAAGGCGAGCCAGACACGCCGGCTCTGATCCCCCCAGCGGCCGCCGGTGAGTCCGTGAATCATTAATATCGGCAAAGCCCCCAGCGGTATCGCCCCCCAGGTCACCGCGGCTGCCAACCAGCTCTGCAGGAAGGAGGCAGGCCAAAACAACAGGCCGACGACGACCACGAGTAGCGTCAATACCGCAGGTAGCCAAATCTGCCTCCGCAACATCATGGAGAACCCTCCAGACTGGCGCGTTGTTCTTCGTTCAGGTCCTCCGGCGACGCATGCTGTGACAGTTGCAACGCGCGGATATAGGCCGCCACGGCCCAGCGATCTTGCGGCGCTACGCGGGCGGCATAGCTATACATAATGCCGTAGCCATCGGTCATCACATTATAAAAATGGCGCAGGGCGACCGAGCGCAAGCGCTCGTTATGCAGCGACGGCGGTGCCGGGAAGCCGCGCTGCACCACCATGCCGTCGGCATCGCCTGTGCGCCCGTGACAGGGCGAGCAATAGGTGTTGTACCTTGCCCGACCCTCCTCCAGCAATTCAGCGGTCAGCGGCATCGGAAGCGTCTCCGGCACAGGCCCCAGATCGGCACCGCGCGATACGGTTCCCGGTACCGGCTCCAATGCCGACTGGTCGTTCTTCCAGCCCGGCGCCGCCTCATAGGCCTCGTAGCGGGGCTGGTTAGCCATATCCTGCTCACAGCCAGCCAGCCCGAAACCCACGACGACAACCCAGAGCCAGGCTCTCCAGGCTTTCCATACCCTCCGTACGCTCCAAACGTTCCAGAACCTCATAGGGCAAGCTCCCTGATCACGCCGGTATCGTGATCTTCCAGACACGCTTGCACCTCAGCCAATGCGGCACCGGGCAGCACCAGGAAAAAGCCGTCGCTGGACGCGGCGTCGAAGTCGGGATCGTTGAACACCGGATGATAGGGCTGCGGCAGGCCATTGCGGATCAACATGGTCAACAGCGCCGTGAGCACCGACGCCAGCACCCCGACTTCAAACGTGATCGGCAGAAAGGCCGGCCAGCTGTTTAAGGGTTTGCCACCGACCACATAGGGATAGTCGAACGCGGCATACCACTGCATGAAGAAGGCTCCGGCGGCGGCAATCAAACCAAGCACGAGTGACAGGACCGGTATCAACCGCTCACGGTAGCCCAGTGTTTCCGCCAAGTCCGGCACCGGGAAAGGCGAAAACGCATCCAGATCGCGAAAGCCGGCCTTGCGCGCCGCTTTGGAGGCGGCCAGCAACGCCTCGGCAGAAGGCAAGCGGACCAGAATGCCGAACACGGGGGCGTCACTCATCGCGCTTGCTCCCGTGGATTTCCAGCCGCATATCGTGGATCGATACCAGCGGCGCGACCCGCACGAAGACCATCAACAGGAACACGAACAGGCCCAGGGTGCCGATATAGACCAGCCAGTCCCAGGTGGTGGGCCAGGCGGTATCCCAGGCGGACGGCATGAAGTCGGCATGGGTACTGGTGAACACAATCTGGAAGCGCTCCAGCCACATGCCGATATTGCTCGTGATCGCCAGACATAAAATGGCCAGCGGCGACCGGCGTACCCGCTTGAACCAGAGCAACTGCACCAGCACCACGTTGCAGAAAATCATGCTCCACCAGATCGGCGCATAAGGGCCGGTCCAGCGGTCGTAGTAGACGTTGAAATAATTGGGATCGCCGGAATAGAAGGCGGTAAAGATTTCCTGGCTGTAGGCGTAGTCCACCACCAGGGCGAACACCAGCATCATCCGTCCCAGGTAATCCAGGTGGCTCCGGGTGATCAGGTTCTTGAGACCGAACATCGCCCGCATCACGACGGCTAGCAGCGCCACCGTGGAGAAACCGGAAAACAGCGCCCCCGCGACAAAATACGGGGGGAAAATCGTGAAGTGGAAACCGGGCACGATCGCCACGGCCAGATCCAGGGAGATGATGCCGGTGACGGAAACGACTATCGGCGCCGCCACCGCGGCCATCACCTGATTGGCCTTTTCATAGCGCGCCCAGTGTAGGGCCGAGTTGCGCCAGCCCAGTGCCAGAATGCCATAGAAATACTGGGCAAAACGGGCCTTGGCCCGGTCCCTCAAGGTAGCGAAGTCGGGTAACAGGCTCAGGTAGAGGAAGCTCGAGGTGTAGATCAGGTAGGTGCTGATCGCAAAGAAGTCCCACACCAGCGGACTGCGCCATTGGGGCCAGAGGTCCATGGTGTCGGGGTATGGCAGCAGGTAATAGAAAAACCAGGGCCGTCCCAGGTGGATCATCGGATAGAGCCCGGCGCAGACAATGGCAAACATGGCCATGCCCTCCGCCAGACGGTTGATCGACGCCCGCCAGCGCTGGCGCGTCAATAGAAGCACCGCCGAAATCAGCGTGCCGGCATGGGCAATCCCGATCCACCAGACGGTGTTAACGATAGGAAAGCCCCAGGCCACGGGAATATTGATGCCGAACAGCCCCACACCCGTGGTAAACACCACCCAAAGCACGACCAGCAACATGAACGCCAGAGCCGCTGATATGACAAAGGCAATCCACCAGGACACCGGCGCTTTGCGATCCAGGATCAGACCGGCGATACGTTCGGTCACCGAGCGGTGCGTCAGATCAGGAATCAGGGAGGCCTGGGGTCGCTTTGCCATGGTCTAGCCCTTCCCTTCCAGTGCTGGATTGGGATTGCGCACCGCTGCCAGATAGGTTGTACGCGGTCGCGTATTGAGGCCGCCCAGCATGGCGTAGTTCAGCGGGTGGGCTTTAAGGCGGGCCACCTCGCTGTCAGGTTTGGCCAAATCGCCAAAAACGATGGCCTCGGTGGGACAACTCTGCTGGCAGGCCGTTTTCAGTTCACCTTCGGCAATGGGGCGCTCTTCCGCTTCCGCGTTTTGGCGAACGGTGTTGATCCGCTGCACGCAGTAGGTGCATTTTTCCATCACACCACGGGAGCGCACGGTCACATCGGGGTTCTGCACCGCCGGTTCCGCCGGATAGGCGGCTTGAGCGCTGGTGTAGTCGAACCAGTTGAAACGACGCACCTTATAGGGACAGTTCTGGGAACAGTAACGGGTACCCACGCAACGCTGGTAAAGCATCTCGTTCAGGCCATCGGCCGAGTGCTGCGTGGCGCCCACCGGACAGACGTATTCACAGGGCGCGTTCTCGCAATGCATGCAGGGCACCGGCTGGAAGGTCATGCGCGGGCCATCGAGTTCGCCCTGGAAGTAGCGATCCACCCGAATCCAATGCATATCGTGACCGCGCGATACCTCCTCGGGGCCGACGATGGGAATGTTGTTCTCGGCCTGGCAGGCGGTGACGCAGGCATTGCAGCCGGTGCAGGCGGATAGATCGATAATCATGCCCCAGGCATGCTCGGCCTCCCGTTCAGCCGGCCAGGGCTCGGGATAGAGCGACAGCTCATGATGCTCGTGCTGGGCAAAGGCCGGATTCTCCCGATAGGTCTCCAGGGACGCCTCCCGCACCATATCCCGGTCCTCGATATGATGATGGGTCTGGATGGCCGCCAACGTCAGGTGCTGATCCGTTACCTGGATCGACACCGGTACGGCCCAGGGCCGACGGCTATCGCGCAGGGTGAAGGCATTGCTGCCCACGCCAGCGGCTACCCGACCCGCCGAGCGGCGACCATGCCCCAAATGGAGGTTCACTGCATGGGCCGGCTGGCCCGGCAGGATGTAAACCGGCACCTCAAGCGAACCCGCCTCGGTGTCGAGCTTGACCACCTGGCCTTCCACAAGATCGCGCTCTTCCGCCAGCCGAGGGCTGATCAACAGCGCGTTATCCCAGGTTAGTGTCGTAATAGGTCGTGGCTGCTCCTGCAGCCAGCCGTTGTTGGCATAGCGGCCATCCCACAACGCCGGGTCTGGCCGTAGCTGAAGCGTCAAACCGTCGTCTATCTTGGGCGGCGCCGGTAGCTGTTCGGCCCAACCGGAACGCGGCTCGACGGATTGAGGCGCGGACGCCGTCTCGGCAACGACGCCGTCGTGGAGGCTGCGCCGCCAAAACGAATCGAAGTCCGCCCCGGTGTACTCCCCACGCCAGAAATCCACCAATAGATCGTGGGCATTGCGCTCGACGCCACTGCCGAGCGCATCCAGCATCTGCAGCGCCGAGCGCCCGCCATGAAAGGGCTTGATCAGCGGTTGCACCAAACTGACCGTGCCATCGTAAGCGCGACCGTCACCCCATGTTTCCAGCATGTGGGCCGCCGGTACATGCCAGTGGGACAGCCGCGCCGTCTCGTCACGATACTCGCCCCAATGCAGACGCCAAGGTACCTGCTGGAAAGCCTCTTCGAAATCCAGATCCGACGGAGCGGTAAAGACCGGGTTGCTGCCCAGCACCACCAGATCTTCCACCTCGCCGGCGCGGATCGAAGGGGTCAGTTGCGACAGATCCGGTGCATTGGCGAGGGCCGGCACGGGCTCGATCCAATCCATCGTATTGCCTACGGCGTCCAGCGCCGTATTCATGCCGTGGGCGAGCATATGCACCGCTGGTGATTGCTGCTCGCCGGGGATAATTAGCGCGTTGCCCCGATGCGCCCGGAGGTCGTCTACGAGAGCCGTTACCCAGGCGTCCGGCAGGGGCGCATCTTCCGGCGCCGGTACCGCCAAACCCAGGGCCGAGGCCAGTTGCCGTGCCGCGAGTTCCACCTCCTGATAGCGCATCAGCTTCAGGTGATCGGCCATAGCGCCGGTGACGGAGGGCGTCGAATCCACGGCGTAAAAGCGGGCCAGCTGTGTTTCCCGATCCCGCGGGCGACGACGGGCCATGAAATCATGGGCGTAGCGCAGGAATCCCGGTTGAGACTGCAGGAAATCCGCGTCGAGGGAAACGGCCACATCGACGTTGCTGAAATCGTAGCGCGGCTCCAGCGGGCGCCCGAATAGGGCCTCGCTGCCACGATAGACCGTGCGCCGGTCCACCGGCTCATGAACGTACCAGCGGGCCTGGGGCCATCGATCACGCAGGGCCTCGATACGCGCCTCTTCGCTGGGCGACGTGACAGTCCCCACCACGAAAGCCAAGCCCCGGCCCTGACGTTCATCCCACTGCCGCCCCTTCTTCGAGAGCTCCATCAAACAGCGACCGTAGCCCGCAATGGCACCGTGGGATCGCACCGATGCCGAACGGTCCGGGTCGTACAGCGACAATACCGCAGCCTGGGCAATGGCATCGCATGCGCCCAGGGTGGCGGGATGGTCGGGGTTGCCTTCCAGTTTGGTGGGCCGGCCCTCATGGCTTTCCGCCAGCACGCCATGGGCGTAGCCGCCGATCAGGGCTGTGGTCGCGTAGTAGCGCGCCTGGCCCGGCACCATCTGCTCGGGCATATTAACGTAGGGCACGATGTGCTCTTCCGGCTGGCGGCTACAACCGCTCACACCCGCCAGCGCCATACTGGCTCCCAGCAGTTTGAGTACGTTGCGCCGGCTCACCGGCTCCTGCCAGGGCTTGCCCTCGCCCCCAAACTCGCCTGCGGCCGCATCCTGATATTCGGGCGTTTGCGCCAACTCAGCCAGGCTGCGCCAATAGCCAGCCCCCTCCTGCCCCGCGAGCCTTTCACGCAGACTGTTGTAGTCGATCGAAGTTATCGGTGGCATGTGCTGCACTCGGTCATTCGGTCCGTGTGAATGTCGTAGAGCGCCAGATAATCATCCGCGCTACGTCCGCTGTCCGGCGAATAGCCCATTTCCGTGATCTTATCCTTCGGCCGCAGCCTCGGGCCGGGATTACGATGGCATTCCAGGCACCACTTCATGGTCAGCGGCTTGTCCTGACGCATCAGCGGCATGCGATCCACCCGGCCATGGCAGGATTCGCAACCCACGCCGTTATTGACGTGCATCTGGTGATTGAAATAAACATGATCCGGTAGATCGTGTACACGCACCCATTCGATGGGCTCTTTTCGCGCCAGGCTCTGCCGGACGGGCGCCAGCATGTCGGCGTTGGTCCAAAGCTGCGAGTGGCACGTCATGCAGGTCTGCGTATCCGGCAAACCCGCAAATGACGACCGATCGACACTGGTATGACAGTACTGGCAATCGATACCAAGCCCCCCGACATGGTGCTGGTGGCTGAAGGGCACGGGCTGTTCGGGCACGGCATTCTGGCCGGTAGCGTAGGGCGAGCCGTTCAGTGACAGCGCCACACCGGCCAGAAGTACGGTCAGTGCCACCAAGGCAAGAAAGAGCTGTACGTAGCCATTGGTCCGGCGCCGGAAAAGCTGAGGCATGCAGCCCTACCCCCGCACGCGAGCATTGATGTGGAGCGCATGCACGTAAACACGGCTGGAACCACTGGGGCCGGATAACAAACAATGACGTGAAAGAGAAGAAAAACCGCAGATCAGCATGAAGTCATGTTCACGACTCCAACGTGCTGAAGCTATGCCAGAAGAGCCCCTCCGGGCTGTGGAAGATCGCTGACGTTCGGGCATTCCTCTCCCTCCATGTCAGACGGACAGCCGAACATACGTGTTCGGACTGACTGCTCCATCCATGAACCTCTATTCAGGTTAGACGGCGAAAGCGACGGAATTCAATTGCCGAAACATTACGAGAGTGCCACGAATAAACCTGGAGCAGTTTCACTGGATGCTCCAGGTCACGTTTTTAGGGAGCCTCTTTAGGTTTCCGTATAGAAGCGCCGGTGCAGCTCGTGCACCTGTTCGGCCAGGTCAGGCACGGGTCCTTCCACCGGAACGCCTGGGGCAACGTCGTTAATCGGCAGCGCACGCACCGGCGGTGGCGGCACCTCCAACTCACTCAGCCACGCCGTGAGCTGCTCCGTCGAGCTGACATAAACGATACGGCCCAAGCCGACCCAGGCATGGGCCGCCGCGCACATGGGGCAATGCTCACCGGAGGTATAGACGGTGGCTGCGGCACGCGCTTCCGGCGTCATGTTTGCCGCCGCCCAGCGGGCCAGTTCGAATTCGGGATGGCGGGTATGATCACCGGACGCCACATGATTGTGATCCTCGGCCAACACCTCGCCTTCAGCGGAAACCAGGATGGAGCCGAAAGGCTCGTCTCCCGCTTCCAGCGCTTGCCTTGCCAGTTCCACGCAGCGGCGTAGGTATTTGAGTTCGCTGGTGTCCATAACGGTGTCCTCCATCGGCGATCTATTCGATAAGCGTAGCGTGCCAGTGAGACGCTGCCGAGCCGAGCGGCGGACAAGGCGCTCAGAAGCCATGTGGGATGATGCCTTGCCTTTTTATCCTTGGATGAATCCAACCAACGTTCGATGAGCTTGGAGAACGTCTCAAAACAGTTCGAACTGTCCGTATTCGCCGTTGCTCGCCTCATGGGCTAGCAGCCAGCGCTTGCGTTCCACGCCGCCCCCGTAGCCGGTAAGACTGCCGTCGGCGCCGATCACGCGGTGGCAGGGGACAACGATGGAAAGGGGGTTCCGGCCATTAGCGGCACCCACGGCGCGGGTCAGTTTGGGACTGCCCAGACGCCGGGCTAGCTCGCCGTAGCTCAGGGTCCCGCCGTAGGGAATGTCGAGCAACATATGCCAAACGGTTTGCTGAAATTCGGTGCCGGCCGGCGCAAGCGGCAAGTCGAATTGCGTGAGTTCGCCTGCGAAGTAGGCATCCAGTTGGCGCTTGGCTTCCTTGAACAGTGAAGCGTCCCGTTGCCAATCAGGCGCCACGCCGGATCCGTACTTCTGTTTCTGCATGTAGATCCGTGTCAGCGAAGTGCCGTCGCCAGTCAGCAACAGCTCGCCGATGGCGCTGGGGATACGGCAGTAAAAGATAGTCATACCCGCGCGCCAAACGACATTAGCCCTGATACCAGCTACCGGCAGCGACAAAGTGGGGATTCATAACGTCCTCCTTACCGTAGCGCATCAATTCGCCCTCGAGGGTTTGGACCTTGCCGCCCGCCGCTTCCAGCACCGCTTGGGCGGCGCCGGTATCCCACTCACAGGTGGGGCCAATACGCGGGTAGATATCCGCCCTGCCCTCGGCGATGCGGCAGAACTTCAATGAGCTCCCAGCTTGCACCAGGCAATGTTCGCCCAGGGCATCGATGAACGCGCGGGTTTCCTCGTTGAGGTGATTCTTGCTGGCGACGACACGGCGGACAGGTGGCGGGACGACTACATGAAGCTGGCGCTCTCGGCCTTCGTGATCTCGTTTCCAGGCACCCTCGCCTTTGATGCCCCAGAACGCCTCGCCCAGGGCCGGCGCAGTGACCACGCCCAGCACCGGTTCGCCCTCTTCGATAAGCGCAATATTGACCGTGAATTCGCCGGTGCGCTTGACGAAATCCCTGGTGCCATCGATGGGATCCACCAGCCAGAATCGGGTCCATGCCTTACGTTCGGACCAAGGGGCATGAGCGGACTCTTCCGAGAGGATCGGGATGTCCGGCGTCAGTTGCTTGAGCCCCTCGACGATCACATCATGGGACGCCAAGTCGGCGGACGTCACCGGCGACTCGTCCTCCTTGTGCTCCACCGAAAAGTCGGTGCCATAGATCTCCATCACCTTGGCATTGGCAGCTTCGGCGATGGCTAGAATATCTGTAAGGAGCGACGTATTTGAGGCCATGGGGCATCCTTTCGCAAGCAAGTGATTGGCTATGCTTGGGAAGTTTAGCGGATAGACCCATGAGGTGCGAAGATCACGGGCATGTCCACCACGAGAACCGGCACATTAAATATGACGGCAATCGTGGCATGACCCGGAATTGATTGACTAAGGTTGATGAGAGGCTTATACCGCGAGGAGGTCAGGCTCAGATCTGTTCGCTTTCGCTCACCTCAGCTTGGTTGCCGGCCATTTGGGTCGAGCCGCAATTGAGGTAGTCCGAAGACTGCAGCCATTGCTGATCCGGATAGTAGGTAAAAACGAATTGACCGCCCTTCAGGCTATCCACCACCTTGCGGATCACCTTCTGGCTGACCGCCGGGCAACCGTGACTGCGGCCAATACGTCCGTAACTCTGGACCCAGGAGGCATCGACGTAGTCGGCGCCGTGGATCACGATGGCACGCTGGCGGGCGAGATCGTTGATGCCGGGTTCGAGACCGTCGAGACGTAGGGAGTAGCCGTGCTTGCCACGGTAAGTTTCACGGGCCTGGAACAGCCCGATGCTCGACTGATGGCTGCCCTCGACATTGGAAAAAGCGCTCGCCTGGACCAGACCGGAGTTTTTGCCATGGGCCACCAGGTCCCGTAGGACCAGGGCGCCCGTCTCCAGGTCAAAGATCCAAAGCCGCCGCTCTGAGGACGGCAGGGAGAAGTCGATGACGGCGAGACGCTTGGGCTTGCCAAGTCCGCTGCTTACCGCACACTGAGAGGCTTGCAGAGCGTTTTTCAGCACGTCACGGCTGATCTCGGGGGCGGCTACGCTGAGCCTGCCGTACAGCGTTTTGTCGAGCCCGGACGCCAGCGTGTGCGAGGACAATGAAAACGAGAACAGTACGCCCAGTGCGACTGCCAGCACGCATTGAAAGCGACTGCTAAACATCTTTAGACCTCTCGGGTGTTTGAAACTCGGGTATCGCGAATTCAGTTCGGCGCAAATGCCGGGACTGACTTCCGGAGCCGCATGCCCCGAAAGGATGGTGCATTCTAGCAAGGTTTTCTGCGATGGAAATCAGGCTGTACAAAAACCATACAATCCGCAACGTATGGCGACGCGCTCTCGCCGTCGCCGTCTGCTTTTGCCTGCTACCGGCAGCCGAGGCCCTACACCGCATCGACCCCGATCAATGTGAGCCGCTGCCGGACAATTCGTCCTTTCATCACGCCGCCATGGCCAGATTCAGCACTCAGTCCGGCAGCGCCGAGCTCTGGGCCGACAGCCAACGCCTGCAAGCGTTGATCGACGCTCTCGACAGTCTGGCTGCCGATGGGCTGGAGCCGGCCGACTACCATACCGATGCGCTCAAGCATGCGCTGGCCCATTTCAAAACGTGGGGCCAACTGGGGAAATGCGATATTCGCCTCGCCAATGATGCCTATCTTCGAGCCCTGACAGATCTGCGGTTCGGCAAGACCCATAAGCGCGAGGAACACGCCATCTGGTACGCCGCCACTCTTTCACGCGGCGAAGATCCTGGCGGCGTAGTGACATTGGCGCTGAACGGCCTGGACAACCTGGCTCAAGCTTTGACGGATGCTCGTCCCGATTTGCCGCGATACCGCTACTTGCGGAGAGGGTTCGTGCAAGCCCAGGCCGACTTCCCGCAAACCTGGGCACAGGTGCCGAACGGCCCCACTCTCGAGAAAGGCGACCGAGGGGACCGGGTCGCCCTATTGCGCGAGCGCTTGGCCGCGGAGGGCTACCTGACCTCGCCACCAGCGGTACGAGGCCAGCTCGGCGCGCCCTTCGACGATGACCTCGAGCTGGCGGTGGAGCGTTTCCAGCGCCGGCATAGTCTAACCGTGGACGGCAAGGTGGGCGCACGCACGATAGACGAGCTGAACATTTCGCCGCAGCAGCGCCTGGAACAGATTCGAGCCAACCTGGAGCGGTTGCGCTGGCTGGCCCGGGATATGGAACGCACGCTGCTGCTGGTGGACATCGCCGCGGCACGGATCCACTACTACGAGGATGGCGACCTGATCTGGTCCGGCCGGGCTCAGGTGGGCAAGCCCCGAAGAGCCACGCCGGAACTGAAATCGGTGATCACCCACGTCACGGTCAACCCGCACTGGAATATGCCGCGCAGTATCTTCCTGCGTGACGCCCTACCTTCGATCTTGCGGGATCCTCTTTACCTGAGCAAACGGGGCATCCGCGTCTATGACCGGGAGGGCAATGAGCTCACCCAGACCGAAGCCGACTGGAGCAACCCGCATGGCCTGAGGCTGCGCCAGGACCCGGGGCCAGGAAACGCCCTGGGCCAGGTGGCACTTCGTTTTTCCAATCCGTTCGCCGTTTACCTGCACGACACGCCGGCGGCGAGCCTGTTCGAGAGCCAAAATCGATTCTACAGCTCAGGCTGCGTCAGGGTGGAAGACGCGATGACACTGACCCGAATGCTGTTCCGCCATGCCAGCCCCGATTTCAAGCAGCACTTCGAAACCGTGCGGACATCCGGCGAATCCCAGAACATCCATCTGCCCCGCGGCGTCTACATCCTAATGGCGTATTGGACGGCCGAAGCTGATGCCTCCGGCCAGATCACCTACCGGCCCGATGTTTACGGCAGCGACGGTCAGTTGCTGGCCTTGCTGGAGTAGAGGTTATGAACAGGCCAGTTTTCCCGCAGTAAACGCCCACCACGCCTTATATCACCCCTGATATCACCCCTGTCCGCATCGACCCACTAGCCGGTGTGCGAAAAATGTCGGCACACGTTCCCTACCAGACAGTGCACTCGTTTTTACCGGCAGTGCCTTAACACTCGCGAATACCTTCAGCGACAGTTGTTTACATTTTCGAACTACAGGAACAGGAGACATTGCCGATAATAAAGTTAGAAAAAGCATTAATTGCCATATTCACCCAACGGAATATCCGCTAATGAGTAAATTCAATCGTCTGCGTATTCGATCCCGCCTGCTCATTGCTGTGCTGGTTCCGGTTGTTCTTACGGCCCTGACCTTGAGCTGGCTTACCGTGAACCAGCTCAGAAGTGGCGGCGAGGCCGAAATCGAGCTGCTTCGACAAAACCTGATCGAGGCGCGCAAGGCCGGCCTGAAAAACATCGTCGAGACGACGCAGTCGGTTATCCGGGAGGCCATGGGCGATCCCACCCTCAGCGAGGACGAAGCCAAGAAAGAGGCCCGTGAACGCATCCGGTCCATTACGTTCAGCGACAACAACTACGTGTTCGCCTATCAGCGTGATCTGTTCAACCTCGCCTACCGACCCGATCCGAGCCGCGAAGGGCCGACGACCAATCCCGACGTCCGCAAGCTGATCAGCAACATCATCAAGGCAGCGGAGCGTGATGGCTTCCATACCTACGATTGGCCCAATCCCGCGACCGGCAACATCGAGCAGAAAGTGTCTTACGCCACCATTATCCCGGAGTGGAACTGGATGATTGGCGCTGGCGTTTATACAACGGATATTCAGGTTGCCTTAACAAAGGCACAAGGCGAGGTAGAGGCGAGTGTGGACCAGGCCATTATGTTCTTTGCGCTTGTCACCTTGGCTGTCATTGTCGCCGCCTTGCTGATTGGCCTGTCTGTCGGCCGCACGGTCACCAAACCACTAAACCGCGTCAGCGACTTGATGCGGGAAATTGCCGAGGGTGAAGGCGACCTGCGCCAGCGCTTACCGGAAGACGGCAACGACGAGCTCGCTGAACTGGGCCGGCGCTTCAATGCCTTTACCATCAAGATCCAAAACACGATCCGGGAGGTCGGCGCAACCACAGACCAGGTGGCCTCCGCCGCCGAAGAGCTTAGCCGGGTCGCGGTCGAGACCCGCGCTTCGGTACAGGAGCAAGGCTCGGAAACCGACCAGATCGCTTCCGCCATTAACCAGATGGCGGCGACGATCCAGCAGATCTCAGGCAACGCCAACGAAGTTGAGAGCGCCGCTTCCGATACGGACCGGATGGCGAAGGACGGTGGGGCCACCATTGCCCAGGCCCAGGCTGCAGTGAATCAACTGTCGGAAGAAATCGAAGACACGGCCAGTACCATCAGCGCATTGGCACAGAAATCAGACGATATTCAGCAGGTTCTGGACGTGATTCACGCGGTCACCGAGCAGACCAATCTGCTCGCGCTCAACGCAGCTATCGAAGCGGCACGCGCTGGCGAGCATGGCCGTGGGTTTTCGGTGGTCGCGGACGAAGTGCGCCAGCTGGCAAAACGCAGTGCCGAATCGGCTGATCAGATCCGCAGCATGATTGAAGGTTTCGTCACCGAATCTCGGGCAGCCGTAGAGCGTATGAACGCCTCGCAGAATCGGTCCGGGGAAACAGTGGAACGCATTAACCACGCCACATCGGCGTTGAACACGATTGAAAATTCGGTGGGCCATATCCACGATCAGGTCACACAGATCGCAACAGCAGCGGAAGAGCAAAGTCAGGTCGCCGAAGAGATTAACCGCAACGTGGTTAGAATCGTTGAAGCGGCTCAACGTAGCGATACTGGGGTGACGCAGACCAACGATGCCAGTCAGGAGCTGGCTCGCCTGGGCGAGAACCTAAGGGACTTGGTAGGACAATTCAAAGTTTAGAGTCTATCAATATCTAAATAGACGCAAAAGGCGCCGACCCGCAAAGCTGCGGGTCGGAGCACACGTGCTAGGTCTGCAAGCTCTGAAGCTTATGCAGCAGACTTACGACGGGCTGCAGCGCCCATGCCTAGCAGACCCATGCCGAACAGTGCCAGAGTACCGGGCTCGGGTACTTCAGCTACCGCAGCAACGTCGGTCAGACCAACGACGATGTCGTTAAAGTCGCCGTCGCCGTTAGCTTGGTCTTCGAAAGCAACAACCAGGTTAGAGCCGAACAGGCCTTCACCAGAAGTACCTACGGTATCGTAGATCAGGGCCGGATCGAACGATGCGTTCATGTCCGGATCTGAGAAGTACTTGTTGCCGTTACCATTATCGATGTAGAAACCGAAAACGTTACCAAGCTGCACCTGATTACCTGTGGTCAGGTTGGTCGCCAGACCGGTAGCCAGATCGAAAGTCACCGTGGCACTTGTGTTAATGTCCGTGCCACCAGTAAACAATTCAAGCTCTTCGCCAGTGTTCTGGTCGAAGATACCGAACGAGTTGCCGCTTGCCAGGTTAGCGTACTCAGCAAGCAAGGTGACGTTGGTGTCATCGAGATCGCCATCGGTATCAGTGAGAGTGACATAGCTCGCACCAGTATCGGAGTACTTGCCATCCGGTACATCAGCGAATACCTGATCGCCGCTATCGGTTTTCAGATCGGCCAGATCTGTGGGCACTGCTGCGACACTGCCTGCAGCTAACATAAACGCTGAACTTACGAGTAGTTTTTTTGCGAACATCATGTCCTCCTGGACTTACTCCATTTCATGTGACTCCCCGCCGATGAAAAGTCATAAACGGGAAACGCTATCCGAGAGTAGCAAGGGCAATGCCAACTCTCTCAAACGCCCGCCCCAGGCCTTTCTGAACTTTCGTTAATAGTCAAATCGTTAAAGATTCAAACACATCGATTAAAGTTACACATGAAACTTAATGCCTTGTTTTTACTTATTTTTATTTTTATCTATCTATCGCGTTTTAAACATAAGTTAAACCTTGGTCTCAGATGGCTGTTAAATTCGTTGCTTTAGTATCGTCAAGTAAGCTGACACCTGGACAGTCGACCGCTCTCGCGGTATTAAGTGGCTACTCTCCGGGACTTAAGAAGCCTCCGATGGCCCTTAGGGTCAACACCAAAGGTCAACAGATCGGATGCCTGATCAGCCCAACTAGGTCCGGTCGCGAATGGATCGGCCTGCGGTCCAGTTAACAGTGAGTCTTATGCCGAATATCGCCACCCTCTTTACTACTCCGCCATTCCGGCGCATCCGGATCCTCTACGCCACCATTGCGCTGTTTTTGCTGCCTCTGTTCTTCATGGGCGGCCCGGACTGGACATCCGGTCCACTTTTCAAGGCAGCCTGGAATCTGGGGCATATTCTCTTCTTCGCCCTCTTCACGCTCGCGCTGCAGCCGCAGGATAGGCTCTCAGGCGTTCGCCTGTGGTTGGGCATGACGTTGGCAGTTATTGTGGCGGGCATCGTCATCGAATGGCTGCAGGGCAACCTTGGCCGTCAAAGTGACTGGCACGATATTTTGCGAAATCTGGTGGGCACTTGGTTGGTATTGGCTTGGGTGAAGCAGCCCGCCGGCCAAACCTACGGTGCCCGTCAGTCCCGGGCCAGAGCTATACGCTGGCTCCTACGCGGCATCGCCCTGGCGCTACTGGCCGTAGAGCTCACGGCAGTGGCCGCAGTGGCCCTACGGCAGTATCACATTAGCCAGCAATTGCCGACGCTCTACGATTTCAGCCAGTCGAACCCACTGCATTTCTGGCGAGGCAACGTGTATCGCTCAACCGAACATACGTTCGAGAACGATTTCAGCCTACGCATCGAACTGGGAACGAACTTTTACACCGGCGCTGCCTTGGATAACTTGCCGGACGACTGGCGCAACTATGAAGCCCTGGTTGTGACGATATTTAATCCGGAGCGGACGCCGGTGGACATGACTCTCCGCGTCAACGACGTTGTTCACGACCGCGGGCGCAATGCCTATAATGACCGCTACAACAGGCGATTGCCGCTACAATCCGGCATGAACCGCGTGCGCATCCCGCTGAGCGAGATCCGTGACGCTCCGGCATCGCGTACCATGGACATGGACGAAATACGCCGTTTAGTGATTTTCACGACACAGCTCGAGCAGCGGCGCGAATTGTACCTACAGGAGCTGTCTCTCGACTGACCCGGGCGCGCGTGCACGGCACACTAGTTCGGCGCAGAGCTTTACTTGTGTAAATGCAACGCTGGCTATCCTATGCAAACTATTGCCTTTGTTGCTCTACAACGATTGAAATTATTTCCAAACGACTATGACGACAACCAATCTGAGCTTTCAACTGACCGACACCAAGGAATTACCCACTGCGCTCAACTGGCTCGACGGACACTTCTCCGAAGCGGGTGCCGATGCGGGGGTCAATGCCGATCTTAAACAGTTGCTGAACGCTCAAGTGCAGGACGTATTCAGCCATCACGCTCATGAGCCTCGCAGCGTCGAAATGCACGTGGAACTGGAGCTGGATCGGGGGCAGGTTTTGCTAAGGCTGATCGATAACGGCCAACCGTATAATCCTCTGAGCAATGGCCTGTCGGCGAAAAACCAGGGAGGAGCGTCAAAGAGCTGCAGTTGCGGCGCGGTATTAATTCAAGAACTCACCGATGCACAATCCTATCGTCGCCGGCACGAGCATAATGTTCTGGAGTTGACCCGCCATTTTCTGCCGGGCTAACACGTCCTTCTGCCCAAGCTAAAACGCAAGATGTATGGTTAGCGCCCCCGAGCAACAACTCAGTTTTAAAGGGCGTCCAACGCCACTTTTAGCGTCTCGCCAATCCGTGCGTTGAGCTTCAGGCTTACCAGGTCGTCGGCCCGGGTGCGACCGATGTTCAGCGTCGCCACCGGCTTTTCCCACTCCCTGGCGTAACGGCAAAAGCGGAAACCGGAATACACCATCAGCGAAGAACCAACGACTAACAGGCCATCGCTGGCCTTTAGGGTATCCAAGGCAGACGTTACGCGCTGTTTCGGCACGAAGTCACCAAAGAAGACCACATCGGGTTTGAGGATACCGTCGCAATTGGGGCAGTTCGCGACCTGAAACTTGCTGAAATCCACATCCAGATCCGCATCGCCGTCCGGCGCGGTGGCTGCGGTGTAGTGACGAAAAGCCGGGTTCAGGTCGCTGCAGCGGGCATGGACTTCGTCGCGATCGCAGCGGTAGCCGCAATCCATACAGATCACCTGGTCTGCGCGACCATGCAGATCCAGCACCGACTCGGCCCCCGCACGCTGGTGCAGGCGGTCCACGTTTTGGGTCACCGTCAGGCGCGAGTGGGCTCGGCGCTCCAGCTCCGCCAGTAAGAAATGGGCCGGGTTGGGCTGGGCATTGCGCATCACCGGCCAGCCAATGAGGCTGCGCCCCCAGTAACGCCGGCGGGTGTGGTCTTCGGTCATGAACGCTTGGTGCTGCACCGGTTGCTTACGCTTCCAAGCACCGTCGCCGTCGCGGTAGTCCGGAATGCCGGAATCGGTACTGACACCTGCGCCGGTAAGCACCAGCAACTTGGGGTGGCGGTCGATAAATTCGGCCAGCCGTGCGCCCGCCTCCTCAGGTCGATGCAGCTCAAGGGGTGGCAGATCAGCAGTCATGGAACGCGGTCTCGCGGAATAAGCGTCTAAAACCATATTACTACTTTAGTGATCGTTGCCCCGTCCGCCAAGGTCGTTTTGGCGTATCGGTATCGGTAAATGCCGCTAGTGCAGCGTCTGAATCATCTTCACAATGTTGCTAGAAACTTGGCATCCCATTAGTTTGCGCGATAAATTAACGCCATATCTTTCTGGGGAGCCTCCGATGTCCAAGAACGACGAATGCGATGAATTGAGACTGGAAAACCAGCTCTGCTTTGCCCTGCATTCCACGTCTCTGATGATGACCAAGGTGTATAAGCCCTTTCTCCGGGAATTGGGCCTGACTTACCCGCAATACCTGGCCATGCTGGTTCTATGGGAATCTAACGGACTTACCGTAGGCGAAATGAGTCAACGCCTGTTGACCGATCCGGGATCCCTCACTCCACTGCTAAAACGTCTGGAAGCCGAAGGCTTAATCAAACGCACCCGCCGCCCCACAGACGAGCGTGTTGTCGAGTTGCGACTGACCACTGATGGCCAGCAGCTACGCGAAAAAGCACGCGCAGTACCGAGTTGTATCGCGGACGCCAGCGATCGGAGCATCGAACGTCTGATGGCTCTGAAAGAGGAACTGGTGGCTCTTCGCAATAACCTGCAGAGCGCCCTTTAAGGACAGCCTTCAGCCCGTCGCCAACGACCGTATGGCCCGTCGCCGACGACCGTATGAAAAGGGTGATACTCGCTTGGAAAAGACAATAGAGGGCGATAGAACGCGTGCAGAAAAGAATCGATTTAAAGACGGTCATGACCATCACCGAAATTTAACTTGCGCACAAAATAAATCGTAACTAGGCTAATTATGCACTTACTGCACTAACGTTTAGCGCGCAAAGTTAAGCGCTATAGGGTTACAGCAGTATCCGAAAGCACAACATTCGTTCAACCGAGACAAGGAGATTAGAATGTCGCTCGAGAAAGTTGCTTATCGCGCTAAAGCCGAAGCTACCGGCGGCCGCGACGGACGCGCCGTATCCTCCGACGGAATTCTGGATGTTGCATTGACCACACCGAAAGAGATGGGTGGCGGCGGTGGAAACGGCACCAATCCGGAACAGCTCTTCGCCGCGGGCTACTCAGCCTGTTTTCTGGGTGCCATGAAATTTGTTGCGAGCCAGGACAAGCTGTCTATTCCGGACGACACTTCCGTTGAAGGCAATGTGGGTATCGGTCCGATCCCTACCGGCTTCGGTATCGAAGTGGAGCTTCGTATCAGCCTGCCCGGCATGGACGACGATCAGGCCAAGCAGCTGATCGACAAGGCCCACGTGGTATGCCCGTATTCCAACGCAACCCGTGGCAACATCGACGTCACCCTGACCCGGGTCGACTGACGATTATGGCCCGTGCCGCCCTTGCGGCACCGGCTTTATTCTTCCCTCGAACACGTCCTTACCCTCCATCGGCCTTGCCGCAGAACCTTTAGAGTTCCTCGACTGGCCCATCTCAGACTATGAGCTATTGGTCCATATTTAGGGTGGCTCTGTATAATTGCGAGTGTCCACCCCTGATTCTCACGAACGTTCTGAGTCCGCCACTAGAGCAGCAACCTGAAGAATGCACCGAGCCAAATCGAAAAAATTAACGAAGTTAACCTGTGTTCAGTGGGCGCTGGGCGTCCTGGCGAGCATGCTCTTGCAAACGGCGTGGGCTGACCCTCTACGCGCTTGCTACGGCGACTGGCAGCCTTACATCTATAAAAACGATCGGAACGAACTGGTCGGCATCGCCAAAGATCTTCTTACTGCGGCGGTCGAGGCTATTGGTCAGGAAATCGAGTACGTCAGGCTGCCCTATAAACGCTGTATTTTAGAGGTCCGGTCAGGCCGTCTGGACATCGTGATGCTCACATCGCCGGCAATATCTACCGACCTCATCGAATCCAGAACCATTTTTGCTTACTGGCGGCCGGCGGCTATTGTTCGCAACCAGGATGCCCTCACCCATTTCAGCACTTTAAAACAGCTGTCCGACCGGGTGGTTATCGTTATCGATAGCTACAAGTATCCAGAACCTCTCCGCCGCTGGCTTGAAGGTCATGCCACCGTCGTGAAGGCCAGCTATGGCAGTGAGCAGGTCCAAGGTTACACCGTACCCTATCGCATGCTGGAAGCCGGCCGGGGCGATGTGTTCATCGAAGACCTTTTCTGGAGCCACAACTTCATTCACGAGTACGATCTGGACCTGCGGGTCTTGGAACCGGCAATCACCTGCGAGACTAACTCGATCAGCTTTCGCAAGGGCCTGTCGGACCTACGGGATAAAATCGACCACGCCTTATCGGTGCGCGGCACCGAGTTTAGGGAGGCGCTATTCATGGCGTACACGGGCCAGCCGGAGTCAACGTTCGCCTACGCGCCGAGAGCCGGTTCCAGGCACGACACCGATCGTAGGCCTTGTGGTGGGCTGAAGCTGCGGTATTGATCGATGCTAACCGCGCGTAGTGTGCCGTGCGGTTAATTCGCTGATCTACTGAGCCCCTGAGAGCTTTGAGAGCAAGGCGCGGTGGCGAAGGTTTGGTGGTTCCAAATCGAGCCAGCGCAACGCGGCTATCAAAGCTCTCAGGGGCTCCCGAAGGGCGCGCCGCTGACGACGCTGGGCCGTCGTTTCCAAACCTTAACGGGGAACCACCCCGCCTGCGGCTTGGCGCCTTGTCCAGCGCCGTCAGCGACGCGCAGTAGATCAGCGAATTAACCGCACGGCACACTCGTAGCACTGTCTTTTACGGCGTCTTTGGGACGCCTCATCGATACCATGTGGCAAAAAAAGCCTCCGCACAGATAACCGGCGGAGGCACGGGTGGCCCTCGACACACTCTCGACACATCGTCTTCGGACCTGGCTTGGGGTTGCGTTAAATCCTTAGTGACCGTAGATACGCATCTGCGTCTGCTGGATAGACAGATCATCCAGGGCGATGGAACCAATGGAGGTTCCACCCACCAATACGCCACCAATATTCATGTCGGCGTCGAAGGTGTTGATATCCACCGCGAGACTATCCACACCGGCAGCGTTGGGCGCCTTGTAGACATCCATTTCGGCAATCGCGCCCAGCGTGACGATATTGGGGTTATCGTCGTAATCCGCACCCGTCAGTTCCAGATCCCGTATGCCCACGGCCATGAAGGGCACATCCACATCCATGTCGTCGATGGCAAAGCGTGTGCGGATATTCATGTGGTCGGTTTCGGTATCCACACGAATCTTGAGTTCGGTAAACAACCCTTCGATGGACAGGTTGTCCATTAACAGCGTGCTATCGGTATGGCCACGAAGTTCCCAGGCGCCCGTGCGCACCGCGAAATCGATGGGTGAGCCAAACAGCGGGAAGACATCGATGGCTGCATCGCCATCTTCCAGCACATCGATGTTGATCCTGATGTTGTCGATCAGGTCTGTGGCTTCGTTCGGAATGGCAAAACCCAGTTCTGAAAACATGTCGTCGCGTCCCGCACCACCGACGAAAATGTCGCTAACCGCTAGCGTGCCTTCGTCGATGTAGCGAAACTCGTCGATGTTGACCTGCGTTTCCAATTCGATGGTCACCCCCGCCTGGCCGGTAATACCGCCCATTGCAGAGTCGTCGAGCGCCTTCAATTCCGCCTGCGCCGCGAGAGGCAGTCCGGATACAGCCAGCGCCAGGGCTGTGGTTTTCAGGCTAGTCATGGTCATGTTCCTTTTTCATTGTTGCTCGGTTCGTTATTGTTGGTCTGTCGTTGCTTAATCACTGCTTAGTCGTCGTTTACCGGGAGTGTCTGATGCGTGTTGTCGCCTCCCACCGCTATCGCCTGGAAAACCGGGCGCCCCGGGCGGGGCACCCGGCGACCCCTTACAGGTTCGGAGTCAGCGCCAGGTTGATCTCGTTGCCATCGCCTGCCAGGAACAGGTTGAGGATGTCGGTCAGGCCGCCGCAATTTTCCAAAGGCGGCAGTGCATAGGTCCCGGAGAGGTTGCCGCCTTCCAGCGGTTTGAAGGTTTCACCTTCCGGCGACTGCATGTCGATAGTGACCGGATCGATGGTCTGGCACCGATCGCCGCCGCCAATCGGCAACTTGAAGCCGAACAGGTTGATGGTGACCTTGGGCACCTTGACGATCAGCTTGGACTTCGCAGTCAACGTGCCGTCGACCAAGGTGCCAGTGGTCTGCTCAACCGCTTCGAACTCGACGTTGGCCGTGGCTTTCAGACGCTTGAAGAACTTGATGACCCGGAAAGATCCCTGGGTCGGCTCAATGTTCAGGTCAGCGGTGTACATACCCGTCGCCAGCTCCAGCACCGCGTCGATGGTGCCGTTGATCGGCAGGGTACTGTCGGACGCCTTGATATAGGTGGAGCCATCGATATCGAGCAGGAAGTCAACGGTGCCGCTGCTGCCGTCGTCACCTTCGCCGTTGAGCGGAACGGTGAGGCTCGCGCTGTCCGGATCGTCGGATTCGATGACCAGGTCGGCGTTGCCGGCTTGGGCTGACGCTGGCGTGTACGTCACGGTAACGGCACAGCTTGCGTCGGGCGCGACCGTGGCACAGTCGTTGGTCTGCATAAACTCGCTGGTGGCGCCGTTGATGTTGATCGCGGCAATATTCAGGGCAGCGGCACCGGTGTTGGAAACCGTCACGGTCCGCTCGGCGGTGGTACCGACCTGGACCGCACCAAAGCTGACGTCCTCGGGTGAAGCCGCGATGTTCGGTGTCGCTACGCTGTAGCTGGTGCCGGTCAACTGCAGTGCCACACTCGGATTTTCAGGATCGGTAGAATCCACGGTCAGCGTCGCGACCTGTTCGCCGTCGCCGTCCGCGTAGTAGGTCAGATCAACGCTGCAGCTTTCCCCCACAGCGACGGTGGTGCAGTCGTTAGTCAGCATGAAGGCCGCCGGGTTGGTTCCGCCCAGGGTAATGTTGTTGATACCCAGTTCGGCGCCGCCGGTGTTGGAGATGGTGACAGTCTGTTCGCCTGTCAGGCCGGATTGCACTTCGCCGAAGTCGACGGTTTCAGCCGGTTCCAGGCTAATAACCGGATCGGCTGTCTGCTCGCCGACGATCTGAAACGTCTGCAAAACGTTATCCTGACCGGCCACCTGGGTACAGTCCGCAATGAACTCGCCAATCGGTGCTGGCGCGACGGAGCCATCGGCCGTGCGCGCGGTCATATCCAGCACCAGACCACCGACGACGATGGCGCCTTCGCCCACTTGGTCGGCGGTGAATGTCTGCGCGGCTGCGTCGCCTGTCGCCGGCACCGTAAAGGCACCGGTCTCGTCCGGAATGGGGGATTGCGGAATCGTCAGCGGAACGGTGATGTTGGTATCTCCGGTGACGGTGCGAATGATATTGGTGGATGTGGCCACACCCTCGATGGTCTCCGACCCCACCAGTTTCAGGCCAGTGCGGGAGTTCTCGTTAACCGTGGTAAGGGCTTCGATCTGGAAGGGCCCCAGCGGCTGACCGACCTGTGCCTCGGTCGGGATGTCCGCCGAGATTTCCGCCAAAATAGGCTGTTCGCCGATCAACGGAAACGGGCAGGTATATTCAAGGGTGAGCGATACCGGTTCGGCGGTCGCAGCACCGCTTGCCGCCATCAGCGCCGCGGCGGTAATGGCAAACGGCAAATGGCGCGAGCGCCTGCGTGCATTCTTCGAATTCATGGTTCGTCCTCTGCTTTGAGCATTTAACTGTTTTTGTTGGGCTCGCAGACTGCATCGATGAGGACTTCTTTATCGATCTGCGGCGTATCCCTGTCGTCCGTCGTGTTTGAAACAGACAACTGCCTGGATACACCCACCTCGGGAGATGTGGTGCATCACGCTCATTAGGCGTGCCGGGGACCACCACCGTCATTGCCAGAAACGGCAAGCTCTTTGACAAAATAGGAACGAAACCCGATCAATCGGCTGAATCGTGAAGACCTTCAAATTTCTGACAGGTCATGCGTTATTGGCCCGATACGACTGTATTGGGAGACTGTCTTGGAAAACTGTAGCGAGATGAGGTATTGATCGGAAAAGGAACGTATTGGTGGGGCAAGCCAGTCAGTGATCCAACGTATCGCGGCTGTGATGACGCCGGATCTCCCCGGGGGTATGGCCGGTCCAGCTTCGATAGGCCCGGGTAAAACTGGCCTGGTCGCTAAACCCCATCTTCTCGGCGATGACTTCCAGCGCCACGGTGGTTTCAGTGAGGTAGCGCGTGGCGTAGATACGGCGGATCCCGTTGCGAATCTCGCGAAATGTCGTTCCTGCAGACGCCAGATGATGACGCAGTGAACGGGCACTCATACCAAGCTCCCTTGCAGCGCAGTCCAGACTGCCGCCCGGTCCCGGGTGGTGCATGACGATGTCCCGCACCCTGGCGACGATCTCCCCTGGACTTTCCGGCTGCATTTCTTCGCGTGAACGCGCCTTGGCCAGAAAATACGCCAGCCCCAACTTCTTGTCCCTCACCGGGCGACCGGAGAGAGGCATAACCACTTGGGTAGCCGGCGCATCGAAGACGACCTCGGCGCCCCGGGTCAGTCGATGCCAACGCTCAAGGCCGATATCGCTGCTGAAGTCGAATTCGAAGCGGAACTGCCCACAGGCCTGAGACGCTAGCGCGTGAATACTGCCCATATAGATCTTGGCCATAAAGGGCCGGAGATCCCCCAGCTCCCAGGAGTCACGCAGGCGAATACGCACGTCCTCGCCGGTTGAACTCAATTCCATATCCATAATCGGCAGACAGACCCGAAGGTACTGCACGATCATGCTCACCAGCTTGCGCGGGTCTTCCTGGCCGAGCAGCGCAAAACCGAGTAGACCATGGGCCGGAAAGTCCAGTTGCTGGCCGAACTCAAAGCCAGCGGTCTCGTCGCGCAGCAGCGAATTCGCCTGGCGCAGGATCTGGATCACCTGGTTCATGGATAGAAAGGCTTCGGGATTATCGAGGATCGACTGGTCTATGCCGGAGCCTTCGACCAAAGCTTGCCGCCCTATTCCTCGCGCCTCCATGAAGCGCAGAAATCGACGGCCATAGCGCACGGAAACAATGGGCACGTTGTAGACCATGCGGCTGGACGGGTGCATTGGGTCATCCCTGAAGTCCGGTCTTTCAGTTTGAGGAACCTCCGACTACCGGCAACGGGCGAGAGTGACCTCGCCCTATCCTTGTTGCCCGGAAGGATGCTCGCTTCGCCACGGTCAGTTGATGGCGGACATAACCACCCTGCCTTGCGAGCGCTGACCCGAGTATAAGAAGAAGAGTAATTGGTCTTTCTGCCAACCGATCACGCTTTCTCGACGATGGCCGAAAATGACAACGTGCGTCGTTGACCTTGTGAACGAGCGAACAGATGTAAGCCCGACGCAGTTTCTTCGTGAATGAACAGCCTGTTATTGGCCAGGCCAGCCGTTCACTTCCGCCGGTACGACTGTACGGGAAACGAGCACCCGGCCATCGCGCACGGAAGCCAGAACAGGCTATTGATTGATCAGCACGTCATAGGACGCCGCGCCTTGATCCAAGCCGTGGCCAGATAAATCAGGGCAAAAGCGAGAATCGCGGCCACCACACCCACGAGAGGTGCAATCCACGGCGAGGTATAGGCTGCCAACGAACCGAGACCGTAGGCCGCAAGGCCGGTGATGTTAAAGGCCGGAAGCGAGGCTGTTTCCAGGTTGGGGTAAACCCCACGCCATGCGACCAAATAGTTGGCCATAATTACGCCGCCTACCGGGGGAATGAAGGTAGCCAGCAGAGCCAGGAAAGGTATCAACCATTCGTACATGCCCAGCACCGCCAGCAGCGTGCCGATTCCGGCGCCAATCACGGTTATCAGCCTGCGGCGGCGCGTGCGAAACATATTGCAGCCCGCCATGGCGAAGTTGTAGACGGTGTTATCCTGGGTGGTCCACAGGTTGAGAAACAGCATCAGGATTCCCATGGTCGCCAGGCCCTGTGCTACTAGAATGTCGACGATATCCGCTTGCCGGTAGACCAGCGCGCCGACTGCACCAACCAGCGTCATCAGTCCGTTTCCTACAAAGAAGGCCGCCAGGGTGGCAAACACCGCCGCTTTACTGGAACGAGCGAAGCGCGTCCAATTGGTCGCTTGGGTGCCGCCACTCACAAAGGTGCCGAATACCAACGTAATTGCCGCCGCCATGCTCACCTCGCCAGAAGGTGCAACGGCGCCCAGGCCTTTTATGCCACCACCCTCCATAATGGCGATGGTCATGCTAACCGCGATAAGAATCATCATGGCCGGCACCGCAAAACGCGACAGCCATTCCAGTCCGCGATATCCCACAAGCGCACTGATACAAAATCCGAAACCAAACATGACCATCAGGGGCAGCTCCCAGCTCTGAGCCAGCCCCGTCATCTTGACCAACATAATCGCCATGGTGGCTGTTCCCCAGGCATACCAGCCAATTTGGGTAAAGCCGAGGATGAAATCCGACAATTTACTGCCCATCTGCCCGAAGGCAAACCGGCTCATCTGAGCGGTGTTCAAGCCAGAGCGAGCGGCAATATAAGCCAGAACCGCCGCGTAGGTGCCGAGTAACAGGTTGCCGATCAGCAACACCAGCAACAGGGTCTCAAAATCGAAAGCGGCGCCGATCGAACCGCCGACCCACATGGTTGCGGTAAAAAACGTAAAGCCCAGCAGCACCAGCCCCATGGATGCCAGACTCTTACGTGCCTCCGGTGGCACGGCGCTGAGGGGATAGTCCTGTTCCCGAAGTCTCCCTGAATCGCTCATGCGCTCTGCACTCCCGTTTTATGGGTATAGGTTGGCCATCATGTTGTTCGTCAGGCTCGTGATGGTGTCGCAGTCAATGACCTAGGTCAGGTGTACGGACTTCTACGCGGTTTAAAATGGAGAAGTGGTCTCTATATTGACAATCACAGCAGTCCCAGCATTGATAATCAAAGCAATGCCAACTTGGAAAGTCCAAGCAATACGCAGTAAGCGCGAGGACAAGCGCAATGGCAAGTACACGTTTCAGCCGTATTTTGATCGCCATCGCGATCACGCTGTTTTTCGTTGGCTCGACGGTGTCCGGGCCCGCCGATCTGGCGTCGGGCTACTCAACCGGGGCGTATAGCGCCGATACCTTCGCCAGTGCTGCTGACGATACGTTTTCCTCCGCTGACCTTTCCTTCTGGCCCCAAGCGATCAGTTTCGTCGCTCTGGCGGCTTTGATGGTGCTGGTAGGCTTACACCCCCGGCCAGCCGTCCAATCCTATTCGATCAGCTATCCGGTTTTGCCTCAAGGCCCGCCGACGCGTCATTGAATCCGTTGAACACCGACCCGAAACGCGCCAACCAACACGGTTGGCAGCACTCGGGCATCTAACGAATTCGATTACGAGAGGCGTCTCCATGAACACAAGCTACCATCCGTTACCGACCAGTGAAGTGCTGGCCAACCCGCGTATTGTCGATCCTGACGTGCATCCCGAGTTGACCCCGGACGATCCAGCAATCGCCGTCATGCGCGACTTTCGAGAGAAGCCGCCAGAAACAATCGGCAGCGACATGCCGATAACCGAAGCCCGTACATTGATGAAGCTCGCCGATGCGCCACTCAAGCTGGTGACCAACCGTTCGGAGGAATTCATCGGCCTCATTGCATTGAAAGATATCCTGGGCAAAAAGGCCCTGGCCCAGGCACACGCCATGGGCACGAGCCTGGGAGACGTTCAAGTGAAGGATATTATGGCGCGGGCCAACCAGTTTCCCAGTGTCCATATGCGTCATCTTGCCAACGTCCGCATAGGGGATGTGGTGGAAACCTTCAATCAGGCGCAGACCGACCACTTCCTGGTGTTCGAGGACGATGAAAACTATCCCGGACGTACGCGCTTGCGCGGGCTTATCTCCTCCAGCCTGATCGCGCGACACCTGCACATCGCCCTGGAAAGCAATGCCCGGGCGCGATCGTTTTCCGATATCGTGCATGCGGTGCATGGGCATTTCGACTAGACGCCGTTAAGCCAGAGGGCCGATTGTAAGATCGGCCTTCTGTGTCGGGCGTCTTGGGAACCATAGAGCTTCTCTGCACACGCGGCCTTCCCAATCGATCTAACGCGCTTGCCGTCTTTCCAAGGCCTCGAAGGCATCCGTTTTTATCGGTTGCCGGGCGGCCCAGCGTACATCCTCGCGGTTGAGTCCGAGGATCGCCAGGCTGCGGTCGTCGAACCGCAAGAGACGACAAAACTTACGACGCCGGAACCAGAGACGCAACCAACGATCCAGAGCTTCGGTCAGGTGTATCGGTGGCATGGCCGGCATATAGAACTCGGGGACCGGCGTTTTGTCACGCTGAAACGCAGGGCGGCGGCTCGATGTTATGTTTTCCTCGCTCATATTTCGATCTGTCATGTTTTGATCAGTCATGGACGGATCCTCCATTCAAACCCGTTGAGTTTGCCGGCAAGTCCCTTACTGTTCGCCAGCCTTGAACGTCAGGTTGCATTGCCCACTTTGTTCAATCCATCGAAATAAACTACACTATGATTTCAATTTAATTGAACATAAGGTTTGTCAGGCAAAGCACGGAGCATCCCAATGAACGTCACCTCGCCAGCTCTGAACACGCGCGCCCTTCCCCTGCTGGAGAGTGACGTGCTGCGAACCTTCGTTGCCATTGCGGAAACCGCCAGCTTCAGCCGTGCCGCCAAGCAGGTGTTTCGTACCACCTCGGCGGTGAGCATGCAGATTAAGCGGCTGGAGGACATGCTCGGCAAACAGCTCTTTGTGCGGGAGGCACGGCGCGCCTCCCTGACGCCGGAGGGCGAAACGCTGTTGCGTTATAGCCGGCGCCTGTTGAAGCTCAACGAAGAGGCGGTCTCCGAATTCCTGCGGCCGTGCCTTAGCGGGACCGTCAAATTCGGCACGCCGGACGATATTGGCACGCGCATTCTTCCCAGCGTGCTGGCAGATTTCGCCCGCTCTCACCCGGCGGTACAGGTGGATGTGGTGGTCGGCAACAGCCAGAGCATGATGGAGCGCATCGAATCCGGGGAGATCGATCTGGCGCTGGTCACTGTCGGTAGCGAAGGACGAACCGGGCTGGGAACGGTGGTTCACACCGAGCCGCTGATTTGGGCCTACCGCGCCGGTGGTACGGCGATTGAACGCTCGCCTCTGCCGGTGGCCTTCGCCAGCCCCGGCTGCATTTGGCGAGCGACGGCCCTGGCTGCACTGGATCGAGCCGGCATCGCTTACCGGGTGGCCTACACCAGCGAACATTGCGCTGGCCAGCAAGCCGCCATGGAAGCGGATCTCGCTGTTGCCCCGTTCCCCCAAGGCTTGGTCCGCAAACCTATTCGCCAGGTTCCCGAGGCTGCTGGCCTCCCACCGCTGGGCCATTACCAAATCGAAATGCTGTCCGGTGGCCAGAGTGACAATGCCGTCGAGGCCCTGGCGGGGCATATCTCACGGGCGTTTACGGCATTACGGGGCGAGCAGGCGGTGTATTCGGATACCCCCGCGCAGCTTGCTTAACGGTTGTTGCCTGAGGCAGCCTTAAGGGGCCTTCGAGCATCAAGCCTGTAAACGGACTTTTTGGAGGCTCCCTGAACTTTGGGCGCGAGGACGCATGGAGATTCTGCTCTGGTTAGCGGTTGCGCTGACCGGCACGGCTATTATCTGGAAAGGCAGCGGCTTGCTGGAGACCTCCAGCGCACGGCTCGCGGCCTATTATTCCCTGCCGGAAATCGTCCAGGGCGCCGTTGTCGTCGCTGTGGGTTCCAGCTTCCCCGAACTCTCCACCACCGTCATTTCGACGCTGATACACGGCGAATTCGAACTGGGCGTGGCCGCCATCGTCGGTTCGGCACTGTTCAATATCCTGATTATTCCTGCCGCCGCCGGGCTGAGTACCCGCAAACAGTTAAAAGCCAACCGGGATCTGGTCTACAAAGAAGCCCAGTTCTACATGATCGCGGTCGCGGTGCTGACGCTGACCTTCGCCTTCGCCGCCATCTATTTCCCGGTGGAGAATGAAAACGCCATCGTTGGCGAGATCAACCGCTGGCTGGCTCTGATGCCCATCGCGCTCTATGGGCTCTATATCTTCGTGCAGTATCAGGACACGCTGGACCAGGGCGAGAAAGTCGATACCACGGGTATTTCCGCGCCAAAGGAATGGGGCAAACTGGGCCTGTCGCTGATCGTTATCGTGATCGGCGTGGAAGGTCTGGTGCGTGCCGCCATCAATTTCGGCGAGATTTTCAATACTCCCAGTTTCCTCTGGGGCATCACGGTCGTCGCTGCCGGCACTTCGATCCCCGACGCCTTTGTCTCGATCCGAGCGGCACGGGATGGCCGCGGCGTCACCAGCATCGCCAATGTGCTGGGTAGCAATACCTTCGACTTGCTGGTCTGTATCCCTGCGGGTGTGCTGATCGCCGGTACCACGGCAATCAACTTCTCCGTCGCCGCGCCGATGATGGCGGTGCTAACCGCAGCCACCATCCTGCTTTTCCTGCTGATGCGCACACACATGGTTCTTTCGCGGCCCGAGTCCGTTGTTCTTCTGGTGTTCTATCTGGTATTCGTGGTGTGGATCAGCGCGGAAAGCTTCGGCATCGTCGACTGGGTACCCGGCTTGCCGCCGGCGTCGCCCCAGGGCGCGCATTAATTTGACCCCTACATTCGCTTGCGAGACGCTAAACCGGTACCGCGAGCGATACGACACCCACAACGCAAAGGCAGGCGACGACCATGCAACTTGCGGATAGACAGCGACTGACACGCTACACTGCGGATATCGACACCTACACGCTTGCCATCATCACCGACGAGGACCACGCCTCACAGGTCGAACTCGATGATGGCCAGACCGCATGGCAATCCACATTACGCTACGACAGACTGACCCGCAGCCAGGATCCGCAAACGGGCCAGGTCCGTTATTCACTTGAAGAGATTCCGGCGGACCAAGGCGGCGAGCACCAGTTGATCAGCCTGATTGCCGAGGGTGGACGCGGCGCTGAATTTTCCGAACTGGTGATGTTCGGCGAGCGGCTGGTCACCTTCGACGATCGCACCGGCCTGGTATGCGAGATCCGCAACGACAATCAGCTGGTGCCGCGTCACATCCTCATGACCGGCAGCGGCGACGAACGGTTCAAGGGCTTTAAAAGCGAGTGGGCCACCTTGAAAGGCGACCGGTTGATCGTCGGCAGTCACGGTAAGAAACCCCAGGAGGAGTGGATTAAGGTGCTGGACCGCGACTACCGGCTCCAGAGTATCAACTGGCAGGACCAATACCAGCGCATCCGCGACGCCCTGGGGGTCGGAGCCGACGGCTACGTGATCCACGAGGCGGCCGAATGGCACCCCGACCGCAACGAGTGGCTATTCTTCCCGCGCAAGATTTCCAATACCCCCTTCGACGAACCTGTGGACGAACGGGAGAAAGGCACGAATACCCTGATTATCACCGACGACGAATTCAGCGATATCCGCACGATACAGGTGGGCGAGCGGGTACCGGAACGCGGCGTGTCATCCTTCAAACTCGTCCCCGGCAGACCCAATGAATGCATCGGCCTGAAAAGCGTAGAAATTGGCGATCGTACCGAAACCTACCTGTTCTGCTTCGATCTTGACGGTAATGTCCTGCAGGAAGATACCTTTCTTGGACACTACAAGTGTGAAGGCGTGGAAATTATCTAAGCAGCCTCTGCCAGCTAACGCAATTGGCTGTCCTTGCTGCCCCGGCGGTTGTAGCCGCTATGCGGTCCTGCGGACTTGTCGCGTTCGCTTTGGCATTGCACGCACAGGCGCACCCCGGGCAACGCTTTGCGGCGGGCCTCGGGAATGACCGCATCGCACTCTTCGCAATGCTCAAGGCTCTCGCCAGAAGGCAATTGGGCTCGCGCCCGCTGAAGTTCGTCTTCGACGGTGCTGTCGATCTGATCCTGAACCGCACCGTCCTTTGACCATCCGCCAGCCATGGGACTCTCCTGTATGCGTGTCGGTCATTCAATACTCCGCCCCCGGAAGGCCAGATTCAAGCCGGCTAAAACAATGTGAAATCTGTGGACTCATCCTACAAACACTGCATTTAGCGACTACAGTTGTAGATGAGCCGGACAGAGGTACAGGAGCCAGATAGAGGTACAGGAGCTGGATAGACCTCTCGCGAAAGAGTGAGGCAGTAACCTCTCAACAGCCAAACCAGCCAAAAAGAATAACGCTCTATCGGCGCTGAGCTGGATTGGGAGGTCACCGCAAGGAGGCAACAATGGGACGTGCCGAATCCGGTAGCAAGCAACGTCGACGTTTGAAAGTAGCCAGCCTGATCACCGGGCTGGTCGTTATCGTGCTTGCTGCTGTCGCGTTTACCGTTTCGGTGGTGCAAATCCAGTCGGCGATTGCGGCTTACGCCGGCGGCAACAGCGCGTGGTCACGGGCACAGGTCAGTGCCGTTTTACACCTGGATAGCTACGCCCGCACTGGCAGACCCGAGGAGCTGCAGGCCGCGAAAAGATGGCTTGAAATTCCATTGGGCGACATGGTCGCCCGGCGCGCCATGGAAGCGGAGTCGCTAAACGCTCAGGACGCCCGAGCGGGACTCATCCAGGGCCAAAACGATCCCCGCGATTTAACGCGCATGATCTGGCTGTTCCGGTATTTCTCCCAACTGGATCATTTTCAGAGGGCGGTCCAGGCCTGGCGCGAAACCGATCCCTACCTCCTTGAACTCCAGCAAATCACGCAATCGCTTGAAAGCCAATGGCAGTCGGGAACACCGAGTCCGGAGCGTATCGAAAACCTTCGAGGCCGCCTCAAGGCCATCAACGCCGAACTGGACACGCTGGCTCGGGAGTTTCGTGTGGCGATGGGCGAAGCCGCTCGCTGGACCACCACCATTCTCTCCCTCGCCAGCGTTGAATTCCTGGTTTTATTATCCGCCTTGGCCTGGATAATCGGACACCGGCTGGTCCGCATTCAGCGGACCCATGAGTTGAAATTCCGCGCAATTTTTGAGCAGACGGCGGTCGGCATTCTGCAAATTGCACCGGACGGCAGCATTCTGGAAGTGAACCAGGCCGCCAGCGAAGTGCTCCATCGCGATCGTTCGGAGTTGATCGACCTGCCCTTTTACCATTTGGTCCACCCGGAAGATTGGGCGCTGGATCGCCAGGAGCGCCTGGAGCTCCTGGACGGCCGAAGGGCAAGCGCCACTACCGAGTATCGGCTGCTCAAAGGCGACAACGAGCTACTCTGGGCCAGGCTGACAGCCTCTATGGTGTGGCACCAGGTCGGCACGTCGCCGTATATGATCGTCATGCTCGAGGATATTTCGGAATCCCGCAGGCTGGCTTACGAATTGAGCTTCCAGGCCACACACGATGAGCTGACCGGCCTGTTCAACCGGCGCGAATTCGAACACCGCCTGGCCACGACCCTCGGACGAGCCCGCAAGGACGCGTCGGTCCACGCGCTTTGCTTTATTGACCTCGACCAGTTCAAGGTGGTTAACGACACCTCCGGCCACACCGCCGGCGACCAGCTCCTACATCAAGTGTCGCAGCTCGCACGGTCCACTCTGCGCGACCACGATATCCTGGCACGCCTTGGTGGTGACGAATTCGGTGTCATCCTGGAGAACTGCAACCTTGATCAGGCTGCGATCGTGGCGGAAAAATTGCGTACTTCGCTCGAATCCATCGTATTCAGTTGGGAGGGCATCAACCACAGTATCGGCTGCAGCATTGGCGTGGTCGCTATTACCACGGATGCCCCGGATACCGGGGAGCTTATGCGGGCGGCGGATATTGCCTGCTACGTGGCCAAAAACGAAGGCCGTAACCGAGTTTACGTGTCTGAGCTAAACGACCGTCTGCAAGCGGTCCATCGTGGCGAAATGGCCTGGCTCAATCGCATTCAGGACGCCTTGCATGAGAACCGTTTCTACCTGGACGCACAATTGATCGTGCCCATCGACGGGACCTCCGCCCTGCCCCGCTATGAGGTATTGATCCGCCTGAAGGATACCGACGGCGAAACCGTGCCCCCCTCGGCTTTCTTGCCCGCAGCGGAACGTTATGGCGTGGTCAATAAAATTGATCGCTGGGTCATTGGCGAGGTTATCCGCCAGTTGTCACGGCACCCCGAACACCTCGAGCGCATCGAAGCCTGTCATGTAAACCTGTCCGGACGCACGTTCGATCAGGCAGATTTCGCCGACTTCGTGATTGACCTGATCCGCGAACACAAGCTTCCGGCCCATAAACTCTGTTTCGAGATCACCGAGACCGCTGCGGTACACAACCTGGTGGATGTGCAGACCTTTATGGTCCGCTTATCGAGAATGGGCTGCACCTTCGCTCTCGATGACTTCGGTACCGGCCTATCTTCCTTCAGTTACCTGCGCCAACTGCCGGTCGAATGTTTGAAAATCGATGGCTCCTTCGTTCGCCATATCGCCACCGATGAAAGCGACCGCGCCATTGTTCGAGCCATTCATGAAATTGGGCATACACTGCAAAAATGTACCATCGCCGAATTCGTCGAGAACGACGAGGCGGCCGCTATCCTGGGCGACATCGGCGTAGACTACCTACAGGGTTATGGTCTGCACCGGCCCTGCCGCTTCGACGAGCTTCTCGTCAACGCGCTGCCTGAAAACAAACACATTTCCCGACTGCGCAAGTGGACGCGGAGACAGGCGCGGGGTGTGGATAAACGGTAATCCCCTTGCTGTTGGTAAGTGTCGCTATTCACCCCCATGTATAGGAGACGACGCTTAATCATGGACCCAACCGCAAAGGAGAAGAGCATGAGCGATGTTTACCAGACGGTAAATCCTGCAAACGGCGAGCCCATCGAAAGCTATCAAATGATCAGCGACGATAAGGTGAGAACCCTGGTCGTCCAGGCACACGAAGCCTTTCTCGAATGGCGCAAAACCTCTTTCTCCGACAGGGGCGAGATACTGCGCAACATTGCCCGCATTCTCCGCGAGCGCAAGGATTCCCTCTGCGATCTGATGACCCAGGAAATGGGCAAGCCCATACGTCAAGGCGGTGACGAAGTGGAGTTGTGCGCCGCCATCTGCGAGTACACCGCGGATAACGGCGCCGACGAATTAGCCGATGAAAAGCGCCCGCTGGAGGGTGGCCATGCGTTAGTGACCTATCAGCCCCTTGGCGTTATTCTGGGCATTCAGCCGTGGAACTTTCCACTCTACCAAGTCGTTCGCTACAGCATCGCCAACATCATGGCGGGGAACACGGTCTTGCTAAAGCACGCCCCGAATGTGTGGGGGTCAGCGCTTGAGCTGGAAAAAATCTGTCGCGAGGCCGGCCTCCCCGAGAACGTCTTCACCGTCCTGCTTATCGATGCGAAACAGACCGCGCCAATCATCGAGCACGAGTATGTGCGCGGGGTAACGTTGACGGGCAGTCCCGGTGCCGGTAGCAAAGTCGCGGCGAAGGCTGGCGAATGTCTCAAAAAATCCGTGCTTGAGCTGGGTAGCAACGACGCGTACCTCGTCCTTGAAGACGCCGATATCGAAAAAGCGGTCAAGACCTGTGTTCAGGCCAGGGTTATCAATAATGGTGAAACCTGCGTGTCGGCCAAACGCTTCATCGTCGTCGATAAACACTACGAAGCGTTCCGGGACGCCATGGTCGATCAGATGCAGAAACTCAAATACGGGGACCCGACCGACCCCGAAAACGATATTGGTCCCATCGCCCGTGACGATCTGAGGGAGACCCTTCACAAGCTGGTCAGCGAATCCATCGAGAAAGGCGCAAAATGCCTGATCGGCGGCGAAGTACCGAGTGGGCCGGGCTATTTCTATCCGCCTACAGTGCTGGAAAACCTGAAACCCGGCATGCCCGCCTACGACGAGGAACTCTTCGGTCCCGTTGCATCCTTGATTCGGGTTAAAGACGACAACGAGGCGATCGAAGTCGCGAACGACTCACGGTATGGCTTGGGCGGCGGTATCTTCTCGAAGGATCAAGCCCGCGCCATCGATATCGCTCGAAACATGTTCGATACCGGCATGGTTAACATCAACGGCTATCGACTCGCTCAACCTCACCTGCCTTTCGGCGGTGTGAAGGACAGCGGCTATGGCCGGGAACATGGCGGCTTTGGCATGAAGGAATTCGTCAATGCCAAAACCGTAATGGTCATCGAGTAACTCGTGCCGTTCGAGGGCGCCGGCCTGGCGCCCTCAGTTCCTATCGACCGTTCCTATCGACAGTTCCTATCGACCGTTCCTACTGCCAGTTCCTATCGATAGTTTCTACCATCAGTTCCTACCAAAGTATCGCGGCCGCTCGTAGCGGAAGAAACCTTTCTCCTCCTCCAGCCGGATGGTCTTGGCTTCGTGCTGGAAATATTCATCCCGTAACTCGCCGAGTGCCTCGCTCAGAGCTTCGCCGTCAAGCTTTTCTGAGAACTGACGCCGTTCGGTCATATAGGCATGGCCGTTGTCCCAACGTTCGTTGCGACGCTGATCCTGTTCGGCCAGGCGTTGGACCTGCTCCTCCGAATAGCCCAACTGGCGCCGGGTAGCGTTGATCTGGGTCTGGCGGGCCTCCGGCGACATGTCTTTTAACTTCCCCTGGACCGAGTCCAGACCGAAGTAGACCTGGGCCACCGTGCTGCCATCAATCATCGCCGAGCGCGTGGCGCTATCGTAAGTTTCCTGTAAAGCGGACTGGAGCTGGAACAGGGTCTCGTCGAGAGAGTTAACGTCCGTATTGTTAAGGCGTTCCACGGTTTGCTGGAATTGCTGCTGCTTCCTGGACCACGCATTCCTCTCCTCCGCCCAAATTAGCTCGGCATCCTCGCCAAACAGCCCCACGCGCTTGCGCCAGAGCGTGCCGTTACGCTCCAGCATCGACATATCGTCAAGCGCCAGACGGTTGTCCTCCAGCCAACGTTTGTATTCGGCCATGCGCGTCACGGTATGCAGGATTTGCTCGGCGTAGTCCGGGAAGGCGGTTCGAATAGCCTGGACGAACAGCATTTCGCCGGTGTCCGGGTAGCGTGCCACGAGCTTCTCACGTAGCTCCAGCAGCAGCGCCTGCACCCGTTTTTCATGAATGGTTTCGCCGTAGTTCTCCAGCAACTGAATAGCCAACGCCTGCACCTGCCGATCCAAGGAGTCGGCAGACCCATCGGTCGTTCGGGACGTCCGGGAAAGAGGCGGATCGCGATCAACGGCGAGCTGCGACACCTCGGACCCGGTTTGATTGCCACGCCAGGTCTGGAACATCGGGGATGTCGTCACCGCTGCCGCCGTGCATGCCGCGACGACACCCACGCCGAGAAGAATGCGCTTGATCATAGTGGTGAAATCGACTTTAGGAAGAATGAGGCGGACGACAGCGCGCCGCCCGCCTGTTTGCGTTGATCAAACAATACAGCCGTGGCCAGACACCCTGCCTAAAGCAGCGGTTGCAGCTTGGGCCACACCAGATCCGCCAGCTTACGCGAACCGTTGGTATTGGGATGAATCCCATCGACAATGATGTCGGCGTCGTTGATCGTCGAACGGGGGTCTACGAACTGACAGCGCACCGCAGAGAAACTGCACGCCTGGGAAAGGCTCGTGTCACCGTAGTCGACCGCTTCTTCCATGCTATCGAGCAAGAAGATACCGTTCTTGGTGTAGTAATAGCCCAGGTAGATGACGTTATCGACGCCATCGGCATGCATGTCGTTCAGTAGATTGACCCCTTCTACATAGATATCGTCGATGAAATTCTTGCACTTACCGCTCAGGCGCCCGAACTGATACCACTGGGTTTTGCAGTTATAGGGATCGAGCGCGATGGCCGGAATGAGGATATCGTTGCCGCCGCCATCCATCACGATGGTGTCGATATCGGGATTATCCGCGCGCGCCGTGCGATATTGGTCCGCCACGGACGTGGCAAGCAGCCCACCGGTAAGCTCGGCGCCAGAGAGCGTGTATTGCCGGAAAGTCTGACCGGCTTTGTCTTCCAGGAAATCCTGGAGTTTACCGGAGAGCGCAAAAATCGAATCGCCGATCGTCACCACCCGGTCGTTATCGGCGTCGGTTACCCGCGGATTGCTCAACAAGCTACCGGCGCCGCCGCAACCGGTTAAAACCAGGGCGCACAGCAATGTTACCGGGAGTTTGAAGAATGCTTTTGGACGGAGTCTGGGCAGAAAGTGCCCCTTGCTTATCAGGTTTTTCATCGTCATTCCTTGTGCATAGTTGTTTGTTGTTGTTCAAGAACTGCACAAAAGACTGTACCAAGGCGAGTCATACGGCTATTGCGAACTGGTTAACAACTAGCCAGAGACGATGACGAAGATCAACTCCCCACTGTGACGCGTTTGCCTTCGCACCAAAACAGGGCGTATCGTTTGCGGCCGAAACGACAATGTGGACGTGATCAATGGGGATCAGGAACGAACGACTGCGCTGGCAGCTCGTATCCGGTGTACTTAAGGCACTTCATCTGGAACGGCTTTCACAGCGGTACAGTCACCGCGCCGTCATGGCAGGTTTCAGCTTCGTCAACGGTACCATCAGCATCGCGCTGATCTCGTTCGTCGCCTTAATGACGCAGGAGGCCTTCATTTTTCCCTCCCTGGGGGCTACGGCCTTTATTCTCTTCCACGTGCCGATGGCCGCTCCCGCATCGCCTCGCAATACACTATGCGGCCACCTGATCGGCGCCCTGATGGGCTACGCCAGCCTTTATCTGTTCGGTCTTGCGGACGCGCCCTCCGCCATGGCGTCTGGGGTCAGCCCCGAACGCATCGGGGCCGCTGCGGTTTCATTAGGCGCCACCGGTTTTTTCATGGTGTGGTGTAGGGTTCCTCACCCACCGGCAGGCGCAACGGCACTGATCGTGTCGCTTGGCCTCATGCCGCAGTTGCAACAGCTACCGCTACTTATGGCCGGTGTTGCCATGCTGCTGGTACAGGCCTTTACGCTGAATCGGCTCGCCGGCCTGCCCTATCCGCTGTGGCGTTCGGTAGAGGATGCCGATATGGGCCGCCCAGCGCCTGTCTCGCTCGGCACCGACGCCAACCGCTAAACGACCTTCCCAGACGAAAACTAGAAAGCGGCCTAGACCGCTTCCTCCTGCTGGGATTCGTAAACACCCCGGCGCGCCATGCTGTTGAGTTTGGCCCGTTTGAGGAAAGCCTGCTGCGCCTTCTCCAGGTTGCTGGTATCGCCACCCCATGCCTTCATGGCATGTTCCTGCAACGCGCGACCGTAGGACATGCTCAGGTGCCAGGGCGCCTTGTCGCGCAAATGATTGAGCGCATTGAGATTGGCGGTAGCCTCTTCCGACGTCTGGCCCCCGGAGAGAAAGTTGATGCTCGGCACAGCTGCCGGCACGGTGCGACGCAGGATCCTGAGCGTCATCTCCGCCACTTCTTCCGGTGAGGCTTTACCGGTTTCTTTACCCGGCGTGATCATGCTCGGTTTGAGGATCATATGCTCGAGCACCACGCCATGTTGATGCAGAGCGTGGAAGACCGAATGCCAGACCTGCTCGTTAACCTCGGCAGCGCGGTACATGCTGTGATCGCCGTCGATCAGCACTTCCGGCTCAACAATGGGCACGATACCTGCCGCCTGGCAAATCGCCGCGTAGCGGGCCAGCATTTCGGCATTGGCCGTGAGGCCAAGCGGGGTCGGATTATGATCGCTGATGGGATACACCTCGCGCCACTTGGCGAAACGTGCACCCTGGGCCTTATAGCCTTGCAGGCGGTCTTCAAGGCCGTCCAAGCCATAGGTGATCATGTCCCCCGGTGCGCCCGGTAACGGCGCTTTGCCCTTGTCCACTTTGATGCCGGGAATAACACCCTGGGAGGCGGCCAGCTCCGGCAGCGGCGTACCCTTATCGTCCTTCTGGCTCAGGGTTTCCTCGTAGAAGATCACGCCGCAGATGTAATTGCCCACCTCCGGTGTGGATAGCAACATGGAGCGATACCAGCGCCGATTTTCCTCGGTGGATTCCACACCCACCGCCTTAAGGCGCTTGGTCATGGTTCCTGTGCTTTCATCGGCAGCCAGGATGCCACGCTCGGAATCAATCATATCGTCGATGGTTTTCTGCAGCTCCGCGCTGTTTGACATGCTAAAGCCTCCTTGTGAGTCCACTGGTCACACGATACTTGCTGATTTAGCCACGCTGGGCAAGGGGCGGAGCCGGCTGTTAACGCTCCTGTCATGATTGATAGGCCTTCATCCAGTGCCGAATCTGCGGCTACTCGGCCCTTTGCGGACACCAAAACCGGTCGTCCCAGTGACGGCTTGTTTCGGCGAACGCCACGACCTCAAGGGCTGCATCGACAAGAATGAGAGGGATGAGGCGCCCTGGCGTCTTGCGCGGTAGATAGCTGCACTGCGCAAACGCCTAATCGTGGTTCGTTGTAAGACCCTGGGGATCCTCCAGGCCAAGCCGTTGGTGCCAGTCGGCCAGGGATTCGTCAGGATATCCCTCGAACACCTTGTCGTTCTCGCCGGCGTCGACCTTCACCCAATCGGGTTTCGAACCGATCATCAGGTGCGTCCGCTCCGGTGGCTGCGGTAAAGGCGTATCGATGGCCGACGCCATGGGATGGACCAGTTCGGGCCAGCGGGGATCCCACAACCACAGCGCGCTACCGCAGTTCTTGCAGAAGTGGCGCGCCGCCGGACTCTCTTCCATAGTGCCATTCTCGGCGTCGGAGATACGCGCGTGGTAGATGTTGATGTTCTCCTGCCCGTAGATATGCAGAGTGCCGTAGTCGGCGCTCAGATTAATGGCATAGCCCCCGCCGCCGGCGGTCTTGCGGCAAATGGTGCAATAGCACTGCATAAAGGGATAAGGATGGATCGATTCGACAAAGAAACGAACCGCGCCACAGTGACAAGATCCTTCGAGTTTCATGTCCTTCTCCAGAGTCACGGGTATTGAGTGAATTAACGAGCACCGTACTGACCGGGACTGCTAACGACCTCCGGAAATTCAGACGCTAAAGTGCTTATCTACTTTAACGCCGATGAGCAGAACTCATTCCTACGCTAACGCGTCAGCCGCGCTCTGAAAAGCAAACCATGTTAAGGCATATTTTTTCTCAGGATATGCTACATACAACCTGGCGGGATCATCTTAATCGGTGAAAGCCTGGTTGGCGGGGACTCATTAATGAAGACGGTGAACGCATTACCGATATTTATGTAATGCGTAACCCCAACAAGATGGATCATGTAGTGCACTGTTTGGTTAATTCGCTGACTTACTGCGAGCTTCTGAAGGCTTTGGGCAAGGCGCTGGTCTGCAGGTATGGTGATTCCATGTCAAAGAGCAGCAACGCAGATCCAAAGCCTTCAGAAGCTCGCCCGAAGGGAAACCCTGAGAATCTGGCTAGCGGCGTTGCGGCGACTCGGTGTGGAACCACCGCACCCTCGCCACCGCGCCTTGCTATCCAGATTCTCAGGGTCTCATTAAGTCAGCGAATTAACCAAACAGTGCACTAGGTCCTATCGTTCCAAAATCCGAGATAAATCTTGCAGGTGGCCATCAAAACGTAAGCGATGATGGTCGAGACAGAGGAGATGCTACCCGATGAGTGCGACTCAAACTCCAGATAAGGAAGCAACCATGACCCAGGACGGCCGTAAGCGTCTGACATTGGCCAACCCGGAAGGTCTTTACGATCCTTCCGAGAATGGCTATTCCCACGTGGCGGTGGTCGCACCCGACAGCCGACTCATCTACATCGCCGGCCAGGGCGGTGAGAACGCGCAGGGCGAACTGCCGGACGATTTCCACCTGCAAGTGCGCTGGGCTATCGCCAACCTAAAAATAGCCGCTAACGCCGCTGGTGCGGAATTGAAGGACATCGCCAAACTGACCGTGCTGATCGTGGATCATTCCGAAGAGCGGCTGCGCATTCTCACGGAAGAGCTAAATTCGGCCTGGGGATCGGAGATGAAACCGACTTGCACGCTGATTCCCGTACCCCGATTGGCGCTGGACGGGATGCTGTTTGAAGTCGAGGCCGTGGCAGTGGCGCCCGAACGGGAGTATTGAGCCGCTATCGCGTTCCATAGCACAGGCTACTGTAGCGGACGCTAAAAGGGATCTTGCAGTAGGTTTGCAGAATCCCATTTAGCAATGCCGGCTAAGCTCGTGCCGGAAGAAGATGCCACTTGAGTATGGCCTTCCGGCCGCGGCAACGATAATCTCCGGCGATGAGACTCGATCGCTTCATCTGCAAACGGACCCGGCACAGCTACAAGCACTCGCGCCTACTGGTTGCCAATGGCCATGTGTGCGTGGACGGTAAGACCGAATGCAACCCGGTCTACGAGGTGGGACGGTTCACCACGGTAGCGGTCGAGGGCGTCATTCTTCAGCAACGAACGCCGCATTATCTGATGCTGCACAAACCGGTCGGCTACCTGAGCGCCACTGAGGACCGTCAGCACCGCACCGTTCTCGACCTCGTAACGCCGGATCTACGACCGCATCTCCACATTGGCGGGAGACTCGACCGCAGCTCGTCGGGTTTGATCATCCTCACTAACGATGGCTTATGGTCACGACGCCTCACCGAACCTCGCGAGAAGATGCCGAAGACCTACCGCGTGCAGACCCTAAAACCGATCGGTGCGGACACGGCCAGGCGATTTGTAGAGGGCATCTACCTGGCCTACGAGAACCTGACCACCTCCCCGGCAGAGCTGGAGCACATCGATACGTGCGAAGCCCGGCTAACGATTTACGAAGGACGCTATCATCAAGTCAAACGGATGTTTGCCGCCGTCGGCAACCAAGTGACGGCACTGCACCGGGAGCGCATGGGCGACATTCGGCTCGACCGGGCTTTGGCGCCCGGTCAGTCGCGGCCATTGTCTGAAACTGAAATCGCATCGGTGTGGCAAAAGGGACTCTAAGAACCTAATAAGAAATCGCTTCAGTGCTGCTTGAGGGACGCCATCAACTTCTCCGCATCGTGGGGAGCGCACGCCTTTTCGTCGTTATCGAAATAGCAAAACACATCGCGGCCCTCATCGCGCCAACGGCTGATCTTGCGCGCGTACCCCGCCAGCGTCCGGCCATCGTACGCGCCGGTGTAGGCTGTTTCTTCCGGCCCGTGCAGGCGGATGTAGATAAAATCGGCCGTGGTCTCCTCCGGTGATTGGTATTGCTGGTAATCGTAGAAACACAGAGCAGCGTTGTACTGTTTCAACAACGCGTAGACTTCATCGCAGTGCCAGCTTTTATCGCGGAATTCAAATGTATAGCGGTGCCCCTTCGGGAGCTTTTGGAGAAAAGACGCCAGACGCTCGGTATTCACCCGCCAGTTAGGCGGCAATTGAAACAGGATCGGGCCGAGCTTTCTTTCCAATGGCTCCAGAGCGTGGAGGAGCTTGTCGATACCTTCGTCCGGGTCCTTCAATTTTTTCATGTGGGTGAGGTAGCGGCTGGCTTTGCAGGAAAACAGGAAGTGATCAGGGGCTTCGTCCCTCCAGCCTTTTGCCGTTTCCGGCTTGGGCAGGTTGTAGAAGCTGTTATTGACTTCCACCGTGGAGAAATGGCGAGCGTACTGGGGCAGCAACTCGCTCTTCTTCAAGCCGTCAGGGTAGAAGTCCCCGGCCCAGCTATCGAAGTTCCAGCCCGATGTACCGATATGAACCTGACCTTTGCTCATGATGCCTCCCTTATCAATCTCTCAATCGAATCCTTTGGAGGCGGTACGGCTCCATCCGCCGAACCTTCAGCCTACTGCGCCATGCCGCGACTTTAAACATCACAGGCTATTTCGCGAACTGTTATGAATGCTTTGTCATCTCTCATCAGGCATGCTTTCTGGTTAAACTTGTGGATTGTACGGGTAGGCTCGTTGCAGCCAAAAAAGCAAAAGGAAATGCACGCATGATGTTGTTGAGAAAGCAGAGACCTGTTGTCCTTACCACTGTTCCCACTGTTTTCATCATATCCTCCGTCTTCTCGCTACTTGCGTTGGCTCTGGCCATGCTCGGCGCGCAGTCGGTGCGTGCTGCAGAACAGCTTCTTCCACAGCAACAGCAACAGCAACAGCAACAGCAACAGCAACAGCAACAGCAACAGCAACAGCAACAGAACAGCGAACAGGCCCAGGATGGCGAAGGCAAACCGGAAGAGGAGCCTGCGCCAAAACCCGAATTGCCGGTGAACCCGGATATCGAAAGAGACGTCTCGGAACCGGTAGCCCTTGACTTGCCGTCGGCGTCTTCAGCGAGCATCCGCCAGCAGATTCAGTCTATACGGCGGTCGTTGGATCAACGTCAATCAGCGCTGGAAGAGAGCCAGGAGCGGCTCGCTTATGCGGAATCGTTGCGCACGCGACTTAACAACGAATATCAAAGCTTTCAGTTGAGGCTGGAGAGGGCCGGCCTGAACCTGACGGACGAGTATGCCAGCTTACTACGTCAGCGATTGGATCGACTCAAGCAGCAAAGCGTGGACGACAGTCTCATCGAAGGGATTCAACGAAAGCTTTCTGCAGCACGGGAAGAACAGCTTCGATTGGAGGAATTCGAAGCGATTCTCGACAATGACCCCGAGGTCAATCGCCAGCTCAGAGAAAAGCGGTCGGATCTACTGCGCCAGCTACACGAGTCCATCACTGGCCATATCGAAGTACTCAATGAGTACTTCACGACAGTCTTCGAGCTGAAACAACTCATCCAGACCTACCAGGACCTGCTGCAACAACGCCTGTTCTGGCTGCCCAGTGCCAAGCCGTTTGCCTTGGATACCTTCAACAACCTCTACCACGCCAGCGTATGGCTGGTATCGTCGTTCAAACCCAAAGCCCTCATCGACACAGTCAGAGCATCCATCGATGAGCGCGGCGCACGTATACTATTGATGCTGTTGGTGCTCGTCGCCGTCGTGGTAAAACGCAAGGCGATCAAGGCTAATATCATCGCCAATGCCGATAACGTCGGTAATGTGAGCAAGGATCGCTTTTCCTATAGCCTGATGGCCCTTGGAAACAGTCTGCTTCTCGTCGTGCCCGGCGTTCTGGCGCTATCGATCGTTTCTTTGTTGCTCATGGAGGGCAACACGTTCTTCAGCGCACTCTCCGACGGCTTTACCGCCGCGGCCTTTGTTCTGCTGCTGCTGAGCTTCGTCAACAAGGTCGCTCGCAGGGATGGACTGGGCGAGCGTCACTTTAAGTGGAATGCTCCAACGCTGCGCGTCGTCCGCCGCCAGATCCCCATCCTGCTGGCGGTGCTAGTCCCGGTCAGTGCCCTCTTGCCCACCATGGAAACGCCCCAAGGGACAGCTTATAGCGACAGTCTCGGGCGGGTCCTTTTCGCCATTGCGTCCATCGCGCTGGCCTTCTTCGCCCAACGGGTCATGAGTGCGACCCGGCGCCGCCGGGTCGATCAGAAAGTGCTTCGAGTCCTGCATTGGATTGCGGTGGCGACCCCCTTGCTGCTCGCCGCCTGTTCACTCTGGGGTTATCACTACACAGCGGTCCAGCTGGAAGGCAACATGTTTATCAGTATCTGCTGGATCGCCTTTACGATGCTGCTCTACTACCTCGGCCTAAGGGGGCTCTCAGTGCGTGAGCGCCGCTTGACGCTGGAGCGACTGCGAGAGCAGCGGGCCGCCGAACGCAAGCTGGCCGAAGCCAAAGAAGCGGCTGAAAATACCGGCGAAGGCCTGCCCCAGGCCTACGAAATGCCGGAAATGGACTTAAAGGATATCAGTCAGCAAAGCACCGCCCTGTTGCGTATTCTTGCTTTTGCCCTGGCTCTGACAGGTCTTTGGATGCTCTGGGAAGGTGTTATCCCGGCCCTGCAACTCTTCGACAACCTAACACTCTGGACGATTTCGACGGGTCTCGAGGGCAGCGAGCCCATTCCGATCACCATGGGCGATCTGCTGTTTGCGCTACTGGCCATTGCCGGCACGGTGCTGGCTGCCCGGAACCTGCCAGGCACCCTGGAGGTCATGGTGCTCAGCCGGATGAAGCTGGAACCGGGCACCGGCTACGCCATCACGACTATCGTCACTTATCTTATTGTGATCTTTGGGGTCTCTCTAGCCCTGGCGGTGATCGGTTTGCAGTGGTCCAAACTGCAATGGCTGGTGGCGGCCCTCGGTGTCGGCCTGGGCTTTGGTTTGCAGGAAATCGTGGCCAACTTTATCTCCGGCATCATCCTGTTATTCGAGCGGCCGATCCGCGTCGGCGACACAGTGACCATCGGTGGTGTCACCGGCACGGTATCCCGCATCCGTATTCGCGCCACCACCTTGGTGGACTGGGACCGCAAGGAACAGATTATCCCCAACAAGACGTTCGTCACCCAAGACCTGACCAACTGGACGCTGACCGATCAAATCGTGCGGGTGATCGTCCGTGTTGGCGTCGCTTATGGATCGGACATAGACAAAGTGCAGGAACTTCTCAGCCGGGTCGCGGAAAACAACCCCCGGGTCGTGGACGATCCCGCGCCGGCCGTATTCTGCGTGGCCCTGAGCGATAGCAGCATCAATTTCGAGGTACGGGTATTCATCGGCGATCTACTCGATTACATGCCGCTGGCGCACGAGCTACACGCCTCGATCACCCGGGAACTACGGGACGCCGGGTTCCAGATTCCATTCCCGCAAAGGGATATCCACGTTCGCAGCTGGATCGACTCGAACACCGACGAGGAAAAGGAAATTTCGGAGAATTCAGACACGACGCCGCCAGCCCCGGCGAGTTAAGGCTTTTTTATCAGCTGACGATTAATGCGGGTCGACGGGTTGTTCGTGGTCTAAGGGCTATCGGCAGCGAAAGTATTGCAATAGTTGCTGTTGGCGGCGCCTATTCGCGATCTTGGAAATAAGCATTCGCGGAATCGCTTATTTTTTTACGCCTGTCATCAGCGGATAATGCCGTTTTGTTAGTCTTCTAAGAAACCCGGTTTCGTCCGTTCGGGACGTCTCTGCGGCGCCTCTATTTTATTTTCTGCGACTCAGTAAGGATGCCATGTCGGCTTCAGTGTCTACTCACGATTTTTCTCGATTCAAGCTATTGCTGATCGAGTTTGCCCTGGCCATGGGTGGATTCGGCATCGGCACCGGCGAGTTTGCCATTATGGGTCTGATGCCCAACATGGCGCAGGATCTCGGGGTCAGCGAGCCCCAGATTGGCCACCTGATCAGCGCCTATGCCTTGGGTGTGGTCGTCGGCGCTCCGTTGTTAGCGATCCTGGGGGCACGGCTCTACCGGCGTCACTTGCTTCTTTTGTTGATGGCATTTTATGCCCTGGGCAATATCGCGAGTGCCATGGCACCCACCTATGAATCGTTGATGGCACTTCGTTTTATTGCCGGGCTACCCCACGGTGCCTATTTCGGCGTAGCGGCCTTGGTCGCCGCGACGCTGGTGCCACCCAGCCAAAGGGCCAAGGCGGTGAGCCGAGTCATGATGGGCCTGACACTGGCCTTGCTGATCGGCAACCCCCTGGCAACCATACTGGGTCAATCCCTCAACTGGCGGTACGCTTACATCTTTGTCGGCCTGATCGCCGTACTGACCGTCGTCCTGGTGTTCTTCTTTTTGCCACTCAATCGCCAGGAAGTACGTAACAGCCCCCTGCACGAAGTCCGGGCGTTCCGCGGCGCCCAGCTCTGGTATGCCCTAGCCATTGGTTCCATCGGCTTTGCCGGCATGTTCTGTGTGTTCAGTTATCTGGCGCCTACGCTGCTCAACGTCACCGGCATGGACCCCTTCTGGATTCCTATTGCGCTCGCCGTCTTCGGTCTCGGCGGCTTCATTGGCAATCTTCTGGGCGGCTGGCTATTCGATCGCCTGCAATTTCGTAGCGTCGGGCTGCTGCTGGTCTGGGCCATCGTGACGCTTTCGCTGTTTCCCCTCGCCAGTGAGTCGATCTGGACCCTGCTGGCGATCTGCTTCCTGGTCGCCCAGATGTCCGCCTTGGGGCCTGCCTTGCAAACACGGCTGATGGATGTTGCAAACGACGCACAGACCTTGGCCGCTGCATCGCACCACGCCGCTTTCAATGTGGCCAACGCCTTGGGCCCCTGGTTGGGCGGCATGGCGATAACCGCAGGTCTGGGCTGGCAGTCCACCGGCTACGTTGGCGCCGCCGCCGCTGCCGCTGGCCTGGCGATCTTTGCCATGGCCTGGAGACACGAGGTCGGTACGACGACACTGACCGAAGCCACCGAGCAGCCCGGCGCCGGCTAATAGCTCGGCTGTGAAAGCTATCGCGTCATGGCGTGTGGGACGGGGACGCCTGCCGGACCTTCAGCCATCGCCCGTCGCGGATGCGCCATGCAGCCAGACAACATGAAAACCTGACAACAATAGAGTCACTTGCGCTCAACCGAAGCCTCTGCAACTTTTAATAGACGCTGGAATACGTTTAAGGAACCTCTGATTAAGTCTATTGGCGATTCTGCAATCCTTGAGGGCCTTTCTGGCAAGGCGCGAATCGCCGGGAAGGGTGGTTCCCTTGCCAAGATTTGCAACGAAGACTAGGAAGGCCCTCAAGGTTTGCCCGAAGGGGCTTGTCCTGAAAGCCGGAAGCCGCGTTGCGGCTTCTTGAAAGGCAACCAGCCTTCCTGCAAAGCCGCGCCTTGATTCCGGCTTTCAGGGCGAGCCAGAATCGCCAATAGACTTAATCAGAGGTTCCCTAATAAAGGACAAAAGGTCGACGTCTACAGAGGGAAGGACGAGGCATGGACGAAAACGATGCGCATGGACAAGAGAAGAAAGGGCTGACCCGGGCACAGATTATCGGCTTTATCCTTGGCCCGCTGTTTCTGCTGGCCACGCTTATCCTGCCGGCGCCGGCAGAAATGTCGGAAGAAGCCTGGCGCGCCCTGGGCCTGATGCTGCTGATGGCCACTTGGTGGTCCACGGAAACCATCCCGATTCCCGCAACCGCGCTGATTCCCATCAGCCTGATCCCTGCTCTGGGATTGGGCTCCATCAAAGACGCCACGACGCCCTACGCCAATCCGATTATTTTCCTGTTTCTGGGGGGCTTTGCTATCGGTCTGGCGATGCAGCGCTGGAACCTGCACCGCCGCATCGCCCTTAACATATTGCGTGCCGTCGGCAGCCAGCCCCGACGTCAAATCGGCGGGTTTATTCTCGCCACGGCCTTCCTCAGCATGTGGGTCTCGAATACCGCCACCAGTATTATGATGCTGCCCATCGGGCTGTCGGTCGTTAACATGCGCGAAAGCGAGGACCCGGAGGCCTCGCGTCAATTCGCAACCCGCTTGCTACTCGCCATCGCTTACGCCGCCAGTGTCGGCGGGATTGCCACGCTGATCGGGACACCGCCGAACGCCCTTCTCGCCGCCTATTTGGCAGACAATCACGACATCGACGTGGGATTCGCGCAATGGATGCTGATCGGCGTTCCGGTATCCCTCACGATGCTCGTAGCCGTGTGGTGGTGGCTGACCCGTGGCGATCTCGGTTTCAAGGATGGCGGCGAGAGCGGACAGCTAATTCGCGATCAGCTTAAAGAGCTGGGAAGCATGGGCCGAGGCGAAAAGCTGGTGCTCACCGTGTTCGTGCTGACCGCCGCAGCCTGGATCTTCCAGCCACTGCTATCCGACGGTCTGCTGCCCTGGCTCGACGATACGGTGATCGCAATCGGCGCCGCCGTCGCCCTGTTCCTGATCCCTGTGGAGCTCAAGACCCGCACCTTCCTAATGAACTGGGAAACCGCACAGGACATCCCCTGGGGCGTTCTATTGCTATTTGGCGGTGGTTTGGCACTGGCCAGCGTCATCAGTAGTTCGGGGCTGGCGAAATGGATTGCGGAGAGTCTATCGGTGATTGGCGTGTTGCCTGCGATACTGACAATTGCCCTGGTCGCAGCGGTTATCATCTTCCTCACCGAAGTCACCAGCAACACCGCGACCGCCGCCGCCTTCCTGCCTTTGATGGGCGCACTGGCCACATCTCAGGGCGCCGAGCCCTATCTGCTTGCGGTGCCGGCAGCGATTGCCGCTAGTTGCGCCTTCATGATGCCGGTCGCCACACCGCCAAACGCCATCGTCTTTGGCAGTGGGCACATGCGGATCGCCGACATGATCAGCGCCGGTTTCGTGCTGAATCTCATCGGCGTTGCGGTTGTGACAGTGATCGGATACGCGCTGATCGGCGTTGTGTTTGGCTGACGTATTTAAGTCAGGATTCAAACTGCGTCCTTGCCAGCCAATCGGCCAGAGGCCTGGGCTTTCCAGGCCTCTGGTGCACTGTTTGGTTAATTCGCTGGAAAATACCTACTTTCGCTCACCAATCCCCAATCGCTCCCCATCGAGCTCATAGCGATGGCGCCGGTACTGCTTCAGGCCCACCAAAAGCCCCAAACACATTAACAGCAGCAGGATGACGAACGGAAAGCCAGCAATGGTGGCAACCGATTGCAGCGCTTTCAAGCCGCCAGCCACCAGCAGCACCGACGCCACCACGCCTTCGAGAATCGCCCAGAATACCCGGGTAGATGTTGGCGGATTCAGGTCCCCGCCCGAGGTAATGATGTCGATCACCAGCGAGCCGGAGTCAGACGAGGTGATGAAGAAGATAGCAACGGTGGCAATGAGCACCATCATACTGCCCAACGAGACCCACTCCGGCACCGGGAAATTCTGCAGGAACTGAAAGGTCCCTTTGGCGGCGTTGGACGTGATTGTCGGTGCAAGGTTGCTGCCTTGATACAGCTCGCCATACAGCGCCGTACCCCCCATGATCGTCAACCAGACCATGGACACAATCGTCGGAACGAAAAGTACACCCAGCATGTATTCCCGAATCGTGCGCCCACGGGAAATACGCGCGATGAACATCCCGACGAAGGGCGACCAGGAAATCCACCAAGCGAAATAGAATAGTGTCCACTCATTTTGCCATTGAGTCGCATCGGGTGATTTGAACGCTTCGGCGTAGGTGCCCCGGCTGGGAATCTGCTGAATGTAGGAGCCGACGCTTTCAATCATGGCATGGAACAGAAACTGGGTAGGGCCCGCGATCAACACGTAAAGTCCCAATATGCCTCCGGTCACCATGGCGAGCTTGGACAGCTTCTGAATGCCCTGATCCAGCCCGGTCACGACAGAAATGGTGGCGATAGCCGTCACGCCGCCAATCAGTCCTACCTGCATGTACTTGTTTTGCGGTAGAGAGAAGGTTTCGGCCAGCCCGGTGTTCATCTGCTCGACGCCGAGGCCGAGGGAAACCGCAACGCCAAACAGCGTGCCCACAACCGCAACCACGTCGATTGCCGCACCCAGGCGGCCGTTCACTCGCTCGCCGAGAAGCGGATAAAACGCAGAACGCACGGTTAGCGGCAGGTCACGGTTATAACAAAAGAAGCCCATCGCGAGCCCTACCAGGGCGTACATCGACCAGCCATGAAACCCCCAGTGGAAGAAACTATGGACCAGGGCATCCCGCGCGGCCTGCTCTGTTTGCGGCTCGCCGAACGGCGGGTTGGCAAAGAACGAAACCGGACCGGCGACGCCGTAGAAGAGGAGCCCTACCCCTGTCCCCGCCGCAAACAGCATCGAGTACCACCCCCAACTGGAGAAATCCGGTCGCCGGTCCACCCCGCCCAGCCGAATATCGCCGTAACGGCCGAAAATCAGGTAAAGCGCAAAGATCAGGAACACATTCATCGCAAGCAGGTAAAACCAGCCCATGCCATTGGCAATGGCGTCTTGGACAACCTTAGCGCCTGATTCGAGTTGACTGGGAACGACGATACCGGCCAGAGCCAGCCCCATGATGATGAGTGCTGCGGGTATGAACACCCGGCGCTGTACCGGAATGCCCATCAGGTTGTTCTTGCGCGTACTGCCGTAACGCCCCTTATCGGATGAACCTGCCATGGTCCGCCTCCTTGGCGTAAATGTGGATCCTTCACACCGACTGCAGTAAAAGACACCATTGAGTTAGTGGTTCATTAACGGTTGTACTTTTAATGGCTGTACTTCATTCAGCGCACCAGCGCCGATAGCCAATGCCCATCAAGACCTCTTAAACAGTCAAACACACCATTTTTTCTTGGCAATTTAAGTAAGTTTAACGTTTCGACAAACGCACCTTGGGGTTGAGTCTTTCCGATAAACCCAACATATTCTAATAATGGTTATGAAAACTGATCGGAGGAACCCAAACCCTTTCCGTTCAGGCCAGGGAGCTCATATTGGAAGCAAAGAACCTAAGGAGAGATAACCTATGAAGACAAGCTTGAAGACCCTGCCCACCCTGCTGAGCCTTGCCCTCATCGCTCCGGCCATTCAGGCGGGCGACTATCAGGGGGGTAGCGTCACTCCCCAGCCCGCGCGCGAGTCGAATACTCACTACCCGGGTTTGGGTATGAGCCAGGGTGGCCTGGACACCAACCTGTTCAATCAACTCGACCGCAACCAGGACGGCACGTTGAGCGGTGAAGAACTAGACGCCTACGGCGAGCCTGCTGCCGGTGAAAAGAAGGAAGAAAAGCTACGCCTGCTAGATCGGTACGACGCCAATGATAATGGCACGATCAGCCGTGAAGAGTTCGATCAAGGCGAGGAATAGTAGAAAAACATGATGCAGAAGCCTTGTGGCGCAATCCTGTAAGCGATTTTAGGGCCCGGGACGCGTTGGTGCTATCGATAGCAACCTCGCGCCCGGGTCCGTCGCCGAAGCTACAGTGATCGGCTCACGGCTTCCTTCACCTTAATGGAAGAGCTGCTTGCGAATGCTCTCTTCGTCGTGAGTCACCAAGTTCTTGTCCAGACTTTGCGTCACCATTTTGCTAAGGGGCTTGCTCAACGAATTGCGAAGTATCCCGAGAAAGTTGGGCGCAGCAACCAGCACCAAGCTGTCAAAACGCCCTTGCTGCCGGCCTTCCTCCAACTTTTCCACAATGTTGCTGGCAAATGACTCGTGCTCTTGCCCCTGGTAATCCGGTTCTTCCATCTGGTTCTGGGCCACACCCATCCGGTCGTTGGTTTGTCCGGGCTTGTCAGCCACGAGGTCTCCATTATGAAGACGGCTTTCTGGGTGCTCGAAAGATGCAATCTCGGCTGGCGTATTAATGCGCTGGGTGGTTGCCAAAATACGGGCGTGAGCACTATCCGCTACGACGATCCAAGTCTTGTCCATGATTCCTCCTGTTGCGTATGGCAACGGCGACTTTCACGGAATGGCCGGTGAGGACTCGATTCCAGAACGCGACCATCCCTCCTTATAACCTTAGCCTACGAAAAGGCGTTGGACACGAAAAGGGGTTACCCGAAAGGATACGGAATTGTAACCCTCATTTACGTGCTCTCCCTGTCTTCTAAGGGCTCTTTATGCGTTCATTGAGCGCAACGAAGGTATTACTTGTCGCACGCGATGTGCCCGCCAATGATTGACTATGATCGCCAATCTGGTTTAGCGAACGCCTGCGATGGAAGCGGGACAGGCTTCCATTACGTGTTCGCTGACAGCGCAACATTGCGCTTGCGTGCGCCCAGGTATTCCGGACGGGGCTGGGTACCGGCGAACGGTTCGGCCAGGCGATTTTCAACGCTGTTATAGACGAAGAACAGGTTGGCACGCGGCCACGGCGACAAATTGGCATTGGAGGCGTGCAACGTATTGCAGTCGAACAACAGAAGCGACCCGGCAGGTCCGGTCGGCGCTTCGATGCCGCGTGAGTTCGCCAAAGACGCTATATCGTCCCGGTCGGGCACGCCGATTTCCTGGCTCTTGAGCGACTTCAGCCAATTATTGTCAGGGGTTTTGCCGACGCAGGGTACGAACCGACGGTGTGACCCGGGTATCAGCATCAACGGACCGTTAAAGGCGTTGTTATCGGTCAGCATGATCGATGCGCTGACCGCACGCATCTTGGGCATACCATCCTCGCTGTGCCAGGTCTCGAAATCCGAATGCCAATCGAAACCGCCACCGCAGAACCCGGCCTTACTGTTGATACGCGATTGGTGGATGTAGACGTCGCCGCCTAAAAGTTGCTGGGCCATGCCCAGTAGTCGCGGATCACGCGTCATGCGATCAAAGGCTTCGGAAAGCTCATGCATGGCGAACACCGAGCGAATCTTTTCCCGCTCCGCGTCCATGATGACTTCCTCACGGTCCCGCATCTGCGGATCTCGGGCCATCGCATCGAGCTCTTCGAAAAAGGGTTCGACAACCTCTTGAGGGAAGAAGCTTTCAAGCCAAATGAAGCCGTCACGCTCGAACTGATCAAGCTGGGAGACGCCCAAGGGACCATGCTCACGTGCTTTGCCAGTGCTGTGTACGACCGGTTCCCTGCGATCAAACGTACCAAGCTTGTCGTCTAACCTGGTGGGGTAATGATCTGCAGTCTGCAACATACCTAAAGACTCCTTTGTAAGTGTTTGTAACCAACGCTACAAAACTATCAGTGAGCCAAAAGGCGAGACACAACATAAGTTGCTACAACATAGGTCAAAGGAACAAGTTATTTCCTTTAAAAACAGATAATTAAGAAGCACAAAACAAGAAAATGGAGCGAATGAATGAAGCAGCTGTAACTTAACTACGAGGATGATTTGAGCCTGTCAGGGGATGCTTACGGTGCAAACCTCCATCGCTCCTGACGATGTATCTACAAAAACGCCACAAGAAAGAAAAAAGGCACTGATTTCGGGTAGCTAGACGCACCATTGAACAAATTAAGAGCAAAAACCCCGCTAGGTTAAGGTTATTTCATTAAAACCACGAGGCGCTAAACATAGGTTATGGAGTTCCGAGCGCATCAGAGGCTGAATAGGGCGCTATACAAAGCTGTACAGAATAACTGAGGCTAACAAAGCACTTACGACACAGCCCAGAAAAGTTTGGTCATTAACACCTCCGCACAGAATAGCGTTCATGACAGACACTTTGGACACCCGCTTTATCGTTAAGCAGTTCGAAAACTACATCCCTCTTAGCTGTAAAGATAAGGAACTTGTCAGCTCGCTGGTAAAGCCTCCGGTTACTTACCTTAAAAACACTTCGGTATGGCATCAAGGCACCAGCTCGGAACGCTTCTACATTCTCAGCAAAGGCTGGGTCTACGCTTATAGGAATATGGAAGATGGAACCCGCCAGGTTCTCGATCTTTACGTTCCAGGCGATATTATCGGCTTACGGGAATTTGCGTTCCGTAAGCGTGGATCGGGACTGATGACCCTCAGTAACGCGGAACTCTATCCCTTTTCCATGCCGCAATTAAGTACTCTCTTTGCCCACTCTCCATCACTGTGCAATGTCCTCTTTACGATTGTTGCCCGCCACCAAGCGATCCTATTGGAACGCATGGTCAATCTGGGCCGGCGATCTGCAAGGGAGAAACTCGCCCACTTCCTGGTCGAGTTATCGGAACGACTGCGGCGGGTTCAGCGTATTCCCGGCAATGCTTTGGAGCTGCCCGTTCCCCAGGCGCTACTGGCCGATGCCTTAGGTTTAAGCGTCGTACACGTGAACCGGACCTGCCGCGAACTGAAAGAGAACGGCTTGGTAATGCCGGCAGGGAGTGGACTGACGATTCTGGATCTGGAGGGCCTACGGAAGGTCGCCCAGTTCGATGCTTATTACCTTGAGCACGATGCAGAAACTCTATCGGCCTATCTGCGCACATCGGCTGAGGCAAATGTTTCGCCGGATTGCTGAGGCAGTTCGGATAAGTCTAGTATTCAGCGTATCGTTTCTTTGGGGCTGTACGTGGACGCACCATCTCCGTAACCTGATAACCTTAAGCTGAGGAATTTTCGCCGACACCTCCTTACCACCACTTGGAGGTTCGTCTTTCCGACGACGAAATCATTACGCAGACGATTTAAACGAAGCTTACTGAGCTCTAGGAGTGCATTTATCATACTGCTGCCGAGGACTTTGTAAGAGGGAGGACACTGTGGACGGCAGTTGCATCATCAAGCATTTCGAATACTATTCGCCCTTGACCGATAACGACAAAGTCTTATTGGATTCTCTGGAAAAGAATGCCAAAACGTATGCGAAGAACACAACGGTATGGGAGCAGGGCTCAAGCTCGGAGTATTTCTACACCGTAAAGAAAGGCTGGGCCTTTTCACATCGCTTGTTGGAAGACGGCTCGCGCCAGGTGCTCGATCTTTTCGTACCGGGCGATATCGTCGGGTTACGCGAATTCGCCTTCAAAACCCGGGTATCCGGACTCACGGTGCTTAGCGATGCCGAACTTTGCGCGTTTCCCAAGTCCAGGCTAACGGAAGTCTTCGCCGAGTCTCTACTGCTATGCAATATATTCTTTACCATCGCGGCCCGCGATCAGGCCATTCTGCTTGAACGGGTGGTCAACCTGGGTCGCCGCTCCGCGATTGAAAAACTGGCTCATTTCCTGGTGGAAATCTCACAGCGGCTGAAAAAGACCAACGCCGACATTGGCAACCATACCAAGCTACCGTTGACCCAGCCCATGCTAGGCGACGCCCTTGGGCTTAGCTCGGTCCACGTTAACCGAACGTTCCGCGAACTGAAGGCCCAGGGACTGATCAACCCTTGCAATGGACATGTCGAACTTCTGGATTTGGCTGGTCTTGAAGAGCTGGCCCATTTCGACCACACCTACCTCCAGGAAGATATCACCGGCATGCTTGAACATGCCCGGGAATTACAGAAGGCAACCGACCAGCGCCGCCAGTCCTGACCGTATTCGGTTTAAGGCGCGATGCCCTCGAAGGTTCGAGAACGTCACTTCGCCTGGGCTAGTGCACTAGGGCGTTTTACGATGACCGGAACCCATCACCCGCTTGAGGGTTAATCCCTGCACCAGAATCGAAAAAACCACCACGACGTAGGCCATCGGCAGGATCAAATCCCGTTCCGGCCCGGATGGCAGTGAGAGCGCCAATGCGACGGAAATACCGCCTTTGAGCCCGCCCCAGGTCATCGCACGAATAGAATTGGGATTGAACTCCCTGAATGGCCTAAGTGCCATAACCGGTATGCCCACCGCCACCAGCCGCGACAGCAGCGCCAGTGGAATCGCCGCCAGCCCGGCCCATAGGATGGGCAACTCGAAATTCAGGATCAGCAGCTCCAGCCCCATCAACAAGAACAAGACGGCGTTGAGCAGTTCGTCGACCAACTCCCAGAACGTATCCAGCTGCGCTTCGGTCTTCTCCGACATGGCGAATTTACGCCCGTGATTGCCCAGCATCAGCCCGGCGACAACCACCGCCAATGGACCCGACATATGCAGCCGGTTGGCCAACGCATACCCGCCGGCGACCAAAGCTACGGTTACGAGAATCTCGACCTGATAATTATCCAGTTGCCGCAGTAACCGGTAGCCGATGTAACCGAGTAGGAAACCCAGCACCAGGCCGCCCACGGCCTCCTCCAGAAACAGTAACCCAATGCTGGAGAAAGTCGCTTCCCGTTCACCCTGGGCGATGCCGAGAATGCCCAGAAAAACCACCACCGCGACGCCATCGTTGAACAGCGACTCACCGGCAATCTTGGTCGACAGGCTATCGGGTGCATCGACCGATTTCAGGATCGCCAGAACCGCGACGGGATCGGTGGGTGCCACTACCGCGCCGAACAGCAGGCAGTAGATGAAGGGCAACGACAGGCCGAGCCAGTCCAGCACAAACCACAGAGCGCCCCCGACCAGAAACGTCGTCAACACAACGCCCAGGGAGGCCAGCAAGGCCACCAGCCATTTTTGCTCTGCCAAGTCGTCCAGATTGACGTGCAAGGCGCCGGCGAACAGCAGGAAACTCAGCAAACCGTCGAGCAGTGTTCTGCCCAGGTCGGCCTGCCCTACGAGCTGCTCGGCCCAATCGGTCAAATCATGGATACCCAGGTGGTTGAGTCCCACCAGAACCAGCGAAAACAACAGCGAGAACGCCATGACGGCGATACTGGTGAGCAAGCCGATAAAACGGGCATTGATGTAGCTGAACAGGGCCGAAAGGCTCAGCAGGATGGCAACGATCTCGAATAGCGTCATGTGGTCCATCACATTGCTTTTGGGGAAATGATGCATCGATTGGAGCAAATAAAGCGCCGTATTACCAACTACACAAGAGAAAGTATCCGCATCGCGGCCTGTTGCCGGCATGTTGATCGTAGACTTTTGATACAAGGCAAAGGTCAGGGTGTTATTCTTGAGTCAGGTATCACTTAGTACGTCCCGCAACGAGACCAGCGGCCCGTTTCGTTAGCGATAAGATCGTCCTACTTCGCTTTTAGCAACCATAATAACGACACGCCACTGGCACGGGCCTGGAGGGGAACGCAATGAAATCGAGCTGCATTATCAAACATTTCGAGCATTACTCACCGTTGACCGACGATGACAAGGTGTTGCTCGACTCCCTGGAAAAGAGCCCTAAGGAGTACCGCAAAAATACGTCGGTCTGGCTACAGGGAGAGCCTTCCAACCACTTCTATACCGTCAGTCAGGGTTGGGCCTACTCCTACCGCAACATGGAAGACGGCAGCCGTCAGATACTCGATGTATACGTTCCCGGCGATGTCGTCGGCCTGCGGGAGTTTGCCTTCAATAAACGCATCACCGGGCTTATGGTGATGTCCGACGCCGTGCTCTGCGCCTTTCCTAAATCCCGCCTAACAGAGGTCTTTGCGGAATCTCTGCTGCTGTGCAGTATTTTCTTCATGATCTCGGCAGCGGACCAGGCGATTCTCCTTGAGCGCCTCGTGAACCTGGGCCGCCGTTCCGCCCGACAGAAGCTTGCTCATTTCCTGCTGGAAATTTCCAAGCGGCTGGAAAAGACCAACATCGATGTCACCAATCACCTCCAGTTGCCTTTAACCCAAACCATCCTTGCCGACGCGCTGGGTTTGAGCGCCGTGCATGTCAACCGTGTCTTCAAGGAGTTGCGGGAAGAAAAGCTTGTCGGACAGATCAACGGCAACATTAAGCTCTTGAACGTTGCCGGACTGCGCGAAGTGGCCGGCTTCGACGGCACTTATCTGGAAGAGAACATTGAACCCATGTTGCAGCAGGCCCGTCAGATGCAGGGGCGCATCGACGGGGCTGGCGGTGCGAACATTTCAGATTTGAACCTGGTGGCGAACCACTAAGGCATTAGAGGGACCTTAAACCGGCGTTTCCAGCGTTAGTGGTTTTTTTAAGTACGCCATGAGTCCGTCGAACGGCATGGGGTGGGTGAATAAATAGCCCTGCCCCAGGCTACATCCCAGCCGAGTCAGCAGGTCTCGCTGCCGGTTATTTTCCACCCCCTCTATGACAAGCCTGAGCTGAAGCTTGGGCGTCATATCCGCAATCGCCGAAATCATCGACGTGGCGCTGGGCGTGTCTTCGGTCGCTCGCAGGAACGAGCCGTCCAGCTTGAGGGTGGATACCGGGAGAGCCAGTAGCCGTGAAATGGACGAATAGCCGGTGCCATAATCGTCGATGGTGAGCGCGAAACCGCGCTGCTGCAGTTCCTGAAGGACCTTCTCCATGCGAGCGATGTCACTCATCATGGCCGCCTCGGTCACCTCCAATTCCACCGCTTCCGGTGGCAGACCGGCCTGGCGCACCATGTCGGCGATACGCGCGGGTAGCGACGGTTGCCAAAGCTGACGGACCGACAGGTTTAGCGACAAACGCAAGTCTGGCAAATGCTCTCGTGCTTTGCGCAAATCCTCGCAAGCCTTGCGAAGCGCCCACTCACCCACACGGATAATCAGCCCGGTTTCTTCCAGCATCGGCAGAAAGGCCTTCGGCGCCACCGTGCTGCCATCGGGCTGAGGCCACCGCAGCAGGGCTTCCACCGAGTGCACATCGCCGGTTTCGAGATCGACCACCGGCTGATAGTGCAGCTCGAAATCCTGCTGCTGCACCGCTTCATACAAGTCTTGCTCCAACGCTACGAGACTGGAATGTTCAGCCGACAATTGGGCATTGTAGAACTGATAGCCATTGCCACCCTGGCTCTTGACCTCGTACATGGCCTGATCCGCCAAGCCCGGCAACGCCATCGCTTCCTTGGTGTCGCGAGGAAACAGGCTGATACCGACACTGGCGCCAAGATAGTGCTCGTTGTGGCCATCGGTGAACGGTTTACGCATGCCGCTAACGATCCGCTCCGCAACCTGGCTGGCTGCGCCGGTCAAATACGTGTGCTGGCTTTCCTCGTTGTATTCGAGGCCCGTGTCCAGCTTCTCGAAAGGCATCAGGATCACGAATTCATCGCCCCCCTGACGCGATACGAAATCCTCTTCGCGTACCAGCCCCTGTAGACGCCGGGCCACTTTACGCAGCAACCGGTCACCGACTTCGTGCCCCATGCTGTCGTTGATGCGCTTGAAGCCGTCCAGATCGACGAACAACACCGCCGCGTAACGCCCATGACGATCCGCCTGGGCGCCCAGAGTCGCCAGCTGTTCATGGATCCACTGTCGATTCGGCAGCCCCGTGAGCACGTCTCGATACGCCCGCAGTTCAGCACTGTGTTTCGCCTGGCGTAAAGCTTCGCGATCACGCAAGGCCTGCAAGCCAAAGGCTATATTTTCGCTCAGCCGCCCCATCAGCTCGATTTCCTCGGCCGTGAAGGCATGCCGCATCTCCGAGTAGAGCACCAGAATACCGTCCCGCGTCTTGTCGAAGCGGCAGGGCAGCACCAGGCAGGAGCCAAAGCCATACTCTTGCACCATATCCCGCCAGGGCGCGATATTAGGAGCGCTCGCCATATCGTCGCAGACTTGAGCCTGGTGATTGCGGATGGCCCGGCCGGCGGGGCCGTCACCCTCCGGCCCTTCGCCCCAGGTGGGAGAAACATGCGTAAGGTAGTTGCCAGCCGTGCCACTCTGGGCAAGGACGTCGATGCTCTTGCATTCATCGTGCTTGGCCAGCCCGACCCAGGCAAAACGGAATCCACGATTGCTCACCAGCTCGTCGAGCGTGCTATTGAGCAATTCGTCCTCGCTGTCAGCGCGCAGAATGAGTTCGTTACACGCGGCAAACAAAGAGAACGCCCGGCCCAGGACGCGGAGTTCACTGTCGCTCTGAGCAACACGCTCGCGCAGACTGACCGATAGCTCGCGCACCCGCAGCAGGTTGTTGACCCGGGCGAGAAGCTCGGCGGGCTGAAAGGGCTGGACCATGACGTCATCGATCTGCTGGCCGATCATTCCCATGGACGCATCCAGTTCCCGCGCGGGCAGCATCAACAGGACCGGCATGGCCGCCGGCGCCTCGCGGGACCGCAGTATGCCGATCTCCTCCCGCCAGGCCTGCAGGGCCTCTCGGTCGACAATGACCAGATCTAACCCGCCAGCGTGGTGCAGTTCCGCCGGATCGGCGGTGACATCATGGCTGGCGAGCGTCGCCTCGATCAGGCGACTTTCGTCAGAATGACCTACAAGGGATAAAACACGTGTCATAGGGGTCCCTAGGAAAACGAGTGTTATTCCCCGGACCTTACGCGACAACCGTTTCCCAAGTCCTTAACTTAAACAAGATCTTGAGAACGTTTAATTTCAGTTTCATCCCGCTTGATGCGCTTTTTGTGACAGCGGCGTCAGTAACTTAGGGCATGTCGCTGCTGTTTCCAGAACAGCCCTTGCCGGTAAACGTTAATCTTACTTGCTCGGGCCACCGCCCCTTTCTCCCTCTTGCCGACGATAAAGCTGATAAATCGTCTGAAAATGCGACACGCTATCGGGCAGCAACGTGCCGGTATAAAGGTCGACCGCTAACTTCTGGATATCCTCACGCTCGAGTACTCGGTTGACCTCGGCAATGATTTCCCGGCCCCAGTCGCCTTCGGTACAGCCATAGTAGTCGTTGATGTAATCCGGTTGTTCGGACAGCGGCAGGAAGCCAAGGTCCGGCGCCCCCCGATCTCCCCATATCTCGGCGGCACCCTCGCCGTGGGTAAAATGGCCAGCCTCGGAAGAATACGCCAGCACCGCATCCACGCGCTTCGCTTTCAGCATCTGGAGCAACAGCGGGCTGTTACGCGAGGCAATAAGCCGCGTCGTTATGCCTTCCGGCGCATAGCGAGCTCTGACGATTCGATCGACCTCCTCGCCGTAGCTTCTTCCGCGCACAAACCCCAAGCGAATCGACGATTCATCCATCACCCGAGCGAGACTTAATTCGCCGTTTGCATCGATAAAGGATTTCAACTTCTCTTCGCTGCCCGCTCTGACGACCAAGCCCGGCGGCAGCATCGGCAGCACCGGCCGGGAGTACGCCACGTAAGGGGTACGCCCCGGTACTTTGATCAGCGCATGGGAACACATCTGCCGACCTTGCTTCATGTCGTACAGCAAACGCGCGTAGTTCGACGTTCGAAATCGGTGCCGGTAATCCGGCAGCGCTGCGATCACCTCTAAGTGAAGACGGTCCATAACACCGTATTGGCCGGCCGCCATCTCAAGAAAAAAGGGTGGAAACTCCGGTGAACGCCATTCCACAGTCGCAACCTGAGACTGGGCATGGGTGACCCAAAGCACGCATAGCGAACAAACCATCCAACGCAGCATTCGACCTATTTCACCTCCCCAGCTCACGCCGCCCGTCAAGAACCCGTTCGGTGGCAATATGGAACGTTACCTCTTAGCGTAAATGGTCGGTCGACGACGTCTCAAGCTCAAAACGCGCGTGCCCTACCAAGAGTTCATTTGCAATCCAGTGCTTTAATTGTAGTAGTCTAAAAGCAGCGACTTGGATGCATTATCGGTTAAAAATGCTTAGGGAACCTTAGCATTCCTGCAATCCCCGGCAGTCAGGAGTTCAGCCGAGTCGTTGCTGTAACGGAAGGGCCATTGGCCGTCTGGCCGATGGCCACTTGGTTTATGGAGACACGCTACAGAGCAAGGAGAGAGCACCATGATTGGATTCGGTAAGCTCGCCGGCCGGGACGTGGACGAGCTAGCACCACTCGAACACATCCGTAACATGTACCGGGACGTGCGCCAGCGCTTCGAAGACTACTGCGCGCCCCTGGAAATCGAGGACTACGGGCTCCAGGCCGTAGCGGAAACCAGCCCCGCTAAATGGCACTTGGCCCACACCAGCTGGTTCTTCGAAACATTCATCCTCAAACCCTTCATGCCGGGCTATCAATCGCCCAACCCCCAATTCGAATACCTGTTTAATTCCTACTACAACGGCATCGGCGCGCAATTTCCCCGGTCGCAACGCGGCCTGTTGTCGCGCCCGACGGTGGCCGACGTTTACGACTACCGCCACGCCATCGACGATGCCATGATACGGCTGCTTGAATCCGGCGACGGCGGCCTGAATACAGGCGATCTGAATACGATAGTCACTCGAACGGAGCTGGGCCTGCAGCATGAGATGCAGCACCAGGAACTGTTCTTCACCGACCTGAAATACAATCTGGCGCTCAATCCGCTTTGCCCGGTCTATGTCGATGCACCCGGGCATGAGGAACCCACCCGCCCACTTGCGCTGGCTTGGACGGCCCAGGAAGGCGGCATCCTCAAGATGGGCGCGGACGCCGATAGCAGCTTTTGCTTTGACAACGAAACCCCGCGGCACCGGGTTTTCCTGGAACCGTTCGAACTGGCTAATCGGCCGGTGACCAATGCCGACGTGCTCGCCTTCATCGAGGACGGTGGCTACCAGCAGCCGGCGCTTTGGCTTGCCGATGGCTGGGGCAAAGTGCAGCAGGAGCAATGGCAGCATCCGCTCTATTGGCGTCAACAGGACGGCGAGTGGTTCGAGTTCACCCTGCACGGTCTGAAACCGCTCAACCCCTATGGTATCGCTTGTCACCTCAGTGCCTACGAGGCCGATGCCATTGCGCGCTGGTTCGACGCCCGCCTGCCGACGGAATTCGAGTGGGAATCGGTTGCCCAGCGCCAGCCCGTCAAGGGACATTTTGTCGACAGCGGTCTATATCACCCCGAAAGCGCGGACCCCGATACGTTGTTCGGCAGCATCTGGCAGTGGACCAGCAGCGCCTATGCACCCTACCCCGGCTACCGGCCGGCGGAAGGCGCCATTGGCGAGTACAACGGCAAGTTTATGTGCAACCAGCTGGTGCTACGCGGCGGTTCGTGCGTGACGGACCCACGTCAGGTTCGCGCCAGTTATCGCAACTTCTTCTATCCGCCGGATCGCTGGCAGTTCAGCGGCGTCAGGCTCGCCAGGGACGCTCGTTAGGGGCTCATTGGGCTTTCTTATTCGGGGTTCTCGCTGGGGATTCTCACTAAGGAAAGGGTAAAAACATGGCCGGATCCGCCAAAGTACTGCGCACAAAACTCGATTACGTCAACATGCACCCGGGTCAACAGGACGTTGTCGCCGAAGTGCTTGAAGGCTTGGGGCAGACACAGAAAACGCTCAGCCCCAAGTTTTTCTACGATGAACGCGGCTCTCAGCTGTTCGAGGCCATCACCGAGCAACCGGAGTACTACCCCACCCGCGCCGAGCGAATGGTGCTGAAGAACAAGGCGTCGGAAATCGCCGACCATCTCGGCGCAGGCGCCATGCTCATCGAGCCTGGCTGCGGCAGCTGCGAAAAGGTGCGCTTGCTGCTCGATGCCCTGAATCCGTCGCGCTATGTGGCGATGGATATCTCCTCGGAGTTCTTGTTGAGCTCGGCTAACGCGGTCGCCAGGGACTTTCCAGACCTGGAGATCCAGGCCATCTGCGCCGACTTCTCTCAGCTCGACGCCCTGGCGCTGGAAGAAAGCAGCGCGCGACGGGTCGCCTTCTTCCCCGGTTCGACTCTGGGCAACTTCGATCCGGCCACCGCGCGCGATTTCTTGCGTGCAGTGCGTCACTTGGTGGGTGACGACGGCGGCCTGCTGATCGGCGTCGACCGGCACAAAGACACCGGCATCCTTAATGCGGCATACAACGACCAGGCCGGGGTCACCGCGGCATTCAATCTCAACGCGTTAACCCATCTCAACCGCATCCTGCCAGCCAACTTCGATACCGATGCCTTTCGCCATAAGGCGTTCTATAACACCGAAGCCCGCCGCATCGAAATGCACCTGGAAAGTCTGCGGGACCAGTCCGTACACTGTGCGGGCCAGACGATTGACTTCCACGCTGGCGAAACCATTCACTCGGAGAACTCCTACAAGTATACCGATGCGCATTTCAGTCATCTGGCACAGGAGACCGGCTTCAGTGTGGACGCCGATTGGTCCGATCCCCAGTCGCTGTTTTCGGTGTTTTATTGCCGGGCAAACTGACTGTACTGTCCCGGCCAACCGTACTGTCCCGGCCCAACCGTACTGTCCCGGCCCAACCGTACTACGCCGTCCGACTGTACTACCCCGCCCAAAGGAACCTTTGGGCGGGTTTTCCGACTGATAAATTGAACTACGCTCATTGTAGAGGAGACGAACTAACCGGCCCGAAGGCATAAAGCCTGGGCCCAAACCCATCGAGGAACGCTGTATTCAATGGAACAGGCTGAACTGGAACGACGCGCAGGCTGGAAGAAATCGCCCGTACTGGGCATTCTGGCGAGCATTGTACTGGTCGGCGCGATTCTCGCCGTACTTTATGCCTTGGGCATCCACGAGCGTGTGGTCGAGCTCTTGCAATGGTTCGAAGCACAAGGTGCATGGGCGCCGGTGCTATTTATCGTGATCATGATGCTGGTGATGGTTTTGCTGCTGCCCGGCGTGTTGTTCACCACGGGCGCCGGTTTCGTCTTCGGCGTCCTCGAAGGTACGGTCTATGTGGTCGGCGGCACGGTGCTCGGTGCTGCGGCGTCCTTCCTCATCGCCCGTCACCTGTTTGGCGAGCGGGCCAAAGAATTCATCATGGCCCGGGCCAAGCTCAAATTGATGAGCGACGAGCTAACGCCCCACGGCTGGAAGATCGTACTACTGACACGGCTGATCCCCTTCTTCCCCAGCAAGATCTCCAACTACTTCTTCGGGCTGACTCATTTTTCCCTGGGCGGGTTCGTGGTAGGGAGTACCATCGGCTTTATTCCCTTTTCCCTGCACAATGTCTACCTGGGCTCTCTCGCCGCCGACCTGACCACCCTGGGCGTGCGCGAAACCGGTCGCTCACCGCTGGAATGGGCCATTTACGGTGCCGGGTTTGTAGGCACGGTTATCGCCGTGATTTTTCTGAATCGACTCGCCCGCCGAGCGCTGGCCAAATACACCGGTAAAGATGAAATCGTGGAGGATGTATCGTGAGCTGGATGAAATGGCTGCCCTGGCGCTTTGTGGTTCGTCACGTGGCACGCAAGCACGGTTTCCTGGACCCGATTGCGTTGCTATCCCGCTTGCATGGTTTCGCTCAGCCATCGGAGGTCGGCGAGCCCATCGAACTCCTGCGGGCGGGCGTGGTATTCCATGCCCGGGGCCTGATCAACAGCCGTGTCGTTCAGCATAACCTGGACTGGCTCTGGCCCTACTGGATCGAGAAGCAGTTCGACCCGGTCGACCCGTCGTTTATTCCCCGCGCCTTTTCCATCACCCACATCAACCTCAGTCACCGCAACTGGACCGCCGTGGGCCATCCTGATGTGGACGAGCTACCCATTGTCGACCCGCGCGGCCTGCTGACGCCGTTTTTCGACGGCTGGTCGCTGGACGGTTGGCTCATGGCCAACGACGGACGTTGTCTGCTGCCGTCACGGGTGCCTGAAGCCCAGCAACGGCAGGAACTGCGTGACGGTGTGAGCGTCACCACCGATACGTCGATGGACGGCCTGAAACTGACCACTCGCAGTTGGGTGGAGCTGGAACAAGGCATACCCGTGTGCAAGATGAGTCTGCGGGCGCGCAGCGATAGCGAAAGCTCGCTGGTCCTATCCCTGCGCCCGAGTAACCCCGAGGGCATCAGCTTCATTCACAAAGCCAGGATTTCCGAGCAACGGGATGCCTGGACCGTCGACGGACACAAGTCTGTGATGTTCAGCCGTCCGGCTGACCGCCACCATGTATCCGACTACAAACAAGGCGACGTCCATATCCACTTGCAGGACCGGGATGACCAGACCGACGCTGTTTGCGACGTGGGCATGGTCACGGCCGCTGCGTTGTTTACCGTCAAACCCGGCGAGACGACGGAAATTATCGCCAGCATCCCGCTATCGGATAAACGGGCGACGCTCGACTCGCCCGAGGCTTGGAGAGAGGAACGCGAGACCCACGCCAGGTTGGTCTGCCCCGATCCGCGTTACCAGTTCCTCTACGACGCCGCCGTGGTGTCGCTGATCCTGCACTCGCCGGACGATGTCTACCCCGGCCCGTTCACTTACAAACGTTTCTGGTTCCGGGACGCGGCATTCATCATCAACGCGCTGCTGGGTATCGGCCTGACTCGCCGTGCAGAACGGGCGCTGGATCGTTTCCCCGCCCGGCAGACGACGATGGGCTACTTTCGTTCTCAAGAGGGGGAATGGGACTCCAACGGCCAAGTGCTCTGGATTCTGCAGCGCTACTTCCACCTGACCGGCACCAAACCCGGTCCCGAATGGCACGGCCCGATCAAGCGCGGCGCCCGGTGGATCGCGCGCAAGCGTCTCAAGGACACACTCGACGCACCTCATGCCGGCTTGTTGCCGGCGGGCTTTAGCGCCGAGCATCTCGGACCCAACGATTACTATTTCTGGGACGATTTCTGGGGCATTGCGGGGTTGGAGGCCGCCAGCGAAATGCTGGCCGAATTCAGTGACGAGGAAAGCCGCGAGATGGCCCAAGAGGCCAACAACTTCACCCACGCTGTGGACCGCTGCCTGGAGAAATGCCAGCAACGTCTGGGCCGTCTGGCGTTACCGGCGTCGCCCTATCGCCGTCTGGACGCGGGGGCGATAGGCTCCCTGGCGCTGGGCTATCCCACGCAGCTTTGCGATCCGGACGATCCGCGCCTGCTCGATCTGGCCGATTTTCTGATCGAGCGCTGCTTCGTCAAAGGCGCTTTCTATCAGGACATGATCCACTCGGGCCTTAACGCCTACCTGACACTTCACGTGGCCCAGGTGCTGCTGCGAGCGGGCGACCCGCGCTATATCGATTTAATGGATGCGGTCGCCGAGCTGGCGTCCTCGACCGGCCAATGGCCCGAAGCCATTCACCCCGGCACCGGCGGCGGCTGCATGGGCGACGGCCACCATGTGTGGGCTTCGGCAGAATGGGTGCTGATGGTCCGCAACTGTTTTATCCGCGAGGAAGGCGAGCGATTGGTGTTGTGCTCGGGCATTCCCCAGCGCTGGCTGGATCAGCCCAAGGCCACCAGCTTCGGACCCGCGCCAACCCGTTTCGGCACGGTGTCCGTCACTATCACCCCACATCCAGAAGAGGCCCCCACAGTCGAATGGGAGGCCGACTGGCACGCGGAAGAGCCGGCGATTGCCGTGCAACTGCCGGGTCACGACTCGATAATGGCGACCAAGGGCTCGCGCTCGGTCGCGCTGTCGCGGCAGGGCGAGGAGGTCTGAGGAGAGTGGGCAACCATGGCGGTGCATCGCATAACCATGCGAGCCAGGCGGTATCCGCGCCTTAAGCGGCGCGGTCCGCCTTGCGTTCCTTGCGGAAGAAGGCCACGCATTGCTCCAGTTGCTTGCGCTCCGCAGCGGTCTGGTCCGCAAATTCGATACCGTAGCGATGGCGGTTATCCTGGTCCCGGCGCCAGACCACCTGCCCCCGAACCTCGACGATCCGCTGACGGGTGAAGTCGTGAATATCGTCACTGGGCATCTGGATCTGCAACCGCAGCCGATCTCCTTCGCCGAACCGTTGCTTGGCCAGCAAATTCAGGCCGGTCATGCTGATGTCCTGCGACAGCCCTTCGTACTGGGACTCCTTGTGCCAAATCGTGACCAGCAAGTGGCCGCTTACCCGCTGGGCATTGCGGCGTTCTTCGCCATCAACCGGCGCGCTGGCATTCTCGCTCAGGGTCTCGTCGTATTTCATGCCGGTAAGCTGACTTTGCAGGCGATTGGTTAGGTTGAACAGGGCGTCACCGATATTGGCCGTATTTCCAATCTTCTGCGAATTTTCCTGTAACGTACTGAAGAGTGTGGAAAGGGTATCGTTGACCTGCGCCAAACCCTCGAGCTGCTCGGTAGAAGCCTGGCTGATGCGCTGGTTGAGTTCCGTCGTCTTGGTGATGTCTTCGCCCATGGCCTCGATAATGCCGATGGTGTGCTCGGAGCGCTCGCGGTTCTCATTCATATCGGTCACCACACCGTCCATAACCTTGGACACCGCTTCCACCCGCTTGATCAGCGCTTCCACGATTCGGGCGACTTCCTCGGCAGATTGTCCGGTCCGCGCCGCCAGAGCCCGCACCTCGTCGGCAACCACCGCAAAGCCACGCCCACTGTCGCCTGCCCGGGCCGCCTCGATCGCCGCGTTAAGCGCCAGCAAATTGGTCTGCTCCGATATCGAGCGGATAGCGCCGACGATTTCTCCGATGGTATCGGCCTCAGCCTGCAGCTCGCCCACTTCGCTGGAGGCCTTGCTGACCCCGTCACCAATGACCTGCATCTTTTGGATGGTCTGCTGTACCGAATCGACGCCTTCCCGTCCCCTGGCCTCGGTTTCCAGTGCCTTTTCCAGGGTGCTGCCGCTCAAGTCGCGGACCTGCTCGGAGGCATGGTGCAATGCATTGGTCGCTTCGGTGACCTCCGTCGAACGGGCTTCCTGGGCGCGGCTGATCTGCTCGATTTCACGGGAGACCGCGGCAATCTGATAGGCGGATTGCCCCATGTGAACCGAGGAGTCGTGGATACTGGCAATCAACTTGTTAAGCCGCGTAAGCATATCGTTGAACTGGCGCTGCACCTGCCCGATTTCGTCCTGCGATGTCACTTCGACCGGATGGGTCAAATCCCCCTTCTCCACCGATCGGAGGGAACGGATCAACGCCATGATGGGGCGCACCATGAATGCAGCGAGGATAGCGATAAGCCCGAACTGGACCACGAACTCCAGCGCCGACTCCCAGATGGCGGTCACCTTGACATCGTCGTAGTGCTGATGCAGCACGGCCATTATCTCTTCGCTGACGCCCTCTCGCTCAGCCAGAGCCAGCATCGATTGCAGATTCAGCATTTCGATAAAACGGTTATAAAGCGTCGTCGCCATGGTGACGGCGAAAAAGGTGAACTGTAGTTTCCAGCGGATGCTAAGACGTGACCACCAACCGAACATGGCTACCTCAATCATTGTTACGCGGATACTCGCGACGCTTTAAAGCATTGGGAATGGCCGATTAAAGACCAATCAGACAAAGCGCGAATGTCATAGAATGCTTTTAAACGAACCGACTATTTGAACATACAACATAAGTCGGCAAGGCGAGGGAAAACTTAAGAGAATTAACAATCTATTGACTTTTATGTCGTCAATCACTCCGCATAGGAACCGAGCGCCAGACGATTGCGCACTCGGTTGCCATCGCGCCCAATAAAAGCCGAATCCGGCGTCAGGTCGAGCTACACCCCAAACGGATAAGTCTCGGGATTGGCGTCGCTCCACTCCGATACATTGTCCATCGGTTGAAGCGCTCGCGTGCGGTCAAAATGGAAGACGGCATCGAACTGTTCGGGCAAGCGGCAACGGAAGTAGTGGCTTTGGCGTTCGGTCCGGGGCAGATAAAGCACGCCAATCGCCCTTTCCAGGCGCGGTGCATGGAGAACCTCCGGCGAGGCGCTCCCAAGCTCCAGGAAAAAGTCGTTAGCTTCCATTTCGTGGAAGAGGCCTTCATAGCTCTCTGGCAAGGCCGGCCTGACCGCTTTGCGTTCGACCGGTCCATCCCACGCGGATGCTGCGGAAACTGAACCACTATGCGTCGTGAAGCCGACAAGCAAGGCATCGTCTCCGGCCCGTTCGCGGGCGAGCTGGCCGACGTTGAATTCGTCACGGTCACCCATCTGGGTCGCGCGGGCATCGCCAAGGTGGGAGTTGTGCTCCCAGACGGCGATTCTGGCCGGCTTGCCCGAACGCTGGGAAAGATGCTTCTGCAAGGCCTCCAGCGTGTCGCTCATATGCCGGTCCCGTAGGTTCCAGGTGCTGATGCGATCACCGAACATGGCCCGGTAGTAGTGCTCTGCATTGCGCACCAAACGGGCATTCTGTTCGGCCTGGAACAGTTCGTCCCGGGCCAGCATGCCATCTTCGCGCACGTAGTTGGGCGCATTCTCTCGGAGCCGGACCAGTTGATCGACCACTTCCTTCTCGCAGGATGGACGCCGTCCCATGGTGACACCGAAACCATAGCGCTGTTCGCTGGAAAGATGATCCAGACAGCCGTATTGGCGTCGCGCTTCCTCGGCCGCTTCCGGATCGACGCGGTCCAGATACTCGAGCACCGCGCCGATGGATTCGTAGAGGCTGTACATGTCGAGCCCGTAAAAGCCGACACGCAGCTCTGCCGGCTGGCTTTGGTTGTATTCACGCAACCAGTCGACAAACTCCAGAATAACGGTATTACGCCACATCCACAGGGGAAAACGCTTAAAATCCGCCAAAGCCGCCTGTGCGGTCGTGTCTTTGCCGATTCCGTTAACATAACGGTTCACGCGATACGCCGCTGGCCAATCCGCTTCGACAGCGACCGCCTGCAAACCCTGATCGAGAATCAGGCGCTTGGTGATTTCGACCCGGGTTTCGTAGAACTCATGGGTACCGTGGGTAGCCTCGCCCATGAGGATCAGCGATCTGTTCTTACACATTCGCAACAACGGATCGTAGTCGTTAGCACAGTTATGGAGAGGGATCAGCGCTTTTTGAAGTTGATCAAGTTCGCTTGCGGTCTCGGTTGCCATGGTCGCCTCCAGGTGATTAGAACAACTAATCCAGGCGCGACTTCATTTTCTGCGTCCTTTGTACCTCATACTTTATGGGTAAAGCTCATGCGCTTAAAGGGTTAGTGCACTCGGACGTTTTCCTCTGCGGCTATCCGTGGGATAGGATTGAAAGACTTCAACCATCCGGCTCTCTGTCGCCGTCACGGAAAGGACGCTCCATTGAATCTGACCACGCCAGCTCTGCTCTTCCCCGCCATCTCCCTTCTACTGCTCGCTTATACCAACCGGTTTCTGGTGCTGGCCCAATTGATCCGCCAGCTCAAACAGATGGAAAGCGAACGAGACCAGAGCATTATCGCCCGTCAGCTCGGCACCCTGCGCAAGCGCATCGTGCTGATCAAACGCATGCAGGCCACCGGTGTACTGAGCTTTCTGATATGCACGGTGTCCATGTTCGGTCTTTTCCTCGGCGCCAACGTTTTCGGCGTCATCTGTTTCGGTGCCAGCCTTATCCTGCTATCCCTGTCACTGCTGTACTCGCTCTACGAGATCATCATTTCCACCGACGCGATCAACGTGGAACTGGAGGATTTCGAAGCCCGGCATCGGCGGGGTATATCGTCCTGATACGCTTCAGGAGCCCCCAAAAAACCGCGGATTCCGCTCAATAAACGCATTGATCCAGCGCTCCAGGAACGACACCCGGCGTCCGTGCTTCAGGTAGTGCCAGCCCAGGATGGAAATCACCAGGGCGCCGATGGTATCGACAATCAGGTCCCACATGGTGTCGGTGAGGCCAGACGGGTCGCCTAGCATCGGCTTCTGCATATTCATGCCAAAAACCTGATCCATGGTGAACTCGAAGATTTCCCAGATCGCACCGAAGCCCAGAGCAAACAGGAACGCAAAAAAAGCGACGAAGCCCGCCCGCAAGTGAACATCGACCCGGTCGGTTTCGTTCAGGATATGCACCAGCAGGAAACCAACAATCCCCAATAAAAATCCGGAGCTGGTGTGCAACACGATGTCCCACCACCAAAAGCGCGTGTAATAATCGCGCACCTCACCCAAAAACAAGGCAGCGAAAACGAAAGCAATGGCCAGCAACTGCATCTGCGGCGGAACAAAAATTCGGAACCGGCGTTCAAGCACGACGGGGAAGAAGGTGATACCGATGATCAGCAGCGTGAAGCCGGCCGTCACCCACTGCCTTTCCCATAACGCGAATAGCGCCTGGCCGAGAAGCACCAGTTGGAGGGCGACGGTGATTCGCTGGTGAGTAATCCTGAAACGCATCCAAGGCATCCATGAACTTGGGATTCCATCTGACCATATCACAGTAAGGCAGGCGCGCCGGGAGCATAAGATTAAATGTCTTAAGTAGAGCGGTTCCGGAACCCGTGGTCCGAAACCGGTGGACCGAAACCCGTGGGAAACCCGTGGAGAACCCCTGAAAAGTGCTCAGAAGACGACGTCGGTCGCCTATCAGTTATAACCTGCCATTCTCCGGGCCAGCCCCCGCTGGCCCGGGTTACCGCTCTTCAAGCGAGACCGAAGTTCTCCAGGAAACAGCGGTAATCGCCCTCCACACAGTCCGCATAATCCTCGGCGATGGCTGTGACCAAGCGCACGAAATCGTCTTTCCGGTCCTCGGTCTTGGCCTGAATACCTTGTTCGAACAGAAACGGCACATCGGGATTCAGGGTGCGGCTAGCGCGCTTGTGTTCAGTGGCCAGGATCTGGCCCCAGAGGCCCGCCATCTTCTTGAGATCTTTCTTTTTATCCAGCTTGTCGGTAGCAAAGTCGTCCTTGAACGGTGAACGCTCACGCACCGAGAACACGGCGCCATCCATCTTCAGCCAGCCCAGGTAACGGTCGGGATGCTCCGCCAGAGCCCGAAAGGCGCGGGCGTGGCGGGTGCCTTCGTTTTCGTAGGTCTGGTTGTAGGCCTCACGCTCTTCCTGCGACATGGCCGTCAGGGCCGACGGACCATCCTGCTGCTTGATGTCGAGGATTAGATCGTCGTGCTCCTCGCCGCCCGGCCCTTCAATCAGGGCATAAAACCGCGGCGTACCCAGCGAGCCGGTACCCGCCTTGATGCGGCGCACCACGTCCTTGACGCGGAAAAATTCCGATTCGCCGCCATCCAGCGTCTCGCGGTACGCGTCGAACGCCACCATGAACTGCTTTTTCGCCTGGGGTGAAAGGCGCTTGAGCTTGGGGTTGGTGGCGTCGAACACGCGTTTACCGTTCTTCTGCACCCGGGTCCATTTGTTCAGCATCCGCTGACGGTCTTTCTTCTTGGCGACCTTTTTTAGAAACGCCTTCAGCGGTTTGTCGGCCGTCTCTGCCGTAAAGTGGATTTCACTGTCGAGGTCTTCCGGCTCATAGTGAGCCGCCGTTTCCAGATAGGCTTCGGCCAGCGCTTTGATGCCCTTGCCGATCTCCGCAGCATCGAACTCGCCGTTTGCCCGGCTGTCCAGCACCAGGCTGATAGCCAGCCGCCACAGATCGTATTGGTAGTCGCTGACGATGGCATCGTCGAAATCGTCCAGGCCGTAGATCACCTCGCCGTCATGATTGGCAAAGGCGCCAAAGTTATAGACGTGGGCATCGCCTTGAATCCAGGTCTGGGTCGAGGCAACGCCACCGAAGAGCACAAAGCGCCAATCGTTGTACATGTCCTGCCAGAATAGATGGCTGGTCCCCCGGAAGAAGCGATAGGGCGACTCCGCCATGGCGGCGAACTTGCGCTTGCGCGCCACCTCGTCCAGCGACTGGTTGTTGTCCGTGATCGCTTGTATGACTTGGTTCGCCCGGTTGTGCAAGGTTAGTTCCTTCAGCATTCGACGTCTCCACGACAGGTCTCAAGAATCTTCCCCAGCCTATATATAAAAACATGACAGTTGAAATCTCGTTCGCCGGGACCCACAGAAATAAGAACGATCAAGGAACCGATGGTTAGAGGAACGCTTATGTTGCAGGTGAACCCGGAAACCGTATGCCGGCTGATTGAGCTGGCCCAAAGTTATCATGCGCGCGAGCAGGCTGGCATGCCCGAAGAAGGCGGCAATGCCGGCGATGACTGGACTCAGGAAATGCTGGCCGATCACGGCGACGACACCAGTTACCTGGAGTTCGAGACCATCGTCAAAGACCTCGAACCCGATCAGCAACAGCAAGTGGTCGCTTTGCTCTGGCTGGGCCGGGGCGATTACACGCTGGAAGAATGGGACGGCATCGTAAAGCAGGCACAGGACGAGTGGACACCGGAAACCGCCCAGTACCTGATCGACCATCCGCTGCTGGCCGACGAGCTACGCGAGGGCCTGGAACTGCACGGTCACAAATGCGAGGAGATGAGTACGATCGGGACATAACTTCATGACACGCCGCGCCCGCACGGGGTCTAGCAGGGAAAATCACGAACGCTAAAGAAACCGCCACTGAAGCACTCCGTGGCGGTTTTCACCATTCATCTCGTACTCATCGTACTCGATCAGAAGCCCTGCCCCAGCAACCCCAGAACACCCAACACGATCAGGTAAGCTGCGACGATGTAGTTGAGCAGGCGCGGAAAGAACAGGATCGCCACGCCAGCGCCGAGGGTCAGCAGCGGCGCTAATTCCAGATGAAGCGTCATAACGTTACTCCCTTATGCAATGGTCCCACAGACGAAAAGTCCATAGATAGCATGACAGCCCTTTAGTTCTGTCGCCATTCCCGACAAACCGCTTTACTAACACCCTAGCAAAGCCACCGGAACCAAAGAATTACGCTGAGCTTGCCATTCTTTTAGCGTAACGGAGCCGACTCTCCGCTTCGAGGCTTCAGAGCGGCGCTGTTTCGATACGTGTCACCCGATCCGGATAGAACGCCAGGTGGCTCGAGATCGCCTCGGCCCCGGACAGTGGCGACTCGTAAGACCAGGCGGCGTTCTCCGATCGCTCCCCTCCGGCCGGAATACTGAAGTACGTGGCATCGCCTTTAAACGGGCAGTGGGTGGAGTGCTCCGTCTGCCGTAACTCTGTCATCACCACATCCTTGCGCGGGATATAGAGCACGTCATCCAGCCCTTTCTCATGCAACACCTTGGCATTGGCCGAGTCGGCGATCACCAAACCGGCGACGACCACGGTCACCCGGTGGGTGCTCGGCTCGATTGAAATGGCATGGGGACGGTCCTGCTGTCGGGTCTCAGTCATATCGGGCTCCTTGGCGGTATTCGCCGTCGATGAATTCGGCCATACAGGCCGAAAGCAACCCATTGTCACCGTGATACCTGACAAGTCTCAACTGCGTAGAGAAGCGATGGGTTTGACTGCCATCATCCAAAATCCACCCGGCACCGCCTCCGAATGCTAAGATCGAACGTATTACCACCGGGCTCGCACCTTCGCTGCAGTCGCCAACCTGCATGTGCGGAACGAATCAACCTCTGGTCGGAAAGGCCATGGAATGCTTTGACGGGGAACGTGTGTCGATAGCAATGGATAGCTTTGATTATGAAGCCTGCCTACGCGCCTGCGCCGACCGCCAAAAGGGCGCATTGCGAGAACTGTACATTGAAGAGGGCAATCGGCTGATGGGGGTGGTTTTCAATATTGTAAGAGATCGCGCGACCGCGGAAGACCTGATCCACGATCTATTTCTGAAGATCTGGCAGAAAGCGCACACGTTCGACGCCACGCGGGGCAATGGCCGCAGCTGGATCTACGCGATAGCCAGGCATCTGGCGCTCGATTCTATCCGCTTTTCCAAGCGTCACATTACACAGAGTCAGCCGGCCGAAGACATCCCGGATACCCGTGATAGCGGCTGGTACGAGAGAATAAACTCGACGCATTGGGGCATGGGCGACAGCCGGATACAGGACTGCATCATGGCGCTGGAGCCCGAGCGCCGGTCGTGTATCTACCACGCCTACGTCAACGGCTATACCCAAAGCGAGATCAGCGATCTGCTCGGCGCGCCGCTGGGCAGTGTGAAGTCATGGATCAAGCGCGGCCTGCTGGCTTTACGGGAGTGCCTGGGATGATAGACGAAATCGACGACGCGCCGCTCTTTGAGCTGGCGGGCGAATATGTACTGGGCACGCTGTTGGAGACCGAGCGCCGCGCAGTCACCGAGCGCCTCAAAACAGACACCGAATTGGCTGAGCTGGTGGCCTACTGGGAGGACAGGCTGGTGCCGCTATGCGATCTTATCGAGCCGATGCCGGTGCCATCCCGGGTCTGGCAACGGATCAGCGAAAGCATGGACACGGGCCAGGCTCGAACAAACGCCTCGCAGGCCGAACCGTCCACCCTGGAAGGGTGGTGGCGCAGCTTGAACCTATGGCGTGGACTGGCCGCCACCGGCTTTGCTGTCGCCCTTTTGCTGGGGCTGATGCTCTCGCTACAGCAAACGCAGCCAACCTACATGGTGGTGTTGGCGACACCGGATGGCCACGCCCCCGGCTGGGTGGTCAAAGCCAGCGACCGCCGGACCCTGACCCTTCAGGCCCTGGGCAGCTTTGAAGTTCCCCAAGGCAAAGCCCTGGAGTTCTGGACCAAAGCGGATGACTGGAACGGTCCGGTCTCCCTGGGACTGGTCAAACCGGGACAGCGCCTGACGGTCAACCTGGATGACTTACCGCCCCTGGAGGAAAACCAGCTCTTCGAGATTACGCTGGAAGACGAAGCAGGCTCACCGATCGGGCGGCCCACGGGCCCCATCGAATATATCGGGCGGGCGGTGCCGCTTTAGTCCACAGTGTGCCGTTGAAGGCCGCCACTCGTCAGACACTATCTCTGAAAAACGTCGCTCAAAAAAATGCCCGGGTAAAAACCCGGGCATTCTTTATTGCGGCAGCCGACTTATTCCGGCATCAGCACAATGGATTCAGGCGCCGTAGCCCCAATGGTGTCGCTTGGTGCCACGTTGCCCATCAACGCAGCATCGGTCAGGAAGTTTCTCCAGACCTGGATCTGGCCATTGATCTTTTCGGCCACATACAGGTCCTGACCATCAAACGCGATGTCAACGGGATTGCCCAGGCCGGTGAGGTCGGTGCCATCGCCCGGATTCGCGACCCGCTTGCCAACATCGGTCAGGCCTGTGGCGCTCGAAGCGGACGGAATCGTCATCAACGAGCCATCGTTATCGGCAGCCCCGGACCCAACATCGGCAACGATCAACGTATCCGACGACTGGTCGTAACGGATACCGTGAAGATTGGTCGGCGCTGCGAATGCCGTGCCCGCAGAGGCCGGAATGATAAGGCGATCCGAGCCGCCCTCACCCATATCCTGGGAGAAATCATCATAGGCGGCGACCGTGCCATTGGTCAGAGCGACGTAAAGCGTGTCCCCTGCAGGATCGTAGTCACTGTCCCAGGGCGCGATGTTGCCCGTGCTGACCACGGTCGGCGCAGCGTTGCCGCTTGCGCAAGCACTGAAGACCAGCACTTCCGCGCCGCCCTGCTCTGCAACAATCATCAGACCTAGATCGTCGGCCATTTCAATGCCTTTCGGCGACATCAGACGCGTATTCGAGCCGGTGATAATGCGATCCCGGTTTGCATCAAAATTGTCCCGGGCGCCCAATGCTCCGATCACGGCTATACCGCTATTGTCGGTGGTGCCATCGTCAAAGGTGATGTAGGCATTGCCGTCCCGGTCCAGCGTTACCGTCTCGGCACTGGCCAGTTCGGAATCGAAGGCTAACTCAGGTGCCGAGGCTAGCGTGCGAGCGTTAGTAAACAACTGACCGGAGGTGGCGGAACCCGGCGCCGGATTGCTGGTGGTCAGCACCCGGTAGGCCGTTTCGGGGTCGACAATATCCGTTACGCCAGGCGCCGGCTCTGACTCCGGAACAACCGCCAGGGACTCCGGCGCGGGCGTGTCGAGAACGAGATCCGCCGCCACATCGCCACCTGAGCGTTCGAAAATATTCTGGTAGACGAGCACCGCGCCACCGTTATTCGCCTTCTCGGCGATGCGCACATCCGTGCCATCCAACTGCAGATCGACCGGGTTCCCAAGGCGCGTGTTAGGGCCTTTGAAGGTTGTCGCCGCTGTCACCTCGCCGTCTGCGGTACTGGCGCTGTTGATCACGTACAGCTTACCGTCATCGGCCGAGCCAGCCTCACCCACATCCGCAACCACCAAACGGTCGCCGGCGGCATCGTAATCAATACCGTGCAGGTTCACCGATGCTTCGTCGTCGCTATCGACAATGGTAAAGGTGCGATTGGCGCCGCCGACTCCGCGGTTCTCGGCGAAGGCGTCAAAAACGGCCACCGAGCCGTCGACCTGGGCGACATACAGGCGGTCGGACGCCTCGTCGTAAGCCACATCCCAGGCATTGGCGCTAAGCGCGACCGTCGCCACCGGCCCGACGTTGCCAGCGGCCGTGGCGCCCATCAGCAGCAACGTGCTGGCGCCGTTGTTGGCCACGATCACCAGGCCCTCACTGGGGATGGCGGCGATACCCTTGGGGCTGGCAAAGGTCGTGCTGGCACCGGCAATCTCATAGCGGGCATCGCCGGTCATCCGCGTTGCCGCATTGCAGGCGGTCACCAGATTACCGGTGTTGCCCAGATCGCCAGCCTGCACAAGATGTCCGGCTTTATTGACCAGCACCCCTTCGTTGGCGCCGGTAGTATAAGTGTTCAACAGGCCGAGATCCTCATCGCGAACCCGCACGTTGGTATCGCCCGATGAACTGTTGCTGGCCACGTAAACGGTTGCCGGAGTGAATTCCGGCGCCCCGCCTCCGCCTCCAGCCATGCCGTCGTCATCATCGTCATCGTCGGAGTTACACCCTGCAAGCCCGACCAGCAAACCGGAGATGGAAAGTGCAAGCAGTGTCTTTTTCGGCCATGTTCCCTGTTGTGAAAAAGGCATCTTGTTCATTACGTCATCCTCGAAGCTTTTGTATTTGAGCCTGCCCTGGCCTTCAGCCTTTGGCTCTGGCTCCCGAGGTGACTACTCGGCAACACGGTTTTCGGAGGCAGTTTTTTTCGCGCAATTGAACAGGCTTTAATAACACGGCAACGCTGGCCATAGGGAAGAGGCTAAGAAACCCGGTTTACTCGCGCACATCCATAAACTTCCGCGCCCACTCCCGGTTTTCGTCCAGCGTCGAGTATCGCTCCGAAAGCTCCGAGGCATTCAATGTGCCCTCGGCGATGCGGCGCTGTTCGCGCAGGCAGTCGTAGGTGGCCTTGATCGCCGCAAAGTAGGCGCTGTGACCGTTGACGACGACCCGCACGCCATTGGCGGCCAGCCGATCGCGGTCGCTCAGTTCCGGATTGTCGTAGGCGACCAGAATGATCGGAATCTCGATGTGCGCGCTAATATCTTCCAAGTGATCGAAGTCCCGGATGCCCACCATGCAGATGCCGTCCACCCCAGTGGCCTGGTAGGCCTTCACCCGTTCGACCGCCTCGTCGATACCAAGCTGGCCGGCATTGGTACGGGCGAAGATGGCCATAGCGGGATCGATGCGGGCATCGAGGGCCGCTTCGAGTTTGCCCACGGCTTCGTCAAGCGGAATCAGGTCGGTGGACTTGTGGCCGTACTTGGCGGGAAGCAGCGTATCTTCAATGGTCAGGGCCGCAACGCCCGCACGCTCCAGCTCGGTGATGGTGCGGATCACGTTCAGCGCGTTGCCATAGCCATGATCGGCGTCGGCAATGATCGGCAGCCGGGCGACACGGCCGATCCGAGTGGCCTGCTCGGTAAATTCACTGAGGGTAATCAAGGCAAAATCCGGCGCGGCCAACACCTGGAGTGAAGCCACCGAACCACCGAGAATGCCCACTTCGAAACCCAGATCCGCCGCAATTCGGGCGGACATGGGGTCGAAGGTCGACGCGGTGTAGTAACACCGCTCGGTGTCCAGCAATGCACGGAAATCCTTGCGCAGGTCGTGCTGCGAGGGGGTTGCCATTCCTTTACTCCTTGAAGGCGTTGAAACTGAAGAGGCGAGAACAGAATGAAGGTCGCTGTACAACGATCAGGCTCGACCTCTATCGGGTCGGCAAATTTGCACGAAGCAACGACGCCTCGAGAGCGCCGCAGCCAAACCCGCGTACGGCGACTCAGCAATAGGTCAAAGCATCATGTCTAGTGCTTCGGAAGTGTATGCCAGCGGGGGGAAGGCGATAAATACGCCAAAAGTCAGGTATGGAGGATGTCTGCCTAATCGCTTTGGTGAAGTCCCATCTCCCAAAAATCGATTTCCAGCCGGGTGGCTTCGCTGAAAATCCGGGTTAGCTGCTGAAAGCGGGCTGGTGTGACATCGGCAAGCTGGCCATTCAGCCAGTCAAGTTCTGCCTGCATGGCGCCTTGAAACTCTTCGCTCTCATACATGGCAATCCAGGCATCGTAGGGGTTTTTCTCGCCGCGGACCGTCTCGCTACGCGCGTTCAGCCAGTTGGCGATTTCCCCGTAGCCCACCATGCAGGGCGCCAGCGCGACATGAAGGTCCAGCAGGTCTCCGCGGTTGCCCGTATCCAGCACATACCGGGTATAAGCGAGCGTGGCGCGGGCTTCGGGTAAACTTGCGAGAGTCTCTTCGCTGATCCCCCACTCCTGGCAATAACTCACATGCAGGTCCAACTCGACGTCGACAATAGCCTGCAGCCCCGCCTTGGCCTGCTTCAGATCGGCCAGTGTCGGGCTTTTATAGGCTGCAAGTGCAAAGGCACGGGCAAATTGAATCAGAAACAGGTAGTCCTGCTTGAGGTAATGGCGAAAGGCCTCGGGGGCCAGGGTAGCGTCCCCGAGTTCACGGACAAAACGGTGCTCGATGTATGACTGCCAGTCCTGCTGGCAGGCTTCTTTTAGGTGGTCAAATCTATAAGGCACAATCAATCCTTTTGCGACACCCGGGCGAGCGCCTTTCCTGGCTCCTCCAGGCAAATCACGCACGCCACACCTGGTGTCGTAGTTCAGTGATATGTGTTCTCAAGCGACGAGCGATTCCCGCATCATATTCAGAAGCCCGCCCTTGAGTACCATTTTGATCTGGCGTTCGCTGAGATCGTGAGTAAGTGCGTACTTATCGCCGCTACGGCTGTTCTTGGCGGCGATCTTGCCGCCGGAAGCCAGTGTCTGCGCCAGGTCGTCAAACGTCAGTTCATCGCCCTGCTCAATCCTGTCCAAATCCCCCGGCTCGGCAAAGCGTAGCGGCAGGATGCCGAAGTTGCACAGGTTCTGCCAATGTATGCGCGAATAGCTCTTGGCGATAACGACGCGCACGCCGAGATAGCGCGGGGCCAATGCGGCATGCTCGCGGCTCGATCCCTGGCCGTAGTTGTCGCCACCGACAATCACGGAACCCTGCTCCTGGTACTTCTTGGCACGTTCCGGGTAAGACTCGTCGATCCGGGTGTAGGTAAACTCGCTGATCGCCGGAATGTTGCTCCGAAACGGCAGAATTTTCGAACCCGCCGGTAGGATCTCGTCCGTGGAAACGTTATCCCCCACTTTGAGCAGCACAGGTGCGGTTAGCTCGTCCGGTAATCCGTCGAACTGAGGCAGCGTACTGATGTTGGGCCCCTTCTGTACCACGCTCAGCTCCGGATGTAGGGCCGGCGGCCGGATATTACGATCCTCGACATAAAACGTTTTGCTGCCGTCGAAGACGGGGTAGGCCATATCCAGATCCCGCGGATCGGTGATCACGCCCGTCAGTGCCGAGGCCGTTGCCGTCTCGGGGCTGCACAGGCAGACCTTGTCCTCCACGGTGCCGGACCGCCCGGGAAAGTTGCGCGGCACCGTACGCAGACTGATTTGATCCGTGGCGGGCGCCTGGCCCATACCGATACAGCCGTTGCAGCCGGTCTGGTGTAGTCGCGCGCCAGCGCTGAGCAGGTCGGTCAGATGACCGAGCTTGGTCAGGTTTTCCAGGACCTGGCGGGACGTCGGGTTGATATCGAAAGACACGCCATCGTGGATTTGACGCCCCTTCACCATCATGGCCGGTACCACGAAATCCCGTAAGCCGGGGTTGGCGGATGAGCCAATGTAGGCCTGATAGATGGGTTCGCCCGCCACCTCGCGCACGGGCACGACCTTGCCGGGGCTGCTAGGAAGCGCGATCAGCGGCTCCAGCGTGCTCAGGTCGATCTCTTCATACTCGTCATAGGTCGCGCCGTCATCGGCTTCCAGCTTTTCGAAGTCATCCTTGCGCTGCTGCTGTTTAAGAAAATCGCGAACGGCATCGTCTGCCGGGAATACCGTGGCCGTGTGCCCCATCTCCTGGCCCATGTTGGCAATGACATGACGGTCCATGGCGGAAAGGTGTTTGAGGCCCGGCCCGTAGTATTCGATGATTTTTCCGGCGCCGCCTTTCACGTCGTGGCGGCGCAGCATTTCCAGGATGACGTCCTTGGCGCTGACCCAGTCCGGCAATTTTCCGGTCAACTTCACGCCCAGTGTCTTGGGCATATTGAGGTAAAACGGCTCGCCGCAAATGGCCATCGCCACCGCAAGGCCGCCGGCCCCCATCGCCAGCATGCCCAGCGAACCGGCCGCGCAGGTATGACTATCCGAGCCCAGCAGCGTTCTGCCGGGCTTGCCGAAGCGCTCCATGTGCACTGGATGACTCACCCCCGAGCCGGGCGGACTGTACCAGATGCCGAACTTTTCGCAGGCGCTCTTGAGGAATAGGTGGTCGTCGGGATTGCGGTTGTCGACCTGGAGAAGATTATGGTCGACGTACTGTGCCGAGATTTCGGTCTTGGCCTGATCCAGGCCCATGGCTTCTAACTCAAGCATAACCAGGGTGCCGGTCGCATCCTGGGTCAGGGTCTGGTCGATCTTGAGACCGATTTCCTCGCCCGCCTTCATCTTGCCCGAGACGAGATGGGACTCGATCAGCTTCTGCGCCACATTACGCGGTTGGGTCTTGTTCTGTTTCGTCATTGGGTTCACCTCCCTGCGCGATCCAGATGAGGTGCGGGTTCAGCCGCACTCAGAAAGACACATCCTTTCTAATAATATGTGCGACTAGCCGATGGGATACAACCCTGAGGGCGAACAGGACGCAATCTCTGATTAACTATTGGCGAGTCCAATCTCCGGCGCCTACCTTAGAGCATGCCTTCAATCGGAAGCAGAGAGAAAAAGCCCACGTTGAATCGTTTGAACCAACCGGTCTCCGGTTCGGTTTCCCAACGCTCCGTACCGTTCCCCGCGCCGCTGGTCCAGTATAGGTCGCCGTCTTCGTCGAGTCTGACCCGATAAGCCACCTGGGGCAAGGTCTCTTCGAACAGTGCCTCAAGCTTGCCGGCAAGGGCCGGGCTCTGGATCAGAAAACCCAGCTCGGTATTGAGGTAGGCCGAGCGCGGGTCGAAATTGAACGAGCCCACGAACACCCAGGTCCCGTCGACCTCGAAGGTTTTGGCATGAAGGCTGGTGGCCGAGGCGCCGAAATTGTGGATGGACTCTGCCATTTCGCTGTGTTCCGGCAAGGCTTTCATCTCGTAGAGTTCGACGCCACCCTCCAGAAGAGCGTTTCGATAGCGGGCGTAGCCTGAGTGAACGAGAGCCACATCCGTGGCGCTGAGGGAGTTGGTCAGTACACGCACCCTGACGCCCTGATCCACCATTCGCACCAGGGCTTCGACACCGGTATCCGTGGGGATAAAGTAGGGTGACACGAGGTTGAATTGCTGATGAATGCCTCCAATCGATGCCGAAAGCTGGGTCGTTAACAATCCTTCGTCGTCCACCCGCCCCAACCCTTTACCCGGTGCATCGCTGAACATGCGTGTTCTCGCCCACTCCAGCGGCAAGTCGCCGGTCCCGAGCCGGCGGGCGAAGCCGGAGGATCGGATCGCCTCGAAGTAGTCTTGTGCGCGGGGCGTGCGCCATACAGCGTCGATGGACTGACTCAATTCGGCGACATCGGCCTCACTCGTCTCGCCCAGGATTAGCGCTGCCGGATAGGCGGACTCACTCGCCCAGTAGCGATCAAAATCCGTAGACACCTTGCGTACCACATCCCCTGCCACCATCACATCCAGATCGCTGAACAGCACGCCGTCCGTTGCACCGAAATACGCGTCCCCCACATTCCGCCCGCCCACCACCGATATCTGGTTGTCGGCGGTGAAGGACTTGTTATGCATGCGGCGGTTCAGGCGGGAGAAATCGGTTAGAAAACCGAGCCAGCGGGCGGAACGGATGACAAACGGGTTGAACAGGCGAATCTGCATATTCGGGTGAGCATCTGCAGCACGGAGTATGGGATCCATGCCCGAGGTGTTCATGTCGTCCAGCAACAGGCGCACCCGCACGCCGCGATCCGCGGCCTCCAGCAGTGACGCGAGCAGGACCAGCCCGGTCGTATCCGCCTGCCAAATGTAGTACTGAACGTCGAGGGTCCGGTCCGCCAGGCCGGCCAGAAGTACCCGTATGGCGAAGGCATCCCTCGCATCTGCCAGCGGATAAATCCCCGCAAGCCCGGGATGTGCGGCCAGGCGTCTCTCCAACCCCTGACCCATTCGCGTTTCGAGAGCCTGCTCGAGTGGAAGCGCCCGGGAGGATTCACGCTCCTCCAGCGACGGCAGCGATGCGCATCCCGCCAGAAGCAGAAGGCACGCGCACAGAGCGCCCGCGAGTCCCGACCGACAGAGTTGCGGCACATACCCAGACATGGTGACCTCCCTGACAATTGCTCCGACGCTCGTCGAAAAACCTAGCCATTGGAAGGAGTCATTTTGATAGCCACCCATTGACTAAATTTCACCCGCCTTTGCCTCCATAGGACCACAAAAGCCCAGCTACAGCATCCCTTGCTTGCGTATCACAGAACGGTAATGGAACGGGCAGGCGTGCAAATAGATCGGACTCCACGAAAGGCGCATACTCGGGCATCGCGTTAGGCCCCGGCAATGGCAGGGCCAGCCCATGGAGCTTCTACCCGAAGGAATCGTCAGCCGATGTGCTTTTCCGCAACAGCGAGCTTTGCCAGCGGTGCAACCGTCGCCATCGTCGGCGTGGCCACCCTGGCGAGAACCCGTCACCACAACGAATGGCTGTTCGCGGCGATACCGTTTCTCTTTGCGATACATCAAACCATTGAAGGCATGGTTTGGCTGGGCCTGCATGACCGCCTGGGAGCCGGCAGCCTCGGCGGTTGGGGCTTTCTTTATATGCTCTATGCCCAGGCCCTGCTGCCGTTACTCATGCCTTTGAGCGTATGGCTGATCGAGCCGGACATGTTGCGGCGCCGGAGGATCCTACCCTTTCTGATGCTCGGTGTGGGCCTATGCGCCTATACCCTCTGGGCGTTGATCAACTTTGAGACCGCGATTGAGGTTCGCGGTCATAGCGTGGCCTACAGCAATTCGGGTACAGGTAGCCGGTTGGTGGCTGCACTTTATATAGCTGCCACATGCGGTGCGGTCCTCTTTTCCGGCTATCGCTACATCGTGGCGTTTGGCGTGCTCAATCTGCTGGGCATGATTACGGTGCTTATTTTCAAGCAGTATGCATTCACTTCGATTTGGTGCGCTTACGCGGCAATCATCAGCGTTTTGATCTATGTCCATTTTCATCGCCGCCGACGAGCGGAAGCGCAAGGGGCCGTACTCGAGCACTAGCCTTACGGTTATGCTTTTCTCAATTCTCAGCTCAGCGAATGTCAAAACAGTTACGAAAGCAGCCCTGTTATGAAAGCGACCTTTCACGACGGAGCAGGTGCTCTCTATACCAGGCTTCGAACGCCTCGCTCGACATCGGCCTGGCGAGGTGAAAACCCTGCCCTTGCTGGCAGCCCAGCGAACGTACGTGCTCCAGCGTGCTTTGCGTCTCGATACCCTCGGCCACGACCTCCAGCCCGAGGTTGTGTGAAAGCGCGACCATAGCACCGGTTACGGTTTGGCTGACGCTATTCGCGCCCAGGCTTGTAATAAAGGATTTATCGATTTTGACTTTGGTCAGCGGCAAGCGTGCCAAGTAGGTCAAACTGGAGTGGCCGGTGCCGAAGTCATCCAGCGCGATGGTCACGCCCTTACTCTTCAACTTTGCCAATTGTGCAATCGTGTGCTCGATATCATCCATGGCGGCTGTTTCCGTAAGCTCGATCTGGAGGGCGCCTGGCTCCAGACTCGCATGCGTCAACGTATTCAGAAAACGGTCTACAAATTCATGGTCACGGAGTTCAACCACGGAAATATTGATGGCGATCGGGAGCGGGGGTAAGCGCTTCGTAAGCCATGCGGCGTACTGTTGAGAGACCTGGCCGAGAAGCCAGCTACCCAGTGAGCCAATAATGCCGGTGGCTTCCGCGATGGGGATAAACTGCTCCGGCCCCACATCCATCTCATTCCAACGCAGTAAGGCCTCAATGCTAATCACGTCGCCAGACGCCAGATCGAAAATCGGCTGATAGGCCAGCGTGAAACCTTCCTGATGAAGCGCGATTTTCAGTTTCTGCTCGATCATCCGCGTTAACCGGGTGTCGGCGGCAAGTTCCGCTGAGTAGAAACTGAACTGTCCACGCCCGCCTTGCTTAGCCTGGTACATCGCGAGGTCGGCATGACTAATGAGCACGTCGATGTCGGCTCCATCCCGAGGGTACAAGCTGATGCCTATCGACGCACTCAGCGTTAGCTCCTGGCCGTGAATGCAGTAGGGCTCACTGACACGTTCAATAATCAGGCGCGCGGTTTCGGCGACACTGTGAACATCCGCAATGTCTTGGAATAGGATCAGGAACTCGTCGCCACCGAGACGAACCAGAAAATCCTCAGAGCGAATGCATTGCCTAAGACGGGTGGCAGCCTCTTTGAGCAGTGCATCGCCAAGGGCATGTCCATGGGTGTCGTTGATCCGTTTGAACCGATCCAGGTCCATAAAGAATACGGCTGACGGCCGCCCCGTGCGTTCGCTGTGTGCAAGCAAGTGTTCGGCATACTCGAAAAGCTTGGCGCGATTGGGTAGATCCGTCAGGGGGTCATGGAGGGAAGCATGTAAAATCTGCTGATCCGCCACTTTGCGTTCGGTCACCTCCTGAATGATGCCGGTCATTCGGGTCGGATATCCATGACTGGTGTAGAAGCGGCCTTGGGCATGTATCCAGTGAACGCTGCCGTCCGGCCAAATAACCCGGCATTCAATATCCAGATCTTTTCCGTTTTCAATAGCCTTGGTGAGATCGCTTGCAACCCACTCCCGGTCGTCCGGGTGGACGTGCTCCAAAAAGGTCTCTCGCCCCCAGTACGGGGCGCCCTCGGGATAACCGAAACACTGGTCGTGAATGAGGGAGCAGTGAGCTACGTCATTCACCAGATCAAGGTCCCAGTCGCCAATACGGCTGGCCTCCAAAATAAATTTCAGGCGCGCGGAGGTTTCCCGCTCCATCGCTTCCACCTCTTGCTGGGTGGTGACGTCGGAAGCCGTAACCACGGCGCCCAGGATATTGTCCTGCTCGTCCCTTATGGCAGACGCCGAAACCAGAATGGTTTTCTGGACGGGCGTCGTCCCGAACGTCTCGATATCGAGGAGTTCATTCTGGACGTTCTGGCCTCGCAATGCCCTGACGATAGGCCAGTCCTGCGAATGTAGCTGTCGTCGAGGATAACCGGGGTTTGCTGGCCACCACGCTCTGAATTGGGAAATATCTTCGAGGGCCACCGTAAACGATGGATCGATGCCCCAAAGGCGTCGGTGGGCAGCGTTCATCTTTAAAACCACGCCATCCGCGTCGGCCACCACGATGCCTATAGGGGCGGCAGCCAACGCAGCCTTGAATTGGCGTTGTTCGGTTATCCGATCATCACCAGAAGTGGCCACGGTTAGCGCCCTCGCGGACTCATCCGGCACCTTGCGAAGAATCTTGCCGAACCCCAGCCATTCGTTTCTCTCTCCGAAAAGGGGGTAAGTTCGGTCTTCAGCATAGAATTCAGTACCGTCCCCGCATCGCTGCCAGTAGCTTGAAAGCTCGCCCTGGCGACTGGCGTTCGCACGGGCTAGCGGATCGGGTAGCGGGGGTGCGGGAAGGCCGCCCGCGCTGAAAATCTCGGAGTAATGGCGCGCCTGCACGTCTTCTTCGGTCCAGCCCAGCAGTTTTTCAGCGTTTTCCGGCCAATCGACGACATAGCCGTCAACATCAAGCACAATAAAAGCGTGATCGCCCGCCGCACGGGTCAAAAGCAGTAACCGCTGCTCCGGTGACAACCGTCTCAAATCACTCATACAGGAACATTTTCCGGGCCACACTCAAGAATTTACGGCTTACGCTGGTTTCCGATAAACCGTAAATTAGCTCCCTCGTTCATTTCGTTGTCGGCATCCTGCCAACACCCTGGCCTCGACGGCCCACTGCGCTCAACTACAACGTACCGGTATTTTTAGCGTTGTGCATGAGGCAGCCAAAAACCGACGTGCATTCGTCCGCTCCGATGCCACTCTGCTATCACCATCACCGTCCCAGAGTTGCGGCCCGCGCTGCGTGGAGTTTCTTATAGCTCTCGATCAACCGCAGGTGTTTATCCAGGCCATCCAGTTGCATGTTGGTTGGCGTAAGACCGTAGAAGCGCACCGTGCCATTGACCGAGCCAACGACGGCATCCATAGTCTCGACACCGAACATACGCTGGAAGTTGTACACGTAGTCATCCAGCTCAAGCGCCTCGTCGAGGGTCACCTCCAGCACCGCATTCACTGCGCGATAGAACAGCCCGCGCTCGACGGTGTTGTCATTGAACTGCAGGAACATGTCGACGAATTCGAGCGCCTCCTCGTGCCATTGCAAAGCCAGGCAGATCAGAATCTTTAGCTCCAGAATCGTCAGCTGCCCCCACACCGTATTTTCATCGAACTCGACACCGATCAGTGTAGTGATCGTCATGTAGTTATCGAGCTGGCTGGCTTCCAGACGCTCCACCAGATCGGCCAACTGGTCATCATTCAAGGTGTGGAGGTTGAGAATGTCCTCACGGTAGTCCAGAGCCATGTTGGTGTTATCCATAATCAGGTCTTCCACCGGATACACCTCGGAATAGCCGGGCACCAGAATACGACACGCCGGCGCCCCTAGAGCCTCATGGACAGCAACGTAGACGTCTTTGCCCATATCCCTGAGGATGCCGAACAGACAGGCGGCCTCCTCGTCGTTCGTACCCGAGAAATCCCATTCGCAGAAGGCATAGTCCTGCTTGGCACTGAAGAAACGCCAGGACACCACGCCCGTCGAATCGATAAAGTGCTCGACAAAGTTATTCGGTTCGGACACCGCCAGGCTGTTGAACGTGGGCGGCGGCACATCGTTCAGACCTTCAAAGCTACGCCCTTGCAACAGTTCGGTAAGGCTGCGCTCCAGTGCAACTTCGAAGCTCGGGTGCGCGCCAAACGACGCAAACACCCCGCCGTTTCTCGGATTCATCAGGGTAACGCACATCACCGGGAACTGACCGCCCAGGGAGGCATCCTTCACCAGTACCGGGAAGCCCTGCTTTTCCAGCCCCTCGATACCTTCGGCGATGTGCGGGTACTTCTCGATCACCTCTTTCGGCACATCCGGCAACGCGATTTCTTCCTCGATAATCTGTTTCTTAACCGCCCGCTCGAAGATTTCCGAAAGGCACTGCACTTGTGCTTCCTGGAGGGTATTGCCGGCGCTCATGCCGTTGCTCAGGAACAGATTCTCGACCAGATTGGAAGGGAAATACACCACCTCGCCGTCCGACTGGCGCACGAAGGGCAAAGAACAGATACCGCGATCCACCCGGCCCGAGTTGGTGTCGATCAGGTTCGAGCCGCGCAGATCGCCTTCCGGATCGTAGATGGCCAGGCAGTGCTCATCCAGAATCTCTTTCGGCAGTGCATCGTTCGGCCCGGGCTTAAACCACTTCTCGTTGGGGTAATGAACAAAGTCGCTGTGGGCGATATCCAGGCCGAAGAACTGATCGTTGTAGAAAAAGTTGCAGTTCAGTCGCTCGATAAACTCGCCCAGCGCCGAACACAGAGCGGCTTCTTTCGTGGCCCCCTTGCCATTGGTAAAACACATGGGCGATGCAGCATCACGAATATGCAGCGACCACACATGCGGTACGATGTTGCGCCAGGAAGAGATCTCGATCTTCATCCCGAGTTCCGCCAGGATGCCCGTCATATTGGCGATGGTTTGCTCCAGCGGAAGGTCCTTGCCCTCGATATAGGTGCTGACTCCACCTTCCGGCAGGGTCATCAGTAGGGCCTGGGCGTCCTCGGCCAGATTCTCGACGGTTTCAATCTCAAACGTCGGCCCGGTCTGCACCACCTTCTTTACGGTACAGCGATCGATCGACCGCAAAATGCCCTGCCGATCCTTCTCTGAGATGTCTTCCGGCAGCTCGACATTAATTTTAAAGATCTGGTTATAGCGGTTTTCGGGATCGACGATGTTGTTCTGCGATAGACGGATATTGTGAGTCGGAATATCGCGCGCCTTGCAGTAGACCCGGACAAAATAGGCCGCACACAGCGCCGACGAGGCCAGGAAGTAGTCAAAAGGGCTGGGCGCTGAACCGTCGCCTTTGTAGCGGATGGGTTGATCGGTGATGACGGAGAAGTCGTCAAACTTGGCTTCAAGTCTGAGGTTATCGAGGAAGTTGACGTTAATTTCCATTGCAAGGGCACCGAGCTTGGAGAATTGAGCAGGTCGTATGATCAGATACCCGCTATTGTCCAGTTTTTAAGCCCCTTCGTCTTCCTCCTAGACTATTATGCAGCAGTCTAAAGTGTTCAGCGCCTTTGCCGATGCAAAGGCACTGATAAGCAACGCAAGGCCTTACGCTATGGGACGACGGCCAAAACGCAGGCTGAAACCGAGCAGGCCAAAGCCCAGCAGGGCCAGCGTAGCAGGCTCCGGCACTTCACGGGGCGCCACAGCGGCTTCCAGGCGAGACTCTTTCCACCAGAAGTCGTTGTGCCCCATCCACGAGAAGGTATCTAACGCTGTCACGGTAACCGCGAGCTGGCCGAAAGCGTTCAGGGCTGCGATGCCGGCTTCGCCGACGCCCAATACGCGAATATCAAACCCGAACCAGTGGGTTCCGTCGACTTCATAGGTGCCGCTCAGCCCTTCGCCCGAAATACCGGCCACGTCAAACGCCAAGTCGCCGAACCGGTTGCCGTCAGAGAAGCTCAGTGTCAGAAAAGCCGAAATAACAGAATAATCGGTAGGAACACCGTCATCGGTAAGATCGTGGATAATCGTCTTGGACTCCCCCTCATTCAGGAACGTACGGGGATTGTTGACGTCGGTGATAACCAATGCGGAAGCCGAAGAGGCAATGCCGAATGAAAGCAAGAACGCTAGCGTGTTGACGAGTATTTTCACAGCTTATTTTTCCTTATAGGTCGTTGGTGGCTCCAGTCCACGGCTGACCCACAGGCACTAATCGCGCCAACCACATAACAAAACGCGTAAAAACAAAATATTACTATTTTGACATCTTTTAGGAGCAAGACGTCATGTAAATTTTATTGACACAAAATAGGCTAATTAAGCCGCGTCAACCAGCATTGGTTGGCGCTCTCATTCGGGTGGCGCCGACCATACGGCGTATTCGTTACCGTTAGGATCCGAGAAATGAAATCGCCGGCCACCCGGAAAAGAAAAGATGTCCTTAACGATCTCACCGCCTGCCGACTTTACGTTTTCGGCGGTCTCTTCCAGGGCGTCACTATAGAGCACAACTAGGACGCTGCCGTTACCGGTTGTCGCCACCTTCTCGGATTTAAAGAAGCCGCCGTCCAGTCCAGCGTTTTCGATGGCCACATAATCAGGGCCGTAGTCCACAAATGACCAACCAAATGCAGCACCGAAGAATCTCTTCGTGGCGTCGAGGTCTCGGGACGGTAACTCAACGTAGTTTATTTTCCCTGTTTCCTTCATAGTCAAAGCCGCTCCTGCAACGCCTCAATGAACCCGTACAGATCCACCACTTTCTCCGAATCCGGATTGGTAATCTTGCCCTTGAGGTCCGCAGTGACTATGCCGTCGGCCACGGTGTCTTTGAGGGCCTGTTTGAGTTTTCCAGCGTATGCAGCCAGCTCTTGGTTACCGTCCCTTTCACCAAGGGTTTCCAGGGCATTGCCCAGTGCGTATATCAGTGCCGAGGGGTTGAAATGCGCCTCCTTCCCGTCACTTTCCCGATACTTGATGTAGAGATCATGGGCGGTGCCGTGGGGCGCCTCGAAGAGCATGGCGCCGTCCTTGCTCTCAATGATCGAACTAGCGGTGGCCAAGCTCCCCCCCAGGGCTGCGGAGATGTCCGAAAAAATATCACCGTCCAGGTTCTGCGAGGGATAGAGCGCGTTCCGGGGCGGATCGGTGATCATTTTCCTTAACTGGCGGGACGGCCGCATGATCATGAAGGAAGGCGGCGGCGTATGCTCCTTGGCCAGCTCCCGGCGCACTTCGGTGATGACGTGGCTAAAGACTTCGTCGTACTCCATATATTCCCGCTTCAGGCCGAAGTAGACTTCTTTGTCCTTGCGCGATGCATCCCGGAATACCTGGCTGACCCAGTCTTTAATGGCTTCGCGGTCATTGGACATCAAGAGCATGGGGTCTCCTTTCTTGACCCGCCGCGCATGCCGTTCCTCACCATCCACGACAATCTTAAGAATGCCGTCTTCTTTTGCCGGCGCGTTGAAGCTGCCGTACTGATCGCCGCCGCCCGCACTCATGCGGGAGATGGATACATGGACATGGCGGTCAGGAATGCCATGGCGTTTCAGCTCATCGACCAGCTTGAAGAGCTTACGGCCGGTGGTATTGTCCGGCACACCCCATAGCGCGCGTTCAGGCGGATTGGAAACGATCCGCGCCGCCTGGGCGTCAATCAGCTCGTAGTAGAACTTGAGACCGAGCTCTTCCGCCTTTTTCTGGTAGTCGCTCGCATAGATGCTCTCGATAGCCGAGCGCATGGCGCCGTCGTACCCGGGGATCACCGTATCCTTCAGGCCCAGATAGATATCCCGCTCTTCGTCGATGGCACGCTGGAAAAACCGGTGGGCCCAGTCCCTGATATCGTCGAGGTCGTTGGTGGCCAGCAGCAGAGGATCGCCCTTATTGATCTCCCGGCGATGCAGTTCTTCCGGGTCGCCACTGCTGCCCACAAATAGCAGCTTGATGATCCCTGTAGCGCGGGCCAGTTCGTTAAAACTGTCCTTGATGCCGCCGTTGTCCATGGTCATCACTTCGATATCGCGGCCGACCCAGTCAGGCCTTCGCACGCGGATGTTGCGGAACTGGATGTCCTCGCGAGTGATGTTACCGCCAATGCCCTTTCGTATGGCCCCGTTGGGTGACTTGGTGGCCAGGGGGTCCAACGCGTTTCCATCGACGTCAGGGTGCTTTTCGAGGAGTTCGTCGAGCTGGCTCCGGTTAACGGTGATCCCCGCATTTTTGATGCCCACGCCGTATTTTTTAAGGGCTTCGATGGCCTCGGTCACCGCTTGACCATTAGTGGCTACGCGGTTCTCGGCAGAGAGATCGATTTCCTTGAGCTCGATATCCAGTCTCGACGTGACAAAGGTCTTCAGGAGTACCTCGAAAGCCACCTGCGCCATCTCGTCACCGTGGAGGATGACAAGGGGGGATTCCACTTCGATCTTGCTGCCCATCGCGTTCTCCTTTGCTTAGCTGCCGTGTGAGCCAACGCCTGTCCTGTGAGCCGGAATTCATATCAAAAACCGGAGTCGTCTCTGTTAACCCTAAGCTTGTTTTCGCGGGGGTCAAGGAAAGCGTTATCGAAGCATAGGCTGGACACCCTCGCCTGCCGTGGCGGAAGCCACAGCAGGCGGTCTCACGCGTTCCGTTGGGCATCAAGCTTTTCGAGAGACAATCCCGGGCATGCCGATGTACCCCGGCAGCGCCTCGATGCGCTCGATCCAGGCCTGAATGGCCGGGTATGGCTCAAGCGTCACGCCACCTTCCCAGCCCAAAGCCACGTATGGGAACACCGCGCAATCGGCGATGGTCGGTCGGCCCAAGGCCAGCCATCGATGCTCGCTCAGGTGCTGTTCGATCAACGGCAGGACTTTCGCGCTGACGTCCAAAGCACGTTCCTTGTTCAGCGGGTAGCCGAACTTGTCGATCAAACGGGCGGCGTTGGGGCCCGCGTGAATCTCGTTGGCGGCGGTTGACAGCCACTGCATGACCTCGCCCTGCTGGGCCGCACCGTCCGGCCACCATTGATTGCCGCCATACTGTCGCGCCAGATACACCAGAATCGCCTGGGAATCACGCAGGACAACGTCACCATCGGTCAGCACCGGCACTTGCCCCCAGGGATTGAGATCAATCAGCGGCGATCGCTTGTGGGCGCCGCCAGGTACGTCCACCGGTTCCAGTGCCAGTTCGATACCCGCTAAAGCGGTAAACAGCCGAACCTTGTAGCTGTTACCGGACAGTTCCAGATCGTATAGTTTCATGGCAAGGGTCTCTTTAGGGTGACGGTTCGTTAGGCTGAGCGTTCGTTGCTGGGGGCTTTGGAGCGTTTGGTCCCGGACGCCGGCTCAGGCAGTAGCTGGTTAAATTCCAGTACGTTCCGGTCGGGGTCGCGGATAAACAGGGTGATCCGGCGTGGGCCGAGGCGATGGATGCCCTCGGTAATGGCAATACCCGCCTGGTCAAGCCAGTCTTTCAAGGCGTAGAGATCATCGACGACAAAGGCGGGGTGAGTCACACCGGGTAGCTTGACCGGCTCGTCCAGCAATACATTCCGGCCATGGTGTAAACGCGTGGCGTTAAAGATCAGGTTAATCCGCACACCGTCTGGCGTTTCCATCTCATTCGCTTCGTATTTGTCGAAACGACGCACCTCCCGAAACCCAATCTGCTCATAAAAATCCACCGCTTGCTGGCGGTCGCTGACCCGAATACCGACGTGATCGTACTGACGAATGCGCTGAGGTTGTTTCATAACTGACTCCAAATGGACGGCGCTGTAGTGGACAGCGCCAGTAGACCCCTCCGAATGGATTCAATAAATGCCGCCGAGCTGCTAGGTTTATTCAGGTTTTTGCACAAATCCCATATCACCGGCTGCAAAGGTGCCTGCCGATGGACAAACTCAAAGCCATGAGTACCTTTGTCACCATTGTGGACGAAGGCAGCCTGACCGCTGCCGCCGGCAAGCTGGATCGCTCCCCGGCCGCCATCGTGCGAACGCTCGCCGGCCTGGAACAGCATCTTGGCGTGCGTCTACTCAACCGCAGCACTCGCCGCATCGCCCTCACCGATGAAGGCCGCGAGTACCTGCGACACTGCCGGCGCATTCTGGCGGACATCGAAGCGGTCGAGTTCCAGCTCGATAGCCGGCGCGCCGACCCGGCGGGCAAGCTTTCCATTACCGCCCCGGTGATGTTTGGCCGTTTGCATCTAGCGCCTTTGCTGAACCAGTGGCTAAAGCAGAATCCCGCCATGAGTGCGGAATTGACCCTGCTCGATCGAGTCGTGGATGTGATTGAGGAAGGCTTTGATCTGGCCCTGCGGATTGGCCACCTGGCCGACTCCTCGCTGATTGCACGGTCAGTCGGCAGCACGCCCTATGTCCTCTGCGCGAGCCCGGCGCTCATCGAACAACGGGGAGGACCCAGCCACCCCGAACAACTGTCGGACTGGCCGACGGTATGCTTCGCGCCGTCGGGAGAGGTGTGGCCGTTTCAGGTAGAAGGGGAACTTTGGGAGCAGCGCGTGCATCCTGTCGTCAGCGCCAATCAGATCGATACCGGACTCGCCGCCGCCCGGGACGGACTCGGTATTTGCAGGGTTTTGGGCTATCAGGCCCAGGAAGATTTCGAGCGCGGCACACTGGTGCCGGTGTTAACGGCATACAACGCCCCCGCACTGCCAGTGCAGTTTGTGTTTCCGCACAGCCGGCTGCTATCGCCGCGCGTGCGGCAATTTCTGGATGCCGTCGTCGGGCCGTTACAGGAACGCTTGAAGCCTTGACCGGTTAAACCGCTTTAACGCTAGCAGTAGGAGATCGATTGTCCGGAATTCCGCACGGAATTCACCGGATTCGGCGCCACCTGTCCTGTAAACGGGACACTTGGGCGACGACTGCTCCCCCCATCAGCCAGCCCCAACCCTTAATACATCGACATATCAGTCAGTTAAAAAGCTGGCACGAATCCTGTTGTCACCAACACATAACCATAACAACAGCCTGAAAAATTGTCGTTGGATCCCTTCTTTTATCCCGGCTCGGACAACAATAAAAGGAAGCGCTATGCGTGTGTTCTTTCTAGCCCTCTTGCTGGCTAGCCCCCTATGTTTTGGCAAAACCGTCGCGATCATCGAGAGTTATCACAAAGAATACAAATGGGATGCGGATTACATTGCCGCCGTTGAATCAGTACTCGGTCGAGAGCACGATATTCACGTGTTCGAACTGGATACCAAACGTCTGGCCAAAGGCGAATGGCCGCAGAAGGTCGCGGAAATCGAACAGGCCATCGCCAATCTGAAACCGGATGTCGTCATTCTGGGTGACGACAACGCCTTCTCGCTAATGGCAGAGCACCTGGTTGAGCAGACTATTCCCGTGGTATTCCTCGGGGTCAATGGGGGACCGGCTCAGCACCCTACCCTGAAGCACCCGCTGGTTACCGGCATCCTTGAGCGCCCTTTTTTCAAGGATAGTGTTCGTCATTTGCGCAAGATACTGGCACAGCGAGAACGGTTTCTGGTGTTGATGGACGACTCACCCACCATGCGTAATGCAGTTAACGAGTACTTTGGCGATAAACGCCAAGCCACCCTCTATGGCTCCAAGCTGGACATCGTGCTGACCAATGACCGGGACACCTGGCTGCAAACGGTGGTGGACGCCCATGAGAGCTACGATGCGGTCATTCTCGGCACCCACCACACGATCAGGGACGGGGAAGATCAGTACGCTGTGCCTCAGGAACTACTAAAGGAAGCCTTTTACCGGGCACAACTTCCGCTGTTCTCGTTCTGGGACATCTTTATTGGACAAGAGCAGTCCATTGGCGGATTCACCATTTCCGCCCGCCAGGAAGGCCTGACGGCCGCTCGGCTGGCGTCCATCATTCTCAATGGCGTAGAGCCCCAGAGCATTCCCCAGCTTCAATCACTGAGTGGCCATTACGTCTACAGCGAAAGTGGACTGAAGCACTGGAACCTGGAATTGTCGCCGATGATTGCCAGCCAGGCGTACTTCGTGGAGTGAGACTGACTGAGCCAAGACTATCTAGCTAGAACCGGAGCTAGAAATCGGGACGGCTTTATCTTGAAGCCTGTCGAGCAGCTAACGATATCGCTGTCCCGGTCTCTTTGTGCCTCTATACCTTCCTGTCTTCACACCTCTAAACAGGAAAGCGCCGGATCCGCAATGTGAGATAGACCCCCACCGCCAATACGGCGAAGGTCAGGCCGAAAGCGAACCGGAAATTGCCGGTCAGGTCGATCAACCCCCCAGCCAGCGCAGGCCCGACCAACTGGCCTGCCGCGAAGAATACCGTGACGAAACTGAACGCGATGGGGATGTATCGGGGGGCCACCTGATCCGTGGCGCTGGCTTGGATCAGGGCAAACATACCGTTGACCGAAAAACCCATCAGCAGGAAGTGCAGAAAAAAGGTCAGCAAGGTCTGGCTTGCCAGCGGCAATGCCATGGCCAGGGTTACCAGTGTCATGGAAGCCGTCAATGCATTGCCGCGCCCCCAGCGGTCTGAAAGCCAGCCCCACAAAGGCCCCGCCGCCAGCGACAGCACGCCCATGAGCGCAACGTAACGACCCGCGGTACTCTCGGCATGACCGGACTCCACCATGAAGCTGACCATGAATATCGTCTGCACGATGTAGGTCATACCGATGATCCCGTAAACCACCGCTACGGTCAGCACCCGGGGGTTCCGGTAAATTTGCCATTTATCGGCCGACGGCGGCTTCTCGCCATCCCCAAGGACAGGCCGCGCCGGATCCCGCACGAACAGGATCACCAGCACTGCGACCGTCATGGCCGCCACCGCAAAGCTCCCCCAGCTCATCCGCCAGCCACTGTCCCCGAACCACCCGTATAGCAGCGGCACCAGCAAACCCACGAGCAATGTCCCCAACCCGACGCCACTGGTCATGCAGCCGATAACCAGCCCGCGCCGCTCCGGATACCAGGTGGCCAGTAAAGCAACCATGGGGGCAAAACTGAAGGCGGTACCGAAACCTAACAGTGTCATTAACATCAGCAGGACCGGATAGGTGGACGCTATGCTCAGCCCGGCAAACCCTGCGGCCACCGATACCAGCCCAAACACGATCGTGAAACGCGCACCCCAGCGAGCAGCCGCGATGCCCCCCACCAGCACGAAACAGAGATAGCCAAGCGCGGTAACTGTCCCCAGCAATCCGGCCTGCTGATAATCCAAGCCGAGATCGGCCCGCATGGGTGGCAGGATTAGCCCGAAAGCCAACCGCGCAAACGCGATCACGACCATACTGGTGAACATCCCGCACAGGGTCATGACAATGATGTTGGGACGAGACGGGGCTTGGGACATAGGGGGCTCTCATCTGAATTAGATGAACGGTAGCATACTAATCATGCACTGTGCCCCCAACTCTTTGTGGTCAGCTAGCGATACAGATAGTTGGAAAGAAACCGGTACGAGCCCGTTCGTAATGCCTGGCAGGGTTTGGGGTCACTGCACCGGTTTCTGAAAATTCCGCAGCTGTCGTGGAACTTACCGTTCACATCGGCGCAGGGGCTTCGGAAGGGCCTATCCCACCGTTACTGCGGGCTCGGTAACAACTGACAGGCGGTACATTCCGCAATACGAACTCGCGACTCACATCATCAAAGCTGCGATGCAGATATTGGGCAGAGTGCCGGGAGAACTGGTAAACAAGAAACTCGCCCTGCGGTGGCAGCCGCGCCCGGGTCTCCTTAAGCACGGCTTCCACATCCTCCGATGACATAATCGAGAAGGGAATGCCGGAGACCGCGTAGTCGATATGCGGCCAATCCAATTCGTCGAGCACCGTTCCCAGACTGGCAGCGGAATCGCGGCGAACCACCAACCGCGGGTCATCGATGGCGGAATTGAGGTGGCGCACGAAGTCGTCGTTAATCTCCAGCACCAGCAATTTGGCCTCCGGATGCATCCGCTTCAGAATGTGGCGGGTGATGGTGCCCACACCCGGACCATACTCCACGAAGTAGCGAGCACGCTCCCAGTCCACCGGCGCCAGCAGGCTGCGGATGAGCCACCGGGAGCTTGGGATCACCGACCCCAGCATGGTGGGATGCTTAACGAAGTTGATGGCAAACAGCCACTCGTCCTTACCTTTAGCCATCGGTTTCTCCCTTAACGTCGTTCACAGCCCAGCATCAGGGCTGGGGGCTATCTTTGAATTTAGCAGATCGGCGGGTGCGATAATCCTTTTCCGGAGTCGGACCGGCGCCGGAGATATAACTTCCGAGAGCCCACACTGCTCCAATCGGCAATCGTAGAACCCCCGAAAATCGGAACCGGAACGGTACCATTTGACCTTAGACACCGCGATTACAGTGGCTGATACTGGAGTACCGACAGACAAACGAGGTGTGTCATGACCCGTTCGAACCTGATTCTAAGCGACACCCAAGCCAACGGCGTTACAACCCTCACACTGAACCAGCCTGAACGCCGCAATAGCCTCTCTATGGCGATGATGCAGGCGTTGTCCGCGGAGCTCGACAAAGTAGCCGCAGACCACGGGTCCCGCGTGCTGGTGTTGCGAGCCAAGGGCGCGGTTTTTTGTGCCGGTCATGACCTGAAAGAAATTCGTGAGCAGGGTGACCAGTACGATGCACAAGCGCGACTGTTTAACCTATGCAGCCGGGTCATGCAACAGATCGTAAACCTCCCCCAGCCGGTCATTGCCCAGGTTGCCGGGGTCGCTACGGCCGCAGGCTGTCAATTGGTGGCAAGTTGTGATTTGGCGGTGGCCTCGGGGACCGCGCGATTTGCGACACCTGGCGTCAACATCGGTCTGTTCTGCTCGACGCCGATGGTGGCACTGTCCCGAAATGTATCCCGCAAACATGCCATGGAAATGCTGCTAACCGGCGAAATGATTGGGGCGGCACAGGCCGAAAAAATGGGGCTGATTAATCGCGTCGTGGCCGAGGAAGAGCTGGAAAGCACAGTGGCAACGCTGGCAGAGACGATCGCCGGCAAATCGTCCCACACGCTTAAAATCGGCAAACAGGCCTTTTACCGGCAACTGGAGATGGGGTTGGCCGATGCCTACACCTACACCAGCCAGGTGATGGCCGAAAACCTTCAGTCCAACGATGCGAAAGAGGGTATAGGCGCGTTTCTGGACAAGCGTAGACCCGAATGGACGGATCAGTGATCAGAGTCCGTTTCGGAGCGCGATTCGCATTCCGCCCTGCAGTGGATAGAAACCGGGTAGCTAGAGGCTACAAAATAACCCCGAGCGAACGGGCAGCCCCCTTCTCCAGGGAGCGTTGCGCAGCGCCATGCGCCAACGAAATTGTCACGAAACCTTCCCTTGACACGCCACCGGGAACCAACTAATTCTTTCTTTCGAAAGTTTAATCACTTTGCGAGCTAGTCACGCACGCGTGGCGGTCTTCGAACTTTGAGACCTCGAAGTAACGTGAATGCCCACTGGCGAAACGTTTCTATCGTCCACAAGTAAGGGAGACCGTACCATGAAGGCGTTCATCCGAACGGCTCTGAGACTGTGCACATTCTCCGGCCCCATCTCTGCACAACACTGGCCAGACAGGTCACAATTGCCACACCCGCTGTCTCCCTTTGACGGCGATGTTTTTCTCACGCGCAAAAGCTCGTTGCCTGACAGGCCCAGGCACCCTCTTTCGATAAATCATTAAAGCTGCCCGATTTCAGACGTTAGCCGACACAGCCCAATTCAACTAAGGAAGGTTCACTGTGAACAAGATACGTCTCACGACGACTCTCGCGCTTTTTTTAACCTGCTCGGCAGTCGCACAAACCGATCGATTCGATAAACTTGCCAACCTACCGATGGAACACAACCGTCCCACCTCGGAAACAGCCGAGGCTCTGAAGGATGAATTGCTCTTCCAGCGAGCCACGCAATCCTATATCTGGGCCATGCCGCTACTTAACACCATGGGCATGCGTGATGGGTTTGCCGAGGCGTTCGGCAGCGGCTACAACGTCATGGCCATCTGGGAAAAGCGATTGGATGCGAAAACCCGCATCACTACACCCAACTCCGATCTCATTTACGGCATGGTGTTTACCGATCTGTCCGATACCGGCCCGCTGGTCTTCGAAGCTCCGCCCAAACTCCAGGGCATTTTGCTCGATTTCTGGCAGCGGCCAATCCCTGTTGATGGTGGTAAATTTTACGGTGACCTTGGTCTGCCGGGGCCCGACGAAGGCAAGGGCGGCAAATTTCTAATCTTACCTCCCGACTACGAAGGCGAAGTACCCGAGGGGTACTATGTCTATCGCTCCGGCACCAACAACGTCTTCGTCTTCCTGCGCTCGTTCTACCAGTCGCTCGACAACATCACGCCTGCCGTGGATGTGCTCAAGCAATCGGTGTTTTATCCGTTGGGCGAAAAGAACAATGCGAAGCCCATGCAGTTTCATGATGCTTCGGGTGAACCGCACAACATGCTGCCTCGCACCGATATTGAGGCATTCGAGCAACTTAAATGGCTTGTGGATTCAGAAGGTGACAACCTGGCCGGAACCGATTGGCTGGGCATGCTGGCTGGTCTGGGCATCGTCGAAGGACAGCCGTTCTCCCCCGGTGCCCGCAGCAAGGAGATTCTCAGTAACGCGGCTAAAACGGCATACAAAACCACCCGCGTTCTTGGCATGCAGCCGGAACTGGCCGGCGTGGATTTCCGGGTCTACGAAGACAGGCAGTGGCTGAATCCGATCAACAACCTCGACTCGCGTTATCCCGATTCCTTCGTTGACCTGACTTTCACCGACAGGGAGCGTGGTTTCCGCAACCTAGATGGCCGGGCATGGTTCTTTACGGACTACTATTCCATCAGTCCAGGCATGGTCTCCATGACGCCTGGCAAAGGCGCGTTCTACATGATCGCGTTCAAAGATGCCGACGGAGATTGGTTGAACGGTGAGAACAGTTACACGCTGAACCTGCCAAAAGACATTCCTGCCGGCCTGTTCTGGTCGGTTACGTTGTACGAAGCGGAGAACGCCTCAGGCCTCGACAACGGCCAACCGTTCCCGTCCCTCGGCAAACTCAACAATCCCGAGCAAAATGCCGACGGTTCGACCGACCTCTACCTCGCACCAGAGGCTCCCGAAGGCAAAGACTCCAACTGGCTGGCCACCGTTCCGGGCCGAGGTTACTTCGCCATCCTTCGCCTCTACGCGCCGACAGAGCCCGCCATTAACCTAACCTGGAAGCCGGGCGATATAGAAAGGGTCGATAACGCATCCGAAGGTAAGACCGCGCTCGTGCGTCCCTGACCACCGGCCGATTTGTTCGTTTGTTCACGTCAACGTCGAGTTGGCCTCTAACTAGCCCGTAATGGTGCGCATGCGCTTGCTTGCACCCCGGTCGAAGCTCGATGACTTCGACCGGGGGTAGTGGCCCATTTAACTATGTCACTACAATCAGGGCTTTTTCCCCAAATCGTCAGCGACGAACGCATCGCGCTCACCCATGCGCTGGTCCTCGCCCACGGTCGTATCCCGGCGTGTTTGATGCTCCATTTCAGCATTCAACTCGGCGCCGAGGAGAAAGATGTATGCCGTAAGGTAGAACCAGAACAGCAATATGACCACGGCGCCGACCGAACCATACGTCTCGTTGTAGTTGCCGAAACTGGAGACGTACCAGGAGAACAGGCCGGAGGTGATGAGCCAAACAATGACCGCCAGCACAGCACCGGGCGTGAGCCAGCGCCACTTGGCGGCGTGGCGGTCCGGACCAAAACGGTACATGATCGACAAGGCCAGCACGGCAATCAACCCCAGGATGGGCCAACGAAGGATATCCAATGCTATTTCGGCGATGGCGCCAAGGCCAAGCAGCTGAAGCATAACCGGGGCCGCCGCCACAATGGCCAGGGAAAGAATAAAGAAGATGATCAACCCCAGGGTCAGGGAGAACGTCAGCACTATTTGACGGAGAAAACTACGGTTGTCTTCTTCTTTGTACGCGATATTCAGCGCAATCGTCATGGCAGTGGTGCCTTTGCGCGCGCTCCAGAGCGCGACAAGGATCCCGATTAAGGCGCCGAATCCCAACGCAGATTTAGAGCCGCTAGCAAGTTGCTCGGTCTGCTGGGTAAGTAGACTGCGCGCGTCGCCCGGCAGCACTCCAGACAGCGCCGTCACTTGTTCCCGGGCTTCAGCCGGATCGAAGACCAGACCGTAAATGGATAGGAAGGCCGCGAGCATGGGAAAAATCGCCAGGAGAAAATAAAAGGCGACGCCTGCGGCGATCAGCCCGATATTATCCTTCACTACTTCCGTCTTTACCCGTAACGCGATATCGCGCCAGCCTTTAAAATCGATGTTTCGCGGGTGCCAGGCATTGCGGCCGCGCGAGTGGGTATCCTGGGTTTGGCCGAGGTTTTCGCTCATTGTGGTGTCCCTTCCTAGGCTTTCCTAGGCTGTGATAGCGGCTCGGGATCGGATTTTGCCTTTGCTTCATCTGGACGTTTGTTCACATGCGAATAATGCAAGTTGAACAACTCGTTAAGTTCTCTCCTGCTAAAGCATCGGCCCCGAGAACTTTAATGATAGCTTCTCCACGCGAGGAAACTTCGGTTAAGTAATATTTAATGCGCTTGGCGAGTGGCCGGTGCCCCTACTCCGATTTCCAGGCTGGGGGTGCTGCATCGGATTGAACGAACTGTCAGGCCCCTGCTGGTCGGGCGGATCCTTTAGAAACCAACCAACGATCATGGCTACAGCCTGTCAGAAGCCATCGGGAGCCGAGATGTCGAAGACGCCGGCTCGGACATCGCCAGCTTCCGGATGCCGTCATTGGTTCCGGTTATGGGAGAGGAAAGAAAAGCCAGCAGATCGGACAGAAATTTCTTGGCGTTATAGGGTCTGCCTGAGCTACTGGTGGTCAAGCTAAGGAAGTGGTCAACGAAACCCGTTCAGCAAAGCCGTCCCTATCGGTTCAATGAATTGCTGCTCGGTGAATGGGTATTGCGGCTCGTCAATTGTTTTCCGGCAGTGTCGTGGCCTCACTGATTTCTATTGAACTTCGTGTCATCAGTCTGTGGCTGCTCGTCGTCAAGCGACAGAATACCGAGCGTATCGGCCTGCGCAGGTAAAAACAGCGCAAACTGAGAAATAACGAAGGCGATTGAAAAAGCAGCTTTTGGCATAGTCATGTTCATTTCTCCTGTGTTTAAGTCTTTTTAACTGGGGCACCCATCCGTGATGGGCCGTGCTCGCACACACTTTCAACCGCGCGTACGGCAGCTCTCAGTATCTAACAGGAGCGCTTATTTCTTGTAACAGAATCCTCCGCGGTTATTGCACGATTCTCTGAATTGGAGGGAGGTGGCTAATAAACGATACCGCTCTGCTGATCGTTCAGGCGCGATTCAAACTCGTCGGGCTGCAACGCCTTAGAGAAGAGAAAACCTTGGGCATAGTCGCAACCAACCGATCGCAACCACTTGCGCTGATCTTCGGTTTCGACACCTTCAGCGATGACCTTGAGGCCGAGTTTATGCCCCATCACGATGATGCTTTCCGCGATCGTACGGCTGCTGGCGTTGCTGGCCATATCCTGGACGAAGGACTGGTCGATCTTGAGGTAGTCGACATCGAACTTTTTGAGATAAGCCATGGAGGAATAGCCCGTACCAAAATCGTCGATAGCCAACGCCATACCTGCCGCCTGGAGTTCCAGGAGCTTGTCCGAGGTAGTGGTTGTGGCATTCAGGATGACACCCTCGGTAATCTCCACCGAGATACTGTCTCCGGCCAATCCTTTTTCTTTGAGGTAGGCGACCCAGTTCATCCGATGACCACGCCCCTCGAACTGAACCGGCGATTTGTTAATACTGATCTGGAAGGTCCGCCCCAGCTGCTGGCCCCACCTCTTAGACCAGTGCGCGGCCTGTGTGAACACCCAGTTACCGAGGCGCTTGATCTGGCCGCTTTCCTCGGCAAGAGTGATAAACTCGTTCGAGAGCAGCAGACCCTGCGTGGGATGCTCCCAGCGCACGAGTGCTTCGGCTTTGACGATCGTGCTATCGGCCAGGCTGACAATTGGCTGAAAATATACTCTGAGCTGGTTTTCCGAAAGCGCATAGCGGAGATCCGTCATCAGCCGCAGCCGGTTCAGCGCCGCGTCCTGGAATGACCGGGTAAAAAAGCTAAATTGACTCCGACCGTTGTTCTTGGCGATATACATGGCCTGGTCGGCGTTTCTGATCAGATCGCCCGGCTCAACCGCATCCTTCGGGTAAAGCGTAACGCCGATGCTACCCGATACGTAACAGACATTTTCGTGAATCCGAAACGGACGGGCCAGTTCGTCGAGTATTTTCTGGGCCGTGCTCTCAACATGGGCATCATTGTCCAGCTCGGTCAGGATCACAGTAAATTCATCCCCGCCTAGGCGTGCCACCGTGTCGGATTCACGGACACAGGAATGAATGCGGGCCGCTGCCTGCCGAAGCAAGTCGTCGCCCGCCCCATGTCCGTACAGGTCGTTCACTTCTTTGAAGCGATCGAGATCGACGAAGAAGAGCGCCAAGGACGCACCTTTGCGCTGGGCATGCTTTATCTCAAGCTCCAGACGGTCGCGGAATAATCGCCGGTTCGACAGCAAGGTCAGGCTATCGTAGTTGGCTTCTTTCCAGACCCGGTCACTTGCTTTCTTGTGTTCGGTAATATCCCGGCTCGTACCTGCAACAGCTTCTATCCGGCCGTGATTGTCGACGACCGGGACCAGAATATACTCGAAAACCCACCGCCTGCCGGAAGCAGCTGTAAACGGCACCTCAGCACGAACCGTCTGACGAGTGGCAACAACCTCCTGTATGTGTCCCTTGATCTGGCCAGCCGTGTCGGCGGGAAAGCCAAGGTCGGTAGTTTTTCTACCCAAAACCCAATCCAACTCCAGCTCAAGCTGCTCCGTCAAGGCCCGGTTGGCATACAGAAAGCGCCCCTCGAGATCGAGCACATAAGCCTGGTCAGCTGCCGAGGAGAGCATGGAATCGAAAAGTCGTCGCTGGTATTCCATATCGGCTACAACCGACTCAACCTTCAGTCGTGCTTCGCGTTCCGCTTCAAGGGCTAGCTTGCGCTCGGTAACATCGCGCATGAAGAGCGAAAAACCGATCAGGGCACCGGCGTCGTCACGGACGCCAGAAATAATGGTTTCCACCTGCGCGACGCCAGCCAAAGTTGAGACACTCAACTCCGCGGTCGCAACCTCGTTACGGGCTCGCACCTGATCCAGACAATCGGCCAGAGTGTCGCTCCAGAACGACAAACGATGCACCGGGTGGCCAACGGTCTTTTCAGCGCGTAGACCAAAGAGTCGCTCGGCGCCGCCACTCCAGTAGAGAACTCTGGCTGTGGAGTCCAGTGACACAATGGCGTCGCGAGCCTGGGCAAGCAGATTTTTCAGATAGTGGTCGGAAATCACCAGCCGACGATAATCATGGCTATCAGCCGGCTTGAACGTACCAATTTGGATATTCGCACGATCAAGCGTGGTCCGCAGCTGGGCCCGACGCCGGTTCATACTCGCAGCCTCGGCGATCCGGTCGGGGAGCGAATCCCTGCCAGACTCAACGACCGACCAATTGCTACCGATCAGGGGGGCACGGCTCAACCCGAGCTTCAGGTGCTCAAGTGCCAACGCACTCGGTGCAAAGATGAAATGGACCAGCGACCAATCGGCGCGGAGCTTTCTCGCCAGTGGTATCATGTTCAGGATCCCGGCCCCGAAGACCACCACCGCAATGCCGGTTCCCGAGACCTCGGCTTGCTTCATCCGCTCGACCGCATTCAGCTCCGTAGCCATGAAAACCTTAAATCCCAAGGCACTGACCTCACGAGAAACAGACTCTAGCGCCCCCATCTCCTTCGAATCACCGGCGATAATAAGAATCTGTTGGGAACCCTCGGGACGATTCACAGCAGCGGCAATCCCAACAGTGCACGCCCTGTCCATGTACGGAGTATATCGGTAGTGGGCGCCATCACATGACTAGCCCGGGCATCCCGGAGCATTTGCGCTACACGGCTATTCTCTCGATAGGCGTGCCCGCCACAGATTGTCATTGCATCGTTGGTGAGCCGAACGGCAGTTTCGCCCGCGTCGGCCTTGCAGGCGAGAATGAAAGGCAGTGCATCGGGACGGCCAAGATCGCCGCGATATGCTGCTTCATGAATGAGGCTGCGTGTCTTCTCAACCGCAACCCACATTTCGGCAAAGCGGGTCTGCAGAGATTCCACTTCGGCCAGCAACTCGCCCGAATGGCTGTGCCGACGGGTACGCAAGTGCTCCGAAGCGGCGTCTACAGCAGACCGTGCAACGCCCAGGTAAGTGCCCGCCATCGCCATTAAGAAATAGGGCGCCACCACTTCGAAAACATACCAGACCTGATCGCCCGCCTCCCCCAACAAGTTGACTTGCGGAACATGCGCATTCGTGAAGCGTAGCCCCCTGGATGAATTGCCTCGCATGCCAAAGCCCGTCCAGGGTTCGAGCCACTGCATGCCACGGGTATCGTGATCGACGATAAGGCAACTGAAATCACCAGTCTCAGCCTGTTCCTCAGCGGGAGCAGTAGACACGACATAGGAATCGGCGTATCCGCCGCTGGTGATAAACTGCTTAGTACCATTGAGAACGAAGTCGTTTTCGCTGGCCAAGAATCTCGTTTCAGGGAGGTAGAAGTGCGCCCCGGTACCGCCCTCCGCCAACGCAAGGGTCGTAATGTGCTCGCCTCTCGCAATCGGACGTAGATAGTGATCTTGTTGGTACTTGGTGGCCTTGGCGGCAATGACCGCCGTGCCGACGCAGTGCATACCAAAGCACAGAGCTGAGGAGGGACACACACGCCCCATGAGTTCGGTCAGCAAACTAAGACCAAGCAGGCCTTGCCCATGACCACCAAACTCTTCCGGCACCAGCAAACCAAGAAGGCCCTCTTCGGCAAGGGCCTTCATCGAATGCTCGGGCCAAGCACAGTCACGATCAACCTGTTCCGCAAGAGGGGCCATGTGCTGCTTGGCCACTCGCTCAGTCTTGGCCAGAAGATCGATCAGCTTCGGCGGCAATTTATCCATGAATAAAGGGCCTTTCTTAGGAACTTAACTGCAACTATACCGGGAACGTCGAGGCCAAACGCATGAACCTCCTTAACCTCCTTAACCTCCTTAACCTCCTTTCACAACGTCAGCCTACAAAAAACGTTCTTGCATTGAAATTCAAACCCTCGCCGGTAAGGGAACTTTAAGGAACTTTCACCAAAGCCTGTCGATATTTTCGCTATATCGACTGAGAACCCCAGCCTAAATTTCATGCAGCGCCCTTCCACCGTTACGTTCCCTTCTGACCTACAGCCCGAAGCCTCATTGATCGCTAGCGCCATCATACGTAGGCTGTTTCTTAGAGCGTGTAGTTTGCGATTAATCGCTTCGCCAAAACTGCGCTAAACCTGCGCATACGCTTACTTTGACGCTGGAGATATCCCATGGAGCTATCCGACAAAATCATATTGTTGACAGGCGCCAGCCGAGGCATCGGCCGCGAGATCGCCTTGGCTTTCGCTCAGAAGGGAGGCAAGCTCGTTCTCGCCGGACGTAACCAAGAAGCACCGGATGAAACCCGGGCGGGCGTCGAACGCGCCGGCGGCGAAGCCATCGTAGTGGCGGGCGACGTTACGGATGCGGGCTGGCGTCAATCGGTTATCGAGAAAACGGAACAGACCTATGGCGGTCTCGACATCCTCGTGAATAACGCCGGCGTGGTCTCCGCCGGTTGGCTCGAAAGCCTCTCCGAAGCCGACGTGGAGCAACAGCTGCAGATAAATCTCATGGCTCCGATTCTGCTCACACGAGCCGCTCTTCCTGCGTTACGGCAAAGTTCGGGCGCCGCCATCGTCAACATCTCTTCGATCTTCGGTCTGCTCGGCATGCCGTTCTATGCGACCTACGGCGCCACGAAAGCCGGGATCGCGCATTTTGGCGAAGCAATGCGCCGAGAACTGGTCGATCAAGGTATCCATGTGATGACGGTCTATCCGGGCGCCACCGACACACCGATGATGGAGACCGCCGGCTTGGGCGATAAAGCAGGCTTTGCCTACGACACCCCGGAAAGTGTGGCCCAAGCGCTATTGGAAGGCCTCGAGGCCGAACAGCTCACGGTGGTCCGCGCCGACGACAACAGTCAGAGCATGCTCGATGCCAATCAGCAAAATCCTCGTCAACTGGATGAGCAAATTCGGGAGATGAAACCAAAGCTCGAGGAAGCCGTCGCCAACCACCGCAGCATGTGAGCGTGAAATAAAGGCCGCCCCGGTTTTTCGATTACGCTTTTAAGGCGTAAACGGGGCGGCTGCGCGAGGTCAAAGCTGATCAACTTTAAATCGCTCTGACCCCGCTCACTGGCCAAATCGCTCTGACCCCGCTCATTGCCTATTACCGTAGCGTCTATGTTCTGGCAACGGCCTCGCAAATTGCTGACTACCTTGAAAATAAAAGCCTTGGCCCCATCTAAAGGGTAGTTTCTGGGCCCCCGCCTGCGGCGGGTATTTTCCCTTCTTCAGCAACCACCTTCAGGGCAGAGCACTATGGGAATTCTCCAAAAACCGTTTCAGCAGCGAAGTTTCTGGCAATTGACGTCACTGATGATGCTGGTTTTGCTACTCAGTGGCTGTGGGATCAACAATATCCCCACTTACGATGAGAAAGTCACTTCCGCCTGGGCCCAGGTGGAAAACCAGTACCAGCGCCGCGCTGACCTGATTCCCAATCTGGTAGAAACCGTCAAGGGTTTCGCCGCCCAGGAGCAGGAAACCCTAACGGCGGTGACCGAGGCGCGCTCCAAAGCCACATCGATTCAGGTGGACGAGAGCATCCTTAACAATCCCGAGAAGTTGCAGCAGTTCCAGCAGGCCCAGGGTGAGCTGAGTAGCGCCCTGAGCCGCCTGATGGCGGTGTCCGAACGTTACCCGGACCTGAAATCGAACCAGAACTTCCTGGCCCTGCAGGCACAGCTCGAAGGCACTGAGAATCGTATTGCCGTCGCGCGCCGGGATTTCATCCAGGCGGTTGAGCGCTACAACACCGAGCTGCGCACCTTCCCGGGGAGAATCTGGCACAGCATCCTGTATAGCGATCTGGAGCCCCGCGCCAACTTCGAAGCCACTACGGAAAATGCGGAAGACGCACCCGCGGTGGAATTCTGATGGTTGCACTACCCCGCACAAGTCTGTTGCTGGCATTGCTGCTATGGCTGCCGGCCACCCTCTGGGCCCAGTCAACGCCGGAATTTCCCGAACTGACTGGCCGGGTGGTCGACCGGGCCGAGATGCTTTCCCCAGACGTGGAAACGCGCCTGAGCGAGATGCTTCAGGCCCACGAGCAGGCCAGTACCGAACAGGTGGTCGTGGTTACCTTGCCCGACCTTCAGGGTTTCCCGATTGAGGAATTTGGCTACCAATTGGGCAGGCACTGGGGTATCGGTCAGGAGAGCGAGGATAACGGCGCCCTGCTGATCGTGGCCGAAGAGGAACGCAAGGTGCGCATCGAGGTGGGCTATGGCCTAGAAGGCAGGCTCACCGACGCGGACGCTTCCGTGATCATCAACCGTGTGATCACCCCGGCTTTCCGCCAGGGGGATTTCCCGAGCGGTATCGTCAACGGCGCCGCCGCCATGATTCAGGTTCTCGGCGGCGAGCCATTGGGCGCTCCCCAAAGTCAGCAGTCCCATGCCGCCCAGGAAAAGCCCAAAGCCGGCGTGGTGGCGCTGCTCTTTATCATCATGATGTCGGTGGTGTTTTTCGTGGGCAGTCGCGGTGGCCGTGGCGGCCGCGGGGGTGCTGCCCTGTTAGGCGCGGCCCTGCTGAGCGGCTCCATGGGCGGCCGTGGTGGCGGCGGCTTCGGCGGTGGCGGCTTTGGCGGCGGTGGTGGGGGCTTCGGCGGTGGCGGAGCCTCCGGTGGCTGGTAACTCCCCCATAGACAGTAGCGTGCTGAACCTCACCTGCAGATGAGAATCACAGAATCATGACATTACTAAGCAAAAACGATCAGGAAGCCGTTACCGAGGCCATCAACAACGTGGAACGGGAGACCGACGCCGAACTGGTCACCGTGCTGACAGCCCAATCCGACAACTATGCCTATATTCCCCTCCTTTGGGCCGGAATCCTGGCGTTGATGGTGCCGGGCGTTGGCAATTACTTCGGCGGCTGGTTGGGTGCGGACATGTTGTTACTGGTGCAATGGGGTACGTTCATCGTGCTTAGCCTGCTATTCCGGCTGCCCAGCATCAACACCCGACTGATTCCCCGGCAAGTGCGTTACTGGCGGGCCTCCAATCTGGCGCGGCGGCAATTCCTCGAGCAGAACCTACACCATACCGAAGGCGCCACCGGCATGCTGATCTTCGTCTCGGAGGCGGAGCGCTATGTGGAGATCCTGGTGGATCAGGGCATTGCCGATGCTTTGGACAATGCGGTGTGGGAGGATATCGTGGCGGACTTCACCACCCAGGTACGCCAGGGCCAGACCAAACAGGGATTCCTGGACTGCATTGCAGCCTGCGGCAAGCTCCTGAAAGAGCATGTACCTGCCACCCACGAGCGCAACGAACTGCCGAATCACTTGGTGATCCTGCCTTAACAAGGAAGAAGGATCACGTGTTCTGAACAAAAAAGCGATCGAGGTCAGAGCTGGTTAAATTTAAGTCGCTCTGACCTCGATCGCTGATCACTGCTGCATTCCAACCGCGGACCTACCTAATACTCAGCGGTGCAAGTCGAACCGGTCGTTCTCCATGACCTTGACCCACCCTTTGACGAAGCGGTCGATCATCCGCTCCTCGCCACCGTTTGCGGCGTACTCCTCGGCAATGGCGCGAAGCTGGGAGTTGGAGCCGTAGACGAGGTCAACGCGGGTCGCAGACCACTTTTTCTCGCCCGTCGCACGGTTCTTGCCCTCGAAGCGGTCCTCGCTCTCGCCGACTGGCTCCCAGACAGTCCCCATGTCGACGAGATTGACGAAGAAGTCGTTCGTTAACTGCCCCGGACGATCAGTAAGGACACCTTCGTCGTTGTCACCGGCGTTGGCGCCGATGACCCGCATGCCCCCGAGCAATGCCGCCATCTGCGGTACGCTGAGGTTAAGCATGAACGCACGGTCGACCATCAAGTGCTCGGATGGGATGGACGTTACCTGAGGCTGCATGTAGTTGCGGAACGCATCGTGCTTCGGCTCGAGGTGGGCGTGCGTGTCCTCCTCGGTCATCTCCTGAGTCGCGTCGGTGCGCCCTGGCGTAAAGGGCACCGTGATGTTGTGCCCGGCCGCCTTCGCCGCCACTTCGACCCCAACACTGCCGCCCAGCACGATCATATCCGCCAGCGAGATGTTCGTCTCTGAGGCGCCCTTGATCTGCTCGAGCCGTCCGATCACCTCGGGCACACCGGAGCGCACGTTGACGTCCCAGCCCACCTGCGGCTTGAGCCGGATACGCGCGCCGTTCGCACCGCCGCGGTGGTCGGTCTGGCGATAGGTGCAGGCCGAGGCCCAGGCTGTTCCCACCAGTTGCTCGGCAGTCAGGCCAGATTCCGCAATCTGCTGCTTGAGCTCGAAAATCTGCTCATCGCTAACCCGTGCTCCGTCGTCCTCGGGTACCGGGTCCTGCCAGACAAAAACCTCGCCGGGCACCTGCGGGCCAAGATAGCGCTCGCGTGGGCCCATGTCGCGATGCAGCAGTTTGTACCACGCACGGGCGAACTCATCGGCGAGTACGTCCGGGTTCTCATGGTACTCCTTGGCAATCTCGAGGTAGGCTGGATCGGTGATCATGGCCATGTCAGCGGTATTCATCACCGGTGGGTTCTTCTTGCCTTCGACGTGAGCGTCGGGCACCCAGTACCCGTCCTTCACATCAACCGGCTCCCACTGGTTGGCGCCAGCCGGCGACTTCTTGACCTCCCACTGGTGGGCAAAGATGGTGTTGAGGTAGGTGTTATCCCACTTGGTCGGCGTCGGGGTCCAGGCTCCCTCGAGCCCGGAGGTCACCGTATACTCGCCAAGGCCGGTCTCGTTCTTGTTGGCCCAGCCAATCCCCTGCCGATGGATTTTCGCCCCTTCGGGCGCCTCACCGACGGCCTCCGCCGGCCCGTTGCCGTGCATCTTGCCGAAGGTGTGGCCACCGACAGTCAAGGCGACGGTCTCGCGGTCGTTCATGCTCATACGCGCGAATGTTTCCCGTACATCCTGCGCGGACTTCATCGCGTCAGGAACGCCGTTGGGGCCTTCGGGGTTGACGTAGATCAGCCCCATCTGCACTGCGGCAAGCGGGTTGTCCAGCAAGCGGTTGCCGTCTTCCCAACTCCCGGTATAACGCTCGTCCTTGGAAGCGAGCCATTCGGTCTCAGGACCCCAGTAGATATCATCCTCGGGCGCCCAGATGTCGGAGCGCCCGAACCCGAAGCCAAGGGTGCGAAACCCCATCGTCTCGAGCGCACGGTTGCCGGCGAAGACCAGTAGATCGGCCCAGGAGATCTTCTCGCCGTACTTTTTCTTTATCGGCCAGAGGAGTCGGCGCGCCTTGTCCAGGTTGCCGTTGTCGGGCCAGCTGTTCAGCGGCGCGAAGCGTTGTGCGCCGGTGCCGCCGCCACCACGGCCGTCAACCGCTCGATAGGTCCCGGCGGCGTGCCAGGACATACGAATAAAGAACGGCCCGTAGTGGCCCCAGTCCGCGGGCCACCAATCCTGCGAGTCGGTCATCAGCGCGTCGACATCGGCGGTGAGTTCGTCAACGTCGAGCTGCGAGAACGCATCGCCATAGCGAAAGTCAGCGCCGAACGGACTGGCGTCGGGGTGTTTTTGATGAAGAATGTGGAGGGTGAGCTGGTCGGGCCACCAGTGCTCATTGCCCTGCAGGCGAGGCGTCGTACGCGCGCCCCACTCGGGGCGTGCAGGCTTTGGATCGGTCACGGTCGTCTCCTTGACTGGATGGAGGCAACAGGGCATCTGAGCCAACACATCAAAACCGCCTCAGGCTTCCTGCAGGCCTCTATTGTTGTACGGACAGCATTAAGGGGGATTTCTAATCGTTGTACATCTCATACAGTGAAGGATTCCGGAACCGAACCGTCAAGAACAGGACTGGCTTTAGCCTTGATAGGGGCAGCCTATGGGAGCTGACGCCTGGATTCACTAGTCGCTGATTGTCCCGGAGAAGGCATCGAAGGAGGATCTAAACTTATGTAACGGACCGTCGCGTGCGGCCGCTTCAGAATTAGCCTCTGAGCAAGCACACTTATTAGTATCCAATAAAACAAATAATAGTATACAATTTTAAACCCATCTTAGTGCCGCTAAATGGAAATACTTTTCTAACTTTATTGCACATTGCCTGGAGTCGCCTTGCAAGGCCTCTCCGCTTGATCAACGGGAGGAGCTGCCGCAGATGCACGAAGGCTTGAGTTTGCTGTACGTAGGAGCGGTGCTGGTATTGAACGGCCTGTGGATGCAGGGCCGTATCGAGGATCGCGAGATCCAGGTGATCAACTTCTTCGCCGGCGGCCTTAGCCTGGCGGTGGCTGGCTACGCCGCCTTCGGGCCGGGCGCCGATGCCGATAGCGTGCGCGCCGCGGCGCTGACGCTGCTTTTCGCCTTCACCTACCTATGGGTCGCCATCAACCGGCGCAACGAGAGTTCCGGCCACGGGCTGGGCTACTTTTGCCTGTTCGTGGCACTCACCGCGCTGCCCACGGCGCTGCTGCAATTCGCCGATGCCGAGACGCTGTGGGGATGGTGGGCCGCCTTCAACTGGCTGGCCTGGGCGGGACTCTGGTTCGGCTTCTTCCTGATGCTCTGCCACCGCCCACAACTGCAACGGCCGATGGCCTGGGTGACCCTCCTCCAGGGCGTGTTCACCGCCTGGTTGCCTGGCTACCTGTTGCTGAGCAATCTGCTGTAGCGCGATTTGAACAATCTCGACGCCCCCGTGCGGAACGGTTTCGCGTTCCACCAATGGCGATCCGAATATTCAAACCCAAATCGTTTCACGAGACCGAGATACTCCATAGCCTTTGAGATTAGCGACAAGCAATCTCGGCTTGAGAGGAGGATAACGGGTAATGTCTGTGCGATTTTCCTTCAGGGCGCAATATTGGCAAAGAACAGAGAAAAGCCCAAGCCTATTAGTATTGCTCCAATACTTTTATCAACGACGCTCTGCCTATCCAACATAATACGACGCAGTGCTTTTGCTGAAAAAAAGTATGCAACGACACTAAACCAAATCCAGTGGGATAAGGAAATGAACAGGCCGTACGCGAAATTGCTGCTCACTGAACTGTCGACAGTCACTACCTGAGTATATGTTGCGATGACGAAAAGGGTCGTTTTAGGATTGAGAGCGTTAGTCAGAAAACCCATGCGGAAGGCGCCGAAGGATGTTGGGGCGCCACTTGGCGTAGGCTCTAGTTTTAGTTTCGACTTATTTGTTAACGATTTGATTCCAAGAAAAATCAAATAACTCGCGCCAAGAATTTTCATGACCAAAAATAGCAATGGTGATTTTTCAATGGCAACCGCAACTCCAAGCACTGTATAAAGCACATGCAATTGGACACCGCATGCGATACCTATAGCCGATATTAGACCGGCACGACGCCCAAACGCATAGCTGTTACGCGTAACCATGGCAAAATCCGGCCCGGGGCTAACTACGGCAAGAATAGTAATGGTCACTACAGCGATCAACTCAGTCATCTGATGCCCCCCTACGAAAGGCACTAATGTTTATCGTACCCTTCGGGTTTAATGTTTCAGTACTTACTAAAAGTGATAACCAGTACGTCCATCTATAGGCGCAACAATCTGTCATATTCGTGTCTTTTGGCGCCTATCCGGCTGTCTTGGAATTTTTTCCAACCGTTCAACTACTATTTTCTAGCGGACACAACAGCTTTTTCGTCTTTTCGGCCGAAAGAAAAGAGTAATCTTTTTGCGCTAGTAATTTGCACAGGTTGTCGATACGAAACTGCGCCGGTAGAAAGTCCCTAAGTATCGAGTTCTCAAAGAAAGTTTCCATGGAGTCCTTCCATTTCAGTGAGCAACGGCCGCGAGATGTCGCGACAGAAAGATTATTGGAAGGTTTGCAGGACCAAGAAAAGGGATTTATATTTTCAGAAATGTGCTAGTTTTCATCGAGCAAAAAATGAAGCTTCCAGCATTGGGCGCATTCCGTGCCTTCGACGTCGCAGCACAGACTCAAAGTTTCGTGAAAGCCGCCGAGCGGCTTCATGTCACACATGGGGCTGTGAGCCGTCAGGTTCGGCTTCTTGAAAGCGAACTGGGCGTTGAATTATTCGATCGCCGTAATCGGGCGATCTTCCTGAATCCGGCGGGGCGCGCACTCAAGGCGGTCACTACTCCTCTATTCGAGCAACTCGAAGGCGTGGTGTATCGTCTTCAGCAAGAATCCCGGGAAGGCGTGCTGGTGCTATCTTGCGAACCTACCATCGCAATGAAGTGGTTGATTCCACGCTTACCTTCTCTCCACAAAGCACATCCTGACATCAACTTGCATTTAGTGGCCGCTGGCGGACCGATTGACTTCACTAAAACAGGTGTAGACCTGGCATTGCGCCGTGATGATTTCCATTGGGATGACACGGTGTATGCCATCAAAATATGCGATGAATGGGTTGGGCCAGTCTGTGCGCCCAAAACTTGCCCGGCTTCCGGTATTCTTGAGGACATGCGCTTGCTTCACTCCGGAACTCGGCCTAAGGCTTGGGATACCTGGTTCCGTTTGAGCGGTGTTCCGGAACGAGGAAACATCCGAGTTGATTACGAGCATTTTTACCTATGCATCCAAGCCGCCGTTTCAGGACTAGGAATGGCCATGTCGTCTTTCTTTATGGCTCAGGATGAGCTGGCGAGTGGCCAGCTTTCGGCGCCGTTTGGCTTCTTGAAGGACAGTTCAAGCTATTGCTTGCTATCGCCTAGACCTTTCAACAACGACGAGAGGAACCAGCGTTTGTCAGAGTGGATTTCAACTGAAGCATTGGCAAGCATTCAACGAATTTCTAAAGAACACCTTGCGCAATAGGCCACCTTTTGGGAAGAATCAGGATAAGCGGGCCGCCCATGTATAGCTGATCGCAACCGCAATGTGACCCACCGCACAACATAGACACATTCTGTTACTTAATCAGGCCAGTTTTTTTGGGGTGCACCGGAAATCCCGTTATGTTAGTAGGCACAACAACAAAATAGGGACCTGCCGCATGTTCGGTAAGGCACTACTCCTTCTGACATTGGTGCTGACCGTTGTTGTCGGTACCAGCTACCTGCTCTCCGTCGAGACTCATCCGGAGTTGCAAAGGGTGAGCAATCTCAACAGCGGTGAGCCGCCGGTCAGCCCATCCAAACCTCCGGCCGGGCAGACACAGAAAGCTGTCCAGCAACCGGCGCCTGAACCGCCCTCAGAAAACGCCCTCGGATTTATGCTGGCCCGTGTCGCGGACCAGTACGAGCAAGCCAGCCGGTACCCGGTCTGGTCGGTGCCCCTGACCGCAGAACAGGCGCGCGGGTACCAGGACAACCACTACGAACCGACCACCCTACCCCTTCCAGGTGATGGCAAATTTACCGTCACCCTCGAGAAGTATCGCTTCACCCGGGGTGACGATATTCTGATCGCTGCCGCCATCCAGGGTTCGCAAGTAGTGGGTAACCGCCTTGAAGCAACGCTTGAAGTGCCGAACAGCCGTGAAGCGGTTGCCAGTACAAGCCTTCAGGATGCAGCCGCAGCCGGGTATTTCGAGGGATCGCTCAGCGCCGATGAAGCCCCCGGGGAATACCGCCTGATTGTCGAGGCCAAGATTGATGGGCGACCGGTCCGACATGCCTCTTCACTGACCATCGAGCCCTACCTCGGCGATTTTGAAGGTCTTGGCGATCCCCGTATCAGCGACAACAATCTGGTCATCCCGGTGCAGTTTTCCGCGGAGGAATCCGGCTCCTATGCCCTTTCCGCTCAACTGTTTGCCGGGCAGCATCCCATCGCCCTGCTACAGACCGAGCAGCGCCTGGACAGCACTTCAGACACCATTAACCTGAGGGCGCATGGCACGGTACTAGCCAACCGGCCCCTGGATGGACCGCTTCAACTGAGATCCCTCCAGCTACGCCAACTGCCGGCGAAACCTGGCGACCGGACCAACCACGCCTTTGGACCTGAAGAAGGCTATTCATTCACACCGCCGGATCTCGATGCGTTGACCGATACTCCGGCGGTGAACCCCGAATCGGAACAAAGGGCAGCGTTGCTTCGGCAGCTTGCCAACAAGTTCTGATGGCAGGGCTATGGCTCTGCACCGGCTAAGCCGGGAAAAACCGCCAAACCGGCGGAGAAACGTCTTGAGACAACAATAATTCAGCAAAGACGGAGCAACCATGAAAACAATAAAGAAAGGAAGTGCCTGTAAGACCGCTCTGGCGGTCGCTATCGCCGGCAGCCTGTTCGCCGGAACCGCCCAGGCCAACCTGGCCGGGCATAATGTGATACTGGTGCATGGCTTCCAGCAGGAAGACCTGGCCAATCCACCCGCCAATCTCCAGGCGGTGAAGAACGCCGGTGAGGATTACTGGCGAACGTTCTGGCTGTCGCGATCGGAAGCGCGCATCGACTGGGGCAGCGATGGCCGGGTGGAGGGCGGTATCGCCCAGCAAGCCTACGAGCAGCTTCGTCAGATCAGCCAACAGGGTCTGTGCGACAACTACTGTATCGTGGTCTCCCATTCTACCGGTGATCTAGTGACCCGCTACCTGCTGGAGAACCAGGCCCGCTGGCTTCAGTCCGAAGGGCTGCAACCGCTGAAAATCCTGGCGACCTTGGACTATTCCGGTGCCGGGGGTGGTACCGAATTGGCGAACCTCGCCATGAGCCTCGCCTACAACGATAGCTGGTACAACTGGCCCTTACGGGCAGCGGTACAAGCGTTCACCGGTATTGAGCCGCAGCCAGGCAAGCTGGGCGTAGTGAATGACCTGCAAACCAACGCTGCGCGCAACCTGGCCGTCGCGCCCAATGATATTCCCAGGTTGCGGTTCGTGGCCGGCGGTTCCTCCTATGGCGGTATTACCAAGCCATTCATCGCCGGCACCGACGACGGGGTGGTGCCCACCCACTCAGCCTGCGGAGCAACATCAGCTACGGGTATCGAGTCCTGCTCTTCGGGCCTCAGCCTGGCCGGCAAGGTCACCAGCCAGAATGGCCCGGGTGCACTCTACTTCAACCACTACCCTGTGCTGATGAACGAGGGAGTCAGTCACAGCGGTGTGCTGGGCTCTGAAACCGGGAACATTTCAGTGCCGGTGGTCAACAATACAACGCTAGGCGGTCTGCAGGTGGATTTCGCAAGCCGCAGCTACAACCAGCGCGCCTGGTGGCAATGGTGGGGTAACGGTGACCGGTACATCGAAGTGCCCGGCTCTGACCAGACCGATATGTCGAACCTGGTGTACAGCACACTCAACAACTGATTCGACCTGGCGCATGGAGCAACTGGGCTCAGGGATGAGCCGTCTCTCTCCTTGGCCGCTCTAAATCGCGTTTCTCTTTAATTCGTATGACCGAGAAACGCGGCCCATAAGAATAGACCTCACGCTGCCCGGCTATTGCGACTTCAACACTTCGATTTTCACGGCAATCAACCCTAAAGATGGACGACCAATACGACTGAACGCTGACTTTGAGAGATCAATGATACGACCTTTGGCAAAGGGCCCGCGATCGTTGATCCTGACAACAACACTTTTCCCATTCTTGACGTTGGTGACTTTCACTATTGAACCGAGCGGTATCTTTTTGTGGGCCGCTGTCCGAAGCTCCTGCTTAAACATTTCACCGCTGGCTGTTTTTCTGTTCTCCAATACGTCTGCGTAATAAGAAGCCTTCCCGGTTTCGGTGAAACCGACCCAGTCTTCTCCGGCCCCCGTTTGGGCTGCTGAAAATCCCGCCGTCAGGCTCAGGAATGCGGTGATCAGTATATTTCTCAGGGTGATTACCATAGTCCGGGTGCCCTATTGCCGTGGTAGGGATCTGTGGGCTCACATGACCTCTGCGAATGTAGCGCAAGACCTGACCGGGATACTAGCTCAGAATCAGATCCCGCTCGTACATATACTTGAGCAGGTTGTCTACGCACGCCTCCACCGTAAGCTCGGAGGTATCCAGCACAATCTCCGCTCGCTCCGGCCGTTCATAAGGTGAGTCAATGCCCGTAAAATCCTTGATAGCACCTTCCCGCGCTTTTTTGTATAAGCCCTTTGGATCACGGGTTTCACAGATTTCCAAGGGCGTATCCATAAAGACCTCGACAAATTCACCGGACGGAAACAGGTTACGAACCAGTCGGCGATCAGAGAAAAATGGCGAGATAAAGGCGCTCAGAACAATTAGTCCCGCATCTGTAAACAGCTTACTGACTTCCCCGACACGACGAATATTTTCTACCCTGTCCTTATCGCTAAAGCGGAGGTCCCGATTCAACCCGTGGCGGACATTATCTCCATCCAACAGAAACGTATGGTATCCACGCTCGAACAGCGCAACATCCAGGGCGTTAGCAACTGTGGACTTCCCCGACCCACTCAAGCCCGTGAACCAAAGCAAGCATGGCTTTTGACTCTTTTTTTGGGCGCGCTCTGCACGCGTTACCTTATGGGCATGCCATACAATATGTTGTTTACTCAACGTCATGAACCTTTGTGATAAATAGGGCCATGTAATTTGAACTGTTTGTTTGTGATCTACAACACGACAATATAAAGATGGTAATACCACGACGCTTCTGCCCGGCCACCAACACAGAATTCTCGCGTTCTCGATAAGACTTTCCTTAGCCGAACCGTGCGACGAGACCACCGCAATTGAAACAGCTCTAACAAACTGTTAGTTTTGCAATAATTTCAAGGAAGGTCACATGCCATTGGATAGATCAGAAACGGACTCAGACCCTGCAGTGCCCATAAGGCTCGTGAGTTGCGTAGGCGTCGAGCTCGAACTCCCTCATTTGTCGCACTTCATTCGACATTACCGCAATCTTGGTATCCCGCCATCTCACATGCATATTCTGTTGAATACAACAGATAGAGCATCGCCGCGTTTAGCGGCAGCTAAAGCCTTGCTGGCGGAATCGGGCGTGGAGGATGTGCGAGAGTGGATAGCCGTCTACACCAGCGACTCCATGTGGGCACAGCGTCGTCAGCTGCAACAGGAGGTTGCCGAGCCAGGCGACTGGATAGTCAGCGCAGATGTCGATGAGCACCACCAATACCCTGCACCCCTGCAGGAAATCTGCAGATATTGCCTGAGCAAAGGCTACAATTGCGTTCAGGGATTCATGATCGATCGTCTCGCGGAGAACGGGGAATTGGTCGAAGTGAGGGAGACGCCTGAGCTGTCCAGTCAGTTTCCGGTCGAAGCCGATGTCCTCCTCCCGCTAGCGGGACACGGCGACCATCATGGCACCACCGGCACGACCAAGGTGATGCTGTTCAGCCATGACGTGCTTCCCAGCCGCGGTGGTCACAACCCGTGGAAGGACGGTCAGACGCCACACTTTCTGGCGGGCGCAAAACTTTCAACCTTCCGGCAGGTCAATTTCCCTCACGCCAGGTTCAGCTACCCGTTCAGGGTCGATCATTACAACTGGACGTCGACCCGAAAGGCAACCCTTGAAAAGCGCGTAGCCACACCTGGTGTCAGCCCGGCCGGCCTGGAACTCAGCAATAAGTTGATTCCCTATTTACACAAGCACGGGCGAATTCGCCTGGAAGATGTCGCTACCCGCAGCCCAACGGCAAAGAGACCTTCGAACTGGCGATTCCTGAATCTGCGGTTCCGTCTGCAGGCACGGCTCGTGGGCTTATTGAAACAGTGGGGCCTGCGCTAATGTGCGGGGCCGTTCATTCGTAAGCGAGCCGATGGCGACAACCTTTGCCGACCGCAAACGGTCGCCGCGGAGACCCTGCTGATGTCGCCTAGCACTGAATTCGCATCGGCTCTATTCACCACTGGATCCTTGAAGACGAGATGAAATGACCATGCACCTGTCTTACCGGCACTCGATACCTGTTTTCGATGAGAAGTCTTCAAGACGCCACGAGTCAAAGTCACTTTGGAAGCTTCAACTGGAAAGCCTGACTGCTCGCAACAGAAGCTTCGATCCGAAACGGGTTGAATGCTTCGCGCAGTTTCTCGGGTTCCCACGCTCGGGTCATTCGCTGATCGGCGCTCTGATCGACGCTCATCCGGACGCCAGGATCTCGCACGAGCTTGACGCCATGGGCCTGCATCGTGCCGGTATGGGCTTCCCCTCCATTGCGCGCCTCATCGATAGCAATTCACGATCGTTTGCAGCCAACGGAAAGTGGTGGAACGGCTACAGCTACGCGATAGATCTGCCTGCCAACGAGGACCGGCAGCCGTTGGTTATTGGCGACAAAAAAGGCGACTGGGCGGTCCGCTGGTGCGCAAAAACGCCAGGATTATTGCAGGGCTTTCTTCAGAGTGGTGTACCCCAGCCAAAATGGTTGCTGGTTGTCCGTGCGCCAGAAGACAATATCGCCACGATGACGCTGCGCCGTGGTGGGCTTTACGACAGGCTACGCATCAAGGCTGGTGAAGAAGGTGGATCAGCCAGTGAGTCAATCGCGCAGGCTCAAGCGGATGGTAAGCTGCCAACAGCGGTGTCCGATGAGATGATCAGCGACTATCGCGAACTCTGCGAGGGGATCGTCGCGATGCAGGAGCTCATACCACGGGATCAATGGCTACGTGTTGATTATGAAACCTTTACAGCGGCACCCACCGATGGCCTGAAAGAAATTGCGGCCTTCCTGGGACTTGACCCGAATTCAGACTGGCTCGCTGCAGCAAGCGCCGCAGTGCGTCCTCCCGGCAAGTCACGCACCAGAACCAAACTGACGTGGAGTGACGCGCAGAACCAGGCCGTTGCAGAGCTCAAGACGCAATTCAGCTTTCTAGCCAGGTGATTGGAATGTCGCAAGAAATGAATGATCGACCATGGACTCTTCGTCGGCTCAGTCAATCCCCGGCGGATTCGAGCGGCACGTCCCACGCCTACTACGATATTCCAGTCATCAATGCATCGGGGAGTCGTATCGTTGCTCACCGGCTGTTTTGCAGCGAACGCCATCCAACGGTGAATGATCGTGTCGAAATCGGCCTGCTCGACACGGCTACCGAAGCTTCCGAAACATCAGACAGCTGGGAGCCTATCGGCGAGAGCCGAGCGTGGTCCTGGCAACAGGGTCCGATGTCGCAGTGGATCGGCGACACCGGACAGGTGGTCTGGAATACCAGAAACCCTAATGCGCAGAATGACGAACCGCTGATCACCGCCTGCGTCATGGACACCAATACCGGCGCGACCAGACAATTGCCTGGCCAGGTCTATGCGGTGACGCCCGATGCGACTACAGCACTCTCACTCGATATGACACGGCTCGATCAACTCAGGCCAGGGTACGGCTATGCCCCTGGGGAGAACGCGTCCAAACTGGATAGGGTGCCGAAGAATGATGGTGTCTGGGCCATGAACATAGTCAGCGGTGAGCGGAAGCTCCTGCTGAGCCTGGCAAGAGCCGTGGACTTCCTCAACAGCCAGTCGAAGCTGAAAGCGCGGTTAAAGCGAATGCTGAAGCGCTATCACTTTTGGTTCAACCATGCCAAGTTCTCGCCCGACGGCAGCCGTTTCACCGTAAAGCTTCGGTGGCGGAACATCGGCGGGCCATGGAATGACCAGCAAGGTGTGAGCCTGACGTGCGGTACCGATGGCAGCGACCTGCGGCTGCTGGCACCTGCAACCTCTCACGTTATCTGGCTGGACAATAGCGAACTCTACTTCTGGCAAAAAGACGGCCTGCGTCTCGCCGAAGATACGAGCCCGTGTGGCACCATCACCGAACATCTGGCACCGGAGCTGATCAAGGCCAACGTGCACATGCGCCATTTCCCGCCCGACCCAGACCTCTTCGTCTTCGACACGCCGTATAAAGAGGACATCGATCTCATCCTCTGGAACAGAAAAACCAATAGCCGTCAGACGATCGCCGAGTTCAAAGGTCACAAGCCGGCCAAGGGCCCGTTTCGCTGCGATCTTCATCCCTGCCTGTCCAGAGACGGCAATCTCATCGTGGTCACTTCGCTGCAAACCGGTAAGCGCGAAGTCCATGTGCTGGAGCAAGCCTGACTGGGGAGGGCGGGCGCCCACGCTCTTCAGGCAAGCTTTCCAAAAAATTTCTTCTTTTCCGCCGACCCGAAGAAGCGAAGCTTTAAAAAATATTTCAGGAAATGCTTGGGTCTGGTAAACAGATTCTTCGGTGCCAGCATTCCGGACAGGAGGCCCGGCCGTCCGTAATTCGCTTCTGAATGACCAACACTGTAAACGGCGCCCGGATAGTCGACGGGCTTGAGCGGCGTCTCATTCTTTATCATTTCGGGGATCAAGTGACGATGATGTCCGAAGATCCTACGTACAATCGTTGGGTCCATCGAATCCACATCCCGCTCCAAGGGAAGCAAATCTGTACGCACCACCGCGTAGGTTCCGCACCAGTTATGGAAGTCGCCAAGCATCACCCCCCATCGAGAGCCCACAGGCAACAGCCATCCTTTGTCGATGTACCAACCGTAAGCATCAGGATCAGAACGGGCGAGGTCACCAAGACCCGTCGCCACAAGGTCGTCCGCATCCACACTCATAACGAATCTGGAACCCAGAGTCTTTGCAAACGCGATCCCGCTCGCAACTTTATAGCCTTTATCCCAGCAGAACGCCTCTTTTCTCTCGTCCTCTGGGGTTTCTCCCTTGAATACCGAAACCGTTGGCGGGTCCAAGTCTACCCTGATTACGTCGAAGCACTTAGGCAGGTCACCTAACTCAGCATCCCGGTTAACAACCACCACCGCGCCCAGATCATTAGACTCAGCGCAAGCTGCTTCGATAGAACGGGCGGTCTCATGAAGCCGCTCAAGTACTCTCGACCAATTTCGTGAGGCGGCCGGCGATCTTAACGGAACAACGAACGTTAAAAGTCTATCCACTTTACATCTCTTTTAATGAATACTTTCAAGACAGATAATCATATATTATTGAGGCTGCTAACGAAATATGAGGGCACGTCACGTCAATGTGACCTGCACCCACCCTTCTAGCTCTATGTCCGGTGTAACGCTTTTTTAAGCGAGAACTCCGACGCCAGCATCGAGTAGAGGGCATGGTCTACATACCTGCCGTAAAGATACTCACGCTCGCGGAGCACCCCTTCAAACGTAAATCCCAACCGCTCCGGAAGGGCACGGCTTCTTCCGTTGTCCGTAGCACATGCTATCTCGATTCGATTCAAACCGTACTCCCGAAAGCCCGTTTCAATCAGCGCCTTCACAGACAAGGTGATGATCCCTTTTCCCGAATAGGCTCGGCTTAACCAATATCCGATTCCACCGATCTTGTTCGTAACGTCAAAGGAGTGAAACCCGCACACGCCACACAGGGTCGCCTTATGGAAAACCGCATACTGCGGTCCCTTGCCGGATTCACGTTGGCTGATAGCCGAATTCACGAAGGATTCGGTATCCGCTGGAGATTGATTCGCGTCGACCCACGGCAACCACTCCCGAAGGTGTTCCCGGTTTGTATCTACGAGCCGGAACAGGTCATCCGCGTGATTCTTGCTGAGCAGTTGCAGCTCAACAGCTTCGCTAATAAGCAATTCGCTCTCCAATCGCTTAACGCTAAGGTGTCCGGCGACGGAGCGCCAGCGGAGGACACCAAAAGCGGCATGCTTTCGGCCCCCGGTTGACCGAGTTGTCACATGGTGATTCGGTAGTATTCGCCATACTCTCCATCCTCCGACCCACTGTGCGTGGCCTGCCAACCCAGTTTTTGGGCCACTCTCTTGCTGGCCACATTATCGTCCGCAATGAAAACCTGGACGGTTTCTAAGTCAATCTTGGTGGATAGCCTTTCGACCGCCAACTCACATGCCTTGGCAGCTATGCCGTTGCCCCAAAACTCCGACCTAATGAAATAGCCGAAATCAAAAACCCTATCTATCTGTTTAATACCGCAGAACCCAATGAATTCATCAGTATCAGACTCGGCAATAGCGAAGCGAGCCGGATAAGCGAGCGTACTTTCGAACCACGAATCCGCCTCACCTTCTGTCAGAGCCCGACGAGGCCCAAGAAACCTCATTACTTGAGGATCTCGAAGCATGGCCATGACAGCCGCTTTATCTTGGCGATGAAGATCCCTCAGTTTTACCGAAATCATAAGACTGACTTCACCATGTAACGACTCACGCGCCGACACGGAGCCGCCAAACGGCGGAAAATCGGTCGCTGAGCGGCCGATTGTCAAATCCATTGGCGTACGATATTTTGTCCATGATCAATACCCTGTACAGGAGCAGACTTAGGGATGCCGTTAGCTAGAACCAATCTAGCAAAAACCATGGGGCAGGTCTGCGAAGACCATTCCCTGTGATCATCACCTGAAGTAAATCACAGTCAGTGGTCATGATCTCTCTTGAGGACTACGAGGATCTGCAAGAGACTGCCGATTATATGCACAAGGATGGTTAAGTGATGGACGCATATCTTTTCGACTGGGGCGACACCCTGATGGTCGATTTTCCGGGAACTCCTGGAAAGATGTGTAGTTGGGAAATAGTTGAGAACACAAAAGCGGGACAGACTTATTTAATGTCTTTACGCGGCTAAAAACAAATCCGTCCCCGCTTCTACTCGACACCGTTTACCGACGGGGAGCAGTCGATCAACGATTGACAGGAGTGGAAGGCAAATAATGACCTGATTCGGTGATCAACTCCCAGACATCCGGACGGCGCTGGAGGATGCCATTGATCAGGGATGCCGCTTCGGTGAATGCGGGCCGGCGGAGGCCGTGAAACTCCATTAGCGGTCCGACGTGGTCAAACTCTACACCAAAGCGCTTTAACAAGCGCAATTGGGCCGGTTCCATTACCGCCATCCAGTGCGTGATATTGTGTTTGACCGACATCCGCAGGATAGCGGCAAACAGACCCAGACTGATATAAGGCATGGCGCGTCGGCCGCCCTCGGCATCGGCGTAGCTGGACTGGTCGGTAACACCCGTGGGTGATTCATACTCGTTGAGGCGCCGGCGAAATTCCCGACTTACCGCCATTCTGGAAATCTCGGCCATGTGCTGACGGGGAGTTGCCGCAATCGTGTCCTGGGCTTGCTGACTCATTCTGGGGATACACGGCCCTTCCATTGGAAGGTCTGACTGCTCCGGGTTATCGCCAGTCAGGACGAGTCGAACAACCGCGACGCTATCTCCGGTTCTCCGGTGCTGGATCAAGGCATGGGCCGAGCGCGGGTCGTAAGCATCATGCTCCCTTTTGTCGGGAAATTGACTCGGGTCTTCAAAGGATCTGTCGATGCAGTAGACCTGGTACCGGACTTCAAAGACTCTATTGGTCATTTCCTCGGTGGTGGCGACCTCAATCTCGAAAAAGGACCTGAAGATGTCGCTGAGGTTCTCGGTTCCACCGGAGGCTGTTGAACGTTGTTCTTCGTTATGAAATGAAGAGCGCGCAGGCATGAGCAAGTCCTCCGATCCTCCCTTGCGGGAGGCGTTGTACTGCATAGGCCAAGTCGATCAAAAGTCCGCCGGGACGGCACGGGGGCGGGCTATCGGGTACACAGATAGAGCGCTATCGAGGACAGAACTGCCAAGCCTCGTACTTTCGTGTCTCCTATGCTCGTGTGTCGTACTGCTGATTTCTCATGCTGATCGCCTTTGTTGCTACCCGTCAAATTAATCATGGGAAAAGCGTCGTTGGTGTTTGCGGGCTAAACCGCTCGGTCGGGTCACTGCCCCGCCCTCAGTTCGTTATCTGATTCAAGCCCACGTCGGTCGGCTATAGGCGCATGCTGTGCCATCAACGCTGAGACCCAATCAATGAACACGCGTAGTTTAGCGCTGACGTACCGGTTTGCTGGAAATGCCACGTACATCGGCAACGGATCCAGGTGCCAATCCTCGAATAAACGCACCAGTTCGCCGCGCACGACATGAGCTTTGGCCATGTAATCAGGCAACCAAAGCACTCCGAGACCGGCCAAGCCGGCCGCAAGATATGCGTTGCCATCGTCGACCGCGACCACGTAGCGGCCATGCATTTTGACGACTTCGCCGTTGCGTCGCATTGCATAGGGAGAGACGCCGTTGGCGATTGTCCAACTGAAACCCACAATGTAATGATCAGGAGCCGCCAACTCCCGCGGGTGCGAAGGCAAGCCGGCACTTTCGAGATAGCTCGGCGCTGCGTAAACGCCGAGTCGCAGATCACCCACGCGGCGCGCCACCAGAGATAGTCCGGTGAGCTCACCGCCGCGCACGACGCAGTCCACGCCTTCATCAATCAGGTCTACCATGCGGTCACTCACGCCCATGTCGAGCTGAATATCCGGATATCGAGCGTGAAACTCGGGCAGGGCCGGAAGTAGGATCATGCGGGCCAGAGGGGTCGGTACGTCCACTCGCAGCCGGCCCCTGGGCGACATCGAGGCATTGGACAGACCGGTTTCGGCATCGTCCAAATCGCCCAACAGCTTTACGACACGCTCGTAATAAGCAGCACCGGCGGCCGTCACATTGACCTTGCGAGTGGTTCGATTGAGCAGTTTTACGCGCAGCCGCCCCTCCAGATATTGCACATGTTGCGTCACGCTGGTCTTACTCATGTGGAGTGTTTCGGCAGCCTTGGTGAAGCTGCCAGTTTCCACCACCCGGACGAATGCCAGCATCGCGTTGAGCCGATCCATTGCCCTTGTCTCCTCACAATTGTTTGTTCTCTACAAACAGAGTTTATCGAACATCAACGTTTATCCACTAAATGGGGACGGATAAGGTTTCCTAACCATCAATCCGGGGTCATGAACGACCCAATAAAGGAGATTTTTATATGGCTCAACGTGAAGCCATTTTCCCACTCGGTCGGCAGGACCTCTATACCTCACAGAAGTATTCCGCAGCGATTAAATCAGGCGATTTGCTATTCGTATCCGGCCAGGTCGGCAGCCGCAGCGACGCCTCTCCCGAACCGGATTTCGAGGCTCAGGTCCGTCTCGCATTTGCCAATCTTGAAGCCACTTTAACAGCGGCTGGTTGCGGACCTGAGGATATCGTTGATGTGACGACCTTTCATACGGATCCGGAAAATCAGTTCGGCACGATCATGGCCATTAAAAGCGAAGTTTTCCCGGAAGCGCCATATCCGAATTGGACAGCGATCGGCGTAAACTGGCTCTCGGGGTTCGACTTCGAGATCAAGGTCCTCGCCCGTATTCCGGGTTAGAGTTTTAAAAGAGCATTGACCTGCACACAATATGCCGTGTGGACATCCGCATGGCATATTGCTCGCCGCTGACGTCGTAGGTGCGACGTATCCTCAGCGCCAGGTGGCGTTCTGAGCCACTCTCTGGCTGGGCTTGCGGTTGACCCAGGCGTAGTAGCCGGACCGCGAGATATTCAGGTGGCAACGCCTTTACCCGGTGTTGTCCTCGGTGTTTCCAGACGAACCGGAACGCTTCCGCGACGCCTTTCACACTCCGGTGGGCCTGGCGGCTCCACTCCACCGCTTTGACTTTGAACTCAGTGCTGTACTGCTGAGTCTTCTTCCCCATGATCATTTCCGGCATCGGTTTTCTCCTGTGTCGGAGTTAGCGATGCGTGTCCACTAAACTGGAGGATGTCCAACCCTTGCCAGAAGCTCCTCAATCGATGCGTAACGCAGGCTGGGCCCAATGAACTCTCTAACGTATCGCCAACGTTCCCACGTTGCGCGCCGAAGTAAGGCGTTGATTTCACCATCACTCCTCTCGATTCGGAGGCGAACAAATGCAGAGCTGAATTCTACGCTTTCGCATCCTTCCCCCATCTTGCCAGCACGTCGATCTGAGTGGCTTCTGACGAACTTGAATCCGAATCCAAAAATAAATCCGTCCCGGTTTCTAGAGGCTTTGGTTTTGGATCAAAGGACTCTGACCCTATCGGTCCGTGCCAATTGGTTAATTTTAAATCAGTCCGCCCCCCCATTATGTAATAAGCTGCCGCTACTGAAGTTTGCTATTATGTTGATTAATGAGACCGTCTCATGTTTGCCGGTCACTTCCTGACAGACCGGAGATGATAAGCGATCATCATTCTAAAACGCGTGACCTGCCATTGAGACAACTCCCCAACCCCAGCATCACTCTTCTCTCGATCATCAGCCTTGTGGTCTTCGGATTGCTCAGTATGCGGCTTTACATCGACGAAACCGGATCGATTGCCGACAGCTTTGGAGCGCAGGTGGAACAGCGTGCCAAGGCGTTTGAACGGGAGGTGTTGCTGAACCTCGAGATCCTGCACACACTTCAGGCGGGTCTTTCGATAATTCCCGAAGTGAACCGGAAGACTTTCGATGAAATGACACGCAGCGTGCTTGATCGCTCGGTAGTCATTCAGGCCTTTGCCTGGGCGCCCTGGGTATCTCGGTCGTCAAAGGACGTTTTCGAGCTACAGCAACAGTCCTGGTATGACTCATTTCAACTGCTCGAACTGGACGCGCAGGGCGACATCAGGCCGGTGAGTGAGCGTCCCTGGTATGTACCCGTCCAGTACATTGAGCCGCTTGCGAGTAATCAAGCTGCCGTGGGCTTTGATTTGGCGAGTGAGTCAAATCGCCTTGCGGCTTTGAAGCAGGCCAGGGATTCGGGAGAGATGGTCGCAACGGCGGCCATCAGGTTGGTGCAGGAAACCGGGCAGCAAAAAGGCTTTTTGGTTTTTAACCCGCTCTATCGCGGCAAGCCGGAAACACGCGAGGAACGTCGTAAAGCGCACTACGCTTACGTAAACGGTGTATTCCGAATCGGTGATCTGTTTAATCAGGCCGTTGATCCGGAAATCGCCAACCGGATACTGTTTCGGGTCCTTGACCGAACCAATGGCGAAGAAATACTTCTACATCAGTCCGCCAATGCAGACGATGAGCGCTGGAACACGCGTTTCCGTCACGTCACAGCGCTCGATGATATTGCCGGGCGGCAATGGCAGTTCGAAGGCGTGCCTTCAGAAGCCTACATCAGTAGTCGGCGCGGGTATCTGCCATGGCTTGTTTTCGTCGTTGGTGTTCTATTCGTAGCGATTTCGGTAGCCTATTCCCTTCTGACGTTGCGCCGGAACAGCGAGCTGCAAAAATCTGAGGAGCGCCTGAAGAAGGTTTCGCTCACCGACAGCCTGACCGGACTGGCCAACCGTCGCCACTTTGACCGCCACCTTCGCCAGGAGTGGGCGAGAGCCAGGCGTGAGAAGACATCGATTGCACTGGTTTTGATCGATATCGATTTTTTCAAACCGTATAACGATGAATTCGGCCACCCTGCCGGTGACGAGTGTCTGAGGCTAGTGGCAGACGCACTGAAAAATATGCCCCAACGCCCGGCAGACCTGGTTGCGCGCTATGGAGGCGAGGAATTTGCGCTCATCCTGCCGCAGACAGAAAATGCGAGCGAGGTCGCCGAAGCCTGCCGAGCCGCCGTGGAGGGGCTGGCCATTCCGCCCGCTTCCGAATCCACCATGCACAGTGTCACGATCAGTGCCGGGGTTTGCACCATCATCCCGCAGGCTGACAGGACGCCGGAAAACCTGACGCAAAACGCTGACAGAGCGCTTTACAAAGCCAAGAAGGAAGGTAGAAACCGGGTCTTTATTTACTGACCCGATATTCTTCGGCGGAAGCAGCCAACGCTCAAGGCCAGGCAACAGACCACCGGGCATACGGATCACGTACCACAGCTGTTCGGTTGATTGAGTCGTTCAGCTATCAAAAAGGTCCGGGAGCCCCAACGACACAAAATACTGTCGGGGTAAGGCTTGCGCCAGTCCCGAACTGCGGCTCAAACGCCACGGGCCATGAGCCGACTTGACCGTATTCCAGGCCAACCTGACACTTACTCCGGACCAATGGGGTCTTATTGGTCCCTCGCATGGTTAGCTGTTTCCAAGCATGTATGCACGAAGCTGCCGCTCATCTCGCATGACGTAGAGGACAAAAACCCGCTGTTGATCCTCACGATAAAAAATACGACACGGTGGAACCACTACCTCCCTGTATACCGAATTCGGGAGCTCTGGGGGAATCCGTCCGGATTGGGGAAAATCTTCCAAACGCTCGGTCTTGTTTAAAACTTCTTGAACTAGGTCGCTTGCGGCCGCAGAATTATCCAGAGCAATGTACTCAGCGATAGCATCCAGTGCTTGAAGAGCGGGCTCTGCCCAGATTACTTCAGCCATTTACTCATTTTCTCCCTGGCCTCACTTTGGCTGTACGTTCTTCCCTCAAGTACAGCACGCTCTCCCCGAGAGAGCCCTTCAAGCAGCTCAAGTCGACGCTGCATAAACTCGTAATCCTGAACATCGACAAGGTAGGCGGACGGCTGACCATGCTCCGTAATCAGTATCGGCTCTTTAGACAAGTGCAGATCTGCCAGAATCTTTGTGGCTTGGCGTTTGAGATTCGTAACAAGCTCAACTTTCATGGGTTCTCGCTGAATCGGACTTAAAGTGACACTATAGTATCACTCTTCAGAGCCAATAAGGTCCGAGGCCTTCAGTCCTCAGTCCTTCAGGGTCTACCTTTGAATTTAGCTGGTCACAGAATATTCGATCTGACCCCGGCCACCGCGCGAAGCGGCGGAAAACCGGTCGCTGTGCAGCCGATTGTTATGTTCTCTTTGAGATGCTAGATTGTGTATAAAAGTCGAGTGCCATACACATAGGTGCATCATGAGAACTAACATAGTCATTGACGACCAGTTAATGGCCGAAGCCCTCAAAGCCTCCGGTTACGAAACCAAAAAAGAGGCCGTCGAGCAAGGCCTGAAACTTCTGGTCCAGCTTAGCAAGCAGCAGGAAATTCGGAAGTTGCGTGGCAAGATCAAGTGGGAAGGCGATTTGGACGAAATGCGAACTGCCCGATGATCCTGGTAGACACTAGCGTTTGGATCGACTATTTCAATGGAGTCAACAACCCGCAAACTGATCTGCTGGATGCTTCGATAGTCCAAGGTTCGGTTGCTATTGGAGACCTCATATTTTTGGAAATCCTCCAAGGCATCCGCAACGACAAACAATATCGCCAAACCAAGCAAAGCCTGCTCGCTCTAGATCAGTATGAAATGTTTGGCAAAGAAATGGCAGCTAAGTGCGCCGACAACTATCGAGCGCTACGAAAAAAAGGCATCACGATCAGAAAAACTGCCGACGTGATCATCGCGACATTCTGTATAGAGAAAGAGCTGCCCCTGCTGTTTTTGGATCGCGACTTCATCCCCTTTGTTGATCACCTTGGACTTGAGCCTGCTCTGAGAGAAACATAACGCCCGCCATAAACGGCGGCCCGACAGGGGCGTCCGGTGGAGGCCGTAGGCCGGAACGAATTTGATGGCCTTGTTAGGGCCTTTGCGCTATAGTTGTACGGAGTTTCCGTACGTAATGGTGCAATTATGGATATCATCAGTGTAAACAAATTCAGAGACAACCTGAAAAGCCTTGTAGAGCAGGTTATTAGTAGACACGAGCCCCTCAAGGTGACACGTCGTGCCGGAGAGGCTTTCGTGATCATGAGTGCTGAAGACTGGGAAAGAGAGCAAGAAACTCTCCATGTCCTTCAGAACCGAGACCTGATGCAACAAATTGCGGCCTCCATCGATACTCACAGCCGTAGCCAGGGATACACACCTGATGATGAGCAGATGAATGAGATCACTGGTATTTGAGGGCAACACTTGGGAAGCCTATGAAAAGATGCGCGAAAAAGACCAGAGGCTGCACAAAGCCCTCCGCAAGCTGCTGAAAGAAATGCTACGGTCTGAAGATCCATCCGCTGGCATCGGCAAACCTGAACCACTCAAACACAATTTATCAGGCTTGTGGTCAAGACGCATCTCACAGAAGGACAGGCTGATATATCGGTTCGATGACAGATCCATTTATATTTTTGCCATTGGGGGACACTACGACCAGCCCTAACGCCTTGCTCACCGGAAAATTAGGAGCGCAGCGAGTAATTTTTCCGAGTGCAGCAACTTGTTATCACCTATGAGACCTGACATTCGGCTACGATATGCTGTTCAAGGGCCGGTTTTATCTCTTCAATATCTCTTTTGATCTCTGTGAAGAGTTCTGTCCCCTCCTCGAGCCTAGCGCGCAAGGTTGGATGATTGAAAGGAGTGCCATTACGGGTGCTTGGATACTTCAGCGATTGATAAAACAAGTCCATGTCAGCTTTGGAGTTGTGACAAAACTCCTGCAGAATGACATGCAATTTCGGAGTTTCTATGTACCTCGAATAAAACTTGTTGAGTAGTGGATCGATGTATAACTCATCAACCCGGTTCGCAAGTTTGGATAGCTCATGGCCACCCCGCGTACCTTTGCCTTTCGCAGCTATCAGGGCTTTTAGGCTTAACTCAATTCCATGATAAAAATTGAAAAGCACTGGTTCAGCTATGCGTAAATCAGACCATTTTGTATGATTCTCGAACTCGGATTGCGTCGCGTTATGAAAGCCTTCGTACGCCAGCGAACTGTGGTTTCCAGACTTCGCCAACTCATCTGCCGAATTGACAACTAGCTGCCAAAAATTAAAGCAGAGGCTGATTAATTTGATAGGTTCGAGCTCATTCATTGTTCTCTGCACCTATTGATAACTTTGTATATGAGTCCCCAAGACCGATATCTCGGCGACCGATATCTCATCTCAGAATTGCGTTCAAAACTAGCTCGCAACCCTTGGTACGTCAACGTTTAAGACACATTGGTGCAGGGTCGTCTTCCTGACAAAACGGTCGCCACGACTCATATCCCCATTCTCACTCACCAACACAAACCTATGTTTTATATACGAAAACAGCACATTCTTAGGATCAACCGAAAATCACGGTCACGATGACCGTTTTTCCTGCCAACTCAACGTCATGTAGCGAAAACGGAACCACCAAGAGCAAAAACGCCAGCAAAACGCTGGCGCCTGATAACCCTATTTTCTTAAGCCAGGACTATTTATCTTACCGCCACTCCAACGTCCGAGGCTCCCCCACATGCTCACAAAACAAATGCCCCACATCCGGCACCGCATAGCACCGGTCCCCACGCTGGGGCCTACGAGCATTAAACTCCGTATGACTAATCCCCACCTCCCAAAGCTCCTCACAGGCCCAGCCGTCCGGCTTAAGTTCCACCCGCACTTCCGCCCCAATCAGGCTGATCGCTTCTATTCGAAACGGCAGGTGAGCATGCTCGCTAGGTTCCTGGGTCAGGCGCACCTCATGGGGCCGCAGGTATAGCTGGGCATCGTCGTTCTCACACCCTTCAGGCAACCGCACCCAGGCGTCGCCCTGGCGCATGGTGCCTTCACTAATCTTCCCGGAGAGCACGTTAACCTGCCCAAGAAACTCAAACACGAAGCGACTGTCCGGCCGGGCGTAGAGTTCCAGCGGGGAATCAACTTGCTCAATGCGGCCGCTGCTCATGACGACCACTTGATCGGAGAGTTCCAGCGCTTCTTCCTGATCGTGAGTGACGAACACACTGGTGAAGTGCAGCTCGTCGTGCAGGTTGCGGAGCCAGCGGCGCAGGTCTTTGCGGACTTTGGCGTCTAGGGCGCCGAAGGGTTCGTCCAGCAGGAGGATTTCCGGGCGCATGGCCATGGCGCGGGCGAGCGCGATGCGCTGTTTCTGGCCGCCGGAGAGCTGCGCGGGGTAACGGTTGGCGAGATGGTCGAGCTGGACCATTTCCAGCAGTTCTTTTACCCGCTTGCGGATTTCGGGCTTGTTGGGCCGCTCCTTGCGGGGCAGTACGTCCAGGCCGAAGGCGACGTTCTGGGCCACGGTCATGTGGCGGAACAGGGCGTAGTGCTGGAATACGAAGCCTACGCGACGGTCCCGCACGTGCAGTTGGGTGACGTCCCGGCCGCTGAACAGGATCTTGCCCTGTTGCGGGGTTTCCAGGCCGGCGATGATGCGCAGCAGTGTGGTCTTGCCGGAGCCGGACGGGCCCAGCAGCGCGGTGAGCTGGCCATCGGGGATGGTCAGGTCGATGTCGTGCAGCGCCTGGAAGTTGTCGAAAAACTTGTTGATGCCCTGGATTTCGATACTCATGGAAAACCCTTAATTACGGCTTTGGCGCCATTCGACGATGGCCTTCACGACGAGAGTGATCAGCGCGATGGCCGCCAGCAGTGACGAAGCTGCGAACGCACCGGCCGTGTTGTAGTCCTGGTACAGCAGTTCCACGTGTAGCGGCAGGGTGTTGGTCTCGCCGCGGATATTGCCGGAGACCACCGACACCGCGCCGAACTCGCCCACCGCACGGGCGTTGGTGAGGATCACCCCGTAGATCAGCGCCCAGCGGATATTCGGCAGGGTAACGCGGCGGAACAGTTGCCAGCCGGATGCACCCAGTACCACGCCGGCCTCTTCCTCTTCCCTGCCCTGTTGCTGCATCAGCGGGATCAGTTCACGCGCCACGAAGGGACAGGTGACGAACACGGTCACCATCACGATGCCAGGCCAGGAAAACATGAGCTGGATGTCGTACTGGCCCAGCCATTGCCCGACCCAGCCGTTGCTGCCGTAGAGCAGCAGATACAGCAAACCGGCGACAACCGGTGAAACGGCAAAGGGGATGTCGATCAACGTCGCGAGCAGCTTGCGCCCGGGGAAGCGGAAGCGGGTCACCAGCCAGGCCAGGAATACGCCGAACACCATGTTCAGCGGCACGGTGAATAGCGCGACGAACAGGGTCAGACCGATGGCGTCAAGGGTGTATTCGTCGAAGATATTGCCGATGTAACCCGCCCAGCCTTCAGCGAAGGCCTGGATGAAGATCAGCACCAGCGGCATGAACAGGAACAGCACGGTCAGCGTTCCGGCCACGCCGATGAGCGTGCGGCGAACGACCGGGCTATCCCCAACGCGGCGGTGTTTTGGTGTGCCCATCCCTCAACCCCCGTGCAGACGCTTGAGATAGCGACCCTGCCAGACGTTGATCGCCAACAGCAACAACAGCGAGACGGTCATCACCACGGCGGCGATGGCGCTCGCGGCCGGAAAGTCATATTCCTCAAGGCGCACAAAGATCATCAGGCTGATCACTTCACTGACGTAGGGCGAGTTACCGGCGATGAAGATCACCGCACCGTATTCGCCCAGGCTGCGAGCGAAAGACAGGGCGCCACCGGTAACCACGGCAGGCCACAGCGTGGGGAACAGGATCCTGCGGAATACGGTCATGTCGGACGCTCCCAGGCTCATGGCCGCTTCTTCGTCTTCCGGCGCCAGTTCTTCCAGCACCGGCTGCACCGTTCGCACCACGAAAGGTACGCTGGTGAAGGCCATGGCGACCACAATCCCGAGCGGCGTATAGGCCACTTCGATGCCCAGCTTGGCGAGATACTGTCCATACCAGCCGTTCTCCGCGAAAAGCGTCGCCAGGGTGATACCCGCAACGGCCGTTGGCAGCGCGAACGGCAGATCCATGATGGCATCCAGCAGGCGCTTGCCGGGGAACTCGTATCGCACCAGCACCCAGGCCATGAGCAGGCCGAATACGCAGTTGAACAGGGAGGCCGCCAGCGCGGCCAGAGCCGTGACCTTGTAGGAAGCCACCACGCGCGGGTCGGTGATCACGAACCAGAACTGATCCCAGCCCATGCCTGCGGTGCGAATGACCAGACCGCTGATGGGCAGCAGCAGAACCAGGCTGATAAAGAAAAGCGAAATGCCGAGGCTCAGTCCGAACCCCGGCAATACGCGTTTGGTGGCGGACGCGCTCAGCCGTTTGGCCGGGCGCTCCGAGACGTCAGTGGTGGCCATGGATCAAGTGGGAATCCTTTAGCGCTGGCGCTGAAGCTGATCCAGCTTGCCGCCGCTGGCGAAGTGGGTCTCCATGGCCTCTTCCCAACTGCCGGCGATCTCGTCGATGGGCAGCAGTTTCAGGTCGGGGAACTTGTCCGCCACTTCTTTCTTGACGGTCTCGTCGTGCACCCGGTAGTTGAAGCCGGCGAGCATGCGCTGGGCTTCTTCGGAATAGAGGTACTCAAGATATTCTTTGGCCAGCTTCTCGGTGCCTTTCTTCTCGATGTTCTTGTCGATCCAGGCAACCGGGAATTCCGCCAGGAAGCTCACCTTCGGCACAATTACTTCGAAGTTCTTGTCCGGGTTCAGCTCGGGGATGTTGTTGACCTCGGATTCGAAGGTCAGCAGTACATCGCCCAGACCGCGCTCGACAAAGGTGGTGGTGGCGCCACGTCCGCCGGAATCGAAGACTTTTACGTGGCCCAGCAGGTCGCTCATGAACTGGTCGATCTTCTCCTGATCGTCGCCGAATTGCTCCTGGGCGTAACCCAGCGCGGCGAGATAGGTATAGCGGCCGTTACCGGAGGTCTTCGGGTTGGGCATGATCAGCTCGACGTCTTCGCGGATCAGGTCGTCCCAGTTCTGGATGTTTTTCGGGTTACCGTCGCGCACCAGGAAGGCCATGGTGGAGTAGTACGGCGAGCTGTTGTTGGGCAAACGTGACGCCCAGTCGTCCGGGATCAGGTTGCCACGCTCGGCGAGGATGTTGACGTCGGTGACCTGGTTGTAGGTGACCACGTCCGCGTCCAGTCCCTGCAGGATGGCGCGTGCCTGCTTGGAGGAACCGGAATGTGACTGCTGGATGTTAACCGTTTCGCCGGTCTTCTCTTGCCAGTGTTTGGCGAACATCTGGTTGTATTCAGCGAACAGCTCCCGGGCGATATCGTAGGAGGAGTTCAGCAGTTCGCGCTCCTGCGCGGAGGCGGGTCCGCCGGCCAGGGAAAATACCAGTGCCAGGGCACTGAACCACAGGCCTTTGCGGAGTTTGAGTGTCGATAAGATGGCGTTCGGCATAGCGGGCAGCGCTCCCTGTTTGCTCAGAAACGTATATATTCACTTGAAGAATAAAGGAAGTGTTCGTTTAGAACCGAAAGATAAGGCACTGACGGCAAAACAACAATGCCGTGCATAGATGATTTCCGCCTGTGATTGGAACCGGCGGTTATAAAGGTAGGTTGCTCAAGGAAAACGCATTAAAACCTCGCCATAAACCGGTGGATTCTTTGACAACAGGCCCGCCAGTTGCTGCATTGAGAGTGAGCGGTTATTGCTGGCGACATGGATGTTGGGTCCCCGAGGTTTCTTTAGCTGTCATCGCTTTGCGGCCGCATCACCCCTTTCTGGGAGGTGCTGTTTTGAAAGCTATCGAGTCATTCCTGCAATCGGTTTCGAATTTTCTCTGGGGACCCCCGCTGATTATCCTATTGGTCGGCGGCGGCTTATTTTTCCTGATTTATTCCCGGGCTCTGCCCTACCGCCACTTCGGACATGCCATTCAGATCCTGCGCGGCAAGCATGATCGGGCTAGCGATCCCGGCGATATTACCCACTTCCAGGCCTTGTCCGCGGCGCTGTCCGGCACGCTGGGCATGGGCAACATTGCCGGCGTCGCCTTTGCCGTGAGTTATGGCGGCCCCAGCACCGTGGTGTGGATGTGGGTCACCGCGCTGGTGGGCGTAGCTACCAAGTTTTTTACCTGCTCGCTGGCGATCATGTACCGCGGCAAGGACAGCAAAGGCGATATCCAGGGCGGCCCGATGTACGTGATCCGGGAAGGTTTGAGCCGGCGTTGGTATCCACTGGCGATCTTTTTCTGCGTGGCGGGGCTGATCGGTACCTTGCCTGTATTCCAGGTCAACCAGCTTACCGAAACCATGCGCGATGCCATTCTTCTGCCCTACGACGTGATCGGCGAAGATCAAGTCACCGTCTTTAATTTCTGGTTCGGTCTGGTTATTGCGGCACTGGTGGCCTGTGTCATCTTTGGCGGCGTCAAACGGGTGGGTTATTTCGCCGCCCGGCTGGTGCCGACGATGGTGGTGGCTTACTTACTGTGTGTGATCGCCATTCTGGTGGTCAACGCGTCCCAGGTTCTGCCCGCCCTGGGCACCATCTTCACCCATGCCCTGCAGAGCGATTTCTCGTCTGTGGCCGCGGGCGGCTTTATGGGCGTGATTATCACGGGGATACGGCAGGGGGCGTTTTCCAACGAAGCGGGTATCGGCACCGAAGTCATGGCCCACGGCGCAGCGCGTACCAAAGAGCCCATACGGGAAGGCCTCGTCGCCATGATGGGACCGGTTATCGATACGCTTATCGTCTGTACCCTGACCGCGCTGGTGCTGATTACCACCGGCGCCTGGCAAGGCGGCAAAGATTCAGGCAGCTCCGATGTTGCCGGCGCCGCCATGACCGCCCAGGCCTTCGCGGATTCTCTAGGCGCTGTCGGCCCGTGGATCATCATGGTGCTCGTTACAGTGTTCAGCATGAGCACAATGTTTACCTTCTGGTACTACGGCGCCAAATGCCTGGGCTTCATGATCGGTGCCGAACACCAGCATGGGTACAAGTACGTCTACATCGTGTTAATCGTGGTGGGCGCGGTGATTTCCCTCAAGGCGGTGGTGTTCCTGATCACCGCAGGTTATGCCCTAATGGCGATCCCGACCATGGTGGCTTCGCTGCTGCTTGCGCCCAAAGTCATGGATGCCGCCAAACGCTACTTTGCCGGAGAGGTGGATAGTAGAAACGAACAGTAGAAACGGATAGTAGAAACGGATAGTAGAAGCGAACAGGAGAAGCGGATAGTTGGTGCGATTCGCCGGGAGCGTTTGATCGGCGCGGCACGCTCAGCCCTTGGCGAACCCTCTTTAGGGCCTCTCTTAAGGGCCTCGCTTTAGGGTGCGCTCAATGTCAGACGCTCGAACTGGTCGAGGTCGCGGGAGAAAGCCTCATGGGCATCGAAGACGAGCTGGCGCAGTTCTTCGGAGACGGCTTCGTCGGGAATAACCCGATCGTTGACGATGCCCATGCCGATGCGCACCAAAAAATTGTCGAGCCCTTCGAAGGTGCCCTCCAGGCTAAGTTGGGCCGCCTTGCCGGATTGCGGTCGGCTCACCTCGGCGGACGCGGTAATGCCCCGGCCTCCGTTGCCTTCACAGGCGACGGTGAGGAAATCCACCACCAGCTCGTCGATATGGCGCGGTAGAAAAATATTGATGAAATCCGCCGGCACCAGCCCTAGCGCGCGGCCGCCCACCTGAACCTTCGGAATGCGAGTAACGGCGGCTTCGAATCGAGCGCCGGTCGGCGTCGGCCTATAGCGGATCTCCGCATCCATATCGGACACCCGGGCAATAATGCCCAGGATATCCATACGGGTATCGATGTGCGCGACCAGATCGTGAGCTATCCGCGGATCAAACGGAGGAACATCAAGCACCGGCTGTCCGCCGCGGGTAGGGACCAGTTGCCCGCGGTGCAGGGTCATCGTTAGCTGGCCACGCAGGGTTTCGGTATCGATCGTCAGGGCTAGCAGGCGACCGTAACGGTCGTGAAGATCCAGTTGCATGTGTAGCAGCGAGTCGAGCCGGTCCAGATGGCTGGCCAGCGTTGGATAGGCATGGCGCAACTTCTCCGGATCGATGACGAAGGACGCTTCGATACTGCGATAGGTGCCATCCAGCACCGGCGCCGTCAGCAAGTTCTCGACTTCGCCAACACTGGCCAGCAAGGTCCAGATATCGGGGAAAGCGGCCCAGAGTGGCGCCAGGGATTCGACTTCGGTGGTTGTCAGGGCCGGATTCATGGCGTGTACGTGACGCCTGAAATCATTCGCATCGGCAGACGTATCGCGCGCGAAAACCGCATCGCACTGGCCCATCAGTCGCAAGGCTTCCTCGGTGGATTGCAGCATAGAGGGCCAGGTCAGGTCGCCAAGACCCAGTTCGACCTCGCCGTTCAGCAGGTAATGGGTGGTCTTCGGCTGTTCGATTTCCTGCGCCCGGATACGGGCCTCGAATTCGCCCAGGGCCGGCACCGGTGCCTGCAAGCCCAGCGGAGCCGGTCCCACGCGATAGCGGTCGTCGGTTGCCTGACCGTAAACTTGCATGGTGCGCCAATCGTCGTCCCGCTCCGGTAGCAGGCGATAGAAACGGTCGAGATCAAAGCTTTCCAGCGACGCCCAAAGCTCGTCAATAAACTGCTGGGTTTCGGGGTGGATGTCGGTATGCGCCATAACCAGCCGCTGGAGACCGACGTATTCGCGCAACCGGGCGACGGCCAGCGCAGGATCGCCCTGCCCCGCCAGCGTTACCGGCGGCTGCCAGGCTCGCTTAATCACCTCGACCGCCACCGCTTGTACCGCGCCGGGCATGACAACGGCGGCCCAGAGTAGCCACCGGAAGAAGAGTCGTGACATAGCCGCTTCTCTTGAAATAGTCGCTTCTCTTGAAATAGCCGCTTCCCTTAAAGTAGGCGCTTCCCGTGAGATAGGCGCTTCCATCGTTGTTGTTTCCAGCGCACCGGTATTTTCCGATGGACCGAGTATAAGCGGCCGGTGCTAAGGAGACGTTGACGCGACGCTCAAAAGTCTCGCCAATAGGACCTATGCCTGGGCGTAGCAGTCTACACCGGTTAGGACCCGCCATAAGACTCATGGGAAGCCCCGGCGGCCACAAGAGGTGACGGCCATGGGATGCAAGTGAGCGAAGCCCCAACGCCGTGGCTCCCGCAACAGCGAGCGGCAGATTAAACTCGCTCATAAGCTCGGCCTCCGTGCAGCTATATTGGCGGCAAAGCGAAGCCGGGGCTTCGCAGCCAGGCGCCGTGTCGACGGCGCCGACTGCTTTCAGTTTTTATCAGCTGGGGCGAGGTTTAAAGGGGTAGCATATTAAGGACGTGTAACGCGTGTTCGTGTAGCGCCGGTTTAGGGACACGAGTGCACTAGTGTGCCGTGCGGTTAATTCGCTGATCTACTGCGCGACACACTAACTGGCAGCGCCGAACACCCGTTCAAGAAAACCTACGGAACGAACACCGGGCACCGGCAGGTCGTTCACTTCTTCCATCGCCCGGCGCCAGAACCGGTCGGGGCTATCCAGGCTCGCGGCCTTTTCCCGCTCGTCCTTACTGAAGGAGTTGTGCGGGCCATTCAGATCCAGGGCCACCAGTTCCTTAACCCAGAGGTAAATCGCCGAGCGGATCATGCGTATCAAGTCGGAGTAAGTTTCACGGCTGATCGAGAGTGCCAGGTCGGCCTTAAGGTTAATGTGCTGCTGAAGCTCGGCCATGACATCGTCGGGAAATTTGACCTGATGTCCGCCACCTTTCTTGCAGTTGAGGCAGGTTCTCTCCAGGCCTTTCACACCGTCGAAGGTGTCGATATGGCCGTATTCCTGGGTCTGCCGCTGGTCGATGGGCGCCTGAATCCAACCGTACTGAGGCGAACGCGCTACGATGTGGCCGGCGAGATGCACCCGGTAAGGCGGCAGGGGGCCGCCTTCGGCATAACCGTCGAACTCGCTCCGCAACCAAGCGGCCATAGCCCGGTGCCGGAACATCATTGCTAGGGTAATCGCCGCAGGCATGATGTCGGCCAGCCCGTCGCTGGCATCCAGGAGTCTCTCCTCGAGATCGTCGACCGGTGATTCCATCCGTGTGTCTCCTTTGCGGGTATCGATGCGCCTGAGATGTCTGAGAACCAGGGCATCGACTTATTGTTGTTGAACCCGACTCCAGTGCTCAATCGGAGCCTATGGTTAAAAAGTAGGCAAAAGAGACGACACCATCCGTTGTAGATTCGTTGCCATTCGTTACTGAAGGTAATGACAGAGCGTCTTTACACAGACATACGGGAACGCAGCTCTACGGGTCGAACGCGCCGCTCAGCAATTGCCCGGCACCGGGAATATACGTTGATAACTTCAAGGCCCGCAGCATCTGAAAGGTGGTACAGGTCGCCGCCGAGACCACAGGTACGCCCAGCCGTTCTTCGACACCGGCAATCGCGCCCAATGACGGCATCTGCACACAGGCTGAAAGGACGACTGCGTCCGCGCCATCCCATTTGAGACGGTCGACAATATCATTCAGTAGCATGGGATCGCGCCGTCCGACTTCGAGGTTATCGGGAATGTTCAAGGAAATGCTGTCGACCACGCGAATGCCTTCGGCCTCGATGTAGTCTGTAACCATTTGGGTCAGCGGCTGCATGTAGGGCGTGATCACCGCAACTTTACCCGCGCCCAGGGTTTTAAGGCTTTCGGTCAAGGCGCCAGCGCTGGTGACCACCGGCGCAGCATGTCCGTTGTCCACCGTGACCTGATGCAGGCGCTGAGCGGATTCGCGATGATACCCATGACCTCGGCTCATGATGGCAACCAGGCAGGCATAACCGAGCACGTCCACATCGGCATCGGAAAGCTCCAGGGCGCAGCGGTTCGACTCGTCGTCCATGGCTGCCAGCTCTTCCCGCGTCACCTTCTGCATGCGCATGCGGCTGGAGTGAAAAGTAAAGCGCTCCGGAGCCACCGCCTCCCGGGCCCGCAGCAGGGCCGGGATTTCGGTTTCCATGGTGGTATTGGAACTGGGCACGATCTGCCCAATGCGATAAGCGGTTGGCATAGCCATCCTCTCCCTTGCTGACCCGTCAGGTTTTGTCGTAGATGGACTTGTAAGTCTCGCGTAACTGGTTCTTCTGCACCTTGCCCATGGTGTTGCGCGGCAAGGTGTCGACGAAGAACACCCGTTTGGGCTGCTTGTACTTGGCCAGGCGATCCTTCAGTGCGGCAAGCACTTCGGCCTCCGTGATTGTGGCGCCTGACTTGAGAACTACCAAGGCGGTGACGCCTTCGCCGAAGTCCGGATGGGGCACGCCAATGACGGCGGACTCATCCACTACGTCCATTTCGTCGATCACCTGCTCCACTTCCTTGGGATAGACGTTGAAGCCGCCTGAGATCACGAGGTCCTTGTCACGGCCAACGATCTGCACGTAGCCGTTCTCGTCGAGCTGGGCCAAGTCGCCAGTGACGAAGAAACCATCGTCCAGCAACTCTTCCTTCGTCTTCTCCGGCATGCGCCAGTAGCCTTTGAACACGTTGGGACCGCGCACTTCCAGCATACCGATATCGCCTTCCGGCACCGGCTGGTGGGTTTCGGCATCGGTGATGCGAATCTCGACGCCCGGTAGCGGCTTGCCGACGGTACCAGCTATCCGGGCACCATCGTACGGGTTGGACGTATTCATATTGGTCTCGGTCATACCGTAGCGCTCAAGGATGGCGTGACCGGTACGTTCCTCAAAAGCCTTATGAGTATCCGCCGTCAGCGGTGCCGAGCCTGAGGTGAACAGGCGCATGTTGCGGGTTAATTCTTTGTTGAGGCGGTCGTCCTGCAGCAGCCGTGTATAGAAAGTAGGCACGCCCATCATCGTGGTGCCCTCGGGCAGAGCGTCTATCAGCGCATCCAGATCGAACTTGGGCAGGAAATACAGGCTGGCGCCGGACATCAGCACCACGTTGCAGGCCACAAACAAGCCATGGGTGTGGAAGATCGGCAAGGCATGGATCAATCGGTCGGCGGCGGTAAAGCGCCAGGCCTCGGTCAGGGACTGCGCGTTGGAGCCCAGATTGCCATGGGTCAGCATCGCCCCCTTGGAGCGACCGGTGGTACCGGAGGTATAGAGGATAGCAGCCAGATCGTCCCTGCCGCAGACTTCCACCGATTCGAACGGATCGGCCACCTTCGCCAAATCCATCAGGCTGCCGTCTCCGCCGGTTCCGAGGGTCTCCACGTTGGAGCAATTCGTTTCGTCGCCGATGGATCGCGCTTCGGCAAAAGCCGCCGGACGGCAGACAAACAACGCCGGTTCCGCATCCCCCAGGAAATAGCCGATCTCGGCGGTGGTGTAGCCGGTGTTGAGCGGGAGGTAGACGCCGCCCATGCGCAGACAGGCCAGGTAGAGGATGATCGCCTCGGGACTTTTGTCCACCTGCACCGCCACACGATCTCCGGGCTTGACGTTCAGACCCTTCAACGCGCCGGCCAACCGGGCGCTCAGAGCCAGGGCATCGGTGTAGCTGTAGCGGCGCCCGTCGGGAGTGACGATAAAGTCCTTGTCCGCCTGGGCACCCATCCGCTGGGCGAAGGTTTCAAACAGGTTGTCAGTCATTTTCCGGTGTCTCCCTTAAGCAGTTTGCGGCCCCGCCGGCTGAGATCGCGGACGCTGGAGGAACAGACTATCGTGTGGTCGGTGATGTATTGCTCGTGATTGCGCTCGATGGCGTCGATCACGTATAGGTAATTAACCATCAGTCCGGTGGATTGCTGTATCCCTTGTTCTGATATATCTCCCTGCCAATTGATGCGATGCAGCTCGGCGCCGTTGCCCAGATGGAAACGGGCCACGGGATTCAGCGGCTGGCCATCACGATTCTTCTCTTTAAGTAAATAGCGGGCGGCCAGGGGACGGATCACTGCATTAAGCCGTTCTGACTGCTCGGGATCCGCCGGCCATTCTGGGTTTTTCAGTAGCTGGAGCGTGGCCAGTGCCTCCGGCTCCAGTCCCACTTTGTCCGGCTGCTGGACAGTTTCCTCAAGATAAGTCGACTCAAGCCATTTGCGGAAGCCGGGCATGGGCGAGAGGGTGACGAAGTTCTTCAGCTTGGGCAGTTCCTGCTTGAGTTCCTGCACGACCTGCTTGATCAGGAAGTTGCCGAAAGAAATTCCCCGCAGCCCAACCTGGCAGTTGCTGATGCCGAAGAAGGCCGCGGTATCTGCCGCTTCCGGGTCCTCGATATCGTAGCTGCCTGCGTCCAGAATCGGTTGGATCTGTTCCGGTAGGCCACGGGTCAGCGCCACTTCCACAAAGATCAACGGTTCGTCGCCGATGGCGGGATGGAAGAAGGCAAAGCAACGTCGGTCGCGGTTATCCAGGCGACGGCGCAGGTCATCCCAGTCACGGATTTTGTGCACCGCCTCGTAACGGATAATGCGCTCAAGAATAGCCGCTGGCGTATTCCAGTCGATACGCTTGACCACCAGAAAGCCGCGATTGAACCAGGACGCAAACAGGTGCGTGAAATCGGCATTGATTGCCTCGAAGTCTTTATGGCTGCGCATGAGTCGCAGCAGGTCTTCGCGCATGCGGACCAGTTCGTACGTGCCGCCGGTCGACAGGTTCAACCGCCTCAGCAGTTCCTGACGGCGCGGTTCACAGACGTCGAACAGGCGCTGTAGCGCGGCGTTCTCCCGGCCCTTCCGATAAGCGGCATAGGCGTGATCAATTTCTCGCGGATCGGCGGAGAAATCCTTGGCCAGCCGTTCGAAGAAACGGGTCTTGCTGTCGTCGTCGAGGCGCGCATAGATTTCCAGCGCATGGCTCGCGTGACTGATGCTTGAGGCCTCGCCATCACTTTTCAGCAACGCCTGGCAAGCCTCCAGCAGGTGGTTGTGGTCAACCACCAGGCCGTTACCCGTGCGCCGTCGCAGTAAGGCTTCGCGCTGGGTTATGTTGCTGAACAATTCCTGCAGAAAACTCATGTTCATGGTCGGGTCCTGTCGCTCGTTAACGGGTTCAGCCGGAGGGATTCATCAGCACGTCGGGCAGCCAAGTGGCAATTTCCGGGAAGAAACAGAGAATGACGATACCTAACACCATGCACAGCGCGTATGGCAGGCTGCCCATCAGGATATCGCGCAGATCGATATCCGGTGTGATGCCCTTGATGATGAACAGGTTCAGGCCTACCGGCGGCGTGATCAGTCCGATTTCCAGGTTGATGGTCAGAATCACCGCGAACCAGTAGGGATCGAAGTTCGCCGCCAGTACGATGGGCAATAGGATCGGTGCAGTCATGACGATCACCGCCACCGGCGGCAGGAAGAAGCCGGCTACCAGCAGAAACAAGTTGATCGCGCCCATCAGCGCCCAGCGATTCACTTCCAGTGCGGCAATCGCCTCAGCAAGCGTCTGGGTGATATACATGGACGATAGGGCAAAGGCGAAGATCTCTGCCGCGGCGATGATCAGCATGATCATCACACTTTCCCGCAGAGCGTCGCGCATGACCGTTTTCAGGGGCTTGAACTGCCACATGCGGTAGACAATGATCGCCAGCGCGATACAGAAGAAAGCACCGACACCTGCCGCTTCCGAGGGTGTGGCCACACCGCCATACAGCGCGAAAAGGATCGCGAAGACCACCACCAGAAAAGGCACCACTCGCATCAAGGCGCGCATGTTGCCCTCGACGTTCTCCTTCACCTGGTTGGCAACCTGCATGAGCGGGCTGGGCGTGTCGTAACCGCCGGCCAGCTTACAGGCAATCAACGTCCAGAGCATGAACAGGGCCGCCAGCATCACCCCCGGCAGAGCACCGGCGATAAACAACCGGCCGATAGAGGTCTCGGTGGAAATGCCATAGACGATCATGGTGACCGACGGCGGAATCAGGATGCCCAGGGTTCCGCCGGCCGCAATGCAGCCCGCAGCCACGCCATCCGGGTAACCGCGTTTGCGCATTTCGGGTATGCCCAGCTTGCCGATAGCCGCACAGGTCGCGGGAGAGGAACCGGACAAGGCCGCGAACACCGAGCAGGCGGCGATATTGGAAATCGCCAGTCCACCGGGCAGCCGACCCATCCATAGGTCCAGCGACCGGTAGAGATCCCTACCGGTCGGGGATGAGGCCACCGCAGCGCCCATCAGTATGAACATCGGGATCGCCACGAAGCCGAAGGAGGCGATACTACCGAAGAAGGTCTCACCGAAGTAAGTCAGCTCGACCATACCGCGATTGAGCACCAATGCGACGATGGAAACACCGCCCAGCGCAAAGGCAATGGGCACACCGATGGCCATGAGGAGAACCAGCGCAATAAGTACCAAGATGCCGCTCGTTACAGGATCCATATCAACGGGCCTCCCGAATCAGTTCAGCAACGTACTGCAGCGACAGTAAGGTCGAGCCGACTGCCATGGGGACAACGGCCGGCCACAGCGGCGGGTTCCAGACCGTGCCGGTGGTCCAACCCATGGTGTAGGCCTCGTGCATATAGACCCAAGCACCGTAGGTCAGCGCAGCACAGAATGCCAAACCACATAGGGACGCGACGAAATTCATGATTTTGCGCGGCGTATTGCTCAACGCATCGGGCAGTATAGTGACGGCCACATGGCCATTGGTGAGGAGGACATAAGGAGCACCCAGCAGCATGGCGCCACTGATGGCGTAGGTGGTGAATTCAGTCTGCCAGGTGGTGCTTTCACCCATCGCATAGCGCACAAACACCATGTGGCAGACGGCAAGCACACCGAAGCATAGTAGAAGGCCAGCGATGACACCGGTGGCGACAGACAATGCGTCCATAACGCGGACGTAGGCCCCGGTAACGCCGGATAAAGCGGGAGCGGGACGGCTCAGGGAATTGGACATGGTACCCTCAACTCGATGGCAGCGGTCGGCTGCCCCGCAGGCGCGAGGCGGCCGGGATCAGTTGGCACTTCCCGGAAGTTCCTGCCTGGAGCTTCCGACAAACAGGAGCGCCTATCGGAAGTACCTACAAGAGGTACCCACAGGAAGTGCCTACCGGAAGCGTCTATTCCACTTCCAGAGCCGCGTCGATCAACGCCTGCCCATTGGGTACGTTGTCGGCAAACGTCTTATACGAGCTCTCCTTGGCTATATCGAGCCATGCTTGATAGTTCTCCGGCGACATCTGCACGACTTCCACACCATTCTCCTTGTAGACATCCACCAGCTTCTGATCGAGGTTCTCCGCTTCGCTCGCGAAGTATTCTTCAGCTTTCTGGCCAGCCGCTTCGAGCGCTTCCTGCTGTTCAGGCGTCAGTCCTTCCCAACTCCGCTGGGAAATCAGTACCGGCTCATACATAAACCAAAGGGCGTTCTCACCCGGTGCCGTCAGACAGGTGGCTTGTTCGTAGATGCGGTAGGAAACGAAAGAGCCGGATGAGGTATTGGCACCATCGAGCACCCCCGTCTGCATGGCGGTGTAGATTTCGGAAGACGGCATGGAGGCAATCGACGCCCCCGCCTCGGCGAGCATTTCGTCAAAGGCCGGGCCTGCAGCACGCATTGTCTGTCCCTGAACGGTATCCGGCGAAGTGATGCAGCGCATATCGGAGGCGAAACCGCCAGCGAGCCAAGCATCGGCCAGCACTTTGACACCAGCGTCGTTGATCACCTTCTTGACCATACCCATGAACTTGGAGTCATTAAGGCGCTGGGCCCGCTCATGACTACGTACCAGGCCGGGCATCAAGGTGGCGGAAAACTCAGGATGACGGCCACTGGCGTAATCCAGAGGCAGCGCCGTCATATCCAAGCGGCCGCGTACCAACGCGCCCCACTGTTCCTTGGCCTTGAACAACGATTCCCCCGGATAGACCTGGATTTTTAAGTCGACATTCGCCTTTTCGACTTCTTTGGCCATCAACTGAACCATTTCATCACGTACATCACCCTTACCGCCGGGGAACTGATGGGAAGCGCGCAACACGGTTTCTGCCGTGGCCGTGCCGACTACGGATAAGGCCAGACCTACGGCCGCTACGATCGTTAGGACTTGATGTTTCATGTTGAGTGTTCTCCGGTCTCTTGTTCTTGTATGTATTTATCAGATCGCTCTGATGTATACATCATCGACCTAGGAGTATACTTGTGTCAACATTGCAACTGATTACACTGCGAACGCCCGGAATACCCGACTGACCGCTCGACTAATTGCTTTAGGAGCACCCCACGCGTGAAACGCTCGAACACACAGCGTCTGAAGGACTCGCTGGAAGACGACATCATCAATGGCCGGCTATCGCCCGGCGAACGGTTGGACCCGGAGGAACTGGCCCAGCGATTCAGCGTCTCACGCACGCCGATTCGCGAGGCTATCCATCAACTGACCGCCAGCGGTCTGGTCACCGTCGTGCCGAAGAAAGGTACCTTTGTGGCCAAGATGGGTGTGGAGCAGCTCATCGAGATGTTCGAGGTGATGGCCGAATTGGAAGGCATGTGCGGTCGGCTGGCTGCCCGTCGGATTACCTCGGCTGAGCTGGCCAGGTTGGGTGATGCGCTAAAGCGCTGCGAGACGGCGGCCGAGAAAGGCGATCCCGACGAGTACTACTACGAGAACGAGGATTTCCATCAGTGCATCTACCGGGCGAGCCACAATAATTTCCTCGTTTCCGAGGCCAATCAACTCAAGCAGCGGCTCAAACCCTATCGCCGTTTGCAGTTGCAGGTGCGCCACCGGGTCAGCAATTCACTGCAGGAGCACCGGGACATCTACCAGGCCATTGAGGCCGGCCGTGCCGATGAAGCGGAAGATGCCATGCGCCGGCACGTACTGATCCAGGGCGAACGCTTCAGCGATTTCGTCGCAAGTATGAAGAAATTCAGCGACCGCCTCTGATCCCGGCTCCGGGATCGCAAGTCTAGAACCCCAGGACAGGCTCCGGCGTGCTGGCAGCCAAATGGGCGAAGAACAGCGGTGGCAATGCCGCGGCCCCAGGCATCCTCGAAGGTGACCGGAATACCCGCCTCATACACCCCACACAAGCCGATAGTTACGAAGCGACACAAATTTAAACAGCCCCGTTTTGTGACAAGCATCACACTGAGTGGTGTCGGCGGGCGACCCGCCAGGCCGCGCGGGATGGGACGTTGCCTCTCTTTGTCTCTCCAAGCGGCGCGAGACCTCCTGGAGAGAAATGTCGCATTTGCAAATATGAGCTGTTCCCGCTGCGTTGACGCGCCTTAATTGGCTGATTTATATGTTTGCCTCACTCGACGTGCCCCAAAACAAAAAACGGAGAAGCCCGCGTGAAGTTCAACCTGTCCTGGCACCAGAAGTTCCTGGCCTTGATCGTCGCTACGCCCATTGGACTGGCTTTCATTGGAGGCGCGGTATTCTGGGGCCTGCAGAGCGTGTCCTCGTCCTACCAGTCGATTCACCAGATCACCCGTTATGAAAATGCCGCCGGCAACCTCCTCACTGCGTGGAGCGCAGCGGAGAAAGAGTTGAGCACGCTCACCCCCGACAACCGCAATGCGGTCGCGGAAGAGCTCGATGCCCTGCTAGCCAATGCTAACCAATTAGAGAAACAAGCCACGGCTCTTGGCGATCCTGAGGCGAGTCGCTACGCAAACCAGATCCAGGCAGAAACCGCACGCTACGTCGACTTCCGTCACCAGTGGTTGGCGCAGATGGACAAGCTCGGCTTATCCGGCAGCAGCGGTATCCGAGCGGAACTACAAACCGCCATGACGCAGTTGCAGGAGCTTTCGCTCAGCCTGTTCGAACAGTCGCTCGACGATATAGTTCGCAGCAGCCGGGCTTATATTGGCGACCGTGATCCGAATTTCGCAGAGGCGGCCAACCAGGCTGTGGCGTCCCTGGAAGCCCTAGTGGAGGAATACGACTGGCAGGACAACGTGATCGGCGAGGCAGCGCGCAACTATCGCGAGGTATTCAATCGCGCCGACGCGATGCTGAAAGACATCATCGCCGCCAATAACAGGGCCGATCAGGCGGGCGCCGCCCTACAGGATTTGGTGATAGCCCAGAGTAAATCCCTGCAATCCGGCCTGATCGCAGAGGCCATCAGCCAGGCGGAAAGCGCGGAAACCTCCGCCAAGGTCGTGAGTATCGGCGCCATCGCCGTATTCGGTCCGCTACTGGTACTGATTTTGTTCCTGATTTCCCGCACCTTGGTGAGCCGCCTTAACGCGGTGGTGACGTTGCTCTCCCGGGTATCGGGCGGTGACCTTACCCAGAAGCTGACGCTGGGCAAGAACCCGCGGGACGAGTTCAACGTGCTCGGTCAGGCCACCAACCAGATGGTAGATAATATCGGCAAGCTGATGCGCGAATCCATCGCCGGCACTGAAAACCTGCTGGGCGTCCACGGCGAATTGGAAAAAACCATGGACCGGCTGACCCAGAACAGCGAGAAAGTCGAGTCTCAAACCATTCAGGCCGCTGCAGCCACCCAGCAGATTTCAGTGACCCTTAACGACGTGGCCCAGCGCACCTCTCAGGTCGGCGTATCCACCCAGACCGCTAACGATGCCGCCCAATCCGGCTCCCGGGTGGTGGAAGACAGCGTGAACGCCATGCGCCGGCTATCGGCCATGATTCAGGATACCCACAGCCACGTGAAGCAGCTGACCCAGGCTGCCGGCAATGTCACCGGCATTATCGATGTCATCAACGGCCTGGCGGACCAGACCAACCTGCTGGCACTCAATGCCGCCATTGAAGCGGCCCGCGCGGGCGAAGCCGGCCGTGGCTTTTCGGTGGTCGCCGACGAAGTCCGTACCCTGGCCCAGAAAACCGTAGCTGCCACCACCAATATCGTCAGCATCATCGACGACCTGAACAAGCAGACCGCCAGCATGGACCGGCTGGCCGCCGAGGGCCTGACGATCGCCAACGAAGGTGAAGCCAGCGCCACCCAGATCGCTAACGCCATGGGCAGCGTGACCACCTCCATCGAGACCCTGAACTCGGAAATGGATCAGGTGGTCGTTGCGGTGGAAGAGATCTCCGTCACCACCGAGGAGATCGCCCAGAAGATGGAAGCGATTCGTGGTCAAAGCGGCGAGACCCAATCCATCGGCCAGGAACTGGGACGCCAGAACGAGCGGCTGTCTGAGGAGGCCGGAGTGATTGCCGAAAGCACGCGGCGCTTCCGCGTACAATAAGAAATTGTAATATCCCTCTGAACCGGGCGCGTTGTTCATTAGTATGTATTGAAAGACACCGCGCCGGTTCAGGGTAAGCAGACGGTCAACTTCTAGTAAACAGTCTGATAGCAAGCAGCCTGGGTCTATTCAGAAGCTAGATAGCCAGAAGCTGAAAACATCTGCAGTCTCACCGGCATCTATTCCCGTCAGGATGATAAGGGAGATTCATGCTCGCAGACTTCAACGTTGTCTTGCTGGGCTCACTGGCCAGCTTACTGGCCGGTTTGGGAACGGCACTCGGCGCACTGGGCGTATTTCTTGTTCGCCGGCTTTCCGACAAGCTTCAGGATGGCATGCTCAGCGCCGCCGCCGGGGTCATGCTGGCCGCGTCCTTCTTCTCGTTGCTGCTCCCCGGTATCAAATACGGCGAAGAGCTGACAGGGCACACCTGGATGGCAGCGCTCATGGTGATCGCCGGACTGCTGATGGGTGCCGCCCTGCTCTACTACATTCACCAGCGCCTCCCCCACGAGCACTTCACCCTCGGCCCGGAGGGGCCTTCCGCCGCCCATATCCACCGCATCTGGCTGTTCGTCATTGCTATTACGCTGCACAACTTTCCCGAGGGCATGGCGGTCGGCGTTGGTTTTGGCGGCGGCAACATCAGTAACGGCGTCGCTTTGGCCATCGGCATCGGGCTGCAAAATATTCCCGAGGGCTTGGCGGTAGCCGTTTCCCTGCTGGGGATCAATCATTCCCGCACCAAGGCTTTCGGCATCGCGATGCTGACCGGTCTGGTGGAGCCGGTCGGCGGCGTATTCGGCGCCACCATGGTCTGGATCGCCGAGCCCATTATGCCCTGGACCCTGGGCTTCGCTGCTGGCGCCATGCTGTTCATCATCAGCGACGAGATCATTCCTGAGACCCATCGTGGGAGTTACCGCACCTTGGCCACGTTCTCGCTGCTGGGTGGTTTTGTCGTCATGATGTTCCTGGATGCAACGCTTGGATGAGGAGACAACCCCATGACAGGTCCCTTGCACGGTATTCGCGTGATTGACCTGACCGCCATGGTCTCCGGCCCGATGGCCACCATGATGCTGGCCGATCAGGGCGCCGAGGTGATCAAGGTGGAAAATCCCGCTGGCGGTGATTTCACCCGGCTGGCCGCTAACCGCCAGGGCGGCTTTGCGGCCTCGTACCTCAATAACAACCGCAACAAGCGTTCGGTCGCACTCAACCTGAAGGACCCGGAAGGCAAGAACGCCCTGTTGAAGCTGATCGCCGGTGCCGACGTCTTTGTGCAGAACTTCCGTCCCGGCGTCATCGAGCGCATGGGTTTCGACGAAGACGCCGTGCGCAAGGTGGCCCCGGATATCGTCTATGTGTCGATCAGCGGGTTCGGCGAGAATGGCCCGTATGCCGACCGGCCCGTGTACGACCCGCTGATTCAGGGGCTATCCGGCTTGGCCAGCGTGCAGGCCGGGTCCGACCAGCACCGGCCGCAACTGGTGCGCACGATCTTGCCGGATAAGCTGACCGGCGTCACCGCCGCGCAGGCGATCACTGCCGCGCTGTTCGCCCGGGAACGTACCGGCGCGGCCCAGCATGTGCGTCTGTCGATGCTGGACGCCGTGATCGCGTTCCTCTGGGGCTCGGATATGGGCAGCCAGACGTTCGTTCAACACGAACTACCGCAGCAGGCGGCGGCCAGCTTCCAGGATCTGATCTACGAAACCACCAATGGCTATATCACCGTTGCGGTGCAGAACGACCGCGAGTGGCGGGCGCTGCTCAAAGCTCTGGACAAGCCCGAGTGGGCCGACGACCCACGCTTTTTGACCGCCGAGCTGCGCCAGCGCAACATCGACGCCCGGCTCGAACTGACGCAATCCGTCCTGCGGACCGATACCTCCGAATTCTGGCTTGAGCAACTTCAGGCCGAGAACGTGCCCAGCGCGCCGGTACTGAACCGGCATCAGATGATCAGCCACCCGCAAGTCGCGGCGACCGGTATCATTCGCGAATACGACCACCCCCAAGCCGGGCGTTTGCGCCAGGCCCGCGCAGCGGCTCGCTTTTCCGGCGCCGAACTGCCGCCCCCCGCCGGTGCCCCGGCCCTGGGCGCGGACACGTTCGCCGTTTTGCGCGCCTGCGGTTACGACGACGCCACGCTTGCCGACCTGGCCGAACGCGGCGTTCTTGGCATTCCTCTTGGTAACCCCAAGGAGAACCTGGAATGATCGATTTCTACTACTGGCCCACCCCCAACGGCTGGAAAGTCGCCATCATGTTGGAAGAATGCGGTCTCGACTACCGGGTCATTCCGGTGAACATCGGCCGGGGCGAACAGTTCAAGCCCGAATTCCTGGCCATCAGCCCCAACAATCGCATGCCGGCAATCGTCGATCATGATATGGATGGGGAGCCGCTGCCGATCTTCGAGTCCGGCGCCATTCTGATGCACCTGGCGGAGAAAACCGGGCGTTTCATGCCCACCGATCCCCGCGGACGCAAGGAAATACGTGAATGGCTATTCTGGCAGGTCGGCAACCTCGGGCCGATGGCGGGCCAGGTCAGCCACTTCGTCAACTACGCGTCCGGCGAACACCCCTACGCCGCCGAGCGCTACAACAACGAATACAACCGCTGCCTCGGCGTATTGGAGCGCCGGTTGGAGGAGCGTGAATACCTCGTCGGTGACGACTATAGCATTGCGGATATGGCAGCCTGGCCCTGGGTATTGATCGCCAAGCCGTTAGGCCAGAATCTGGAAGAATTTCCCAATGTGCGGCGCTGGCGCCAGGATGTCAAAGAACGGCCCGCGGTCCAGGCGGGTGTCGATCTTGGCAAGGAGTACCGGCGCCAGGCCCCGCCCGATGAGGAGGAGCGCAAGATCCTGTTTAGCCAGAACAGCCGCACCGGGCATGATTCTTAGATATGCGCCTGGTTCTAGTGTGCCTTAACACTAGTCACCGGCTATACCGCCATCGACACGGGGATCACTGCCGCCTCGCCAACCACCGGCATGACGTTCGATACCGTGCAGGCCGCTCATCAGGTCATCGACGTCCACGTTATGCCCCATGGCCTCAAGGCGATCGATCACGGTGTCCGGCACCTTTCCCGCCTCGATTTCGAGCGTCTCACCCTGATTCACGATATTAGGCAGCTCGATAGCCTGCTGGAGACTGAGATCCCAATCCAGTACGCCCACGAGCACCTTGGCGACGTAGTCGATAATCCGCCCGCCACCGCGGGAGCCGACCACCAGGCGGACCTCGCCCTGAGGATCGAGCACGATGACCGGGGACATGGAGCTGCGCGGCCGCTTGTGAGGCTGCGGCGCATTGGCCACAAGCTTGCCATCCTCATAGGGCTCGAAGGCGAAATCCGTGAGCTGGCTATTGATAACGAAGCCGTGCGTCATCACCCGGCTGCCAAAAGGCGCCGCATTGGAGTTTGTCATGCTGACCACGCCACCTTCGGCATCGACAATCGAGAAATGGGACGTGCCCTGCTCGGGCTTATAATCGAGCGGTCCGGCGACTCCATTTATCGCTACGTCGGGAGGCAATCCCGGTTTCACGTCGGCGAGCACACGTTGCGCAGGGATCAGTTCGGCTCGGCGTGCCAGGTAATCCTTATCCAAAAGCGATGCCAACGGGACGTCGACGAAATCAGGGTCGCCCACGTAGTAATGCACATCCGCCAGCGCCAGGCGACTGGCCTCCGAGAAGACATGGATCGCCTCGACCGACTTCGGTGCCATGCCGGCTATGTCGTAACGCTCCAGAATACCCAGAATCTGTAGCACGCCCAGACCGCCACCATCCGGCGGTGGCGGGCCGCAAACCGTCCATTGGCGATAGTCGCCACACAATGGCTCGCGCTTGATTGCTCGATAGTGCGCGAAGTCTTCGACGCTTATCGAACTTCCCAGCTGGGTATCCTGCTTCGCGGTTTGCACGAAATCCCGGGGAATATTGCCCTGATAGAAGGCCTTGGGCCCTTCATTGGCGATACGTCTCAGGGTCTGCGCCAGATTCGGATTACGCAGTCGGGGGCGGTCGCCGGTGCTGGCCGGTTCGACAAAGGTTCTATCCAGCGCGTCGAACAAGGCCAGCGAGGGATCGAAATCGACCTGTTCGCGCATGCGTCTGGGCATGGGGACGCCGGTCTCCGCCGCATCGATAGCCGGTTGCAAGACGTCTTTCCAGGGCAGCTTGCCTTGTTCCTGATGCGCCAGGTAGAGCATGGCAACCGTGCCCGGAACACCGATTCCGTGCCCGCTGATCACGGCAAACCACAGCGGCATGGGCACACCTGGCATCACCATGAGCTGGGAGTGCGATATACCGGCCGGCGCGATTTCCCGGCCATCGTAGACCGTCATCTGACCAGTCCCGCCATCGCGATACACCATAAATCCACCACCGCCGATACCGGTGGATGGACCGGCCACAAACGCCAGCATCATCTGCACAGCAACGGCTGCGTCGACGGCGTTACCGCCTCGCCGGAGCGCGGCCAGGCCGGCCTCGGAGGCGAGCACGTTGCCCGAGGCGATCATCATTTTCGTCGCCGTTTTCTCCTCACCGACATCTGCCGGAGCCGCTTGCACGCCGGCACGATAAAACACGGCCAGGCAAGCACCGAAAACGAGGAGCACCGTGATCGCTGACCTTCTTACGTTAGCGGCGGAGCGGAGATTCCTCGATTGGCCTGACATGACATCTTCCTATGCAGCGTGCGCCGATATTTAACTGGCAAGACAAGCATGCCATCGTCGCTGGTTCAGAACGAGAACAACGAACTTACTGCTTTGTAATATTGCCGGTGGTTGTTAATTAGCGTGTGAACTTGCATCGCGGGTAATACATCCGTTTAAGTGGATAGACAGACGGCGCAACTTGACGCGCATCGAAACGGAGATTCCATGCCTAAGCCATCGCGGTCCACGCTTAAGCCATTGCGGTCCTTACATAGATCTTCGCGGTTAAAGCACCGCCGGTCATACACTTGCCACGCCATACAGTGGATTAGAGGGGCCACTTTAGTTCGCGCGCTGATGCTCACGGGCTTTAGTTTGCAAGGTTGTGCCAGCACCACCGAGCCCCAGGGCGTCCCTCCCGCCAACCAGCCCCCCAAACAGCAAACCGCGCGCGAATTCATGGTCACCGCCGCCAATCCCAGAGCGGTGGAGGTCGGGGTGGAGGTTCTACGTAGCGGCGGCAATGCCATGGACGCGGCGGTCGCCGTGCAGATGGCACTGACCTTTGCCGAAGCACCCGAAACCGGCATTGGCGGCGGCGGGTTTATGCTCTACCGCGACGGCAAGAGCGGCGAAATCACCATGTACGACGGGCGCGAGAAGGCCCCCGCCGATGCGGAGAAGGACCGCTTCATGCTCTGGCGCTGGAGCATGCCACTGTGGGCGGCGGTGCCCAGCGGCTTGTCGGTCGGCGTGCCGGGTCTGGTTGCAATGATGCACGATGCCCATTCCGACCACGGCACCCAACCCTGGGCCGAGCTCTTCGAGCCCGCGATCGCGATGGCCGAGAACGGCATTCCCATGCCCCGGCGTTTACAGCGTCAAATCGAGAATGATTGGACCCTACGTCTGCTGGGCGACACCGACGACTATTTCGTCGAGCAGTGGGAAGAGGACGATCCCCAGCTACGCAACCCGGAGTTGGCCAATACGTTGCGCGAAATCGCCGAACAAGGACCGGACGTTTTCTATAAGGGGCACATTGCCGAAGACATTGTTGCTGCAGCCCAAAGCCGCTGGCTCTGGGGTAGCGACCTGACCCTAGAAGACATGAGCAATTACCAGCCGGAGACCCGCGAGCCGGTTTGCGGCGACTATCGTCAATGGACGTTATGCGGCCTGGCCCCGCCATCCTCGGGGGGTATCGCGGTTTTGCAGATTCTGGGGATGCTCGAGCAGTACGATATGAGCGCGCTGGAGCCGGTCAGCGCAGAGTCGATCCATCTGATTGCCGAGGCCAGCCGTCTCGCCTTTGCCGACCGTTTCAACTACGTAGGGGATCCCGCCTTCGTCGATGTACCGTCGGATGCGCTGATTGCGGAGCGCTACCTGGACCGAAGGTCCCGACTCATTCAAACGGATGTGGCGATGGCCGAAGCCAAGCCCGGGCAACCCGGCGGGCCCGTCTACCTGGAAGACGAAACCGTGCCCGAAGAAAAGGAAACCACCGGCACCTCACACTTCAATATCGTCGACCGCGAGGGAAACATGGTGGTGATGACCAGCTCCATCGAAGCCCCCTTCGGCAGCCGTAACCGGGTAGACGGTTTCTTTCTAAACAACCAGCTGACGGATTTCACGTTTCGCCCCTTCTACGACGGCGAGCTGATACCCAATGCGGTCGAACCGGGCAAGCGGCCGCGCAGTTCCATGGCGCCTATCATCGTTATGAACCCGGAAGGCGAGGTTGAGCTGATCGTGGGTTCCCGCGGCGGCAGCCGCATTATCGGCTATGTGGTCAAGGCCCTGGTAGGCGTCCTCGACTGGAACTTGAGTATTCAGGAGGCGATCGCCCTACCGAACTTCCTTCATCGCGGCGAGGGCAAGCCACTGGAGCTCGAGGCCGGCACGGCGGCGGCCTCCCACGCGGATGCATTGCGTGATATGGGCCATGACGTCCAGGTTCTGCGCCTGGAAAGCGGTATCCACGGCATCCAGCGCACCCGTGACGGCTGGCGCGGCGGCGCCGATCCCAGAATGGACGGCATCGCCCTCGGGGACTGATGCAAGAGGCCATTAGGCGTCATTCAGAGGCTTCCTGGGTCTGGGCGTTACTCAGAGGCTCTGGGGCCGTCTTTTAATCCCTGTCCTCCGGAAAATGCGCATCCGCCGGCTAACCCGTGGCGTAACCTCTTTAAGGATGGACGCTAAAGCATGGAGCTGGGAAGGGAGTCACAGCGTCTTAAATCTATGCAACGTCCGCCGCGCGACTCGCTTTTCATGTATCGTTTCCACTCAAGCAAACGCGGCCAGTATCCGTTGTACGGCGATCCCTTCCCGGTGAACCCGAGAGCCCCAAGGACAGGATCAATGTCAGCATCTCAGGCAGATCAGGAATTTCAGCAGCTTCGGCACCAGTATATTCAGGGCCTCCCCCGGCGCTTAGAGCAAATCCAGGCGGCCTGGAACAGGCTTCAGCACATCAGCTGGGACCCGAAGATCCTGGCCGCGCTCACCGGCGCAGTCCACAAACTGAACGCGAGTGGCAGCACGTTCGGCCTGCCCCACGTCACCCGCGACGCCGAGCAACTCGAACAGCTGCTCCGTCAGTTACAGACACCGGAGACCTCGGGCGCGGTGGATCGCCGAGATATCTCCCGGGTGTTGGGTAGGCTGTCCCACACGGCCAGTCAGGCTCGCAACGAGACGACCGCCGGCTACGTCCCCGCGCCACCCAATCCGGCTGCTGAAGCGCCCTTTCATATTGCTGTCATCGAGGACGACCCCGGCCACGCTCGACACATTCAAACGGTGCTGGAAAAACTGGGCTACGACGCCCACCTGTTTGCCAGCCCCGACGCCTGGTCCCGTGACACCCGTGACTACGGCTACCAGCTTCTACTACTGGGTGTCAGTTCGCCCCAGGCCCGTCTGGAGGGTCTCGCCTGGCTGGAGCGCTTGCGGGAGACCGAAGCCACCCTGCCCATCGCCTTGTTGACTGAGCGCACCGATATGGTGGCCCGAATGCGCGCGCTCCAGGCCGGCGCCGATCTCTATTTGACCAAACCGCTGGATGTCACCGTATTGTCGCGCCATATCCAGCGTTTGCAGCACCCTAGCGAGAACACCGGGCCAAGGGTGCTCTGGGCCGATGACGACACGGATTTGCTGGCGCACTACCAAGCCTTACTGACCGAGCGGGGCTACCAATTTGACGCGCTGCCACAGGCCGTACGTTTGCTGGAACGGGTGGAAGCCTTCCAGCCCGACGTCATTGTGCTGGACTACGAAATGTCGGGCTGTACCGGCTTGAAGCTGGCGCAAATGCTGCGCCAGGATCCGCGCTACATGAACATCCCTATCCTCTTCGTATCGGCATCGGCCGGGGGCCGCCCCAGCTCCGATCAAGACATTAGCAACCAGGTTGGCAACGCATTTTTCCAGAAACCGCTGAACGACAACCGCTTTCTGCGCTGCCTGCAATCCCATATCGCCCAAACCCGTCTGTTCGCCTCACCCCCGGAGATGTCCCGGTACGACGCGGCGCAATTACAAAAGCCCCATGAGTTCCTCGCCAGCCTGGAGGTTCAGTTGGCGGCGAGCGAACCCGAGAGCGTATCGGCCCGGCATTACCTGATCTGCATCAGTATCGATAACGAGCCTTACCTTAAGGCGCGATACGGCATGCACGCGATGGTGCGCTTGGGCGCCCAACTGGAGAAGCACCTGGCGCGCCAGCCGGCCGTCAACAGCGCCGGTTGCGCCATGGGTAGCGGCCGTTTCCTGTTGTTGCTGGAAGCTCCGGCCAGCATAGATGGCGCGCCATTCGTCGAGGCCTTCCACCAGTCCCTGAATGGGCGCGACTGGGTTCCGGTGCCGTTTAACCGCGCCATCGGTCTAAGCATGGGCGCTGTGCATCTCGACCCCGCCCTGGACGTGGACCGCGCTCTATCCCAGGCCGAAGCCGCCTGTACCCGGGCTGCCAAAGCCGGTGGCGGTCAATGGACCTGGTATGCCACGGATGCCCGCACGGGCCTGACCAATCACTTGAGAGAATTACTTCGAGCCCGTGCCTTTACCCTGCACTACCAGCCAGTCATGAACATGGACAACGACGATACCCTGTTCGAGGCGCTGGTACGCTTGGTGGACGACGATCAGGCGGTGTATATGCCGAGCCAGTTCCTGCCCTGGCTACCATCGGGCAGTCGCAGTAATTTCGACGACCTGGACCGCTGGGTGATCGAGCACGCCGTGGATAACCTGGTCAAACTGGAGGCGCGAACGTCGGTGGCCCACTCGGTTATCGTCAAACTGTCCTCCCCGCTGGCGGATGTGGAGCTGATGCAGCCTTTTGTGGCTCACGTTATCCGCAAGTCCGGCCTCAAACATATCCGGCAGATCTATCTCGCGTTTTCCAATCCCACGGTACTCAAGGATATTCCGCGCGCCCGCCGGGTCTTCGAGCACATGCGCAAATTGGGCTGCGGCATCATCGTCGAGCATGTCGAGCCAGGCAGCAGCATCGTTCAACTGCTCCAGGATGTGGGCTCGGTGGACTTCGTCAAACTCAACCCGGAGTATGGCGCTATGGAGACCCACACCCCGGAGCTGGAGCTATTGCTGGACCAACTCACCGCGTTTTTCGGTTCCTCCCAGCCGATCATCGTTACCGGCGTGGAAGATGCCCGGGTTCTGACCAAATTCTGGGAGCGCGGCATCCGCTATTTCCAGGGTTACTTTATCCAGAAACCCGGCTTGATGATGAATCACACGGCCGCCCACGATAGTTAACGCGCCTTAAATAACTGTCATTGGTTTTTTATGAACGTCAGCGGTTCAATGTTCGTATACAAGGATGAACGACAAGTGATAACCCATAGTGAACGTACTAAGCAACGCGGAGGAAAAGCGTATGTCTAGTCAGGAACACAAGGAAAAAGTCTGGAACCTCATCCGGCACATCAAGACCGGCATGTTGACCACAATGCATGGCGAGGAACTCCGGGCGCGTCCGATGCATCTGGTGCAGGACGAGTACGATGGAACGCTCTGGTTCTTTACCGACCTCGAATCGGAAAAGGTCTTCGAGCTAGAGAAAGATCATGATCTCTGCGTATCGTTTGCCGATACCCATGACGACACTTATGTCTCTCTGACCGGCGTGGGTCGCATCGTTCAAGACAAGGCATTGATCGACAAATTCTGGAATCCATTCATCGGTGCGTGGTTTCCCGACGGCAAGGGTTCGCCCAATGTTGGTCTGATCGAAATCAAGGTCCAGAAAGGCGAATTCTGGAACAGTGATACCAGTAAAATGGTGTCGTTCTTTAAAATGGCGAAGGCCAACGCGAAAGACGAGACGCCGGACATGGGTGAACACGAGAAATTCGGCACCTAAGCATTACGCTCGTCCGATGTCCCGTTGGCTCAGCAAACACGGAAGCGGCTACGGCCGCTTCCGTCCGGCCAGCATTCTTACCCTCACGCGCCAGTTCACCTAGCGCAAACGATCCCAACTAGATGCTTTCTCTGAGCTTTTCCGTTTCTTCGTCCACTTCGTCTTCGGCATTGCGCCAAGCCTCCGATAACCGGTCATAGGCATCGGCGAACTCGCCCTTGATCGCACTCCAGGCCGACACCGAGCTGTCTTTCAGGCGTGCGTACCATTCGGCCACTTTTGCTCGCTGGTCTTTCAGGGCATCCAGGCTTCTCTGCGTCTCTTCCCGCGCTTCATCGCTCATTTCGTCCCAGTTCTCGGCCAGGCCCTCTTCCAGGCTATCGATACGCTTGTCCAGCGCATCGAGGGTCTGATTGATAGCCTGTATCGCGTCTTCACGCTGGTCGGCGGTGTAGCTTTCCAGTTTTTGAGCCAGGGCCTGGGTATCCTGTTTCAGCGCCTCCACCGAAACATCGTTGTCATCGGCCTGGACGGCTGTGAACCCGACAATACCGGCCAACACCAAGGCTAAGCGGCCAAGAACGGGAACGTGGAATGCGCGCATATAGACTCCTCTTGCTATCGACCGTTGCGGTCAGTACTCGATCAGATTCAGGTTACCGCCAAAGACGACCCATTGCTGCCTTCGGTCACCGCGGATTGGCGCCTGAGGGCCGCACCCAGGCGGCGAAAATACTCAGCAAAGGCCTCGCCGATGCGTTCACGCTGCGCGCCTTCGGGATAAAGGCCCAACTGCGCTTCTTTCGACTCCCGCGTGCCTTTGACTAAAAAGGCATTCTTACAGGCTGCATCCTGCACGAACGCTTCGAAGGCGCGGGCACAGAGCTCTTCCGGTTGGCTGAAGTAAAAGATCCCGGCGGCCTTGTCGGCCCGCACAGACTGCTGGAAAAGCTGACTCGGTTCCACTCCTTTCTCGTTCAGCAAAACCGCTTGAAAACAGCGTTGCAATAATTGGTTAAGGGGATGTTCCACAGCGTCCGCCTTGTCCAGCCAGACTTTGGAGGCAAAGGCGGCGGGTCCGACACCGGCGAAGAGCTTGGTGCAAATATAGTGGTCGAAGGCGTGAAACCACTCGTGGGCGATACTGCCCGGCCCGGCGTTCTTGGCCAGGGCGAAGCTGCGGGTCGCCGGTGTGTAATGGGCGGACACCCCAGGCCTGCCGCCAATACCGTATTGCAACGCCAAGGTGCCCCGGAGCGAAACCAGCTCTTCCGGGCCGCCCAGGATATGCATCAAATCGCAGAGCGCGTCGTAGAACAGGCCCGCGCTTCGTTGCTTCTCCACGTCGGTTACCCAGCGCCCCAGTTCGACGGAACGAAACTGAAAGCGGCGGCGCACATCCAGAAACGTAACGCTCGAGCCGGCTCGATGATCGGGTCCTCGCCGGTAAAATGGACGTGTCATGAATCCCCAGATACTGTGCATTTATACAGGCATTTTGAGCTAGTTGGCGATAAAAGCAACCCGAAACGAGCGGCTGTTCGTGTAATCCACGGCTGTTCTGCACACGTGGCCTAACGTATTATTTCTTTTTAATTTTCTTTTTTTGGCAATCCCGCTAACGTCGGGGCTGGGTTTTATTTTCGTGGTTTTCACCGGTCGGGGGTGCGCCCATGCCATACCCGGCTGTTCAAGGATAGCTCCCCATGTCGGACGGATCCGAAAAAGCAGGCTATGTGCGCCGTCAGCTGAATCGTCTACGCCGGTTGATCGACCGCCTTATCTACTCTCGCCACATGCTTTGGGGGGTCGGCATCGCCTCCTTCCTCGAATCGATCATCGTTCCCATTCCGCTGGAAGCCATCCTGATTCCTTTGATGCAGGCTCGCCGCAGCGCGATGATCGCCATCAGTACCGCCGCCTTGCTCGGCTGTTTGGTGGGTGCCAGCGTCGGTTATGCCGTAGGCTATTTCGTGTTCGATGCCATCGGTCCGCAATTGGTGTCGCTGATAGCCTCCCAGCAACAATACGAACAGGTCCGCCAGCAGATGGAAAGCCAGGGCTTCTGGTTCGTATTGAGCGTTGGCGTCGTTCCGATCCCGTTCCAGATTGCCATGCTGGCGGCCGGGGCCACCAAATACTCGTTCGCCCTGTTTATCGCCGCATCGGTGTTGGCCCGCGCCGTACGTTACTACGGTCTGGCGGCGCTGGTCTGGCTTGCGGGCAATCAGGCTCAGGCGCTGTTCGAGCGTCACAAACTGCCCGTCGCACTCGGCCTGACCGCAGTCGTCGCTGCAGTCTGGGGCCTCTCACTGCTTTGAACCGGGATTGTTCAGAGACGGCTCAAACCGGCCCCTTTAATTCCGGTTTTTTTGCCTCAACACTCACCCTGTACCAAGCTAACTAAGACCACCACCTTGGGGGACGTTTGCAGCGCCGCGCAACACAGTGATTCGCCGCAGAATGGACTTTTTCAGTGGCCCCCTTAAACCCACGGAACTGGAGGATCGATGTCGAAAACCGCGCTTAGCCTGTCCTCGTTAATTGCCAGTATCATTCTGCTTATCGGCGGCAATGCCTTCCTGATGACGCTACTCGGGTTACGTCTCAGTATCGAAGGTTTCAATCCCAACGTGATCGGCTGGATTCTCGTATTTTATTCCGTCGGTTTCGTTTGCGGGACGCTCTTAGCTGGACGCATTATCGAGCGTGTCGGTCATATTCGCGCCTTCGCTGTGTTCGCTGCCGTGTTGGCGGCGTCGATCCTGCTCTACCCGATGGCGGTAAAAGCCGGGCTGTGGGGTGTTCTGCGAGCATTAGGCGGCTTCGTCATGGCCGGCCTGATGATCGTGATGGAGAGCTGGTTTAGCAGCCGTGCGGACAACAAGAACCGGGCGTCGCTGTTCGCTATCTATCAAATCGTGTTTTTCCTCTCGACCGCCGGTGGCCAGGTGCTGATCCGGGTCGCCGATCCGGCGGGCTTCATTCCCTTTTCTCTAGCTGCGATGCTGGTCTCCCTGGCGCTGGTTCCGCTATCGCTAACCCGCCGCAGTTCACCGGCCATTGTGCAGGGCGAGCGGATGTCGCTGGTAAAGCTCTACCGTATTTCGCCGGTAGGCACGCTAGGCGCATTGGTAGCCGGGCTATTGATCAGTGCCTTCTATGCCATGGGCCCGGTCTATGCCAACGAAATTGGTCTCAATGTGAACCAGCTGTCCAACTTCATGGCCTCGGCAATCGTTGCCGCTATGCTCCTGGCGTGGCCCGTGGGCCGTTTCTGCGACCATTTCGACCGCTACCGTGTGATGCAGCTCACCGCCGTGATCGCAGCCGGCTGTAGTATTGCCGCAGCGCTGGTGGGGAGCGTCAACATGCTCGTGCTCATCCTCTTCGTCGGTCTATACATGGGGATCAGCGCCACGCTGTACCCCATCGCTGTCGCCATCAGCAACGACCGCATGGATAGCCATCAGATCACCGCTGCCAGTACTGCGCTGTTACTGAGCTACGGTATCGGTAGCTGTATCGGCCCGATCGTCAGCTCCTTTGCCATGGGACTACTGGGACCAGAGGGACTCTTCATCAGCAACGCGGTGATTCTGGGCTTGCTGATGCTATTCATTACCGTAGGTCCCGGTCGACACAAGCGCGTGCCAGTAGAGGAGCAAGAGCATTACTACACCACCACGCCGGAAATGGCGCTGGGTATGGCCGACCTGGACCCGCGTAACCCCGACTTCGAAAACCATAGCGAAGCAGACGCGGCAGACGAAGGGGAGGCGCCGCCTGCGCACGAGGTGGAAACGACGGACGTGCCGGACGAACGAACGCCGGAAGAACACAAGCCAAGCTAGTCAGCGCCTAGCCCTCTGAATAACGCCTGGGAATTAACTGAGCGCACGCGCTCTTGATGCGTTATTCGGAGGGCCAAGGCTTGGAATGGCCAGACTTGGCGCCATATCATCCTTTTTCGCCCAACGACATAAAGCGGGCGCTTCACCCTTCAGCCGCGAGATTGCAGCCTTGTTGTCGCTCAACGTCCACCTCCTCTCCGCGTTCATTCCCACGTTTTTCGTGGTTTCGATCACACCGGGTATGTGCATGACGCTGGTCCTGTCCTTGGGCATTACGATCGGCGTGCGCCGCGCGATGTGGATGATGGCGGGTGAGCTGTTAGGGGTCGCGCTGGTCGCGACCGCGGCGGCGGTCGGTGTGGCGACCTTCATGCTGCAGTACCCGACCGCTTTCGCGTTGTTCAAGTACGCCGGCGGAATCTACCTCGCCTGGCTGGGCATCCAGATGTGGCGCTCGCGGGGAAAACTGGCCATGCCGGGAAGCGATGCGCCACCACCCGCCACATCGCGCCTCCAACTCGCTACTCAGGGATTTGTCACGGCGATAGCCAATCCCAAAGGCTGGGCCTTCTTTATCGCCCTACTGCCGCCGTTTATCGACAGCGACTTGCCGATGGCACCGCAACTTACGGTCCTGATCCTGATGATTCTGGGGCTGGAATTTCTCTGTCTCCAAATCTATGCCCACGGCGGACACAAGCTAAGCCAGGCGTTACGCCATGGCGTCGGCGTACGCGCCATCAACCGGGTGGCGGGCACGTTGATGGTGCTGGTGGGCGCTTGGCTGGCGTTTGGGTGAGAGCGGCTTAATAGTGGGCCGCCGCTCTCCACCGTACGATCACTACCGTCACTCTTTCCCCGCTCCGCGCAGCATGGCGCCTAGCAACTCTTCAGCATCGAATTTGGTCAGGGCTTCGTTGGCACCGACCTGGTTGGCGTAGCTGACGCTCATTTCGCTGTTCAACGACGTATGGAGGATGATGTAAGGCTGCCTGAGGGAGGCGTTATCCCGCACGCTGAAAGTCAGCTCGTAGCCATCCAGGCCGGGCATTTCGATATCGCTGACCAGGATATCGATCGCGCGGCGATCCTGGGATGCACTCGTCAGGATATCCAGGGCCTCGCGGCCGTTGGTGGTCACTTGATAAGGAATACCTTTGCTGTCGAGTACATCGGACAACTGCTTGCGGGCCACGTGAGAATCGTCCACCAACAGAATATTGAGCGAGGCCAGCGTTTCCCGCTGCACATCCGTCAATACGAGACTGCCGGTGTCCGTCGCGCTCGGGTAAACCATCGATAACAGCAACTCCACATCGAGCAGTTGGATGATCTCACCCTCGACATCCAGCAGTCCGGTTACGAAGGCCCGCTTGCCCAGCGCTTTGGGGGGCGGCTTGACCTGCTTCCAGTTGGCTTCGACGATCTTGCGCACGCTAGGCACTACAAAACCGATTTCCTTGCGTTGTATGTCGGTAATGATGACCGAACTTTTCTTGCGATCCTCGACGCCCAGTGGCGGGTAGCCCACGGCGGCCGCCATATCGATAACGGGCACCGCAGCGCCCCGGAACGTTGTCGTGCCGATCACCGAGGGATGGCTGTGCGGCAGTTTGGTCAAGCGAGGGAACGGCATGATCTCGCGGATCTTGAGCGTGCCAATGGCAAATGACTTCTGACCCGACAGACCGAATAGCAGCAGTTTCTGGGAATGACTGTTTCTGGAAGACATCAAAATAGGTGACCCTCGAATAACGATACCGCGCTACGCCCTACCGGACGTTGGCGACGCCAGCGCTGATCGCGCAGTTTCTTGAGTTCGGCAGTTACTATAGAAATTAATACCGCCGTCCCATAAGATCAATTTCGGTTTGTATACAGCCCCCGTTCTATTTCATGCCTTCCTGGCGTGCCCACCAGTTCCGCTACCGCCTCAACCCGCGCGAATGGCCTATAATCAGCAATAGGCGAAGCCATTGACCGTGAGCGGAGCCTTCGGCAGGGGACGAAGACCCGAGCGTCCTCAACTCCACGGCAACAATGTTGACAGGCAGCGGCATTCGACATGGTGCAGCACATCAGGAACATGGACGGCAGCCAGTTGTTGCTGACGCCCAACCGTTCAATGAGCTGGCGCGGCAATATCCGCATCTGGCTGTGCTTGTGCCTGGTATCCGGACTCATCGCGAGTGGCATGCTCTGGATGGGCGCCTGGGTGGTGCTTCCTTTCGCGGGTCTGGAGTTGTTGGCGGTGGCGGCCGGCTTCTATCGCACCGCACGCCAATGCCGGCGCAGGGAGGTCTTGCGCATTTCTCCGGATACGCTGCGTTTGGAAAAAGGCATTGACCGCAAACAGGCGGAGTGGGATCTGCCGCGTCGCGCCACCCGCATCCACCTGATCACCCCGCGTCACCCCTGGACGCCGCCCAAGCTTTTGCTGCTGCACCGGGACACGGAAGTGTCTTTCGCCTCTTTCCTCAATATTGACGACACCAAGCGACTTATTGGCATTCTCGAGAGCCAGGGCATCCTGATCGAGCGGCGCCAAGCCACCGAGGGTTTTTGGTTTTGATTGCCGCAACTATCGTTAATAGACCGTATACCCGCACGCTTTCACTTGCAGGAACGATCTTTTTGCCTGTCTAATCAGTCGAATGATCATATTTTAACAGGATCCAAAGGACCCTATGATTCTCGATACGCCCCCGCAGGATCACTACGACGTGATTATCATCGGCAGTGGCCCTGCCGGCATCTCGACCGCACTCCAACTTGCGAACAATCCGGCCATACGCATTGCGATCATCGAGACCGGATTGCTGGAACATGACTCCGGTATCCTCGACCTGGCTCAAGTCGAGCTTGTCGGCGAACTCGCGGACGACTACTTCCCCATGCACACCCAGCGCTGCTTTGGTGGCAGCTCCACCATTTGGGGGGGCTTTTGTGCCGTGTTGGAGCAGCGGGCCTTCATGGACCAGTCCTGGCCTATCGAATACGACGAACTGACACGATGGTATCCGGCGGCGGCGAAGGTGGTCGAGGTACCCGAGAGTGTTCACCGGACGCCATACACCTCGCTGCAGAACACCGAGGACCTGGTCTATAAGCCGTTCTACTTGAGCCCTCCGGTTCGCTTCAACAAAAAGTACCGTGGGTTTATCGAAGCACACCCCAATATCCACCTGATCCTGGGAACCACGTGTACTCGCCTTTCGGTACGGGAGGGCACTGTCGAGTCGGTCAACCTTAAACGCTCTGTCGCACCGTACGACGAGCAGATGCCACTGTCCGCCGACCGCTTTGTGCTGGCCTGCGGCGGCATCGGCAACCCTAGCCTGCTGCAGCTCTCCGGGTTTGCCGAGAGCCTGCCTGTGGGACTCGGTTTGATGGAGCATCCGCATCTTTATGCCGTGGCCGATATGCATCTTTATCATGACCGGATTCTCGACGTTATGGAAAGAAAAGTGCCGGTCGTACACGCCCTGCAATTGTCGGACGCCTACTGCATCGAACACGGCCTGCTCTCCTTCAGCGCCGACTTCAATCCCGAACAGCTGACCACCGAGCCGCTTATGGGCCAACGCCGGGATACGATACTCACGCCGGTAACCTTACGCACCGAAGTTGCTCCGCACCCCGACTGTTACGTTGCCCTCAGCGACCAGCGGAATGCCCTCGATCTGCCCCGGTCACGCGTCGGGTTTCGTTTCCACTGCGAAGAGCTGGCACGGGAAAGCTGGACACATTTTTCTCAGGCGCTACTGCGGTCTGGTTTAGGGCGGCCCTCGACCTTAATGCCGGAATTCAAGCCCGCCGGTGGCGGTCACTTGATGGGCACGACCCGAATGGGGCTCTCGGCGGAGGATTCGGTAGTGGATGCCAATTGCAAAGTCCATACGACGGATAACCTGTATATCGCCGGCTCGTCCATTTACCCGGCTGGCGGCGCCTCCCATCCCACCTACACTATCGTGGCCATGAGCCTGCGGCTGGGAGATCATCTTGGAAGCCTGTCGCAAACGCCGCGCACCGTCCGAGTTTCAGAGGAACCCGCCAATGGATAGACGCCAGTTACTGAAAGGACTTTGCGGTTTGCTGGCTGTGGCGGGGCTTGGTGGCTATGCCCTGCCCGGCATCAGCGCGGTCCGTAGTGGTCCGGTATTGTCGGATAAACTCAGGCACCAACTGGCGGAACTGGCCGATCCACGATTCGGCGAATACGCCCGCACTCTGGAGCTTGAGACGCTCGCGGACGCGCTGGCGGCCAAAGGCATTATCTCGCCGGAATACGGCGTGGACTATGAACGACTCAGATTAGTGGCGAACCAGGAGACCATGACAGTCTATCTGGGTTTCTATTACACCCCCACGGAACTGCAGCTCTATTCCCTGGCCTACCTGGCAGGCGGTGTCTGATTCGCGCCGGGTAAAACGTAAACGAGAGCCCGTAAACGAGAGCCCCTTGAGGCTCCCGTTCACGCCAAGCCGTTTACGTCACTCCGATGTACTAGAGCGATGGGCAGGCAGGCAAGCTCTCTCTGCCAACCGAAGCGGTATTGTCGGTGAAGCGACAGCCAAAGTCCTCTGCCGCGAGCTTTTCCGGATCCAGTATGTCAGCGTCGTCGCCGGCAGGCTTACTACCCCCGTTAACCCATCCCAGGAAATCGGTCATCGCAATCGTGATTTCAGCACCGGAGAAATCACAATGGCTCGGCGCCCGAATCGCGCGCTGAACCAGCAAGTTCTCGTTGTCGCTGGCGATGGCTGCCTCCCGGTATAGCTGCTGATGACGGAACGGCACGTAGAAATCGCCCAGTGTATGCAGCGTCATGACGGGCACGTCGAAGTCGCCCTGGACTAACGGTAACCAGCGTACGCCATCCTCCCGGACCGGATTCACCTCCGGATCGCGCTCGACCCGATCGATAGCCTCGTTAAAGGACTGCTCTTCCGCGGTGATTGCGCCCCCGGTCCAACGGTATTCACGCCCGGTATTGTCGTAGATATTGCGTGCCAGAATGCCGTTAATGGTGCCCGCGCGACCGCCCGTGCCCAATACAGCGCCTTGCCAGGTGCCGTTGCGGAAGCCGTATTCCTCAAATATCGGACGCTCACCGCCGGTCAGATTCATGGCGATGTCCCGCAGCCGCTCGCCGGCCTCGTTAGCTGGCACCCAGGCATTCTCCCCAGTTGTCGCGACGAACAAGTTCTCGGTGATCTGCGGTAACAGCGACTGGAACTCCTCATAGGGCATGTCGCCCAAGCCGGCAAGCTGCTGGGCTGCACGCGGATAGTCACCTAACCACTGGAATTGGTTTTGCTCAGCCTGGCAGAACGGCAAGGCCCCGGCATACTGCACCTGGAAACGGGCGCGTTCGATATTCTCGCGATCGACCGCCGCAGCCGCGGTATGGCCGCCCATGGAAAACCCTGAAATCAGGCGCTGGTCAGGCTCGTCGTATCCCACACTCCAGTCTCTTTCCAGGTAATCCATCAGCTCCAATGCGAGCTTATTGGTATCCTCGATGGCCGCTCTGACATCGTAGTAATTGGCAGAATACGAGGAACCCGCCCAGGCATAGCCAGCGGCGAGCACCGCTGCCCGCCATGCGGCGTTGGGCACCTGACCGCCCAGTGTTTCGCCCTCGCCCCCGTAGCCATGGGTATACATGATCAGGCGCCCATTCCAGCCGCTTTTCGGGAACTCTGCCGCATAAGCGGCTTCGCCCTGTAGCCCCTCGTAGGTTCCGTAGTACGCTGTGGAGGCTGCGGACATCGGCTCGAAAGCGAGCGTTTCGACTGGCGGGACGGAGAACGAACGCGAATCATGTTCTCGCGTGACTTCCGGCGTTTGTCCACCGGAACTTTCATCGTCGTTATCGTCGTCATTGCACCCCGCCAGTAGCAAAGCACTGACCATAACGACACTCAAGGCACTTTTCTTTCTTATCAGGTCCATAAAACACTCCACGTATTGTTGTTCTTAAACTTGGCAGTCTTTTTCGCATTGCAGAATTACATTCCGACTAAATGCGCAAATACAGTTAAGTTTCACGGCGCAGCCATGTCAATTCGTATTTGGGAACAGGTTCAACAAAAAAAGAAACCGTCGTTCGCTTAAACGCAGAAGTCTTTGATTGATTAAGGTTAATTCGATGGCAGGCGGACGCGCGTTAGACTAGCTTTAAATGACCGTTGATAAAGGAGCAAAGCCGATGGATCTATTGCGCGTTCTGATTGCTATTCTGTTGCCCCCACTGGGCGTATTCCTGCAGGTCGGCTTGGGTAAGCATTTCTGGCTCAATATCCTGCTGACCATACTGGGCTACATTCCCGGTATCGTGCATGCCGTCTGGATTATCGCCAAGAAGTAAAGCGCAAAGCCCGGCATCGAGCCGGGCTTCAACGGTTTGAAGTTTTCTCTGGTTAGGCCGTTGCTGCCCAGGCTAGAGCACGCCCTGAGCCTGCATGGCATCGGCCAGCTTAATGAAGGCGGCAATGTTGGCTCCCTTCACATAATCGGTGGCCCTGCCATTCGGGTCATCCTGGCTTTCCCCATAGCGCTGGCAGGCATGATGAATCGACACCATGATCTCATGCAGCTTTGCGTCGACCTCCCCCACGGACCAGTGCTGACGCGTCGAATTTTGCGTCATCTCCAGTCCGCTTACCGCCACGCCACCCGCATTGGCTGCTTTGCCGGGCGCGAAAAGCACATCCGCGCGACGAAACTGCTCAACGGCCCCCGCGGTTGACGGCATGTTGGCCCCCTCCGAAACGCATAGACAGCCGTTGTCGATGAGAGCGCCGGCATCTTCCTCGTCCAATTCGTTCTGCGTCGCGCAAGGCAAGGCAACGTCACAAGCAAAACGCCACGGTTTGGAGCCTTTTGCATACTCCAGGTCGAACTTTTCTGCCAGCTCCGAGACACGTCCGCGGCGTTCGTTCTTCAGTGCTACCAGGAAGTCCCATTGGTCACAGGTAAAACCGTCGGGGTTGTGTACCGTGCCATCGGAGTCCGACACCGTAACCACCTTCGCCTCAAGCTCCATTGCCTTATAGATGGTATGCTGTGCCACGTTGCCCGAACCCGATACCGCGACACGCAGATTATTCAGCGTCTTTTCACGCGCCTTGAGCATTTCTTCCACAAAATAGACCAGCCCATACCCCGTGGCTTCCGGCCTGATGTAACTGCCACCGTAGGCAACACCCTTGCCGGTAAAGGCCCCCGTGACCTGATTGCTCAGCTTACGGTACATGCCGTAGAGATAGCCGATCTCGCGAGGCCCCACCCCGATATCGCCTGCCGGCACGTCCACGTTCTCGCCAATATGGCGATACATCTCCGCCATAAACGCCTGGCAGAAGCGCATCACTTCGGCATCGCTCTTGCCTTTGGGGTCGAAATCGGACCCGCCCTTGGCGCCGCCTAACGGCAACGTCGTCAGAGCGTTCTTGAAAACCTGCTCGAAGGCGAGAAACTTGAGGATGCCCAGATTGACGGATGGATGGAAACGCAGGCCGCCTTTATAAGGACCAATGGCGCTATTCATTTGTACCCGGAAGCCCCGGTTGACCTGAACATTGCCATCATCGTCGACCCAGGCCACGCGAAACTGAATGACCCGCTCTGGTTCCAGCAAACGTTCCAGCAACCCTTGGGAATGGCAGTCGGGGTGCGATTCAATATAGGACGAGAGGCTCGTCAATACTTCTTCCACCGCCTGATGGAACTCCGGCTGGTGCGGATCACGCTCTCGCATACTTTCCAGCACTTTCTTGAGTGACTTGTCCATAAATCTCTCCTCAAACACGCATCGTCTGACTTTCCGTGTTCTACAGCTTTCCGCCCGCTCTCGAATTAACACAGGTTCAATGAGCTGACAGTACACCATGCCATACTGACCATATTGGACAATGGATCAGCCGCAGACAGGCTCGTTCATGAGCCCTGTTCCACGCTCTTTTAAGAAAATTATGCGGCGCAGGTCCAAGCTCTTTTGGTTGCACAAAGTTTTAGCGCAACCCAAAAAGTCCGGTTTCAGCCTTGAATTACGGATTTTCGGCTCCATATTAGATGCCGACGGTAGTTTAACAACTCAGGCTGGCGCTGAATTCTAAACCTGACTTTTTGCGCTCGATGTGTACTCGGCTAAAAATCATGGAAGAGGAAAGCATCATGGAGAACATCGAACAACCTGAAAAACGTTTTACGATTCCATCAGGACAGAACCTTCACCTGGACGGTGTCGCCTTTGCGCTTGCAGCGCTGACGGCTTTGTCCAGCATCGCCGCACTGTTTCTGATCAACCTTGAATACCTGTTACCGGAAATGGCCCGGTCACAGGGGCTGACACTGCCCTACGAGCACAAGCTTTGGCTGGCGCCGATAAGCATTGTCTATCTGCTGGCAAGTGTGGCCTGGACGATGAGCCATCTGACACGAAAAGAACACTAAGGAGGTCACTTGGAAAACGAACCCAGTATCCAACTACAACCCGCCACGGACCTTTGGATGGCCAAGCACAGCGGCCCCCACACCCGGGAACTCGTCGCTCTGTTCGGCAGCAACGTGCTCCCCACTGCCTTCGAAAGCTCCACGCCCAAGGAAAAAGTTATTGCGGCGTTGCGCAAGAGAAATCCGGGTTTTGAGATTTCCTAGCCTTCGAAACGCGGAGGCGTGGTTGCAACGGCATCAAACAAAAAGCCCGGCTCTTTTCAGCCGGGCTTTTTGCTGCCGGACGCTACCGAACAAGGCTGAAAAAAACAGCCTCATGTCCGGGCGACAGGCACCGCCATAGGCCGCGAGCGCCAGGATGACCAGGAGTAAAGCGCCAAGGCCGTCCAGATCAACGCAAAGCTCGCCAACTGAGCATGACTAAGCGGTTCGCCGAATATGAACAGGGCGATAAAGAACTGCAAGGTGGGGTTGATGTACATCAGAAAGCCGACCGTCGATAGACGCAAACGGCGGGCGGCACCGGCAAACGCCAGCAGCGGCAAGGCCGTGACTATACCGCTGGCGACGAGTAGCAATGTTGCCCGTCGATCCACTATAAAGTGGGACGCGCCTTCGACGTTCAGCCAGCTCAGAGCCAGCAAACCCACTGGCAGCAACAGCAGGGTTTCCACGAACAGCCCGGACAAACCATCCAGTTCGACCTGCTTGCGCAAGAGGCCGTAAGTACCAAAACTGACAGCCAGTACCAAGCTGATCCAGGGCACACTGCCCAGCAAGGCGAGCTGGACCAGGATCCCCACACCCGCCAAACCCACCGCCCATCCTTGCAGGCGGGCCATTTGCTCACGCAGCACCAGCATCCCCAAAGCCACATTGACCAGAGGTGTGAGGAAATAGCCCAAACTGGCCTGAAGCACATGGCGGGTTTCAACGGCATAGATATACACGCCCCAATTGGTCGCGATCAGCACCGCGCAGGCCAACACCCGCCACAACTTTCTCGGATGGGCGATCGCGATACGCACCGGCAACCAGCGGCGCAGCACGGTGATCACCACCGCCAGGAAGACGCTGGACCAGATAATGCGGTGGATCAGCACCTCATAGGCCGGCACGCCTTCAAATAGCGCGAAAAAGAGCGGGAAGCAGCCCCATAGCGTGTAGGCGGCCACCCCAAAGGCGACACCTTTGGTTATTTCGGGGGTATTACCAGTCATTGCGCTCTCGAAGATAAGGCTTTCGAACAAAAATAAGCATTGCGTGTCCCTGGAGAAAAGGTTGCCACCTGCTGGAACGCCCTCGTTTTAAGCAGACAAGGCACACTAGCACAGGCAAGCGCAGCACAACCGGGACAGATCGGCAGGGAAACACCGGCACAGATGGATGACGAACAGACTAATAAGTGTTTGGATGTATACGGCTTATTTCGAGTCCGTCTCAACCGCACGCGGCTGAGGCATCAGCTCGGGGCCAGGCATGCTGAAGTATTCGCCCTGGGAGAAGTCGATATCCAGCGCCTCCACCTGCGCCTGTACCGCTTCGCTGTGCACGAACTCGGCAACGGTCTTGATCCCGAGGCTGCGGGCAAACTGCACGATACCTTTGGTGACAAGGAAAGCCGTATGGTCTTGGGCGAGGTAGCGAATCAGACTGCCGTCGATCTTGATGATGTCGATATTGAGCTGCAACAGGTGCGAAAAATTGGAGTAGCCCGTGCCGAAATCGTCGATGGCAATCTGGCAGCCGTAAGGCTTGACCCGCTCGATAAAGCGAAACACCTCGTCGTAATTCTCGATACCGTCAGACTCGAGGATTTCGAAGATGACCCGCGGCCCGACGTCGTTAGCCTGTAGATGCTTGAGTATCAGTTCGAGAATATCCCGATCGACAATATCGGCATAGGTTAAATTAATCGCAAATTCGTAAGGCTCCCGGGCGAAGGCCGCAAAGGATTTTTCGATCATCAGGCGGGTGATCCGGCGATTCAGCCGTAATTTGTTCGCAACGCCGATGAACTGACCCGCGGCAATGACACCGTGCTCGTCGTCCCGCATCCTGACCAGGCATTCGTACTTGACGATACGCCGCCGCCGGTTGTCGTAGATCGGCTGGAAATGGGGCAGCAACTGATCGTTATCGAGCGCGTATTTCAAACGCTGAGCCCAGTAAAGATTTTGCTCGTAACCTTTTTCCACTTCCTGCATCTGGTCGTAGAAGAGGTAATGCCGCATCTGCTGACGCGCTTGATGCACTGCAATCGTGGCTTGGCTGAGCAATCGGTCCGGCGTCGCCTCACGCTCGTCCGCCGTTTGAAAGGCAATGCCGGCGCTGGCGTCGAGACTCAGGGATTGCTCCCGCCAAGAGACCTGCTCTTTGCGCAGCCACTCGGTCAGCCCAGCAGCCAATTCCCGAGCCCGGGGTTCAGGCATATCCGGGCCAAGAATCGCGAATTCGTCACTGGCTAAGCGGTATAGCTGAAGCTGGCTACCCGCATGAGTCTTGATATAGCGCTTAATCCTGCTCGCCAGTGTTAAAAGAATATGATCGCCGCATTCGTTACCGAACAGGCTGTTGATTTCCTTGAAACGGTCCAGGTTGAGGATGAAGAGGCAGGCGCTCTGCCGCTCGCCGGCGTCCTTGAGGAGACGCGTTCTGTTGGGAAGCCCCGTCAGCACATCGGTATATGACGCCTGCAGTTCGCGCATCAGCTGAATAATCCGATACAGCAAGTAAAGGCTCAACACCAGAAGCACGGAACCGATACCGATCAAGATGCGGTAGTTGGTATCGCGCATGGGAATCAGCACCTGATCGATTTCGTCCCGGGGCACCCCCGCGCCGTAGACCATTCCGGCCGGGGTCGCCGCGTAGTAAAGCTCGTAGGTTCGGCCTTGCACGTCAACGGAACGGGTCTGCAAACGCTGCTCCTGAGTTACTGAGCCGGCGATGGTGGATGGCGTGTGCTCTCCACCCACAGACAACTCTTCAGCCAGAATCGCATCGATAATCTTCTGTTCCAGCAACGGATCGGCGTTACCACTCAGGCTTGAGAGGTTGCGGTTGTTGCTGTCGTTGAGGAAGGCAAAGCTGCTTTCCGTCACTTCCACGTGACTGACCAGATCAACGATCTGGTCAGAGCTCCAGTCGGTGGTGACGACGCCCAGCAACCGGCCACCGTCGCTGAACATGGGGCGAGCCAGGGTGAGCATGGCCCGGCGTGTCGTCAAATCGAAATAGACCGGCGACCAGTAGATTCGCTCCGGCTGACCTGCATCCGCGGTCCAGTCCGCCCCCAGAGTCAGACCGAACCAGGGCTCCGCCTGATAGCCGGTGGAACGGGTGGCTTCGTCAACGGGACGGGCAATCAGCGTATTGTCGGCGCGAACCATATAGGGTGAATAGGTTTCTTGCGCCGTAGCAAGGACGCCCGGCTCGTACCAGATGCCCGCTCCGGAAACACCGTCGAAGTCACGTAGGTGTTCGCCCAAAGTCGCTTCAAGCTGCGCCCGCAGGACTTCACGGTCACGCTCAACAGGCTCGCCGCCCGCCTCCTGCGAAAGGCGATAAAACGTCTCGCCGATGATGGCCAGCGTGGAAATATGCCGTTGCAGTTCAATTTGGCGGGCATCGATACGGGTCAGGCTGGAGAAAAAAACGTCCTTGATCTGCTGGCGCCGCAACTCATACATGGCTTGCTGCGAATAGCTCAGGTTCAGGTGAGACAGCAGCAACATTCCCACAAAGAACAGCGCGGTGAGCACCAGCAATAGCACCATGATCGAGTGCATGGCGTAGTTGCTACCCCAGAAGCGAAGATGGGAACCGCTTACTTTAGGCCTGAAACGCCGAAGGAGTGACTTATTGAAGTTCATCACCGGCACTGATTTTCACCGAGTTATCCAGAGCGGCCTGGGCTCCGGCGTGCCCCAGACTAGCGGCTTGCTGATACCATGTTCTAGCCGCCTTCCGATTCGATGGCACGCCATGTCCGGCGGCATGCATCTCACCGAGCAGGTTCGCCGCATCGGCCGACTCCGGCGCTGCTCGGCGAGCCCAATCGTGGGCCGTGGCGTAATCCTGCAGCGCGTAGGCGATCGTCGCCATGTTGGTTTGGGCCTGGACGTTGCCGTTTTCCGCCGGCCCGCGGCAGGCTGCCAGCGCATCGCTGAAGTTGCGTATGGCCGTGAGCAGGTAACAGTCACTCAGCTGCTGAGACACCACTTTACGGCCAGGCTTGGGAGGGGTTTCTTCCGCGGCCTCGGCGACCGCGTCTGGGGGCTCGGCCTTAGCGGCTGCGCTCTCGGCAAGCTGCCGAGCGGCAATGTCCGCCTGTTGCTTTTCGAGCATCGTCGCGTAAGTCTCGACATCGTCAGAACAGGAAAAATTGTAGCCGCCGCGATAGCGCGCCAGCTTTTTCGACGTCGGCGGCTCGGCGCTATAGCGTTTGAAAATAACGTCGCAGCGGCGCTCTCGCTCCTGGCGCACCTCGGTCAAAAGCGCAGCTCGCGACACATCGGCCTCGAAGCGGTGTAGATATTCCGTCAGCGGATCGATGTAGGGCTGGTCAAACAAGGCCTGGCGTTCGGCTTCGTAGTCCACTTGAGGCGTAGGCTCGCCGATTTTGCGCAGGGCATCGCCGGTCCGGCTAAAGAAATCCGACGACGAGGCGAGTAAATTCCGGTCATTGAGACCCGCGCAGCCTGAAATCAATACGACACCCAACAACGTAAGGAGCATTCGGTACATCATCATTCCACCCAAACACCTTGATCCTCTGGCGGCAGCGCAGCCGGCCAACCGGTTTGCATAACGGCCCGTCCACATCCAAAAACAAACAATGCGGCTTATGACATCCAGCTTTGAGTCTTCGGATCGCCGATGCCTGATTTGCCGAACACCGGGAGCGTCCACCACCGTTCAAGCAGCAGAAATCAAGTTACAGTAGCGCCATGCCAGTGAGAATTAACATACAACGACGATAGGACAGGTTTTACTAGATTTTGCGTCCTTTCGACGGCTAGCTTGCAACGCCGCGTTTGTTGAATTGTTCTACGACGGACTTATCCGTAAAACCCTAACCGAGACCGTAACGAATGTCCGGATTAACTTTGTAACTTATTGAAAGCGGGGCATGAGCTGGGACGCGGGACAAGCGCCGCTCAGAAGAATTGCAGTACGCCGAATACGGCGAGCAGCGAGATAGGCATGCTGATTAGAATGACGGCGGCAATATCGTCCTTGGGCCCGTCATAGTGACTTGCCAGGATGTAGCTGATGACCGCGACCGGCATACTGGCCTGGATTAGCAACGTCTTAATGACAACCGGTTCCAAGGGCAGCACGGCCACGACCGCTAGCGCCGCTCCCATGCCCAGAGCAACCCGTGCCAGCGACAAGCCGACAATCCGCCCCAAGTGTCCCAGGTCACGAGGATTGATGGTGGATAACGAACGTCCCAGCAGCAACAACATGACCGGAATGGTCATGCCTGCCAGTATGTCCAGCGTCCGGATGACCGCCTCCGGTGCCTGCCAGCCGGTCGCCACCCATAGGATACCCACCAGCAAGGCGACGATAGAGGCATTGGACAGTATCGCCTTGAGCGAGAAACGCCCCGATAGTAGCCAAACGCCCAGTGTGAAATGGCTAATTTGCACCGCAGTTGAGATCACCACAGCGTGCACCAGAGCCTGCTCACCCAATAGCGAGAATACCAGCGGAATACCGAGGTTTCCGGTATTGGGATTGACCAGCATGGAGAGATAGCCACGAACCTCCAGCCCCGCCAATTTAAGCCCGACCGCACCGATAACCGCCGATAACGCCAATACCGCCAGAATGGCCATGAGCGTATCCGAGACCGACCAGATCGGCGTTTCCATACCCAGGATGGCGTTGAGGATCAGCGCCGGCAGGCCAATCATGGTGACCAGCTTGGCTAGCGCGGGCGAATCCAGCAGCGTTGTCGTTCGCGCCAGGCCGAGGCCCAGTGCCGCACAAAAAACGACGGGGAACAGCGCATTTAAATAAGCCGATAACACGACTGGAACCTCGGAGCGGACAAGCAGTGGATGGAGCAAATCCCGGGGATTGTAACTGTTTGCCGCGGCGGATGTGCGGACTGCGGCGGACGAACATGACCTGCGCGAGGGTAACGCCTCTTGCCGCTGCCTCTTGCCACTACTACAACCCCTCGCGCAGAGACTCCCTAGTCGTAGCTCTCCGTCCTGATCTGAAATCCCTGCGGGGCAAGCTGCCGCTCCACAACCTCGAGCATGCCAGAGTGACCGCAGGCGTAAACTAGCGTGGAGCCGCTCTCCAATGCGGCCTGCTGCAGGTAATCGGCAACCAGCGTATCGACGCGACCGGTGCGTCCGCCCCAGCCCTGGTTGGCTGGCTCTTGCGGACGGCTCACCGTGGACACGTAGCTCACGATCTGGGGATGGTCGGCAGCCATACGCTCAAGCTCGGCGCGGTAGCCGAACTCATCCTGGTAACTGGCGCCCTGCAATACGTGAAACCGATGATTTGAACCTCCGCGATGGAGGTGATCCCGCAGGATGCTGATAAACGGATTGATGCCCGTCACTGTCGAGATCATCAGATGGTTGGGGAAACCTTCGTCGAAGCGTAGACCGCCCTTCGGCGGGCCTAAGGTAACTGAGTCGCCAGCCTTCAGCCGACGCAACTGCTCCGACATCTGGCCGCCCGGAACCAGCTCGACAAAAAACTCCACCACGGGCTCGTGCGGTGCGGAAACAATCGAGAAGGAGCGCCGAACGCCCCCCACACCCACTTTCACCGACTGGCCCGCCACGAAATTAAAGTCTAGCGGCCGGGGCACGGTGAACCGCACGAGATCCGGAGTCACCTGACGGCAATCGAGCACGGCCACACCGTCGACGCCCGTCGCCGGGCGCGAAACCATTTCAGACGCTAACGCCTGCGGGTCTTCGTCGCCGGACGCCGCGGGCTGCTGTTGCGGTAGCGGTGTCCGGTCCTCCCGTTGGCGCGCCCAGTCCAGCAGACGCGCGGCCTGATCCGACCGGCGATGGCTGATTCCCGCCAACAGCGTGCGCAACTCGCCGTCGCTGCAGCTTTCCGACGCGTGGCTGAGAGACTCGAGGTCCACCAGGCTACCCTGCGCACCGCTACGGGCACGTCTTAGGTCTGACTCGCTGGCCATAGCTTAAGCCTTCTTGGCCAGCGTGCAAATCGCGCCAGGCTCTTCCACCTGCAATGCCAAGCTTTCACTAACAAACATCTGATGGTGAATGCCGTCATTGGTGGAATACCCGGTGATCAGGTCCTGGCCGACAATGATCCGCCCGACCCGCGCGTCTACCAGCACGGCGCCCTCGATATCGGCCTTGAACACGCCCAACTCGCACAGCCGCTTGAGATGCTCGAGCTGCAGCATGTCGGTTCCTTCGTAGCGGCGGAACAGGAGGTTATACCAAGCAGGGGAAATGGCCAGCGCGTAGGGACCGTGGAAGCCATTGTCGTCAAGGTGTGTAACCGCACCCAACACATCCTCCAGGGCCTGTTCGATCTTGCTCCAGTCGGCGCATTTTACCTCATTGCGGCCCTTGGCGGTGAGCAGCCCATCCAGGCCAAAGTCTGGCTGGCCGTAATAAATAAACTCTTCCTCACGACGCGCCACGGCCTCGGCAGCGTCTTCCACCGAGCGCAGATCAAGGGGCTGCCCCATGGACTCGTAGCCCTCAATACGGCGCACGCTAAGGCCAAAGCTCTTGCGTAACATGGGAATCGCACTGGCGCGGCTGAGTACGGCCCCGGCTTCGTCCGGCGCGGGTTGCCGGCAGTAGCCTTCCTCGCCGACTTCGATAGCCGTCAAACCGACCCCGTAGGGGCCATCCACTTCAAGAAACCGGCGTCCGGTCAGTACCTCGCGCGCTGCACCGACGGCAGCTTCGTCGATCCGGTCCCAAATCTCCCTGGAGAAGGAGGCATGTTCACGATTGAGATAGTTCATGATGCGTTACTTCCCTTTCAACGAACCAATGGTGAATTTGTTCAAAGGCTGGCTGGCGACTTTGCCTTCGGCTTCACTGATTTCACTGATGTCGCCATCCTCTTCCTCAGCGTCCAGGATCGGCTTATCGGTGAACAGGTAGATCCTCATCTGTTCGGCAAAGTCCGGGCTGTTGCGGCGCAGCCACTCCAACACCATGCAGGCGTGTTCGATCTCCTCCCGCATGTTGTGGAGCAACAGTCCCTTGAGTTCTTCATCGCTACTGGCATCTGCGCGCTGCTGATACCAGTCGACCGCCTCCAGTTCCTCTTGCACGGAAACCAGGGCGCGATGCATTTCCTTGGTCTTTTCCGACAACATCTCTATCGGTTCGTGGTAACTATCGCTTCCTCCGGCCATATCATTCTCCGAAACGAATGGATGATAAGTTCCTTTATAAAGCTCAAAACAGCTTAGCCGCTTTTACCTACCTTATGGCACATCAGTATGATTACAAGGTCGAAACTTCAGGCAGAGCGCTCTTGCTGGGCCAGGCTCCAGATCATTACGCGTTCTCCTGATTGCATCCGTTTGCGCTTGTTTTGAGGTAATAAAGCAAGCGTGCTTCACCAGGCAGACCAGACCGGAGTAATTACAAAAATAGCTCAATTAGGCAGTAGTGAGATTCTGTCAAAATCCGTTACCATCGATCACTATCATCTCTGGATCCGCCCTCTTTCAGGCTAGGTATTACTATGCGCCGCTACGCACGCCTCTGCATCTACTCCATTGGTTTGCTTGCTTTCAGTGCGTCTGCATTCGGCGCCATCGTTGCCACCGCAAGCAGTGACAACGGCTATGTCCCTGCCAATACACTCGATGGCAGTTTGGCGGGCTGGTCCAGATGGACCAGCAAGGGAGACGGCGAATGGATTCGCTTTGACCTGGGGGAAACGCGTGTACTCAAAGCTGTGGACCTCGCCTTCCAACGCGGTGATGTCCGGGAGTACTACTTCGATTTGCAGGCCTCCAGCGACGGTGAGAACTGGACACCGCTAATAGAAGATACGGCGAGCAGCGGCCAAACAAGGAATTTCGAACGTGTGGACGTACCGGACACGCAAACACGTTACGTACGCTATATCGGCTGGGGAAACAACGATAACCTGCTCAACAGCCTGACCGAGGTACGCTTCCAGAGCACCGCAGTTGAGCCGGTCGAACCGCCGGTAACTGGCGACTGGTGGCAGCCGCAGAGCGGGATGTCTTGGCAGTGGCAGCTCCAGGGCACCATTAATACCGGCTATAGCGTGCAGGTTTACGACATCGACCTGTTCGATACTCCGGTAGAAATGATCGAATCTTTGCAGCACTCCGGTCAAAAGGTGGTGTGCTACTTCTCTGCGGGCAGCTTCGAGGACTGGCGCCCGGACGCAGACCATTTCGCAGCCGGTGACCTGGGCGATCCCATGGGTGAGTGGGAAGGTGAAAACTGGCTGGATATCCGCACTCAGAATGTTCGCGACATCATGACCGACCGCATGCTTCTGGCCAAAGCGAAAGGCTGTGACGGCGTCGAACCGGACAACATCGATGGCTACACCAACGCTACCGGCCTGCCTCTAACCTATGCCGATCAGCTTGATTACAATCGTTTTCTCGCAGAGACGGCGCACCGACTGGAGCTAGCCATCGCCCTGAAGAACGATCTTTCCCAAGTGACCGACCTAGTGAGCCATTTCGACATGGCGATCAACGAGCAGTGCCACAAGTACAACGAATGTCACTTGCTTCAGCCTTTCATCGACGCTGGCAAGCCCGTATTTAACGCGGAGTACGGATCGAAATACGTTAACGATCCCGCCGCCCGCGATGCCCTGTGTGCCTCATCCCGTCTGTTCGGAATGCATACGCTGATTTTGCCACTGGCGCTGGACGACGGATTCCGATTGGACTGCGGGATCGATTAGCGTCCCGGGGCGGTACAGGCTTCGCAACAAACGTTTACCCCAACAGTGTCAGGCTAGCCGCCAGCATGCTGGCCACAGCCAGGCCGGTAAACGACAGCGCCAAGCTCCAACGCAATGAGGCATCCCGGGCGCGATAGCCGGTTAAGCGTTCCATGATCAGTGCGTTGGCGGCAAACGGGGTGCCGAACGCGGTAATCCCCCAGCCGGTGACCATCCCAACGCCCAGGCCTAGCAAGGCCTCACTCGGCCAGATGGAACCGAGAATACCGCCGATCAAGGTGCCGATAACGATCGGATTGATGCCAGACAATCCCGCCACGAAGAACGTCCAGGGGACTAGAGCCGCCAACAGCGGCCACGCCCAATCTGGCGGACTGACACTGCCCTGAATCTCACCGAGCACCACGCCACTGATGATCGCACCGATAAAGGCCGATCCGCCGACGATAGCCAGCTCGTTACTCACCCGGTCCATGCTGGCCATCGGAGGGTTTTCGCCTCGACTCCAAGCCAGCAAACGCGCGCCGATCACCACCGCCAGACAACTCAGCGTGACCGCATGGGCATAGCTGACGCCATAGGCGTGACTGAGTACAAAAACGCCGGTACAGATCGCGACAATCAGGCCGCCAAAACGCAGCCAGCTACCGATGTTCGCGGGTTCGTCGCGGATGACCGGCTGATCGGCGGCTTCCGGTTCCCGCCATATCACGCCGAGGAAGACCATAAGCACGGCAAAAGGCAGCGCCGCAGCAATCAGGTGACCGCTAGGTAGCCCGGGCAGAAGGGTTAGGGTAAGTACCACTGAAATCGACAGTGGCGAGAACGAGGGCGCCGTACCAAATCCACGAAGGACCGCCCGGGTGGCATTGCGGGTTGCGGGTGAATCGCCGCCCGCTCGGATCCGCTCGCCTACGAGACTGCCCACCACGGCAACGGAGCCGAAATTCAACGGGATCGAAACCAGCGCAGTACCAAACGCGAGACTCAGGTACCGGGTCAGCGGCTTGCCGCCAAACAAGCTGACGGAAATACGCTGCAGGTCTCGCGATCGCCCGAGCACGATGGACAGCAGCATCACCGCAAGTATCAACCCGGCTAGCCGCGTGACGTTTGCCGCCGCGTCGGGAATCAGCGAGACATCTCGCAACACCGCATAGACCAGGCCGCAGCATGCCACGAGAAAAACCCCTCGCGGCACATAACGCATCTCGCGCCACCCCAGTAGAACGATCACCGCGACCAGCAGCGAACCGGCGTAGGCGGCCCCCGGCAGGAAGGCAAACACCGCCAGTAGCAACGCCAGATAGGCAAGAGCAGAACGGCTAGCCAGGACCTTGCGCAGACCGGACTGTATGAATCGCCCCTGAAACATGAATGCTTCCAAAAAAAGAGTGAGGGGCCATTCTAAGCAAGCTACGTATAACCCGGTATGCGCAATTATGCGAGGTCATGCGTTTCTCTCGTCACGCACAAGCAGACAAATAAAATAAATACATTAAATTCAGTTATTTAAATAATTAGACCCAAGGCCGGTCCGTCAAGAAAGCAAAGCCGCACAAAATTTTTTAGGAAGAGAGGTGACAGGCGCCAAGGCCTTTGTTATTATTTGTAACAGTTCACGGACGATAAGGACGGGAATTGAGCCATAGAAGGCACCCCCGAAGGAACGGGGTCGAGCAAGGAAAAGGAAAAAAGCAGCTTCGGGATTTCCAAATTCCAAAAAACCGGATCGGTTAACGCCGATCCGGTTTTTTTATGCCCATACAATACGCAAACGCCTAGCACCCCGTTAGGGTAACCCGGTGTTCCTTAACACACGTGCCCCCTCCGGGTAATTCGCTATCGACACATCGAAGAATCCAAACGCCTGTGCCAGCAGCCTACGCCGACGATAACCATAAAACCAATCCCCGGCCCGACTGGCGGGTTCTCCTGACGTTATGGCCCTATCTGACCGAGTTTCGCGGGCGCGTCATTGCCGCTTCTGCCTGCCTGGTGCTGGCCAAGCTGGCTACCGTAGCGACGCCGCTTGTTCTCAAATACATCGTCGATTACCTCGACCAGGGCCGAGACGGCGAGAGGCTGCTCTGGATCCCCTTGCTGCTGGTAGCGGGCTACGGCTTGCTGCGATTCGGCAGCACTCTGTTCAATGAGCTACGCGACGCGATTTTCGCCCGCGTAGCCGAACGCGCCATGCGCCGGGTATCGCTACAGGTTTTCCGCCACCTGCACGAACGGGAACTGGCCTTCCACCTGGATCGCAAGACCGGGGGTCTGGCCCGGGACATGGAGCGCGGCACCAGCGGTATCAGCTTCCTGATTCGCTTTATGCTGTTCAACATCATCCCCACGGTGCTGGAAATCATTATGGTATCGGCCATCCTGCTGGCCGCATTCGACCCTGGCTACATGCTGGCCATCGTCCTTGCCGTTACCGTCTACGTGCTGTATTCCGTCAAAGTCACCGAGTGGCGCACCGCTTTCGTACGCGAAACCAACGCCCGGGATAACCAGTCCAACGCCCGTGCGCTGGACAGCCTGCTCAACTACGAAACCGTCAAGTACTTCAACAATGAGGCCCATGAGGCCGAGGTTTACGATCGCGACTTGGCGGAGTGGGAGAAAGCGCGCCTGAAAACCCGCCTATCTCTGGCCACCTTGAACATCGGCCAGGCACTGATTATCGGCGTAGCCATGATCGCGATTATGGGCATGGCAGTGAGCCAGGTCGCCAATGGCGACATCACGCTGGGGGATTTCACCATGATCAACGCTTACCTGATTCAGCTTTTCATTCCCCTCAATGCGCTCGGCTTCGTCTATCGTGAGATCCGCCAGGCATTAGTCAACGTTGAACGGCTTTTTGGTCTTCTGGGGTCGACGCCTCGGATCGTGGACGCTTCAGATGCCGGAGAACTGAACACCGAGGGTGCCGAAGTGCGCTTCGAAAACGTGCATTTCGCCTATCAGCCGAACCGTTCTATTCTGAAGGGCGTCAGCTTTACCGTACCTGCCGGCCATAAGGTTGCCATTGTCGGTGCCAGTGGCGCGGGCAAGTCGACCGTGGCCCGTCTGCTATTTCGTTTCTTCGATGTGAACGAAGGCCGCATTACCGTGGACGGCCAGGACATTCGGTCCGTGGCTCAAGACAGCCTGCGCCAAGCCATGGGTGTCGTTCCTCAGGACACCGTGCTCTTTAACGACACCCTCTACCGCAACCTGGCCTATGGTCACCCCGAGGCGGCTGAAGAAGAGGTCTATCGCGCCGCCAGACTAGCGCACCTGGACCACTTCATCGATGCGCTACCGGAAGGCTACGGCACAAAGGTCGGCGAACGCGGCCTGAAGCTCTCGGGTGGCGAAAAGCAGCGGGTTGCCATCGCCCGGGTGATCCTTAAAAACCCGCCGTTGCTGATCCTCGACGAGGCGACCTCCTCGCTGGATTCTCTATCGGAGCAGGCCATTCTGGGCGCTTTGAGCGAAGTCAGCCGCTCCCGCACCACCCTGGTGATCGCCCATCGCCTATCCACCATCCGGGACGCCGATACCATCCTCGTCATGGCCAATGGACAGATCGCGGAACAGGGCGACCATCAAGCCCTACTCGATGCCGGTGGGCGCTATGCCGAACTTTGGTGGCAGCAGCACCAGGGTTCGGCCTGAGTCGCCAACCCGGCGCTTTTCTGAGCATGACACGTCCTCCCCTGCTCGAACGCAACCCGGCCGCATTCTGGCAGGGCTTATCCGCGCTATTGGCCACCGTTGTCGTAATTCTGCTATTTGCTTAGCACGCGAACATGCCTTCATCGATTACAGAATCGAAATGACGCCCTGCGCCCCGACTTTGTTAAGTTGAATGGTGAACGAACGCCAAAACGCAAGACGTGCGAACGTAGGGCACCAGGCACCCTCGACAGCAACCGGCGTTCGCTCAAGGACCCCATTGACAAGGAAAAGAAGGAGTTAAGGATGCCAATGCAACTTTCAAAGACCTTCAAAATGTCGCTTCTGGCAAGCGGGCTGGCGCTGGGCGCTTCCGCTCACGCCGCCGAAGGGCTCTATTCTGCAGACGATCTGATGGATGCTGACGTTTACGACCAATCCGGTAAAGAAATCGGCGAAGTCGAAGACATCCTGATGGGCAACGGCATGGAGGTGCACTCGCTGGTGATCGAAACGGGTGGCGTGCTCGACATGGGCGGCCGCGAAGTCGTTGTGGAACGAGGCGATTTCACCGTGAAAACCGGCGATAGCAATCAAAGCTGGGACGAGATCGACTATGAAGTACACATCGACGCCTCCCCGGAGGAGATCAAAGGGCTGGACGAGTACAGCGAAAGCTGGTGGAACCAGACACGGCAGTCAATGAACCAAGCTTGGGAAAACACCCAGGAAGGTGCTGCCAGTGCCTGGGAAAACACGAAGGAAGCCTCCTCCCGTGCATGGCAAAATACCAAAGACGCCGTGGAAAACCTGGGCGATGAGGTAGAAAGCGAAACCGACGAGATGTAACCGGCACCCGGCCGTTCAAGTAGAACAAGCCAAGCAAGACAAGGTTGCCACTGGCAACCTTGTTGGCCAAACCGCGTATCTGGCTGGCGCTAAATCAGGCCGAAGTCGAATCGTGCCGGCTAAGCAATTCCTTCATTTTGCTGGCAGAGATAGCATAGCTGAATAGGAAGCCCTGCCCCCCATGACACCCCTTGGATTGCAGGAAGGCCAGTTGTTCGAACGTTTCGATGCCTTCTGCGATCACCTGAAGATCAAGTTCGAGCGCCAAGTTGACGATTGCCGCCGCAATAGCCGAATCGTGGCGATTATGCGGGAGGCCCTGAACGATACTCTGGTCAATCTTGATCGCATCTACCGGCAATCTCGCGAGTTGTCCCAAACCCGATAACCCCGCGCCGAAATCGTCGGCACAGATGCGTAGTCCCAGTCCCTTGAGTTCATGCAATACCGACAGCACCTCGTCCTGATGCTGGATAATTTCACCTTCGGTGACATCGATCTCGATACCGGCCGGATCAACCCCCGTCGACAGCAGCGCCTTGCTGACAAAATCGACGAAGCCAGGCTGCTTCAATTGTTTGAGTGAAAGATTGACACCCAAAACAAAACCCTCGAATCCTTGGGTCTGCCATTCCTTGGCTTGCCGAAAGGCGGCCGCAACGGCCCATTCGCCTAAGGGCACGATCAAGCCGGTTTCCTCCGCCAATGCCATAAAGCGGGAGGCGGGAATCAGCTGCATGTCCGCGTCTTCCAACCGAAGAAGTGCTTCCGCACCGACCGGTCGATTGCTGGTCAGGTCAAACACTGGCTGGTAGCTCAATTGCAGGGCGCCGTGTTGCAAGGCTTGTCGCAGCCCTTCTTCAAGGGTCTTTCGATCCTTCACTTCGTTGTAAAGGTCTTCGGTAAAGAAGCCGAAGGTTTGCCGACCGCTATCCTTGGCGCGGTACAGCGCTAAATCGGCGTGTTTGAACAGCGAAACGGGATCATCGGCATCGCCTGGATAGAGGGTGATACCTATGCTGGTGCCACTATGGATCACCGTGCCATCTAGCCAGTACGGACGCTGCAACTCTTCGACGATTTTCTCAGCGAGCTTAGCCGGAGAGTGGCTTGACGTCACATGGCTCTGGATCACCGCGAACTCATCGCCGCCCAGGCGTGACACCACATCGGTTTCGCGTACGGCGGCTTGAAGGCGCGAAGCCACTTCTTTAAGCAGCAAGTCACCCACATGATGCCCCAGACTATCGTTAACCAGCTTAAAGCGGTCGAGATCCAGCAGCATCAAGGCAAACTGGCCGTCATCTCGCTTGGCATGGGCAATCGCCTCATGGAGGCGATCGCTGAAAAAGGCACGGTTAGGAAGCCCGGTAAGCGTGTCGTGATTGGCCAGGTAGCGATTCCGCTCTTCTGCGGATTTACGCTTGGCAATATCTTCGACAATGGCAATGAAGTGCCGGGGGTTCCGATTACGATCGCGGATCAGCGAGACCGTTAGGTTGGCCCACACCCACGTGCCATCCTTACGTATATAACGCTTCTCCATATTGTAGGTGTCGATCTCGCCGCGCACGAGCTTGTTCAGACGGTCCAGATCGCCGGGCAGGTCTTCCGGATAAGTAATGTCCTGAAAGGTCATGCGACGAAGCTCGTCCCGGCTGTAGCCGAGAATGTCGCATAGCTTGTGGTTCACCCGGACCCACTGGCCTTCAAGTGCCACGTGGGCGACACCCACAGCCGCCTGCTCGAACGTCGCCCGGAACTGCAATTCGCTCTCGCGCAAAGCCGCTTCTGCCTGGGCGCGTTTGATTTGCTCATCCCGTTCGAGCAACAACCGCTTCAAGTCCAATGCGGAGCTTGCATCGAGGCGCGTCCAGCGCGTGGAGTGCCCGCGAACTTTTTCCAGCCAGTGATCGAACGATTTACGCGGATGGATGCGGGCATTGGGATCCTGCGTCACCGGCTTGTTGGGGTTGCCAGCCCAGAGGCGGGACTCAACTTGTTCGCGACGTATCGCGAGCAGCGCGTCGCCGCCCGGTGTCAACCGCACCAGCAAAGCCCCGCTGGCCTCGGCCGCCAGCGACTCAAACCGGGCGTCCAGCGCTGACAGGTTGCGGCTTTGTGCAACATCCTTCTCCACTGACTGATTCGTCATAACGTCAAACAGCACGTCGTCTGCACCCTCTGTCAGCGGCTGCCCGAGCACCGTTTGTCGCCCGCCCAGCCTTACGATGACGGTATCGGCCTGCAAATAGCGCAACAGATCGGGGCTGGCGTTTTCTAGACCTTCAACCACCTCCGACGATTTGGACAGATGTTCTTTGATTCGGCCTTCGCTAATCTTGCGGCTCTGTTCGGCATCGCTGGCAGCGCGTTTCTCCAGAGCGGAGACAGTGTAGGACGCCAGTTCACCCAATACCTTGCAGCGCAAACGAATCGAATGCGGCACATTCCGCGGTGAAGCGTGGTGGCAGGTCACCATGCCCCAAAGTTTGTCGTTGTCCAGCAACGAAATCGTCATCGACGCCGCGACACCCATATTCTCCAGGTATTCCAGGTGAATGGGCGACACGTTGCGCAGCATGGTGTAGGTCATGTCCAGCGGACGGCCGGTAAGCGGATTGTTCGTAGGAATCAGGGGGACCGGCCGATAACCGACATCGGGAATCATCCGCAGACGGGTCAGCGTAAACATGCGACGCGCTTGAGCGGGGATATCCGAAGCCGGGAAGTGGTGGTCGAGGTAGGTCTCGGGATAGCGATCGCTTTTAACCTCGGCGGTCACTTCGCCATGCCAGTCTTCATCGAATTTGTAGGCCAGCACCCGGTCGAAACCGGTCAGTCGCCGAACCTCGCGCACCAGCAACCGGCAAAGTCCTCCGGTATCCTTGCAGTTATTGATGTCCATAAAGGGCATTTCGCCCTCGCTCCAGAAGCCGCGGCTTTGCAAGGCTTTCTCTTGCCGCTGTTCGAACTCGGCAATCAAAAGCTCACCCTGGCTGACATAGAACACATTACAGGGCGTGCGACTTTCGGACAGATGAACCGTGCTCGGCGTCAGGACATGCAACTCGTTGGCGTTAAGCTCCTGTTCCAGTTGCATGAAGTTGGTCTTGCCAATTAACTCGTGCAGTTGACACTCAAGCACTTGGTCTATCGAGCGCCCCATCAACGCTTCGACGTTGGCGCTGGCCTGCATAACCTGAAAATCGGCAAGCCGCACCACGATCAGCGCGCCGAAGGACTGGATGGCACCGGGAATATGGATGGGCTCACGATCGCAATTGGACAGGTCGACAGCCTGGGGAGAGGACGTCTCCATGCTCACTCCTTGCTTATGAGCCAATGATCGAGACAACTGAACGTTTCGATAGCCGAGCTAGTCATCTTCAATGTTTGGGGAGCCCCCATCTCCAGATTCGCCAGCTGCTGACGAAAACAGCCCCACATGCGCCCATTGCCGGGGCCGTAGCCGTCGTAAAAGCGACCGCCCGTCTCCGGCGTAACGCCAAGAGTTGCATGGAGATGGCGTGAAATTAGCGTTCCGCCCATCGTGGCGCCTTCCAGCACATAAAGACAGCCAACGGCTTGGGGAAGATCTTCGATCTGCGGCGTCTCTGCGACTGAGGCGCGCGGAAGCTCGGCAATGGCCTGTTCGCTCAGCCCAAGAACGCTCAGGTCCTGACGCAACCAAGGCGTTTTCCAGCGTTCAGCGGTAGCTCGCTCAACGACGGAACGGTCAGCGACGGCAATACGGGACGGCAAATCGGCCAAGATGAATTCCACAGGCTCGTAAAATCCAAGCAGCCGGGCTAGGAGGTCGCGATAACGCGAGTGTGATAACCCGGGCTCGAACAGCCTGGCCAAACGGGGATTCCGCTCTATTTGCCGATGGCTCTTCAGTGTGGCGCTACGAAGCTGGGTCAACAACGGATTGGCACGAGTGGCCTGGGGCGCTGGGCGTGTTTCCATTGTCTGCATAACTACCGATTCCGTTGCTTAACCGCAGCCCATCGTGTTTTAAGAGACTGGGAACTCGACCGTTGAAGGTGAGCTTTGCAGGGAGATACCCCGCTGAGCGGTCAAGCGCACACCCCGCCGCACGAGATAATTATTCTACACACGGATCGGTCACCCAAAACCCATTAGTTTAGAGAAAGCATAGAGTTATAGAATAAACATAGGTTTAGATCGCGCGAAAATAGCGCACATTGAGGGGGCGGCCAGTTCCGCGGCCGGCAAGCATTGAGTAGTCGCACAATTTTGTGCGGGTTTATTCCAAATTCGCTAACTGGACACCGTGCCCTGCCCAGCCACGCCTTTTTCGGCGCTTCGCTTCAGCGTGAGCGAAGGGCCGGTTCACGCTTCAGCAACGCTCACTTCCAGATATTCCGGGTCGAAGCACGCAAACTGTTCCAACCGTTGCCAGTCTGGCACCTTCAGGTTGCCATGCTTGAGATCGAGAATGCCGTCTTTGCGGAGCTGGCGCGCGACGCGATTCATGTGGACGATGCTGATGCCCAGAGCCTCGGAAAGTTCGATCTGCGTCAGCGATACACTAAATGATGCCAGACTCTTCGCTTTCTCACCATGAGTGCGATAAACAAGCTCGCATAACAGGTGGGCGAGCCGTTGATCTGCCTGGAGGCTCACCAAGTTGACCAGCCACTGATGAGACATGCGCTTTCTCAGCACTTCCTGCTCGCGTACAAACTGCCGGGTCAAACGCCGCGTATCTGCCGCATCGTGCAGGTCGGCCAACGGTATTTTGTAAGCGACGAGAGGTCCCAGGGCCCGGACCGACATGGGCGCCTTGGGCAGCATAAACGTGGAAAGATTGCAGAGGTCTCCCGGCATGAAAAAATGAAGCGTCTGCATGGAGCCGTCAACCAGGAGCTTGTAGCCGCAGGCCAACCCTTTCTCAATCAGGAAGACATGATCAACATTGCTGGACTCGAGGATCAGGTTCTCACCTTTTTCGAGATGAACCTCATTCCCACAACAGCGTAAAAAGTCCGCATTCTTCTCTACGAATCGCTCAGCCAGCATGCCCTCATGAGGCTGCAAAGCTACATTGATCGTCTTCATTATTCGCCCTTGCCTATAACTTTTGTCATTTTATTGGCGTCCATCTTAACTCCGCCAATTAATCGTCACATTAACATACTTTAGCCATACATGACGGATTAGTCAGATTTATTTAATGAACGTCCAATAGAAATTTCAGGTCGTTATAGGAATGACCTAGCGGGCGGCGGGCCAAATACCGGGTTTTGGGCATCGAAGAATGATGCCGCAGTAATACCCCGTTAGAAAAAGTAGTAGCTGAGAATTTGCAGAACGATCAGCAACGCAATCAGCGGGAAGATGTAACGCGCCAGATGACTGTAGTCCTTGGGCTCGGTTTTGGAGGCGTACTTCTCCAAGAACGGCACGAGAACAATCAAGGTAACGAAGAGGATACCCAGTATCGCCAGCAGGGTGCCCATGGTAGCGGCTCCGGTATTAAAAATGATGACGGGGGCTGACCCAACACAAAGCTCCTTATGGTATTCCAGTATGACACCCCAGCAAGGTAAAGCCGACCGTTCCATTAACGCCATCAAATGACACCGTCATCCTGAAGCAAACCTTTGGTTTGGGTGAGATGGCCGAGGCTCTCAGCTATGAGGAGGCGGAACGTCACTTCGGGAAGATTTGTCTGGAATTACGAGCAATCCCGTGAGAAGAGCCTAGACTATAAATAAGGGGGCATAACTGCGGTATGCCCCAATAAATGCAGGGTACTTTTCGGGCAGTTATGCCGCCCTGTTTTTCAACTAGGCTCTTTTTACAGGAATGCGTCCGAAGCCGTTGAGCACCAGAATTCCGGACCCCGGTATCCGACAGCGTGGCGCCCGCAGCCCGCGTAGCGCAACCTGTCAACCAGGTCGGTGTAACCTGAGCCACATGGCGGGAGTAGCATCTCCATGTCCAACTATGAACAAGAGCGCCTGTACACCCTGCGCCAACTGAAGATCCTCGACACACCGCCCAGCGAAAGTTTTGATCGCATCACCCGGACCGCAGCCAAACTGTTTAATTTGCCAGTGTCCGCCATCTCGCTGACGGACGAGAATCGTCAATGGTTCAAATCCCGAGTCGGCACAGAATTCACGGAAGTCGCGCGAAGAAAATCACCTTGCAGCGATATATCCGCCAGTCCCGAGGTGCTGGTCATCGAGGACTTTCAGGCCAACGACTACTATCGAAATGCGCCCCAGGCCGAACTCGGCATGCGTTTTTACGCCGGAGCCCCATTAACGACCTACGACGGCTATACGCTCGGCACCCTTTGCGTGCTGGGACCCGAGCCACGAACAGCATCGAAGGAGGAGTTGGCGGGACTGGTCGACCTCAGTCATATGGTGATGGCCCAGATCGACCTGCAATACGCCTTGGGCCGGGTCGATCCAATCACCTTGCTACCCAACCGGATTCAATTCACCGAAGACCTGGCCGATCTCGCCATCGACTACGGCGGGGAGACACGGCATGCCATTTTTGTCGAGCTGGGCGACGCCCGGGAGCTCAATACACTGAACCGCGTGATGGGCGGCGGCAACACTGAAGAGCTCTCCAGAGAGGCGAGCCGGGCGTTACTGGCCCATCTACATGACGACGACACGCTATACAGCATTGCGCCCGGCCAGTTTATTGTTCTTTGCCGTCCTGGCGTGGAAAGCGAGATCGAGCGAAAAGTCAGCCGCCTACATGACAGGCTCGACTGGATGAACATCGGCTCCACCCGGAACATTATCGTGCGCCCCGCATTGGGTGTGGCGCCAATCCATCTCGGGCGTACCAGCGCCAACGACGCCATTCGCCACGCCCACAGCGCCAGTCACGATGCGCGTCAAAACGAAAGAAACTGGACCCACTACGACCCTCGTATCGATGCCGATCATCAAAGACGCTTCACACTACTGCGAGATATGCGAGAAGCGCTGGTTACCGGCGATGGCCTATGGCTTGTATTTCAGCCGAGGATCGACCTCAAGACCGGGCGCTGCACCGGGGCCGAGGCGTTGTTGCGTTGGAAACACCCCGCGCTGGGTGACGTTTCTCCGACCGAATTCATTCCTTTAATCGAAAACACGCCCCTGGCCCGGCACCTGACACAGTGGGTCTTGCACGCAGCGACCGCACAGGCGGCCCAGTGGTTCCAACAAGGCAAAATCCTCCGAGTGTCAGCGAATGTCATGGCATCGAATTTCGAGGAAGAGGGGTTTACCGATCTGCTGATGCAACGGATGCAACACCTCCAGCTGCCGGCGCAGGCGTTTGAACTGGAACTCACCGAAAGCGCCCTGGTCCGTAACCGAATGGCCGTCGCCAGTCAGCTCAATGCGTTGGCCAACGCGGGCATCCATCTGGCCATCGACGATTTCGGCACGGGCTATAGCAGCCTCGCGTACCTACTGGACATTCCGGCCCACGTCATCAAAATTGACCGAACCTTTACGACCAGTACGCCCACGGTCAGGCCCACCTCCCAGAAAACACTGCTAAAGGCCATGATCGATCTTGCACATGGCATGGGTTTCAGAACGGTTGCCGAGGGCTACGATCCTCCGGATATGCTAGAAACTCTAGGGCAATTTGGCTGTGACGAGGTGCAGAGCTTCGCGATTTCGAAGCCGCTCAGCCCCGATGGCTTTGAAGCGTGGCTACAGACCTTTGATAAGGAACCGAACCGATTCGCGTCGCGGTCTTCTCCATGACGCTCCCTCCCCCTAAACTCACCGTACCGTCCACCTAAATTCAAGTACCGTCCGGCCTTCGTCCGAGCCTTTCTAGAGAGTCCTGGTAACACGATTCCTACAAACCCGCTGATTCTCTCAAGCGGACAAAAGCTTATGATGGAATTGCGAAGGAGCCTCTGAATAACTCCTGAGAGGTTCCTTAAACTAAATAGCGCTGCCATAAAAAGAGCAATGAGAAACAAAAGAATACGCCTGACATCATCGCTGACCTGCCTTCTGCTGATATCGGCGCCGCTATGGGCCGACAGCGTCAAGCGCATCATGCATGCCGACGGGACGGTCGAGTACACCAACGTAAAGAGTGGAAGCCAGAAGCGGGCCTCCACCAAGAATGAGACCGTCTACCGCTACCGGGATAAAAACGGCGTGGTGGCGTTCAGCGAAATTCGTCCGGAAAACATCAATGTCGATGTGATCCACTTCCACTGTTACGCCTGTGACCCGAATTCGAAAGTCGACTGGTATAACACACCCCTATTTCTCAAGCCCTACCGTCAGGAAATAGCGAGCGCCGCGGAGCGGTACGGGGTTGACTCAGCGCTAGTGCGGGCGGTTATCCATGCCGAGTCGGCCTTCAATGCCCAAGCCCTATCCCCGAAAGGCGCCCAGGGTCTGATGCAGCTAATGCCCGCAACCGCGCAGGAACTGGGTGTCAAGAATGCCATGGTGGCCGCCCAGAATATCCAGGGTGGCGTGAACTACCTGGCGAAAATGCTGAGGCAGTTCAATGGCGACATTGGCCTCGCCACCGCCGCCTATAACGCCGGGCCAGGAGCGGTAAGTCGCTATGGCGGCATCCCACCCTACGCTGAAACCAAAGCCTATGTGGAACGGGTAGGCATTCTACGCAACCGCTACGCCGTCAATTCGGACGATTTCGCTGCCGCTAATTAGCCGCGCCTTCGTCAATCTCAAACGAGGCCCCTGGAACCTCAAAATAGGCATCGTAGCGCCCACTTTCCCGGAACTGACTCAACCGCTCATTGAACCGCTCAATCAGCGCTTTGCTTTGCGAGAGGCGAGATGGAAACAGCACAAAACTCTGGTTTTCGAGAATGGGTCTGGGGTGATGGGTAATCCGTTTCGCCTGCTTGGCCGGCAATGCCTGCTCCATTAGGTGATAGCCCACATTGATTTCTTCCGGAAAGGCATCGATGCGGTCGTAAATCAGCCGGTTAAAATTCAGCTTGGAGTATGAAACCCAATCGATGTTCAGCACGTTGTCAGCGACGGCTTGATCAAACTCGGAGCCGTAACTATAACCCAGCGTGCCGCCGAGCCGGAGCTTCGCCAAGTCCTGGATATCGAGCCAGTCGATGGGGTTACCCTTGCGGTAGAACAGGACAAACGTTTCACTCAACACCGCATCGCTGTAAAGAAAATCTTCGGTGCGCTCCGGGGCAAACATCCAGACGGCTGTCGCGTCATGCCGGCCCCGAGCCGCTTCACGATAAGCACGGTTCCACGGCAGGAAATGAAACTCGACGGAAAAGCCTTCTGCGGCAAAAATATCGCGGATCAGGCGGGCCAAAGAGCCTTGGTCCGGCGCCGAGCGATCAAGATAGGGCGGCCAGTCGCCCACACTGATCGAAAGCGACTTGCCAGCTTCCTTCGCGGCGATGGCCGAGGACCAGACAAGAACGAGCAGAGCAAGATAAAGAACAACAGCTTTCAAGGCTTTCCCCAACGCAACAGTATCGCGATCCGACAGTGCAAAGACCGCATGCACAGCAATGCAATGGCCCACCTCCGCCCTGGCTTCTGGGTTGATCTACTGCGCGTCGCTCCCCCGGTTCTCGGGGCTCGCTAGGCCAACGAATGTGCCAGACGGGCACTTGTGTTAAGGGACACTAGATACAGATTGGTAGGGTCTGAAGTAATAAGCAAGCCGAGAAGAGCCGGAGACAGGCAAGTAACGTTTGCGTTGATCAAAGATGCTCGCTCAATAAAGACGGCCCCAAAAAAACCGCCCGGCTGACGACCGGGCGGTTTTTGGTGGCGCTCTGTTGGGAAACGTCGCCGGAGGCTATTCGGACGCCGCGATCAGGCTCGCGTTGCCGCCCGCTGCCGTCGTATCGACGCACAGGTGGCGCTCAATGACGAAGCGTTGGTCGAGCGCCGGTTCGGTAATCAGCGGCAGCAACGCCCCCTCGCGTTTGGCAAGGGCAAGGCGGTACTGCTTCAGTAGATCGCGCTCCGCAACGCTGACGACACCGTCAAAGCCGGATACGGTGGCGAGCGCCTCGGGATCGATCAGTCCATCGATACCCGCGACCGGCAACCCCGCCTTGGCAGCCTCGGCCACTGTTTTTTCGACACCCGGCGCAACCATCACCACTTTGTTGCCTTGGGACAGAGCCACGCCAGCCTGTTTCAACGCCGATTCAGTGTCCGGCCCCAAACAAACGATGACACCGCGGGCGTAATCGGTAAGGCGGTTCAGCTCGCCGGTGGGCCCTGGCAGATCTTCCGAATGGCCGTCTAACGGCGCGGGAACCTCACCGAAAATCGGGTGCAGCAGCTCAGCCCTGGCCGCAGGCCTGGCAGCATGCAAGCCGTCTAGTTCACAGATAAGTTTCTGCAGCCGCTTGGTATCGACCGTCTTGGCGTCGGCGTCCGCCGGCTTCTCGATCACCTCTCCCTTCAGGAACCGGCGGACGTAGTGCGGGCCACCCGCTTTGGGGCCGGTGCCGGAGAGACCCTCGCCGCCGAACGGCTGGGAGCCGACGATGGCACCGATCTGATTGCGATTGACGTAGGTATTGCCCACTTTGATACGACCGGCAAGACGATCCACGCGGCGATCGACCCGGCTGTGAATACCGAATGTCAGGCCGTATCCTTTAGCGTTAATCGCATCCACGACCTTATCGATATTCTTCGCTTCGAAGGTCGCCACGTGCAGTACCGGCCCGAAGATTTCTTCTTCCATTTCTTCGATTCCGCTGACTTTCAGGACCACCGGCGACACGAACAGTCCGTTCTCCGGTACCGGCAGCTTCTTCAGTAGCCGGCCTTTCTGCTCGAACGCATTGCAGTGATCGACGATCTTCTTCTTGGCAGCCTCGTCGATCACCGGCCCGACGTCGGTTGCCAGGCTCCAGGGATCGCCGATGCCGAGTTCCTCCATTGCACCGTAGAGCATCTCCAATAGATGGTCGGCAATATCGCTTTGGACATACAACATGCGCAGCGCGGAACAGCGCTGGCCGGCACTCTGAAAAGAGGAGGCGATTACGTCGCGCACCACCTGTTCCGGCAACGCGGTGGAATCGACAATCATGGCATTCAGGCCGCCGGTTTCCGCCACCAACGGCGCGTCCGGATGCATATTCTCAGCCATGTTCTGGTTGATGCGATGGGCGGTTGCCGTAGAGCCAGTAAAACAGACACCGGCAATCCGCGAATCGGAGGTTAACGGCCCACCGACCGCCGCACCGGTGCCCGGCAGCAACTGCAAAACGTCCTTGGGAATGCCGGCCTCGTGCATCAATTGAACGGCCCGGTAGGCCAACAGCGAGGTCTGTTCTGCCGGCTTGGCGATGACCGCATTACCAGCCGCCAGGTTCGCCAGAATCTGGCCGGCGAAGATGGCCAGCGGGAAGTTCCAGGGCGAGATACAGACCATCACACCGCTCGCTTCACCGGCATCTTTATAACGCAGCCCCTCGTTGGCATAGAACTGGGAAAAATCGACGGCCTCACGAATCTCAGCCACGGCATCCAGCAGTGACTTCCCCGCCTCCCGGGTGGTGATGGCAAACAGCTCGTAGGTGTGCTCTTCGAACAGGTCGCCGACCTTGCGCACGCATGCCGCACGTTCTTCAGCTGGCAGGCGTGACCAGGTTTTGAAGCCATCCTGAGCCGCGACGACCGCAGCCTCGATATCGGCTTCGGATGTCTGAGTCACGTGCCCTACCGTGTCTTCCGGATCGGCTGGATTGCGCACGACCTGGACTTCAGTGCCCGCCGAATCAACCGCCATGACCGGCCCGCCCTTCCAGCGGTGTGTCTTGAATGCGCCGCGGCCTTGTTCAATTTGCTCAATGGTGACTGGATCGGTGATGTCCCAGCCCTTGGAGTTGCGGCGCCCCGCACCAAAAATATCCGCCGGACGCACGATGGCTTTGCTGGCGATGGTGTCACCTAGCGCCTCGACAATGGCGATGGGATCCTTTGCGATCTCTTCGGGAGTAATACGGGTATCGACGATCTGATTGACGAAGGAGCTGTTCGCCCCGTTTTCCAGCAGACGGCGCACGAGATAGGCTAACAGGTCCTGGTGAGCACCCACTGGCGCATAAATCCGGCAAGGAACGCCGCTGTCATGGATCACCTGATCGTGCAGGGATTCGCCCATGCCATGAAGCCGCTGGAACTCGAAGCGCTCCCGACTCACGTTCTTGGCCAATTCCAACACGGCCGAAACCGAGTGCGCGTTGTGAGTGGCGAATTGCGGGTAAATGCGGTCGGTCATGCCCAGAAGTTGTTTGGTGCACGCCAGATAAGACACGTCACTGCAGGCCTTGCGGGTGAACACCGGAAAGTCGCTCAGGCCCATCACTTGGGCGCGCTTGATCTCGGTATCCCAATAAGCACCTTTTACCAGCCGCACCATGATACGCCGATCGAGTCGCTCGGTCAGGGCGTAGAGCCAGTCCAACACGTGCGTTGCCCGCTTGCCGAAGGCCTGCACGACAACGCCAAAGCCCTCCCAGTTCGCCAGCTCCGGGTCGGACAGGATAGCTTCGATGACATCGAGGGACAGATCCAGGCGATCCGCCTCTTCGGCGTCGATGTTGAATCCCATATTCGCTGCCGCCGCCTTCTTGGCCAGCTTGAGGGCGCGGGGCATCAGTTCGTTCATTACCCGTTCCTTTTGCCCATACTCGTAACGGGCCAGTAACGCGGAAAGCTTGACTGAAATACCGGGATTGGTGCGTACATCGCCTTTGCAGTTCTTGGCAATGCTATCGATAGCGTCGGCATAGGACTGGTAATAGCGCAGGGCATCGGCATCCGTCCGCGCCGCCTCGCCCAGCATATCGTACGAATAGGTGTAACCGCGGGCCTCATTGCTCTTGCCCCGCTCCTGCGCCTCTTCGATGTCGCGGCCCAATACGAACTGGCGGCCCATTTCCTTCATCGCCTGACCCGCGACGGTGCGTACCACGGGCTCACCCATACGCTTGAGCATGTGCCGCAGAGTCTCACCAACGGTCTGGCGCTCGGACTCTTTAAGCAGATTGCTGGTCATCAGCAACGCCAACGTCGTGGAGTTAATCAGCGAAGACGAGGCCTTACCCATGTGGGCGCCCCAGTTGCCGGAGGTGATCTTGTCTTCAATCAGTGCGTGAATTGTCATGTTGTCCGGCACGCGCAGAAGCGCCTCGGCCAAACACATCAAGGCGACACCTTCCTTGGTCGTCAAGCCATATTCCGACAGGAACTTTTCCATGATAGAGGGCTTGGCGTTCTTGCGGACATCCCGCACTAAAGCGGCAGCGCGTTTGGAGATGGCATCGCGCTCGGTCTCGGAAAGCTGCGCCTCAGCAATCAGTTCACGAATCACTTTCAGCTCGTCGGCCAGGTAGTAATCGCGGATTGATTGCCGGCGTTCGATAAGTGCGGGGGCTACTGATTGCTGCGGTTTCATATCTATAACCTCGTCGTTGTTTGTCTTCCTCGCATTCTACCGAGACAGACAAAGACGTTTTTCCTATTAAAGCCGCCAGCGCCCAACATTTTGACTTTTTTTGGCCGTAAAAATTCTGTAAATTCCTAGCCTTCGGCCAAAAAACAGCTATTCAGACTTCGAATACTCCAGCACACCGTTTCATGGGCAAGCGTCCTAAGCGCCTTCAATGCGTCGTTTGCCGCGCCATGTACTCCATGGCCGACGGTCTATTCAATCTCCTACGTGGCAACGCCGAATGCAAGGAAAAGACCGAAACTGTCGTTGGCGTCGGCTACCTTTTAAAGTCATGTCGTCCCCATAACTTACTAATCGAAGTCGTTTTATTTACATTCCCCCACCTCCCTAAAGATTACGACTACTAGAGAGCTTAACTTATGGTCGAATTGGACCGCATAGATCACGCTATCATGCGTGAGCTACAGAAGGACGCCCGGCTAACCGTTACCAAACTCGCTTCACGAATCGGCCTTTCGAAAACGCCCTGCCAAGTGCGCATGCGCCGGCTTGAAGAGCAGGGCTATATCACTGGATACACCGCTCTGATCAATCAGACCAAGCTCGGCCTTAACCATATCGCCTTTGCCCAGGTCACCTTAAGTGACACCAGCAGCAAGGCGCTAGCGGCGTTCAATGACGCTATTCGGCAAATATCAGCGGTGGAACAGTGCCATATGATCGCGGGAAACTTCGATTACCTGCTGAAAGTACGGACCCGAAATATGGCGGAGTACCGTCAAGTGCTCGGCGAGCAGATTTCTGCCCTGCCCCACGTGCTACAAACGAGTACATTCGTGGTGATGGAAAACGTCAAGGATGGCGGACTCTAGTGTCCGTTAGCACAACTGTGCGGGCTAGGATTCGAAAGGATTTAAGGCCGTCGAGTCATTGGGAGGGGCAAACATGTCAACGCCTGGCGAAGCCGGAGCCGGGGGACCAAGCCCCCGACGCCTTGAAAAACTGAGTTCAAAGCGAACCCGCGGCCACTAAGATGCCTCCCACCGCAAAGGCGATAGGAATCAACGCAGCCAGTACTTCACCGAGATCTACCTTAGCGCCCCCATTTTCATTACGCTCACCCGCCATACAACAACTCCAATCAACAACGTACAACATGGTCGAAGCGCGCCACTTTAGGGCTCCGGGGGATGGCGCACAATAAGTAGGAAGCGAATATCGGCCAGTGTTTCGGGTATCCACTAGTGCTTTAAGAAAAATAGCTATTCGCCCGCGAATTTTGACCGACCCTGACGTGTTACATCCATAAAACACGAAAGTACGGCATCCGTTAACGCAGGTTAAAGAACGGTTGAAAACTATTCTGCCACCATCATGAAAGACGTAACGGCAGTTCAGATAAACCATTCAACGATCAGCGCACAAGGAGGCAGTCATGCAAGCGAGCATCGATACTGTTGAGCGCAATGTGAAAATGATGAATGTCTGGCTCAAGGAAACGTCCCAAGAACTGGGCGGCATAGATGAAGACGATGCCTGGCGTCGGCTGCGGGCCGTACTGCAAACGATTAGGGACCGGGTGACCATCGATGAAGCAGCGCATTTCGCTGCTCAGCTGCCTATTCTTGCCCGGGGATTGTTCTACGAGGATTGGCGGCCATCCGAATCACCGCAGAAATGGCGAGACCGGGGTGAATACCTCGAAGCGATCAACGCCAAGATCAGCAACGATGGAGCCGCCGACCCGGAAGAAACGCTCCGGGCAGTCCTCAAAGTCATCGAACGCCACATAGATGCAGGGGAGGTCGAAAAGGTCAAGGAGATGCATCCAAAGGAGATGTGGGATCTCTGGCCTTCGTGAACCGCGCATTAAAGTCCATCAATTGTTTTGAAGAAGCCCCGTTCGTATGAGAACGGGGCTTCTTCATTCTCATACTCGGCAAGCCCTATATTTTGGCGCCCTACCAAAACCACGTACGCAACAAACGGTTAATGCTTTGTAACCGAGCCTATTTCCATCCAAACTTTCATTTCCCAACGAGAGCCCGTTAGCTCTACTATTTTTCATGGTGTAGTCACGACTTTCACTATTTAGGACAATTGATGTAGGCACAACTGTCGATGTTGGCTGCCCCAATAAACACCGAAGCTTTTCCTCACGTTTAACACTTTCAGGGAACAGTCCCGTTATGGAAAACCTGTTTACCGCGGATATTGGCGGGAAAGACGCTGAGCTATTATTTCAGCGGCTCGGCGACGAATCGACCTATACGTTGGATGGCCCGTACGCCTCCATCGCCACCAATGGTCGGGTTGTCGAGGAGAGCGACAACGTTTTGGTCATTGTTGGCACGCCACTCCCGTCAGTTTCCCAAGTGCCGAAAAACTGGAGGGAAGCAAAAGAGCAACTCCCCGCCCATGATGGCGTCTTCAGTATGCTCTACTGGGATAGGGAAGCTAACAAGCTCGTTATCATCAGCGATTTCATGGGGTTTTATCCGCTATACGTCAAACGGGACCAAGGGCGCATCTATTTCAGCACCGCAACCCGTGCCTTTGAAGGGGACTTCGATGCCGCTGGCTGGGGCACTTTTATTACCCTCGGTCAAACACTCGGCAACGCCACCCTTACGGCCGGTGTCGAACGGGTCGCACCGGCGAGTCTCATGGTCATTGACCTGGCAACGAGAGAAATGGAAGTCACTCAATATTGGCGGCCCGAACCCCATTCCACTGTCCCGACTGTCGATCAGGTCCACGAGTCGCTACGTTCAAGCACCGACCAAATCATCGCTGCGCATAAGGACGACGACCACTTCGTTTTAATGAGTGGCGGATTCGACTCACGCCTTATCGCTTGCATGTTGACGCGCCAAAATCTCTCTTTTCGAGGTGTATTGGTCTCGCACTATGACGAGAATCTCGACGCCGAAACACGTTTCGGTAGGGCCATGGCAAAAAAGCTGGGTTTTTCCTGTGAGTACCGCACGGCTGATCGGGACTTTTTCTCCAGCGAGGAATTTCTGCACTATCTCTTCGCTTCAGACGCCGAGACGCCTAGCCTGTATCTGTTTATCTCACAAGTGCTGCAGTTTGTCCCACGCGGCGGCGTCGTCTGGGACGGTTTTATCCCAGGCACTTTGCTGAAAAACGCCATTACGGACGCGTCGCCGGCAGATCGAATCGAACTGGCGTTTCAAGACTACTTGAAGCGCCTCGGCACCCCATTCGATGGCAAAACCTGGAAAGCAGCAAGGCAGCTTTTTAAGCCTGAAATAGCCCGGCAGTTCGAGGATGCATTTCAGGCGCAATGGGAGTCGGTCACGTCCGAATATGCCAATGACGAGGACGGAATAAGCGATTTCCATTTCGATCACCGGAATAGGACCAGGACCCTTATCAACCCCTTCAAAGCATTCAGGACCCGCGCTAAAACGGTAACGCCGGGAACGACGAGAGACTTCGTAAATCTCGCCCGATCCGTCCCTGAGCAGGCCAAACGGGACAATGATTTCTACCGAAAACTGTACGAACACTATTATCCTGAAGCTTATACGGTGCCCTTGGTAAAACAAAACAAGCTTGTTCCACCAAAACACTTCAGCCCAAGCTTCGAAGCGTTCAGATTGCTCAATAAACTCCACGGACGACTGAGTGAGCGTCCCCGGCTAATGCGCTACTTGGGAATCGATCCCCATAAATACCGTTTCCGGAACTCCTCGTTCCTGGACGTTCCACAGCTGTATGACACACCAGACCCTGCACTTAATCAGGACTTCCTGAAGAAACTGCAAACCGGCGATGTCGTATCACCTGCGGCAGTGAGACTCCTATTCCATTGGCGGGCCTGGCGGTGGCTGCATGAGCAGCGTCTTTACCAGAATTTCAAAGGGTGATTAATGCAGTCCGTTACCTTATCCGCACGGAAACTCACTGAGCTTCCCAAGAGTTGATCCCCGGCGTGTACGGCACGCCGGACAAACCACAATCTGCACTACCCGACATTGGATCGTTTGAAGTGAGAGCCCGAGATCCGGGCCCAACCTATTTGCTCTGGAAAATAGTCGGTTAGCTCCACTAGCTCCACCCCGCGGATGACACGGCGAGCTTACGACTGATGGCCTAGCTGCCGGGTCGCGAAGTCTACAAAGGCGCGCAATTTAGGAGAGATGTGGCGCGACCGGGGGTATTGCAGGTTTACGCTGCCTTGGTACTTGCCGACCATCGACCAATCGTCCAGTACCGTTACCACGGTGCCCTGCTTGAGTTGGGCATTAACGGTAAAATCGGGAAAGAGCCCGATACCGAACCCCTGACGCACGGCATCCATCCTAATCTCGGTGTGATTGACGATATAGCGTCCGGAGGTTTCAACCGTAACGGTTTCATCGCCCTTTTTCAGCGTCCAGATGTGATCGGTGACGTTCTCGCCGAGCGATAGGCACTCCAAACGCTCAAGGTCCTTAGGATGTTCCGGTTTGCCGTATTCGGCAATGTACTGTGGCGACGCGCACAGCAGCGAGCGCACCACACCCAACCGGGCCGCCACCAATCCCTCTATCGGTTGATCGGTAATGGTGACGACAGCGTCGATATCGTCGTAATGCGGATCCAGCGTCCTGTCGGTAACCACCAATTGGACCTCCACCGTCGGGTGGGCCTTCAAAAAAGGCGGCACCACACGCCTCAACACCTGCGCGCCGTAGGCTTTTGGCACACCGATCGAGAGTCGCCCACTGGGTTCGCCCCGGGCCTGTTCGGCGATATCGAGCACGTCGTGGGCAGAGTCCAGCACTGACTTGCAGTGGGCAAACACTTTCTCCCCCGTCGCATTCAGGCGCAGGCTGCGGGTCGATCGCTCCAACAGCCGCAGCTCAAGCGCATCTTCCAGGCGTGAGACCTGGCGACTGACCGCGGAGGGCGTCGAGCCCAGCTTATGGGCGGCAGAAGTAAACGAGCCGGTTTCCACCACGGTCACGAAGACCACCACGTCTTGCATGATCGACATCAGTTGATTCGCACTCACTGCGCATAACTCCTTTGCTGCGATTCGGCCTAATCCAATTCTGTCTGGTTCGTTAGCATACGTGTATTCAATAAGGAGCCTCTGAATAAAGGCTTGATCGCATCGGGTTTCCAAAGCGATTCAGGCGTTATTCGGAGGCTCCATCATGATAGTTAAAAGGGAATGGATTGCGATGAAAAAGCTGCGTAGCGTGACGGATCTGGAGTTTGTGTGTGACCACGTCGACCACGTTGTCACCCTGTTCAGCGGCGGACTCGACAGTACCTACTTGCTCAAGTTGCTCAGCGAGCGTGGCGTGGAAGTCACCGCCGTTGCTGTCGACCTGGGTGACGAGCCCGACATTCCCGCTTTACATCGTGTGGCTTCGACATTCGGCGCCCATCTACGTGTCGTCGACCTGAAACACACCTTCGCCCGTGAGGCTGCGCTACCGGCTATTCGGGCTCAGGCCCGTTACCTGCACAACTTCCCCATTAGCGCCTCACTGTCACGGCCGTTCATGGCGCAGGCAGCCGTCGATATCGCCGAATCCCTGGGCTGCGGAGCCATTTTTCATACGGCGACCCAGTCGCAAAATAGTCTACGGCGCATTAACGGTGCTATCGAGCAACTAGGCTACGGCGGATTCTACGGGTCGCCGCACGAATATACCTCCGTTTCCCGAAGCGAGAAAATCCGGGCGCTCAAAGCGGCCGGTCTTGCTTCGTTCGAGCAGCGCATCGTCAGCGGAGACAGCAATCTGTGGTGTCGTGAGTTCGAGTCTGGCGTGATTGAGAACCCGGAAGGCTTCGTCATTCCCGAGAGCCTCTTTACCTGGTCGCGTCCGGATGCGGAGCGCCAAACCGATATACCGGGCCATAAATTCTCGATTACTTTTCAAGCCGGCGTTCCCGTGGCCGTCAACGACGGCTCCATGGAACCCGTGCCCTTGATCAATCATCTGAACCGGATTGTGGGCGCATATGGGATCGGACGATTTACCGGCCTCGAGCACCTTCAAGGTGGCGAGAAGGTGCTCGAGGTGCGCGAGGCGCCCGCCGCTCAGGCGTTGATGGACGCCTACCGGCATCTGGAAACCGCGGTCCATAGCTACGAACTAATACGCGAGAAAGCGGCGCTAGAACAGCTTTGGGTGCGTGAAGCGGTTGAAGGGCGCTGGTTTGGCACACTGCGGGATGCCATCGACCACTTTATTCTGAGAACCTCCCAGGAGGTTTCCGGGCGAGTCTGTTACGACGTATCGGGCGGACAATTGAACGTCGAATCGATTCAGGCAGGTTGCCCGCTGTATCTTAAAGAACGAGATCAATGGGAATCGCAAAAGGCCGCGTCCAGCAGCGCCCGGTCGCTGGTCGATATGTCTTCCAGCGAACAGCCTTCGGCCCCAGTGCCCGAACAACTGGCTCTGGGAGCGTAAAATGACTGCCCGGCAATTGCTACCTACGCCTCGCAGCCTATGCCCGACCTCTGAGGAGGCTGCCGCCAAATTGACCATAAATAAATACACGGCTATCTCCGGAAGAGCCCTTAGCAAGGTACTGGGCCTGGCCGCGCTCGACACTGCGGAAGCCGTGCGGAGGAACTACGCCTGGCAAGCCTTCGCCGGCTGCTGGGACCGCCTGACTCTGGATACTTACATGGGCGACAACGGACGCTATCGCTATCGGCGTTACGGTCAGTTCCGATACGACGCACTGACGTCTTCGCTCCACCTTCTGCCCCACGAACCGTACGTGCAACCACGGGCGATCAATCGGCTCAATGGCGATATCCAGCGCCATTTCGATCCGCTGGAAACGGCACTGACGGAAAGCCCTATCCTATTTAACCTGTTGCGGGAAATGGCAGCGATCTATTCGGCTGCGGATGGCTACACGTCGAACTGGCGGATTCGGCTTCACCCTTACCGCATCACCGGCTCGACCGGCGCCCCCGGCAAGCCGACCCCCGAAGGACTTCACCGCGACGGCGTGACCTATATCGCGTCATTGATGGTTGCCCGTCGCAATATTACCGGTGGCATTACCCGTGTCACCACTAACGACAGGCGAATGCTGACCTCCGTGAGACTCACCGAACCGCTTGACCTTCTCATCTCGGATGACGCAAGCACGATGCACGAAGTGTCGGAAGTCCGCTCCCTGGATGGCCACTCACCGTCTTTCCGCGACGTTCTGGTGATCGCCTTCGAACGCATGGATGCGTTCGGCTAACCCACTTCAAAGGCTTTTCCATGTTGATAAACAAACGAACATTCCCGGTCGCCGAGTGTCTTTTGCTGCTAGTCGCCGCCTTCTGGGGTACCAGCTACGGCCTTTCCAAGCAGGCATTGGCCTTCTACTCCGTGCTGGGTTTTATCGCCATCCGTTTTTTTATGGCCTTTCTCACCTTGCTGCCGGCCCTGGTCCGGGAATACCGCCGCGGCGCGGCGAGGGATTGGCGGGTGGGGCTGCCTACGGGCGCAATTCTCTTTGCCATTTTCGTCTGCGAAATCTACGGCGTGCTGCATACCACAGCGGCCAATGCTGCATTTCTGATCAGCCTGTGCGTCCTGTTTACGCCGTATACGGAATGGCTGATCTTCAAGCGCCCCCCGTCGATGGAGAATTTCGTCTTGGCCGGCCTCTCATTCGTCGGCGTAATACTTCTGACCACCGGGAGCACCGTTACGCTCAACATCGGCGATCTGCTGATCCTTGGGGCGGCCATATTGCGTGCTTTTATGGTCACGGTGACCAAGAAGGTCGCGTCGGACAAGGATCTTTCCACCTTGAGCCTGACCTGCATCCAGTCCGGCGTCGTTAGCCTCGGGGCCGCGTTCGTCATCATCCTGTTCCAGCCGGAAACGCTACGCGCACTACCGATGGATATGGAGTTCTGGTTAATTACCGTCTACCTTGTGCTGTTCTGTACTGTATTTGCGTTCTTTGCCCAGAACTACGGCGCTCGCAACATAGCGCCGACCCGGGTGTCGCTACTGATGGGTACAGAGCCTGCCTTCGGTGCGCTTTTCGCAGTCTGGTGGCTGGGTGAGGAGATCGGATTGACCGGCTGGATGGGCGGCGGACTGATCGTTTTTGCGGCGCTCTATTCGGTATTCCCTAAAACGGCGCGCGAAGTGCCGGCAGGTGTCAGAGAGCCGAAAAGTGCGGTTTGACGGCAACGCCGGTACTGTTCGAAGTAATGGGCGCTAGTGTACTCGCTAGTGCACTAACTAGTAGGAGGGTGCCGCGCAGAATGACGGCACCTCTATAGCCCCTTTGGCTGGACAGCACCAACATGCTTCAGCCCACAACACCTGCCTGACGTTGCGTTGAAGGTAGTTTTTCTGCCGCGCTTTGCGCTTTGGATCGCGACAACAGACGCTCCCGGAGGAGCGCTTCAAACTGATCGGCAGGTAACGCCTTGCTGAATAAGAATCCCTGCCATAGATCGCAGCCGTTCTCCCGCAAGAATTCAAGCTGCGCTTCAGTTTCGACGCCCTCGGCGATCACTTTCAGGTTGAGATTATGAGCCAGCACGATAATCGAGCTAACGATGGCGGCATCGTCCGGATCATCGATCACGCCCTGGCTGAAGGCACAGTCCACTTTGATGGTGTCGATCGGTAAACGCCGCAGCTGGCTTAACGAGGAGTAACCAGTGCCAAAGTCGTCGATGGAAATAATCACGCCGGCCTGTTTCAGTGACGTTAGCATGGCCCGGGCGCTTTCGACGTGGTGCAGAAAAACACCCTCCGTAAGCTCCAGTTCGAGCCACCGTGGTTCCAGCCCGGTTTCTTCCAGGATCTGCATGATGTCATCGGCGAGGTCGCTTTGTTCGAACTGGCGCATGGAGAGATTGACGGCAACGGGTATAGGCGCATAACCCGCCTCTTGCCAGGCCTTATTTTGGCTACAGGCTTCGCGGAGTACCCAATGACCGATATCTACAATCAATCCCGTCTCTTCTGCCAGCGGAATGAACTGCTCCAGCGGCATAAAGTGATTGCCCTCGTGCGGCCAGCGCAACAGGGCTTCCATGGACACGATCTTACCGGTGGAGCAATCAATCTGCGGCTGGTAATGCAGGCTGAGCTGTTCGTGCTTGACCGCTTTGCGCAAACTGTTTTCGAGGTCCAAGCGCGCCTTGGCCTGGGCGTTCATATCCGCAGAGTAGAATTGGTGATTGTTTCGCCCGAGCTTTTTGACCTCGTACATGGCCGTATCGGCATTCCGCAACAACAGGTCCACGGTGTGGCCGTCATCCGGATAGACTGCGATACCGATGCTGCTGCCGATATAGAATTCACGGCCGCCAACGAGAAAAGGCTGGGCGATACTTGTGAGGATATTGCGAGCCACCTCGGCCGCAACTTCCGGGTGGGCAATGTTCATCAGGGCCAGGGTAAACTCATCCCCGCCCAGACGCGCCACGGTGTCGCTCTTGCGCACACAGCCGAGCAGGCGCTCCGACACTTCGCGCAACAACTGGTCGCCTTCGGCGTGGCCCACCGTGTCGTTCACATTCTTAAAGTGATCGAGATCCAGAAACATCACCGCCAGCGTCTGCTGCTCGCGTTCGGCTCTCTCAATCGCCTGGGTTACGCGATCTTCAAAACAGGTTCGGTTAGGCAGCCCGGTGATAGCGTCATAGTTCGCCAGCCGCTGTTCGTGTTCGTGGGCTTTTGCCAGCTTGCGGTAGGCTTTCTCGAGCTCTCGGGCTTCCCGGCGTTCGACCTCTGCCACAGCGGCCGCTGCGGCTAGCTCCTTCTCGCGTTCCGCATGCAGTTTCACTTCATCCAGCAATGCGGTCAGCTCGTCGTTCCGTTGTTGCACTTCCTCGAGAAGTTCGGCTTTCGATAGCCTCACCAGACGCTCGCGCTGGTCGACAATAAATCGTTCGGATGGGTCAAAATCGCGGCTGGGTATACGCTTGACAACCGCAAACCCCTCAAGACCATTTTTCAGCTCAAGCGGATAGGCACGATCGAAGAGTTTGCCGGCGTCGTTAGAAGTTAACGGGTTACGCTGGCCCGAAAACACCATCTGCAGATTGAATGCCTGCTGGCTCTTGCCGATGCCGATGGTGATCGATGCCTCGTCACCCTGATGGTAGAGCGTGCGGCACAGGTTTGAGGTCATGGCCGCAAGCCGCGTCGCGGCAAAGACATCAAACTCCAGATCCTCCGCCAGAAACCGCACGCGATTTCGCGCTCCGGTAATGGCAGCCGTGCTATTTATCGGTAGCGTCGCCAGTTCAATCATTTAATTAACCTTGACGACAATACAGCTGCCGTCATCATCCTCTTTGCCGTAATCACGGAGAAGGCGCTCAGCCATCTGCTGCGCAGAGCTTTCATCGGGGCGCAGGGCCTCGCTTAAATCCAGATGCGCCGGTAGCCCATCGCTGTGTAAAACGAGCACCGTCCCGGGTGACAGAATCAGTGTTTCTTCACGGGGACGGCTCATAATGTAGCCCACGATACCATCACGCGGAACGAAGGTAATCGGATTGGGCGCATAGATCTTCACACTGATATTGCCAACGCCCACGTACTGAAGCATCCCGGTACTGGCATCGATGCGGCACAGTGCTACAACCGCGCCGAGTGAGCGACGAAGATGCTCGTGCAAGCCTTGCATCACATCGACCAGATTCAACTTTCGATAGGCCTGCGACAGGTACTTCTTAGCGCGGGACGCCACGTCATGGGCCGCTTGACCATGCCCGAGGCCATCGATCAGCGCGATGAACAGATCCTCGTCCACCGCATTGATTAGACCGGCATCGCCACAGACGCCAGGCTCTTCGTTGGCATGGGACTGCGTCACTAGAGCGTGATCGAGGCGTAGTCTCATCGCAGCCACTTCCGAGCCACAATCCGTGCCCCCGACGTTCGCTGAGCATCGAAAGTAAGCTCATCCATCAATCGCTGGACACCGGGTAGCCCAAGGCCCAACGTGCCGATGGTGCTGTAACCTTCCTGCAGAGCTCTGTCGATATCGTCGATACCGGGACCATTATCTTCAGCGACAACCTCGATGCCCACGCGTCCATCCTGCGTTACCGATCTCAGCGTTACCACACCGCCGCCGCCGTGTAGCGAGGCATTTCGGGCCAACTCGCTTACCGATGTAGCGACCATAAACTGGTCGGTCTTGCCAAATCCCATAGCTGCAGTCAGGTCGTGCGCCTCGTAAACCGCATAGGCGACATCGTTTTCCTGCACAATTTCCACACGCCGCTCGTCGCTATCCATGAACGCTGTTACCATCCGGGGCAAAGGAAGAATTAACCGCCGATTCGGCATCGCCTTCGAGCATCGACAGTGCCGCCTCTTCATCGATACTATCAACGCTGATACTATCAACGCTTCCATCAATACTGTCAGCGCCCCCCTCGATACTATTAGCGCCTTCAGGCTCAGGCATTTTGGGGCGGACAATCGGTTCCAACAACGACAATGCCTGCTCCAGCGTGACCGCCGTGCACATCCCCAGCGGTGGAGACTCCAGATCCATTAGCGCGCTGGCGACCGCTGGCCGAATGCCGACCACCACCGTACGCGCACCCAGCATGTCGGCCATTTGAACCGTCTTAGCGAGACTCTCGGCAATGTGCGCATCCATGAGCTCTACCATCGAGACGTCGAGGATCACGCCCCTGATGCGCGTCTGATGAACTTTGTCGAGAATACCCTGCTGAATCTCACTGATGACATCGTCATAAAGTTCGAGCTGGATCGATACAATCAGACAGCCGCCCATCACGTACATACCTGCCTGCGGAAACTTAGCACTATTGTCCATAGCAATTCTCCTGACAGGAAACCGGTGTTAGGGGATTACCGTACCGGCGCGTTGGCAGACTGACGAATATCCAGCCCGAGCTTTTGCAATGCAAAGTGCACCGCATCGCGCAGCGTCGCGCGGGTCACCACATCGGTCAATGGAATGCCTAGTTGCACCAGAGTTTGCGCAATATTGGGCGAAATGCCGGAAATAACACAGCTACAGCCCATCAACTGCGTTGCCTGGGTAATCTTGATCAGGTGATTCGCCACCGCGGTGTCCACGGTTTCGACACCTTCGATGTCAAGAATAACCACGCGGGCCTCAGTTTCCGATATACGTACCAGCATGGCATCCATAATGGACTGGGCGCGCTGGGAGTCGACGACGCCGACAATGGGAAGCATCAGAACACGGTCCCAAAGCAGCGTTACCGGGGTGTAAATTTCCATCGCTTTGTTGGCCTTGGATGTCATAGTTTCTCCGTACACATCTATTCAACGGTATCGTTGTTGATCTCGTTTTGCTCAATAGTGAGCATACTATTTTGGTCAATGGGTGAGCATATTAAGGGACGGAGGGAGAAAAGAGAACTTGCAGTTTTGGGCCTACCACAGATCAACCAACGCCCGTTAAAACATAAGAATTGATTCTCCTTTATTTGAGGCCGTGCGACGCCCTATGGCTCAAAAGTTTTGCTGCTCTCTCACAGATCTAAGGGGCTACCGGTGCTTCGTTTCGCGATCCATGTGCGGACGACGGCTTTTTATCAGACGGCGCATGTTTATCTTCGGTGCGTGAAACAATCGCCGTACCCACCAGATCTCCAGTGACATTCAGCCCCGTCGCACCCATACCCACGAGGGCATCGATGGACACGAGCAATGCAACGGTTTCAATCGGCAGTCCCACCTGCGCAAAGACAGTGGCGATCATGACAATTCCGGCGCCGGGTACGCCAGCCGTGCCGATCGACGTCAACGTGCCGATCAAAACGATCTCGACCATGGTGATCAGATCCAACGGTACGCCCACGACGTTAGCGGCAAAAACAGCCGAAATCGCGATGCGGATCGCAGCCCCGTCCATGTTGATCGTCGCCCCGAGCGGCAAGCTGAAACCATAGACACTCTTCGGGAACCCCAAACGCTGGGCAGCATCCAGGGTAAGCGGTAAAGTGCCCGAACTGCTCTGGGTTGCAAAAGCCGTCGCCATGGGCGTGCGCGCTTCGCGAAAGAAGCTTCTCAGCCGCACACCGAACAGACGCATCAGGCCGCAATAAACCATCAGATGCACCGCCAGCGCGATGTAAAGCACCAACACCATATCGCCCAACGCCAGGATCGTGTCGATACCCTGCTCACCCGCCGTCTTTGCAACGATGGCAAAAACACCGACCGGCACGTACTGAAGCACACCGGCCATGACCTTCAAGGTGACCGCGCTAAACGCTTCAATCACCCGGTAGAGATGCTGACCGAGCTCGGCATGCGCCTTGGATTCGCGCAGCTTGAGCAATGCGATGCCGAAGACAATCGCGGTAAAGATAATGCCCAGCAGGTTCGGCTCGGTGAAAGCGCCGAAAATATTCGTCGGCACAATGCTGAGCAACACGCTCACGAAGCCGGGATTGTCGGGCACCTCGACGTCGGCATTTTCATCCAGCGTCATGCCGCTTCCGGGCTCCAATAGCGTAGCGACAACCAACCCGACGACGATAGCCAGTGCGGAGGTGACTATATAGAAGCCCAGCAGCTTACGCCCGACTCTTCCCATGCTGCCGATGTTCGCCTGATTGATACCCACCATCAGGGTGAACAGCACAATGGGAACAATGAGAAATTTCAGCAGACGCAACAGCAAATCGCCAAACGGCGCCAGCCAGTCGGCAACGGGTTGGCCGCCCAAGAGGCCCACGACGATACCAAGCACGAGGGCGATCCCGACTCTCAAAATCAACGACGTATTCAAATAGGCGTTCAGCAGAGCTCTCATTCGGTTGTCCTCGTGATAATCGAACATAGAGATGCCATTACGCGGATCCCTGAACTAAGGAGCCTTTGATTGTGTTAGATATTATTGGAAGGGTAAACCGACCGGGCCCATGTTGAGGTAACGATTTCTTCATGTAGGACCGCGCCCAAACGCGGTGTCGACCCAAACGCGGTTTCGAACAGCTATCGCGTGACCACCCGCCAATGAGCCATTGGGCCGCTGAAGCGATGGCCGTAGCTCAACCCTTGAAGTACGCTATTTGATGCGTCGTGGCCAACAAGTCGCCGTCACTGCTCCAGAGCTCAGCGTCCTGATCGTAATAGTTACGGTAGTATCGGCCTCCCCGGGCCTCGGCGAGAATATCTCGATCACCCTGGCGTCGCAGCATCTCGCTATCGGCATGAAAGTAGGTGGTCATTGAAACCGTACCTGCCGGCATGCGTTGCTGACGGCGGATAAAAACTCGCGGAAAGAAGCTGTCGCTGATCGCCATCAGTGAGAGAAAATCCAACGGACGCGGCGGATGATCCCTAACCCACATTCGCGTTAGTGCATTGTCCTGCTCGCCTGTCTGGCCGGAAGGGTCGAAACCGCCCTGCACCATTCGCATTTGATAGTTCTGCACCCACGCCATATACCCCCGGGTGTCCAACGGTTCTATATGACTGGGCGATGGGACCTCCGGCATTGCGGTATCGGCGCCGGTCCAGGAGTCGCGGCGTACCGCCAAAAACACCGTCGCGGTGGCCACGACGGCCTCGTCCTGACATAGCTCCAGGGTCCAGTGCTGAGTTGACCGGTTGGTGCGACTGACCTTGGGAACGACCGCGTACGCCGCCTCGGCCATGGGTGCGGCGAAGTTGACCGTCATAGCCACGGGCTCGCCCTGCCGCTCGGGGTGAGTCAGCACCGCGTTCAAAAGCGTAGCGGCAATCACCCCGCCATAGGGACCGACCATATTGGCGTAAGCATAGGGAAACTGACCTCGCAAAGAGGATCCGTCCAGATTCTCCAAGGCCGTAGCCTGGTCGAGCGGATGCATGCTGGAACTGCCCGTCATGGTGATGCTCTACTCCGTGTGCTTGAATGTTTCTCGCTGCTGCCAGGCGCCTGCGCTCCCAGCTAGAAATTCGATAACTCTTCCTGCAAATCGCGCTTTAGTTCTTCCGGCTCGGTTATCCAAATCGTCTGGTCGAGGCCCGGGAAAACGCCGATATCCAGACCGTCTTTCGTCAGGCCCGGCACCCACTTCTTAAAGAAGTCCGGCAAAGCGATACTTTTCGGTGTCAGATCGCCCGTGTTTTTTGCGTACTCGGCCGCAAGGTCAGCACTGGGCCAAACCGGCAGATGCTCAAATTCGCCATCCTCCGAAGCGATTTTTAGGAAACGGCTTTCCGCATTGATCAGTATCCAGATCTCGCGCTCCTCGACCACCTGACTCAAAAAATAGTCGTACCGCTCCTCACCACTCAACTCGAGCACACGCTTCAATTCACCATCGTCCATAGTTCATCCTGCAATTCCATCCATTTAATAACATGCCAAGAATCGGACGATACCCCAATAACCCTCACGGCCACCATAGCGAATACCCAACCCGCCACACGCATCTATTTATGTATGGGTGCTCAATCCCTCCGGCCGCGTTATGATCACGGACTTTCAAGCCGACGGAGCCCCCATGGCACGCTTTACCGAAATTGGTTCAGCAACGATTCCCGGCAAGGGAACGCAGTTACGCCTGCTACAACGCAATGAGGAATTTTCGATCAAGATTGCCGGTACCACCGGCGAGCTGATGAATAGCCGGATTCACGGCTCCGAAGATGCGCTGGCGACGTTGGCCTGTGAACGTATTGCCGACCAGCCCGAACCTCACGTACTGATCGGCGGACTCGGTATGGGCTTCACGCTTGCCGCAGCGCTAACGTGCCTGAACGACTCGGCAACCGTGACTGTCGCTGAACTGGTCCCCGAAGTGGAGCGCTGGAACCGCGGACCGCTGGGCGCGGCTTCAGGCTATCCGCTGAACGACTCGCGCTCTCACGTTCATATCGGTGATGTAGCTGAGCTACTGAAGCTTGGCGACGGCACTTACGACGCAATCTTGCTCGACGTCGACAATGGTCCCGAAGGCCTTACGCGCAAAGAGAACAACTGGCTATATTCGCCCGCTGGCATCACGGCGGCACAACGAGCCCTCAAACCAGACGGCGTGCTGGCCTACTGGTCGGCGGGGCCGGAACCGGCTTTCACAGAGCGCCTGCGCCGCGCCGGATTTTCCGTGGAACCCGTCACCGTACGCGCCCTTCGGCCCGGCAAAGGCGCCCGCCATGTTATATGGCTGGCCTGGTAACCGCAGGCGCCTTGCAACTTAATCCTTCAGCTCCTCGGCCTTGGGCGGCAGACCGACCTTCACCTCGCTGAGATTCTCCTGACTCAACCCGCGCAGCAGTGCGAACATCATCGCAAAGACCAGGATAAACATTGGTAGGCCTACCACCGTAATGACCTGCTGAAGGGCAGTCAGCCCTGCTTCGCCGGCGAGAACGATCAACATCGCGGCCAAGACGCCTTCGGATACGCCCCAGAAAACCCGTTGATGCCAAGGGCCGGGGTCAGGCGTGCCGGTACACAGCATATCGACGACCAGTGAGGCCGAGTCCGACGAAGTAGCGAAAAATATAGCGACGATGACTACCGCCAACCCCTTAATCAAGGTTGCGGCCGGGAAGTTATCGAAAAACGCGAACATTGCCAGCGGCACGCTGTCTTCGACGGCAGAAGACAAAGAGCCCGCTTGAGCGCCCAGGGCCGCGCGAGCATCCTCGCCGATGCCATCGATCGCCATCGCCGACCAGCCGAAAATGGCGAACCAGATCAGGGTAAAGATGGACGGAGCGAACAGAACCCCAAGGACGAATTCGCGAATGGTGCGGCCACGGGAGATGCGCGCCACGAAAATACCGATAAAGGGCGACCAGGTGACTGTCCAGGCCCAATAAAAAACGGTCCAGGACCCCTGCCAGCCCCACCCACCCTCTTCATGGGTGTACTCTGCCAGCGCGTCGTTCCAGAACGCCATTGGCAGGATGTTGGAGATATAGATACCGAACGTCTCCACCAACGCGCGCAGCAAAAATACCGTAGATCCCGTGAAGAGCACGAAGAACATCAGGCCTACCGCCATACCGATATTAAGGTTGGACAGCCTTTTTACACCCTTATCCAAGCCGGCGACGATCGAGCTGACCGCGACGGCCGTGAGCACAACAATGATAACGACCTTAGTCGTTACCGAGTCAGAAACGCCAAGTAACTCGGTCAAGCCGGCGTTGATCTGCTGCGTACCCAGGCCGATCGATACGGCTACCCCAAACAACGTGCCGAGAATGGCTGCAACATCGAGCGTCTTCCCGAGAGGGCCATAGATCCGGTCGCCAATCAGCGAATAGAACACCGAACTGAAGCGCATCGGCAGATCATAGCGATAGATGAAATAGGCGAACGCGAGTCCCGGTAGGGTGAAGATCGCCCAGGTATGCAAACCCAGATGATAGATCGCGAAGCCTATGGCATCATCGGCGGCGTCCACGGAAAAAGGCTGGACCTCCGGCCGGGGTGGTTGCGAAAAGTGCGAAATCGGTTCGGCGACGCCCCAGAACATCAGCACCGTTCCAATGCCGCCAGCAAAGAGCATTGTGAACCAGGATACCCGCCCGTAGTCCGGGAGGGCGTCGTTGCCGCCCAATCGAATCGCGCCGTAGCGGCTCAGCGCGACCCATAGCAAAAATACGACCCAGGTCGTCACCCCGAAGATAAAGAACCAGCCGAGGTTGGTGACAACCCACGCCCGCCCGGCACCGAAGGCCTCACCTATGGGGCCGGGCGCCACCAGTAAGGCCACCAAGAAGACGACCATGATGCCCGCCGAAACGAAAAAAATGGTCGGATCGGTTCGTAGCCCGAGCTTGCGCGCAAGTTGTTCCATTAGCTATCTCCCTTTGGTCTCCCTAAAAGGTAGGCGCAATCAACGGAATGGGACAAATTACGTTACAATTTATTTGTGTGAGTGCCGTTTTGAATCGAACTGGCAGCACGCCGAGAAGCGTGGCAATCTCAAGAAAACGAGTTGGGCAGTATTCGTTTTTTCCTCAGCACCGTTTTTTATCAGCACCAGAGACCGTTTTCATCAGCACCAAGGAAGGAAAGGATGCTTATGCGCTCAAGCTATCTGCTAACACCGGTCAACGTACTAACCCCCATCAGCCTGGCACTCATGCTAACGGCCTGCGGCGACAAAGCGCAGCTCTCCGTTGAGCAAGGCACGGGTAAAGACCCACAGCTCCCTAGCCCAACCAAATCCTTTATCCCCACGGTCAATATCGCCGAGGCCACCGGCTGGCCTTCCGGCGACAAGCCCGATGCTGTCCAGGGCACCAAAGTGGTCGCCTTTGCCGATAACCTCAAACACCCCCGATGGCTCTATGTGCTGCCCAATGGCGACGTGCTGGTCGCGGAAACCAATGCCCAACCCAAGCCCGACAATAGCGACGACGGCTTCAGCATTCGCGGCTGGATTATGGGGATGCTCATGGAAGATGCAGGTGCCTCCGTGCCCAGCGCCGACCGCATCACCCTGCTCCGGGATAGCGATGGCGACGGGGTCGCGGACCAACGCTCGACACTGCTGGAAGACCTGACCTCGCCCTTCGGCATGGCGCTGGTCGAAAACAATCTTTACGTTGCCAATACCAACGCAGTCATGCGCTTCCCTTATGAAGAGGGCCAGACTCGGATTACCGCCGAGGGCTCCAAAGTCGCTGACCTCCCCGCCGGCCCGATCAATTATCACTGGACCAAAAGCCTGATCGCCAGTCCCGATGGCAGCAAACTCTACGTCGGCGTAGGCTCTAACAGCAACGTCGGCGAAAAGGGGCTGGACAAGGAAGAGGGACGCGCCGCGGTTTGGGAAATCGACTCCCAGACCGGCGAAAGCCGGACGTTTGCCACCGGTCTTCGTAACCCCGTCGGCATGGCCTGGGAAGCGGAGAGTGGCGAACTCTGGGTCGCAGTCAATGAGCGTGACGAGCTCGGCAGCGATCTGGTACCCGACTACATGACCTCCGTGCAGGAGGGCGGTTTTTACGGTTGGCCATACAGCTATTTCGGTCAGCACGTGGATGAGAGAGTGGAGCCCCAGGATCCGGACAAAGTCGCCAAGGCCATCGTACCCGATTATGCCCTAGGCCCTCACACGGCCTCTTTGGGCTTGACCTCAGCGGAGGGCAACGCATTGCCGGAACAGTTCCAGAACGGCATGTTCGTTGGCCAGCACGGCTCATGGAACCGTAAACCTCGCAGTGGTTACAAAGTGATCTTTGTACCCTTCGTCAATGGCGAGCCCGATGGCCGCCCCGTGGACGTCTTAACCGGATTCGTCAACGACGACGAGAAAGCTCAAGGCCGCCCGGTGGGCGTCATCATCGACAATAAGGGCGGATTGCTGGTCGCCGACGATGTGGGCAATGTTATTTGGCGAGTGAGTGGTGCCGAGTAGTGCACTACCTAATTAATAGAGTATGCGTGCTAATTAATGGAGTATGCGTGACCCCGGCTCGTCGCCTGTCAGCGGGACTGTGTGGCTGGCAAGGCGGCCGTCGCCAATTCAAGCGGATGTAACGCCGCTGGGAAGCCGAGAAAGCATGCTCGGAGGGAAACGCTGAGTCGACCGAGCCTTAAACATGTGTCGTTAATTACAACGCGCTAATGTGTCCGCAAAGCACGCACGTATTATCGATGGCAATACGAACTTAACCTAGGTTAATTCGTTTTAATAAATGAACGTTGCCTCATTTATCAAGTTACACCGCCAACCACTTGTTTAGTCTGAGTTTACCTATCTTGCCGCGTTTTCAATGCTGTAACACTACATCATAGTTTTAGCGCGTCCCTCTCCCCTATAATTTCCCCGCTATTAAGGAAGACAAGCTCTTAATAACTTAACACGGCATTAATACAAGTCACCCGCCAAACCGTGGAAGCGCTAGTGAATCATTCCCCCGTCGAATCCGCAATTGCCGAGTGGATCGCTGTTCTAGGCGAAACCGCCGTCGATACCAGTGGATCTGGAAATTTCGGCGCTTGCACTATGGGGACTTCACGCCATATTCCGGCGGTACTTCAACCAACGAACCATGAACAAATCGTAGCGGTGCTACAGATTGCGAACCGCTGGCGGGTAGCCCTTTACCCAATAAGCACAGGACATAATTGGGGCTACGGCAGCGCCAATCCGGTCGAAGATGGATGCGCCGTTCTCGATCTAAGCCGGCTTGACCGCATTTCCGATTTCGACCCCGATCTCGGTGTCGTCACTGTCGAACCCGGCGTCACGCAAGGCGATCTACGAAAGTTCCTCGATCGCCACGATGCCCGCTATCTTGTGCCGGTCACCGGTGCCGGGCCAACATGCAGCCTTCTTGGCAATGCCCTCGAGCGTGGTTACGGCATCACGCCAATTACGGATCACTTCGGGGCGGTGACTAACATCGAGGCGATCTTGCCCGACGGCAGTCTCTACCAGACTCCGCTCACCGAACTTGGCGGAAGAGAAGTAGACGGACTCTTCAAATGGGGCGTTGGCCCCTATATCGACGGCCTCTTTAGCCAAGGGAACTTCGGCGTGGTGGTGAAGATGACCATCGCCCTGGCCCCAGCCCCCGAAACAGTCACCGCCTTTTTCTTTTCCACAAAAGACGACGCCAAACTCGAGGCTCTCGTTCCCACTGTTCGACAGGTGCTGCGGACGCTTGGTGGATCCGTTGTGGCCATTAATTTGCTTAATAGCCAGCGCATGCTTTCCATGATGACGCCGTTCCCAGAAGACAAGGCCATTGATGGCGTGCTGCCCGCCGATGACGTTAACAGCCTCGCCAAAAGCCATGGCATTGCGGCTTGGAGTGGAGTTGGCGCAATTTATGCTTCAAGGGAAGTGGCCCGAGCGGCGCGACGCACGCTACGCCGCCTTCTTGGGCCAGTAACGGATCGACTCGTTTTTGTCGACCGACGAAAAGTTGGCACCGCGCGCAACCTTGCTCGCGTGCTTCCCGGAAAATTATCAACTCGAATCAGAGGGATGGCAGACACACTCTCAGGCGCACTGGACATCATGCACGGCACGCCCAACGACGTTGCGTTGGCGCTGGCATACTGGCGCTCGGGCACAATGCCGAAAGCTAACACGCCGAAGGACCCCGCCAGAGATGGCTGCGGCCTGATATGGTTTGCGCCGCTCGTCCCGATTCGAGCTCAAGATGTGCGCCGATATGTCGATATGATCGAAAGCATTTGTCCACAGCATGGCGTCAACCCACTAATTACCTTAACGACCGTGAACGATCGCTGTTTCGATTCCACGGTTCCCTTGCTCTTTGATCGCACTGATGCGGAGGCAACAGTGCGGGCCAACGCCTGCTATCAGGCGCTTTACGAGGCGGGAAAAAAAGAAGGCTTCTTGCCATACCGCCTTAATATTGACGCGATGGATACGCTTAACGCTCAGGGTTCTGTTTTCACCAGACTTGCCAGGCAGCTAAAAGCTGCAGTCGATCCGAATTTGATTCTGGCACCGGGACGCTATGTTCCCCGCTGTACGAGGTCTGACCAGTAGTGTCCTCGATGACGTTTTACTTTTTTCTGCAGTAGGCCGCCCGTTGCGGTTCAGGCGGTATTTTCACTAAAAACCCTACTTTCACAGTACAACGTTTCCCTTAAGGGAAAGATAGAGGACTTGAAAATGAACGCAGGCTCTTCATTTCATAGAAAAGAAAGAATCTCAGCGCCCCGCGAAGTCACCGAGGACATCAGCAGCATCTTCAACTCCGTTTTCGAGGTTGCAGTCGCGACAACCGAAGAAACGGTCAACAAGGTTCTCGAAGTCCGGTACCAGGTTTATTGTGTCGACCGGTCTTTCGAAGACCCGAACCGTTTTGTCGATAAGAGAGAGCGCGACAGCTATGACCCCCGCTCCGCTCACGCCCTGATCCGGCACCGGACCACAGGAGATAGCGTCGCTGCGGTTCGCCTCGTGCTGGCAGGCGATACACCCGACCAATCGGACTTCCCAATGGAAGAACCCTGCGTTCGGCAGATGAATCAGCAAGCTCAGAACGCGATCGCGGAAACGCCTCGCCAGCATATCGCTGAAATATCCAGAATGGCGGTAAGCCGCGAATTTCGCCGGCGCCTTAACGAGGACCAATCAACCTCCGGCATCAGCGATCAAGCCTGTTATGCCGACGCCGAGGGTGGCAAGCGGGCCATGCCCTACATTAGCCTGGGGCTGTTTGCCGCTATCCTACAGATGTCCGTTAAGCACGGCGTGACTCACTGGATGGCGGTGATGGAACCGGCTCAGCTGCGTCTGCTAAAACGCTTTGGTGTGGAGTTCGATCATGTGGGCCCATTAATGGAGTATCACGGCCGCCGCCGCCCCGCCTTCACAGAAGCAGCATCACTGATCGAAGGCATTCGCAAGCGTCGCCCAGACGTGTGGGCTTTGATCACTGAATCAGGTCGCTATTTGCCAGCCAAACCAGATAGTCATCAGAAAGAAGTGGCTCACCGTCCTCAGACGACTACAGCCAAGTACAGAAAGGTGGCGTAATCTAACGGACCGAACAAACGACTGGCCCGAAAAGATCTACCCCGTCTCAAGCATTATTTCAGTTTTCCAAAAAGCATTTTTGCTTCACGAAGAAAGCTTGAGTAAAAAACCCCCGCCAGAGCGGGGGTTTTTCATGTGCAGAGTCAACTCAATATTATGACTTTGCTGCTTTCCTGCGTGACAGGCCAAGACCAGCGATACCCATGCCTAGCAGGGCAAGAGTGCCGGGCTCAGGTACGTCAACAGGTGAAGACGTGATCCGGAACCGGGTCTCGAAGTTGTTGATCTGGCCTTCCTGGGTCAGAAGACCCACACAGCCGGATGCGGCACCTGCTTGGGCACATGCATCGTCGTCCAACCGAGCCAAACCATCCAACTGAAGGAAAACGGTGTACGAGAAGTCGTCAATGGTGAACGACTCTGACGAGAACTCGAAGCCGTCGTCGCCGACCGGCATGCCGCCCAAGTCATCAATGTTACCAACGGTGAAAATGTCATCGCAGTTCGAAGTGGAAGCTGCAACACAATCTCCATTGTTCAATGTTTCACTGAAAAAGCTAACAAAGGTCCGCATTTGCGGGGGCAGCGGATCGCCAGCCGGAGTAGCTGGAGTCAATGTCAGCGAAGAATTCAGATCAAAGCTGGTCAAAGCTGAGTCGTTGGCACCAATAATATTGTTGGTGTGAGTGAACGTTCCGCCATCGACGTAGTCACCATTAGTCATCAAGCCACTAGAGGCGTTGACATCGGTAATTGAGATGGAAGACTGCTCAGGATGACGATCGTCAACAACACCCCAAGACAGAACGCGATTTTCGTCGGACGCTGTAACGCTGCCAGCACCGTCGCTGCCAGAGAAGTCGGTGAAGGAACTGTTAACTTGATAGCCCCAATCGGTGATCAGCTCTGCACTGGCAGATTGCGCGCCCAAGGCGAAGGGCACAACGAGTGAAGCTAGAAGTGTTTTTTTCATGGCACCTTTCATATTTATCTCTCCTTGATGATGGAAGCTGAAATTGACGCGAGGACATCAGCGGTGTCACACAGCTTAAAGCACCTTCTATGCCACTTTTAAAAGAATATTATTTTCAAATACTTACAACAAAGCACGATAAATGAAAGTAGGTAAGTGTAAGTGTTCTCGACGTCTTCGCCAGCCTAACGGATCGCCTAAAACGCCATATCGCCAGTCGCAAATCGCCCTCCCAGGGCTTTTAATAACAAAACCATCTAACTATTTTTTTTTGATTTGTTTTTAGAACAAAAACGAGCGTAAACGCCAGGGTAAGCTCAAGCAGCGTAAATTATACTGACGCCTGGGAACTGCAAAAAAACCGGACCCAGGCGCCCGCCAGGAAAACGCCTTTCACCTCAATCGTATTCAATTCCCGTAAGCCAACGCAGGCAAGACGCTTCCTTTGCACACAGTCATGTTAGGCTCCCACATTAGACGGCCGGTCGCAGGTCTTTGGGGCACCCAGCCCGCCATAATTAACGGGCATCTGCCGACGAGAAAGCCGTCATGACCCTGTACCTCAGGTTTCATCGTTAGTTACAGTTGCGGTATCTCTCACCAAACGGAAGTCGTTGCTATCCTCCGACAATGACGCACGCCTATTTTCTCGGCTGCCCGCAGTGGCAGGATCCACGCTGGAACACAATGCTACCGCCAGGCGGAAGCCCGCTTGAGCGCTACAGCCACGCGCTCAACTGCGTCGAGGGAAACACGACCTTTTATGCCACGCCCAGCCAGGCGCAATGCCAGCAATGGCGGACGCAGGTACCTGACGGCTTCCGTTTTCTACTCAAGTTTCCAAGGTCGATTACGCACGACCAATTACTGGCTGGACCACGGTCTGACGTCTATGAGTTTCTGGAGATCATCGCCCCACTCGGCGATGTACTCGGCCCCTTCCTCGTACAGCTACCTGCCGTGTTCGGGCCCGAGCATCTGGATCGCCTGTGGCGCTTTGTCGATGGGCTGCCGGCTTCACTGACCTGCACGGTCGAAGTCAGGCACGGCGCCTTCTTTGAAAAAGGAGAGGCAGAGAAAACGCTGAATCGCGGCCTACGAGAAAGGAATATTGCCCGCGTGTCCCTTGATAGTCGTGCCCTTTTCTCCGCCAAGCCGGACAACGAAGCAACCGTAGACGCGCAACGCAAGAAACCGAACTTACCGGTGCACTTACTACCCTTCGACGCGCCGCCGGTGATCCGCTATATCGGCCACCCTGAACTGGAAGCCAATCGCCCGTTTCTGGCGCCTTGGATTGAGCGGGTAGCCGTTTGGATCGAAGAAGGAAGGCAGCCTTTTTTCCTGGTGCATATGCCGGACAACGGCGAAGCCCTTCCGCTTGCTGCGCTTTGGAGTGAAATGCTGAGTGAGCGTGTGGAGGATGTGACGGCCCTGAGTCTTAAGGAGAACCGCCCCCAAATGGGGTTATTCTAGGTTCACCTCTAGGCCCAATTCGTTTCGATTCGCACACAACAAACCGAAACCAACCCATACCGCGACCGCCCTATTTACGCCAACCTTGTTAAGCTGAACCTTGAACCTGCCTGTCCAGCTCCCGAGTCATCTCTGGCGGAAGATCCAGTGCGCGAGCCAACTGATCCAGCCAAGCACGCTCCATCGAATTTTGCTCATCGATAATGGCGGCGCTGACGAGATAGATCTCCCGGCTAGCCTGAGGTGAGTCTGCATTCTTTGCCAGAATAGCCGCATCAAGCGGTGCATCGAACTGCTGCTGTATCCAGGCATGCAGCTCGTCGTCCGGACCCAGCTTTTCTATCTCCTGAGTCAACAAGGCCCGCTCGTCGGCATCGATATGTCCGTCTGCCCGGGCGGCCATGATCATCGCCTGCAAGATTTCCAGCCCCCGCCGTTCCTGCGCCTGGCCCTGCAGTTGCTCCAACGGCTGCCCCTGCCGAGCCTCATTTGCCGGGGCGTCGCTCGAAGCATTGGCCTGATAGCTTTGGTATGCCTTCCACGCCAGCATGCCGATCCCTGCCAGAGCGCCATATTTCAGTGTTGAGCCCCCCATCTTCCGGCCTCGCTTGGAGCCCACCATGGCCCCTAAGGCCCCGCCCACCAGCTTCTTGGCATCGATACCGCCGGCCGAGCCTTTCCCACCTTTTAGCTGAGAGGAGAGACCGTCAACCACCTTGCCAACACTCGTTCCACGTCCTTGTCCTTGTCCTGGACGGGACGAATGGCCAGAAGCCTGTTTAACTAGCTGGTTAAGTATTGAAGATACATTCATGTCGACGCCCCCTGAATCTGAAATTCCTAAAAATTTGGAGTATCTGAACTTGGAATTATCCCAGTCTAATCTGCGGTTCAGACCTGGTTCATTAAACCGGCGTTACGTCGATGTCAGGCATGACACGTAGCCTATAAAGGCACGAAAGTAGCATCCGCGCCTGACAATGCTACTCTTGATTAGGACGCTAGCGTTTCAAACAGTCGGGCGAGAACCGACTTAATAAACTGGAGAGATTTCATGGCCATTGGCGTTTGGATCAGTCTACTACTCTATTTTGCCCTGATGCTTAGCATCGGCTTTTACGCGTGGCGCAAATCGACGGCGTCTTCGGAAGAATACATGCTGGGCGGTCGCCAGCTCAGCCCGGCCGTAGCCGCGCTGTCTGCCGGTGCGTCGGACATGAGTGGATGGCTACTCTTGGGTCTGCCTGGGGCATTGTATGCGACAGGTCTTGTCGAGGCCTGGATCGGTATCGGGCTGTTCGTCGGCGCTTTCGTTAATTGGATCGTCGTGGCGCCGCGCCTGCGCGAGCAGACCGAACGTTACGACAACAGCTTGACCATTCCGCAGTTTCTCTCTAACCGCTTCCCCAGCAGAGCCATGGCGCTCAGGACCATCTCGGCGATCGTCATTGTCGTATTCTTCGCCGTGTATACGGCATCAGGCCTGGTCGCCGGTGGCAAGCTTTTCATGAGCGCCTTCGGCTCTCTAATAGACTCCTCCACCTTCAGCGACTACTCCATTGGCGTCTGGTTAACCCTCGGCATCGTGCTCACCTATACTGTCATCGGCGGTTTCCTGGCGGTTAGCCTCACGGACTTCGTGCAAGGCTCCATCATGATGCTGGCGCTTATCGTCATGCCCGCCGTCGTGCTTTTCGGCAGCGGTGGTGGCGGCTTCGACCAGGCGTCGGAGACGTTGGCCCAAGTCGATCCTAACTTTTTATCCTGGACGAATGGATTGACCTTTATTGGGTTCCTGTCTGCCGTTACCTGGGGCCTAGGCTATTTCGGGCAGCCGCATATCATCGTGCGCTTCATGGCCATACGGACGGTCGGCGAAGTGCCCAAAGCGCGCAACATCGGCATGACCTGGATGGCCATTTCATTGATTGGCGCTATCAGCCTCGGCGTGTTCGGCCGCGCCTATGCTGTTCGTAACGGGCTGGATGTGGGCGACTCGGAAACGATCTTTATCGTCCTAGCCGATCTGCTCTTCCATCCGCTGATCACCGGTTTCCTATATGCAGCCTTGCTGGCGGCGATCATGAGCACGATCTCCAGTCAATTGCTGGTCTCATCGTCGTCACTGACAGAGGATTTTTATCGTTTGTTCCTGCGCAAAGAAGCCACCGATAGCGAGAGCGTCATGATCGGGCGTATCAGCGTGCTGATCGTCGGTGTCATCGCAGCATTCATCGCCAGCAACCCGGATTCACAGGTTCTGGGCTTGGTGAGCAACGCCTGGGCCGGCTTCGGTGCGGCCTTCGGCCCGCTGATAATCCTGTCACTGACGTGGTCGCGTATGTCGGGCACGGGCGCGGTGGCCGGCCTCGTGGTTGGCGCGCTCACGGTGATCGTGTGGATTGCCCTAGGCTGGAACAGCAGCTTCCTGGGCGGACCTGGCGTCTACGAGATCATCCCCGGCTTTGTCGCCGCGTGGGCCGCGATCTACTTCGTGAGCCTCGCAACGGCATCCTCAGGCGAGTTCCGGGCACTTGAGAAAAGCTAAGGGGCAGACCTTCAAACCCCGTGGCTATCACAGCCACGGGGTTAAAAATCTGTTCGTCGTAGACGTTATCCGGCCACCGGTCGGCTAGCGAAACGCACAAGGCATAGACGGCACCCGGTTGCATCAGATGACCGGCCTGATCGTGTTTATTGCGGCAACGGACAAAGCCCACCCGGCACCGCCACGATCCAGTCCCGGATCGCAAGAATCGTCGGATCCTGCCGCCGGCTTTCCGGATACACCAGATAGAACGGCTTGCCCGCCAGCTCCGGCCCAAAGGGCTGCATCAGGCGGCCCTCAGCCAGCTCATCCGCTATCAAGGGACGACTCATTAACGCCACGCCCTGCCCCCCGATGGCGGCGGAAATGGCGTGGGTTTCGTCGGAGAAGACCAGCCCGGCACTGACGTCCAGCCCCGGTATTCGTGCGTGTTTTTGCCAGCCGGCCCAATCGACCGGTGACACGGACGTCGCCTGGGGCCGGAAGTGAATCAGCGGATGCTGCGTCAGATCCGCCGCATCGCGCAGGTCGAGATAGGGACTGCAGGCGGGGATGAAGATATTGTCGAATAGCTTCTCAGCCACCAGCCCCGGCCAACGGCCATCGCCATAGCGAATGGCAAGATCAGCCGTTACCCCATCCAGCGCCACAGCCTCATGTGAGGCGTGGAAGCGCAAGTCGATGCCCGGGTGCGAATCCCGCAACATACACACCCACGAGAGCAACCACCGCACCGCGACTGCCGGCGTCGTGGAAAGCGTGACGGCCTGACGCGCTGGCGTGGTTTTCAGGCGCTCAATAACATTGCCGATGTTGTCGAACGACGCTTCCAAAACCTGCTGCAGCTCCCGGCCCTGGGACGTCAACTCAAGCTGCCTGGGTTTGCGCACGAACAAGGCAACTCCAAGCGCCTCCTCCAGCCCACGGATCTGATGGCTAATCGCCGTGGCTGTCACGGAAAGCTCCTGGGCGGCCTGCTTGGCGCTCTCATGGCGAGCGGCGGCTTCGAAAGCCCGCAGGGCTGAAAGGGATGGCAACCGACGCGGATGCATGGATGAAACCACCTCACCTGTAAAGGAAAGAAATGATCGTTTGTGGCTAATAAACGCGGGGCATTAGGCTGAGTTTGCTGTCAATAACAGATGAATTCAAATTAAGGAGCCTTACCATGACTCACATCCTGAAAATCGATGCCAGCGCAAGACCGGGTTTTGCCGGTACCGACGAACACGGTTCCCACAGCCGTAAACTGACCCATCAGTTTGTCAGCCGGTGGCTAGCCCGACGCCCGGAAGATACCCTCACTTACCGGGACATCGGCACGGCCCCGCCGTCCTTTATCACCCATGAATGGATTCAGTCGGCCTTCACGCCGCGCGAACGTCAGGAGCCTTGGATGGCTCGCGTACTCGCAGAAAGCGACCAGCTGATCGACGAACTGGCCGCCGCGGACATCTTGGTGATAGGCGCTCCGCTGTATAATTTCGGCATGCCCGCCACCCTAAAAGCCTGGGTTGATCTTGTGGTGCGCATGGGCCGCACCGTGGACTACGACCCGGCCACCCCGGAAGCGCCCTTCATCCCCAAACTGGCCGACCGACCGCGCCACGCCGTCATCCTCTCCTCCCGGGGCAGCGCCGGTTTCGAGCCTGACGGAGCGCTGGCTCACATGAACCATCTCGAACCGGGCCTGGCCACTGTCCTCGAGTTTATCGGTATTACCAACGTCCACTCGATCGCCATCGAGAACCAGGAAACCGGCGGTGAACAACTTGCGGACTCGGTAGCAGCTGCAGAGCGTCGGATAGATAAACTCGTGGATGAACTGAATGCCGCTTTCAGCGCCACTCGAGAGCCTGAGCCAGCTTGAGTATATTGTCGCGAATGGCAGAGGGCAGCAGAGGACGCTGTCCTTTTTCACATGGCCACCTATTTTACGGATATTACCCATAGCCACGGACGGCTACAAAGCTAGGCTAGGAATTCTGCTCGATCCTTCACCTTCCGCAAGCAACTAGCCAAGGAGACGGCTTATGGCAACTTATCCCGAACGAACGTCCGCGCCAGACGAGCGCAGTTTCGCTGCATTACTCACCTTTCTCGGGGTTGCCTTTTCCTTCAGCGTGACCATGATCGGCACCACATTGCCTACGCCGCTCTACCCGATATACCAGGACGCCTTCGGATTTTCACAGTTGATGATCACCATAATTTTTGCGGTCTACGCAGGCGGTGTGATTGCGGCGCTGGTGACCACTGGGCGCTGGTCCGATCAATTGGGACGCAGGCCATTACTGTTCGCTGGCCTGGCCTGCTCGCTCATTAGCGATTTGCTGTTCTGGCAAGCCGACGGGCTGGCGCTGATCCTTGCGGGGCGGGTGCTTTCGGGCTTCTCTGCCGGCATTTTCACCGGCACGGCTACCGTGGCTGTTATGGAACTGGCTCCGCCGCACTGGCGTGAGCGGGCAACGTTCATTGCCACAGCCGCCAACATGGGGGGACTGGGGCTTGGCCCGATGTTGGCTGGCGCCCTATCGCAATACTTACCCGCACCTTTGGCGCTACCCTACCTGGCGCATACCGGGCTCGCGGCTCTGGCGTTGCTATGTATCTGGCAGGCTCCGGAAACGGCATCAAGGCCGGCTCATCCAAAGCTGTCCCTTCAACGCTTGAGCGTCCCTCCAGCAGTGCGCGGTGTATTCGTGCCGGCGGCTATAGCCGGTTTCGCCGGTTTCGCTGTTTGCGGTTTCTTCACCTCGATTGCCCCGGCGATGATGGGAAAAGTCCTTGGCTACGATAACCGTCTGCTGATCGGGTTGGTGGCAGGCAGCATCTTTATCGCCTCGACACTCGGTCAGTTCATGCAGGGCAAACTGCCACTCAATCTCCGTCTACCACTGGGAAGCGCTATGCTCGTGGCCAGTGTCATCCCGTTAGCCCTGGGCATTCACCTACAGTCACTCGCGCTGTTCATGCTTGGAGCGATCATCGCAGGCATGGGTCAGGGCGTCGCCTTTCGCGCCGGCATGGGCGCTATTACTGCGGCCAGCCCGCCGGACGAGCGAGCGGCCGTTGCGTCGACTTTCTTTGTTGTGGCCTATGTTGCTATCTCTGTGCCGGTGATTGGTATCGGGTTCATGGCGAGTGTCATTAGTCTTCAGACTACGGGGATTATCTTCGCCATTTTCGTGGGTCTGCTGGCGGTTGTGGCCCTGGTACTTCTGTTGCTACCGGGCCGGAAACAAGAGTGAGATTCACTTACCGCGTGAAAGCACGAGGGTGTCGTATTCCCTAAGCATAAAGAGCGCTGCGCACGCCGCGAGCATGGGCCAGGCGGTGAAGAAAAGCAGGTTATCGAACGGTTGTAGGTACTTGCCGAATGATGAAAACGTTGAAATAGCATGGAACACCAGTATGGCGCCATAGGTCCAGGTTTTCAGAAGGCCACCGGCAAACATCAAGATCAGTACTAACTGAAATCCGCCAATGACATAGAAAAAGAGGTCACCCATCCCCTCAAGGAAATAAAAACCAGCGAATACGCGGGCCGCATGCTCTGGATTAAAGAACTTGTCCAATGTCCAGAACAGGAAAACAACAAAGATCCCCAACCGCAGAAGCAAAAGGGCAAAGGGTAAATTCTTGGGCATGGTAAACAACTCCTTGTTCGTCGACGTGGTTCTTGCGTGACCGCTAGTGACTCTTAACAGGTGAAGAAGTTCCGTAATCGCTTGGCGCGACAGACCATCAAACAACTCCGCCCGGTTATTTCGCCATATGCTCGGCATAAGCCACCAGGAAAGCGTTTTCCTGAAACACCTTTAATCCGGTGTCAGTAAAGTCGATGGGCACGGGGTTGGCGGCAAGCGTCGATTTGATGCTGGAAGGCGGGATTAACGTCACCGCTATATCTGCACCTGATATCAGCTGAATGGCGGCCTCGAGCTTGAAGCTGATGGCGCCACCGGCGAATTTGCCTTTAGGCATGCGCTCTTTGATCGCGACTTTAGTCACGCCGTTAGCCGTCATTAACGCCAGAAAGGAAGCCTGAAACTGCAACAGGTCTTCACGTGTGTGGTTCTTCTTTAGCGAGAGTTTACGGACCTTGCACTCCGGTAGCGTGAACCGCCCCTGCTCAAGACCAAGTAAACAAATAACGGCATCGCTGCCGGCCAGTTCCACACCGCAAATAATCATACTGATGCCTTCCTAGTGTCCCTTAAAACAAGGGTATTCTCGATGGTCGACTGGCGGTAAAACCTGAATACGGGCTACGTCCACCGGTGACTTAGTGTGCCGTGCGGTTAATTCGCTGACCTACTGCGAGCTTCTGAAGGCTTTGGGCAAGGCGCTGCTTTGAAGGCATGGTGGTTCCATGTCGAAGAGCAGCAACGCCGATCCAAAGCCTTCAGAAGCTCGCCCGAAGGGAGGCCCTGAGAATCTGGCTAGCGGCGTTGCAGCGACTCGATGTGGAACCAGCACACCCTCGCCGCCGCTCCTTGCTTTCCAGATTCTCAGGGCCTCAGTAGGTCAGCGAATTAACCGCACGGCACACTAGCCACAGCACTTCTTGAACTTGAGGCCACTTCCGCAACGGCAAGGATCGTTGCGTGACGGCATCCGCGCCTGTTTGACGGTCGTGCCTTTGTTCAGGATGGCGGTCAGTTCCGCAATGGATTCGACGGCCCCCTCGCGGGAGTCGAGCGTAATATCAGCATGCAGCTTTGCGTCTGCAACCAGCGTTTCGATTTCTTTCTGACGGGCCTCGCTGGTGACCACAAGCGTTAACGGGTACTTCTTGCTGCCGCTTTTTTGGCTGGCGCCGGTCTTGAAGCCGCCGTAGGCGGTGTGATGTTGACGCGCATCCTGCCGGCCTTTGTAGAAGAATTTATCTGACATGCTGAAACCCTGGTGGACTGAAAAAGGAAGGCGCGCTCAAGACAGGTTGCCTGCCGCCGGCGCGGATCACCTTTTATCACGCTTAGGGAATTCGTTATATAGCGGTTTGTAGAAAAGCGGCGCGTCACTCGTAACGGCCAGGCAATCCTCGGCTTCGGCCCTTTATTCGGCCGAAGCCGCCTGATTATTCCGCCCGTCCCATACGCTCGTATAGCTCTCGCAGACGCTCCCGGTCTTCATTCAGCAGTGACGCTTCGTTGCTCAACGCTAATGCGCGCCTGGCGTGATGGGCAGCCGCCGCCTGCATAGCCGCGTCTCCTTTGGCATTCAGTGAACCAAACGCTTTTTGCAATCGGGACGCCACTTCGATGGAGCCGGCGCCATCCCGGCCGATGGCGGTAAAGGCGTCATCGAAAAGGTCGCTGGTCTCCAGTGACGGCACCATGACCCGGTCGCACGCTTCTGCAGGCTTTTTGCCTTCTGCCAAAGGCGCCTGCCAGCGGCTGAATAACGCCAGGTTTTCAACAATAATATCAATGGCCGTACCCGGATCGTTGACCGCAGGCGATAAAGCGCGGCTGGCAATCTGCGATAACACGACGAAGCCATAGCGGGGATCTTCATCGAAGGTGCGAAAGCTGCCGATCTGAAACTTGTCGGCAATAGCCTCGTCATCCCATGCGCGGTCGCCGCTTGCACTGCTACCAAGGAGATAGGCAAGGGGTGTATCGGGAGCGATGCAGGCGCCCGGTAGCACCGCCACAGCAATGCGCCCCTGCGCTTTTTCGGCCAGTGCCTGCAAACCATGCACGTCGATATGCTGCAGATAACCCACCCGGCTGGTATAGATCGGCTGCCCTTTATCGTGTTTTTCCAATGGGATGCCCCCAAGGTAGGGCGCTACTTTGCGGTTGGTCAGGGCCCTGCCGGTGGCCTCTGCGACCTTGCTTACGATCGTACCGAGACGCCCCAGCCTGGCAATGCGGTCGATCCAGGTCACAAAGGTAAAGATCACGAAGGTGAACACCAGCACTGTCAGGGAAAACAGCACGAAATGCCCACCCGCGTCGTAGTAGCTGTTTTGGGTGGCGATCAGCCCAACCAGACTAAAGATGAACGTGCCGATGAAGGCGGAGAGCGCAAACTGGGAAACATCGTCAGCCAGCACCAGCGGGAAGGCTCTCGGGGAGGCAGTCGTACTTGCGGAAGAGTAAGCGGCAACCATTGACCCAACGGCCAGCGTCGCAATCACGAGCATGCTGGACGCCATGATCGATAGCAATGTTTCCACCGATTCGCCGGTAATCTTGGGCACGTAGCTGTCCAGACCGGTTTCATTCGCCATCTTGGCCATCAGAGCGCCAAAAATGGATAGCACGCACGCCACCAGCGGCTTCACCCAGAGTTTTTCGCCAAACCGGTTGAGGTAGAAACGTAATTCACCAGCTAATCGACCCAACTGCATTTGGGCTTTCCTTATTCGACGGACGGGGTTGCGGAGACGCCCCGGCGAGGAATCGATCAGCCAGAGGCCGAGAAACGCTGGCCAGAGATCGCCGGATGATAAATAGGTTGAACAACATTACCAGCAGGGTCTGTGCAGTGGAAGCTGCGGGCGCCGTCGCCGTGGTCATGGGGCTCATCCAGCAGGTGGACACCTTCGGCTTTCATATAGTCATACCATTCCTGTAACTGCTCTTTGGTATCGACGATAAAGCCAAAATGGTCGAGATACTGCACGCCGGTACGCTCGCCTTTCCTGTTACGGCTCAGCGACAGGTTGTCGTTGCCGAGGGTCAGGTACAGCAAGTTATCGCTGGCGCGGCGTAACACGTCCATGCCGATAATGTCGGTATAAAAGCGCTCGCATTCTTCCAGGTTGGGTACGGCCAGCGCCAGATGACGCAGGCCATTAAAAGGGGCGGGACGATTCGCCATAGAACATTCCTCTTTGTTGTTGTGAAACCCATTTGTTTTGAGACGCGCTGGCGTTTTGAAGCATGCCGTTTCGGCTTGGCCCGGCGCTGATACCAGCCAGCACGACCCAGGCGCTGGACACCGCCTAGAAGGCGTGATGCTTTAACCGGTTCTGGGGCTTTGCTATGGTACCCGCGCACAATATTAATGCAAACATGTACACAATATGAGGAATGATATGTACTGCATCGTCGTTAAAAACGTCGTCAAAGAGGGCTCGCGGGACAAATACCTTGCCGCCATGCTACCCAACGCCAAAGCCTCGGTCGACAACGAAGAAGGCTGCTTGGTCTTCGACGTACTGGAAGCCAAGGAAGAACCGAACACTTTCTATTTGTATGAGATCTATACTAGCCCGGATGCCCTGCAAATTCACAAGCAGACCGACCACTACCTCAAAAGCCGCCCGCTGATCAGCGATCTGGTGGTGGATCAGTCCGTGCTACGTGCCGATGTTGTGGAAATGAACCCGGCAGCACGTTGATGCTGCCTCGGTTTGTTGCGTAAGCGGCGACGGCCACGCCTAAAATTAAATCGACCTGCCTCTGATAACTCGCAAGACACGTTATAAAATGAACGCTCGGAAAAAGTGTGCTGGTTATCTGCATTGCGGTGTAATGTGTTAGTCACTCACTGAACTGCAGATATACTCGTGCACTAGTCGCCATGTCCATCGCCACATCGTCCGAGCAAAATGTCTCCGAAGCTGACATAGAGCAGGCCGTCCATTCAGGCATTGCACGCTACTTCGACGACTGCCGGGCACGGGTCCCGGCGTTTATTGACCGCCACTTCCGTTATCCCGGTGCCATATCGACCAACCGGATGGCGCGAGTGTGCCGTGCGGTTAATTCGCTGACCTACTGAGGCCCTGAGAATCTGGAAAGCAAGGCGCGGCGGCGAGGGTGTGGTGGCTCCACATCGAGTCGCTGCAACGCCGCTAGCCAGATTCTCAGGGCCTCCCTTCGGGCGAGCTTCTGAAGGCTTTGGATCGGCGTTGCTGCTCTTCGACATGGAACCACCATGCCTTCAGAGCAGCGCCTTGCCCAAAGCCTTCAGAAGCTCGCAGTAGGTCAGCGAATTAACCGCACGGCACACTAGTGTGGGATATGCTGCGGGCGCCCATCAATTTACTTTGGGCGCCAATTTACGCGCTGGCGGGCCTCGTCAAAATTCTGGTTCGAAAACGACCGCGCCTAAAGTGGCTGCACGGTTTGACAGATCGTGTGCCTGCGGGCTTTACCACCCAGGTACAGCAGCACATCTCGAACCTGATCCAGGTGGACCTATTGAACGGCGGCCAGGCAAGCCCGCTGCTGGAGAGCTATCTGATCGAAGCTCTTGAGGCGGTCTATGCGCGCCATAATTCCGAGCCGGTCGATCACCAACGCTTTACCCGACTGATCGAGCCAGTGGTTGCGGACGCACTCAGCCAATACCGGGTGACCCGCACGGCCTCTGCCGATATCACCAACAGCATTTCATGCGCCGTGTTGGGTGCGTTTGCTTTCCAGAAATTTACCCCGGGTGGAATCGGGCTCGGGGTCGTTCTCGCATCCATTCTTGCAAAGGCCATGGCAGCCAGAGACTTCATCCTGGGTGACACAATCGGCGGGTGGTACTACAGCTGGTTCCCACCGGAGCCTTCGCTGGCGATGACGGCCACCGTTATGATCGCTGTCATGGCCTTGTTGGCGGCGTTTGCAGCCCTGTCCGGGGTCGTTTCCGATCCCATTCAGGCGTCTGTGGGTTTGCATCGCCGGCGCCTGCATAAGCTCCTGGATCACCTGGAGAAAGATGTTTCACTCAGCACACAAAGCAGCTTTCGTCCGAAAGACCAGTATGTGGCGCGGATTCTGGATACGTTCGACATGATCAAATCGGGTTTGATCTAGATTTAACGTCGTCGCGCCGTAGAACTCTCCAACACCGGCTGCTATTCCCAGGGCTGCGTGGGCAAGGCCGCGATCGAGCGTGACCTGAGTTAATTTCCTAGGCTCAAAAACATGTTCAATTGGTTAAGTTTGTTTAAAATAACAGTATTCTGAAACTCACACCGACGAAGGATCTCGGTATGTCCACGCCCTTCTCCCGGCGCGCCTTCCTGAAAGGCAGTGCCATCGCAGGCGTTACCGCCTACCTCGCGCCCTTCGGCAGCAACGCTTTCGCTGCACTGTTCGAGGACCGGATACTTTCTCCTACTCGAGAGAGTTGGCAGCTTTCCGAAAGCAGCATGCAATTCCGGTTGGATGGTATCGCCAAGGTTACCGGCGGCAAGGTATTCGCCCGTGATATCCGGGCAAAGGACATGCCCCACTGGCCCGGAAAGCAGTCCCACGCCTTCATTATCCGCGCCACCCGGTGCGACCACCGTTTTCAGGACATCAATCTCAGTCGCCTTGAGCAGGCAGGTTTGATGCCGGACCGGATCGTTACCGCCGAGGACATGGCGCAGGACAATATCGAAGTCCCGCAGTTCTTTGGCCCCGAATTTTTCCTGCCCAAAGGCGAGACGCCCCTGTATCTCGGGTATCCCGTTGCCATGCTGATCTACCATGATTTTGCCCGCTACCGGTTGGCGAAGAACCGTGTGCGCTTCGCCGACGATGTGGTGGTTTATGGCGAACAGACCGGCCTGCCAGAGAAACCGCCCTACGGCGCCTTCCGCTATATCCGTGTCGGTGGCGAAACGCCCTATGCAGAAGACACCTTCTCGGCGCTGCAGGAAACGGTGCTCTATCCGGATTTCCGGAAGCGGCATCCCGTCTGGCCAGAAGCGCTGGAGAACGGCAAAGATGGGCAGCGGGCGATGTTCCACGCCCAGCAGCTGCAGGACAAACTGGACAACGCCCCTGACGATTGGCTGGTATTCGAAGGCGAGTATTATTCGCAGTACACCGATCACTTTGCCATGGAGGCGGACAACACCAACTGCTGGTACGACGACGCCAACGGTGACATGCACGTTGTCTGTGGCACCCAGTCTCCCCACGAGCTGGCCAGCTGGATGCCGGAACTGCTTTCCAAGAGCCGGTTCAAGACGGACCGGTTCTTCCTACATCCCGCTTACACTGTGGGCTACGGGTGCAAGGATGCCTCGATCTTCCCCTACTACGGTCTGATTGCTGCGCTCTATGCTGACGGTCGTCCCGTCCGGTTAGCCAATGACCGGTACGAGCAGTTCCAGGCGACCATGAAACGGCACCCCTTCTCCATCAGAAATCGTTTGGCAGTCGACCGGAAAACCGGCCAATTCCAGGTCTTCAAGCACGACCTGACGGCCAATGGCGGCGGACGCGCAAACTTTTCCAACTCCGTGGCGTTTGTCGGCGCCACCGCGGCCCAATCCATTTATTACATGCCCAACAGCGATCTGACAGCCACGGCGATCTACTCGCGAATGCCGGAAGCCGGTTCGTTTCGCGGATACGGCACCGTGCAGACCATGGCGACCACCGAGCTGATGGTGGATGAAATCGCACGTGAGCTCTCGATTGATCCCATTGACCTGCGTCTGCGCAATGTGTTCAAGAGCGGCATGAAAAACACCCAGGGCGCCATCCCGGCCGGTCACTTGCGGGGCGAGGAAATATTGCTGAAGGCCCAGCAACACCCGATTTGGCAGAACCGCCAGCAGCGCAAGCAGGCCTACGATGCCGAACATCCCCAGCAGAGCTATGGCGTCGGGTTCGCCTGTACCCAGAAAGACTTCGGCCACGGCGCCGAAGGTATGTTCTCCGAGGTCAACCTGACGCGAGACGGGCGCATTGAAGTCCGCAACACCGGTGCCGAGATGGGGACCGGCTATTCCACGGCACAGGCCGCGATCGTTGCCCGGTGGTTAGGTCGCGCTGCGGATAGTGTGCGCACTGCGGAGATCGAATGGGACGACATGCAGATGCATGAAACAGCGAGTCCCTACACCATGTCGCAGGAAGAACAGAACGAGGCATCGTCGAGCCCCCGCTGGACGCCGCTGCTCTTCCAAGCCTCCAGCGCCAGCAATTCCGCCTACTATTTATCCTTCCCGACCCGGGAAGCCGCCCGGGTCATTTTCCGTCACGGACTCTGGCCCGCTGCGGAAACCTATTGGCGCCGCGGTATCGGTGGCGGGCAAGCAGCACCTTATGTCGTGCGCGAGGAGGACGCCCGCTGGGAAGGCGGCTTCCTGACCGCACGCGGCATGGAGCCCCTCTCACTGGAATTTCTGGCACAACGCGCCCATGACATGGGACTGGTGACAGGGGCGATGACTCATGCCTTCAACCGCTGGGAATGGGCCCGGGCGGATTACGCTATCGACGACCGCACCGAGAACCTGCCACTCGACGGCCTCGCCGTGCGATACGGCACAGGCGCGTCCGCCGACAAAAAAGCGTCGATGAAAACCAAGCGCGGTTATCATCTGCTCACCCGCAGCAACGCCTACTTCCCACCCACCCAGCGCAACAACGCCGGCGTCACCTATTACAGTGCCTGTGGCACGCTGGTCGAGTTGGCCGTGCATACCGGCACGGGCAAAGTCACCCTACTGAATCACCATACGTTCCTGGAATGCGGCAACGCCATCGTTGAAGAACTCGTCTCCGGACAGCTCCAGGGCGGCATCGCGATGGGCATAGGCCACGCGCTCTACGAAGAAATGCCGCTCTACGAGGATGGCCCCGGCAACGGTACCTGGAATATCAATCGCTACCACATTCCGCGAGCCAGTGAAGTGGCGGTTTGGCAGCAAACCTCCGAAATACTGCCGGCGCTATCGCGCACCGATCCGCCCAAGGGCATCGCAGAGGTTGTGATGATTCCCATCGTCGGCGCCATAGGTAATGGCGTCGCCCACGCGATCGGCCATCACTTTCGCAGCCTGCCCTTCACGCCGGAAAAAATCAGGAAGGTTTTATGACAACGGAACAGCCCAAGACTGCGGCCATCCCGACACGGGCGCTGAGCGTCACCATCAACGGCAAGTTGCAGCCGGTGGAAGACATCCCGGAAGAGCTGATGATGCTCGACTACCTCCACGAATACCGCAACCTGACCGGCACCCGTTATGGCTGCGGTCAGGGCATGTGCCGCGCGTGCACCGTGATCGTCGATAAACCCGACGGCAGCAGCGAGGAGGTACGTACCTGTATCACCGGCGCCCACTTCTTCGACGGCAAGAAGATCCGCACGATTGAAGGCCACGCCGAACGTGGGGAAGACGGGGAGCTCAAAGGCCTCACCAACGTGCAACAGCAGTTCCTGAAACATTTCTCGTTCCAGTGTAGTTACTGCGCTCCAGGCTTTGTGAACGCCGGGACGGTACTGATCGAACGCCTGCAACGACAGCCCGTTGACCGGTCGCAACTGGAAAGCGTTATTAGCGAGGCCCTGGAGCCCCACCTCTGCCGCTGCACCGGTTATGTGCGCTATTACGAAGCGGTGCGCGACGCCGTGCTGGAAACATCGGGCACTATCGCAGGGAGGGACTGATCATGCTTCTTCGCAGAATCCTCACCGCGCTGGCACTGAACCTCGCCGTCGCTCCCGCCTGGAGTGCGCAACTGGACGAGAACGTGCAGACGGACAAAAATGTGCTCGAGCGCGGCCAGTATCTGGCCCGTGCTGCCGATTGTGCCGCCTGTCATACCGAGGAAGACGGCACCCCCTACGCTGGCGGCCGGCCCATCGAAACGCCCTTCGGAACGGTATTCGGGACCAACATCACGCCCGACAAGGACTACGGCATCGGCAACTACAGCGCAGACGACTTCTACCATGCGCTGACCGAAGGCGAGCTGCCTGACGGTACACAGCTGTACCCGGCCATGCCCTATCCCTCGTACCACAGCATTCCGCGAGAAGACTCGGATGCCATGTACGCCTATCTGATGAGCCTCAAGCCGGTTCATCTCAAGGCGCCTGAAACCGAACTCAGCTGGCCGTTCAGCATGCGCTGGACACTCAACTTCTGGAACGTGATGTTCGCGGGAAAAGACACGGCGGAAGCACAGCAACAATTCGACCAGTGGAAGCGCGGACGCTACCTCGTCGATGTGCTGGGCCATTGCGGAGCATGCCATACACCACGCAACGTCCTCGGTGCGGCACAAAGCGACAAATACCTGCAAGGCGAAGTCATCGCCGGTTACGAGGCGCCGAGCCTTACGCCCGAAGGGCTGGCCAGACGCGGCTGGTCACCGGAAGCCCTGCGCACGTTCCTGCGAGAGGGCCGGAGCGCACAGGGGTCCATGTCCAACGAGATGTATCCGGTATTCCACCACAGCACCCGTTACCTGCGAGACGAAGACTTGAACGCCATGAGTCTGTACCTCATGGGCGAGAACCCGCCGGAGGCCCACGTGGTGGAGGTGGGCGACGAAGCGACGGCCGATAGCCCTGGCCGAAGGCATTACCTGAATGTCTGCGCCGGGTGCCACGGCGCCGATGGCGACGGTATACCCCATGTCGCGATTGGCCTGCAGGGCAACTCTACCTTACGCCTGCAAAACCCGCGCAACCTGGTCAAGGCCATCCACGACGGCATTGAGGCCCGGGCGTTCAACGGCTTCGAACGTATGCAGGCCATGCCGGGATTTGCCAACGAGTTGAGTGACCAAGACACCGCTGAGTTGACCAATTACCTGCGCCAAACCTGGGGCGGACTGGAGACAGCCATCGACGCAAGCAAAGTGCACGAACTGACCCAGGGAGACTGACGGTTGGACACACCGGTGTGCGCGCGAGACAACCGGATGCTCGGGGGTTCGTTATTTTGGTGGAAGATGCAAGGACCGACCTGCCCGAGCGCCGGCCAGTCCAGCGCCCTCAATCCTCTCGTTTACCCCAGGAAGGCGGGATCGGGACTGCTGCACTGACAGGCTGACGTAACGGCTTCGGCCTAGTACATGTGTTAAGATTCCAATACCCTAGCACGCAGGCGTGGTAGGTGATTCGGATAGTGTTCCTGAATGAAGGTGACCAAACCCTCTCGGACACCACAGCGCAGGTTCCAGTTGCTGCTGGAATCTGCGGCGCTCACCAGAAATCGTATTTGCATTGCCTGATCGCTAGCGTCAGTCACCTGTACCGTTGCTGTTTTTCCGTCCCACAGCTCCGAGTTCTCCAATAACCGCATGAATTCCTCCCGCAGCGGTTCCACCGGCATCGTGTAGTCCACCCAGAGAAACACGGTGCCGAGCAGATCGGAATTATTACGGGACCAATTCTGGAACGGATTTTCAATAAACCACTGTAGGGGCACCACTAGCCGGCGCAGATCCCACACCCTAAGCACCACATAGGTAGCCGTCACCTCTTCCACCCAGCACCACTCCCCTTGCACGTACAGCACGTCGTCGATTCGAAAAGGCTGCGTAATGGCAATCTGCATCCCCGCCAGCAGGTTACTCAGTACCGGACGAGCAGCAAAACCCAGAATCAAGCCACCGACACCCGCAGAGGCCAGCAGACTCGCGCCCATGTGCTGCACGGACTCGAACGTCATGAGGGCGGCACCGATGCCAATGATCACGAGCAGGATATTGAGGGCACGCACCAGGAAACGGGTCTGGGTTTCAACCTTGCGGGCGCGTTTCCACTGACCTTCGAGTACCGGGTTCAGCGCAACAATCACCTCGCCAATGGCCGAGGTCAGCCGCACGGCGGCCCAGGTAAAGGCCAGCACCAGAAGCAATTTCGTGAGGTGCTGGAAGGTGGCCATCAGCGGCAGATCATCCGGTGCCGCTTCTAGGGCCCCCGCCACAACCAGCAAACAAAACACCACACTGAGCGCCCGCGCAGCGGCATCCAGGAATAAGCGAGGCACTGTTCTGGACTCGGAGAAGTGACGGACGAGAGCCAGGGCCAAGCGATAGGCGACATAGGTCGCGACCGCTGCGGCGAGCACCGAGAGCCCGGGCCACAACCAGGCCATTATCCCGGTTTTAAGTGCTTCCAGCATCGCCCCTCCGCAACAACCCCGTTACCCTGTTTTCTATTGAAGCCGCCGAAGCCAGCAAGGTTGTGCAGCTCAAGAATGATTACGCCCCGTCAGCTCAACTTTATCTTTTGTCAGCCAAATAACCCAATGTACCATCGCCTTGGGTTCAATATTGATCTTACTGGGAAGCCAAGCAGTGTCGATCAGAATAAATTCGGTTTGACTCACGCCACTACTTATTCCAAGCCCAATTGCTGCCGCAACGTCATCGCCTAGGGCGCAACGCGTATCCATCCAATCGCGCCAAGGTTGGTCAATACCGCCAGCCAGAACACGAACTGATAGCTGCCTTTACGTGTCTTATGCCGGAACACTTGCTGAGCCAGGAGCGCGCCTGGCCAGCCATAAGAGATCGAAGAGATGTAGAGTTTTTTCAGGTGTGCGCTGTGCACCCTGGGTCGCCGCCCGTGGTGCGGAAACAGGGTCGGGGTCAGTTGATTCCGGCCCCGGAACTGGTTTGAGCGGTTTGCCGGAAACCAGACAGCGTGCCTTCAGGAAATCAGGCAACCACCCGCCTGCCATCGTGCTCACGCTCAGTTTCTTCAACAATCCAGGCACGGAAAATCTCGGCATGAGGATGGAGATACTTGTACTCCGGGCGAACCAGGTAGAATGCTTCCGAGGTGGGAACCGAGAGGTCGAAGAGTGAGACCAGCTCTTTCTTGGCCATCATGTCCTTGACCAGGGACGTTCGCCCCAAGGCGATGCCTTCGCCCTGCCGCGCCATTTCCAGCGCGGAGATCAGGGTATCGAATTGCAATTCGTGACCGGACTTAACGTGGTTAAAACCGGTTTGATCAAGCCAAAACCCCCAGCCTTCCTCATACCCAATAACGTGAAGCAAAGTATGGCCCGAAAGCTGCTCAGGAGACTCCGGCAGTTCCTCGGTGCCGGCCAACGTTGGACTGCAAACCGGAAATAGCTCATCCCAGCTCAAACGATCCGCCTCCATGCCGGGCCACTGCCCCTTGCCGTAACGGATCTCCATATCCGACTCCTTGCTATCGTCCTCCAACCAAATATTGCTGGTAAACCTGACACCAATGTCCGGATAGAGCGCCCGGAACCGATGGAATCGCGGTGCAAGCCAGGTTGTGAAAAACACCAGATTCGCGCGTACCGTCAACAACCTCGCCTTGCCCTGGCCAAAGATCTCATCGGTTGCCGTCGCCAATCGTCGGATACATTCATGAACCACTGGCAAATACCCCTTGCCGGCATCGGTCAGTTCGAGCCCGCGGGGGAGCCGCTTGAACAAAGGTGTTCCCAATTGAGATTCCAGGCCTTTGACCTGCTGACTAATCGCAGCCTGGGTCAGATGCAACTCGCCCGCGGCCAGGGTAAAGTTCAGGTGCCGTGCGGTCGCTTCAAATGCCCGTAGCCAGTTCAACGGTGGGAGTTTCTTCTTCATGGTAGCGGCTCTATCTTTGTCGGTCTGGTTCAATTTTCATTGAACTCAAACGAGAGCGCCATAGGCTTTAAGACGAATTTCCAAGTTAAAAAAGGCGACACCACAAGGGTGTCGCCAAAAGACCACTGTGGGTCTGATCCACAGGGGGATCGTGTGATTGCTTCTCGTGATTACTTCATCGTCGGCATGGAAAACTCCACTCCCTCGCGGACACCCGCTGAAGGCCAGCGTTGGGTGACCGCCTTGCGGCGGGTATAGAATCGCACGCCATCCGGGCCGTAGGCGTGGAGATCACCAAACAGCGACCGCTTCCAGCCACCGAAACTGTGGTAGGCAACCGGCACTGGCAAGGGCACGTTCACGCCGACCATGCCGACCTGGATGTGATCCGTGAAATACCGGGCAGCCTCCCCATCCCGTGTAAAGATGCAGGTGCCGTTGCCATATTCGTGATCATTGATCAGGTTCATCGCCTCTTCCATTGTCTTGACGCGAATGACCTGCAACACCGGTCCAAAGATTTCTTCCTGATAACTCGCCATCTCGGGGGAAACATGATCGATCAGGGTTCCACCGACGAAGAAGCCGTTCTCGTAGCCCGCAAGCTGGGGGTTGCGGCCATCGACGACGACGGTGGCTCCGTCCTCCTCGGCACTATTGATATATCCGACGATTTTCTCCCGATGCTCACGGGTAATTACTGGGCCAAAGTCGTTGCCGGCCTCATAGCAGGCTCCCACCTTAAGCGACTTCATCGCGTCACTCATTCTGGCGACCAGGGCATCACCGGCGGCATCACCAACGGCGACGGCTACCGACAGCGCCATGCAGCGCTCACCCGAAGAGCCAAAGGCCGCGCCAACCAGTTGGTTGACCGCGTTATCCATGTCGGCATCAGGCATCACGATAGCGTGGTTCTTGGCGCCGCCAAGAGCCTGGCAACGCTTACCGTTTGCACTTGCCTTGCTGTAGATGTATTCCGCGATGGGCGTGGAACCGACAAAACTCACCGCCTGGACACGTTGATCCTCAAGCAATGTGTCCACGGCCTCCTTGTCTCCATTGACTACGCCCATCACGCCATCTGGCAGCCCGGCTTCCTGCAGCAACTGGGCAATGAATAGAGTGGAGCTGGGATCCCGCTCCGATGGTTTCAGGATGAAGCAGTTCCCGCACACCAGGGCCATTGGATACATCCACAGGGGAACCATCGCCGGGAAGTTGAAGGGGGTAATGCCGGCCACCACCCCCAGCGGCTGGAACTCACTCCAGGCATCAATGTTCGGGCCCACATTCTTGCTATGTTCGCCCTTCAGCAGTTCTGGTGCGCCACAGGCGTACTCGACGTTCTCGATCCCCCGTTGCAGCTCCCCCATGGCGTCGTGCCGAATCTTGCCATGTTCTTCACCGATCAAATCGCAAATGCGGTCGGCATTTTGCTCCAGCAGCTCCTTGAAGCGGAACATGATACGAGCACGCTTAACCGGTGGAGTCGCTCGCCATTCCGGGTAGGCCGCCTGGGCGGCGGCAATGGCCTCCTCCACAGTCGCCCGAGACGCCAGGGCGACGTTCCGTGAAACCTCACCGGTCGACGGGTTGTACACCGGCTGGGTGCGTTCGCCCGCCGTGTAGTTTTGGCCATTGATCAGATGCCCTACTGTGTTCATGTTCATTTCCTCAGTTTCGATGTGTCGCCGGTTAGGGGTGGCGTGTGGTTGTTGAATGCGGTTTGCCGTCGCTGTGCGCTGTCACCAAAGCCTGCGATAAATCTCGATCATCTCGTCAACCGTAGGCACTCGGGGATTGTTACCCGGAGATCCGGACTGCAAAGCCTGCTCGGCCATGGTCGGCATCAAGTCGAAAAATTCGCTGCGATCAATGCCAAACAGCTCGGGTGTTGGCACTTCCAGCTCATCGTTGAGCGTATGCAGCTCATCAAGCAGCTTGCGGTTGGCTTCGTCCGTACTGTCGGATTCGCTGGCGACACCGATGGTTCGGGCGCAGTCGGCATAGCGCTCAGCAGCAGCAGGAATGGAGAACTCAGTCACAGCCGGCAATAGCATGGCGTTGGACAGACCGTGCGGCACATGGAAAGCGGCGCCAATGGGACGACTCATACCGTGTACCAAAGCCACCGAAGCATTGGAGAACGCCATACCTGCCAGGGTCGACCCCAGCATCATGGCTTCACGAGCCTCACGGTCGGCACCATCTCGATAGACCCGCCGCAGGTTCGGACCAATCAAACGCATGGCGGACAGTGCCTGACTGTCGCTGAAAGGATTGGCCTTGCGACTGACGTAAGCTTCCATGGCATGGGTCAGAGCATCGATGCCGGTATCGGCGGTGATTCGCTTTGGCAGACTCAGCGTAAGGCTATAGTCGACCAAGGCTGCCACCGGCATGAAGCCAATGCCGACGCAGAGCATCTTCTCGTCGTTGAGCTCGTCAGTGATGATCGTGAAGCGCGTCACCTCGGAGCCGGTGCCGGCCGTCGTGGGAATGGCGATAATCGGCAATCCTGCCTGATCGACCAGCCGCGGAAACTTGTAATCCCTCATCTCGCCGCCAAATTTGCCGAGGATGCCAATGGCTTTGGCGCTGTCGATGGGGCTGCCGCCGCCCAGGGCGATGATGCAGTCGTAGTTACCGCTTCGAACTCTCTCGACTCCAGCCTTTATCGACCCAACCGTCGGTTCCGGCACGGTGTCGTCGAAGACATCCGCGGTCAGTTGCTGTTCTCGCAGGCAACGCTGAATGTCACCGACATAGCCCAGATCTACCATCATCTTGTCAGTGATGATCAGCGGCCTTGTGCAGCCAAGACTGGCCAGAACGGCTGGCACCTGTGCCGATGCGCCTTCACCAACTTGCAGTATCCGCGGAAGAATTGCTTGTGTAGACATGATTGCTCCTTGAATCAGTTCTGCGACCGCTTTGACACGCGCAGACATTTGTTATCGCTAATTTTGGGCATGCCGGTCCCCTGAACCCCGCTTGCCCGCTGGTAAATGAAGGTGATGAAAAGCGTTGCTACGGACCCGACAGCAGCCGATCTCATTTATGAGCTGGTTACCGCCGGAACCCGTTTGGTGACTTTGGGCACCGCCTCACGGCGCTTACCGGGCCGCTTTGAGAGGCCGGGCACCGCAACGGAGCCGAGTTCTGATCGCAGGGATTTGAGTAATCCATAGATCGCCATGATCAGGATGAAAGAAAAGGGGAGCGCTGCCATCACTGTGGCCGTTTGCAGTGCCTCCAGCCCACCAGCCAGCAATAGGACTGCCGCGACGGCGCCAATGGCCCCGCCCCAGAACACCCGGTAGCGAGCCATCGGATGCTCGTCGCCCATGGAGATCAGGGTGCAAATCACCAGGGTGGCGGAGTCGGCGGAAGTGACGAAGTAAGTCACCAACATCACGGTGCAGATCCCGGCCATTAGGACGACCAGGGCATGGTTATCGGTCATCAGTTCGATCGTGGAAAAGAGCGCCATCGTGGTGTTCTGATTGACCGCTTCAACCACGCCGCCACCGCCGAACAACTCCAGGTACATGGCGGTATTGCCAAAAATGGTAATCCAGATCGCAGCCAGGAGGGTCGGTGCAAAGAGGACGCCCAGAACGAATTCGCGAATCGTACGCCCCCGGGAAATACGGGCGATGAAGATGCCGCAGAACGGGGACCAGGCGATCCACCAGCCCCAGTAGAAGATGGTCCACGCCCCCTGCCACTGTGCCTGCTGATCGGGATCGACCCAGAAGCCCAGCTCGACGGCATGAACCAGGTAATCGCCGACATTAGTCACCAGGGCCCCCAGAAGATAGGCGGTGGGTCCGACCACCACAAACAGCCCCAGAATCAACAGGGTCAGCCACATATTCCATTCGCTAAGCATCCGGATGCCTTTGTGTAAACCGCTCATGACAGAGGCGGTTGCGATCACGGAAATGGTGGCAATCAGGGCGATCTGGGTACCGGTAGAAACCTCCACACCCGTCAGGTAGTTCAGACCCGCATTTATCTGCTGGGCACCGAGGCCGAGGGAGGTTGCGATACCGAAGACCGTTCCGAACACCGCCAGCAGATCCGCAACATGCCCGATGGGCCCGTAGATACGCTCGCCAAAGATCGGGTAAAGGCTGGAGCGAATCGATAGCGGCAATCCCCTGCGGTAGGCAAAGTACGCGAGGATCAATCCGGACAGTCCAAACAGCGCCCAACCATGTAAGCCCCAGTGGAAGATGGCGATCCGCATGGCCGATTGCGCCGCCTCGACGGTTTGCTGCTGGCCCTCACCGACAAACGGATTGCCCTGGAAGTGATAGATTGGCTCAGCAATGCTCCAGAACAGGATGCCTATACCAATACCGGCACCAAACAGCATCGAGAACCAGGAGAATAGGCTGAATTCGGGCCGATCGGTGTCTTTTCCCAGACGAACGTCCCCGTAGCGGCTGAAGACCAGCCAAACCACCAGGAACAACACAAAGCTCATAAAGCCGATGTAGTACCACGAAAGGTCCGCAGCGATGTAATCCTTAAGGCCGGTGTAAACGCTGTTGGCAAACGTGGGATTCGCAATGGTGAACATCAAAAAACCCAGAACCAGCAACCCCGATCCGGCAGACATCACCGGGTTGGTTCCTGCCAGCCAACCGGCATCGCGTTGCATCGATTTATTGTTCATTGTGCCCCCTTCCCTGCGTTTTTGCGGACCGTCACCGAACGCAGGACTTGCCGGGTCACACAGGCGGCATTTGAAATGTCTTGATACTTGTTTTTCATACTTCGTCCTCATCTCATTTTGTTGTTGTGGACTTTGTCCAACAGGCAGTGCGATCTGCCCTGGAAGCGAAGTAGGATCATTTTCAGCAGAACCGCGCCGGGATTAGAAACAATAAAAAACACCCCTTAGGCTAAACTTTACTTATGGCTCGGATAGCCATAAGTAAAACGGGGTCTCAGGGTCATTTTTTATTGCTGGTTCCTCGATCTTTCCTGTCCCTACCATTGGCCCAATCGAGTTTTGAGACTCGATCAAGCCATATACCAACGACAGCGCTTTCGACAGCCGGGCGTTGGAATCCAGGAGAGGAAGGAAAGACTGCGATGAACAACAAAACCCAACTTCCGTTAGCGGGTGTCAGAGTAGTGGACTTCGGACAGCAGATTGCAGGTCCGGCCGTCGCCATGGTTCTGGCGGATTTCGGCGCCACCGTAATCCATGTGGACCCACCCGAGGGCCCGCAGTGGGATCACCCGGCCAACGCAGTGCTGAATCGCAACAAGAGCTGTATTCGCCTGGACCTGAAACAGGACTTCGGTCTGGGCCAGGCTTTGGCGCTGGTCGAGCAGGCCGATATTGTGATCGAGAGTTTCCGCCCCGGAGTCATGACAAAACTGGGCATCGATTTCGGACAACTGCGCGCTGAGCGCCCAGAACTGATCACCTTGTCGATCCCCGGCTTTGCCTCTAACGACGATGTGCGCAAGGAGTGGAAGGCCACGGAGGCGGTCGTTGCTGCAACCTGTGGCGCTTTTACGGACATGGGGTTCAACCGGGTGCTCATGGGCGTAAATCCCAGCTTTTCCCCCCTACCCCTGGGCTCGTCCTACGCCGTCTCTCTGGCCGCCAGCTCGGCCGTGCTGAGCCTGCTTGAGCGGGAAAAAACCGGCCGGGGCGACCGCATCGAAGTCCCGGTGGCCGCCGCCCTGATGGAGGGCCTATCGTATAATTCGTACGTTATCGAGGGCCTGCCTGACCGATACAAGACGATGCGGGAAGAAGAAATCGAGTACCGCAAAGCCAACAGCATCGAAATGGATCTGACCTACGATCAGTTGCAGGAGTACCTGGATCCTTTCTACCGCACCTATGAATGCGCCGATGGCCGTATGTTCTATTGTGTCTGCCCGTCGCACCGAAACCACGCCACACGAGCGCTGAAGCTGCTGGGCATCTACGACGAACTGGTGGAGGAGGGACTGCCGGACGTCAAAGACTTACACATGCCGGTTGCCGAGTGGGAAGGAGAAACCTCCATTGGCGTCTACCCACTGCCGAAGAAATGGGCCGACATCATTTCCGCCAAAATGAAAAAGGTTTTCCTCACCCGCACGTCCGAAGAATGGGGGCGGCTCTTCGGCGAAGGGCAGATCCCGGGCGCACCTCATCGCACCACGCAGGAATGGGTCAACGACGAACACACCAATGCGTCCGGCCTGATTGTAGAAGTCAACGATCCGGAGTACGGCCGGATGAAGCAGGGCGGCCCCATCGCCTGGCTGGAAGACATCGCCGAAAACATGCTAACGCCGAGCCCACGCCGCAACGTGAGCTACGATAAAGCGCTCAATGAGCTGCTGACCACGGCTGTCGAAGAGAACGTGACACGCCCCACCGGGGCTGACATTCAGCCAGCAAGCGGGAGGGGTTGGCTCGACGGCATTCGCATCCTTGATCTAACCAACGTCATCGCCGGGCCCCACTCCACCGCGTTCCTCAGCCGCTTCGGCGCCGAGGTGATCAAGCTGGATCCGGTATCCCCCCTTTACGATCCGCTAATCGGTACTCTCTTTACGTTCCAGACCGGCGTCAGCAAACAAAGCGCCCTGCTCGATATCAATAACCCTGAAGGGCGGGAGGCATTTAACCGTCTGGTGCGTTCGGTCGACATTGTGGTCATCAATGCACCGGAACGACAAATGGAACCCCTGGGGCTGGACCACGACAGTCTGCAGGCCGTGAATCCCGGCGTCCTGTTCTGCAGGCTGGATTGCCTGGGCGGGCCACGCAGAGGCCCCAAAACCGACTACATCGGCTACGACGATATCATTCAGGCAAACAGTGGCATCATGAGCCGGTTTGGTGGCCCCGAAACCCCGGAAGAGCATGCTCACCTAGGAACACTGGACGTCAACTGCGGCTTCGCCGCCGGTCTGGGAATGGCCGTGGCGCTTTATCGCAAACACAAAACCGGCCAGGTATCACGCGCCAGAACATCGCTTTCAGCGGTGACTAATCTGGCACAGGCGCCGTTTGCTTTCGATTACGCCGGACGAGCACCGTTCAACGAGCCCTCCGGCCGGGAAGCCCTGGGGAACAATGAATTGTCTCACTTCTACAACACGGCCAACGGCTGGATCTTCATTGATTCAAACCGAACAGAACTGGAAAAACTGGAGCAGGTAGAGGGCTTACAGGGCATTGCACAAGCCAGCGACATTGGGGCATTCCTCGGACAGGCCCTGAACAAGGCACCCGCAGACTACTGGGCGACCAAATTGCGCGAGGCCGATGTCGCGGCCGCCGTTCCAATGGCCATTGAAGACCTTCTCAATAGCTATAGCCGTGAGGCTGATGACACACCAGGTACCGCGCTAGGTAGTTTCGCCTTCTCAACGTACCGCAATCATCCCAGCGGCCATACCATTACTCAGGTGGATCACTACTCGATTCGTCCGACCGAGTCGTCAATCCGGGCCTTCAAACCGACCGAGCGGTTTGGTCACTCAACCCGCGACGTTTTGAGCAGCGTGGGTTACAGCGCAACCGAAATTGACGCCATGATCGAACGAAGTATTGCTGGACTAGGTTGGGGAAAGGAGTTCTTGCCCAGCTAATCGACAGGTTTGATCGGTCCAAAATGGGCCGGCCTCTCCTTTTGCCTCGGACTGGCCGGGCAAAGGGGGGAGCCCGGCCCTTTTATTTGGTGAAAACGGAAAGATCGGTTTGTGCTCCCGGCACCTCTTTAAATCAATCGCTCCCTCATCAGCCTATAGCGGGAGCTCGATAATGTCCCCAACCACACCGTCTTCAGTCACCTCCAGCCGCCCCACGGTGATCGGCAGCGTAAAACGCCGCGGCCCAGCACCACCGGGATTGAAGTAAAGCACGTCGTCGACCCACTCATTACGGGGTTTGTGGGAATGGCCGGCGACCACCACGCGGTAATGGCCACGCGGATCCAGGTCGAGGGTTTTGACGTCGTGGAGCATGTAAAACGCATGGCCGAGGAATTCCAATTCCTGTACATCGGGCAGATCGGCTGCGCGGCCCGACTTGTCGATATTGCCGCGAATCGCAATCACCGGCGCCAATGCTTCCAGCGCTTCCAGAACCTCGTCCCGCCCCACATCGCCGGCGTGAAGGATCAGGTCCGAGCTTTTCAAAGCCTCCAAAGCTTCAGGACGCATTTTGCTGTGGGTGTCCGCAATGACGCCGATTTTCATGGTTCAGCCTTGTCCTGTTTCTTTCCTCGTAAAGAAAATGCGCTCAGAAAAATGAAAGCTAATCTGCTAACGGATCAATGATGCCCACCCGGCCCGTGCGCGTGGCCGTGCGCGATCTCTTCCGGTTCGGCGGCACGTACTTCGATGATTTCGACATTGAAGGTCAGGGTTCTACCGGCCATCGGATGGTTGGTATCGACATCGGCAAACTTATGGCCGACCTTGACGACGACCACATGGCGCGGACCTTGCTCGGTTTCCACCTGGGCGATCATACCCGCCTTCCAGCGCTTGGCACCGCGTAGATGTTTGATGGGTACGCGCTGCATGGCTTCGGGATTGCGCGGGCCGTAAGCTTTGTCCGGGGTGACGGTGGCGCTGAAGCTGTCGCCGGCGTCGCGACCTTCCAGGGCCTCTTCCAGGCCTTGGATAATACCGCCGTGGCCATGCAGGTAGGCGTTCGGCTCGCCGTCACGGGAGCTTTCGATGGCGTTGCCTTGTTCATCACTGACGCTGTAGTGAAACAAGACCACCTGATTCTTTTCGATTGGCATAAGGTTCTCCGCGCCAGTTAGTTCGGGGCCGCCATTATAGCCAGCTGCCGCGTTGACTCCAGGGCCGATGTGGGAGCACGACGCCAGGTGATTACCGCTACCACGAAGTGAACCGAGTTTAATGGGCCATTTGTGCACCATGTCGCAACATATTGCCCGCATGTTCGGGATCATCTGGTCTGGGCCTGTTCAACGATTAACCTGATATTACAACTTTAACTTATGGTTTGGCCCACTCGTGAGTGTAGCGGTAGCCGGCAACTGGACAGCACTCAGGCAAAGGAGGCACAGCCAATATGCATAAACCGGATTTCTTGCGTCACCTTGCACTGCTCAGCCCGCTGCTGCTAGCGGCTAACGTCGCCCAGGGCGAACTCAGACCCCTGGAAGAGAAGGAAATGCGCGACGTCACCGGCCAATCGGCTATCCAGTACACGGCCACGGACATCAGCTATCAGCTGAGCCAGCTCACTGGCGTCAAATACACCGAGACTGCCAACGGCTACGTGCGGGAGGAAACGCGCACGCCCACCGAGCAGGTCGATGCTACCGTACATCGCGTGCAAATTAACGGTAGCGGTGAGCTGCACGCCTACGCCGAGGAGTTCGTCCTGGGTGACTATAACGGCAGCAACAACTCGATCTACAAGACCGCAGACGGCCAAGGTATTCCCGAGAATGCCCTGCGCAATTTCGGTTTTGGCAACTCAGCCGACGACCCCTTCTACTTCGAAGATCCCTACATCGAAATCCAGAAGCAGCACCATGCCAACGGTCCAGACACGATCCGGGGCATCCGTATTGGCTTTGGCAAGGCTGAAGGCCATGCGCCAGTCACCATCGATTCCAGTTCCGGTTTTATTCAGACCGTGAGCCTGCTGCCCGAAGTCGGAGGCGTCATCCTGTCCCAGCTTTATGGCTCCGGCACCCGGGATACCTTCGTCACGGTCGGCAGCGGACAAATGCCAGACGGCACCGGCAACTATCCCCAGACCCCGGCGCCCGGCGGTGGCGTGCCCAACAACACAAGCGGCCCGCTTGACGCGGCTGCCGGGCCTCTTAACCCGGTCACCGGCCTGCTCGAACCCATTACCGAGCCGCTCGGCATCGGCGCGGCGCTTCAGTCGCCGGGGGGCAAAGAGCTCAACCTGGAACACGTCGTCAGCCTCGACTTCCACAACGTAAAAAACTTCTACATATCGCTGACCCAGGGCGGCGGCAACGCCTTCGTCAACGGCGACGGATCGGTCAATGGCGCCTTGTGGTCTCAGCATCTGGATGGCGTCATTCCCCAGAGTCGTGCAGATCTGCCGGGCTGGAACATGGCGATGCCGTTCAACGACCCCAACGACCGGACTGCGGGCTATGTCGAAGCACACACCAATACCGCAGCAGCCCTGTCCCAGATCCTGTTGGGGATCGGCGACAACAATCCACGGCAGCAATATCATCCCGAATTCTGAGGCCAAAACGTAGGGATTGCTGAGCTGGCAAGACCCAAGGAGAACGTGCATGGGCAGATTGACACGCGTTTTGACTGTGGCTTTGAGCTGCTGGGCCTCGGCAGGCTCCGCAATAGCCATGGAAAAACTCAGCGACGGGCAGATGGGCCAGGTCCAGGCTCAGGGTAACTTCAACTTCGTGCTCGAGAACATCGAGCTCTCCGGTACGCCTGGTCCCGGAGATGCGGAAGCTGGCAGTATCAACGTGGAAGGGGCAGACGGCTCTTCCCTGGGGCTGAAACAATTCCAATTCACCGCTGCCAATATTGGCACCACGGCTTCCCCCCTGACCACCGGCACCGCCACCGCGGATGCCTCGGTCAATTCCACTGTGCTGGGTATCGTCGTCCCCGATGGTAAAAATCTAGGTGAACGGGAATACCTGCGTATCGGGTTGCCTGAGAAAGCCGCCTGGAACAATGTTGACCTGAGCTTTCAGGCCCTCTATGGCAACCCCGATACGGCGGCTCCAGACGACCGCAATATCGCCGCGGGTGGAACGCCGTCGAGCCAGCTGGATTTCGGTCATGTCAGCCTGGACAACGTAGCGCTGACCGGTCATCTGGATATTGGTGCCATTCCCGAGGGCTACAAGATCAGAAGTCGCAAAGTTGAGGACGGCAGCGCGCTGGCTTCCTCGCGGCAGGGTCTGTTGCTCAACATCAACCTGGAGGAAGTGTCCGTCGAGCAGATGCTGTTCGAGCCGGGCCAGGGCGATGGTGTATTCAGCCCCGATCGGGATCTGGTTATCAGGAACTTTTCCCTGGAGAACCTACAGATGACGTCCGCCACGATCGAGACCTCAGCCCAGGGTTGGCGGATTGCCTACAGCGATCCGCAACCATTCACCACCAGTCTTGGGGAAACGTTGCAACCCGGCGCCTCCGGCCATCCTGACACGGCGAGTCTGGCCTACGATGCAAATTTCCCAAAAGCGAATCTGACCATGGAGACTCAGATGACCCAAGGCCAGGCCAGCATGTCGCGCATTCACGGCGTTACACTGGACCACCTTGTGTTCAACCTGGACGGGCAATAAGGAGAATACTGTGGGCGACCAAAAACTGATGGACCAAGGAATGCATCGTCACAGAGCGATCCGGCGCGGTTCACTACCGGCCCTTTGCGCCAGCCTGACGTTGGCATTCTCCACGTCGGTATTTGCGGAGCTGCGCCCCATCGCGGAAAGCGAACTGGCTAAGGTCTCCGGCCAAAGTGGCATCTCCATCGAAATCCCTCACCTGCGGGTTAACGCCCATGGTCCGGACAGCGTCGACGATCCGGACACCGCCGCCGACGAGAGCGACGGACGCCGCACTCAGGGCTTCAAACTGGCTTATGTCACCCGGGAACACGGTGGAGGCGGCGAAGCGCATTACTTCGCCAACGAGGTCTCCCTGGCAATGGACGTAACCGGCGCAATGACCGTGGACATCGAGAAAGACGGCGCCATGGTGGTGGGTCTACCCGAGCGGATTAATTTCGTCGGCGATGGCCTGAGCTTCAAAGATATTTACCTTAACGGCAGCGGCGTTCCCGAAACGGGCACCAAGCTGCTTAATGAAATTAACGTCCAGGGCAACTTCAATACGGCCGGTACAATCCGCATGTGGGGCGACTGATTTGCACGGCCTTCCCTACTCCCACCCTAAAGCATTCAGCTCCCGTCAACCCGCCGTAGCTTAGCCAGCCTGTGCGCAATCCCTGCCTGGCGTCAGATCGATTTAATTTTAAAAATACAAGCCATTGGATCAGCGCTTGCCACTACTAGACGCAGATCCAGGGTTGATCAAAAAATATACGCTCTAACACCTTTAATGGACACTTTTAATACTCGATTCGCCAGACATCACTTCATTGGCAGTGCTCTGACCCCATTCATTAATGCTCTGCAGCTCAGTCGCGCTCGGCAAACGGCAGGACGCTGGACCCGTCACCCATCGACGCCCCCATGATGACGCCCAGGGAGCCGTCCTGTTTCAACACTACGACCTGGATGTCGGTCAAGGACCCCTTGCCTGACTGGCGGGCGGCGGTGTAAACGTCGGCTTCAGTAAGCCGATGCCGACGCAATGCGCGGTGTTGTAGTTCGCCATCGTAGTAGAGCAGCACCGGAGGCGAGTCCAGTACCCGGCGCATAACATACCAACGGGCCCGTGCGGCGGCGAGCACCCACTGCAGAACTACGAGCGAAGTCAGCGCCGCCACCGCCTGGGCGAGGCTGACATCCACTGCCGTCACCGTACGGCCGAAGGTTGATCCCACGGTGACAGCGATCACGAAGTCCAGTGGCGTCATTTTCGACATGGTGCGCGGCCCCGTCGAGCGGAGCAGAATCACCAGCACGAGGTAGCCAACGACGACGATGAGCAGGGTGTGCAACACCGGCTGCCATCCGGTCCAAAAGTAGCTCAAGTCCATTAAATCAGTCTGGCATGTCGGCCTGGCCCAGTTAAATTAAATTGTTCTAACCCCGCCCCGATTAATTGCACCTGAAAATGACGCGGTCCCGGTTTGCCTCAAAGGCTATACGCTGGCGACCGGCCAGCGAAGGAGACCGTCATCAGCTACTCTCTCTATAAACGGGATTTGGCTGTTAACGATATATCCCCTGCGTCTGGCGCCTTCGCAACCCGCTTGGATCGACGAGGTGATTGTGAGCAAAAGAGAACAACGCCCTCTGTACATTCCTTACGCCGGCCCCTCGTTGTTGGAACTGCCGTTGCTGAACAAAGGCAGTGCTTTCTCGCAACGGGAGCGCGTGGAATTCAATCTGATCGGCCTGCTGCCCCATAACGTGGAAACCATCGAGGAACAGGCGGAGCGCGCTTACCGGCAATACGAGCTATGCCAGACCGACATCGACCGGCACATCACGCTGCGCGCGTTACAGGACGACAACGAAACGCTTTTTTTCTACCTGCTGGAAAACCATTTGGAAGAAATGCTTCCGATTATCTACACCCCGACCGTGGGCGAGGCGTGTGAGGCGTTCTCCAAGATCTACCGCAACCATCGCGGCCTGTTCGTGTCCTATCCCGACCGGGAGCACATGGATTACCTCTTGCGCAGCGCCACCAAGGACAACGTGAAAGTGATCGTGGTGACCGATGGCGAGCGCATTCTGGGTTTGGGCGATCAGGGCATCGGCGGCATGGGCATCCCCATCGGAAAGCTGTCGCTGTACACCGCGTGCGGCGGAATCAGTCCGGCGAACACGCTACCCATTGTCCTTGATGTAGGCACCCATAATCAGGCGCTGCTCGATGATCCGATGTACATGGGGTGGCGCCACGAGCGCATCGGCCAGGAAGAATACGACGAATTCGTGGCTGAATTCATGGCGGCTGTTAAGCGCCGCTGGCCCAAAGCCCTGGTGCAGTTCGAGGATTTTGCGCAGAACAACGCCATGCGCCTGTTGAAGCAATACCGCGACGACGCCTGCTGCTTCAACGACGACATCCAGGGCACCGCCTCGGTTTGTCTGGCCACATTGCTGGCTGCGTGCAAAGTGAAGGACGAAAAAGTCAGCGACCAGACCGTTGCCTTCCTGGGTGCCGGTTCCGCCGGCTGCGGCATTGCCGAACAGATCGTCGTGGCAATGACGGATGAGGGACTGCCGGAACGCGAAGCGCGGCAACGCATCTACATGGTCGACCGTGACGGACTGCTGACCACGGACATGACCGGCCTGCAGGATTTCCAGAAAGGACTGGCCACGGATCCAGCGCGGATCAAAGGCTGGGCTGGGCGAGAGTTGATCAATGTGGTGAAAGAGGCAAAGCCGACGGTGCTGATCGGCGTCTCCGGCCAGCGTGGTCTGTTCACTGAAAACGTGATCAAAACGATGCACGCGACCTGTACGAAACCCTTGGTGATGCCGCTGTCGAATCCCACGTCCCGAGTCGAGGCGACACCCGCCGACATCCTGGCCTGGACGAACGGCGAAGCACTGGTCGCCGCCGGCAGCCCCTTCAAGCCGGTCGAGCTGAATGGGTACACCTACCCCATCGCCCAATGCAATAACGCTTACGTTTTCCCGGGCATTGGCCTCGGGGTTGTTGCCGCCGGCGCCAACCGCGTGACCGACACCATGCTAATGGCCGCAGCCAATGCCTTGGCAAAACAGGCCCCCATCGTCCAGCAAACCGGCGAGCGCCTATTGCCAAGCCTGGCCGATATTCAGGACATCAGTCGGATGATCGCCTTCGATGTCGCCAAGCAGGCACAAGAGGACGGCGTCGCCTTGCGTTCCGACGATGAAACGATCCGCCGGGCCATTGATAAGAATTTCTGGCGGCCTCGGTACCGGCGTTACCTGCGGCGGGCGATTTGAAGGGAAAGTCAAAAGTGGTGCGGGGGCTCTGAGTCGGATTGATCAAAATTAAATCGATCTGACCCTCCTCAAAACCCTCCTCAAAACCAAGTGCCAGAGTTGATCAAGAAATGCGTTCAACTCTGACACCATTCAATTATTCTATTTTTCAGCCGGCTTTAACGTTGGCCTGCTTTGAATCTTGAGAGCCGAATTGCCCGCTTTTCCCTTTGCCCACATACTCAACAGTCCCGCCGGCCTTTAAAAAAGCAGCCGTCTGCTCCTCGATCATGGCAGTCGTTAATGTCGCTTTTTCGGGTTTCTTGCTCATCATGTTCTCCCAGTTAACCGTTGGCTTACTCATCAACTTCGAACATCCATGATATGCCAAATAGGAAAAAATTGTATGGAGCAAGAGGCGTTCGTTGAGGAATTAGCCAGTGACGCTTCAGAATGATTGGCTGTCACCTTTCACCGGCTTCAAACGGGGTGGCGGGGTCAGCGCTGGTTAATAAACATGCGCCCTGACACCTTTAACACCCCATCGTTCTTCAGAAATTTAACGTGCTGTTGTCACGTATTTCAATATTTCGACCACTTGATCCGGCGTCTGGGCCCAAGCCATGGCGGACGCATCGACTTCTTTCAAGGGATGGACAATTTCGTCACTGTGAAGCGTGATGTAAGGGGTGCCCGTTGCGGCGCAAAAACCGGCATCGAAAGCCGCATTCCACTGTTTATATTTATCGCCGAAACGAATGACCGCAAGATCGCACTGCTCCAGCAGTGTCTGGGTACGAATACCATTCACTTTCGACGACTGGTGGTCGCGCCAGAAGGGTACGTCCGGTTTGCCCAGTACGTCGCCGGCGGCATCGCTGGCATCGTGATCGGTAACGGGCGCGGTGAACTCGACCGGCAATCCGGCCTCAACCGCCCCGGCTTGAATCTGCTCACGCCAGTCGGTATGGATTTCGCCAGACAAATAAACAGTCCAGATCATGAAGGTCTCCTGATAGGTTAACGGAACGGATCGGTCTACGATCCAAATTGGTGGCGCCTATCATACGCGAGCACCCGCGGTGATTCATCGACCGGTTTGCAGCGAATCAGGACGAAGGTTGTGAGTCAGGCCGCTTGACCGCGGTACTCTAGATCACTGCAAGATCACTGCAAGATCACTGCAAGATCACTGCAAGATCACTGCGAGCTCACTGATAGGGGGGGCGGCGACAGTTAAACGAGCCCAAAATAGGCACGCTGATACCTTTTGATCAGGCACCTTTTGCTCAGACTACGTTCCCTGTAACCGTTAAATACGATCCATAACTGACAGGGTATGAAATTCATCCAACGCAAATTGATCAGTCATTCCGCTCACCATGTCTTGAATAAGACGGCAACGGCAGTAGCGCTCCCAAACTTCCTCTTCTATCCGTTCTGGGGGCCTTTGATCTCGCAACGTCAAATAGGCTTTGACGTGTTTGTTCGGCAGCCGTTTAAACAGGCGGCTCTCTATCAGAAGGCCTTTGGTTTGGTTGTCCACCAGCCGGCTAAATTCAATACTCGATAGAGCTAGTAGGGGTTTGTAGTGCTCCAGCAAACTCGAGATGATCCGATAACCCTGCAATTCTAACGTTTCTACTTCCGGGACGGAAAACACGTGCGCCATGGCTACGCGCTTGAAAGCTTCGATAACAGCATGGCAAGGAGAATTGTCTTCCAACAACGCACGATCCAAACGGCCGTGGTAAACCTCCTCAATGTTGTCGATAAACGCCTGGGCGGCGTGCTCAACCAGTGGATGGATTAGTCCGACACGAAGCCAGACGAAAAACTCATGGTCGCGGTTGATAGGCTCCTTTCCAGCCCGACTTGATGCGTACTCAATAATGCTTCGGAAAGAACGACCCTTGATATGGGACTCGTCCGAACCGCCAGGTTGAGGCTCATCAAATGCTTTTATCAACAATTCGGCCAACACAGGGTATGTCATCAGCCCCTTGTCGACACTATCCTCCAGATCTGCCAGACAATAGGAAATATCGTCTGCCGCCTCCATCACATACGCCAGAGGATGACGATGACCCGGCTCCATTCCTAAAGCCTGCTGCATGCCCTCGACAAACGCATTTTCGGAATAATAGTACCCGGGCTTCTTGCGGAGGTACGCCAGTGCCGTTCCCGCTTTCGGCTTGGCCTCAGTCGCCGGACGCGTGTATTTAAACACCGAGGCTGCCTGCACATACGTCAGATTGAGTTTCTGAAGCTGGCTAATGAGACGAATAGCTTGAGCGTTGCCTTCGAAGCTCTGCAATTCCAGCATCAGCCTATCCGTCAGCGAACCTGCGTCGACTTCCCGGAATGGCGTCAGTTCCCGAAGGTTTTCTTCAAACCAGCGGGACAACGCTGCCTCGCCAAAGTGGCCAAAGGGCGGGTTGCCGATATCGTGCATCAGGCACGCCATTTCCACCAGGGTTTCAGTAGCGCGTTCCAAGCCAGTAAGGCCGTAATCACCGGCCCGATCACCAAGCTTGCGGAAAATGGTGCGCACAATAAATCGACCGGTTTGCTGAACTTCGAGCGAATGAGTCAAACGACTACGCACCGCCGCATTCCGCTCCAAGGGAAACACCTGAGTTTTCTGCTGCAGCCTACGGACCGCCGCCGAGCCGATTATTCTCCCGCGGTCACTCTCCAACTGATCTTCCAGTTTCTGAAGCCCACACGTCTCAACCCGGAATTGGTCGATGTCGTCACCATCAGCTCGTCGGTTGTATGGGCGCTGGATGGAAAACCGAGTCGAGAAATCAATCTTTGGGTTACTACCCATGTTGCCTCCGCAGGGACAGGTGAGACGCCGGGTTGATGAAGCGGAGCGAAGCACAAAGAACAACCCGCGCCCATCATTGCGCCCTCTAATTTCGATTCAAAAACAGCTTAGCTCTATGCTAATTTTCGTCACGTTTCAAGGGAATAACTTATGGGCGATGTTTCAGGCGTCCACCCTACCGATACGGCAACCCACTCAGGACCGATTTCACCGAGGCGCCACTGGCAGCGAGCGTTTATGCTCGGTCTTAAAGTACGCGTCGAAAATGGTCGTATACGCTTTCCCACTGACCTCTCGGCCTTCCAGGAAATCATCAATTTCGTCGTAGCTAATACCCAAGGCAGACTCATCGGTTTTTTGGGGCGACAGAGATTCAAGGTCGGCCGTAGGCTGCTTCTCAATCAGTTCGGAGGGCGCATCGAGGGCTTTGCCAATGGCTCGAACCTGGCGCTTGTTGAGTCCCTCAAGGGGGATCAGGTCGCAGGCGCCGTCGCCGAACTTGGTAAAAAAGCCCATGACCGCTTCTGCGCCTTGATCGGTGCCAATAACCAGCCCGCCACGAGCCCCGGCGACAGCGAACTGGGCCACCATACGCTGCCTGGCCTTGATGTTGCCCAACACAAAGTCCCGGTGGGCTTCATCACTGAACCCAAGACCGCTTTCCTCAAGAGTGACGAGCATGGCATCGCTGGCGGGCCTGATATCAACCGTAAGCGTCTCATCCGGTGCGATGTAGTCGAGCGCCCGTTGTGCATCCGCCTCATCTTTCTGCTCGCCATAAGGCAGCCGCATTGCCACAAAGCGAGCACCCATACCTTGTTCCCGGGCCTCTTCGACTGCGAGCTGGGCAAGTTTGCCTGCAACGGTGGAATCGACTCCGCCGCTTATACCCAGTACCAGCGTATGCTGACCCGAGTTGTTCATATACTCGCAGAGGAATTTGATGCGTCGCCCGATCTCCTCATTCGGATCAATGTTCGGGCTCACATTTAACTGGCTAATAATGTGCTTCTGAATGTCGGTATTGGAACGACTTTCCATCGATGATCCTCCTTGCTATCAGCGCTTTCTCTCGTGCTCCCCACTGGCTTTCTCGCGGTAAACCGGTATTTGCTCCAGCACATAATGGGCAGCCGCCAACCTCACTTCATTACGGTCGCCGTCGAACCGCCGGGTTTCCGCATACTGATATGTGCGATCACCGAGGCGGAACGCCCACGCGAAACAGACGGTTCCGATCGGTATGTCATCGTCGCCACCCCCGGGGCCGGCAATGCCAGTGTTGGCGATAGCGACATCGGCGTTGTTGTTATTCAGCGCACCAATCGACATTTCCAGGGCGACGGCTTCGCTAGTCAACCCATGCTTATCGATGGTCTCGAAGCTGACATTGAGATAACGGTTCTTGGCTTCGGGCGAATAGACCCCGAGACCGCAATCTATTGACTTCCCTACGCCGGGAATGCGGGATAGTTCAGAAATAGCCAAACCTGCAGTGCAGGATTCCGCAGTGGCCAATTTGAGCTCGTTCTCTATCAGATAATTCGCAATGTTCTCTAACATCGCCAAGGCACGTCCTCCTTGTTATCGACACCGAACGTCATGATAACGCCCACTATTGATTTGGTCGTCAGCATAAAGCAACTTACGGCCCGGCGGTCCGGGGTCAGATCGATTTAATTTTGTTCAGCCGACGTCATGACCTCACTGGGCGCCCCCAACCGACCTGCCCCCTTACGCCCAAGTACACTTCAACCTGTCCCTTAAATCGGCCACTGTTCAGTATCCAACTCGCCGAAACACTCGCAGCGATATCGCTTCGCGTCTTCTTAGGCAAGTGGTACCGAAAGAGGTCTCGATAAACAAACCTGCGCTCGGGCTTATCCTTTGCCAACGTCTCAAATAGCGGGTGTGGGGATATCAGGTTGTCCGGCTCAGACAACGCCTTGAAGCGATAACTGCTCCATGGATAGTCCTCTGGCCGCTCCACCATACAAGCCGAAACCGGTTTGGGTTCGATATAGCGATAGCAGCTCAGCAGATAGTTCTCGGCGCCGACAAGACCTCCCCTACGTCGGCCTTCCCAGAGCGTTCCCGACCGACGACAGGTCTTGTTGATGTACTGAATGTATTGACGACCCACATGCTGCATCAACCGCGAGATGCTATCGGTCTCATCCGGCGTGATCAGGAGGTGAACGTGGTTGGTCATCAGGCAATACGTATGGAGCTTGGCGCCGTAGCGCTTCAAGCCCTCACCTAACACCTGGCGATAATAGCGAAAGCCCTCTTCTGCGAAGAAGCAGGCATCCCGGTTGTGTCCGCGCTGGACAACGTGAACGGGGATGCTCGGCAGATACATCCGTGTTTTGCGTGGTATGAGTCAATTCCATTTGTGTGGCTGAGCCAGTCCGTTGGCTCGTGTCGTGTGGATTCCAGCTGATTCGGGAGGCTACGCCGAGTTGATCAAACTTAAATCGATCTGACCCCTCGTTTGGCGGTTTTGGCCCCCTCGTTCTGGACCCAGGCGCCCATCCTACCGATACTGCAACCCACCCAGGGCCGATTTCACCGAGGCGCCACTGGCAGCGAGCGTTTATGCTCGGTCTTAAAGTACGCGTCGAAAATGGTCGTATACGCTTTCCCACTGACCTCTCGGCCTTCCAGGAAATCATCAATTTCGTCGTAGCTAATACCCAAGGCAGACTCATCGGTTTTTTGGGGCGACAGAGATTCAAGGTCGGCCGTAGGCTGCTTCTCAATCAGTTCGGAGGGCGCATCGAGGGCTTTGCCAATGGCTCGAACCTGGCGCTTGTTGAGTCCCTCAAGGGGGATCAGGTCGCAGGCGCCGTCGCCGAACTTGGTAAAAAAGCCCATGACCGCTTCTGCGCCTTGATCGGTGCCAATAACCAGCCCGCCACGAGCCCCGGCGACAGCGAACTGGGCCACCATACGCTGCCTGGCCTTGATGTTGCCCAACACAAAGTCCCGGTGGGCTTCATCACTGAACCCAAGACCGCTTTCCTCAAGAGTGACGAGCATGGCATCGCTGGCGGGCCTGATATCAACCGTAAGCGTCTCATCCGGTGCGATGTAGTCGAGCGCCCGTTGTGCATCCGCCTCATCTTTCTGCTCGCCATAAGGCAGCCGCATTGCCACAAAGCGAGCACCCATACCTTGTTCCCGGGCCTCTTCGACTGCGAGCTGGGCAAGTTTGCCTGCAACGGTGGAATCGACTCCGCCGCTTATACCCAGTACCAGCGTATGCTGACCCGAGTTGTTCATATACTCGCAGAGGAATTTGATGCGTCGCCCGATCTCCTCATTCGGATCAATGTTCGGGCTCACATTTAACTGGCTAATAATGTGCTTCTGAATGTCGGTATTGGAACGACTTTCCATCGATGATCCTCCTTGCTATCAGCGCTTTCTCTCGTGCTCCCCACTGGCTTTCTCGCGGTAAACCGGTATTTGCTCCAGCACATAATGGGCAGCCGCCAACCTCACTTCATTACGGTCGCCGTCGAACCGCCGGGTTTCCGCATACTGATATGTGCGATCACCGAGGCGGAACGCCCACGCGAAACAGACGGTTCCGATCGGTATGTCATCGTCGCCACCCCCGGGGCCGGCAATGCCAGTGTTGGCGATAGCGACATCGGCGTTGTTGTTATTCAGCGCACCAATCGACATTTCCAGGGCGACGGCTTCGCTAGTCAACCCATGCTTATCGATGGTCTCGAAGCTGACATTGAGATAACGGTTCTTGGCTTCGGGCGAATAGACCCCGAGACCGCAATCTATTGACTTCCCTACGCCGGGAATGCGGGATAGTTCAGAAATAGCCAAACCTGCAGTGCAGGATTCCGCAGTGGCCAATTTGAGCTCGTTCTCTATCAGATAATTCGCAATGTTCTCTAACATCGCCAAGGCACGTCCTCCTTGTTATCGACACCGAACGTCATGATAACGCCCACTATTGATTTGGTCGTCAGCATAAAGCAACTTACGGCCCGGCGGTCCGGGGTCAGATCGATTGAATTATCGACGTCGCCTGGGGCCAGGGGTCTTTGGTCCTGACAGCAGAACATGGCTGGTCGAAGCACACCCACCTGCCGTTACCCGAAAGCCTCCCGATATGCCTTCGGGGTCATTCCCGCGACCTGCCGGAAGCTCCGGCGCATGCTCGTATCATCGGAAAAACCCAGCTCATGGCTAACTACGCTGACAGGCTTGGTTGTGCTGATCAGCTCATCGCTGACGTGATTGAGTTTAATCCTGCGCATCAGTTGACCACAGCTGTAGGGGGAGTCCCGTTGAACACGGCGATTGAGGGATCGCACAGACATACTCAGGGCAGCGGCCAGATCGGAGGCATTTAGCCGGGAGGCGGGCGTGTTCTCGACGTGATAAAAGACGGTCCGCATCCAGTTGCTCTGGTTGATCAGGTCGCGCAGCGCCTGAAAAGGCGTATGCCACTCGGTTGGCCGGGGTAAAACCATGTGCCGCCGAATATCCTCGACGACGGCGTCGCCACACAGCTCCCGGATAATCGCCAACCCGCTGCCGTCCGATACGAATCAGTATTTACAGGGCATCACCCATTGCCTGATCACCCACTGTCAGAAAGGCCATTTTGACCATCTGGATAGGGCCGCTGTGAAATGGCTGCGTTCCCAGGACATTCCCATTTTTTGCATGCAGGCCGACGCGGCCTATCTACAACGCAAAAGCCTGAAGATCAATGCCTTGAAGGAAGGTGAAGAGCAGGCCTTTCTGAATGGCCGCATCACGCCGATACCCTGCATCCACGGACGAGGGCTCGTCGGCAGAATGATGGCCCACGGGCACGGCTTCTTTATTGCGCTGCCCGACGAGCCCAGCCTCTACATCGCTGGCGGCAACGCTGGCATCGTGATCAGGGACAGGTGCGGTGACCTCGACCGGTAGCCCGGCCAACCGCACCGGCCTGAATCTGCTCACGGCTGGCTAATAGATGCCCCCATCTATACGACGCCCTGCTCCCGGGCAAGCGCCATTGCCGCCTTCGGTCCCGTCCAGAGCGAAGGCAGGATGATCAACGACACGGGAATAGCCGTCAGCACGATGAACTGCTGCAACACGCCAATCTGCCCCGCCCCCATATAAAGCAGAATGGCCGCCATCAATGCCATCGCGCCCCCCCAAAACACCCTGATCCATGGGTTCGGTTCGTCATGCCCTGCCCCCACCATGGCGATTGAGTAGCTCATGGAGTCGCCGGTCGTGGCGACGAAGATGGTGGTCAGCAGAAGTATCGCAGCGGCCATCCAGGTTCCGCCGGGGAGGGCTTGCGCCACCGTCAGGGTCGCGACATCGAACTGGAAGTTGTTCAAGGCGTCGGTCAGGTCGAACGCCCCGTTCAACTGATAGTAGATTCCGGAACCCCCCAATAGGGTAAACCACACGGTAGTCGCGACAGGCGCAAGCACGGCAACGGCCAGGATCATCTCTCGTACCGTTCGCCCACGGGAGATCCGCGAGACAAAGACCGCCATCAACGGCGTATACCCGATAAACCAGGCAAAGAAGAATACCGTCCACCATTTCATCCACCAGGCAGGTGCGGTTTCCGCGGTCATCGTCGCCATGGCAAAGAACGAGCTGATGTACTCTCCCATCGACTGAGTGTAGGTATTGATCAAAAACAGGGTGGGCCCGAACAGAATAATCACTGCAGCGATGACCAGTGCGAGGATGACATTGAATCGGCTCAGCAACTGAATGCCCTTGTGGAGCCCAGTCATAGCGGACGTCATGTAGATACCGGCAAGCACTATCAGCACCGTCAACTGGGTCGCATACCCGTCGGCGATACCGAACAGTTCGTGCAACCCGAAGCTCATCTGTGTCGCAAGAAAGCCTATGGGACCGACCGTTCCCGCCACCACGGCAATAACGCAAAAAGCGTCCACCAGACCGCCGAACCGGCCCTGGATCGCCTTCTCGCCGAACACTGGATAGAGCAGCGTGCGCGGCTGTAGCGGCTTACCCTGATGATAATGCGCCCGTGACAGGACCAGTGCTGTCAGCGACCCCAATACGGCCCAGGCCAGGAAACCCCAGTGAGTAAATGACTGCGCCATGGCCGGCGCGACGGCCTCGCCGGTTCCCGCTTCAGAATCGAATGCTGGCGGCGTCACCACGAAATGATAGACCGGCTCACCCGCAGCGAAGAATACCCCACCGCCGGCGAGCAGCGTGCACATGATCATCGATAACCAACGAAAACGCCCAATCTCAGGCCGGTCGAGGCCACCCAACCGCGCACGGCCCCCACGGCTGACCGCCGTGCCGATAGCAATAAAGAAAGTCAGCAACAAGAGTATTTGAAAGAAGGAGCCGAGGTACTTCGCTGTCCAGGCAAACCCACTGCCAATCAAAGCAGCGACGCCCTCACTGTCTACGATGGAGGCACCTACGAACAGAAGAATAAACCCCATCGTCAGCCATAACACGATGGGATCGCTATCCCTTAAAAGCCGCGCCGGCCGCGCTCTTTGTTCATGCTCGCTCGCGAAATCGGTTTTAACAGTCATGGTGCTCCAGCCTTAAAGAAAGGCGGCGCACCGTACAGCAGGCAGCGGACAATTGCACCCGCAAAAGCGGACTGAGCCGTGGGCAATTACCGAAACGGGGTCCGGCCTGGGGTCACCCGATATATCAAAAAAAGGGCTGTTTTCCGGCCTTCTTGTCGAACGTTGCCGTCTCTTCCGCACCCGCCGCTTTACCCAGCCACGCGATCAGGCAATCCGGGAAATCCGCGTTACTTTCTCGGAAGTCGGCCACGGCACGCCGGGCCAGCTCACGGTCAGCCACCACCCATTGCTGTGCGTCCAGCAGGTCGGCGATCTGCTCGGCAATCCCTACCCTCGGCACCTTATAAGCCCGCTGCAGCGCCCAGGACAACTCGCAAAGCACAACACTGGACACGTAACACGGGTCATCAACGGTGCAGTGTGTCTGTATGAAGTCAGCCGCGATTTCGTGCTGTTCCGGATCGCCCTCGGCGTCGACCAGAAACCGCACCAGAACGTTTGTATCGAGTCCCTTCACTCCCAGCCGCCCCAACCTTGGCGGCCTTCATCCATTTCTTCGACCAGGTGTCAGACATAGCTATGCGTAAAATGTGCCGCCTTACCTAAAAGTAAGCCAATGCATCTTACCGCAGGTAAGACCACTCCCATGCTTGCATCACCATATCCCGCCTCTCTCGGCCAACAGCCTGCAGGTAAATTTCAGTGGTCTTGATATCGGTATGACCGAGCAGATCGCATAGCACCGTGAGTGGTACCGGCTTCGCCCAAATGAAATCGTTCTGGTCCTCACCGTTCGCCCCGGCATTCGCGATCTACCTGAGAGCTCAGGCAGCCTCCAGAAACCGCGCTTTTTCCGTCGCCAGTGTCGACCTAACGGAGCGGACAAATTCGGCTTCTTTTTCGTGTGCAACGAAAAAAAAGTTGTTCAGGTATTTGCTGAACTCTCTCGCTTCAAAGGCTTCTGGGTTCTGGTCGCGGTTGTGGAAAAGTGCGACCCGCTTCAGCCCATACTCACCGATACTCACAAAATAGCCGGCGTAACCAAGTGACTCTATTTTCCTGAAGATGTCCTCGATAGGGTATTTATGATGCCGGGCCTCTATCTCGACCAACAATAATGGGTGATATTCTGTGATGGTCCTGATTGCGCCCTCGATCACCTGAAGTTCGTGTCCCTCAACGTCAATCTTGATCAGCCCCACAGGCCCGTCCAGCTCTCTGTCAACAACCTCATCCAACGGCTTGAGGCTGATTTCAACCTCCTTGGCTCCCGTCTGGCCCGTCTCCTGATGGTCGTTCAGGGTCGCCCGCGTGTCGTAAAGAGTGCCTTTGATGATGGGCACCCGTATTTTTTGCCGCCCAGTCATATTGGAAAGCGCCAAGTCGAAAACCCGGCTTTTCGGGAAGCGATCCCTCAAGGCTTTATTGAGGCTCGGGAGGGGCTCAAACAGATAGACGTGTTCCGCACCGAAAACATCCTCAAGGGCAGCACTGTAAAAGCCCACGTTTGCGCCGACGTCCAACATGGATGAGTTTCTAAAATCGAGAGCGCGAAGAAGTTTTGCCTCAATCTCAAAGGGGCAGTTTGCGGAAAGCGTCGTGTCAGTTATCTGTTTACGAAGATGTTTCTTTTCCCGGGACGATTTGAATGGTCGGTAGTACCGGTAATACATCTTTTTCAGAAGGGTTCTGAGCGCGGACATGGGAAGACACTCCGTGTTCTCCGGTGGGAAATATTGTGCTGCGCAACGATCACACAGACAGCCTGGATCTGCAATCCAGCCAGATGCTTCACCAGGCTCTCAGATGATAAAGCGGACCTGATCCAGTTGCAGCCCCGGACTAGACGGCGGGAAAAACAAAGTTTCTCACTGTTTTTGTTAGTTTTTTGGGAAGTTAAGGCAACCTGACCCCGTCAAATTGACCGCATCCGTTTCCCTGCATTCCCCCGTAAGTTGCTCTGAAGCATAGTTCATTAAATGAACATATGCAGCTCCGAATCACTTTATCGGGTTGAACCACCCTCGACTTTTCCGGAGGCTCCATATCTTGAGAGAAGGAGTGATGACAAACAGATCACTGGACGCGGTCAGATCGATTTAGTTCTGATGGCCGCGCTGGACCACGTGAACGGGAATGCCCGGCAGATACACGGTGTCTTGCGTGGCATGGAGCAATTCCATTTGTATGGCGGAGGCAGGCCGTTGGGTGGTTTGGGTTCTAGCTGATCACGGGTACCTACGCTGAGTTGATCAACATTAAATCAATCTGACCCTCACCATTTTCAAGCAACTCCGTCAACGCCCAACTGCTAGACGCAGAGCCAAAATTGATTTCGAGTTGGTCAAAATTAAATCGTTCAAATTAAATCGATCTGTCCTCTATCATTCCTCTCATCGTTGCTTAGCCTGCTACGCTTATCGAACGGAAACAATCCCCATACCTCGTCAGAGCGCAGGGCTGGGCGACGCGTCCGTTCAATAAGAAACAATGGCAAGGAGAGTCATTCATGAAAACTGTATGCAAGTCCCTAGCAACGCTGCTCGTCGTCTCGTCCCTGGTCATCAACACTTCCGGCGCGCTGGCCGAAGAGGATTGGCGGACGTCCAAATGGGGTGAAGAAGACACCATCGGTGCTGCCAATTACCTTTCCCCCGACAAGGTGTTAAAGGCCTCAAAGCTCATCAAGGAGGGCAAGACTTATTCACTGGGGGTAGAGCTGAACCGTGATTTCCCGGCTTACGGTAGCCGCTTCTTCGATATTACCGTTATGGAGCCCCGTGCCGGCGGTCAGGCTGTCGGCCCCACAAAGCTCACCAGCACCGACGATGTATTGCATACGTGGTTGGGGATCGGCAGCCAGATTGATGGCTTCGGCCATATTGGCGTCGACCACACCCATTACAATGGACATAAGGCGCAGGACATCATCGCTGTCGATGGACTCAAGAAACTCGGGGTCGAAGGCATTCCCCCCATCGTCACACGGGGCATCCTTCTGGACATGACCGCTTACTTCGAACAAGAAATGCTAGAGGAAGGTCAGGCTTTCAACAGTAAAGAGATCAAGGCGGCGGCCAAGGCGCAGGGAATTTCAATCACCGAAGGCGATGTGGTGCTTTTCCACACTGGTTGGCTCAGCCTAGTAGGTGAAGACAACGAGCGGTTTGGCAAGGCCCAGCCCGGACTGGGCGTCGATGGGGCGAGGTATCTTGCTGATCAAGGCGTCGTCGCCGTAGGCGCTGACACCTGGGGGCTGGAAGTCATTCCTTTCGAGGAGGGAAGCGGCGTTTTCGAGGTGCATCAAACGCTGCTTGCAAAAAATGGTGTCTACATACTTGAGAACATGAACACAGCAGAGCTTGCGGAAGATCGCGTGCACGAGTTCATGTTTGTACTGGGCCAGCCCAAAGTGAAAGGTGCTGTACAAATGATCATTAACCCCATCGCCATTCGTTAACGCTTGCTTCCCGCAGCCACCTGCGCAGTTCTAATAGGGCCTGCGCAGTCGAACCTCCCGCGGGGTCAGATCATTTAATTTTCTGCTGAAACGAGGGATTACGCCAAGTTGATCAAAATTAAATCGATCTGACCCCCATCATTGGACCCCCATCATTGACCACCCGCCTTTCAATCGATTGGAGATTATTCATGCCTGTCGCCCTGTACGCCCATCGTTTGTCCCAGCCCAGCCGCGCCGTGGAGATCCTGCTACGCGAGCTTGACCTGCCCTATGAATGGCATGAAGTAGATTTTGCAAACGGGGAGACCCGCGCATCCTGGTTCACACAACGCATCAATGCCTTGCAAACCATCCCGGCGATCGTCGTTCCGGCGGCAGAACGCGACAGCGGGAAAACGGATTTCACGCTCTGCGAAAGCCATGCGATTCTGCGCTACCTATGCCGGCATGCGCAGAGCGAGAGCGAGAGCGAAGCTACAGTCTGGTATCCGGGCGCAGTCGACGCCGAGCGCGCAGCGGTGATCGATCTCTGGATGGCCTGGCATCACAATCACGTGCGGCGTTACGACATGTTTCACGCCATAATGAACCTGCACCTAACCCTGCCAATGCTGAAATACGAGCTGCAAAGCGACGCGCTCGTGCCGCTGCAGAACGCTCTGCACTTGAGTCTGGCAACGCTCGAGTCGCAGTTGACCACGCAGAACGACAGCGATGCGAACACGCCCACGCTCTGTGGCGGCGCGCAGCCGACGCTCGCCGATCTCACCATCGCCTGCGAACTCTATCAGGCTGTGGCCGTGGGCTATCGCTTCGACCGTTATCCGCGCGTGGCCCACTGGCTGGACACCATGGCCGCGCGGCCACATTTCCGGCAAGTCTCGACCGAGGTCGACGAGCAGGGCCGCACGATTCGCGAGTCCAGTGGGGACTATCTTGATTTCGACGCATTTGCCTAATCGCGATCCCGACCGGGGGCCCCGACTAGGGTCAGATCGATTTAATTTTGATCAACCACCATTGGCAGGCCGCCCCCCGACGAATCTGACCCGCCTTAGGCCCGAGAGCCGCTTCAACTTGTTCTTTAAATCGATCGCTGCCCAGTATCGGAACCAGGAACCAATAGGGTCAGAGTCCTTGGTTCATCGGCTTTGGGTCCAATAGGTCTGATTCAAAGGTAGACCCTATTGATCCCCCGGCCTCCCTCCGTGGGATTCTAGCTGAACAGAGGGGCTACGCCGAGTTGGTCAAAATTAAATCAATCTACCCCTCATCATTCTCATAATTGGGCTGCTATGCTCAAGAAGATTATTGCGATCTGGCCGTCGTCGTTTGTTTTTTTGGCCAGTCATCTTAACAAAGAGGGAACGAAGTTATGAGCGGCGCAGCAGCAAAAGCCCCTATGCCAGAACCCAAGGAAAAAACCGAGTTCATCGAAATTGGAGAGTTCAGCTTTTTGTATCAAATACGTGGGGAGTTCGATTATTCAAATGATAGCCTAAACGAATTACACAATCTCTATATAAAACCACATTTTACAAGGGTTTCTGAAAAGCTGTATAAGCAGTTTGGTGATAGGTTCGAGTTTACTATAGTCAGCATTGATCAGGGTTCTCTATCAATAAAAGGCGTGCTAAAAGTTGCGGCAAAATTTTCAGGAAATACTTTAGCTGCGGGTACACTTTTGTTGCTGATGGGTAATGCAGCAAATATAGAGGATGTTGATGCTAGATACAAAGAGGCAACGCAAAAAATTGAGACTATATTAAAATATGAATCGCAATATATTAAACTATGCCCTGACCCACTAAATAAAGAAGGAATTGCTATGTGGCATCCCAATACCAAAAAATACAAGATGCTTAAGTTCGATTACTGCCCCAACGACAGCCGTGATGTCGTTAAAAAAGTAGAGAAAACAATTAATAACTATCACGCGATAATTAAAAAGGTATAGTTAATAATATAAAGCGGAGAAGCTATAAACTTGGAAGGAGCGCGCTTATACCGATAAACTTTGCGCGAAACTGTAAGCAACGCGGATAGCCTAGCTGAATGAAATAAAGTTAAATCGATCTGGCCTATCATTTGATGGCTCGTAGGTGAGGCTAATGTTTGGGCTTCGGGCGGGAGCAAAACGCAAGACCGGACCCTGGCGTTGCATGGCCATTCCATTTGTGTACTTAAGCCAGTCCGTTGGCTCGTGAGTGTGGGATTCTAGCTAAAACGCGGGGCTACGCCGAGTTGGTCTAAATTAAATCGATCTGACCCTCGTCACTTGGTAATCGGGAGAGTTTCGCTCCATTCCAACAACAACGCAGTCAAAGGAGATAATTCATGCACCTGGTCCTGATCCTAGTGGCGCTGATCGTGTTCATTGTTTTCGCGACCAGCAAGCTCAAGCTGAATCCGTTTATCACCCTTCTCTTGGCCTCCTTCCTGGCCGCGTTTGCCTTTGGCCTGCCGATCGACTCGATCGAAAAAACCATACGCACGGGGTTCGGCAACATCCTCGGCTATATCGGTCTGGTAATCGTCCTGGGGACGATTATCGGTGTTATTCTCGAGCGCACCGGAGCAGCTATCGTCATGGCTGAGAGCATTATCAAGATGCTGGGGCAGCGCTTCCCCACGCTGACCATGTCCATGGTCGGGTTCATCGTGTCCATCCCGGTCTTCTGTGATTCCGGCTTCGTTATCCTGAACAGTCTCAAGCGTTCCATGGCCCGAACCCTGTCCGTGTCTCCGGTGGCCATGACGGTAGCGCTGTCTACCGGGCTGTTTGCGACCCATACGCTGGTACCGCCGACGCCGGGGCCAATCGCGGCTGCCGGCAACCTGGGGCTTGAGAACAACCTTGGACTGGTCATCGCCGTCGGCTTCGTGTTCGCTATCATTGCGGCCGCAGCCGGCCTGTTCTGGGCCGCCAGGTGCAGAAACCTTGAAAGTAAGGAGCTGGAACAGGCGGAAGAAGCCTTCCAGGAAGCCCGTGAGCACTACGGTGAACTGCCTTCCGCGTGGGCGGCCTTTGCACCGATTTTCGTACCCATCGTGCTGATCTGTCTTGGCTCCGTGGCGAGCTATCCCACTGCGCCGCTCGGGCAAGGTGGCCTCTATGAAACGTTGAACTTCCTCGGCAAACCCCTGAATGCGCTAATGATCGGTCTCGGTTTTGCGGTCATGTTGCTAAAGGGCGACAACAAGCTGGAAGAGTTTGCCCGTCACACGCAAAAAGGCCTGGAGGTGTCAGCTCCCATCATCCTGATCACCGGTGCCGGCGGTGCTTTCGGAAGCGTGCTGTCGCAGACGCCATTGGGCGATTACCTCGGCGATACGCTCTCGACGCTGGGGCTGGGTGTCATCATGCCGTTCCTCGTGGCAGCCGCCCTTAAATCGGCACAGGGGTCGTCGACGGTTGCCCTGGTGACCACGTCGGCCCTGGTGGCTCCGCTAATGACACAGCTTGGACTGGATTCCGACTTGGGGCGCGTGCTGACCGTCATGGCCATTGGGGCTGGTGCGATGACCGTATCCCACGCGAACGATAGCTACTTCTGGGTGGTGTCGCAGTTCAGCAAGATGGGGGTTGCCACGGCCTATAAGTCGCACACGACGGCAACACTTATCATGGGGCTGGTGACCATCGTGTGCGTCTGGCTGGTCTCGTTGGTGGCGCTCTGATATGCGCGTCGTCATCGTACCTGATTCATTTAAGGAGTGTCTTTCTGCCAAGTGGTTGCGACATTCATCGCGCGAGGCTGGCAGCAGGGGGCGCCCGATGACGATATTATGCAGGTGCCACTGGCGGAAGGTGGCGAGGGCAGTACGGCGGCCCTCGTCGGGTCCCAGGGTAACCCTCCTGAAAATCGTCCAGAAAGTTGGATGAGGTTCAGCCCTAGGACATCGATTTAATTTTTTATGCCGAGTTAATCAAAATTAAATCGTTCTGACCCTATTGATCTTGGGCACACCCCCGCGCACACCCCCGGGTCAGGTCTTGCCTTTTGCCGCCCGAGTAATCCTGCTGACGCGAGAATAGTGGAGCCCAAAGAAATCACCGATCTCTTTCAGGCTATATCCGCCACTCGCATAGGCTAAATGGATGGCTTCGTTACGCGACGAGGCTCTATCGACGTAAAATTGCAAAGATTTGGCCATAGGACGGCGCTGACTGCTTGGTATTTCACTGAGCCGCTCTGCTCCGTCAATTCGTCTATGCATTTCGTCAACGAATTGATCACTCCCGAGATAGACCTGATTCTTTAGCTTCTCCCATGGAGAAGGCTGGTTCTTGCCTTCAGCAACGAAGCTCTCGTAGCTTTCAATAGCCCTATCACGTCGTTCATCGAAGGCAGACAGAATCCAATCAATATCGAGCGCCTTTATATCACGATCATAGCCCGCCGTTGCGCGGTAACTGCTCCACGGCCATTCCATAGCCGATCGAACCATCGCTGCGCGAACCGGGTTTAGTACGATGTAGCGACACAACTCCAGCAGATAGCTGTCCTTTTCGACCAGGATAGCCTTATAACGCCCCTGGAAAACATGCCCTACCCGGCCGTGGTGTCGGTTGAAAACTTGCGTATAGACACCGTTCAGTTGGCGCATACCTTTCGATAGATTGCCTTCCGGCGTTTCGATCAGCAGGTGGTAGTGATTGCCCATCAAACAGTAGGCGTGGCATACCCAGTTGAAGGTCTCACAGACCTCATCAAGGATCGACAACCATGCGCGGCGATCACCATCTGATTCGTAGATCATCTCTCGTCGATTTCCGCGAGACGTTACATGGTACAACGCACCGGCGAACTCCAGTCGCAACGGTCTGGCCATTCCTTGGCTCCTTCCGTGGTTTTACTTTGGGGGCGAATAGACTGCGGTCATCAGAACGAAATGGCAAGGTGGGGCAAAACGCAAGACTTGACCCCGGCATTTCTCCCATCATTGCTCCTCATCATTCTGCTCATTACTCGACACCACTTCATCGGCAATGTTCTGAATTAATGGCCAGGTTTCATGGGCCGCGTGGGTTCCATAAGCCCTCACAACCTCGTCGAAGCTCAACGTGTCCTTTCGACATTGCGCATTCCGGATGGCTTCAATAGCGCTTTTGAACCTGTTGATAGAGCGTTCCACATCGCGCATTCCATCGACAAACTGAAGACGGTAGTGGAACTCACAAGTCAATTCCACATACCTTTTATACGGGTCGCCAAGCGCGACATCCCGCTCGGTGAATATCCTCATAGCTAGGTCGAAATATGCCTCTGGATTGACGGGGCGCGGACGAGGAAAACTCGGATAAGTCTTAAGTTTAGGGTTAGCAAAAACCGCGAGTGGATCTTCCTCGACGCAAGGATAGATTCGCGATTCAGTAACTCCAAGGCTGTCATCCTCAAATAAGACGCCTTCGTGTTGTCTAAAACGAATACTGGCAGGTACATGTTGTTTATCGAGATAGGGTGCTGGCAGTGCGATAAAGAATCCTTGTTGATTATGTATTCTTGGAACCGAATCGGCTCGGATAACTTGAAGAGATCCGAAGTTGGCGTTTGCCTCGAATAGCTCCTCAAGCTCTTCCAAGAAAAAGCACTGAACCAATCCGACGTCGCCTTGCTCCGCACCATGGCTCGCAAAAAATAAGGCCACCCATGCATTTTGCGTGAGGTCTATAAGCGGCGATCTAATGCCATAATGCTGCGCTATGGCCATGCAGACACTTTCGGATGAATCTTTACCCTCTTTATTTCGAAGTTGCCGCATTGCCTCACAAAACACCGCGAGTTCCTTGTACCGGCGCTCGCATTCGGCAACTTCTTTATCGGGGTCGCCCGGAAGGTTGCGCATAATAGACGGCTCCAGAAGCCAATATTCGTTTCGCGTCCCGCGGAAACCTTTGCGCAGTGGGTTTTGAGGTTTGTGGGGGTCTTCAGGATAAACAAACCAACGCGCCTTAGTTGCGCACGCAGCCGCGTACACATCAGGATAAATCCCGCCAGGTTCTAGTTCCCGGAAAATTTCCCCCAACTCGAACAGACTTTCCACTTCTTCGCTTGAAGGCTGAGCGTTAACTAAATTCGGATTATTTCTATACTTCCGAAAAGCTTCATTGCGTGCCGAAACTGATGCTGTGACTGCAGGCTCGATAAGTGAATGTCTGTAGTCTCCTTTATAGCGTTGCTCAAAGTGCGACCAACGATTCCACAGACCCTTCCATTTTGAAGAATAGCCATTTTCCATGGGCGCCTCCTTTAGGTATCCAAACTCTAAATGAAGGCTGAAATATCTGATTTCATCGAGCCGTTCAATAGGACCTCATAGAAGGATGTAGTCCGAATACTTAAATATTGCAAGAAACGCGACTATTGCGCGACCAATGTCAGATCGATTTAATTTCCTGCTGAAACTAGGGGTTACGCCGACCTGATCAAAATAAAATCGATCTGACCCCTATCATTGGACCCTATCATTTGCTATCATTCATATTTGCTGGCGCGCAACGGCAGGAGAATCGATCACGAAATATCCGCTCTGAAACTATTCGCTCTATTCGCTCGGGCCAGCGGTCCTTAGGGACATGCAGAGCTGATCAAAATTAAATCGATCTGACCCCTATCATACCTAGAGCCGCAATAAAACCGATCAGGCCGATGCTCAACTTCTCGCTCTCTTCGCTTCACGCGTGGACCTCGATCCCTGGCAACCGCCGAGTCCGGCATTGCGAGAGCTGCGCGCACTCGTGGAACGTCTACAGGCCCTCCAAGAGATGCGGCAACAAGAGCTGAACCGCTTGGAGGCTATGGCACATTCACCCCAATCTTCCGTCACCGATATGGTTAAAGACCATCTGAGGTGGCTGGATAAGCAGATTGCCCGAATCGAATCAGACATCAATGATCACATCGATGGCCACCCGGAACTCAAACAGGATGCTGAGCTGATCAGTAGCATCCCGGGAATCGGGCCTAAGACGGTGGCTCGGATACTGGCGTATCTAGGCGATATCAGGCGGTTTAACAGCGCAAAGTCCTTAGCCGCCTTCATCGGAGTCACCCCGCGACAACGGTTATCTGGCAGCTCGCTCAAAGGACGCACGATGATGTCACGGACAGGCCACGGAGGCGCTAGGCGGTCACTCTATATGTCTGGCCTGGTTGCCGTTCGGCACAACCCTGTCGTGCGCGTTATGGCTGCTCGCTTGCGGGAGAGAGGCCTGGCGCCCAAAGCCATCGTTGGGGCAAGCATGAGAAAGCTCGTTCATCTCATCTACGGAGTAGTCTGTTCAAACAAGCCTTTCGATGCACGGATACCGATGCAACAGCTTGCACTTCAAGACGGTATCTGACCCCGGCGTTTCCGTTTGACACCTTTTAATGGTAATTACTGAATTGCCATGTTTATTTTTTCAGCCTACAATGGAGGTCGAAAAAGTAAACATTGCGAGGCGCCCCATGGAGAACCAGCAACAATCAATTATCGTTGATGATGAAATCGGCGTTAATCAGCAACTTGCAGCGATTGGTCTATCAACAGAGCTGATTAGGAAAGTGGCTTTCGCAGCAGCCGCAGGTCGAGCCGAAAGCTTGAGAGTGGATCCTGTAAGTGCTCCTGGGCAGCTGGCGTACATCAATGGAGTACGAGAAATTCGACTGGGGCTGGAACGTGAGGGTTGGAGGATAAGCCGAGAAGGAAATGTTGAGGCGACAGTCAATCATGACCTCGGTATCCAACTTTTCTTTCAAAATGTTGATATCGCTTGCAGCAACCGAAATCCCCAGGCGATTTCCAAGAAAGGCAGGGCGTCACGTGATCTCGTAGCCGCCGGACAAACTGATATGTTTTCAGAGCTATCCGGTGAGGTGAAAAAAACCGTTCACGGAACAGTTCCCGCAGTATGGATCGTCTGCGTTTCATCGGATGGCAGGTCAGTAAAGGCGGAAGTCTCTCACCCTAAGCGTTTTGAAGGTCCACAGTTTGGAGATTTTCATCGTCGTATATTTGTTGTAGACGAAAACTTCGAACCTGGCTTCAACCCAAATGATGACTCAGATACCTTCGATGACTTTGACGTTAATATTTCGAGAAAGCTTTAAATAATGTTCAATCCAACGCGCTTATCAACAGCCAGAAAACGTCGGCAGTTGACCAAAAAACACCTAGCGGAAAGCGCGGGAATATCACAGCTAACCCTGACTCGAATTGAGTCAGGGCAAACAACTGACCCCGGCGAAGACACCGTTAGCGCCTTGGCAAAGGCTCTCTCCTACCCAGTCAGTTTTTTTTACCGTGAAGACTGCGAGGAGCTGCCCGTGGAAGCAGTCAGTTTCCGTAGCCTATCGTCGCTAACAGCTAGGCAGCGAGACGCAGCGTTATCCGCCGGTGCTATCGCGCACCTACTTGACGACTGGATTACTGAACGATTTAACCTTCCGGAGCCCGACCTGTTGGACCTCAGGGATGAAGATCCTGAAACTGCTGCGATAGCATTGAGAAGGCATTGGGGGATTGGGTCCAAACCCATATCTCACCTGCTCAAGCTTTTAGAAGCCAAAGGCATACGAGTCTTTTCTTTGGCAGAAAGCAATAAGAACGTAGATGCATTTTCTTGCTGGAGAAATGGCGTTCCTTACGTCTTCCTGAATACTTTCAAGTCAGCCGAGCGAAGCCGGTTTGATGCCGCTCACGAGCTTGGTCATTTAGTTCTACACCTCCATGGAGGAACGAGTGGTCGTGAGGTAGAGCGCGATGCGGATAAGTTCGCTTCAGCATTTCTGATTCCTAGAGACGATTTTATTGCGAATGTTCCAATGGTTCACTCATTGCAACATCTAATGGCCTCCAAACACCGCTGGGGAGTGTCTTTAGCAGCCATCACTCGAACCGCATACGATGTCGGGAGCTTATCGGAGTGGCATTATCGAGAACTCTGCAAGCAAATTAGCTATCGCGGATTTCGTAAGAACGAGCCGGAGCCGATGAAACGTGAAGAGTCGGTACTATGGAAAAAGGTTTTCGGACAGCTGTGGAAGGAACGTCTCACAAAAGATCATATTGCTGCAGAATTAGGCATTCCAGTCGACGAAATATCAGCATTAATCGATGGCATTCTTGGTGGAGATCAGGAGAAAGCCAAGGCGATTATATCTAGATCGCCGCTGAAAGCTGTCTAACTCGGCGCTCTAACGCCGTTTACAACGCCTATTAACCAACTGGTCATTGATATCGTGAGTGCGTTAAAAAGATCATTCCAGAACCATATTACGCAGATAAGCGCCCTTGGCCTTGCTGCAATTTCAGGCTTCGCACCTGGCATGCCGGAGTGGTCGCCTATCGTTGTGATGGCCATAACGATAGTTGCGGGATTATCTTTGCTGCTAACCGAGGCCGCCCACATAAAAAATTGGCTCCTGGCACGAATGCCCGCACCGAACCTTACGAACAGCCAAGTTTTGCAACTTCAGTCTTTGTTAAATGAAGCGTCAAATATATTGAGCGACTCATGCATCTACAGCCCCTTTTACGTAGCCCAGAGTGCGAGCCGGCGACCTATTCCATCGGCAGCACTGGATCCTGCGCACGCACAAGCAATACGAACCTGGATATTCAGCCTTAAGGACAAAATAGAGACTAAGAAGGTCAAACCAATTTTAGTTGTAGATTTGCTTTCTCTAGCAATCAGCGAATTGACCAAAGCTGCGGAAAGAGCAGAGCGGGATGTTCAATGGATCGTCGACTCTACCGAGATAAGCGAGCAGGACCGTAAAAGGGCACAGAAAGAATGGGATACGGCTAAGCACCATTTCAACAGCTGGATTAGCCAGTTGCGAAGCCTTTTCAAAGAAATCAATCTCAAAACAGACGCAGGTTGCGTGGAATATTATAGAGCCCTTGAGTTAATTTAGGTTTTATCTACCCTTTTGTCACAACAACGCACCCTCTCCGCCAAACTTCCAGCGAATTCTCCCATTACGGAGTGTCAACTAATTTACCCAGTGAGTCCTCAGGCAAGCCATATCCCTTCATAAACCTTTATCTCGCCATGGGAATTCCCCTAATCTCCCCCAGCGCCGGAGAAATAAAACTTTCTCGGATTTGACGCGGTTCTCTGAAATAGGCGGCGCGTAGAGTTTGTCGAAGTGAAATCGATCTGTGCTTCTGCATTGAGGCGAATGTAGCTTCGCTACCTCTTTAGTCAGAATAACTCAAGCAGCTCCCCAACATCCAAAGCGTTCCCTGGCTCCGGTATCTGCTATTAAATACCTGTTTCTTTCAACACAGCCTCTGCAACCTTTAATTCCCTTTCGATATACGAATCTAAAGACTCCTCATCGACCTGCAACTGATCATCTCTATCAGTCAGGATAATACGTCCATCCCTATCCTTTTCTGGCTTTATGTTGCTAAAGAAAACCTGGTACCTACGAGGAGCAATACCTTGAAAAGGAACGACCCTCACCTTTTGGGGGTTGTCAGAATGACACATAGCATCATCGTGAAGTTTTAACGCTAAACTCTTCTCGTATGGCTCTATGTATACAATTTTTTCAATCCCAGCGGCAATAATATGTCGCGCACAGTTATGACACGGATAAGTAGTGGTATATAATGTGGAACCAGATGAAACGCTTCGATCACTTCTTGAAACCGATATAAGAGCGTCCATTTCCGCATGAATTGCTCTCGAATATTCGATAAGCGATTTTATAGGTGTTTTTGAGTGGATATCGTCTGCAATAGCATCGACAACAGTCGAGTCATTAATATATCCAGAAATAACTTCCTTTATCTTATCTTTTAACAACAATTTGTGCATGTCGTTATGACATCTTTGATCACGATGAATACACCTATAGTCCTTTGATAAAGGAGATACGTGATCATCTTCAGAGTAAAGGCCCCCACCGAATTTAGGAACATCGTTCCGACCGGTTGCAAGTAGGGCACCCCTATCATCTAGAATTGCCGCACCCACTTGACGCGAAAGGCACGCGGATTGCATCGAGGCGGAGTAGGCCGCATACATCCCCACTTCTTGTTGGGTGGGTGTAACACTTCTACCACCATGAACCAACTTCAAAAAGCGTTCGAACAATGCAGCGACTGAAGAAGAATTCGGATCAGTATTATTTATAAAAAAATCTGCATCATATAACGTTTTCTCTAATTGCTGGCCGTGTGCAAAATTATCCTTCTTATCTCGCATTATCAGCGTATGAGCTTCCGCTCTATCAATACCCTCTGTCGTTAAGCTAGTTTCTCGACGTTGCTCATCACACAACACACCAATCAAATAGAATATATTCTTATATACGCCTTTCAGCGCACGAACTTCATCAGGATGCTTAAGCTGATCTATAATATAAGCTCTTTTATTCAGCCCAGCTTCTTTACTTTCGCCTATGGTTTTATTACCAGACTCTCCTTTTGCGAGTTCTTCTCTAAGCAAAGCTATTTCTGCAATTGCTATATTTGCGCATATATGTCCCCCGAAGTTCTCACGCAACTTATCTCCAGCATCCATTAAAGTTCGATAACGATGAGCGCGATTAGTAGAGTCAACGACAATATTTGTCGCTGCTTTGTTACAGAATTCTTCTATATGACGACTTAAACGAATCTCAAAGACTTCGTAACCTTCATCTTTCAGCACACGTTGAAGCTGTGTGCCGACGCTGTGAATTCCAGACCCAATAGGACCGCACAGGCCTATGACTAACTCTCGCGACTGGCGACCTTTGATTTTGGCGTTAACTTGGTTTAGGTCAGAGGAGGATTCAGAATTATCGTTGGAAGCAACTCTGGGAGATTCTTGTTTTTTTGCGGGATCAGCCATTGCTCAACCTCAGTAAGTAACAAAACACCAAGGTTAAACAAAATTAACTCTCTAAAAAAGTAGTTTCACCATGAAATTAACGAGGATTTGTTAATTATGGATTTAACAGCAAGCGCCCGCTGTTTTTTTCTTCTCGCGGCTTCGAGGTCAGCAGCTTCCTTTAAAGGAAGATTAACTGAATCGCGCAAACGGTGACCGTTTTGTGACCCTTGAAGAACCTTATGTTTGTCCATAACTTGGGCAGCCTTTTTTCCTAAAAATAGTTCTCTTCGGGGCAACTTGCAAGCCTTCTAAACGCCGATGGCAAAGTATACTGATAATGCTCTCGCAGATAAACGGGACCAATTTATTTTCAACGACGTTTCGAGCTTGTGTGGCATTCGGCTGCCCACCCGCAGCTCGAACCTCCCCTACACAATCCCTCGAACGTTCGTCACACGGTCAATCTGCGCCCCAAGCGCCCCCTTCAACCGCCCAGAACCAACCACCTCTCTAACTTGCTCCGAAGAAAGCACCTCATGGGTATGAGCCCTAACCACCCCCAAATACCCCCACCCCCTAACAACATTCCCCGGCATCTCACTCCGAAACCGCCCTTCCCCCAAAAACACCACCAACGAGTGCACCTGCCCCTCACTCAACCCAAGCAGTCCTTGCAGCGTCTTCACATGCCTGCGGTTCTGAAGCAACGGATTCTCAAACCGATTCACATACCGCCCCGTGCGCTGCAACCAGTCCGGCTGTTCAGCACTCCCATAGATCTCGCCTTTCATATCCCGGGTATCCACCACAAACACGCCGTACGGCGAAACAATAATGTGATCGATCTGAGCGGTACCGCCGTCTCCGGTGGGCAGGGTAACGTTGCGAATCAGGCGATAGGTCTTCTTGTTCAGCAGACGTTTTGAGAGCTTGAAGGCGGCTTTGCTGAACCAGCCCTTGAACTTAGGCGCAAAGAGAATGCCCGCGACGATAACGAACGGGACGATGTACCACAGTACGTCGAGGATTAGCTGGAGAGCGGGCGGAAAATCCATTTTGTTTTATCCCCAGCCAGCAACTTCTCCTCTGCTTGGCTGTTTTGTGGTGACTGTGTGCGTGAAGCGCTAAAGCTTTCTTATCGTTAATGTTGTTTATAGCGGGGGAACAGGACGGGGGGCAAATTTAATAAGTAACAGGAGGGCAAAATTTTGTTAAACGAAGGGCGCGAGGTTACCCGTCGCGCCCTTCTCTATTGCGGGTAGAGCTGGTGATCAGGCAGCCAGGAAGGCTCCAGTCATTGCCAGTGCGGCTCCCAAAGCTTGGGACACGCGGTTGTCTGTCTTCATCAGCAGAGCGCCAAGGCCACGACCTGCGAACGCAATCGCCAGGGTCGCCAGACCGAAGCCAGCCATGTACGCCATAAAGTGAGAGCCAGCCGGCATTTCGGCGCCGTGGGCGAAACCATGGAAGACCATAAAGGCGGCGACCAGGGTGCCACCGACGGCGGTTGGCATTTTAGCCAGGGTCGCGATGAGGACACCGGCCAGCATGACAGACAGGGCGATACCGGTTTCCACGCCGGGAATGCTCACTCCCGCGAAGGCCAGCCCGGCGCCCACAAACATACCGCCGATCATGAACAGAGGCGTGCCGCGCTGCATCCATTTGGACTGGCGCATGCTCCAGAAGCCGATGGCCGCCATCGCCAGCAGGTGGTCGAGGCCGAGTACGGGGTGCATTAGGCCGCTGGCGAAGCCGCCTTCGCCGTGGCCCGGGTGGGCGGATGCGGCGGTGGCGGTCAGCATGAGGCCGGCGGCGAGCAGGGTTTTGGTGAGTTGTGTCATGGGTTGTCTCCGTTTAACTGCAATCCAATTTTTTGTGATTAGGCCAATCTCAGGCTGACGCCTCGATTTTCTCAGGACGCCGCTCCGGCAGCATTCCACGCTCAAGGATGAAAGAGATAATCGTCTCCAGCCCTACCCCGTCATACAGGTTGGTGAACACAAACGGCCGTTCGCCGCGCATCTTCTTCGAATCCCGGTCCATCACCTCCAGCGAGGCGTGAACCTGTTCGGCGATGTCGATCTTGTTGATGATCAGCAGGTCGGACTTGGTGATACCCGGCCCGCCCTTGCGGGGGATCTTGTCGCCGGCGGAGACATCGATGACGTACAGGGTGAGGTCCGACAGTTCCGGGCTGAAGGTGGCGGAGAGGTTGTCGCCGCCGGATTCCACCAGCACCAGCTCCAGGTCCGGGTGACGGGTCTGGAGGTCGTCGATGGCCGCCAGGTTCATGGAGGCATCCTCACGGATGGCGGTGTGCGGGCAGCCGCCGGTTTCCACGCCGAGGATGCGGTCGGCATCCAGCGCTTCGTGGCGCAGCAGGAAGTCAGCGTCTTCCCTTGTATAAATGTCGTTGGTGACCACAGCGATGTTGTAGTGGTCGCGCAGGGCCAGGCAGAGCTGGCGCAGCAGGGCGGTTTTACCGGAACCGACAGGGCCACCGACCCCGACTCGCAGACAATGTTTCATGTGTTGTTCCTCATCATTGTTTCTGTTTGCGCTCTGGCAGGCGCATTAACTACGGAATAAACGCGAATACTGTGTTTCGTGATGTGCCGAAGCGAGAGCAAGTCCCGGCAGTACCGGGCCCAATTCCTCATCTTCCAGCGCCAACGCGGCGTCCACGGCACGGACCAGCGCCGGGCGCAATTTTTCAGTCAGCCGCTGGGCAGCCGTATGGCCTAAGGGCATTGCTTTACAGGCCACGGAGAGCTGGTTTTCCATCCAGGCCCAGGCGAAGCCGAGCAGGGTCTGGCGCACAGGCACGTTGCGCTGGTGCGCGGCCCAGGCGAAGACGGTGACGTAGCCCGGCTCGTGGGGCATCAGGCCGTCTTCCGGCACCAGCTCCAGGTTGGTGAGCAGGCGCACGAGCGCTGAACCGAGACGGGTATCTTCATCGCTCAGTTCGGCGGTTTCCCGGGTGGCGTGGAGCCAGTCGTTCCAATGCGCCAGCGTTGTTGCATCGCTATCGGCCCAGGCCTGTTGCTGGCGAGCCAACAGGGGCAGTTCGCAGCGGGTCAGGCCGTCGTCCAGCACGCCCGCCAGCCACTGGCCCAGTTCGTCCTCGTTGTGCACCCAGTCCAGCTCGAAGGCGCTTTCCAGTCCCTGGGACCAGGCGAAGGCCCCGATGGGCAGCGCCGGGCTGACCAGTTGCAGCAGGCCGAGCAGGCTGATATCGGCCACGGGCATGGGTTCAGTGGACATGGTCTTTACCGTGACCGTGGTGATGGTGTTCGTGCTCATGGCTGTGTTCGTGGCTCTCGCTATGACTATGGGAATGGCTGTGCGAGTGGCTATGGCCGTGAGCATGTCCTTCCTCATGGCTCTCCCCATGACTATGGGAATGCCCCGCCTGGGAATAGGCGCCCGGTTCGGGATCGAAGGGCGCCTGGTGGCGTTTCAGCGTGGCGCCCAGGCGTTCGGCCAGTTCTTCCAGCACGTGATCCGGCGGGAAGCGGACCCAGCCGGTTTGCTCATCAATCGAGCCAATAGCCAGTTGCACGTGGCGGTTGCCCAGGTGATAGCACAGGCGTGCCAGGGGCAGGCCCGCCGGGATCTGGGCGGTGACGACCGGCTCGTCGGCGGCGCGGATGCGGATGACTTCGCCGGCGTTGGATTGCAGGCAGTCTCCGTCTCGTAGCACCGGGCCGCGATCCAGGAACAGGCCGACGTCGGTGCCGTTGTCGGTGGTGGCTCGCAGGCGGCCGCGGATACGTAGTTCGAACGGCAGGGTCAGGCTGTCGAAGATTTCTGCCGACTCCACCGGGGCGATGCGTTGTGTGAGTTCGATCATTTCAATTCTCCTAGACCGCGGAGCTGTCCTTAAAAGAGATGGTAGCGCTGGGCCAGCGGCAGTTCGGTGGCGGGTTCGCAGGTGAGCAGCTCGCCGTCGGCATGGACCTCGTAGGTCTGCGGGTCCACGGTCAGGTGCGGGCAGGCGTCGTTGAGTTTCATGTCGCCCTTGCGCACCTGGCGGACGTTCTTGCAGGCGGACAGCGGGCTGTCCAGTCCCAGTTCCTTGTCGATCCCGGCATCCAGTGCGGCCTGGCTGACGAAGGTCAGGCGGGTGGCACTGGCGGCCTTGCCGAAGGCGCCGAACATGGGGCGGTAATGCACCGGCTGCGGCGTGGGGATGGAGGCGTTCGGGTCACCCATGGGCGCTGCGGCGATCATGCCGCCTTTTAGGATGCAGGCGGGCTTCACGCCGAAGAAGGCCGGGCTCCACAGCACCAGGTCCGCCAGCTTGCCCACTTCCACCGAGCCCACGTCGTGGGCGATGCCGTGGGTGATAGCGGAGTTGATGGTGTACTTGGCGATGTAGCGCTTGGCGCGGAAGTTGTCGGCGCCCCGGTCTTCGTCTTCCGGTAGCAGGCCGCGCTGGACTTTCATCTTGTGGGCGGTCTGCCAGGTGCGGCAGATGACCTCGCCCACCCGGCCCATGGCCTGGGAGTCGGAGGAGATCATGGAAATTACCCCCATGTCGTGGAGGATGTCCTCGGCGGCGATGGTCTCGCGGCGGATGCGGGAGTCGGCGAAAGCCACGTCTTCCGGGATGTTCGGGTCCAGGTGGTGGCAGACCATGAGCATGTCCAGGTGCTCGTCGATGGTGTTCACCGTGTAGGGCCGCGTCGGGTTGGTGGACGATGGCAATACGTTGGCTTTCGAGCACGCGGTGATGATGTCCGGCGCGTGGCCGCCGCCCGCCCCTTCGGTGTGGAAGGTGTGGATACAGCGGTCCTTGAACGCGGCCAGGGTATCTTCGACGAAGCCGGACTCGTTCAGGGTGTCGGTGTGGATAGCGACCTGTATGTCGTACTTGTCGGCGACGGTCAGGCAGTTGTCGATGCTGGCCGGGGTGGTGCCCCAGTCTTCGTGCAGTTTGAGGCCGATGACGCCCGCTTTCACCTGCAGTTCCAGCGCTTCCGGCAGGGAGGCGTTGCCCTTGCCGAGGAAGCCGATGTTCATGGGCAGCGCGTCCACCGCCTGGAGCATCTTGCCGATATGCCAGGGGCCCGGCGTGCAGGTGGTGGCGTTGGTGCCGGTGGCCGGTCCGGTGCCGCCGCCGAGCATGGTGGTGATGCCGCTCATGAGGGCTTCTTCGATCTGCTGGGGGCAGATAAAGTGGATGTGCGGGTCGACGCCGCCAGCGGTGAGGATCTTGCCTTCGCCGGCGATGATTTCGGTGCCCGGGCCGATGACGATGTCGACGTCCGGCTGGGTGTCCGGGTTACCGGCCTTGCCGATGGCGGCGATGCGGCCTTTCTGGATGCCCACGTCGGCTTTGACGATGCCCCACCAGTCGAGGATCAGGGCGTTGGTGATGACGGTGTCCATGACGGCGTCGTCGCAGCGCTGGCTCTGGCCCATGCCATCACGGATGACTTTGCCACCGCCGAATTTTACTTCGTCACCGTAGTGGGTGTGGTCTTTCTCGACTTCGATCCAGAGTTCGGTATCCCCGAGCCGCACGCGGTCGCCCACAGTGGGGCCATACATGTCGGCGTAGGCTTGTCTGCTGATTTTCATTGTCTGCCTCGTATTCTTGAAACCTGTGCCGGAGCCGTGCGGTCAGATCGCTTCGGGACACGCTGTAAATACATCCCTGTACGCTCGACAGCAGCATCCCTGCTGCTGACGGTCCCGAATCGATCTGTCCGCCCGTCTCTTCGAATCATGAGTTGCCGTCAACCTTGCCCATGACTTCGCCCCGGAAGCCGTAGATTTCGCGATTGCCCGCGTAGGGAATCAGGGTGACTTCGCGGGTCTGGCCCGGTTCGAAGCGGATCGCGGTGCCTGCGGCTATATCCAGCCGGTAGCCTTTGGCCTTGTCGCGGTCGAAGGTGAGTGCGGGGTTGGCTTCGGCAAAGTGGTAGTGGGAGCCTATCTGAACCGGGCGGTCGCCGGCGTTGCCTACTTCGACGGTGATGCGTTCGCGGCCGACGCAGAGTTCGATATCGCCGTCCTTGATCTGGAATTCGCCGGGGATCATCTGCGCCTCCTTAAACGATGGGGTTATGGACAGTCACGAGTTTGGTGCCGTCCGGGAAAGTGGCTTCGACTTGCACCTCATCCACCATTTCCGCCACACCTTCCATCACGTCGTCACGGGTGAGCACTTCGGTGCCGGCGGTCATGAGTTCGGCTACGGTGCGGCCTTCGCGGGCGCCTTCGAGGATCTCTGCACTGATCAGGGCGACGGATTCCGGGTAGTTGAGTTTAAGGCCCTTGGCCTTGCGGCGTTCGGCGAGCAGGGCTGCGGTGAAGAGGAGCAGCTTGTCTTTGTCTCTGGGGGTGAGTTCCATTGTTATCACTCCGTTGCGAATTTTTCGGCGGGCGGGGGCCCGGAGTTTCGTGTTTTTTGAGACGGGGTTGTCGGGTTACGCTTTGCTAACCCGACCTACGTTTATGCGTTTTCCGCGAGTCCACCCTCGTAGGTCGGGTTAGCGAAGCGTAACCCGACACCTCTCTCGTTCTTTTTCATGTCATCCAAATCCGGGGGATATGCGCCTCACGGCCCGTCAATTTGGGTCTGAGAATCTCCCAAGCCTGCTGACAAATCGCCCAGGCTTCGTTGCGTTCGTTGCCGAGGTAGCGCAGGAGCAGCACGCCTCGACGGCGGGTGACGGCCCATCGTCGGGATGGCGTGATCTGCTCTCGTAGGGCTTCGATCGCTTCGCTTTCGTCTTCCAATCCAACGACCCACAACGTGCCTTGAACGGTGCTGCCGCCCTGCCCCCAATGACCTTTGAATCTCGGGTGCTTCGGGTCCATGGGTTGGCGTTCGATCCACAGGGGGCGGCCGTCGCGGGTCAGGCGGAAGCGTTGTTCCAGGTGGCCGCTGACAAAGGGCAGATCACCCACCGGTCGGCCGAGGGCCAGGATTTCCCAGCCGATGCAGCGGGCGTTGCCGCTCAGGTCGATGGTGGTGGTCTGTTCGCCTCTCGAGCCATCGAAGGCGAGGGTTTCCTGGGGGAGCCATTCGAGGGTGGCGTTGTCTTCCACGGTCAGGTGGGTGTGCTGGCCCCAAGCGACGCCGTGGCTGTCGGCCTTGTAGAGTTTGGCGGCGGCGGGCGTGGTGAGCAGGGCGTGGGCGCCGGTTTTGATATTCGCCTGGATATGCAGGGCATCGCCGCTGACCAGGCCGCCCGGCGGATGCAGCAGATAGACGTGGCAGCAGCCGGTCTTGCCTTCGGGGTAGAACGGCTTTTGCACTCGCAGGGGGCCGTAGTGTCGGCGGCGGGTCAGGCGGGTGACGGGCTGCAACTGCTCGCGCCGGGACTCGAAATCCAGTTCGATGGACGCCGCCCAGCGGCGCCCGGTATCGAAGCGGTGGCCGGAATCGTTGGCGGATTCGCGGCCCGGGGTCACGTTAGCAGCCAGCGGCGTGAAGATCGTCATACCGTCAGGTGCTGTTTGATGAGTGCATCGGACAGTTCGGCGATATCCCCTTCGGCCACGCGGCGGCCCCGGTCCATGATTGCGAATTTGTCCGCGTACTTGCGGGCGAAGGGCAGCTTCTGTTCCACCAGCAGGACGGTGAGGTTGTCCTCTTCGATCAGGCGGCGGATGACTTCGCCGATCTGCGCCACGATATTGGGCTGGATGCCCTCGCCCGGTTCGTCGAGGATCAGCAGCTTGGGCTCGATCACCAGCGCCCGGCCGATGGCCAGTTGCTGTTGCTGGCCGCCGGAGAGGTCGCCGCCGCGGCGGTTCTTCATTTCCTTGAGGACCGGGAACAGCTCGTAGATGCGCTCGGGGATCTGCTTGCTGCCGTCAGCGCGGGCAGCGAGGCCGACGCGGAGATTTTCTTCCACGGTGAGTAGCGGGAAGATCTGCCGACCCTGGGGCACGTAGCCGATCCCGAGGGAGGCGCGGTCTTCCAGGCGGCGTTTGGTCAGGTCCTCCCCGCCGTTATAGATAAGGCGCCCGGCGCTCACCAGTTCCTCGCCCATGACGCACTTCATCAGTGTGGTCTTGCCCACGCCGTTGCGGCCCATGACGCAGGTGCATTTGCCCTTGGGCACGTCCAGTTCCAGGTCCCAGAGGGTGTGGCTCTCGCCGTAGAACTGGTTGAGTTTTTCGATCTTGAGCATCAGGCGCCCTCCCCCAGATAAACTTCGATGACCTTGGGGTCGTTAGAGACCTGGTCCATGGAGCCTTCCGCCAGCACGCTGCCCTGGTGCAGCACGGTCACCTTGCGGGCGATGGAGCGGACGAAGCCCATATCGTGCTCGACCACCACGACCGATTGTTTACCGGCGAGGCTGGTGAGCAATTCGGCGGTGCGTTCCATTTCCTGTTCGGTCATGCCGGCGACGGGTTCGTCCACCAGCAGCAGGCGCGGCTTCTGCATCAGCAGCATGCCGATCTCCAGCCACTGTTTCTGGCCGTGGGAGAGGATGCCTGCTTCGCGATTGCGCAGGGCGGTGAGGCCGATGGTGGTCAGCACTTCGTCGATGCGGTCCTTGGCCTCGCCGGTCATGCGTGCGGTTAACGTGGGAAACACCCGCTTGTCGGCGGCCATGGCCAGTTCCAGGTTTTCGAACACGGTGAGCGCTTCGAACACCGTGGGTTTCTGGAACTTGCGGCCGATGCCGAGGCTGGCGATGTCCGGCTCGTTCATGGTCAGCAGGTTGTGGCGGCTGCCGAACCAGACCGAGCCCACGTCCGGGCGGGTCTTGCCGGTGATGATGTCCATCATCGTGGTCTTGCCCGCGCCGTTGGGACCAATGATGCAGCGCAGTTCGCCGTCGTCGATGGTGAGGTTCAGGTTGTTGATGGCCCTGAAGCCGTCAAAGCTGACGGTCACATCCTCCAGGTAGAGGATCGGGCCGTGACGGACGTCCACCGGGGACGCCGTCGGGGTGAGAAAGTCGAAGACCCGGTCGCGCTGGGTCAGCGCCGTCATAATGCTCATGCGGTGGCCTCCCGTTCGGGTCCGGTGGTTTTGGGATCGTCATCCTGCTGCTTTTTGTTAAAGCCCGGTAGCAGGCCAGCGATGCCCTTGGGCAGGAACACGGTGACCAGCACGAACAGTGCACCCAGGGCGAAGAGCCAGGCGTCCGGCATGACACCGGTGAACACGGTCTTGGCGTAGTTGACGATCAGCGCACCGATCACTGCGCCGTAGAGCGTGGCGCGTCCACCCAGGGCGACCCACACCACGATCTCGATGGAGAACAGCGGCGAGAACTCGCTGGGGTTGATGATGCCCACCTGCGGCACGTAAAGGGAGCCGGCCACGCCCGCGAGCATGGCGGAGACCACGAACACGAACAGCTGCACCCGCTCCACCCGGTAGCCGATAAAGCGCGTGCGCGCCTCGGCATCGCGGCAGGCGACGCTCACCCGGCCCAGCTTGGAACCGACGATGGCGCGGCAGATGATGTAGCCGATAGCCAGGGCGACGCCCGTTGCCAGGAACAGGCCAAGGCGTGTGGCGTCGGTGCGCAGGTCGAACCCGAGGATGTCCTTGAAGTCGGTCAGGCCGTTGTTGCCACCAAAGCCCATCTCGTTACGGAAGAAGGCCAGCATCAGGGCGAAGGTCAGCGCCTGGGTGATGATCGACAGGTAAACGCCGGTCACCCGGGAGCGGAACGCCAGGAAGCCGAACACCAGGGCCAGAATGCCCGGCGCCAGCAGCACCATGACGAAGGCGAACCAGGCCATGTCGAAGCCGTGCCAGTACCAGGGTAGTGATTCCCAGTTCAGGAACACCATGAAGTCCGGTAGAACCGGGTCGCCGTAAACGCCGCGATCACCGATCTGGCGCATCAGGTACATGCCCATGGCGTAACCGCCCAGGGCGAAGAAGGCACCGTGGCCGAGGCTGAGGATGCCGAGGTACCCCCAGACCAGATCGACCGCCACCGCCAGCAGCGCATAGCACAGGTACTTGCCCAGCAGCGTGACGGTATAGGAGCTCACATAGAGCGCACTGTCCTGCGGCATCGCCACGTGCAGGAAGGTGACCACCGCCATGGCGGTGAAGAGCACCCCCAGGAAGATCTGGGTGGAGCGCTCGGTAAAGGGCCGAGTCAGCCAGGATTGGGAGTAGCTGGATCTAGAATCATGCATGGATCAACCCTCCGCGGCTCGGCCCTTTTGCGGGAACAATCCGCGCGGGCGTTTCTGGATGAACAGGATGATGAAGACCAGTACCAGGATCTTGGCCAGGACGGCGCCCGCCCAAGGTTCCAGCAGCTGGTTGATCGTACCGAGGGAAAGACCGGCGACCAGCGTGCCCCAGAGGTTCCCCACGCCACCGAACACCACCACCATGAACGAGTCGATGATGTAGTTCTGGCCCAGGTTGGGGCCGACGTTGGTGATCTGCGACAGGGCGACGCCCGCCAAGCCAGCCACGCCGGAGCCCAGGGCGAAGGTCATGATGTCCACCTTGGTGGCCTTGATGCCCATGGAGCGGGCCATCGCACGGTTCTGGGTGACGGCGCGAACTTCCAGACCCAGCCGGGTCTTGCGCATGATCAGCATCAGGCCGGCAAAGACCACCAGCGAGAAACCGATGATGTAAAGGCGGTTCAGGGTCAGGAAGAGCCCTTCGTTGACCATGACGGAGCCACTCATCCACTCCGGCGTGATCACGGTGCGGTTGAGCGGGGAAATCACGGTGCGCACCAGTTGCTGGAGGATCAGGCTGATGCCGAAGGTGGCCAGTAACGTTTCCAGCGGACGACCCTTGAGGAACTGGATGACGCTGCGCTCGATGGCGACACCCGCCAGCGCGGCGACCAGGAACCCGGCGGGGATCGACAGGATCAGCGCCAGACCCGGTTGGCCCGGCAGCAGTTGCTGCATGCCCCAGGTGGTGTAGGCGCCGAGCATCATCAGCTCGCCGTGGGCCATGTTGATCACGCCCATGACGCCAAAGGTGATGGCCAGGCCGATAGCCGCCAGCACCAGTACGGAACCGAGGGACAGGCCGAAATACAGGGTTTCGGCGGCGCGGTTCATTTTCAGTTTCTGCTCAATGCTCACCAGGGCTTCTTTCGCGGCCTTGGCCAGGGCGGCATCGTCGCTGCGCGAGGCGCTGTTCAGGGCGGCCCGCGCTTCGGAATTCAGGCTGCCGGAGAGGGTTTCGACGGCGTCCACGTCGCCCAGCTCCTCCACACGGTAGATGGCGATGGCTTCTTCCAGCGCGGCTTTCACGCTGTTGTTTTCTTCCTCGGCCATGAGCGCGTTGAGATTTTCGGCCATGGCTTCGTCGACGCTGCCGCGCAGTCCGCGGGCGGCGGCCAGACGCTGATCAGGGTCGTCCACCTTCAGGTCGATAACGGAGAGAATGCTGTCCAGTTCGCCGCGCAGGGCGTTGTTGATGCGGATGGAATCGAGGTTACGCCGTGAGATCTCGCCGATTGCTTCACCCGTCAGGGCATCGGCCACCGTCCAGTCGCGACCGCGGTTGTTCAGCACAATGACGAAGGTATTTGCCGGCGCGACGTCGGTGTCCTCTTCCACGCGGGCCAGTTTGCCGTCGGCGAAGGCTTCGAGCCATTGCCGGGCCCGTTCGTCGCCGCTGCTTGCGATGTCGTTGATGACGCGGACCTTCTCCGCGTACGAGGCGTCGGCCAGTTGCTGCAGGAAGGACTGCGCCTGCTCCTCGTTGGTCTGGGCATAAACCAGGGCGGGCAACATCAGTAAGCAGGCAATAAGCAGCTGTTTGAGCGATCGGGGGATGCTCATGGGTGCGTCCTATCGTTAGTTATTCTGTCGTGTCTAAATCCGGGTTGGCGCCGGAGTAGCGGGCGCCGTAGCCGACGCCCGCTGTTGGTCACACTGTTTTAACGGGCTGCGACCTTATTGCGCAGCGACTTCAGCCTTGCCGCCGCAGGTCTTGTCGACCACGTTGTAGTTGCCGCAGAACAGCGGCTTGCGCCAGTCGCTGATCAGGTCCTTGGAACCCGGCAGGAAGTCGGACCAGGCATCGCCGGCCACGGTGGACGCGGTCTGCCAGACCACGGAAAACTGGCCGTTGTCCTGGATTTCGCCGATGAGCACCGGCTTGGTGATGTGGTGGTTGGGCATCATGGTGGCGTAGCCGCCGGTCAGGTTGGGTACGGAGACACCGATGATGGCGTCCTTGACCGCGTCCACGTCGGTGGTGCCGGCTTTCTTAACCGCTTCGATGTACATGTTGAAGCCAATGTAGTGGGCTTCCATCGGGTCGTTGGTGACGGCATCTTCCTTGCCGGTGTACTCGACCCATTGGTCGATGAAGTCGTAGTTGGCGTCGGCATCCACGCTCATGAAGTAGTTCCAGGCCGCCAGGTGACCGACCAGCGGGCCGGTGTAGATACCGGACAGTTCCTGCTCACCCACGGAGAAGGCAACGACCGGGATGTCGGAGGCTTCGATGCCCTGGTTGGCCAGTTCGCGGTAGAACGGCACGTTGGCGTCGCCGTTGATGGTGGAGACCACGGCGGTCTTCTTCCCGGCGCTGCCGAACTTCTTGATGTCGGAGACGATGGACTGCCAGTTGGAGTGCCCGAACGGCGTGTAGTTGATCATGATGTCTTCCTGCGCCACGCCGTGATCCTTCAGGTAGGTCTCGAGGATCTTGTTGGTGGTGCGCGGGTAGACGTAGTCAGTGCCTGCAAGAACCCAGCGCTTAACGCCGATTTCGTTCATCAGGTAATCGACTGCCGGAATCGCCTGCTGGTTGGGCGCGGCGCCGGTGTAAAACACGTTTTCGGACGATTCTTCACCTTCGTACTGGACCGGGTAGAACAGCAGCCCGTTCAGCTCTTCCACGACCGGCAGGACCGACTTGCGGGAAACGGAAGTCCAGTTGCCGAAGATCACATCGACTTTTTCTTTCGCCAGCAGTTCGCGGGCCTTCTCGGCGAACAGCGGCCAGTTGGAGGCCGGGTCGACCACCACCGGCTCGAGCTGACGGCCCATAACGCCGCCTTCGGCGTTCTGCTTCTCGATCAGCATGAGCATGGTGTCTTTCAGGGTGGATTCGCTGATGGCCATGGTGCCGGACAGCGAGTGCAGGATACCGACCTTGATCGGATCGTCTTCAGCGGCGGTTGCTGTCGCGGAAAGGGAAAGAGAGAGCGCCAGTGCGGAGACCCCAGCCTTGAGGTGTTTTTTAATAGTCATGTTGTGCGTCCTATTCCTGTCACGGTTGGTTTCCAGTGTTTCAAAACGCACAGTCGGGTGAGCATCCGCCATTCCAAACCTGTTTTTCTTCTTTAAAAACAAATAGTAATAAATTAAACAGAGCTTCAATTGAACAAAAAAACCGCCCGTACGGCCCCAACTTGAAACATGAGACGGATAGCCGCACCAATATCGCGCAATGCTCTGTCACACCATGGCGGGGCAAGCGGAGGCCGGGATCGCAGGACCTGTTGGAACGGGGGTGAGGCAACATCGGCGCACAACGTCAGGCCGCCCCTTAATAGCGCTCACGCCGTGACAGAGCCCGCATTCGGTGCCTTGTCTTTCTGAACTAATGCACCAGCATCAAGCATTTACTCTTTTCCATAGCCCGGCGCTGTCCCCAAAGCATGGCGCGCTTTGGTCGCGATAGACGTCCAAGTCCTCTGGCCCGACATTGAAACTGACAGATTAACTTTCCAAATGATTACGTGCCTGTAATCCATATCGCACACGCAGCAGTGAGAATGTCGGATTTGCCAAACCCCGAATTCCAGTAAACTTGTTTTCAGCAAGGACGCAAAACTGCAAGGAAGCAGGACAAGGACGTGCTGGCCTGAAGGATCAGGCAACGATAGGGACGCACTCACCTGAAGGATCGGGTGATCAGGGAGGAACGGCCTGACGGATCAGGCACAATAATAGGGAAGCATTCACCCAATGGACCGGGTGATCAGGGATGAGCCGTCTGAAGGATCAGAAATCGCCGAGGAATAAATCGCTCGATGGATTGGGCGATCAGGGACGAACAGCTTGAAGGATCAGGCAATCAGGGAAGACAGCCCGAAGGATCGGGCGACATAGGGAAATATCCGCCTAAGGGACAGGGCAAGATAGGGATATGCAGGCCTCAGGGACAAGGCTGGTAAAGCCACGGAACGGGCGCACAAGGATTGTGGGCCCCACTCCGTGACTTTAACCCTCTACTCTTTTCCCCCTTATTCTTCTCATTGCTACTTCTTCTCATTGCCACTTTTCCTATATCCGCTTTCCAGTACGCCATCGGCACACCTGAACGTCTGCCCAGCACGTGTTTTCCATTGCAGGAGGACCTTCTGCGGTCCGTTGTGGTCGCGATGAATTCCTGCGCTGACACAAAAGAAAATCAACCAGAGAATAATGTCATGAAAATGCTAATTAGCGCGTTCTTCGTCATCGCCACCCTGGCTTCCGGCTTCGCCCTGGCCGATGCCACGGTGCCCGCCGAACCGGTTGCAGCCACTACCGCTCAGGTTAATATCAATACAGCGGATGCGAAGACCCTATCCGAGCAACTCGAAGGTATCGGCGAGGTCAAGGCGCAAGCGATTGTGGACTTCCGCGAGGCTAACGGTCCCTTCGTCTCCGCTGCGGACCTGGGCAAGGTGACGGGTATTGGCGCGCGCACCTTGGAGCAGAACCGGAAGCTGATCACTGTTCAGTAAAAATATAACGTCGTAGAGACGCACCAGCTTCCGTCAGACCGGCGGGCACTCCGAGTGCCCGCCGGTCGCCTTTCATTGAGACTTCCCTTTTTTTCGGCCTGCCCTCCCCTTTAATTGCTCAATTCCTAAATTGCTCAATTCCTACCCCATCTACTCTCGAAGGTTGCCGCTTTTCGACTTTCCCGTTAACCTCGCCAACATGACGACACACACGCTTATCTTCGGAAAACGCACACCACCCCCCGTCCGGTCCTGAACCGGAGGTGTTTTCCTACCGACGAAATGCTGGCTCTATGGAGCCTCAGTGCACTAGGCATTCGTCGATTCACCCGCCTGTCCGGTTCTCCAGTTTTTCTATCGTTTTCTTTCTTTAACCGGACACGAGACCCATCATGAAATTTCTTAGTCAACGTTCCGCGGCTGCTCGCGGAGCCCTGCTGATTGCTACAGCCGCGGCTCTTTGGGCAACCACCAGTATTGCCGCCAAGACCCTGTTCACGGAAACACACCTCGAGCCCATCGTGCTGGCTTTCCTGCGACTGTGCATTGCCTTTCCGTTCTTCTTTTTGCTGATGCTGACCGAGGGACGTAAACGGCGCGTACCGTTAGACCGAAGAGTGTTGTTTGGCTTGGTTGTGCTGGGATTTTTCCAGGCCGGCTACCAAGGGACTTACCTTCTGGCGGTCGACCTCACCGGCGCCGGTATCGCCACGCTGATTGCCCTGTGCCTGTCACCGGTCCTGGTCGCCTTAGTGGCAGCGCCTTTGCTGGGAGAGCGGCCCAACCGTACGACGGTGCTGGCGTTGGTCGCGGCCATCATCGGCACGCTGATGCTGGTGTCGACCGATATTCGCAGCCCGGATGCCGCCCGAGTCAGCGGCGTGTTGATTGCCGTATTGGCTGCGGCGATCTATGCCGGGTTTACGCTGACCAGCCGGCACCTGTCTGGCGGCTCATCGGTGTATGCCACGGCTTTCGTGTGTTTCATGACCGGCGCTATCGTGCTTGCGCCCATCGCCGGGTTCAGTGGCGGGCTCAGTGGGCTCGCAAACCTGGATCTGAAAGCCTGGCTGCTGATCGGCTATATCGGCATCGTGCCCACCTGCGTGGGTTACGTGTGTTTCTTTCGAGGTATGCAGAGTACGCCGGCAACCACGTCGAGCATTATCGTGACCTTGGAGCCGCTATTTGCAGCCATGTTGGCGTGGATGATTCTAGGGGAAGCGTTGGGGATGCTCGGGGTGATGGGAGCGATCGTGCTGACGGTGTCGGTCCTGGTGGCTTCGCGGAGCGGGTCGCCGTCCGGGGATGGCGGCGAAGGGCGTTCAACGCCGGACGAGTGAACACCGTCTGCGGCGCCAAAAAAGAGGCCGGGCATCCCGGCCTTCGGTTTCTATCGCAATCAGGCCTCAGATGCTCTCCGCTGCCGCTCGAACATGTTCGGCTGGAGAATTTCGATCCAGTACCCGTCCGGATCCTTGATAAAGGCCAAGCCTTTCATTTTGCCGTCGTCCGGGCGTTTGACGAAGGGCACACCCAGCGATTCGAAACGCTCTGCCGCCTGATAGACATCCGGCACGGCAATACCGATATGGCCAAAGCCCTGGGGTTCGTCATTGCCATTGTGATACTCGAAATCGGCATCATCTTCCGTACCCCAGTTATGGGTCAGTTCGAGCATGGCCTCGCGAGCGAAGATATACGTAGTGCGATGGGCGTCACCGGGCGGCACCGTGACCGCCTGACGATCATCCAGGTAACCCAAAAAATAGAGGGTAAATTTCATTTCCGGGAAGTCGAGCTTGCGAATCAACCGCATACCCAGCACACGCGTATAGAAATCCAGACTGCGCTCGGGGTCTTTGATACGCATCATGGTTTGGTTAAAAACGTAACCTTCCGTCGCCGGATCAATCTCCTCCGAAAGGCCGGGCGCTTCCTCAAAATGGGGGGACATGCCTGTTCTCCTGTAGGGCTATTTCTGTCGGTGCGCGCAACGGCACACCACGAGGGAATGGATGGGAAATCGCAGGGGGAGCCCTGTTGGGTACGAAATGGCTGAATCAACCTGCTCCTGCAAAGCACATGGCAAAGCACACGAATAGGTTTACCCAACAACTCCGTATCACCACGATGGGGCGTCTATATCGAACTTTCAAGCCACGCTATGCGCCAAAGCGCATAAACTAATGGACAATAGCCGGTTCGACATCCGGGCATACCCTGGCCTGGCGTCCTCTTAACACCGTGCATCAGCATAAGGATTCGAATGAGCCCACTCGGTCAACTTGTCGTTCTCTTCCTGGTGGCTGTCATCGCCGTCCCCCTTTTCAAACGGGCCGGTCTGGGGGCGCTACTCGGGTACATTGCCGCCGGTATGCTGATAGGTCCTTATGGCCTCGGCGTGGTGGGCGACGCGGACAACATGCTGCATTTCTCCGAATCCGGCGTTGTGTTGCTGATGTTCGTGATCGGGTTGGAGCTGCAATTCTCGCGCTTGCGGGCGCTACGAAAACCCATTTTCGGGCTGGGGTCGCTGCAGGTGCTGTCGGCCATGGCGGTTATCGGCGGACTGGTACTGATGGCCGGCCAAACGACGACCCTGGCTATTGTGCTGGGTTGCGGTCTGGCCTTGTCCTCGACGGCGTTCGTACTCCAACTTCTAGCCGAGAAGAAGGAACTGGCCACCGGCCATGGTCGCCTGGCCTTTACCATTTTGCTGTTCCAGGATATGGCTGCGGTGCCTATGCTGGCCTTCCTGCCGTTTCTCGCCAGTGGTGGCAATGCGGACGATATGTCCTGGCAGGATATGCTGGTGGATGCCGGGCGCATTGCGCTCACCTTCGGCGCCATCATAATCGCCGGGCGCTACCTGTTACGCCACTGCCTACGTTTTATCCACGCGGCCCGGGTGCGGGAGGTCTCGATTGCGGCGGCTCTGCTGGTGGTTTCCGGCACCGCCTATTTGATGGAGATCGCGGGACTATCCATGGCCCTGGGCGCTTTTGTCGCCGGTGTATTGCTGGCCGATTCGGAATTCCGGCACCAACTTGAAGCGGATATCGAACCCTTCAAGGGCCTGCTGCTCGGCCTGTTCTTCATCTCGGTGGGGATGACGCTGAACCTCAACCGGGTGCTGTCGGATCCACTTGTCCTGTTCGCTTGCGCAGCCGGTCTGATGCTGATCAAGACACTGCTGATCGCGTCCATCGGACATTGGGGCGGCAAGCTGGGTGGCGCCAGTGCGCTGCATCTGGGGCTGCTGTTGAGTCAGGGCGGTGAATTCGGCTTCGTGATCTTTTCCCTGGCGGGCCAGCTGGATTTAATCGAGCGCGACTTGCGCGAACAACTGGTGGCTGTCGTTACGATATCCATGGTGCTGACGCCGCTGGCTCTCTTTGTGTTCGAGCGGCTGGTCGTCCGCTTCGCGCCCTCCGACAAAAAGCCCTTCGATGAAATCAATGACGGCCGCACCGGCGCGGTCATTGCGGGCTTTGGCCGCTTCGGACAGATCAGCGGGCGGGTGTTGGGTTCGCTCAAAATCCCGTTCACTGCGTTGGATGTCAATCCGGAACAGGTGGACGTGGTGCGCCGTTTCGGCAACAAGGTTCATTACGGCGACGCCTCGCAGATCGATGTCTTGAATGCGGCCCGGGTGGCCGACGCCAAGGTGTTCATTCTGGCCATCGACGATATCGACGCGTCGGTTCGGGCGGCGCGCCTGGTCAGGCAGAATTTCCCCGAGGTACGCATCCTCGCCCGTGCCCGTAACCGCCGGCACGCCCACCTTCTTATGGACGCGGGCGTGCGCTGGCTAGTCCGGGAAACCTATCATTCATCGCTGTTCATGGCGGAGGAAATGTTGGTCGGTCTAGGTAAAGAGCGCCAAGAAGCCGGGGAGCTGATTGGCCTGTTTCGGGACGCCGACGAGCGCAACCTGGCCCGTCAGCACGGCATGCACCACGATCCCGCCAAGATTCTGCAGTCCGCCAAGGAAGCTGCAGACGAGCTACGTCAACTCTTTGAACAGGATCAGGAAGAGCGCGGCAAAGACTGAGCCGCCGGCCCCTGCGAGTATCGGGTCCAGTCTATGCTGACATGGGCCCCGTTTATTCTGATTAAGTGCCTAAAAAAGCGTCAGTTGTTTTTACAACATTTCACATCAAACCATGTCTATCTCCGCTAACTACCTGTTTTGTATTACTACGGTCTGAATCTTGCTGGTAGCGGTTTGCCGAGATTACGCGGCCCGGGAAAAAACAAACTTTTAGAGCGAGACAAGGTAACCGAACATGAACGGACTCAAAACGCTATTAGTCGCTGGCAGCCTCGCCTTCGCCAGCAGCCAGGCTTTCGCACTGGCCATTACGCCCTCCAATAGTGGCATTGCGCTCGCCAACTCTATTGCTGGCTCTGGAGTCACCATTGAGCCGGGAACTGTTAATTACGTGGGTGCGGACGGCCAGGCTGGGCTGTTTTCCCAAGGTGGCGTCATCGGTATCGGCAGCGGTATTCTTCTTACTACCGGACTCGCCGAAAATGCCCTGGGCCCTAACGAGTTTTTTGATCTCAGCACTGATGTCGAGATGATGGGTGACAGTCAGATGGACACGCTGGCGGAAATCGAGACCTTCGATGCCAATGTGCTGGAGTTCGACTTTACCTCGAATGGCGGCACCCTCTCTCTAGACTATGTGTTTGCCTCTGAAGATTACCCAGATTCAATCAATACGTTCTTGGCCGACTACTTTGCGGTGTTTCTGGATGGCATCAACATCGCGACTATCGGCGGTGAACCAATATCAGCTAACAGTGTTAACTGTGGCCGCATCAATCCTGATGTCCCCCCCAGCAACTGTGACGTCTTCAACGATAACAACGCTCCACCCTTTCTAGACATCGAATACGACGGCTTTACCGACGTCCTTACCGCTTCGGTTCTGGGCCTGTCCGCAGGGACGCACTCGCTTAAATTGGCTATCGCCGATAGCGGAGACCATATCTTTGATTCGGGGGCTTTCATCAGGGCCGGATCGCTATCCGTCAGCTCTACGCCACCCGTGGAAGTCCCGGAGCCCGCGACATTTGGGCTTTTAGTTGCCGGAGTTGCCGGCATGGCATTGCGCCGGCGCCGGCACTGAATCGCAAGGCATTCAATGCACAACAGGACAGATCGACGGCACCTGTTGTGCATTACCAATTTAATGCCGCTTATTATAGCAACTGGTACTCCTCCCCTTGGTAATAAGCCTCCACCCTCGGGTTCATTACCTTCCTCCAAAGCGGCGGGAATAACGCCAGCACCACCATTGCGGCATAGCCGGCAGGCAGTTGCGGTGCAATCTCATGGTGGCGCAGCACCTGGTAGCGTCGTTTGGCATAGGCGTGATGATCGCTATGACGCTGCAGGTGGAATAGGAATACGTTGGTCAGGAAGTAGTTGGAGTTCCAGCTATGCTCCGGCAGGGTCCGTTCATAACGTCCGTTGTCCAGCTTGCGGCGATGCAGGCCGTAATGCTCCAGGTAATTGACGATCTCCAGCAATGTGAATGCAATAAAGCTCTGACCCAGGAAGTAGATCGCGCCCAACCACCCATAGCCGGCGGTCAATCCCAGCAGCACCAATGCCGAGAGGCTATACCACCAGATCAGCTCGTTGCGCCAGCTCCAGGGCGAATGGCCCTTGCGCTTAAGGCGTACTGCTTCCAGCCGCCAGGCATTAAGAAAATTGCGCACATACGCCTTGGGCAGGAAGTCGTAGAGCGACTGGTTATAGCGGGACGACGAGGCGTCCTCCGGCGTGGAAACATGAACATGATGGCCCCGCAGATGCTCGACCTTAAAGCCGCCGTAGCAGACCAGCGACAATAGAGCGCCGCCCGCCCAGGGTTCGAGCTTTCCGTCCTTGTGAATCAACTCGTGGGCGACATTGATTCCTAGCCCGCCAACGATGCCGATCGAAACCACCCAGCCCACCGATCCGAACGCATCGAACCTACCGCTGGCTAACAGCTGTATGCCCCAAACCAGGATCGCCGCATAAGCGGCCACCCAGCCCAAGGTCATAACACGGTAGAACGCTTCGTTATTCATGTGAGGGACATCCGCCTGCTCGTCAGGATTCAGCGCGTCCTGTCCGAGCACCCGGTCGAGCAGCGGAATAATCCCGAACACCACAAACGGAACGCCCCAGGCAAACAGATTAACCAGGCCGGTGGCTTCGCCGGCAGTTAAAAGCAGAGGTGGCAGAGCCAGGGGCAGCATGGCGATCAGAAAGCTGTACTTCTTCAGACGAAGCAACAAGCGGCGACGGGTAGACGCGCTGCGCTGTATAGCGTGCTGTGAATTCATGAGGGCCTCGTTTCGTAGGAATGACGTTGTTATTTGACTAATCCAGTTATTTGACTAACCCAATCAAAGGCATGACACCTTCTCGATATATTGTCCTACAATACAACAATCGTCAACTTGCGTTCTGGTCCCGCTTCAAGGTTGCGGAAAGCGACCGATGTGAATGACCGCTAACCTTGAAACGCTGTGCTATTATGAGCCGGCTCGAAAGCCCTTGATGAACAAGCGCTCCGGTTAAGACCGGCGCATGCAAGGGAGCGCTATTCGGTTAATGAGGGTTTGTCGGCGTACCGCTCACAGACCCGTGGACCCACTTGGAAGGACAGCATGGAGTTTCAGGCGCCTAATACCCTGGCCGAGCAAATCGCCCATTACCTGGCCGATCGCCTGATGACCGGCGATATAAAGCCCGGCGAACGCTTGCAGGAAGCAACCATTGCGGCAGAGCTGAATGTCAGTCGCGCTTCGGTGAAGGAGGCGTTCTATACGCTGGAGCGCTGGCATCTGATAGACATCACGCCGCGTAAAGGTGCAAGCGCCAGCCGGCTTGACGCCGACCTCACCTCGGAACTCTACGACGTTTATATGCATCTGCTGATCATGCTAACCCGTCGTCTCAGCGAACGTTGGCAGGAAAAGGATCGCGAATCGTTGTTGGCCGTCGTCCATAAGGCCACGTCCAAGTCGCATGCGGATTCACCGAACATTTCTGCCGTTGTGCAGGCCAGCTTCGACGTGATGGCGGTCTGTTGCGCGGTGGTCAACAACCCCTACCTCACCGAAGCGCTGACCAACTTCAAGCCAGCGGTGAGCCGGACGTACTATTTCTGTGCTGACCGGTATCGGCAGGATCTGGATCAAACGGGGTTATTTTTCGAGCAATTGATGCAGGCCGTGCTGGCCCGGGACGCGGACGCAGCCGAGGCTCGGATCGTAGACTTTGTGTCGCACCAGAAAGCGTTGGTTCTTCAGGCATTGAAACCGGAGGACGCCTTCACGTCCTGAGTGGCTAGCGTCGCTTAACACCTGTAAGTGCTAGATGCCCAAAAGTGCTAGATACCCAATTCACGCGGCTTCAGGACCACACCGCCGATACGCCACGCACCGTCCTGCTGCTCCATCCGGTAGAACGCGTCCCAGTAGAGGCCTTTGGGGCCCACCAACAGGACTCTCTGCACGACAAACCCCGGGTGCGGGACCTGTTCGCGAAAGCGCACGGTCGAGGCGCCATAAACGGCGGGATATTTCTTGCGCACCATATCGCCAAAAGCCTCGGCATTGGAGAACCCGTGCTGAATAGCGGGGGAAGCGTAACTGAAGGCGAGCGCATCGTTCCGTTGGGCAAACGCGTCGAGCTGCGCATTGATAACAGCTTGCACGGCCTCGTGGCTCTTCTCGTCGGCTTGCGCACCCACAGCGAATATCAGAGCAACTACTGTTAAAGCCAGCCAGTGTAAAAAGCTGTTCCGGGACTTCATGTTTCTATCGCCCTCACCGTTCATGTCTTGCCCAGCGCCCAATGAAGCAGGCATGCCTATTGGGCAATACGCGTCCGTGCCCCTCATGGATGCCCCGCACGTCATAAGGAGTACATAACTTACAGAATAGACGTTTTCAAAAAGGAGCTTTCAGTCAGGCTGTTATGGTAATAATATGACGAAAACATAAGAGCGAGACCGTCGCCCCATGATCCAGCGCCACATTGTGTTGTTGCTGACGCTTTTTTTCGCATTGCCAACGTCAGCAACGCTATCTGCGCAGACCCTCCCCGAAACAGCCGGCCATGATCACTCGGTCCTGCGGCTGAACGTTGCCACCGGCGGTTATCCACCCTATACCATCATCGACGAAGGCGGGGCTGTTTCGGGCATCATGTGGGATGTCATGAGCGCTATCGCCAAAGCCCATAATCTGGCGTTGGACGCTCGCGAAATCCCCACCAAGCGTGTCGACGACTTTCTGCTCTCCGGCCAGCTGGACGCAACAATGCGCGCCCTTGAATGGAGCACCCAGCCGGAGCAATTTGTATTCAGTGACAGCGTGCTCAAGGTTCAGGACGTTATCTTCACTCAGGCAGACAACCCGTTGCAGGTGAATGAAATCGAAGACCTTGCTGGAGGGACCCTACTGGCGCGCTTCGGCTACCATTACCCCACGCTGGAGCCGTACTTCGACACCGGGGAAATTACCCGCTTAAATGTGCCGGATGCGCAATCCATGTTTCAACGTCTGCACAGCGCCGATCGCTTCGACGGCCTGGTGAGCGACTTACGCAGTGGTCGCTGGCTGATCCAGGTCCATGGCTGGGATGACAAGTTCAAGGTGGAGCCCTTGATCATTGACGAAACCGACTTTCGCTTTATGTTTGCGCCAGAGTGGGCGCCTTTCGTTGAGGGATTTAACCAGACGCTTCAAGCTATGCGCGAGTCCGGCGAATTCGACGCTATTGTCGCCAAGTACTAATTGTCGCCAAGTACTAGTCGTTCCCCAAGGTCCAGTCGTTTTTCTCACGTTCTCCTCATTCACCGCGGACGTGACTTCGGTCACAGACCCGGCCGTTCCCAACCACTACTGTAACTCCATGTCATCCGCTTCGCCCCAGCAGTCCGAACCGGACCCATCACAACACGGAACTCGCAACATTTTGTTGCTATAACAAAAAGATAAGACGGCATGACCACCTTGCCGCGACCAAGGACTGACATCATGATGACCGGACTGCAGCGCACAGCCTTTTGCCTGCCGTTGCTCCTCGCACCCCCGTTGGCATCGGCAGAAATCCAGACCCTCGATGACCGAAGCCTGAGCCAGGTGACCGGCCAGGCCGGCGTGACCATCGAACTGGAAACCCGAATCGACCTGGACCGCTTCTCCTATATCGATGAGGGTTCGGTTAGCATTTATGACCTCTCCCTTTCCGATCCGGACGGAACAGCCCTCGATAACATGAAGGTGACCGTCGATGTGGCTGGCGATGGCGAAGTACTGGAACACGGCTTCTCCGAGATTGCCCGTCGCGCGAATGCCGGGCTGATCTCCCGCTCCGATCCGGATGTGACCGACGCCCTGGACAAATACGCCGTGGGCGGCAGCTTCGGCAAACAGTTCAATAGTGGCGATGCCGTGATTCACATCGGCCCAACGAATGCCGGCGACCCGACGTCGATGCGGGACTACCTGCAAGCCGTCGACTTTCGCCTCGCTATCGGCGAGGTCCGCGCTGAAGGACCGGAAGACAGCGCCACCCTATTCTCCAACATCCAGCTCGAAGGCTACCTGGGGCCCACCGACATTGTCGTGCGCAACGCGGGCGACGCCACCCGCACCCTGGCCAACGGCAACACCGTATCCAGCTCCGAGTTGCAGTTCGATACACACTTCGAAATCGCCGGCGGCTCCTTGGACTGGGACGTGGGCAACGTCATCCTGCTGTTCAGTTTTGCCGGTGTCGGTATCGAAGGCCTCGCCATCCACAATCGCTGGGGTGAAGACACTTTGGGTCACTTCGGCATGGCCAGCGCGACGGCCAAGCTGTCCAACGGGACCGGAGCCGATTCCGGCAAAGAAGGGTTATCCATTCACGATGTCGAATTCCGCGCCGATATCGACATGCCGGTATTCAAGGTCGGCGGCACCAGTATCGGTTCCGTGCAGTTCGAGGACTTTGTGATCAGCAACACCAACATGTTGGTGTACGGGCATTGAGTCATCAGCCGACGAAGCTGGACTACGCATAAATGTAGCCGAAGATTCATCTTCGGAGGGCCCATCAGGGCCCCGGGTTAACCCCGGCAGGCCGGCGGCCTGCTCCGACGCTGAAGCGCCGGCTACATTGTTACGACGCCCTCTCCGCAAAACCCTATCTCACCGCCGGTTACTCAGCCAGATAAACGCATAAGGCTTCAACGTCACCGGCTTCATCCGGTCCTCGAAGGTCTGTCCACTGACCAGGTCGGTCCACTCGTCGGTCATGATCAGATTCAGTTCCGACAGGTTGAAGACCTGCGCCTGTCCACTGATGTTGTGGATCGCGAAAACGCTTTGACGGCGGTCGATACTCTGTCGCCAGAAGGCAAACAGACCATCGCCCAGGTGCAGCGTGTACTGAGTCGCGTTGGGGTGGAAAGCGGACTGCTTGGTGCGAATGGCCAGCAGCCGGCGCAATGCGGTGAAGACGTCCCGGTGATGGGTTTCCGTCTCCAGTAATTCGTCCAGCTCGTCGGCATTCCACACATGCCGGTTGATGGAGCGGTTGACGCCGGTGTGTTCGACCCGGGCCTCGTCGTTTTCGGTGGCCAGCAGGCTATGAATGTAGAACGCCGGCACCCCTTCCAGCGCCATCATGACCGCATGGGCGCAGATAAAGCGGGCAAACTGCAGCCCATCCTGGTCGCCGGAGGCTTCCGTGCGCGCCATGGCGTTCCATAGGCTGATGTTGATCTCGTAAGGCCGCACCTCGCCGGTGAGACCGGTACGGCTGCTGATCCGCGCGCCCGAAGCCACCAGCGTCGCGATCATCCGGTCCAGTTCCTCGTCGGTGAGCAGGCCCTCGACCGGGCGCAAGCCGATACCGTCGTGAGAGGCAATGAAATTCAGGTAGGCCGTGCCCTGCTGAGCCGGCGGCATGGTCATCAGCCAGTGCTTGAGGTGTTGGCAATTGCCACTGATCATCGCGTGCAGCAGTAACGGCGGCAACGAGAAGTTGTAGATCATGTGGGCTTCGTTGGCATTGCCGAAGTAGGTCAGGTTTTCCTGGTTGGGAATATTGGTCTCGGTGATGACCACCGCTTCGGGATCGCGGTGCTCGATCAGCAGGCGCAGCAACCGGATGATCTCGTGAGTTTCCGGCAGGTTGATGCTCGGTGTGCCCAACACTTTCCACAGGAAAGCGACCGCGTCGAGCCGGAACCAGCGCATACCGCGATCCATATACAGCTTCATGATCCCAATAAACTCCAGCAGCACGTCGGGGTTGGAAAAATCCAGATCCACCTGGTCGTGGCTGAAGGTGCACCAGACATGCTTTTCTCCCTCGACGGTTTCCACCGCCCTTAGCAAGGGCGACGTTCGCGGCCGGACCACCGCACGGACATCCTCATCCGGCGACACCTCGATGAAATAGCGCCGGCCCGGCTCCCGGCAAGCCTTGAAGTTCTCGAACCAGAGGCTGCGACTGGAGCAATGGTTGATCACCAAATCCGTCATCACCATGAAATGACGGGACAGCTCGGTGAGGTCCTCCCATTGCCCCAGCGACGGATTGACCGTGGTGTAATCCATTACCGCAAAGCCGTCGTCGGAGCTGTACGGAAAGAATGGCAGCACATGGACCGTAGAGATCATGCCGGTGAAGTGGGCTTTGCAGAACTCGGTGAGCGTATGCAGCGGCGCCTCGTTGTCCCGCCTGACCGTATCACCGTACGTGATCAGCATGGCGCTGCCGGCGCTCCAGTTATTGCGATGGGACGACGGCGTCGGCGAATCCGGCGCCTGCCCGAAGGCGTCCAGGCAACGCCGGGACAGCGCCGGGATATCCTCATGGGGGTAAAGGCAGTGCAAGTGCGCTTTCACGCGTTGTTCCAGCGATGGTAGTCCCTCTGGGTCTGACATAACGTGGATGCCCTCTACAGCGTTCTACAGCGTTCTACAGCGTTGGTCGTTCACTGGCCGCCATCATTGCGAGTGCGTGTCAGCCGCTCGCGGCCTATGGTCTATCAGATCATCCTCCACGGCGTCGTGCAGCTGTTGCATGACGCCAGGGAACGCACTGGCAACGCGGCTCCAGGAGGAGATAAACGGCGCTTCCATGGGATTTTCCAGGAAATAGACACCGGCTTTCATGATATTGCGGGCAAACAGCTCCACGGCCTGCTCTTCCTGATGCACGTCGAACTTCAGCCCGTTGATTTCCGCATCGTTGCGATAGGTTTCGACAAAATCCAGGGCGACGCGGAAATAGGTCGCCTTGATGGTGCGGAACGATTCGTGATTGAAAATGATGCCGTTGGTGGCCAGCTTGCGAAATATCGCTTTGGCAATATCGATGGACATCTTGGACAGCCCGCCGCTGTCGTCGTCCGGCGACAGATTCTGGTGTTTGTGATCGTAGCAATCGGCGATATCGACCTGACATAACCGGTTGGTGCTGTAGTTGCGTTTCATCTCGCTCAACACACCGATTTCCAGTCCCCAATCACTGGGTATGCGGATATCGGTCATCACATCCTTGCGGAAGGAAAACTCACCGGACAGCGGATACCGGTAGCTATCCAGGTATTCGAGATAGTCGAGGTTTCCCAATGTTTTTTTCAACGCCCGCAATAACGGAGTGACCAGCAATCGACTAACCCGGCCGTTGAGCTTGCCGTTAGCCACCCGGGCATAGAAGCCCTTACAGAACTCATAGTTGAAGTTGGGATTGGCGACCGGGTAAATCAGCCGGGCCAGTAGCTCCCTATCGTAGGTGACGATATCGCAGTCGTGCAGGGCAATGGACTCGGCGCGCCCGGAAGCCAGCACGTAGCCCATGCAGAACCAGACATTACGGCCCTTACCGGGTTCGGTGGGTGCCAGCTCCTCTCCCTTCAATTCACGGTCGATCTGGCGCAGGCGCGGCCCGTCGTTCCACAGCACACGATGGCGCTGGGGTAACGCCGAGAAAAATTCGAGCGCATGGTGGTACTGGGATTCGGTGGCCCGGTCCAGCCCGATGACGATTTCACTCAGATACGGCACCTGTTTGAGGTGTTCGAGAATGCGAGGCATCGCCTCGGTTTCCAGTTCCGAATACAGGCACGGCAGGATCAGGGCCATCGGTCTTGATTTGGAGAAGCGGACCAACTCGGCTTCAAGGTCCTCAAGGGGACGGCGTGACAGGTTATGGAGCGTCGTTACAATGCCGTTCTGGTAGAAATCACCCATTGCGTTTTCCTCTCGTCGAAGCGCCCCAGGCGTTGCATCAGGGTTGTTCGGGGGCTGCGGTAATGCCCTCTCGGCTGAGGATGGAAGACACCGCCTCCGCCCAGCCTTCGGGACCACAGGAAGATGTAATGCACACATCGGGCCGACCCGGGATCACCGGTGGTGCATTGACCGGCGAGCGCACCAGAACCGGGATATCCGAGGCCGACAGCATATCCACATCGTTCTCGCCATCGCCCAGCGCCACCGATGTCATCGCGCCCTCAAATGCATTTTGGTAGACGGCGAGAAGCCAGCTCATCGCCTGCCCCTTATCGCAGGTGCCAATAACATGATGGAAACGACCGCCCCGCAATAATCGCAAATTATGCCGTGCCAGATCAGATGCGCACTGTTTTAGTGCATCATCGGAGTCTTGCCAGACCAGCGGCTCGCTGAACTCCCGCTGGGACGCAAGCTGAGCCTGGCGGCGTTCCAGCCCCGTACGTTCCACAAGCTCTGCCAGGCCCATTTCCGACAGTCCCCGAAAACGGTAACGCTGACGCAGCGCATAAAGGTGTTCAAGAATCTCGACCCGCGGAACGGACAGCGATTTGCAAAAGTAACCGTCCTGGGCGCGGGCATCCGGCGGCAGGGGTAAGGTCGTATCCGGTGGAAACCAGACGGCGGCCCCGTTTTCGACGATGAAAGGTTGCCGGATGCCCAGCTTCTCCTGCAGGTGCTCTACTTCTACCCGGGTCTTACTGGTATTGAAGATAATAGGAACGCCGGCTGCAAAGGCTGCGTTCCATACCGGGCGCGCCGGTTCCGCGGAATAGGTATGATGGTCGAGCAGTGTGCCGTCCAGGTCGGTAAAAATGACCAGCCGTGCCATGGGCTTTCTCCATGCGTGTCGCCCAACGGGCGTGTTGTTTCTCCTGGGTGGTAGCCACCGTGCCTGATTGCTTTTATGCAGATATGCAGACTGAACCTATGCAAGGGGGGAGCCACAATACCTGACGATTTTGTAACCCCATGATCCCGGGTAACGCGCTATTTGCCTGGGCCGCCACTTGCCAATGCCCCCTGTATTCACAGTACACTGCCGCAGCAACCCGAACGAGAGCCCCTGATGGCCGGTCATAATCAGCCTAGACAACAACAGCCCGATACGTCCGGTTGGCGCTTGGTTGGCTTCATAGTTCTTTTCCTGCTCTTTAGTGGTGCCGGCACCTGGACCATTTACACCCAGTTCGCTGGACGCAACTTCCAGTTCGACGAGCGGCTACTGAATCCCTGGTTTATCCTCTGCGCCGTCATTCTGCTGGGCGTCTATTTCGTGTCTGACGGGCTGCGCCTGCATTACACCCTTAGAGCCTTGGGCCATTGCCTGCCGTTCAAACACATTTTCCGGCTGGTCTTCATCAATATTTTCTTTTCCAACGTCACACCCATGGCGACCGGCGGCGGTGTCGCGCAAATTTGGTACCTGCGCCGGCATGGGGTGCGCCTCGGCACCGCAACGGCGGCGACCACCATTCGTACAGTGCTTGCGATTGCCTTTATTTTTACCGTGACACCGGCCTGCCTGCTCTGGCTCGATGCCTTGCAGGGGATGGCCATTCTGGATCGCATCGCAGGACTGCTGGCGCTGTTCATCGTGCTTTATCTGGGTTTTTTCGCCGTGGTTCTGCTCCGTACCCGCTGGCTGATACTGCTATTGAGCCGGCTGTTGCGCACGTTGCGACGGTTTCACCTGCTAAGCCCCCGGCGCCATTCCCGCTGGCAATACCGCATGATGCGGGAGATGACCCGATTCTCCCGCAGCTTCATGATTTATGTCCGGGGGCCTCGCCGTTTCGTTCTCCTATCGATCCTGTTTACGTTGGTATTTCTGGTCAGCTTGTTCAGTTTTCCAGCCGTAATCATGGTCGCGCTGGGTTACGACGTGGACTACATCTCCACGCTGGGGCTTCTTTTTGTGACCACGTTTGTGATGTACTTTGCCCCAACACCGGGCGCTTCCGGCATTTCGGAGGGGGTATTCGGCACCTTCTTCCGCAGTATGCTGGCACCCGGGCACTTAGTACTGGTCACCCTGACCTGGCGCTTCCTGACGATATACCTGGGCATGTTCATTGGGCTGATACTGATGCAGGTAGAACTGTCCTCGGGCCGACGCCGGGCCAAAGCGGAGACCCGGCCGTCAGTCACAGGGACACGTGATGATCCGACGTAAACCGCTCAAGCTGTTGTTCTACCTTTGCCTGCTCGCGATCATTCTACTGGTGGGTTACAAGATCTACCTCGACTACTTCGAGCCCGATTACGAGGCGGTCCACACCGAGCAGATCGACCGGCTGCATGCCGACCTGGACGACACCAGTGAGTTCAGCTTCGCGGTGGTGGGCAACATCAATAACTCGGTCGGTGTGTTCGAGCGCAAGATTATCCCCATGCTCAACAACACCAACCTGGATTTTGTCATCTCGGCGGGCAATGCGGTCAGCAGTGGTGGCGAAGACAAATACCGGGCGATTTACCGCACCCTGAACCAGTTGAACATGCCGTACTTGCTGACCTTCGGCGATAATGAGTTCAGCAACTTCGGCAGCTTCCGCTTCTACGAGCATTTCGGGCCGTACTTCTATTCGTTCCGCACCGGCAACAGCCTATTCATCTTCCTCGATTCCACCGGTAAAACCCCCTACCGTTGGCAATTGCGCTGGCTCAGCGATCTGCTGAGCCAGGACGAAAGCAAGCACCGCTTCGCGTTCATTGCCGACCCGCTGCAGAAGATCCACCAGGAAACCCTGTTCGACAACGAAGACGAGTACCTGAACAACTTCAAGTTCCGCGACGCCTTGGTCAAGCTGTTCCGCCAGCACAATGTGGATGCGGTGTTTTCGGCGAATCTGCCGTTATTCTCCGAGCAGCGTCACGGCCCCACGCTCTATGTTGCCACCGGCGGCGCCGGCGGACTGGTGCTGAACAACGAGACCAGCTTCTACCATTTCGTCCGGGTCGACGTGAGTGCAGACCATATCGAGACCAGCCTAAAGCGCTTGAATATCGGCCAGCATCCGGTCTTCAAGCAGCTAGAGAGCTTCTGGTTCTTCATTCACTCGCTGTTCTACGTGGGCTACGTCAATTTTCTTCTGATGGTGTGCGTGCTGGGCCTGATCATCATCAAGCTCTACTCGGCGATTTTCGTCGATAAGAACTACTATCCGGATTTCGACCTCGATCCCACGCCCTGGCGCGGCAAGACCCTGCGGGTTGCCATGTTCACCAACAACTACCTGCCATTCATCGGCGGCGTACCGTTGTCTATCGAGCGATTGCGGCGGGGACTCACCGCCCTAAAGCATGAGGTAAAGGTGGTGGCGCCCAGCTACCGCGATCAGGCGCCAGAAGAAACCAACGTCCTGCGGGTGCCGTCACTGATCAGCATGGGCGCTCAACGCGAGTTCCGTCTGGCCAACATCTTCGTCACACGTATCCGGCGTAGAATCCGCGCGTTCCGTCCGGACGTCATCCACGTGCATCACCCCATCTGGCTGGGATCGCTAGGGCTCTGGATGGCGCGCCGCTTAAAGGTGCCGGCGATCTATACCTACCACACCCGGCTGGAACACTACGCCCATTTCGTTCCCCTGCCGGGGCTCATCTTTCGCAACCTGATCTCCCACGCGCTGATCAAGCGGTTTGCCAACAAGTGCGACGGCGTGATCATCCCCACCTACTCGGCCGAGGAATATCTGCGGATGATCGGGGTAAAAACCATGGCCTTCGTTCAGCCGACCGGAATTGAGTTCGATGCGTTCCAACAAGTCACGGACGAACAGATCATGGCCTTGCGCAAAGAGCTCGGCATCGGGTCAGACGAACATGTGTTCATCAGCGTTTCGCGGCTGTCGACCGAGAAGAACATCGACTTCATGGTCGAGGCTATCGCCGGTCTCAAGAACGCTGCCCGCAAACCCTTTCGCTTCTTGATGATCGGTGACGGCCACGAGCGCGAGCGGCTGCAGCAAAAAATCAATGAACACGGTCTGCAGAACAATTTCATTCTCTTGGGCTCTGTCCCGCCGGAGGACATGGCCCTCTACTATCGTCTGGGAGATACCTTCCTGTTTGCATCGGTGTCGGAAACCCAGGGCATGGTGATTCTCGAAGCCATGGCGGCAAGCCTGCCGGTTGTCGCAGTGCGCTCGTCCGGCATTGACGATGTCGTGCGCGACGGCTACAACGGCTTCAAGACGCCGGAAAATCGTGAACGCTGGAGTGAGGCCGTGCTGAAGCTGATGGACGACGAGACGCTTCACCGGCAGTTGGCAGACAATGCGCTGGATTTTGCCAAAGGCTATTCCATCGACAGTTTCGCCCGGGATATGGAAGGTATTTACGGTATGGTTTTGGCGGGATACCACAAACAGTCGGGTAAAACGGTCCCGCAACCAGAAGCCGATTAGATCGGATTTCAATTTCCAAACGTAAAACGCTTCAAACGCAATCTTTAAACCGAGCAAGAGCCAGACAGGAAGCGTCCGTCATGAGCAACATCCCCGTTGGCATCAGCGCCTGCCTACTGGGCAATCCCGTCCGCCACGACGGCGGTCACAAGCATTCACGGTTTTGCACCGGTGTACTTTCACGCTATTTCGAGTTCCGCTCGATCTGTCCGGAACTCGAAGCCGGTCTGGGCGTACCGCGCCCGACCATCCACCTGCGCGAACTGGATAATGGCTTGCGGTTGACGGAGTCAAAGGGCGACGCCGACCATACGGATACCATGCGCGACTGGATCGAATCCAGGCTCCCTCAACTTGCCGATTTGCGCGGCTACATTCTCATGGCCAAATCACCCAGCTGCGGCATGGAGCGCATCAAAGTCCACAATGAGAAAGGCCGCGTGATTCACCGGGAGGGCCGCGGGCTGTTTGCCGATGCGCTGATGCAGGCTTATCCACTACTACCGGTAGAGGAAGAAGGCCGCCTCAATGACAGCCATCTACGAGAGAACTTTATCGAGCGCGTTTACGCTTACGATGATTGGATGCGCATGCAGGACGAAGGGCTCAGCCGCTCGGCTCTGGTCGCATTCCATACCCGCCACAAATTCCAGCTGATGGCTCATTGCGAGAAAACCTACCGCATTCTGGGCCGTCAGGTCGCCGATCAGAAATCCGAGCCCATCGAAACCGTGGCGAACCGCTATATTCGTTTATTCATGGAGGCGATGAGTCAGAAAATCCACCGGGGCGCCCACGCCAATGTCATGCAGCACATGATGGGGTTTCTGCGCGAGAGCCTCTCGGCCTCGGACCGGCAGGTCATCGGCGAGCAAATCGAAGCCTACCTGCGTGAGGAAGTACCGCTCGTGGTGCCCATGACGCTACTACGCATGGCGCAGCGCCGCGAGCCGGTCGATTATCTTGCCCGTCAGGATTACCTCAGCCCCTACCCGGAAGACCTGGGCTTACGTAACCGCGTTTGATGGGAACTGAACCAGCATATTCAATCCGAACGGAAGAAAGACAAACGGCGACAGACGGGGAGTCGATAAAGGCGGACCTAAGCGCCCGCCTGGGGTCAGGAGATGGATAATCAGAAACCGTAGAGCACCGTGAGGGAGGTTTCGGTATCGGTACTTTCGGCTTCGGAAGGCGCGTTTGAATTGTGCTTGAGGCGATAGGCGACCTTCATCGACAGGTTGCCAATGATGTCGGCCTGAACGGCCGTCAATGATTCGGTGATCGTATTGTCATCTTCCAGACCCACTTCCGAACCCACTTCCTGAATGAACACCGCGTTAGGCGACAACGCGTAGTGGAAGGCCCCGGCGAAGCGCAATACGGCGCCATCCTCGGCATCTTCACCGTCGTCGTTGGGCTCTTCCAGTTTGTTAAAGCGATAACCGGCACCCGCCTTCAGATCCAGGTAGGAACGCTCGCCGTCTTCCCATACACGATTACCATAACCGGCCGTGCTGGATGACTGGAAATCGTAGGCGGCGAATCGATCGTTTTCATAAGCGCCCCGCAAGAACAAGAACTGCGTCGGATCGAACTTATAGTTGGTTTCGGCCTCGGCCTGATATTTCTCCGCTGTCGCCTCTTCTTCGCCGGTATCGGGATCTTCCCCTTCGGAGTAAAGCGACCGCACCATAGCCGTGTTGCGCCAGGTTTCTACTTCATGCTTTACCGCAAGCCGGACGTTGAAGTTGGTTTCTTCGGTATTGCCCTGGGTGATCAGCAAGCCTAGCTCGCCCTCACCTTCCCATTCATCGCCCGCATCCTGTGCCATGGCCAGTGGCGTCACCAATGCTGCGGCCCAAACAAACGAACTTCTTACTCGCATGCCTACTCCTTAAATCCTATACAACGATATGCACCAACCGCGCCCATACAACACGATCGGTGCATAACAAAAAAGGTCGTTATTCCAGACAGGCAGCGAATCTGAGCAGGTTGTTAGCGCCGTTTCTTACCGTTTTTTTGCACAGCTGTAACGACGCTACCGGTTTTCCCCCAGGCGGCTCCGCTCAGTTTGACGGGCGCGGGCGGTCTGCTTAGCCCGTTTGCGCTGGGCAATGACGCTCGCAGCCTCGCCACCGACGTGAGTTTCGCCACGGGCTTCGGCCAAACGTATTTGCTTTTCGCGCTCGGCAAATCGGGCTTTTTGTTCCGGTGAAAGCTCATCGATACACTGATGGCAGCTTACGCCCTGTTCATACTCCGCCCGCTGCTTATCCATTTCTGTAATGGGACGGCGGCAGGCATGACACTGATCGTAGCCGCCACGCTCCAGTTTGTGGTTGACCGTTACCCGGTCATCGAACACAAAACATTCGCCTTCCCAAAGACTCTCGTCCTGGGGTACGTCCTCGAGGTATCTAAGGATGCCTCCCTTGAGGTGATAAACCTCGTCGAAGCCCTGCTCCTTGAGGTAGGCCGTTGATTTTTCGCAACGAATACCGCCGGTACAGAACATGGCAACCTTGCGGTGGCGGGACGGATCCAAGTGCTTTTCCACGTAGTCCGGAAATTCGCGGAAGGTTTCGGTAGCCGGGTTAACCGCATTGCGGAAGGTGCCAACCTCGACTTCGTATTGGTTACGCGTGTCGATGAGCAGTACATCGGGATCGGAAATCAGCTGATTCCAGTCCCTGGGTTCGATATAGGTGCCGACCGTACGGCGCGGGTCGACCGTTTCCACACCCATCGTCACGATCTCTTTCTTGAGCTTGACCTTGGTGCGTTTGAACGGCTGGACATCGACAAAGGATTCCTTGAAATCCACGCCCTCGAAACGCGCGTCTTCGGCAAGCCACGCCTTGATCGCGTCGACCCCTTCGCGGGAACCGGCAATCGTGCCGTTGATGCCTTCATGCGCCAGCAACAGGGTGCCGCGAACGTCCCGCTCAGCCAGCAGTGCCAGCAACGGCTCGCGCAAACGCTCGTAATCGTCGAGCGCGGTGAACTTATACAGCGCGCATACCACAATATCGTTCATTGAATGTCTCCTGCGGGCCGGACCGTAAATCCGGAGCATGGTTTTTAAAACGCCGGTGAGTACCGGAAACGGAGCGGATTTTAACCAATGCGGGGAAGGGAAAGAAGGGGGCTTCGGAAGACACCGATGCCGTAGCACTTGTGCAGCACCTCGCATGGATTTTTTCACCAATACACTTTTTGCTCTCAACTGCACAGGCGGCAGCCCCAGCTCTTTCAGATACTGGTTGTGCGTATCGGCGACCTCGGCAAGGCGTTTTGCAATGTCATTTATCCGAGCATGAACGGCGCGGAGTA